>CAKQQQ010000013.1 GCA_934271065.1 uncultured Clostridia bacterium | reverse complement strand
TGACATATTCGGTGAACAAATTACAGCAGTTTTCCAAGTCGGTTCATCATAGCGACTTTATGCTCTAAAAGCGAATGAGCATAGCGGTTCAGAGTGACTGTCGGGTTCTTGTGACCGAGTATTTCGGACAGCGTTTTTACGTCCATTCCGCACTCCAAGGCGCGCGTTGCAAACGTATGACGCAAGGAATGAAAACCGCGGTGAATAATATTCTGTCTTTTAAGCAGTAATTCAAAACTTCGTTGGTAGGAACGCACCGAAACGGCGTTGCCGCCCACAGACACCACGAAGTCCGAATTGCTGCTTTTCTTTATACTTTTTAGTTTTGGTAACAGTTGTTTCGGGAGTGGTATCACTCGGCGTGAAGTGGCGGTTTTCGGCTCGTCAAACATAATCCCGCCGCTTGTATCGTGGCAGGAGCGAGAAACAGTCAGCAAGCCTTTTTGCAAATCAATATCTTTCCATTGCAGAGCAATCAATTCGCCTATACGCAAGCCCGTATAAAGACATAGCACAATACCGAACATTTTTGTCTTTTTGCTATCGAATACAGCCGATTCTATTTTCTTTTGCTCGGCAAGCGTAAAACATTCGATTTTACGTTCATTTAGTTTCGGACGTTTTATCATATTTGCCGTGTAATCTTTGGCTACCCCAAGCAAATGCGCCGTGCGTAACGAATTTTGCAATACCGATATAATTGCGTTTACCGTATTTGCGGACAAACCCTTGCCGGTTTTATCGTTTTCGCTTGATAAAAGTTCCGTTACAAACGATTGCAAAACGATAGGCGTAAGGTCGTTTACGTCGTTGCCACCGATTTTTAGGGCAATGTGCGTGCGTATAAGTTGCTCGTAACGGATATAAGTTCGTTCTTTTGCGCTTGGTTTTATGTAATTATTAAGCCAAATATTCAGCCAGTCTTCGTATTTCATTTTCGGTTTCTCCGTGGTTTTTAGTCGATTGTACAAAATACGCCGATTAGCCGCAAGCAATCAATGTAGAACAATTACGCGCATAGTAAAAGCCCGCAGTTAATTGCAATTAACTGCGGGCTTTTACTTATTTGTCGGGGCTGAATAACGTGAGAATGATTTAACCGCTTAAACGAACAGGCACAGGCAAAGGAATATAAATGAGAATGCTATACGATATTCGTCGTTATTTTTAAGCGGTCGCGATTGTTAAGGCTTCGGAAGCAAACAGGTTTAGTCTTCCTCTCCCTCGTAAATCATGGCAAGCAAGGAAATAAATTCTCCGTTGGTTGGCTTTTCGTATCGACCGAAATTCGTTCCGTAACGGGCGTTCGCCGTCTTATCGATTTTACCCCTGTTAAAAGCCACCGAGATTGCGGTTCGTATATTTTTCTCCACCGATTTTTCGTTCGTGTTGAATTCCGCCGCGATAGCGGGATACAACGACTTGTTCATTTTATGCAACATTTTTGGATTTTCAACGCATTTTTGTACTGCCGAAAGCAGAAAACTATGCCCTTCGAGATTACCGAATATTCCGATTTTGGCAAAGAATCTCTTTACCCTTCTCAACCCCGCGTCGCTCTTCTTTTCGTCTTCGAGTTCGTAAACTTCGTTCAGAAAATCGCAAAAACTCATCTTTCCCGTCAGAGTGGCGGCGTTAAAAATCGATTTTACTTCGGTCCTGAACATTATCGTAAACCGCCTTTCGGAATGTTTCGTCAATACGATAATCTGTCTTATCCCCGAATAGTTTTCCGCCAGAACGTTCACGAGTTTTGACGAAAACAAATCGTTGGTCGATTCAAACATAACGAAATCTTTCGTTCTGAGCATTTCGCTGCCCGCGACAGCCGAATTCATTGCATATACGCTTACTTTCTTTGCGAAAACGTAATCTCCGTTTATCGCCTCTTTTGCCTCGGCGGCGTGTTCTGCCGTCGTTAAAATTAACCCATACATATTTTTTCTTTTTCTCCACCGTTAAAGCAAAAACCGTAATCGCGGTCTTTCCTTCGTAATTTTATAAGGACCGAATCCGTCGCCGCCGATCGTTAGCCCCGACGTGTTAAAAACGCGTCAGAAAGGTCAGCCCCCTTCAGCCTTTGCCGAGTTTTATCGCGCGCCGAATATACTGCCGACGCAAAGACTTTACGCGTATTTAATTTGGTCGGCAGCGACGAACGCGTACCTTACGTTTTTTATTTTAGCACGACGGAAAACGACTTGTCAAGTATTTTTGTAAAAAATGTGTATTTTTGTAAAAAATTATGTGAAAATTCAAAATCGTCGATATTACCGCATATTTTCAGACTTTTATTTTTAATTTTCTATCCTTTTCCCTAATTTTATACAAAATTCGACTTTTTTCGCCGTTCAAAAATAGACGAGAAAAAAACGGCTTGCCGCCGCTAGCCGGGCGTAGCCGCTAAAAAAAAATTAGGCAACCAATCCGCATAGGCGTACGCATAAAAGGATAAACGGCTCGACGAGTTGCTTGTGTGTCCGTTAAAAAGCATATGAAAAAGGGTTTGATGTTTGTCAAACCCTTTAACGGAATGCGGCAACTACCTATCCTCCCGGTCGGTCGCCCGACGAGTACTTTCGGCGTAGCG
>CAKQQQ010000012.1 GCA_934271065.1 uncultured Clostridia bacterium | reverse complement strand
GAATTATCCCGTTTGAAAATGACGGATTCGTTCTTGTCCTTCTTGATTTTTCCTGCCTTGATAAGTTCCTGCTTCTCAGCTCTGATGCGTTCAAGAAGAACGGAAGCAGGTTCGTCATTCGGATTCTGTGGCACAAGCTTGCCTTGTACTGCCTGTTGGAGAATTGACTTTTTCAGTTGGTCGGGGAAGGCTGTATTTAAGGCTGTGAGGTTCTTTTCTGCTTTTTCGTATTCGGTTATGTATGGGAGGAGTTCTTCGATTTTAGATACTATGCGGTGTTGTTCGGAGAGAGGAGGAACGGGAATGTAAGCATTACGAATTGCTTCTATAGATATACTTTCTTGTGCTGTAGCTTTTTTATATTTGGTTAATTCTGAGTATCCTGTATTACTTCTAAAAAAATATACTACAAATTCTTCAAGAACATTAATGCTATTTCTATTAAATAACTCGATTTTACCAACATTTGATCCTAAATGTGCTTTGAAATCTCCTGGGAAAATGGCTATGTTTCCAATTGTACCAACATAGGGAGTTAATAAGCATTTTCTGTTTATCTGGCTTCTTTCAAGCTCATTTGACAGTTCTTCAGAAATATAGCCATCAAATTCATAAATCAAATTTCCATCTTGAACATTTTTACCTTTGAAAAGCGGTATGCCTTTGCTTTTTATGTTTGGAGCTATATGTGACGTATATTCAAAACCAGCAAGTTTAGTAACAAATGCAATATTGCCCACTTTTGTCCATTCCCATGAATCCGGAATCTCAAAAGGCACCTCATCAGCAATGCAGACAGGCTCATTATCGCCTATCTTCTCATAAGGATTATTATCCCTTTTTTTGTCGATTTTCACCTTTTAACTTTCATTTTACTATTTCAAGCATATTTATTGATAAACTAAAACAAGAATTTTCCCGACAATTTTATCTTGCCGAGGTAACCCATCAGCTTCTATGCATCCGTAATGCAATTTTCTATAAGTGAGTCAAAACTCATTATACTGTTAGATATGGTTTACTGTCAAGAGGAAATAATTGTTCCAATGATATTTTGAAGCAAATGCTGTAACAAAGAAAAATCACGATACCGCCCTTTTGACTGTATCGTGATTTTTGCAAACAACGTAAAATCGCCTTTTCCCCGTAAGCTCCTCTTGTTATATTGGGATTGCCTGCACAGAGTGCCTTTACCTCCGCATAATCGAGAGCCGTTTCGTCCATATCCGCACAGGTTCGCTCGGGAGTTTTGCTTGTCATGACCTGTGAAATGAATTTCTGCTTGTTCTCAAGTATCTGGAACAAGTAGCTGTCAAAGGATTTATTTGTAACGTAACGGAATATATCGACCTCGGGATTTTCGTTGCCCTGTCGCTCAATACGACCATCTCTCTGCTGCATATCGGACGGACACTCCATACGGAACATAATCTTCCAAATAATCGTGAGCCTTATATCCTGCCCACGAACTTGTAGTAAATCTCGATTTTCTGTGACTTTTCCCCGTCGATCATCTCTGCGGAATAAACCTCTATCTTATCAATGAGCCTGTGAAGCGTAGCTGTATCAAGCTTTGTTATAAGGCTGTATTCCTTGATAAGTCAACATCTTCCGTTGCAGCCTTTTTGAGCGTTATTGCCTTTTCAAGCTCCTCAATACGGCTTTCAAGAGTGATCTGCTCCGTTTCGTACTTTGCAGAAAGCTGCTTGTAATTTCTCTCGGATATATCGCCGTTCACCTTATCCCCATATAGATTTGCGAAGAGCCTGTCCAGTTCGGTCATTCTGCTCTTTGCCTTGCGAAGCTCCTTTTCGGCATTGCCTGCATCATCGGAAGCGTTAATGTGAAGTCTTGAAATTATATCCGCTATCATCTTTTCTTCATCTTCCAATGCACATTTCGCACGATACTGAATATCGGAAAGCACCGCATTGTAGAGGTCACGGGCTTCTATCCAGTGCTGTGTGCAGTAATTCTTTCCGTAAAGCCTGTAGAAATTGCACTGATAACCGATCATATCAATAATATCGGGACGGGAACTTCTTCTGTGAGCACATGATTTTGTAAGAGTGTGTCCACAATCCGCACACCTGAGAAGTCCTGCAAATATGTTGTCATATCCGTCATCGGCTTTCTCATGTCTGTGAGATTTAATAATGCTCTGAACCAACTCCCATTTTTCGGGTTCAATGATAGGCTCGTGCATATTCTCAACAAGTATCGCTTTTGAATTTCTTGCGTATCTTTTCTTGCTCTTGGCTGATATCTTAGGTCTTTGCTGTCCTCGGATATGTCCTGCATATACGGGATTTGTGAGAATAGTGGAAACAGCTCCGTCACGCCAGTTATACACATCTTCATCGGAATTAACGTGGGCAGAATATGCGTCAACAAACTCAACAGCGGCGGCAGCAGGCTTGATAAGCTTTTCTTCACGAAGTATTCTCGCAATTTTATGTACTCAGTTACCGTCAAGATACAGCTCATAGATCCTGCGGACAGTAGGTGCGTATCGCTCGTCAATAACAAGATGATTCTTGTCATTCGGATCTTTCAGATAACCGAACGGAGCTTTATTACCGATAAATTTCCCCTGACTCTGACGGATATACAGTGCGGATTTTACCTTTTTGGAAATATCCTGCGAATACATATCATTCAGCAGATTTCTGAACGGTGCAATATCAAGCGTGGCAGCATTGATAGTATCAACGTTATCATTGAGAGCAATGTATCGTATTCCGTGTTCGGGAAAATACACTTCCATATAGAAGCCGCTTTCAAGATGATTTCTGCCCAGTCTTGACTGATCCTTTGTGATAACACAGTTTATTCTTTTGGCTTCCGCATCTTCGATCATTCTCTTGAATGCGGGACGGTCTGTGTTCAGACCTGTGAAGCCGTCATCAACGTAATAATCATAGATAATGATATTGTTGTCATTGCAGTAACGGGTAAGAAGATCACGCTGTGTATCAATGCTTGCACTGTCTTTATCCATTATTCCGTCATCTTTGGAAAGTCTGAGATAAAGGGCTGCGGTATATACCATATTTGTGTTTGGCTGTTTCATAATGAAATTCCTCCTATAATTTCCGAACAGCCGTAATATATCATATTTATTATATCACGGCTGACCCGAAAAATCAATCTATATTTATAGGTATCATGCAGTTTTATTTATCTCTTTAAGTTTCTTCCGGACCTTTTCCTCTACGATTTTTTTAAATATTTTGGCATCCTTTTCTGTACCGATAAAATGCGGCACTACGATGATTTTCGTAGGCTTTTTCTCTTTCTTTTTATACATAAAATCGTCCTTTCTTTTGTCAGCTTTTTATGAATTGTTTTTAGATTTGTGAGGCAAAAAGCCTCCTTGAACCATTGGTCAACGACAGTATGAATCCCTCTTTCTCCGAGCTGTCCTTTCCTGTTCCTCAACCCGTTTCTTTTCTTCTATCTTTGCATTGACCTTTTCCGCCCAATCAGCCATCTGCCGAACAACCTCCTTAAATTCCTTTTTAGGCGGTTCATTCAAGCTTGCTTCATAATCTGCAAGCTCTTTCTTTGCGGAATAAATGAATCCTGCATAGTCATTGTCGATCTGTCTGAGAAATGTGGTGTAATGTGCGGTAACAGCTTTCTTTGCGGCAACCGCATTATCGTATTCACTCTGCATACCCGAAAGCTCCTTTTTTAGCACTTCCAACTTCTGTGATACCTTGTCAAGATCATCTTTTGACTTTATACTTCTTTCAAAAAACGGCTTGTACAGCGATGCCTGATTAAAAGCAGCTGAGGGATCAGAGCTGTAAAGCTCCAGAAACCTGTCCCCGTTTTCAAGGATATATTCACTTTCCTTAATTTTCTTCTGAATATATTTATATCTTTCCACCACCTTATCGGTGTGTTCGGCTGTCTTGTTGACGTGTGTTTCAAAATCCTGTTTGGAGTGGATATTGTGATCGTGAATATAGTTCAGAAGCTCGCACGTTTTCAAAACTTCCCGATATGTGACCCGATGATCTTCTTCCGGCTTCCGATAAAGTATTATCTGTATCTGCCTTAAACAAAGAGCATACTCACGCTGTACTCCCGAATATGTAAGTATCTTATCAAGCGGCATTTCCTGATTTTTGTTCTCAATACGGTACTGCAATTCTTCCAGACCATAACCGTCACCCAACCTTAACGTTCTTACTGGTCTGATGTTTACCATATCCGACGGTCTGACAGATATGTACTTGCCCTTCCGAACATAATATCCGTGCATTGCAAGCCTTCTTATGAATTCGTCGATATTGTGAATATCCTCCATAAGCACGATTTTATCAATATCGTCACAAAGCTTATGCTTCCAAGATGTCCCGTTCCGATTGGCAAGCCACTCCGCATAATTCTGTCTTGTGTTGTATTTCGGATTTTCTATGACATTCAACTTTTTCTTTTTGCAGATAGCATTGATTTTCTTCCTGCAAAGCTTCACGGTAGATTTATTGTCAAGCCAACGTTTTCCGTTCATACCAAAAGCATTAACGGCGAGATGAACGTGAATGTTATTTGTATCGGTATGCGTTGCAATCAATATCTGAAAATCATCACCGAAAACGGCTTTTGCCCATTCCTGAGCTATCCTGTCTGCTTCCTGTGGAGTCACTTCCTGACCCTTGAAAGAAATGACATAATGGTGCATTTTCAGATGTTCTTTGCCTGTCGGATTTCCAACTCTGTGAAATTTCTCTCCCGAGTAATGTTCATAGCACATTTTCATTTCGATATATGCCGATTCTGGATCATCGGAACAATTTATGCCTGTAACGATTGCCGCTTTCTGAGCTTTGATTTCTCCCGTGATATATTTCAAAGTTGCCAACGGTGAGTTCTTTATGGAGAAGTGCCGTAATACTGCCATTAAATATTTACCTCACGCATTGATATTGCTTTAAGGTCATTACGGGCAAATTCGCCCATTTCGTTAATGATACGTTCAGCATCTTCCACATCTTTTGCATATACAACTTTGCTGATATTCACTGTTTTTGCAACTTCATTCATTTCACGATGAAATTTGTTTCTCATACCGGTAACGCCGTCATCGGGAGAAAGATAATCAATGATCTTGATTTTGATGTTCAGAGCCTGATCTCTTATGTAAGCGGCAGGCGGTTTTCCGCTCTTGGCTGAAAGCTCAACAACCTTGTTCCACTCCTCATTGCTGTACTTTATTTCTTTGCGAATCTTCTTTTCCACATTCTCACCACCTGTTCATAAGCTGAGCATAGTAACGAATGAAAAGAACTCGGTATTCTTCAAAACGTCTTTTAAGCTCTCGGAGCTTGGGAAGATGTTCGGAATTTGTGTTCTCCGCCACCCTGATAATCATCTTCAAATCAGTTCCGATATGATTGATAATTTTCATCGGCAGGCAAAAATCATCGGCTCTTGTGTTTTTCCATTCACTGTGAAGCGACATATTCCGAAGATATGTTGCAGGCTTCATTTTCAGAAATTTCGCACGTTTGCATACAACAGTCCATTCGTCATTACTGAAAAATATATTTTTTCTTATTGTTCTTTTCAGAAATATCACTTCCTATCTGTTTTTGTATTTTTATCATTTATCGGGGTCTTAGGGGCACAATGCCAACAACTTAAGCGATATTGGCATTTACCCCGCATAAAAAATCAAATAGAATATTTGGGACAAAACAC
>CAKQQQ010000011.1 GCA_934271065.1 uncultured Clostridia bacterium | reverse complement strand
ACCGTGGGACTATGGCGCAGCGGTAGCGCAGGGGACTCATAATCCCTTGGTCGTGGGTTCGAATCCCTCTGGTCCCACCATTTTTAAATTAGCGATTTCGACCAATGGTTGAAACGCTTTTTTTATTGTTATTATTACGTTTTCGCCGTCATAGTAAAAGTTCGAACATAGCATTTTTAAAATTTGGCGTTTTTTTTCGTTCGACATCGCAAAGTAAAGCGTAGTCGTCATTGACAGAAGTTCGAACAGATTTTCGCTATATTTCAAAAGTTCTAAGCCTGCTTTTGAGCATGCTGACCTTTGAAGAATTAAATTGTCCAAAGTTGTTTCTATTTCAGCAGTTTTCTTTTCAAATATTTCGTTGCTTACTTTCCCGTCCAAAAGCAATTCAAATAATTTTTCGGAACGCTTTTTGACTTTTGCAATTTCAGAATCTAAACTTTCGATTCGTTCTTCAACATAACCGTTTTGTTCTTTTAATTGGTTTATGAACGCTCTTTTTGCTAATGGAAGAGTGTTTTCGTCTAGATGAAATTTTTTAAAAGTTTCAAGAACTGCTTTTTCAATTTTTTCTTCTCTTATATAACTTTTTGATTTACACGTTCCTCCCCTATTACCCGTACAATGGTAATAAACATATTTTTTCTTTTTGAGTTCAGCAACGAGATAACAACCACACTTCGAGCATTTTAATAAATTTGAAAAAGTAAAATCATATTTTGTTGTTCTTGCCCCCGTTCTTTCTTCGATTATTTTTTGGCATGCCGAATACAATTCTCGAGAAATAATAGGTTCGTGCTTGGCGTTATAGTAGCGTTTTCCTTTGAAAACAAAATCTCCCATATAAATTGGGTTGTTTAAAATATCTTCCACGTTTGATTTTCCACATTTTGTGCTTGGGGAAATTAAAAAGCCCTCTTCTCGGAGTTGTTTTGCTAATGACTGATAAGAATAATTCCCCGTTGAATAGAGTTCAAAAGTTCTTTTAATAAATGGGGCTTTTTCGGGGTTAATTTGCAAATACGCTTTTTTAAGATTTGGTTTTCTCATATAACCAATGGGAGGTCGTTCGGGGTAATAACCTTGTTCGGCTTTTTCTAAAAGTTTTGTTGTAACATCTACCGACAAATTACGAGGATAAAAATTTGCAATAATATTGTTCATTTCGAAAACTAAAAAATCGGTAGGACGTGAACGACGATTTAAACAAATACAATCTTGAATTAAATGTATGTTGTAAATATCCCGTTCAGCCATATAAACCAATGCGGCAGAATCAACGCCGTTTCTTGAAGCCCGGTCAGACTTTAAAAAAATGAGGTGTTCAACCTTATGTTTTTGTACATAAGACATCATTTCATTAAATTGAGGTCGTCCGGGCTTTTTTGCCGTGTATGATTCCGAAAATATTTTAACAATGTTTAATCCGTTTTTTTGGGCGTATTCTCGCCCCTGTTTTTCTTGGTAATCCAAAGAAAAGCCCGTTTTCTTTTGTTCGTCGGACGAAACCCTTGTATATAAAACTGCGTTATTAGCCATATTTATCCTTTTACTTTTTACAAATATCAAAACCTTTGTTTAAAAATTCAATATCGGAAAAACCTTTTTTGAGAATCAAATTTGTATTTCCTTTATATTGTGGGTCATTGTTGAGTTTGTTAGCCGCCAAACCATTAAGAGCGTATTTGTCCCCGTTTTGTGTTTCAACCCAAACGGCATCGACAGGTGAACATTTTAATTCCAAGTTGTCGATTGTGTAAGGATATTTTTCGCCATATTTGGCAACGCTTAATAGGTTTTCGGGTTCTTTTGGTGTTTCATCGCTAGTTGCGGCAATCATAACTATTGCAAAAAATAAAAAGAAAACAACAAGCATGCTTATTGAAAAATACTTTACATTTTTTTTAATTTTTTCTTTTGAAATTGAATCCATTTTTCTTACTCCTTTTAATTACATTCTTTTAATAAAGTAGTTATTGCCGCACGAACGTGTGGTTTCGCTGAACGCCAAAGTTTTATTAAATTTTGTTCCGTCCTATTAAGATTTTTGAAATCGCTTAAATTTTCGTTTTCGTAACATTCCGTGCAATCAATAAGTTCATTGATGTCGTTTATTTTGTAAAGGTTACAAATTTTTAACATTGTTTCAACACTTGGGAGGGCTTTCCCATTTTCCCACATTGAAATAGTTGATTGTGTTTTGCCGAGGTAGTTGCTGACCTCTTGCGTTGTCATATTCGCTTTGATTCTAAAAAATTTTAAGCGTTCGGGCAAATTTTTCGCAATTTCGTCTGCTGTGTAAGGGTTTTCGATTGTTTGCATAATACCTCCTTTTTCAAATAATAATAATGCTTTTATCAATAAAAATCAATAAAATATAAATTAAATTTAAGAAAAACGCTTGACAAAAATTAAATTGCATTATAGAGTTGTGTTCGTAATATAAATTTAATTGATAAAAAGTTAAATTAAATTGAAAAGGATATTCGAACAAATGACTACAAGTAAAAGCGTTGAAGCAAAAATTAAAGAAGTTATTGAGAGCAGAGGTCTGCAACAAAAATTTATTTGCGAAAAAATTAAAATTTCGCAAGAACAATTTTCTCAATGCCTTAGAGGTAAAAGAAAAATTAAAACCGTGGAATTTTTGGCGGTTTGTTCGTTGTTAGGATTAAATTTTTCAGACTTCGAGGAGTGTCAATAATGGCTAAAAAAGACGTAGGCGTAATTATACAGTTTGACGACGTGGATTATACCGACGAAGAACGTGATTTGTTATGGGGGCAATTTTTTATGCTTTTGGCTGAAACTGCCCAAGAAGTAAAGGAGAAGAAAAATGCAGAATGTGTTAAATTTCCCGACGGTCGCAAGCGTAAAACCAAAAAGGTCGCTTGTTGAGAAAATTCAAAATTTTATTAAAAATCGTAAAATCCAAAAAGAGAAAATCTTTAAAAGAAAAACCGATTTTTTAATTCAACAAACATACGAAGTTTACTTAGATAAAATTTTAAAAATCAGAAGAGAGAAAAAGAGTGTTGATTTTGCCGAATGGCTTTATAAACAAGGCTTCATAATAGACCAAGGGGCATATTCAATGGCGAAAGAGAGCGTAAATTGGGTTCAAAAAGTTTACGGGCGTAAACATATTGAAAAATGTTACAAAGCCCGATTAAAAGAAATTCAAAACCATAAGTAGATAAAAAAATAAAAGGTAGCCTAAGAAATGAGAGAAGAAAGCAACGGCAGACAATGCCGTGTAGTTAAAAATCATAATTATACGACAATTAGTAATATTTGTTTGCGAACAAAAACGATGTCTTTGAAAGCGAAAGGATTGTTGACTGTTTGTTTATCACTTCCCGATGATTGGGATTATTCAATCGCCGGACTTGTTACTTTATCGAAAGACGGTCGAGATAGTGTTACAAAAGCCCTTGAAGAATTGGAAAAGCACGGCTTTTTGGTTGTTGAAAATAGTCGTATAAAAGGGGCGTTTGCTCGTTTTTATACCTTTTATGAAAACCCCGACGAAAATCCAAACTACAAAAAGGAAACCCCCGACAATAGGGACTTTCACCGTAACGGGTTTTCCGTAACGGTAAATCCGATGCAGTTATGCCGTAACGGTTCAGCCGTAACGGAAAATCCCGAACAAATAAATACTAATAATAAAGTATTAAAATTAAATACTAAAACCAATGAACAAATGTCTTTATTAAAAACAGAAGATTCTGTTTTTAACGAGATTGACTTATTCAACTTGTATAAAGAAATTTGTATTCATTTTTCACAACCAAAAAAATTGACTAATTCTAGGAAGGAAAAATCCAAAAAAAGATTAAGCGAAAACCCTCAAAAAGAATTTTGGGAGGTAGTATTCCGCAACGCTGAAAAATCAGTTTTTATAAGAAAAAGTTCGTTTTTCTCTTTTGACTGGGTTTTGGCGAATGATATAAACGCTCTCAAAGTTTACGAGGGTAAATATAACAAACAAGAAATCAGCAACGAAAATGTTGCGAGCGGCGTACAGGGTAGCAAGTATTCAAGGTGTTACAACGGCTAGGACAAGAGGGAACGGAGAAATGGTGAACATAGTTGAAGAATATCAAAAACAAACCATTGAATCATTCGGAGTAAGAGTGAAAGACGGAAAATGTGCCTTTTGTGGCAAAGATTTAAACAAAAACGAATATTGCGACTGCTCCGAAGCTACCCTTGTAAATCGCTTTTTTAAAAAAACGACTGAAAAGGTTAATCAATTAAGAGGTGCTTTTGAAGTTCGAAACAAATGTTGGGACGAAGTTATAAAAGATTTTCGCCCAACTCTTCCGAAAAAATTTGAGGGAATGAGTTTTGGTTGCTATCGAACAACAAACGAATCACAAAAGAACGCTTTGAGGGTTGCTCGAAAATATCACCAAAACGCAATTAAGAACTATTTAACCGGCATGAATTTAATATTCTTCGGGAATTACGGGACAGGAAAAACAATGTTGATGTCAATTTTGTGCGAAGCGTTGAACCGAGATTATATGTTGCATTGCCGCTACGTCAATATGGTTGATTTAATGAACAATATTAAAGCCACGTTCGGAGCAAAAAACGATAAAACGGCAAAAAATGTTCTTGACGATTACAAAAAAGCCGAAGTTTTGTTTTTGGACGACATCGACAAAGTGAAGCCGTCTGAATATTTGAGCGAAGTTTTTTATTCAATCACCAATTACAGAACGGAACACGAATTGCCAACAGTTATTTCAGCGAATCATTCTCTCGAAGAATTAGAAGCACAAATTTACGGCGAAGCGACAGTTTCAAGGCTTGCCGACATAAATAATGCGATTTGTGTAAATTTTGAACACAAAAATTTTAGATTGGAGGGTGTGTAGTTGAACGAAGAACAAAGAAACGAACAAGTCATTCAAGAACTCGACGGAATGATGCTCGATTTGTATAGTGATGTTGTATTCGACCCGAATGTTGAGCGAAATACTTATTACCCAGTTGCTCTACAAATAGCAAAACACATCACGGCAAAAGAATATAAAGAATTTCGTTTGACTTATGAAGCCAACAGTTATGGAACGTGTGTTTCGATATATTATGAACGAGTTTTGCAAGAGGGCGGCTTTTTTAGTTCTACAAAATACGCCCCAAAACAATGCATCGGCGTTTTGGTTTGTGATATTGAAAAGAACCGAGTTATTTTAAGAAAAACCAATGTAAATACAGAAATTCACGAGTTCCACAAAGACGAAAAAAGACAGATGAACGAATGTTTCGGGGTTTCTTACGAAATTTTTAAATATTTACGAGATAACGACTTAATTATAATTTGTACGGTTGAACGGAAAGTTAGACATAAACAACGATTCACTTATACGATTACAAAATTTAAAGCCGTTAGAAACGGGCGTTTTCTTCACTTTAAAGGTTATGGAATACAATTTTTTATTCCAAAGGCTGATTTTAAATGTGTTGAGGGTAAACGAGTTTCGAATAAAACAAAAAGCAAGAAAAAGTAAGGAGGAAAAATGGAAAAAGTATTTCAAGTAATAATTTCGGCAGATGTTGCTCAATCAATGTATGATTTGGTTTCAGATGTTGAAAACCCTCAAAATCCCGAATTTTGGGAAGATAAAGAAGTTATTGACCGTTTACGTTCAATTAAAATGTCATTGAATAATCACGAAGAAACAGTTAAACAAAATCGCCAATTACAACAAGAATTGAATGCCAAAACAAAAGCCCTTGAAGAACTCAAAAAACGTCCGTTCTTCCCTTATAAAATGAACTCGGGGAATAATATGGACTTTGGCGAATTTATTTTAATTTCGCATGCGTGGTTCACAATTCCAAACTTGCACGAACAACTTGGAATTATTGAAGTTGAATGGAAAACGTCGGGCGTTCGCAAAATGTACCTTGGGAAAGGTGATTCAAACGGAGTAAATTTCAAAGCAGATGTTTTGAGTATTGCCCTCCACGGTCAAAAAATAAAGGATTCTTCCGATGCCGTCTAAGTGGTGTCCGAAGTGTGGGCGAATTACCTCCGTAACAGGAAACCCCAATTTTTGTGCGTGGGGTTGTGGCTCGTTAGCCGATGAACCTTTACTGCCCCCATATAGCGAATGGGTCAATGGTTATTACGGAATGGTTGAATACGCTCGGAAATTATGGAAAGAACAACAAGAAAAAATAAAAATTCCCGAACCGATTGACATCGGCGACGGTAGATTACAAATGAGGTTATTTTAAAAATGGAAAACTTTGAAAAATTATTTTCAATATTAGACGAACTTTTTGGCGACGATGTAGATTTTTGCGAGAAGTGTTGTGCAAAAGGTAAATGCAACGGGAATTGTTGTTATGAACAAATAAAAGAAAAGTTTGGGGAATTGGAATGATAAAAAGAGGGTTAAAAGTAGTAAGTTTATTTGACGGCATAAGTTGTGGAAGAATCGCTCTTGAAAGAGCCGGATTTTCCGTTGCCGAATACTACGCTTGCGAAATTAAACCCGAAGCAATAAAAGTTACAATGTTTAATTATCCCGACACGAAGCAACTCGGCGACGTGAGAAACGTCGATTTTGCTTCGGTTGTTGGGGGGGGGTGTGATTTGCTTATTGGTGGAAGCCCTTGCCAAGATTTATCACAAGCACATAAAACACGCCTTGGATTGAATGGGAATAAAAGTTCTTTGTTTTGGGAATATGTAAGAGCAAAAAAAGAATTAAACCCAAAATATTTTTTACTTGAAAATGTGGAAATGCCGTCTGCAGATTTTGAAACAATTTCAAAAGCCGTCGGAACTTACCCCGTAAATATAAATTCGAGCCTTGTTTCGGCTCAATTAAGAAACCGTTATTATTGGACGAATATTGGCGACAAAAATTATAATCTTTTCGGTTTTCCGACTTGTGCAATTCCACAACCAAACGACAAAAAAATATATTTACAAAGTATTTTGACGAGTGGTTTTGCTGATAGATTGAAAGCCCGTTGTCTTACCGAATCAGATTCACGCCCCGAAGTTAGCAAAGAATCAATGTTGAAAAGATACTTCGGGACCGGGTTTAGAACTTTGGTTTTTGAAGATTTGAACGACAAATATTCTTGTCGTTGGCTTAACCAAACAGAATTGGAGCGTTGCCAAACGCTTCCCGAGGGTTACACGAAGATTTTAAACCGTAACAAAGCCGCCGGAGTTATTGGCGACGGTTGGACGGTTGATGTTATAGCACATATTTTTAGTTTTATGAAATTTGAAAGTGAGGTGGTGGCGTAAATGAATATTACGGGAGGAGAGAGAAAACACGGCGAAAAATGGACGAGCGAAGAACTCGAGATTGTTTATAAAAATTATTCAACAAAAACTATTCGCCAAGTTGCCGAAATGATTCCGACAAGAAGCGTTTCGGCAGTAAAAAACAAAATTAAACTAATAAAATTTGGAAAGTACAAGAAAAACAAAAGGAGAAGCGAAAATGCTTGAAAAATTAAAAAAACAAATTGAGAGTTTGAAACGAATATTCGAAGAAAAGGTTAATAATTGCAAAATTGAGCATCAAGGAGATTTTGCAATAAGAACATACAAAGACGACCTTGATTCAATATTGGGTCAAATTAAAAATTTTGAAGAACTTCACGCCAAAGCAGAATCAATCGTTGAACCGTTGAAAATGGACGAAGTTTCTGCCGCTTTTATCGCTAATTTGAGGGTTACAAGTTGGGAAAATTTGGGCGAAATGTATGGGGGGCATAAACTTGGCAAAATTTATTCTTATATTTTGAGCGTTCTTAACGAAAAAATTGAAGAATCAACTGCGGCGACAATTAAAATTGAAGCCCCTTTATATGAACAATATTCAACCGTTGAGCCGAGAAAAGAAACTTCGGAAGATTTTTTGAACGACGAAAAAGAATGTATGTATTGTAAGGAAGCTGGAATTAAAAATAAAAATGTTTTTGTTGAGGTTTCTGACCCCGAACTAGGGATTGGTTGGATTTGTAAAGAATGTTTTCTAGAAGCCGACAAAGAACAAAAAGAAGAATTGGCAAGACTTGATTTAAAAGTTTCAAAATTAGAAAAGGTTTTAAAGGATATAAAAAGAAGTCTTGTTGTAGAAACCCCCTTTTTGCCAATACGTCCATTGAATAAATTTTTAATCAACAAAATGCGAATGTTCAAAGCAAAGATTGAAAAAGGATTGGAGGACGAGGAATGATTTACTTTTTGATTGGCTTTTTTGCCGGCATTGTTTGGAATAATTGGTTAAACAACTAAAAGGAGGAAACAAAATGTTTGTAATAATTTATTGGTATTTATTAAAATTTTCCGTAGTGGCTTCCGTAGGTTTGGGAATTGCGACAATGTTGTTCTTTTTGGCGAAATCCATTGATTTAATTCTCGTTAGTTCTTACAGAGTTAAGACTGCATGCAAGGCTTTATTAAATTTCGAGAAAATCGAAAAACTTTACTTTAAAGCCTTGAAAGAAGTTCCGAGTACGGGTGTTTCTGAAACCTTAAAAAGCGAATGGGAGGATTTGACGTGTCAAAAATAGAATGGACGAACGAAACTTGGAATCCCGTTACGGGTTGCACAAAATATTCGCAAGGTTGCCAAAATTGTTACGCTGAAAAAATGCACAAACGCCTTACGGCTATGGGGCAAGAAAAATATTCGAAACCGTTTAATGAGGTTGTTTTTCACAAAGAAGCGTTATCGAATCATAAATTTTCAAGATTAGACACAAAGCGTAAATTGATTTTTGTTAATTCAATGAGCGATACGTTTCACATAGACGTTACAGATTCTCAAATTAAAGATATTTTAGACGAGTGCGAATGGAACGACCCGAATGTTTTTCAAATTCTAACAAAAAGAGCTGAACGGCTTCCCGATTTTGAATATCCGTTTAATGTTTGGCTTGGTGTAACGGTTGAAATGGCAAGATACAAAAGCCGCATACTATATCTCAAACAAACAAACGCAAAAATAAAATTTTTAAGTTGTGAACCGTTGCTTGAAGATTTGGGCGAACTTGATTTAACGGGAATTGATTGGGTGATTTGTGGTGGTGAATCGGGGCATAAGGCTCGACCAATGCACCCCGATTGGGTTCGTAATATTCAACGCCAATGTAAAGAACAAAACGTTCCGTTCTTCTTTAAACAATGGGGCGAATTTACTCCCGTTAAAAGCAGTATTGAATATTTAGAACTTCCGAAAACTTATTGGATAGATTTTAACGGTCAAGTTACAACAGTTAAAAAAAAGATTCCGTCATTCTTACAATACAACAGAGTATCGGCTATGAAAAAAATCGGGAAAGCAAAATCGGGAGCGTTGCTCGACGGGAAAGAGTACAAAGAATTTCCAAAGATAGAGGAGGACGAAAAATGGAATGTATTATAAAAAATCAAGGTTCGTGTATTTGCAAACATCGTCCTTGTACGGAATTTAAGAAAATGTTTCCGAATTTTTCTGACGATACTCTTGACGAAATTTTTCACGGCGTAATTGCTGAAATGAACAAAAGAAAAGCCAACCGTCAAAACGTCGATGTTGGTTTTTGGGATTCCGACGGAAACTATAAAGAGGATATTCAAGAAATCGACGAAACGGACGAGTGGATAAACAATGAGGGCGAGGAATGACAGATGCCGAAGTAATACTTTTAATTTCCGAAATCGGACGGTTGCGGCGATTTGTCAAAACCTTAAAACAAGTCAATAATCGGCTTATATACAATCTCAAAAATGAACGAGAAAACAATAAAATTTTACGAAAACAATTAGAGGAGAAACAATGGCAAAATCAAAAAGAAAATTAAGCGATATAAATAACGAATACAAGAAACAAAATGAAAGTTATCGTCAAACAATAAAAGAACTAAACGAAGCAGTTGGTTTTTGGATGCGTTCTTATTCGTCTTTGACGTACAAGTATAACGATTCTCGTGATGACATAAATTCCGAATTGCATGCAAGTTTTATTTTGGGGTTTATTTTTGGCATAGGAATCTTTTTACTTTTGAAACTTTTTGGAGGTGTTTAAGTGGCTGAAATAAAACAAAAATACATAATATGCGACTTGGACGGGTGTTTGATTGATTCGGCGTGGATTTGGGACGTTGTGAAAAGTCAAAATATTTCAAAAGACGAAGCGTTCGACATTTTTAATCGTTTGGCGAATGCTGACAAAAACGGAATCGACTTGGCTTTGTATAAATATCTTTGTTTTAAGGCTTCGGGCGGGTTGAAAATTCATTTTATAACGGCTCGTAGTGAATTGATAGAGGTTGAAACAATAAATTTCTTACAAAAGAAACTCGGGTTGATTTATGGAAAAGATTTTTCAATAAGTTTCAGACCGACAACCGACCTTTCAAGCCCTGCCGAGAGTAAAGCCGTTCGGATTCAATCTTTTATCGATTCGGGGCGTGAGGTTGCCTTGGCGATTGATGATGAAATCGAGGTTTTAAAAATGTACGCTTCGAAAAAGATTCCGTTCCTGCGTTGGATTATCGGCTTTCTTCCCGTTCAAGTTGTTCAAGAATACGGTAATCAAATTGGAAACTTAATCAATGTAAAAGAAGAACTTTCGGTTAATTAAAAAGGAGGGAAAATGGAAAAAGTTATTAAAAGTGTAAGTTCAAGAATAACGAGCAATGTAATTTATTTTTATAATGAAGAAGGCGAAGAAATCGTTCAAATTGATATGTGCGACAGAGGTTTGACAAATATTCCCCGTGTAGGAGAAATGATTCATTTTACTTTAAAAGAAAACTATGCAAAGGAAAGAGGAACAAAAATTTTTGTTGTTGAAAATGTTGAACATTATATAAATTTTGACCTTGTTGAAAGAAGTGGTTATCAGCACGTATATATACATTTAAAAGAATATAAGGAGGAAGAATGTCAGAATTAGCGAAAATCAGATTCGACAATCATTATCCGAAATTACATAATCAAAAGCATGCACGCTTGGTTATGGTGATTCAAGATATTTCGGGCGAAATGTTGTTGAAGAAATATCCCGACTTTACGGGTTGGGATTCGATAAGGGACGACGGGCGATATTACGATATAAAGCCCGAAGAAACTTATATGTTGCTTTTGTTCATAGGCGACAAAAACATTATGTTTTCAACATTGAGGAAACAAAACGAAGAAAACGCCATATTGTACGCAGAATCGGTTGGCGAATTATTTGAAGTAGTAGTTGAAGAACCGAAAGAGGGGTAAAAAATGGGCGTTAGTAAAGAAACCAAAGATAAAATTATTAGTTTGATGTTGCAGAATATTCCAACCGATGAAATTGCTTCAATTCTTGGGTATTCGGTGGGAACTGTAAGAAAAGTTTATGAGGAACTTAGAGAAGAGTACGGAGTGAACACAACGAAAGAAATTGTCAATATTTATGTTGATAAAGAATTGGCGAAACTCAACGCCCACATAGAAAACGTACGAAAAATTTTAAAAAGTCGCAATTTTGCGACCCAACCGAAACGCAGACGACGAATGCAAAAATGCACAAAATGAGTTACATTTTAAAAATTATAAAAATTTATCGACAGGCATGCCAAACGCAGAAACGGCATGCCTTTTTCGTGTTTTAAAAATAGTCGCAATTTTGCCATTATATTCGTAAAAAATTTTCTGTAATGTGTAATGTGTTGACAGGTTAGTTCAATCGGGAACGCTACCGAGTCAAACGGGGACGGAAGTCTTTTTGTCTTTGTCCTCCGTTGCGAGAATTTGAGAGCGAAGCGTAAAACTTAACATAAATGCGATTTTTCAAACATAATCGAGCCTCCTTTCTGAATAAAGACAAACGCTCTCAAAAATTTTCTCGCTTTCAATAAACAGGGAGAAGAGATGAAAAGTGTTGTAATCTTGGATTGTTGCAGTTACGAAGTCAAAACTTGCACAAAGAGTTATGAATATATTGAATGTTTCAAGTTGAGAAACGGCAACAAATTTTTCAAAAAAAAATTATCCGACGGGCGTTTAATTAAAAGAGAAATTTTGCTTTTGAGCGTTTGTCCCGTTTGTAAACATTATGTTTTGCGATTTTTGTTCTATTCAAAAGCAAACGGACGATTCCAAGATTGGGACGAATCAAAAATTGTACGAGGTAAAAAAGCCGACGAAATATTTGACAGGCGTTCGCCTTTATACGATTGCGTTGATTTGCCGAACCCGTTTAAACCAAAAGCAGACGGCAAACAATCAAAAAAAATTCCTTGGGTTTACGGAAAATCTTTGGACGGCGTTTCACAAGTTCCGAGATACATCGACGAAACCGAAGATGCGGGTTTGAAAATTGTTTGCCCGATTAAAACGGAAAAAATTTAAAATGTTAGAAAAATTAAAAAACAAAATCACTCTCGGCGACAGTTTGACGATACTTGCGGGGGGGGGCTTATAGAAGCCTTTGATTTAATTGTAACCGACCCTCCCTATGGCGACGGGATTGGTTACGGTCGCAACGGTAAAACGATTTTAAACAACGAGGACGAATCGATAAATTATAAAATTTTACCGTTGTTGTATAAAGTTCTTAAACCCAACAAAAGTTGTTATTTATTTACGAATTGGAAATTCGAACACAAATTAAGAAATTTTATTGAATCCGAAACAGATTTCAATATTAGAATGCTAATATGTATCGTTAAAAACAATTTCGGGCTTGGTTATGGATTTAGGAATCAAAGTGAGTATTGTTTGGTTTTAGAAAAGGGAACGCCAAAATACAATTTAAACAATTTTTCAAATGTTTTAAAAATGCAACACGTTCAGCACGACAATGAAACTCACCCACATCAAAAAGGTTTATATTTAATTGAGCAAATTATAAAACATTCTTCTATTGAGGGTGATTTGATTCTTGATTGTTTTTCCGGCTCTGGAACAACTGCTATTGCTTGTAAGCGTTTGAATAGAAATTTTGTAGCAATAGAAAAAGACAAAAATTATTACAGAAAAAGTCTTGACCGTTTTAATAATGAAACGGCTCAACAAAGTTTGTTTATTTTATGATTGAAAAATATTTGAACAAAATCACGCACGGCGATTGCTTAGATATAATGAGGGAACTTCCCGACAAATGTATTGAGTTAATATTGACCGACCCCCCCTATGGCGAAAAGATGTCAAGGCGTGGAACGATTGGCAGTTCGAACAAAGGCGTTGTTAAAGATTACGGGAAAAGCGATTGGGACGACAAAATTCCCGACCCGATTTATTTTCAAGAGATGTTTCGGATTTCAAAGAATCAAATCATATTCGGCGGAAATTTTATGGTTGAAAATATCAATAAAAATTCGCCGTGTTGGATTGTTTGGGATAAACAAAATACAGGCAACTATGCCGATTGTGAATTGGCGTGGACTTCTTTTGGCTCGGCAATAAGAAAATATTCGTTCGTTTGGAACGGAATGATTCAAGAGGATATGAAGAATAAAGAAATTCGTATTCACCCGACCCAAAAGCCCGTTAAACTTATGGAGCGAATTTTGAGAGATTATTATGTTAAAGATTCAAAGGGCGTTGTTTTGGATTGTTTTTCGGGTTCGGGTAGCGTTGCTATTGCTTGTTATAATTTGGGCATTCCTTTTATCAGCGTTGAGAAGAATTTGAAACATTATGAAGATTCGGTCAAACGGCTTCAAGATGTTCAAGCACAAATGAAACTATTTCGAGGGCTTTTATGATTTTGGAAAAATTAAAAAATAAAATCACTCTTGGCGATTCGTTGGAAATCTTAAAACAACTTCCCGACAAGTGTATTGATTTAGTTTTGACCGACCCTCCCTATGGTATAAGTTGCGACGGTGGTTCGTACGGTTTAGGCGTAAAGCCAAAAGAATTATTAAAAAAGAGTTGGGACGATTCAATTCCCGAAAAGACATATTTTGATGAAATGGAACGAGTTTCAAAAAATCAAATTATATTCGGTGGAAATTATTTTACGGAATTTTTAAAACCGACGAAAGCGTGGATTGTTTGGGATAAAATCGGAAGTTTACAACTCCAAAATAATTTTTCACAATGTGAACTTATTTGGACAAGTTTCAAAGCAGTTACAAAGAAAATAACATTTATTCAACAAGGTTTTATAAACGACGATAAAACCGAAAACAAATTCAGATTTCACCCAACACAAAAGCCCCTCAAATTATTTGAAACGATTCTTCGGGATTGCATGCCGAGAGTTGCGGGGGGGGGGGCTTCTAGTAGCAGATTTCTTTTCGGGTAGTGGAACAACTGCCGTCGCTTGTCATAATTTGGGGATTGATTTTATCGCTATTGAAAAGGACGAGGAATATTTCAAAAAAAGTGTTGAACGGTTAAAAGAAGCCCAAGCACAAATGCGACTATTTACGGAGTTTTAAAAATGTTTGAAGTTGACGACAAGGATTTAAAACAGTACACGGAAAATTTAAAAAATGTTGCAAAATACGCTTACCCGGACACGGTTCGTTCAACTCTTTCAAAGGCGGCGTTTGAAACAAGCGTTATTTACAAGAAAAATGTTAAATCTTCCTTGACGATTCGTGGAGGAAAATCAAACATCGTTTTAAAATCCGTTCACTATGAAAAAGCCCCTTACAAAGAAAAAGACGTTGACAAAATGGCTTCTTATGTAGGGCAACAGGCGAAAACATACAATAAGCCGACCGACCAACTCCAAAAGCAAGAGGAGGGGGCAACATTAAGAGCAAAAGGGAAATTCACCTTAAAAGCGACAAAATTCGCTCGTGGTGGAAGTTATAAAAAGTTTGTTCAAAAAGAAAATTTGATTAGCCGTGTAAACGCTAAAAAAATCGAACAAATTGCGGCTCACCCGGTAAAAGGCAACACAGGGAAACAATTTGCCCAAGCAATCGCCGTTGTTCATAGTACCCATAAAACAATAAACTTCATTCCCGACAAGCCAACATCGGGACATAAATTCGGTATTTTTCAATTCAAAGATACAGGAACAAAAATCAATAAAAAGGGTAAAAAAGTTATTGCCGGAAAATCGGCGAAGTTGCTTTATCCATTCAAAGATAAAGCCCAAAAATTAAAAGAACGACCAATGTTAAAACCGGCAACGGACAAAATAGTTCCGAAAATGGGTGAATTTTATGTGGACGAAGCCGAGAAAAGGTTAGCGAAAGAAATGTCAAAAAAATTAAAAAATTAGAGCAATAGTGAACAATTCCCCGTTCGTTATTGTTCCGGGGAATTTTTAATAATGATTTTAACGAAAGAAGAGTTCGAGAAACAATATAATTTCAATTCACAATCGGGCGTTTGTCGGATTATTCGAGAAAAGAAAATTCGGCTTAATAAAGACGGAATGATTGACACGAGCGACGAATACAATATTCCGTATTGCACGAAGCGTGAAGAGAGAATCAAAAAGCAACAAAACAAACAAACCAAAGAAAAAGTTGTTGAGGAAATAAAAACAAAAAAGAACCAAAAATCAGCCGATGAAATTGCGTTAAGTATTGATTTGTTGAACGCTCGTTTGGACGAAAAGCGACAGCGTTCCGAATTGATGCGTTTAAAAATCGCAAAAGAACAAAACGAAGTTATTGAAACGGAAGTTTTGAACAGATGTATTCAAGAGATTTTCTCGGATATGATTAAAAACTTGACCGAACTTCCGAATATTTACGCCGGCGATTTGATAAAAATTGTGCAATCAGAAGAACAACCAAAAGAAATAATTGTTGAATTTTTGACTCAAAAAATCACATCAACCCTTAAACTCGGTTTGACTTCGGCAAAAACTGCAACAAAGAAGTATTACGAGGGCAACTATGACAACGACATTAAGTAAAGATGTTCAAATTGATAAAATTTTTGCAATCGTTTCTGCGTTGATTCCGAATAATACGTTAATATCTGTTTCAGAATGGGCGGAATTGAATCGTTATTTGGATTCAAAGGCTTCGGGGCGTAGCGGTTTATTTGATTTTGACAACGCTCCGTATTGTAGAGAAATCGCTGACAGATTTTCAAAAAACGACCCAACGCAAGAAGTCGCAATTATGAAAGGCGTTCAACTTGGGCTTACAACTTCCGTAATTGAAAACATAATCGGTTATTCGCTTGACCTTGACCCGTGTCCGATGATGTTTGTTTTTCCGAATAAAGACCAAGCCGAAGAATATAAAAAAATTAAAATTGACGGCTTGATTGATAATTCAAATTTAAGAAGTAGAATCACTGCCGAAACCGACAATAAAAATTCAAGAAGAACAGGCGACACTGCGGCTCTTATTGAATTTAAAGGTGGTTTTTTAAAATTTGTTTCAGCAAACAACCCAAAAGAACTCCGTTCAACGCATATTAAAAAAGCGTTGCTTGACGAATTGGACGGCTACCCTGACAAAGTAGGGCAAGAGGGCGACCCGATTCAAATTGTAACAAGTAGAACCGATTCTTATTCGGAACTTGGGCGAAAAATTTGTTACAACTCAACTCCGGCATTGAAACATAATTCAAAAATTTACGCTTATTTTCTCAAAGGCGACCAAAGAAAATTTTATGTTCCTTGTCCGATTTGCGGTGAAATGCAAGAACTCGTTTTTTATCAAGCCGACGGGGGCTTATATTCAGACGAAAGAGCCGTTGTAAAAGGTAAAAACCAAACAAAAACAAAACCTTACGGCGTAATGTTCAACGCCGAACAATGTCAATCGGGCGATTATTCTTCTGTTTGTTACCGTTGCAAACATTGTGGAGGGGAGTTCAAAGACCACTTCAAACGCTCGATTGAGCAAAAAGGCGAATGGCGACCAACGGCACATTCAAAAGTCCCTCTTTTTACTTCTTACCATATTTCGGCGTTATATTCACAAACTCGCCCTTGGTGGAGAATTGTTCAAAGGTTTATTGAAGCCGGCAAAGACCCTCAAAAACTTCAAGTTTTTTACAATTTGGATTTGGGCTTGCCATTCGAACAACGAGAGGGAAACATCGAATATCAACAAGTTCACAGATTGAGGGACGATAGAAGAAACAAAAACATTGTTCCAAAAGAAGCTCTTTTTATGACTTGTGCCGCCGACGTTCAACATAACCGTATTGAAGCCGAAATTAAGGCTTACGGCGACCGATTCCGTTGTTGGGGTATCGACCATCGTGTTTTTTACGGAAACCCAATGGATATTTACGATTCTTGTTGGCAACAATTTCGAGCAATTAAAGACGAGGTTTTTACTGACGGAAGAAAAGTTGACATACAACTTGTTGACTCCGGCGACGGGGAAACACAAAGTGCCGTTTATGATTTTTGCGAAACCTTTGGCGACGGCGTGATAATGCCGTTAAAAGGTTTGAGAGTAACCGAAAGAACGAAAGAAAAAGTTCGAGTTTCTGAAATAAAAGACTATCGAATGATTTCACTTGTTGAAATTTATGTTGATTTGTACAAAAACACTTTGGCTCGTTACTTTTCGCAAGAAGAACCGTTGAACGATTCCTATTATCCCGACGGGTGGCATACATTCGCCAACTCGTACACGGACGAATATTTTCGACAATTATCGACCGAACAACGTGTTAAGGTTGTAACCCCCGGAGGAGGAATAAAAATCCAATGGAAACAACACGGGCGAAATGAAGCGTTTGACTTGAATGTTTACAACTTGGCGGCGGCTGATTTGTTTATTAAAAACTTTTCAATTTATGTTTTGGGCTTGGAATATACCGACCCGAAACGTGTTTTTGATTATCTTAAAGCGATTAGAGGTTTGACAACCTCAAATTAAGGAGGATAAATGAGCGTTACTGGTTACACGGTGGCAGAATTAAAAGAAATAATTACTTCTTTAAAAGATGCCCAAAAACGAGCGATTAAATCGGGGGGCGTTGTTCAATATACTTTGAACTCGGGACAAGGTTCTTCAACTGTCCAACAGGCTTCGTTATCAGCAATTCAAAGCCAACTTACACATTATGTCCGACTTTTGAACGAAGAATTGGAATACGGTTCGGGCAGTCATTGTCAATATATTAGAGATATGGGGGTTATGTAAAAATGGTTTTAGATTTTTTGCGTGGCTCGGCAAGGGCTTTGTTTGACCGTCCTCAAAAGCGACAACAAGCGGCGATTTATCCTGCGGGAACGCTTTGGGGAATAAATTTTGACGGCGAGCAAGAGCCGGGGGCGTTGAATTGCGGCTATATTTATGACGTTGATTATTACACACTCGCTCAAAGGGCTTACACGCTTGTAACAATAAATGAGTTCGCTCGATTGATGATTTTACGATTGGTTGAATTTGTTGTTGGTACGGGGTTAAAACTTCACCCAACGCCGTTAAGAGGGTTGTTGAAAAGAATGTTCGGCATTCAAATTCCCGAAGATTTTGCGAAAAACATTCAAGAAATTTGGAGTTTAATTGAGGACGACAAAAACATCTCAATCACAAAAGACCAAAATATTCACGCTTTGGCAAGAACAGTTTATTATAACGGTTTAATTGCGGGTGATATTTTAGTTATTAAACGAATCGTAAATAAAAATCTTGAATACCAACTCGTTAATGGTTTATCCGTAAAGTCCTCTTTGGGAGTTAATTCAGACAATGGAAACAAAATCATTGACGGCGTTGAGATTGACAAGAACGAAACTCCCGTTGCCTATTATGTAGTTGATAAAGACGGGAAAGAAAACCGAATTGTCGCAAGAGATAACAAAGGGCGTTTAATTGCTTGGCTTGTCCCTTGTGGGATTAAGAGATTAAACTCAACAAGGGCTTATTCGATTCTTGGGGCGATAATGCAGAAACTCCACAAAATCGGTCAATATTCGAACGCCGAGGTTATGGCGGCGGAAATAAACGCAAAATTTGCCGCTTGGATTGAACAGGACAAAGAATCTTCGGGCGTTAATCCGATTAAAAATATTCCGGGGATTTCAAGGTTAATTGAAAATCAAGGAATCGGAGGAGAAGTTTCAAACGATACGACTCCGGGAGCAGTTGAAAGATTTAAAAATTCTTTAAAAAGAATTGCTTCGGGCTTGTTTATTCACATGCCAAGAGGTCAAAAACTTAATTCTTTTGACACTAAACGTCCAAACGTGAATTACACTCAATTTCTCGACGGTTCAATGAAATATAATTGTGCTTCGTCGGGTGTTCCTTTTGAGGTTGCAACAATGCAATTCTCGAATAATTTCTCGGCTTCGAGAGCGGCGTTGAAAATGTTCGAAGTTATTCTTTTGAACAACCGTCAATTTACAATCGTTGATTATTTTTATCAACCCGTTTACGAACAAGTGTTTGAACTTGAATGTTTGAAAAATAACATCGATGCTCCGAGATATTTACAACTCAAAAACGACGACGGTTATTTGGATAACGCATACACAAAAGCGAAGTTTGTCGGCGTGAAAATTCCTCATATTGACGAGGTCAAGGAAGTAAACGCCGTTCTTTCAAAATTAAAAGGTGGATTGATAACCTTTGAACAGGCTTTGGAAGATTTGGGAATTATGACGGATTTCGATACTATTATCGAACGTAGAAAAATTGAAGAGGAAAAAATCAAAAAAGCCGGTTTAAAATTCGAAACATTGTTCGCCCCTGACGGCGGCGGTTCAAATGACGACGATACAGAAATTGACAAAAAAGAAATTACAAGGAGAAAGTAAAATGACAAAAGAAAAGAAAATCAAGGTTTCAGAATTGCCCGAAGAGGAACAAAAAGCCCTCATAAGCGAAGCGATGTCGCTTGGTATTCAAGGCATTTTGACAGGTTGGGGCGTTGAAACCTTAAAAAACAAAATTGAGAAAATCAAAGCCCAAAAAGGCGACAATTCTCAAACCGAACAAACTCCTCCTCAAACAGAAGAACAAAACGGCAACAAAGAACAACAAGCCGAGGGACAAGGCGACGGCGAACAACAAACAGACGAGGAACTTCCCGACGGCTTGGACGATGAAGCGAAAGATTTTTTAAACGGTAAAACCGACGTATTACCACAAAATGCCGAAGAAATTACAGTTCAAGAAGCCGAAGAACTTCAAAATAAGACTCAAAAGAACGAACCAATTCCGGGCGAAAAAATTGTTGTTAAAGAAAAAACAAAACGACTAATAAACGGAATTTGTCATATTTGCGGCTCAAAAGTTGTTGACGGTGTTTGTCAAGGTTGCGGCTTTAAAAGATAGGAGTTTAAAAAATGGCAGTAAAACTTAAAGGCGTTATCGGTTGGGATTTTGACGGAATCGAATTGGCGAATAAGATTTCTTCTTTATCGGGCGACATTGAATTTGAAATTGACTCGCCGGGTGGTTCGGTGTCCCAAGGAATTTCAATCGCAAACGCTATAAAAAATTATAATCGGGGCAACTGTAAAATGCACGTTGTCGGCGATTGTTCTTCAATGGCTCTATATATAGCGATGTTTGGCGACGGCGAGATTGAGTTCGAACCAAACTCAATCGCAGTTGCTCATAATCCTTGGGGGACTGCCGTTGGCGATTATAGGGTTATGGAAAAAGAGGGTAAAATTTTAAAACAAATGTCGGAACTTTACGGCAAGGCGTTTGTTCGCAAGGGGCTTTTTAAAGAATCAGAAATTCGTGCCTTAATAGACGAAGAAACGTGGTTTATGGGCGACAATTTGAAAAAACTCGGGAAAGTTCTTGACGAAAATTCGAGCAACGATTCAGGCGGAACGCCGAACGGTGGTTCTGATTTAAACGAAACGCCGGATTTAAAAATTGCGGCTTTCCGAAAAAGAATCGAAGATGCTCAAGCAAAAATCGACAAGTTGAAATTCGGAAACGAATTAGACAAAGTGGCGGCGTTGATTTCACCGCAACAATTCAACAGCTCAACCGTTGAACAAAAAAATGGAACAGTAGAAGAATCAAAAGGAGAAACAAAAATGGTTAAAAGTTTAGAAGAATTAAAAACACAAAACGCCGCAATCTACGACGAAGCAAAGGCAGAGGGTTGCAACGCTGAAAGAAAAAGAGTTGCGGCTCTAATGAGATTTAATGAGATTGCACCAAAAGCAGTTGCAAAAGCGATTGAGGACGGTGTAGGGATTGCCGACGATGATTTCCAAGCGGCAATTCTTGAAGCAAGAATCAAAGGAAAAGAAGTTGCAGAAATGAAAAAAACAAACCCTCCAAAAATCGACCCAAAAGCCGAAACGCACGAACCTGAAAATAAGGACGGCGAACCAAAGCCTAAAACCGAAGAGGAAAAGGCGAAAGCGTTAAAAGAAGCAAAAGAAAACGATTATAACGCTTTAATGGTGGCTATGGGTTTTGAAGTAGAAAAATAAAACTCTATCCCTAATAATAAATAATTATCTAAGTATCGACGGGCGTTTTGCCCGTCTTTTTGTTGCACAAATTTTTGAAATTTAAGGAGATACAAAAATGACACATATTGACAATTCAAGAATATTCCACGAGGGCGTTTACACTGATGCAAGCGTTTTAGTTCCCGCAAATACAACTTATAAAGTTGGAACAGTTTTGGGAAGAAACAAAGCCGGCAAATTGACAGCCTTTTCGACTGACAATAATGTTGCGGCTTCAACAGACGTTGAAGCGTTTACAACTTCCCCTCTTTATGTATTGGCTCAAACAATTACAAATGAATCAACTTCACAGGCTGAAACAATCGACCTTGTAAGAGTGTTTGATTCCGGGGCGGTTGATAAAGCGGGCTTGATTTTTGTTAAATCAGCCGATGCAAGCGACGTGAAAGTTCTTGACGAGATGAAAGTTAATAACTTCCGTTTACTTGGGGTTGAAGAATTGACTGAATCAACTCCACTTGCTTAATTAAGCAATCCTAAAAATCCAACCCAAAAACGTATTACAAAACAAAAGAAAAGGAGATATAAAATGCCACAATTAGAAAATATTAAAAAGGTTATGGAAGTTGGTTTCGACAAAAAACAAAAACCGTCAATGTTGCTTTCAAACTTATTTAAAGTTAAACAATTAGACGGAATTAAGGTTGAAATTCAAGGTCGTAGCGTTAGAAATTTTTATTCAGTTGATGTAAAACTTGGCACGGGTGGTCGTTACAATTCCCTTGATGAATACGACAAAAAAGATTTCGTTGTTCCTGAATACAACGACATCGCAAATTTAAGCGAAGAGGACGTTTTCAAGGCTCAATTCGGCGAAAACGAATACGAACAAACTTCAAAAGTTATCAACTCAATCAATGACGGTCAAGAAATCTTTTCAGATAAACAACGTCGTGCCGAAGAAAAACAGGCTTCCGATGCGTTATTCTATGGGAAAGTTGCTCTTTGTGGTGGAAACAAAATTGAATATAACAAAAAAGCAACTCATAGCATTTCTGTTGCTGATAAAAAATGGAATACAGCGGACAGCGACCCAATAGAAGTAATAAAAAATGCAATTGCTCTTTGTTTGTCTGACGGTAATTTTTCTGCCGCTGAATGGAATTTATTTTTTGAAGAATCAGGTTTGGATGCTTTCTTAAGAAATAAAAACGTTAAAGCGAACTCAAATTGGAATGAGGGAATCAAAAGAACCGACATCAACATGCCGATTGAAGCAACTCCGGGGGGTATGTTCCACGGCAGAATTTCGGTTGGTTCTTACCTTGTTAATATTTGGAGTTATAACGAAAAATATGTTGTTCCGAAAGGTTACGGCTTTGCTCACGAGGGCGAAGAATTTGGTTATATTCCGAGCGGTTGTGCGTTGCTTGTTCCAATGAATCCAAACTTCAAAAGATACTATGGAGCAATCAATAATGTAAACGCCCCAACAACTCCGGGAATTGGTGGTAACAAATTACAACTCGTTAAAAAACAACAACTTCCTTACGCTTATGATGTATTGGTTGACGGTTCAGCAACTACAAAATACGGCTTAAAATCCCGTCCGTTGTTAGTGCCGGTTGATGCAGATAGTTTTGCAACTATTCATAATATCGTTTAAGAGGTGTTGTGAATGGGCATTTTAGACGAATTGCTTGAAGTTCACAAAGAAACCGTTCTTATTGACGGGAACGGTTTTGCCGTGGACTGTGTATTAAAACCAACCTCAACACATTCGGGCTTTAATCTTCAAGGTTTTTCAACTTTTATCGGGCTTTCGTTCAATGAAAACGGAGTTGGTTTTTTTGGCGATTCGTTTGAATTGACAATCAATGTAAAATCTTTGAAAAAACTTACTGATTTAATCCCGACGAGGGCGTGGAGCGTTGGTGTCAAATTCCCACAAATGAACGGGGAATTGGTAAATTTTAAAATTGAAGATGTGGCGACCGATAGAACTTTGGGGACATATTTAATCAAATGTTCTGCTTCGGCAACTTCGGGAAGTGGAATGACCGTCAAAAGACAACCGTCGGGGGGTATGTAATGATTCCGGAAATAATAACTCCAATGAATTTCACGCTTGTTCGAGATTTTATTTGTAACAACTTGCGAGATGTTAGGGAAAATCAAAAAGAACTTGCAAAAAAGGGAGGAGCGACCGACGAATGGATTAACGAAACAATTCATTTCACGATTTTTCCTAAAAGATTTAGATTCCCGAACGTCGAAGAAATGCCGTGTGTTTTTGTTTATTTTGACGAAACGACTTACCCGACCGACGAACAAGATGTTTACGAAAACGAAGCAACGGCGAATCTTGTTGTTGAATATTATGCAACAGGCTTGAACGGGAATGACGAAAATCGGACTGCTGATTCAAACGCCGAGGATAGATTGAACTATTTGACGGCTCAACTTTACAAAATCTTATGTTCGGAAGCGACAAATATTTATGAAGCGACCAACAGGATTGTAAAACAATTCACGATTAAAAGTTGGAAACGGACGGCAACGCCGGAACTCGACAACACGGCGGCGACGGTTCTTGGTGCTAGGTTTGAATTTAATGTTGGTTTTGCCGAACCGACTCATTACGCTAACACGACCGAAATCAAAGAATTTTACACAAAAGCAAATATTCGGGAAGAATTTATTGACCCGTATGTTAGGCACATTGTAACAACAAAAGGAGAATAAAAAATGGCAATCACAAAAGGACTTGACGTTTCGGCTATTGCATCAGCAACAAGCGTAATTGTCAAACAAAAAAATCAACAAAAAGCGGCGAACCTACGTCCCGAATTGATTGTTTGTTTGGGGCAAGCCCAAACAGGAAAAACAACCAAAAACGGAGAGTTGGTTTTGGCTTCCGGCAACGCTGACGACATCGGAACAATTTACGGATTCGGTTCACCGTTGCATAGAATGGCGAAAAAGTTATTCCCAAAAGCCGGCAACGGTTCAAAGGTTGACACATATTTTATCGCCGTTCCCGAGCCAAAAACTGCCGAAGCCGAAGTTAAAACATTAAAAATCACGGCGGCAAACAAAATTCTAAAATCTTTCAATGGTTATTTTGTTTTAAACGATTTAACCTTTGAAGCGGCGGCAGATGTAGTCGGCAAAATTGCGACGGCATTTCACAACAACCCCGCACAAGATGTTAGAAGTACAGATTTAAACGCTTTTGAAAAAACGGCGATTCCGTTCACTTTTGCAAAAGGAATGAGCGTTGAAGAATGTACTTCGGCTTTAAAGGAAACTTTGGACGAATATTTAGAACTTCCATTCACGATTGAATTATTGGAGGAAAGTTCTGCAGTTGTCGGTTTAAAATTGACGGCAAAATGGAAAGGTTCTGATTCAATTTTCAATTTTGATATTGTTGACGAAGATGGCAACGCCGTTGATTCTTCCGTTTACGGCGTAACATTCGCAATTACAAGAGCGACAGAGTCTGCGGGCGTTGGAGTTTATAACGATGAGATTTTAGGCTTGTTGAATACTGAACTTGGTGTTACAAGGGTTGTTTCTCAATTTGCAACTTCAACCGTTCTTGATTCTTTACAAGAAAAATTTGAAGCGTGGAGAAACGACGGTTTGATTGCTCAATATGTAACTTGTTATTCAGCAATTCAAGCACCCGAGTCAAGCGACGTTGCGGGAACTTGGGACGTTGCTTCGTTGATTGAAGTTGGCACGGGTCGTCGTAACGATGCAATCAATGTTCAAATTGTCGGCGACGTAGGTAATCTACGCCCGTTAGAATATCAAGAAAGAAATCGTTTATTGAAAGCCGGCTTTTCAAATATTGTTCGAAAAACTGACGGCTCATATCGTTTAATGGATTTGGCTACATTCTATCACCCGGTAGGAAAAACAAACCCATTATTCAGATTCGACCGTGATTCAACAGTTGTTGGGAATATTTGTTACGACCTTATGTCAACATTCAGAGATTCTGACGAATGGAAATCGGTTATTCTTATGGCGACTGGCGACATTACAACAAACCCAGCCGTTCGCACGTTGGCTGAGATTAAAGCCGCCGTAAATACAAGAATTTCTTTATTAGGAAGAGCGGGTTTTATTGCAAACTATGTTGAAGCCCAAGAAGAAACCGAAGTTGAAATCGACCAAAGCAACCCTAACCGTGTAAATATGAATCCGAAATTCGATATTTCCGGCACGGGTAGAATCTTCGATATCGTAAACTTTATCGGTTTTAATTTCAAAGGCTAAAACGTACTAATAACGGCGTTTTTCATTTTTTATAGGAGGGCTTTTAAGCCCTCTTTATTCGTAAATAGGTATAATAACAAGCCGACGGCAATTTTAAACGCCTTAAATCGGGTGTAGTGCTTTTGGTAAAATTTAACATTTTCCCAACGCACCGACTGCCGTGGCTCGTACAAAATAAAAAGGAGAATAAATTATGGCGAAAGTCGGTGATGCCGTTTCCCTTACAATAAACGGTATAAAATACAAAATTCCGAAAGATACAGAACCAAACATCATTGAGGGCGGCGACACAATCACAGAAACTCAACAATTCGGGGACGGTACGGCAGATGCGTACGTTTCAAGAAATATTGCAAGAATAACAAACTTAAAAATTAAAGTTGACGAAACGCTTGAAAAATCATTTAAGAGCGTTAAAGCGATGACCGACATTCCTTTTGTTCTTCAATGTGTTTCAAGGTCTTATGAAGTTACGGGTTGTATGGTTGGTGAAACTGAAATTTCAGCAACCCGAGGAGTTACAAACGAATTTGAGATTCATTGTACAGACGGAAGTGGTATTAGAAAATCTTAGTCCGTTGGTTTTATTGCGGAATAAAAGAATGGACGAAGTGGCAAGGGTTGTTTCGACGACCCTTGTTTTTTAAAAAGCAACAACCAATAGGAGGGAGGAAAATGGGACTTTTGACAAATTCAGTTTCTTTAATTGGACGTGTCGGAAAATATAAAGAATGTAAGGCGTTTGAAACGGGGGGTATGTTATGTACAATTAACATCGGCGTTAAGACGGGCGAAAAATGGAATAATCTTTTTATTGATTTTTTCAACACAAAAACAAGACCCTTAGCCGAGGAGGTTGGCGAATATGTAAAAGAGGGCGAATATTTACAAATTAAAGGTCGCCTTGTTGAAAACAAATTCACCCCAAAACATTTACAAGGTCAAGTTGACGAAAACGGAAATCCGTTGACAGTTTCACAAACAAAAATTGTCGGCTTTGATTTTAAGCGAGTTCGCTACAACGAAGAAAATGAGGAGTGGGAACTCAAAAATTAAAACGTGTAAATCGTTTTTGATTAAAGTATTACAAAAAATCTAATTAAACATAAGGAGAAAGAAAAATGAATAAATCAGAAATTCGAGTTTTAATGACCGAAGAACAGGCAAAAAATGTTTTAAACGATATTAAGAATAAAATTTGCGAAGTGGATTTGGACGAACTTTGTGGCGATAACAATATCGAGAACAACGACGAAAAGACATCGCAAATTTATAAAAAAGTTTTGCAAGCGATTCGTTGTGGGCTTGTTCAATGGGACGATGAAAAAAATTGTATGGTTCAACGCTTAATTCACCCTTTGCAATCGGGCGAAATTTCGGCGAATGAATTATATTACAAAAATAAAATCAAATTCGGCGATTCCAAAGATTTTAAAAACGACCAAACCAGTGAAGTTATGATTCAATCTTTGTCAAGCATTACGGCTCGCCCAACTCAACTAATCGAGCAGTTAATGGGACAAGATTTATTGATTTCTATCGGTTGTATGGGTTTTTTCGACAGGTAAACAATTTTGTCGGTAGTTATTACGCCGATATTTTGCTCGCATGCGGTTGGGAAACTGTAACAGGCGTTTTGAATTTGTATGTTCCCGAGTTGGTAGAATTTGGGCGACGTTGTAAAAAAATAAACAAGGAAAATTTTCAATGGGCGTAACTAATTTTAGTATTTTTTCAAAATTTTTAGCGAAAGACGGGGTTTCCCCCGTCTTTTCTAAAATGTCGAAATCTTCAAAAAAATTCGACAATAACACAACAACGGCGTTCGCAAAAGCAAAAGCCGGGGCGACTGCCTTAACGGCTTCTTTAAAAGGCTTAGTGTTAGGACTTACCGCCGTTGCAACTGCCGTTCCCGTGAAAGGCTTCGCCGATTGGCAAAAAGGAATAAACAACGTCTATGGTTTGATGAGCCAAAACGAAATCGAAATCTACGGAAATAAAATCAAAGAATTATCGAAAAACGCAATTCGAATGGGTATTTCGACAGAGGATGCCAACAAAGCATTATTCGACACAATTTCAGCGATGGGCGTTTCTCAAAAATCATTCGACACATACAACCAAGCGATTGTTTTGGCGAAAGGTGGTAACGCTGATTTGTCAACTTCAATAAGTGGCTTAACGGCTGTAATCAATGCTTGGGGTGCGGCGAATACCGATGCCAAAACGGCGGCTAACGCTATGTTCACGGCTCAAAAATTCGGCGTAACAACCGTTCAAGAATTGGCGGGGTCAGTTGGACAAATAGCCTCAACTGCGAGAGCGGCGGGCGTTTCTATGGAGGAAACATTGGCAACAATGGCGGCTCTTACGAAAGGCGGTATGTCAACGGCTGATGCAACAACGGCGTTGAGAGCAACATTGTCAGCGTTTATTAAACCGTCAAAAGAAGCAAAAGAAACTCTTGAAGAATATGGAATTGCGAGCGACCTTGTGCAATTACGTCAACAAGGTTTAGCAACTACTTTGTCAAAATTGATAAAATTACAAAAAAGCCACCCGGCGGAAATTGCAAAAGCAATTCCAAACATCAGAGCATTAAACGGGGCTTTGGCGATGAACGAAGAACGTATGCAAGATGTTGACAAGATTTTAAAACAAGTTCAAATTGATATTAAATCGGGTACAGGTTTAAAAGAAGCGTTTAATCGTATGGCGACAGGTGATGCCGCAACAATGGCGAACACAATGGGGGCTTTAAATATTGCAATGATTCAACTCGGGGAATTGATTTCGCCAATACTTATGCCACTTGTAAAAGGTTTTGGAGATTTGGTTTTTAATTTATCCGAAATGTTGCCAAAATTAGAACCCGTGGTTTCTTATATTGTAAATCTTAGAGATAATATGAAATCACTTGGGGAACATTTAAAGCCGTTGCTTGTATTTTTGCCTGTTGTAACGGGGTTGTTGTCGGGGCTTGCCGTATATAAAGCCGCTCAATTCTTCGAGTTAATGAGATATCAAGCGACGTTGTTCGGTATGGCATTAAAATCAAACCTTATTCCTCAAATACTCGCTTCAATTCCGGCAATTTGGAGTCAAACGGTCGCATTATTGGCTAACCCTCTTGTTTGGATTCCGGCGGTGATTGTTGGCGTTATTACGGCTCTTGTTCTTCTTTGGAAAAATTGGGACACAGTAACGGCGACAATAAAAAAATGGTGTAGCGTTGCAAAAACTGCTTTTGCTGAATTTTGGGCAAAATGCAAAAGTGTTTTTGGTGCAATAGGAAATTTCATAAAAGAACATTTTATTGATATTTTGCTTATGGCACTTGGTCCGGTCGGTCAAATAATAAATTTGATTCGGCGAATGCCCGAAGTTTTGAAAGCCTTACATATAAAAAGTGATATTTTCAAAATAAAAACGGGCGACGACAACAAAAACCCTCAAAAGAACCCGTCGGTTAAAGGTAGCAAAAACGGTTCAATCGAAGTTAAAACAACGATTGACAACAAAACGGGCTACAAGGCGACAACATCAACATCGCTTCAAAGTCCAAGTAATTTAAAACTAAAACCGGCTCATTAAAAAAAAAATAAGGAAATAAAATGTCTGTAATTGATTCTTTACAAGATATAACTTGGACTTCCCCAAAGGGGCAAGCGTTCACGCTTAAAACTCTTACGAGTGGCTATTCTCAAAAGCACATCGGGGAAGTAAAAGAAAACCCGAGAACGTCTGTAACAAGTTCTTCGTCGGCTCGTTCGGGTTCGTCAACAAGCGGGAAGAAATCGAAAAAGAGTAAAACATCTTCATCACGTGGAAGTTCTCATTCGACTTCGGTTTCCACTTCACAAGCGACAAAACGTGTCGGCGATTCAAACGATACTTTTACAGATATGGGAATCGGTGGACGTGATGTTTCTTTGGATTGTTACTTTATCGGGAAAAATCATTATACGCAAGCCGAAGCGTTTCGAAAAGCCCTTTGTCAAGTTGGAAAATCAAAACTCCAACTTGCTTATGGTAATGCTTTTACGGTCAATGTAATTAGTTTTGAAGTAAAAAACACGTTGACCGAAAAAGTTAATTCAACCATAATAACCGTAAATTGGCACGAAACATCGGCTTCAAAATATCCCGAAGCCAAAAAGAGCAAACAAAAAGAAGTAAAAAATCAAGTCGCCGACTTGAAAGAGAGTGTCGCAACTGCCGTTGAAAATACAACAAACGCTATTGAATCGCCAACACGTTTGGCAACATTCAATTCAAAATTTCAAGGCGTTTTGAGCAAAGTTTCTTCGGCTCTCGATACGGCAAACAATGTAACATTAAATTCCATAATGTCCGACATTTTAGGACAAAATTTAATGTCTAATTCTTTCACAGTAACATCACAACTCGGGATTATTTTTTCAAAATCGGCTTCGATTGTTAGAAAACTTAAAACGGCAGGGACTTCTTATTCTTTGTTGGGCTTCTCGTCGTTTTTTAATGGTTTTCAAACTTTAATTGCCAGTTTGCAAACAACAAGTTTAAGTAATTCAATAAGCGAAACTCTTACGCCTGAACAAAGGGACGAATTGATTTTAAATGATTCAATCGCTTCGTCTGTTATTGCATCAGCCGCAGAGGGGTTGTTAGATTACGATTTTAGCACAAGGGACGAAGCCGTTGAAGCCGTCAAAAATCTTGAAAATTTAAGCGACGATTGGTTTAATTTTGCCGACGAGATAAGTTCAAAAATAACGGACTTGAACGATGCCTATGTTCGAAGCGATGATGTCAAAGATATTGTTTCAAAGGTTTCAAATGATATTCTTGACCGCTTGTTTAAATTAAAAGTTGAACAAAAAATTATTTTGACTGAGGACACAACGCCACTTGAATTGGCTTACAAATACTATAACGAAGATTTTCGCAACGACCCCGACGGAACATTGGAATATTTAATTCAAACGAACAAACTTGTTGATGAGGAATTTTTCTTAATTCCACGAGGACGGGAAATAAAAATATATGTATAAAGTTTTTACAAAAACAGAAAAAGACACTTGGGACGATATTTCTCGCCAAGCGTACGGAACGCCCGAAAAAGGTGGCGATATTGCAAGGCTTAACAACAACATCGAATCCGGCGAAGTTTTGGTTCTTGAAGAATCTGAAACCGAAACGGACGATGTTCAAGTTGAGGGTGAAATCTATTTAAGGCACGGCGACGTTAATTATTCTGATTTCTCGGAGTGTACGCTTTTTGACGGTTTAGAATCAGTAAAAGGGGCTTTGTTTATCTTCAACCAAACGGGTGGGGATTATGATTTTTCTTTCACCGATTCCGTTACGGTTGTTGACGAGCAAGGCTTATTTTTAAAAGGTCGAATTGCAAATATTCGACCGTGTCTTTCAACTTCGGCTAATTGGATTCAAGTTGAAGTAAAATCCCACGCCGGAATTTTGCTTGAAACCGATATGCCGAACCCGTTTGAATTTTCAAACAGTTCTATTCGTGGAGTTTTAGAACAAATTGCGGGATATTATAACCAAAAAATTACTTTTTCAAACGAAGCCGAATTAAACGAAGTTTTCACAAACGAAATCGGAACATCGTTCACGGCTGAAAAGAACGAAAAAGTTTGGGATTTTATGAGAAGAATTTGTCGTTCTCGTGGGTTGCTAATAACCGACACGGGCGACGGGTTGTTTATCGGGCGTTATAAACCAAACACGGAAGAAAAATTGAATTTGATTGACGGTGAGTGTTTGGGCGTGAAAGAAATTCGAGCCGAGTTCATAACGGACGGATTGGCTCGAAATTATGAAATAAATTCTCAATACCCGACAACCGACACGGCAACAATTCAAATTCCGTTCCCCGTTCCAATAACAAAGAGAATTGATTCGAACGATTGTAATTCGTTAGATTTGGCGAGTGTAGGGCGACGGTTTGCATGCTCGGAGATTGGAAGCCATTTTAAATTTTATGTTTTGTTGAGCGAAAACCTTTATATTAAATCGGGTGATTTTGCCGTTCTTCAAAACGAAAAAATCAAAATATTTGAAGAAACTGATTTGGTGATTGAAACCGTGGAACGTCGCCACCCCGACGAAACACTTCTTATCTTAACGCTTCCGTGTGCTTATACCTATGAAATACCCGAAACGCTTCCGTTGTGTGATTAAAATATAGAGGTTCTATGTTTTCAAAAATTAAAATTTCAGAAATATTTCATAATTTACAACTGCGATTTTTCAATACAACATCAATGTCGGGACGGGCTTCGAAGCTCGTCCAATTCCACTCCGGGGGTGATGATTTTTGTCCGATTCCCGAATGTGAGGGTTTGGGCGATTGTATAGGAGGAAACCCCGCCGACGGTTTTGTTCTCGCTTGGCGTGATGATGTTACGAGAAAATCAAAGCCCGGAGAAAAAAGAATCTATGCTTTGAAAAAAGACGAGGAAACGGGCGAAGTTGTTGCAGTTGGCGAAGTTTATTTACAAAATGACGGTTCGATTTTAATTTCAGGTTCAAAAGATTTAAACATCGTTGTTCTTGGAAACACTAAAATTTCAGCCGACACGGTCGAACTCGAAGCGACAAATATTTCGAGTTCCGGGACGTGGGTTCACAACGGCAATTTTACTGCCGACCACATCGAATCAGGCGACGGTGCAAGTGGAACATTCGACAAAACGCAAGCGAACAAAGGTATTGTTACGGGAGGTTCTTAAAAGCGTGAGCCGTGTGTGTAATAAAAACGGAAACGGTGAGTTTTCGTTTTTATGTAACCGTACGATAGCGACGTAAAAATTTTGGTACAAAATTTAACAGGAGCAAAAAAATGGATATTTTGTTAGAAGATAACGGCGACGGAGCAGAGGTTGTTTTACAAGGTGGCGACCTTAAAGGCGACGGCACTTTATACAACGCCGTTTATTTATCTTTGTTTAATGGCGAAAGTATCGCCAACGCTTTTGAAGATTACGAGAGCGACGACGAATTTGAAGAATCTTTGAATTTGCCAATAACGGCTCAAAATTTGAAAATCGTTCAAAACAAAGCGAATAATTGCTTAAAATGGTTGCTTGATGAGAATGTAGCCGAATCGGTGGATTGTTTCGCTTACGGTGGACTTGAAAACAAAATTGAACTCGACATTTCAATCACCGAGCCAACAGGCGACAACCAAGCGTTCGGGATTGTTTGGAATAATCAAAAAGCAGTATTGAAAACGAAGTGAGGGTTTAAAAAGTGGCTAACTTTACAACAAAAACTATAAAAGAAATCTTTGATTCTTTTATGGCGAAATACAATGTTTTAAGAAATAAATATGGCGACAATTCGCCTTTACTTAAAAAATCTTTTATAAAAACAATCGGTTATTCAATCGGGGGCGTTGCGGCGACAATTTGGCAGATGTCCGTTTGGGTTTTAAAACAAATATTTCCTCAAACTTGCGACCTTGAAGCCTTGCTTTTGTGGGGTGGGCTGATTGGAGTTAATTACAATTACGGACAATCAACAAACTTAACAATAAAATTAAATAATGTAACGGCTTCTTATTTAGTTTCGGGTACAGTTTATAAAGATTTAAACACGGGTTTAATTTATAAAACCGTTTCCCAAGTAAACGCCGAGAATGGTCAAATAATTACAACAGTTCAATGCACGACATCGGGCGAAATCGGGAATATCCCCGTCGGGACTGTTTTGAATATCGCTAACCCTCTCGACGGGATTCCGTCAACTGCAGAAGTTACCGAAATTAAAATTGAGGGAACGGCTGACGAAGAGGTTGAAGTTTATCGAAAACGAGTTCTTTACGGTTTCAAAAATAAAACTGAATCGGGAAGTCCGATTGATTATTATAATTGGGCGTTGGAAGTTCCGGGAATTGTTGATGCTTTTCCATACCTTTTAAAAGAGGGAATTATGACATTATTTCTTGTCGCTAACGGTTCAGGCAAAAACCGAACCCCGTCGGGCGAGGTTACTCCAAACCCATTCCCCGAATGGACGGAGGGAAATTTCAAGGAATTTGACGGTTCGGGGCAATTTTTACAAGTTGCACAATCAATCGAGGGGTCGGAAATTGGAGTTCATAATCGCCGACCGGCTACGGCTACCGTCGAATTAAAAAACCCGAATTATACGGCGTTTGATGTTGAAATAAGCGGTTTAACCGATATTTCATATAATGAAGCAATTAAAAACGCCATTGTAAATGTTTTGGACGGCAAGAAGCCGCACATCGTGGTTTTAAATTATCCCGTTTCAAAAGCAAAAATCAATCAACCCGAACTTTCGGCTTCGTGTTTAAGTATTCTCGACGGTGAAACATTCACGTCGTTTATTTTAAAAAACGATTCGGGGGTTGTAATCAACGAAGCAATTTTGGGGATTGGTTGTTTGGCTTATTTAAGAACTTTAAAAATCAATGATTCAGTATTTTACACAAGCGAGGGCGAATAATGAAATCCGTTGAAATTGCTTTTAAAAAATTGTTAGGTAAAGGGCGAGCGTTTAAAGCCCCTCTCGGGTTTATGTCCGAATTTTTAGACCTGCTTGCTTCTCCATTCGCTGAATTGAAAGATTATTTTCTAAAACTGAAATACACTCATTTTCCGACGATAAATGTTGATAAAAACGACATTGTAAACGGTGAGGAGTTATTCGGGATAAAAGAAATTGAGGGAATGACACTCGAAGAACGGGCGGCAAACGTCGAATCTCAATGGAGTAGTTTCGCCGGTTGCCAAACTTTCAAACAAATTGAAACAATTTTAAGAAAAAAGGGTTATCCCGTAAAAATTATTGAAAATATTCCTCAAAATTACAACACATACGGGGCGAGGTTAATCGGTAACGGCTTTATTATTACCCAAGAGGGGAAAGACGACCCGATAAAAATATCAAATGGCAAACATACATTCATTGTTCAATCGGAATCGTTTTACAACGAAGCCGATTTTTTGAAAATTGTTGAAGCCGTGGCAAAAAATAAGCCCGGACACAATTCGGCTTATTTTATCCCAAGATATTTAAGAAAAAAAGAAATTCACGGGAAAATGACAAAAAACGAAATGCAAGCACTTATGAAAAAGTGTTATTGCGATTGTAGAACGGTAAACGAACATTAAGGAGGGCGAGATGCCGAACTATACAGAAACAATAAATTTAAAAAAAACAAATATGGCGACCGACGGCGACGATTTTTTTATGTTCGATAAAGATTTGGACGAAAATTGGGACAAAATCGATGCTTCTATAAAAACCATAATCAACAAGCAAAACGCAACAGGGATTCCCCCGTCAAATTGTTATAAATTAAAAATCGAAAAAACCGATATTTCTTTTTGTGCTTGGAAAAATACGGACGGCGACATTGTTTTAACAACGTCAGCAACTCCAACGGCAAGCGATAAAATATTTACTCAAAATGGCGATGTATTTACGCAAGCCGACAATGTGGTTACTTCTTACAATTCAGAAACAACCTCAATCGTTGTAAATGAAGTTACATACACAAGAGAATCAGCAAGCGACAAATCAGCCGTTAAAAACGAGTTGAATTGGTGCGACCCACAAGATACGGTTATCGAAAATCAACTTTGTTGTACTTGGCAAGGGACAAAGTTAGTCCGTAAAAGTGGCGAATCGCCAAAGAACCAAGACGACGGCTTTTTGGTTGAAGATTTGCAAACAAGAAACAAATACGCAAACGCTCCACTTGTTGAATATTTGACGGCTGATTCAAATTATCAATATATGGTATTCCCGTATTCAACAAACGGCGTTTATTGTATTTCATCAAGAAATCAGTTTGACTCGGCTTGGATTTTCGGTTTTGAAATCAACACAAACTCAAATCCTAAACAAGCCGTTAAATATTTGGAGGATAACGCAAACTTCACTCCTGCAGATATGAACTTTGCGACAAACGTCTTTGATTACAATTCTTGGAAAAATTCGCCATTGTTTGATAAGTTCGCTCCCGTTATGCTTAAAAAAGACGGTACGGTTGGCGAATATTTATTACCCGACGATTACACGTTGCAAATTGACGGCGTTACTCCGTCGCATATTGCCGACGATACATACGACGGCGACGGTATGTGTCAAGTTGGTCAATTATGGGTAAGCCGTAAAAAATACGGTGGTAAATATCAATTCAGAGTTTCAAACAAAAAAATAAACAATTCTTATGAATGTATAACCCACAAACGAGCAGACGGCTCATATACCGATTATTATTACCGTTCATTGTACGATTGTGCGTTAATTAACGGCAAAAACCGTTCAATTTCGGGTAAAGCACCGAATGTTAATACGGCTGGTAATACTCAAATCGCTAACTCCAAAGCAAACGGAGCAGGCTACAATGTAGATGAGTTAAACTTCCGATTATTGATAAACGATTTACTTGTTTTGGTCGGGGGCTCATTAAATACGCAAGAAGTATTCGGTACGGGTCGCCATTCGGGAGGTACACAAAACGGTTATAACCAAGTTGTTTCAGGTACACTCGACAAAATGGGTATGTTTTACGGCGACAACAACAACGGAGCCGTTAAAGTATTTTATATCGAGAATTGGTGGGGTAATGTTTGGAAAATTACAAACGGTCTTTTAACAAGTGGAGGTCAATTCTATTACAAGGCTTGCGAATCCACTCAAGACGGCTCAACTATTGGCGAATATCCTCAAACTTCGGTTACTGGTATGATTCCGACTGGAATAAATGTTGGAACTCAAAACCAATTATATATAAAAGAAGAAGAGTTTGTTGACGGACTTGGCTTGTTGCCGACATCAGCAACGGGAGGTTCATCGACTACACGCTTCGCCGACGGCTTATGGTCGAATAGTGGTATTGTTGGCTTCGCCCGTTTCGGGAGTTGTTCGCACGGCGGCTTTCTTGTCGGGGCGTTCGCTCTCATTGTGAACTACGTGGTTTCGAACTCGGCTTGGGTTTGCGGCGTGGCTCTCTCTTACAAAAAACCTCTTTCGGGGGGATAACGGGGGAACTCCCCCGTGCTTTGTTTAAGAGCATTATAAAAATTGGGGTTTTAGTTTGTGGCTTCGCCCGTTTCGGTGGTAGTTCGAACGAGGGCTTCCTTGTTGGGGCGTTCGCTCTCAATGTGAACGACGTGGTTTCGAACTCGAATTGGAATTACGGCGTGGCTCTCACTTACTTTATAAAAAATAAAATTAGGGTTTTAGTTTGTGGCTTCGCCCGTTTCGGGAGTTGTTCGAACGACGGCTTTCTTGTCGGGGCGTTCGCTCTCAATGTGAACAACGTGGTTTCGAACTCGGATTGGAATTACGGCGTGGCTCTCACTTACTTAATAAATACAAATAAAATCTTATAATGCAGACTAAAATCCTTGCCACTTGGCAAAAATTAAGCCGACCAAGAGGTATGGGTTAGTAAGTTAGCCGAAAATCCATAAGGCTTATAAGTAAGAGTTGATTTTTGCGTAGAGTGATGAGCCGTAGGCTCAAACTCGAAGTATCGGCGAAATAGCAAGCGACAGTTTTTGCGATTAGCAAAAACAAAGCATGCGACTTGAAGCCGTGAAGCAATAAATCAATAGTTTCACTTCTTGGAAAATTGAATATGAAAACACATAATCACTTAATCGAAATTGCCGTAAGTGATGAATGTATGGATATTTCTTGGAAAACTTGTGTTAAAGGTAAAACCGACCGTCCGAAAGTCAAGGAAATAATTAAATATTACGACCTTGCAAAACGCAAGTTAAGAGAGAAGATTTGGGAGGGAGGTTTTAAACCCCTTATACACAAAGCCCACATCGTAAACGACGGGTTCAAACAAAAAATAAGAAAAATCATACAACCTTATTTATCGATTCGCCGACCCGAACAATGGATTCAACACATTGTAATTTACGTTTTAAAGCCAATATTTATGCGAGGAATGTATAAATATTCTTGTGGGTCAGTTCCTGAACGTGGGGTTCATTACGGTAAAAAATACATTGAAAAATTTATCCGTAAAAACCCTAAGAAAATCAAGTATGTTTTAAAGTTAGATATTCACCATTTTTACGAAAATATTAACATCGACCTTTTGAAACAACGATTCAGAAAAACAATAACCGATTTAAAGTTTTTGGAATTAGTTTATTTTGTTTTGGATTCCAATGTTGGAATCTTACCCGACGGGACGGTTCTTAATAAAGGACTCCCGATTGGATATTACACGAGCCAATGGTTCGCTAATTGGTTCTTACAACCTCTCGACCACTACATAAAAGAGGAATTGAGAGCCGTTTGTTATGTCCGATATATGGACGATATGGTTATATTCGGCTCATCGAAGCGAGAATTACATAAAATGTTTATTAAAATCCGAGAGTATTTAACAACTTTGGATTTGGAAATAAAAGATAATTGGCAAGTCTTTTTATTTGATTATGTTGACAAAAACGGCGTTCGTCGTGGTCGCCCGATTGATTTTATGGGGTTTAAGTTTTACCGAGATAAAACAACAATCAGAAAATCAATATTTTTAAGAGCGATAAGGTTAGCGAAAAGAATCAGCAAAAAGTTAAAAATCTCTTGGCGAGATGCATGCCAATTATTGAGTTATATGGGTTGGTTCTTACCGACCGACACGCACAAGGCTTACGAAAAACATATTAAACCGTTCGTAAATCCGATTGTTTGCCGAAAAATCGTGAGCAAACACAACAAAAAGAGAAAAGAAAAACAAACGGAGGAAAACAATGCAATTAACTTACAAAAAGGCTCAATCTAATATTAAGCCCGATTTAATCGATACCACTTCTTGTCCGGGTTATGTATATATCCGTCGTGATTTGCAACAAAAAACAAGAATCGACGACAACGGGCAAGAATTGACATATTGGGAATATTCCGAAGCCTTTGTTACGGCGAACGAATACGAAACTCTTAAAAATCAACTTATCGCCGACACGATAAACGATAACGTCAATACGGAAGCATTCGACGAGTACGAAAACAAATTAAACACGGGTGTTCTTTATACAAATGGGTTTAAATACAAGCCGAAATATATTAACGACTACAAAAAAATTATGTCCGACATCGAAACGGCAGTTAATTTAATCAAGATGTTAGGTGGCGACCCGTCAACAGTTGCAAGCCAAACATTCGCCGTTTATGACGAAACGGGTAAGGTTGAAAATATGGTTGAAATGACAGGGTTAGAAGTTATTCAACTTTATTTGTTTTTGTATTCAAAAAAAGAGCAATATTTTGCCGAGTATAAAACACAAAGAGCAAGCGAGAATTAAATACAGGAGGAGAGAAAATGGCAAAAGGCAAAGTAACAAACATTAAAACTAAAATGAAGCCCGATTTCAACGGCTTTATTTCTAAAATCAGAATCGATGCAAAAAGCGACATTCCAGAAATTTCGTTCAAAGAAAATAAGCGAAACGGGACGGGGGAAGTTACTTTCAAAGGTCGAGAAAAGCCCCTTGATTCATTCTTGAAGTCAATGCAAGATTTGAGCGAGGTATTTTGTGAAATTTGCGAACTTGAAGATAAAAAGGACGACGTCTTAATTACAACCGTTAATTTTTCAGAAAAAGGCGGCGTAATTATTTCGGGGCAAGTTCCACTTGACAACGGAGTTCCACAACCACTCTGCATAAATACTCCTCATATTATGATTGAAGCCGAAAAAGGTTACACAATCCCAACTTACGCAATCGAACAGTTGGACGAATTAAAAAATCAAGCGATTCTTTACGCCCAAGGCGAAACGGCTGAAAAACAAGGCGAATTGTTCGACAAAGCGGAGGTTTCTTAATGGAATCAAGAGTTACAGAAATTCGGCAACAAGTCGAGCGTTCGGACGAAGCGTTGGTTGATTTGTTATTGTCCACGCCCGACCGAGAAGAACCACGTTTGAAAGTCGGCGTTGTTTGTCCGTTGTGTCAAAGTGAAACGATTCAAATTATCGAAACGTCCGAGGGCGATTCCGAGCGTGTATTCTTTCAAATGCATTGTGTGGATTGTGGTTGTGATTTCGTTTTATTTGAAGATAACGTCGAAGCGTGTCGCCGTGGAATCGAAAACGCCAAGCGTGAAATTGAATACAACCAAAACAAAATCAAGTATTTTAAAACAAAATTACAGGAGGGTTAAAAATGGATATTAAAATCGCAGTTGGATTATTGGTGAAATATGTTGCTCCCATAGTAACAAAAATCATTAAATCAAAGATTTCAGTTCTTGCCCGAAATCTTTATGAAAAATTATACAACCGTTTTGTTGATGCGACAAAAAGTTTTGAGCAAGCACTCGAAAAATGTTTTGACACAACCGACCCCAAAAAACTCAAAAAACGAATCCTTTGTTGTGAGTTGGGTTTGAAATTCTTTGAAAAAATTCACGCCGTATTAGACGACTTAATTCCCGAGTACAATGCCGCTTTATTAGAAGCGAAAGAAAAATATAACAGAATTACAGGGGAAGAAATCGGCGAGGGCGAAAATGCTTGAATGGTACAATAACAAAGAACTACTCTCAATCTATTTTACGGAAATGCCAAAGCCGATTCCGTTGTTCCCTACTCCGGGAATGACGGACGAAGAGGTTGAGGAGTTAGAGAAAAAACCGTTTAAGTGTTTGAACGAGTTTTATATAATCTTATTCGACCATAAAAAAAGAAAAAAATATGTTATAAAAGTTGAAAAAGGTTATAGGTGGGACGGGGCTTCAATTCCGAAGCCTTGTTGGAGTTTAATCGGCTCGCCAACTGATTCGGCGTTTTTGATTCCGTCTTTGGTTCACGACAAAATGTGCGAAAATAAAGGGCTTATTGATTACGACCGATATTTCTCAACAATCGTTCTTGAACGGTTACTTTATGTTTCAAAGGTTGCGAGTTGGCGACGTTACTTGATGAAACATTGTGTTGACAATTTCCAAAAGACGAGAAATTGGAAAAACCGAAAGAGGAGGGGCAAATGTTAGAAATTTTTACAACTTACCCACTCTTAACGATTTTAATTATCGCCGTTGTGATTTGGCTCATTAAAAATCATATTGTCGCTTCGCATGATGAAGTTACGGATTTAAAAGAAAACATTATTAAATCATTGAAAGACGGGAAATGTTTTGTAACCCCGGACGAGTTGGGACAGGCGAAAACCGAAGTTAAAACGGATATTGAAAATCGTTTCTTAACGCTTGCGGCATTCGCCGAGTTCAAAAGTGGAATTGACAACCAATTCAAAACCGTTTTTCACCGATTCGACGAGGGAACGGAGCAATTCAAAGAAGTTAATCGGGGAATAAACGACATCAAAAATTATTTACTAAAACAGAAAAGAGGGAATGAATGAAAATATTTTTAAACCCCGGACACGGTGGGACAGACCCCGGAGCGTGTTCAAAATCGGGAACGAAAGAATCAGTTGTTGCGGCAAAGGTTGCAGGAATTTTGGAAGCACGATTGAAGTTGAACGGCTACCCCGTTCGAGTTTACCAACAAAAGAAAACTTATTTTGAAATTTCAAAAGAAGAAAACAAGTCGGGGGCAACGTGTTTTATTTCCATTCATTGTAATTCCTCAACCAACCCAAACGCCCACGGGTGCGAGGTGTTATATTGTACCGGCTCGGCAAAGGGAAAAGAATTGGCGACAATTACCCAAGCCGAACTCGTAAAAGCGACGGGGCTTTTTAATCGTGGAATTAAACCAAGGAACGATTTACACGTTTTGAATCGAACCAAAGCCCCGGCAATTCTTGTTGAGTTGGCGTTTATATCGAACCCGACCGAAGAAAAACTTTTAATCGAAAAGCCCGAAATATTTGCGAACGCAATTTGGGAAGCGATTAAAAAGTTTAAAGATAAAAATTTGATTTAAAAATCTTAGGCTCTCTCTTCTTATGGTGAAGCCCGAGCAATGTTCGGGCTTTTTCTTTGAGAGTGGAGGAGATTTGGGAGAAGTTTCAGCTATTCTGTTAGGCGATTCCGTTTCGACGGGGTCGCCTTTTTTATTGCCTTGATTGAGTTTGAAGAGCGTTGCTTATAGTTTTTAGCCACGTTTGAGAGATTAAAGTTTAATTTTATAAAAAAGTTCGATATTGAAATGCCGTGTTCGAACTATATAAAAAAATTAAAATCTAGGGGGCTAGGATTAAAAATAAGGTGGGTTTTATATAAAAAATGATTACTTGTATATTAAAAACAATTTGAGGGGCGTTCTCGCTCGTCTGAATAAAAATTAAGAAAGCCGACTTCGATGTTCGAGGTCGGCTTTTTTGTTATTTGGTTATTCTGCTTCAAGAAACGAGAATGGGTATTTGGGCGAGTTCGGGCGACATCTTTCGGCATAACGCTTAAAGGCTTCGTAAATTTCGGGAAGTTGTCCCATTATTTGTTGTTGTGGCTTCCATTCGGATTCAACAAAGTAAGTAAAAGATGTATATTCGTCCAACTCGTTACCATATCGAGCAATAAAAACAACGGAATCGCTTTCAAATTGAGGGTGGGCGTATAAATCAAAATAAGCGGCATGCAATAACCCCTCTTTTGTTTCAAATGAACTTTTAATATAATCGCCTAAGTATGTACATTTTGAACAATCGTGCTTATAAAAAGGAGCGTTTTCGTCGATATTGTTCACGGCTTTATATTGCCGGATTCTTTTTTGCAAAAGGTGTTCAAAGCGTTTTGCATTGTCGTAGTTAAGTTCCTTTCGATAAACATTATCCATAAAATCTTTTTGAATGAGTTCGACTAAACTCTCTTTCATTTCGTTTCCGATTTGTTTCGGGCCGTTTAGTTTTTGTGACCTAAACCATTCTAAGCAATAAGTTAAATATTCCTTTTCTTCTTCGGTAATAGCCATTGTAAATTGTTTCGTTCGAGTTGACCTTACGCCGTTGGCGAATGAACCAACCTTGCGACCTGCGTTTTTGCGATAGCCACCTTTGGGATATTCCCGTTTGTATTGCTCGGCAATCGCTTCGTCGGTTTTTGCAAAATCTTTTAAAACATCTCGGCGAGTATATTGTTTGAACTTCGCATGCGTACTGTCTAAAAATTCTTCAACAAATTTTAATTTTGTTTCAAAGTTCGTGTCGTCATAATGTCGATGAAATTGAATAGCACGATGTTCTAAAACAGAATAACGATATTGGTTGTTTATTTGTTCTATTTCTATTTTCATACCCCGCCCCCTTTGATGATTTGCCAGTTCTTGTTTTGTTTTTTTAGAACTTTTATATCTGCATTATTACTCGGGTATTGATTTATTTCAATAATTTAATCAAAACAAATTTAAAACTTTTACATCTTTTTACATTGATTATTTTATAGAAATAAATCAAAAGCAATTTACACGTTTTATTTTTTTTTATTTTCGGCAACGAATTTTAAAAACGGTCGTCGTGGTTCGGTTCGGCATGCGAGTTCCGTCTGCAGTTGGGTTTGTATTGTGTTGCGAGTATTGAAAGCCCTTGATGTGCGTGTATTTCAGCCCCTCATAGGTACTGTGGGGAGGGTGAAATCCGACGGGGGTTGTTGTCCCGCCCGCCGAGTCTTTTTTAGTCCCCCAATTTTTCAAATTGGCGATTTTTTCGGCAATGCTTCTTCCTTTCCCTTTGATTCTGTTTGGGTTTGCTCTAATTATCTAAAAAAATTCGGCAATAAATTATATTTTTGAAAATATTTTAAAAAATATTGTTATTATTGAATTTTAAAATCTTTTTCAAATAAAAATTTTTATAAAAAACGGTTCTCAATAAAACTTAACAAACTTTTAATAAATCATATTCTTTTTTCAGTTCAACAAAAGTTTTTAAAATTAAAAGATTTTCGGGCTTTTGCCAAGTAATAACAAGGTTTTTAACACATTGTAAAAAGTTCGAGTTTTGACTCTTAATGCCCATTTTTATTTTAGATAATCTTCCTTTTTAGGAGGGTTATTTTTTTATGATACAGAGGCTTCGTACGCCTTGAAT
>CAKQQQ010000010.1 GCA_934271065.1 uncultured Clostridia bacterium | reverse complement strand
TAAAGTTTTTATGCAAACCGTATACAACTTTGCCGGTGCAGGCGAACAGGTGGCTTTTGATATTTTCCGTTTTGAGAACGGACTTATTGCGGAGCATTGGGATAATCTCACGGCAAAAGCACAGCCGAATCCTTCCGGCAGAACGCAGATTGACGGTCAGACCGAAGCGAAAGACTTAGATAAAACCGAAGCAAATCGCACTCTCGTAAAAAACTTCCTTTATGACGTAATGCAAGGCAACAATCCGCAGAAAACCCCCTATTATTTCGACGGCGACAAATATTTACAGCACAATACGGGAATAGCCGACGGTCTTTCGGGGCTCGGCGCTGCCCTTGAACAACTCGCAAAAGCGGGAATCGCTATGATTTACGATAAGGTTCATCAGGTTCTTGCCGACGGAGATATGGTGCTGGCGGTATCGGAAGGCTCGTTCGGCGGTAAACCCACTTCTTATTACGATTTGTGGCGTGTCGAAAACGGCAAAATAGCGGAGCATTGGGACGTTATGGAAACGATTGCCGATAAATCCGATTGGCAAAACGACAACGGTAAATTCTGATCGCTTTTACGTCGGGCGCAATCGTGGGTTCGTATTATTTTGTTCGGCATAAAAGGAGTTATATATGAATCAATCGGAAAGAAGAACGCGGCTGATTAAATATTTGCTTGAAGAAAGACGGGAAGCGGTAAGCGTTCCGGGCGACGAAGGCTCGCAAATAAAACTGTTACGCGCCTTATTAAACGTTCGTCCGCCGATGCCCGTTTCCGCGGAATTTCTATCTTTACAGGACGAATATCTGACCGGAAGAAAAAACGAACGCGGCGTGATTGACGTCAAAAATTTAGCGTATACCGACGGTATTTCGCTGCTTAAAGGCGACATTACCACGCTGAATGCGGACGCAATCGTCAACGCCGCAAACTCTGCAATGCTCGGTTGTTTTCGTCCTTTGCACGACTGTATCGACAACGCGATTCACACTTTTGCCGGCGTGCAGGTAAGGCTCGATTGTAACGACATTATGAAAGGCAGAGAAGCCGAAAACGGCGAAGTTATCGTCACGAAAGCCTACAATTTGCCAAGCAGATTTATTTTTCATACCGTCGGTCCTGTCGTTTACGGGCGCGTAACGGAAGAAAACGAAACGGATTTGGCAAAATGTTACCTGAATTGTCTTAAAAAAGCCGACGAGATGAAACTCAAAAGCATTGCGTTTTGCTGTATTTCTACGGGCGTTTTCGGCTATCCGAAAGAAGAAGCGGCGTTGCTTGCGGTAAAAGTCGTTCAACGATACAAAAAGCAAACCGAAAGCGATATTAAAGTTATATTCGACGTGTTTGAGAAGGAAGATTATGAATTATACAGACGAATACTCGGGAAAATTTGATAGATTGAAGGTACTTATCGAAAATGCGGACGCAATCGTAATAGGTGCGGGCGCGGGGCTTTCTACCGCCGCGGGCTTTACTTATTCGGGGCGGCGTTTTCACGAGAATTTTCACGATTTCGAATCAAAATACAATTTTCACGATATGTATTCGGGCGGATTTTATCCTTACTCCACGCCCGAAGAGTTCTGGGCTTACTGGTCGAGATATATTTTTATAAATCGTTACTTAGATCCGCCTAAACCCGTTTATAACGAACTTTTCGAACTCGTAAAAGATAAAAACTACTTCGTTATCACGACGAACGTTGACCACTGTTTTCAGAAAGCGGGATTCGATAAACAAAGGCTGTTTTACACACAAGGCGATTACGGGCTTTTTCAATGCTGCGTTCCTTGTCATAATAAAACCTACGATAACGAGAAAATCATTCGCGAAATGGTAGAAAAACAACGCGATATGAAGATTCCGTCCGCTCTCTTGCCGAAATGCCCCGTTTGCGGAAAGCCTATGACGATGAACCTTCGCTGCGACGACAAATTCGTCGAAGACGACGGCTGGCGTCTTGCCTGCGAACGCTACGAGCGGTTTATAAAAGAGAATAAAAACAAGAAAATTTTATATCTCGAACTCGGCGTCGGAATGAATACTCCCGTTATCATCAAATATCCGTTCTGGCGGTTGACGGCGCAAAACAAAAATGCGCGTTACGTTTGCGTAAATACGGATATGGCATACGCACCGGATGAAATAAAAGATCGGTCGTTATGTTTTTCGGAAGATATTGCGCTTACTATAAACGCTTTGAAACGAAATAATCGTGTTATATAAAAAATATTATACTTTACTTTCACGAAAAAAAACTCGGATAAAAAGTCCGAGTTTTTTTAATCTACGTCGGTTAGCCATAGGTAATTGCGGAAAAAACGGGGTTATAACGGGGATTTTTTTATTTTGCCGTTAGGGCGCGGATATATTTCGGGGGTGGAAGATATCTTTTCTATCTCAACGACGTTCCGCGTTCCGTTACCTTCCGGCAGTTCGTATTCGTATACTTTTTTTACTCTTCCGCCGAGAATTTTTATCGCGTTTTCGGCTTCTTTCAGTTCTTCTTCTTCCGCCTGACCTTTGAATGCAACGAAACTTCCGCCTTTTTTAACGAAAGGCATACAATACTCGCAAAGCGCGTTCATTCTCGCGACGGCGCGCGCTATCGCGTAATCGTATTTTTCGCGGTATTTTTTATCCTTTCCCAACTCTTCCGCTCTGCCGTTTATTATCTCTACGTTTTTAAGATTTAACTTTTCTTTTATCGTTAAAAGGTATTCGCACTTCTTTTCGGTCGCTTCCAAAAGCGTAAAAGAAAGATCGTCGCGGAGAATTTTATTCGGTACGGACGGAAACCCGCCGCCCGAACCTATCTCAATTATTTTCGCGCCTGTTGAAAACTTATCCACGAATAAACAACTGTCGAGAAAGTGCTTTATTTCTATTTCTTTCTCGTCGGTTATCGAAGTTAAGTTGAATTTCTCGTTGTATTCCCTTAAAAGGCGGGAAAACTCTCTTAATTTTTCCTGTTTTTCGTCGCTTAACGGTATTCCGTATTTTTCAAATAATTCTTTCATCAACAAGATTTTAACATTTAGAAGAGATTTGTCAACTTCTTTTCAACACTTTATTATTTATTAAAAAAGTTTTCTTTTTTCCTTGCTTTTTCGGCGTATATTATATATAATATACTTGTTGTATCGATAACGCGCGGGCGCGGGATACGGTAAGGTCGTTTTTTATATTTTTGAAAAAAAAAAGTATTAAACAATCGATCCACCTTTTTCAAAACGGTTAATAACTTGTCCACCGCTTGTAAACTTTCCGCTTTTTCCAAAATCTTCGGTAATATAAAAGATTTTGGGTATAAAAACGGAGTTGTCTACATTTCAACCGCCCTTATTGTTACTATTATTAAAAAAAATAAAAATATATATTCTATCATTCGGGCGAAAGCAGACGCGCTTTTCAGTAAGGAGAAAATATGAAAATAATCGTAAACGGCAACGACCTTAACAACGCGGTAATGAAGGTTTCAAAAGCCATAAGCGTAAAAACCACCAACCCTATTTTAGAAGGCATCAAACTTTCGGTTAAGGGAGACGCGCTTACCCTTACCGCCACGGATATGGAAATAGGTATCGAAAAGACCATTCCCGCCGAAACGTTCAGGGAAGGCGAAACGGTATTGCCGGGCAGAATGTTTGCCGAACTCGTTAAAAAACTCGAAAACGAGAACGAAGTAGAACTCTATCTCGAAGAAGAGTCGAGAATAAAAATAGTCTACGGCGAAAGCGTCGTTTATCTTTCCGCGCTGCCCGCGGAAGAATTTCCGTCCATAAAAAAGAATCTGAGAGAAAAATACGTCACTCTTTCGCAAAAGAATTATAAAGACGTAGTTAATAAGACCGTGTTCGCCTGTTCTACGGACGAATCCCGCCCCATACTTAAAGGCTGTCTGTTCGAGATAAAGGGCGAAACCCTTAAATGCGTCGCGCTCGACGGGTTCAGAATGGCGATCGCCGAAACCGAACTTAAAGAAGCGAGCGGCGAATTCAGAATGATTATCCCCGCGCGTTCGCTCGGCGAAATTTCGAGAATGATCGACGACGAGAACGGAGACGTTACGATAGTCAGCGAAGACAACTCGCTTATGGTCGAAAACGACGGTACGGTTTTCGTAAGCAGACTTTTAGAAGGAGAGTTCATAAACTACGAACAGATTATCCCCCACGAGTTTATTACCGTGTTCAGCGCGGAACGCGCAACTCTTCTCAACAGTCTCGAAAGGGCAACGATCGTCGCGAAAGACGCGCGAAACGTAGTCAAACTCGAAATAAGAGAAAACGTTATCAATATAAAGGCTAATTCCGAACGCGGCAACGTAAACGAAAGCGTGGTTATCAAAACGGAAGGAAAGGATCTCGATATCAACTTCAATTCCAAATACCTTTGCGACGCGCTTAAAGCGACCGACGACGAGTTTATAACGTTCAGATTCGTCGGCGAAATCGCGCCCGCGATCATAACCCCGTTTTCGGGCGAAGAATATATATTTCTCGTACTGCCCATAAGAATAAACTAAACTTTTTCCGTCATAAAAAAGTTGACAAATACAAATTAAAACGATATAATGACGAAAGCAAATAATCGGCGAAGTATAAAACGCGCGATATTATAGGAGTAAAAATATGAAAAGAACTTATCAACCCAAAAAGAAAACCAGAAATAAAGTACACGGTTTCAGAAAGAGAATGTCCACCACCGCCGGCAGAAGAGTTTTGAAGAGAAGAAGAAACAAAGGCCGTAAACGTCTTACCTATTGATTTGATAAACAGATTAAAAAGAGAGAGCGATTTTAACAAAGTATTTTCCAAAGGGAAAAGAGTTTACTTAAAATCGCTCGTTATGCTTTATATAAAAAGCGACGAACTTAAAATAGGTTATTCGGTAAGCAAAAAACACGGCAACGCGGTAAAAAGAAATCGCATAAAAAGATTGTTGCGCGCGGCGGTAAGAGAAATTTTCAAAGACGCGCAGACGCCGTATTATATAGTATTTATGCCGAAAAAAGCCGAAGAATATTCTTACGACGTTTTTTATAAAGATATACTCTTCGCAAAAAATCGCGAAAACTTAAAATGAAGCGTGTCGGTCCGTTGAACGGATTTTTTATAAAAATACTCAAATTTTATAAGAAAAGAATTTCGGTCGCTTTAAGAAGCGACTGTATATTTACGCCGAGTTGCAGCGTATACGCGATGCAGGCGCTCGAAAAGCATAATTTTTTCGTTGCGACGGGGCTTATAATCTGGCGATTGTTAAGGTGTAACAGACTAAACAAAGGCGGGTTCGATCCCGTTCCGGATAACTATAATTTGAAAAAGTGGCTTATTTGACAAAACAGGAGTAAAATGGCATTAAACGGATTATTATCGGGCATACAGATAAATCTTATCGGTTCGCTCGGTAGCGTTAGTTATAAATACGCGTGGTTGCTCGGCGTTATAGAGTCGTTTATAGGTATAGTGGCGGACGTAGGTTTCGGCATTATACTCTTTACGCTCGCGCTTAAACTCATAACTCTGCCGCTGGATATATTTTCAAGGGCGTCTATGAAAAAGAACGCGCTTAAAATGGAAATGATGCGCGACGATCTCGAAAAACTCCAGAAGCAGTACGCCAACAACAAACAACTTTATCAGCAGAAGATGATGGCTCTTTATAAAAAGAACGGGTATTCCGCGCTTATGCCGTGTCTTCCTACGATAATATCGCTCGTATTTTTCATAATAGTAATAGGCGCGTTCAGTTCGTATTCGAGAAAAGCAGACTTCGAAGTATTCAAGAAAATGGCTACGGCTTACGACGAAGCGATCGTAAACTACGACGGCGACGGAATAGTAAAGGTCGGCGAAGACTACTTCGTCAACATAGACGCCGCGCTCAAAGAAAAGTACGGTATTTACTTTACGGGCTATTCCGCAGACGGCAAAAAGACGAATATAGAAGATTATTCGCTCAAAAAAGACGAATACGTCAATAATTCCACGCTTAAAACCGACGAAAAGTACGCGGAAATCTATACCAAATTCATAACCGCGTCCAAAGACTATAATTTTGCGGATACGGATCTGAGAAACCACGTTCTTCAAATAACGAAGGACGCGTTCGTAAGACAAAAACTGCTGCCGTATATAGAAGAATTGCAGAAAGACAATCCGCTCGTTACGGGCAACGCCGACGACGGGTACTTCTTCAAAGACAGCGATATAGCGAATATAAAAGCCAAGACTTCCGCCGATATTTTCGACGGGTACGTTACCGCCGAAGGCGAGTTCCTGTTCCCGACCGACGGAAATAAAAGCGACGTTTTGTTAAATTCCGCAGGCAAAACCAAAGACGAAATAGCCAACGCGTATTTAACGAACGTTCTTTTGAATAAAATAGCCGAAGATTACGCCGACGGCGCGATTTACGAATCCGCGCGCGAAGCGTCTAAAAAGAGTTACGAACGCCACAGAAGCAAATCGGTACTCTTCCCGTGGGTTAAGAACCTTTGGGTAGTAGACAGCCCGACGAAACCCGCCATTCCGACGTACGCCAACCTTTCGTCCACCATTTTCGGCAAGACGAACAGCACGCAGTTTACCGAAGCCAAGTACAACGCCATGACCGCAAACCTTTCGGCGTACAAAAAGACGGGGTTCGGCAAGGGCAACGGTCTGTTCATACTCGTCGCGCTGTCCATACTGACGATGCTCGCGAGTACGCTCATAATGAACAAAACTCAAAAAACGCAGATGGAATTGTCTTCCGTAGACGGCGCGAGCGGACAAGCCGCCACTCAACAGAAGATAATGACGTGGATGATGCCGATAATGTTCGGCGTGTTCGCGTTCATCTATTCCGCGGGGTTCTCGATATATATGGTGACGAGTTCGATACTTTCGACCGTGTTTACCCTGCTTATCAACTTCTGCGTGGAAAGGTCTTTCAAACGTAAAATAAACAAAAAAATAGCCGAAGAAACGAGCAAAGCCCGTTACGGCAAAAGAAGATAAAAGGAGAGAGAAAAATGCCAACCTATTACGGTAAAACGGTCGAAGAAGCGATCGAATCGGGGTTAAAAGAATTGGGTTTAACCAAAGACGAAGCGGAAATTAAAATCGTAGAAGAAGCGAAAAAGGGTTTTTTAGGCTTAAATGCCAAGAAAGCGGAAGTTACGGTAGACGCTAAAAAGAGCGACGGCGAAAGAGCGAAAGCCTTTTTGGAAGGGCTTTTCCCGATAATGAACGTCAACGCCAAATGCTCCATCGAAGAAGAAGACGAAAAGATAGTCATCAACGTGGTCGCGGAACGCGGTCAGCAGGTTATAGGCTATCGCGGCGAGACTCTCGACGCGTTGCAGACGCTTGCGGGCGCGGTTGCGAATATCGGCCGCGACGATTACAGACGCGTGGTCGTAGACTGCGAAAATTACAGAGAAAAACGCGAAGAAACGCTTAAAAGCCTTGCGCTTAAACTCGCCGACAAGGCGGTAAGAGAAGGCAGAAAAGTCATACTCGAACCGATGGCTCCGTACGAGAGAAGAATTATCCATTCCGCGCTTGCCGACAGTAAAGACGTAACCACCGAATCCGACGGCAAAGAACCGAACAGAAGAGTCGTTATCGTTCCCGCCGTCATAACCGACGAAGAACCTATCGACGCGTCGTTCAAGGGCAACCGCGGCGGTTTCAGAAACAATAACCGCAACGGTTACGGCGACCGCCCCAACTTCAGATCGTCCAAAGACGGTTTCAGGGGTAACAACCGCGGCGACCGCGGCGGAAGATATAACCGCGACCGCGGCGACAGACCGCCCCGTCAACCCCGCCCCAAAACGAGCGGCTGGGGAACGTTTCTCGGCAACAGCAACGATTCCGGAAAAGAATAAAAACAACCAAAAGTCGAAAAAAGTCGTTTTTTCGGCTTTTTCTACGTCGTAAAAAGTCGAAAAAAGCAGCCGCAGGTCGAAAAAAGGCAAATGTGGTCGATCGGGCTGAAAATCAAAGATTTTACTTGACATTTTCATTTTTCGGGCGTATCATTCAAGTATCGTATGACGCGAAAGAAAAGGAGAAATAAGAGTGAATTACTTTGAAATCGGAAACACTTGCAAAGCCTGCTGTTACTACACGGCGCATCCGGAACTTTTAGATTCCGAAACCAAAAAGAACGCCTTTGAAAGAATCGTAAAAGATTTTGAAAAGGCTATGCGCGAAGAGTTTGAAAACGACGAAACTCTTATCGGATACGCAAAAACCCTTCTCTATAAGAAGGTTTTGAAAAAACGCTCCATACTTAAAAAGTTCAGGTCGGTCGCGGAAGAAGTACTTGACGACTACCTGTTCTTTTAGCTACAGGTGATCGTGTTTGAACCACGGTCTTGCGCTGTGTTTTTGGCTAATACGGTGTTGCGCTCGTGGCTTATACTTGTGTATTAAGCCGCTCGCGCGCCTTGTCTTAACCTAAAAACACAACGCAAGACTTGCCTGCAACCAAAATGCCGCTATTTTCGATGATTTTTGACGAAGGCGGCTTTGTTCGTACTTTGTGGTACGGGCGAAGTCGAATTTGACAAAAAGCGTGTAAATATCGGGATTTTGGCGGGTTCAAACGCAATCACCTGTGGCTAACTCCACCGTACGGCGGACCGTCTTTTTGCGAGACGTTCCGCCGTTCGTTTTTTTCGGGCGCGGTTATACGCACTCGCCCGTAACGGCGTCCTGAAACAGCACCCAGTACCCGTCGCCTTTCAGGCGGAACAGCGACGACGGAATAAACCTGCAATCGCCGCTCAACTTTTCGGGCTTTTCGCCGTACCTGCCCGGCACGCCGTAACACAGATACGACGGCTTGCCGTTTTCGTAAATAACGCCCACGCAGTAATGTTCGGTCTCGTCGTAGTCTATTTTAACCCATTTTCCGTCCGGCACGACTTCGTTAAGATTTTCTTCCGACGGAAAGTCCTTGAATAACCGCTCTATCTGCGGCTTTATCTTATCGAAATAAATCTCGTCGCGCGCGCTTTGCGTTTCATCGCCGAAAGTATCAACGCCCGCGATTTTCGCTTTTTCGTATCCGTAAGCCGCGCTTTCATCGCCGACATTTTCATCGCCGCCGAAATTTTCATAGTCTATATTCTCCGTTCGTCTTCGTTCGCGCTCGTAAGCGTAGTAGTCTTCGGTTGCGACGACTTCGTCGTCGTAATCCGCGCCCTTCGCGTCAGGTTTCTCCGCCGCCACGCCGTAAGGGCTTTCGTAACGCGCGTTCTTCGCATAATCCGTCATCTCCTTTGCGGACCTTGCGCGTGAAGAAAACGCGCCGTATGCGATCGGTATTATCCGTTGCCCGTCGTCAGAGCGGAACGCCACCGTCACGCCCACGTTCTCGCCGCTTACGGTCAATTCGGCGGACGAGAGAGAATCGAGCGGAACGGACTCGAAATCGCCGAAATCGCCGTCGCAAGCCGCCACGCGGTACTTTCCGCCGTTGACGGGCGCAAGGTTGATAAGCGAAACTTTCAGCCGATTATCCCCGCTTAAAACCGCCACGCCGCGCACCGACGAGTCGGGCGCGGAATACCCCGCGGTAATTTCCCGTATCAGAGCGACCGATCTGTTTTTATTCATACCCGAAAGTCCTTGAATTTTATTTTCCGCCGCGGAAGGGTTTTTAGTTAAACCCTTCCGCGGCGTACTCATAATAATATATTAGCGACGGCGAAAAATCAGAACTTATGTTTTTAATCGCGACGTTTTGTCGAAAGGCTTGACGGAACGGTTAAAAAATTGTATAATCGCGGTATGAAATTCAAAACTCTTTTATTTGACGAAATAGCCGTAAAACGCGCGATGACGCGTCTCTCTTACGAGATAATAGAACGCTCGCCCGACCTTACCAACATTGCGCTTATCGGCATAAAGACGCGCGGCGTGCCTTTGGCGAAGATCATCAAGGGCAATATTCTGCTCAACGCCGGCGTAGACGTGCCTATCTACGAACTCGACATAACCCATTACCGCGACGACGTAAGGGAAGAACCGGAAGTCAAAACCGAACTCGACAAGTCCGACGTGGAAGGCAAAGACGTCATTCTCGTCGACGACGTGCTGTTTACCGGCAGAACCACGCGCGCGGCGATAGACGCGGTTTTCGCCGTCGGCAGAGCCAAGAGCATACGCCTTGCGGTTTTAATCGACCGCGGACACAGAGAACTGCCTATACGCGCCGACTTCGTCGGGAAGAACGTTCCGTCGTCGATGAAAGAAAAAATAGTCGTTCACTTAACCGAAACCGACGGCGAGACTTCCGTCGGAATTTACGAAAAAGACTGAGTTTTACGGCTTGCCGATTTATCGCCGTTAAACTCCGCCCGCAATATAAAAAATCAAAAAATATAACTCCGCCCCGAAAAAGGGGCGGAGTTTTTTTGAAAAACTTTGAAAATTTTTGAAAAACCCCGTTATCTTTGACAAGCGTTTGTCTTATTTATAGTGTACAATTCGGTTGTAAACTACGAAGAAAGGAGTTTGAAAGATGACTAACGAAAACGTATTGAGAGAAGCCCTTAACGGGAATAAGGAATGTTGCTATATGCTCGGCGAGAAGTATTATTACGGGCGCGGAGTAAAAAAAGACGCGGAGACGGCGCGCGGCTGGTACGCCGAAGCGGCGAAACTCGGTCACGCGGCGGCGCAGTATATGTACGGGTATATATTATGTATAACCGCGCGCGGCGAAAACGATTTGAGAAAGGGCGTGAAAGTCCTTAAAAAATCCGCGTCGAAACTCCACCTTGGCGCGATGTTGCTGCTCGCCCGCAATTATTTTTACGGCGTGGGCGTGGAAAAGAACGAGAAAAAGGCGTTCAGGGTATGGAAGCGCGCCGCCGAAATCGGCTGCCCGGAAGCGAAATACTATCTCGGGCTTTGCTACGACAAGGGCGTGAGCGTGAAACGCGACGTAATAAAGGCGAAACGGTATTTGTTCGACGCGCTCGAAGGCGGTTACGACGCAAGCCGCCCCGTGCTTTTGCGTTCGGGATACCCCGTCGCCGCTTAAAAAAACCCGTCGTGCGTAGCCACAGATAATTGCGCGCGGCGGAAAGGCAAATATTTTTCGCTTAAAACGCTTGTAATGCGAACGGAAAAATAGTATAATAAAACTATGAAAAAAGCAGTTTTATTCGATATGGACGGAACGCTTATAGACGCTTCGCCCGATATAAACCACTATCTTAACCTTACCCTTAAAAAATTCGGTTACGCCGAAATAACTCTTGCCGAAACCCGCCGATTCGTCGGCAACGGCGCGGCAAAACTCGTCGAACGCGCCTTGAAAGGCAAGCCTTGCGCCGAAACGGAATTTTGCGCGATGGTAAAGGACTATAACGACGGGTATAACTTCTGCGACGGAAGCCGCACCAAAGTGTTCGGCGGAATGGCGGAACTCGTCGCGAGACTTAACGCCGAAGGGTTCAAAACCGCCGTCGTTTCCAACAAGGCGCAGGACGGCGCGGAAGAAGTCGTAAAAAAATTCTTCCCCGCGGTCGGGTTCGATTACGTCTGCGGACTGCGCGACGGGGCTAAACCCAAGCCCGACCGCTCGTGCGTGGATTTAACTTTGTCCGCGCTCGGCGTAAGCGTAGGCGATGCCGCGCTTATCGGCGACAGCGACACCGACTATCTGACGATGAAAAACGCGGGGATAGACGGCGTGTGCGTGCTTTGGGGGTACAGAACGCGCGAAGAACTCTCCGCGCTCGGCGCGACCACTTTCGCCAAAAACCCCGAAGAGTTGTACGAAAAAATAAAATCTTTATAAAAACGTTGACACGCGCCTTTCGCGGTGCTAAAATATTCTCGTCGGAAAAATCGGATATTTAACGCCGTACGGCAAAAATTTCAACCGCTCGGCATATAATATAAAGGAGAGTTATTATGAAAGATTTCGTTAAAGCGATGGACGAACTTCCGCTCGTTCTCAAAGTCATTCTCGCGCTTCCCGCGCTGGATATCGTCTGGGCTATATACCGTATCGTAAAGGGCGTGGCGTACGATAACGTCGTTACCCTGATCGCGGGCATTCTCTGGATAATCCCCGGCTCGGTAATATGCTGGGTGTGCGATATGGTTACCCTTATTTTAGGCGGTAAACTCATATTCGCGTAGGCTTAAATAATTAAGGACTTTGCAAAGCCGCCGATTGCCGTTTAGCGGCAATCGGCGGCTCGTTTTATATAACGGGATATGAACTATAAACTTAATTTCGAACTCGTACCCGACGGGTGCTGGTTTTCCAATTTAAGAACCGAGTTGCCGAAAAAGGTGTGGGACGCGGTGCGGAAAGACGCTTACGCGCGCGCGGGCGGAAGATGCGCTATATGCGGAAGACCGACGAGCAGGCTCGAAGCCCACGAACGGTGGAGTTACGACGTAAAAACCGCCACGCAGAAACTCGAAGACGTGATAGCCGTTTGTCACGACTGTCATAGCGTGATACATATCGGCAGAACTCAACTGCTCGGCGACGAAGACAGGGCTATAGAGCAGTTTACGCGGGTAAACGGGTGTAATTACGCCGAGTACCGCAAAGCGCTCGGCGAAGCCAACGCCCTACACAAAAAACTCAACGAAGTACCCGAATGGCGGCTCGATTTGTCCTTTCTTATACTGAAAGGTTTTATCGGCGGAGAAGACGGGAAGCCGTCGTTGAAATGACTGTGTAAAAAAAGAAAGCCGCGATTTCGCATCGAAATCGCGGCTTTTTATATTACTCGTTTCCCCCGAAACTAAACGTTGAATCTGAACAGAACGACGTCTCCGTCTTTCATAACGTAGTCCTTGCCTTCGCTGCGGACCTTGCCGAGTTCTTTGGCTTTGACGTAGTTGCCGCAATCGAGAAGAAGTTGCCAGTCGATACATTCCGCCCTGATAAACCCTTTCTCGAAATCGCTGTGGATTTTACCTGCCGCCTGCGGAGCTTTCGTGCCGTTTTTAATTGTCCAGGCGCGGGTTTCGTCTTCGCCAGCGGTAAGAAAACTTATCAGCCCCAGAAGTCTGTACGACGCCTTGACGAGACGGTTAAGTCCGCTTTCTTCAAGCCCTAAATCCGCAAGGAATATCTCCGCTTCGTCGGGCGGAAGTTGCGAAATTTCTTCTTCGGTTCTCGCGCAGATGACCAGCGTTTCGCTGCCCGTATTTTTTGCGTAGTCCGCCACTTCTTTCGCAAGCGGAATATCGTCCGCGCTCTTGCCCATATCCGCTTCGGAAACGTTCGCGGCGTAAATCACGGGCTTGGTGGTAAGCAAAAACAGGTCGTTGACGTATTTTTGCTCGTCTTCGTTAAGGTCCATACCCCTTACGGGCGTTTCGCTTTCGAGCCTGTCGAGAATGCGTTTTAACAAATCGCTTTCTGTTTTGTATTTTTTGTCGCCCGACTTAATCATACCGACGGCTTTGTCGTAACGCTTTTGTACCGTTTCGAGATCGGCGAGTATGAGTTCGAGATTGATGATGCCTATGTCGCGCGTCGGGTTTACCGTTTCTTCGACGTGCGTTACGTTCTCGTCTTCGAAACACCTTACGACGTGGACTATCGCGTCCACTTCGCGGATATGCGAAAGGAATTTATTGCCGAGCCCTTCTCCGCGGCTCGCGCCCTTTACCAACCCCGCAATGTCGACGAATTCTATCGTCGCGGGCGTAACCTTTTTACTGTCGTAAAGCGCGGCGAGTTTACCGAGCCGCTCGTCGGGAACGGCTACCACGCCGACGTTGGGTTCTATCGTGCAGAACGGAAAGTTCGCGGCTTGCGCGCCCGCGTGCGTTATTGCGTTAAAGAGCGTGGATTTGCCCACGTTCGGAAGTCCTACTACTCCGAGTTTCATTTTATCACCTTGTTGCCGAAACGCTTTTTCGATGACAATTTTAGCATAAACCGAAAATTTATTCAATGCTTTTGTTGCGATATTTCAAAATTTGTGTTAAAATTTACGATATATCTATTATCTGCGGGTGTTAATTATGGATTACAGAAAATATATCGCGGAAAGGCTTTCCGTACCCCAAACCGAACGCGAAGAAGTCGCGGCGAATATAGTCGTTCCGCCGGATAAAACGCTCGGCGACTACGCTTTGCCCTGCTTCAAATTCGCCAAGGTTTTGCGCAAGTCGCCCGTCGCCATCGCCGAAGACCTTAAAAACTCGTACGTTACCGACGACGTGATAACGTCCGTCTCCGCCGTCAACGGCTACCTTAACTTCAAGGTAAACCGTATAGGTCTGGCAAAAGAAACGCTTGCGGAAATAACTGAAAAAGGCGCGGCGTACGGCTCTTCGGACGTAGGCAACGGCAAGACGATCTGTATCGACTATTCGTCGGTCAATATCGCCAAACCCTTCCATATAGGGCATTTATCGACCACCGTTATAGGCGGCGCGCTTTACCGTCTGTACAAGTTTTTAGGCTATAACGCGGTCGGCATAAACCATCTCGGCGACTACGGCACTCAATTCGGTAAACTCATCTACGCGTATAAGCGTTGGGGCAGCGCGGAAGAAGTCGAAAAGGGCGGCGTGAAAGAACTTACGCGGCTGTACGTCAGATACCATAAGGAAAGCGAAAACAATCCCGAAATGGACGACGAAGCGAGAAAATACTTCAAACTTATCGAAAACGGCGACGAAGAATGCGTCGGGCTGTTCAATAAATTCAAGGAACTCACGCTTAAAGAAGTCGATAAAATTTATAAAGAACTCGATATTACTTTCGATTCTTACGCCGGCGAGAGTTTTTATAACGATAAAATGCAGCCCGTTATAGACGAACTGCGCGAAAAAGGGTTGCTTAAAACGAGCGAAGGCGCGCAGGTGGTGGATCTCGAAGAGTACGGAATGCCGCCCTGCATTATATTGCGTTCGGACGGAGCGTCGCTTTACGCCACGCGCGACCTTGCCGCCGCGTGCTATCGTAAGGAGCATTATAACTTCGATAAATGCCTTTACGTCGTAGCGTATCAGCAAAACCTGCATTTCAGACAGATATTCAAGGTGCTTGAACTTATGGGTAAGCCCTGGGCGAAAGACCTTATACACGTCGCTTACGGAATGGTGTCGCTGCTTGACGAAAACGGCAATCAGGTCGCTATGAGTACCCGTAACGGAACGGTCGTACTGCTTGAAGACGTGCTTAAAAAATGCCACGAGAAATGCCTTGAAATTATCGAAAGCAAGAACCCGAACCTTGCCGATAAGGCGAATATCGCGCGTCAGGTAGGCACGGGCGCGGTGGTTTTCGGCGCGCTTTCAAACAGTAAAATCAAAGATATAGCGTTCAGTTACGATAAAATTCTCAACTTTGACGGCGAGACCGGTCCGTACGTTCAGTACACCGCCGCGCGGATAAAAAGCGTTTTAAGAAAGGGCGGCGAGCCTGCTCCGTATACGATAAACGAAATCAACGAAGACGAGTACGACCTTATCTCCGCGTTGTCGGACTTTCCCGATACGGTCAAAGCGGCGGTCGATAAACTCGAACCGTTTTACGTTACCAGATACGCCATCGACCTTGCGTCGGCGTTCAACAAATTCTACTTCGACTGTAAAATACTCGGCGAAGAAGAAAACGTCAGCAATTTCAGGCTCGATCTGTGCCGAAGCGCGCTGACGGTACTGACTAACGCGTTAGGTCTGCTCGGGATAGAAGTTCCCGAAAGGATGTAACGGAGTCGGCGGATATTTAAGGGATATGATATTATTTTTCGATACCGAAACCACGGGGCTTACGCCGGGCGGAATAATACAACTTTCGTACGTTATGCAGACGGAAGACGCGGTTAAAGCCAAAAATTTCTTTTTCGCGGTGGACTACATAGAACCCGCCGCGACGGAAGTACACGGCTTTACCGTCGAAAAGATTTACGAACTTTCCGGCGGGCATACGTTTTCGGAGTATATGGAAGAGATTTACGATGATTTTTATTCGGCGGATTTAATCGTGGCGCATAACGCTCCGTTCGATATCGGATTTTTAATAAACGAGTATTATCGCAGAGACCGAAAATTCAGGTATAAGGCGGATTTCGATACTATGCGGTATTTTACGCCCATAATGAAAATGCCCCGTAGAAGCGGGTGCGGGTATAAATTTCCTAAACTTACGGAACTGTGCGAGTTTTTGGATATATATCCTTACGACGTAACGCGTAAAACCGCCGAACTGTTCGATTGCGACGTAAGCCGCCACGACGCGAGATACGATACGACGGCGTTATATTTAAGTTTTAACGAAGGCGCGAAAAAAATCGAAGATTTGCGAGAAAAGGCGTTAAAACACTTGCAAAAAAGCGAATAAGCGTGTATTATATAGGGGCTGAAAAGCGGCGGCGCGCGCAAAAGCGAGCGTTTTACGTTGCGGTTTAGTTCCATAATGGGGTATCGCCAAGCGGTAAGGCTACGGACTCTGACTCCGTCATTCGGGAGTTCAAATCTCTCTACCCCAGCCATTTAGGCGGTTTTTAATGCGAAAAGCGTTAAAAGCCGCTTTTTTCGTGCGTTATAATACTATTTTCAGACCGTACAATTTCAAAATGTAAGTTAAATAATAAAAAGTTGGGCGAAAAGTTGGGCGAAAAATCTTATAAAATATAAGAAAATTTCTGTATTTCTGTAAGTTGATTGTCTTCGTATTGCTCTAAATGCGTGTAAACGGCAGACGTTATAGAACTGTCGGCGGCGTGTCCTGCCCAAAGCGAAACGATTTCGCGTTGGATTCCGCATTCCTGGCAGCGAGTTATGAAAGTGTGTCGCAAGTCGTGCAAGTGGTGCGTCGGGAAGTATTCTTTTATTCGCTTCGTTAAAACGCCGGGCGAAACGTTTACGATTTTTTCTACGTCGATAAGCGACATAACGCTTTTAAGCATCGGGCTTATAGGTATGCGACGTATTTTTTCGCTTTTGCCCTTGCGTTGTTTTGCGGTGGTAACGGTTACCCATTTATCGTTTACCACAGCCGAAGCGAGTTCGGAACGTCGTAGCCCCGTGTAAAGTATAAAAGCGAACGCCTGAGCGTAAACGGTCGGAGAGTTTTTCAGTTCCTGAATAAAAGCGGATTCTTCCGAACGCGTAATCGGAACGCCGTGCTTCTGCTCGTAATAAGCGATTTTGATTTTCGCCATCGGCGAACGCGTTAGTATTTCGTCGTTTACGGCGTATTCAAAGAACGACGAAAGGATTTGTTGCAATTTTTGCGCCGTGCGGTAACGTTCCGTTTCGGTAAACACGTTTATAAATTCTTGCAGTTCGAGTGATTTAATCGTCCGGATATCCCGTTCGCCGAAGGTGGGAAGAATATACGCCTTCGAAGCCTGAACGTATAACCGTTTATAAGTATCTTCTTTGACGTACGGCTTTTTGACCGTTTCGAGCCATTTGGTATAATAGTTCTTAAAAACGACTTTGTTGGTTCGTCGCGTCGGCGCGGGCGCGCGCAGTTCGGCAAGTTTAACGATAAACTTTGCCTTCGCTTCGTATAAAACTTTGCTCGAAGCGGTAATACTCTGGTTGTCAATCTGGCAGCGGACTTCGTAATAACCGTCCGACTTTTTTCTAACGTGCGCGTTGACTTTGTCGGTGCGGAATATTGTTCTGAATGGTTTCGGCATTTTTAATATCTCCTGTTCGGTAAATTTTAGAATGCCGGTTTTACTTAAATTTTCTTCGTTACGTTGTGGCGGGGTATTATCGGGGAATGACAGAACTTTGAAATTTCCCCGGTTGATTTTAATTTCGCTGTATTCGTCTATAATCGAGTACAGTATTTCGATTGCCTTTTGAAGGCGCTCGGTAACGTCGTTCATTTTTTTCCGCCTGCTCTTTTAATTCGGGCTGCCCCTTACTTAAATTATAGCAGATTGAAAATAAAACGGGTAAAACGTCTCTTTTTTTGTGGTTGTAAGACTTTTTTATACTAAATTATCACTTTTAGTATAAAAAAGTCTTAATTTTTTTTACAGCGCGCGGGTATACGAATGCCCGCGCGACTTAATATATTGCGATTTAATATTTTAGGCGTGAAATTTTTTATCTTGCGTTGCGTTCCGGTCGTTAGATTCGACCATAAAGCGCATTGTATCGATGACGGTTCGTCGGCGAACTTCCGGCAGTTTATTAAAGAGTTCGAGCATAGTCTTTTCTTCGGCGGTAAGATCTGCGTTGGCATTGACGGATACGTTCCCGAAGTCATCTTCTCTTCCGAGTAAAAAGTCGGTAGTCACTCCAAAAAAATTCGCCAGTTTAATAATATACCCGCTTGACGGTTCGTTTTTATCTTTTTCCCATCTGCCGATATTTGTCTGACTTGTACCTATGGCATTAGCAACGTCGAGTTGAGATAGATCTCGCTCTTCTCGTAATTCTTTAAGTCTCATTTTTACCTCCTAAAAAGATTTTAATGCAAATTTGCATAAAAGTCTTGACAAATGCAAATTTGTATGCTATTTTAATCTTAAAGTATGCAAATTTGCATATATAAATAGCGGTAGCCCCGCAGGAGGACTAAAAAATGATCAAACACGATAAACTTAGGCTTTACAGGTTATTGCGCGACGTCGCGGTGCGACTTGGCGAAATAGAGTTTTCGGAAAAGACGGAAAATCTTTCTGAAGAAGAAAAAGAGATCTTCGCAAAAGCGAAAATCTCTGAATTGAAAATATTAGCGCAGTTAGACAAAATAATACTCGCCGACGTTCCCGCCGACGAGTAACAAACGAAGATATGACGTTAAAAGAAATACGAATAAGTGCGGGCAAGACAATCAAAGAAACCGCCCAGGCACTTGGGGTTACACGATCGGCGGTTACAAATTATGAGACGGGAGTTAGATTGCTAAATATAGCGCAAATTCTGCTACTCGCCGAATTCTACGACACTACCGAAAGGGAAGTTATAGAATCTGCTCTTAATAGTCGGAACGCCCGATAAGGTAATCGGCGGAAACGTCGAAGAAGTCGCAAAGGCTTTTGAGTACAGACAGCGACGGCTCACGAATATTCGCTTCGTAGTTAGATATGGCATTTCGGGTCAGACCGATAGCGTCGGCAACTTGCTTTAATGTTAAATTTTTTGAAAGACGAAGTTCTTTCAATTTTTCCCCTAAATTTTGCATACGAAAATTTTATCACAAAATGTGTGCAAAATACTTGACTGCACACGGAATGTGTGCTATTATTTGCACACAAAGCGTGTACAGGCAAGTGGGTCTATTAAACGAAAAAATACTCGTCGACGTTCCCGCCGACGAGTAACAAACGAAGATATGACGTTAAAAGAAATACGAATGAGCACGGGCAAGACAATCAAAGAAACCGCCGACGCGCTCAATGTAGCGGTTTCAAGTTGCTACAATTATGAGCAGGGGACACGTCAAATCGATATAAAGCAAGTTTTGATTCTTGCGGAACTATTTGATTGCAGCGAGAAAGAAATTATAGAATCGGCAATCAATAGTCGGATCGACCGATGAGATAGTCAGAAGAGACATCATAAACATCGCACAAAGCATTCAACATAGCAATTGATGGTTCTCTGACACCTTGTTCGTAATTTGCATAAGTGCTTAAAGGTATATTCAACAATGCAGAAACCTGTTTTAAGGTCAACCCTTTTTCTTGGCGAAGATCTTTCAAGCGTTGAGAAAATGTATTCATAAAAAATATTTTACTCAAAATGAATAAAAATACTTGACTTTACTCAAAACGGGCAATATAATAAAATTACTCAAAACGAGTAAAACTATAAAAATACTCGCCGACGTTTCCGCCGACGAGTAAAGGTTAGATACTAATCATTTGTTGTAAAGGTCGTAATTGATTGATTTGAGATTTTCGTTCATTTCATCAATCTTTTTAACAAGCGCAACAAAGTTAGTAGCATTTTGTTCTTTCAAGGTTTTCACATTGTCGTTGATATCGGCAATCGCACAACTTCTTCGATAATTGTTGTAAAGTTGGCATTGCGTATCGCAATATGATTCCTTGAAAGGACAAAGCATAGACGTTTGAGCCATTAAAAACACCTCCTTTTTCTAAACTTTATCGTGTTTGTTATACAGTAGTATAGCACAATTTTAGGAAAAAGGAAAGTAAAAACATATACACAGCGGTAATCCCGCAGGAGGACTAAAAAATGATCAAACACGACGAAGACCTGTACAAGGTCAGGGCAAAAACGGTATCGGGGGTAACGGTTGAAGGAATTATAGATCCGTGTCTCGATATATGGGTTGACGACGAGCAGCATCGATTCAAGTCGTTGAAAATCGATAAAAAGACTATTAGTCGGAATACCGGGAAGAAAATTCCCGACCAAAGCGGTAACAGGGTTTATCTTTACGAGAATGACGTTTGTAAAATCGTATGGAAGGACGATCTTGACGACGAAACGAATTTTGAGTACGTATTCATTCAGTACGATACGGCTATTTGCGGGTTCGTCGCAATCAACGAGTTGGGCGGGCAGGTAGATCTCGACGGGTTCGGCGATAACGACGTCGAAGGCTTGTACGAAAGCATAGTCGGCAACGTCTTTGATAATTCAGAGTTGTTATCCACCGAGCAGAAAAAAAGGTTAGAGTAAGAAAGTATCGGGTTTTAGGCGAATAAAAAAATCGGGCGCCTCATCAGATTTTCCCGAAATATTATCGCTCCCGGCAAGGTTTTTCGTGTTTGAGCCTTGCCGGGCAGATAGATATAATCAAACACGAATTAAAAAACACGAGGAAAACACGATGAAAACAAACAAGGATAACGACGGGGCGATAATCGTTCCCGAAACGGACTATATAAGCGAAAAGGCAATAAAAAGATTTAACGCGCGGGCAAAACTCGCAGGCGTTTTAAGGGTTGTATTTTCGCTTTTAATTTTGGCGGTAATAATCGGCGGAACGGTGGTCGACGCTGAAGCGCGGCGCGATAACAGACGTATAGCGGCGGAGACGGAATTATGAGCGAAGCAACGAAAAAGAAGTGGAGTTATGCTAATATTCCGGGCGTTCCGGGCTGTACTTACTATTTGACCGTGAAGGGGCAGAACAGAACTCTGATATGTACAGAAATGAGCGGTAGAAAGGTAATGCTCAGCGATCTCAGTACGGGGTATTTGTACAAGTGGGATATATCGCATTTTTCGTATATGTTAAGAACGTCGCGGTGGCGTGATACGCAAGCCGGACCGACTTCGATAAAAATAGAAGTAGAACATACGCAAAAGAAAGAGTCAACGTTCAGCGAAAGGAGTTATTCGGAAGAAGAAATGAGCGGGTTGGTCGATAATATCGACGACGTCGATTTTTAGCGGTTGCCTTAGCGCAAGGCGTCGGGGGAGCGTAAATGAAATGAACGGGAAATACGTTATGCGGGTATATCTCGACGGAATAAGACAGAGTAAAGCGTATTACGCCGACAGCGTTGAAGAGTTCGACGCGACGGTTGCGTTTTTTACGGCGTATCTGAAGGAAAGGTTTGGATATGAGATCAGAACGGCAAACACGGTGCGGTAACGAACGGGGCGTATCCCCCGCGTTAAATAAAAAAAGCCCCGAAGAAGCGGGGGCAAAGGAGCAAGAAGTGAAAAGAATATGGCTTATCGTTCTGCTAATCGTGTTGACGATCGGGGCGACGCTCGGCGCGGTGTTTGGGATATATTCCTGCGTGAAGACGGACAAAGGCGCTACTCAGAACGGTATCGAGTACGAGATGCGGTATCTTGAAAACGAGTACCGGGCGGGCGAAGAACTCGTCGTCAGAATCAAGGCGTACAGCGATAAAGATTTGACCGCTATCAAGTATGCGATTGACAACGGCGCAGAAACAGATTTCAGCGTCGTTAAGTACAAAACGCCGGAAGCGGACAAGAAAAAAGGCGAAAACTGTATCGATACGGGAGCGGAAGTGGTGTCGCTTTCCGCGCTTACGGGCGTAACGCATCTTATTACCTTCTACGTTTACGAGGGCGAAAACAGAACCGCGCTTGAAACGTATACATTTAAGATTGTTTCGTAAAAAAATAATAAAAAAGTAAAAGGAGAAAACGAAAAATGAAAAAAATTGAACGTAGTTACAACAAGATTATATCCGCAATTCTGATTGCGGCGGTAGCCTTCGCGACCGTTTTTTGCGCGTGGCGTTTTGGCATAAAAAATCTTGAAAATTCAAAATACCCCGGTATCGGCAGCGGTAACGTCGTTGACGGGAACGGCGGCGTGCTCGATGACGGAGAGTATCACGATCTGCCGTCGAACATCGTATTCGCGGCGACCAGCCTGAACGCAGATCCGGCTTCGTCTGTAATGACGGCGAAACTCGTTGCGACGATTACTCCGTCCAGCGCGTCCGATAAGACCGTAGACTGGGGCGTGAAATTCAAAAACGGTTCGTCTGCTTGGGCAAACGGTAAAAGCGTAAGCGATTACGTTACGATTACTCCGACCGCAGACGGCGCTCTGACTGCGACCGCGACCTGCAAGCAGGCGTTCGGCGAGCAGATTCTTATAACCGTCACTTCGAGAGACAACGCAAAGGCGACGGCTACCTGTACGGTAGATTATATGCAAAAGATAGCCGGTGTAAACGTAAGTCTTTTAAGTGTTGTCGATGGCAGCACCGTTTTGGATAAATTCTCGTTCTTGAACTATACGAGTATGGATTCTTGTCTCCACGATGGCGCGGGCGCGTATGTAAAGTGGGACGTTACTCTTTCTTCCGCGTATACGATTGCGCTTGCCGATGATAAAAAAATATTCGGAGTCGACGTTAAATTCAGCGATGAGTTGAACAACGCGCTTAAACTTGTTCCTTGCGAAAATCCGGCGTATGCGCAAGATTGGATATATCTCGACAATAAAGAAGATAGGTGTCAAGTTGTTCTTTTTGACCACGGTAATAGCGGCTGGACTACTAACGAAAGTCAAATCAAGGTTGTCAACGCTATCAGAAGTCACGGTGCGGGCGGCGTTATCGTTACGATAAAAAACAAAGCAGGAGAAGTTCTGACGACTAAAAATTACGACCTGGATATATCGGGTTTAATGTCGGTAAACAGTATCGCGCTCGACCGTACGACGCTCACGTTCTGAAAGGGGTAAAAGATGAAGGGATTGACGCGGTGTATCTTTTTTATAATCATCGCCGCCGCAATGCTGTGCCTGCTTGTATTTACCGACGGCTTTAAGGATTGGTCGTTTTCACATAAGCCGTGGGAAGGCGGACCCGATAAAGATAAAGTGAGAGTCGAGTGGATCGGGTTTGAAGAAAACGAGATAATATTCGGGGAGACGGAGCAATGACGAAACATACTAAAAGTAAGGTATGGTTTAATATATCGGCGATAGCGTTGGCAATTTTGTCAACGCTATTAGCCGTTATATTTTATGTAACAGGAAGAAACGATGTCATCGTCGCTCGCGCTGCCGCCAAAACGACTAAGCCGACAATCGAAGTATGCAAATTAAGCGATACGGACAATGCGGATATGGCAGATATATCATCTATATCTATCGGGGTTCGTGCGTCGTTTGAAACCTGGTCTTTTTATAAAAACAGCCCCGTGAGTCTGATGGCTGTTAAAGTCGTAGAGCCTTGCGGATATGAAAGAATGATAGGTTCGTTTAATTTCGGGGAGCAGACGGAAGAATTTAACGAAGAAAATTATAACGAAAAGGTTGTCAAATATATACCTATTACGAATATAAAATTTACTCATACGGTAATGACGCCGCAGCCGGTTCCAAACGAAGAAGAGAGTCTGATCTTTTCTGCAAGTTATCAATTTTTCGTTGCACCTTTTACCATATACGATGAAAAAGAAAAAGTGTATTGCTCGGATATGTATTATCTGTCAATCGAAGATATGGTAAGAAGGGCGTTGTTGACCGACGAACAGGAGTTATCCGATATTGCGCTTAAAAAGTACAATACAATAGCAGGGCATAGCGAAAAATCGACCGATACGACGGTTATATTGAATTATAAGCAGATGAAAGGTTATGCCGAAACGGAAGATAAGAGTATTCATTTCAGGGTTTCGTGGGAAAACGCCTTGCGCCGTGATTATATTGCGCGCGCGTTATATAATATGCACGTCAGCAAGGGCGACAACGAATACGTCTCCGGGCTGGAGTCTTTTAACGCTGTTTACAAAGACGTAAAAGTTTTTGAAGACGGCACAGCCGGGCTTATATCCGAAAGGATATATTTGCAGGCGGACGGATATACGCACTCATACGACGAAAAAAGCAATACCGTAACGATGACGGTAGTATATAAGGATTTTAATTATAAAGATTTTTCGGTGCTGATCAATAATAACGATCCGACAAATCCGTTAAAATTATACATATATACTTCGGACGTCAGAACGGTATCCGGGCGAACCGTATTAACGTTTAACTATAAGACGATATCGGAACAATTAAAAAACGGCGCGGCGTGGTTGGTTGCAATCAATAAAAAAGATTTCTCCGTTTCCGGCAGCGGTGTCGGCGTAGACGTAAGCGTCGGGGATGAAGATCTGACCGTATCGTTTACAGACGAAACACAACTGGCGAATATAGGTATAACCGCTACGACAAAAATAATCGAAGATAAAGAAGTCTCTTTTAATTACATATATAAAAAGTTGGTTTACGACGGAGAACAGCCGACGTTTTCCGACGTTAAGTCGGAGGCTTTGAGTATCAAATACAGCGCATTACTTGATCTGAACAACGAGAGATTTTATAAATTGTACGGCAAGGTTATAGACGGGGCTATAAAATCGGAGATCGAAGACGTTAAGTTTGCCGAATATAAAGGGGTTCGTCAAAGTGAATATAACGCAGAGTCTAATTCCGTTACTATAACGGTGCTATATAATTACTTTACTGCGTTCAAAATCATTGACATTAACAACGGTAATTTAATTACTTATATGCAGGTTGCCAACGATAAATTAAACTATAAGGGCGAAGAGTTGGGCATAGATATTCCGAGCGGATTCAGAGTGAAATCGATTTCATCTTCGGATAGCGGAGTAATTATCGATAACAACGCCGAAAATTATGCCAAAACGACTGTAAGGGTAATAACCGATACGAACAGGGCGCACGTCATCGTTTTAAGAGTGGAATTTACCGACAAATGGAAAGTCCGCGTCGAGACTTTGGAGAATTATACTTATATTCCGAAGAGCGGGGCTAACAAGGGTAAAGTGACGGGGTCGGGGTTTGCCAGAAAAAAGGTTATCGAAAAAGAAGTCTTGTTATCGACGTTCGGCGATATATATAATCCGACCGAAAAGGAACTGGAAAAATTTCTCGGGTTTCAATCGCTTACGGTAATAGGCGAGTTCGGTCGGTGGGATAAGGATAAAACGAGCGTATCTTTCGCAAACGACGTGTACACCGTTAAAATGGCGTATTACGGCACGATGGTGCAGATCCGACAGGCTGACGGCGATACCGTCAAGAACGTACGAATACCGCTGTCGAACTATGCGGAATGGTGCAACGGGTTTGGAGAACAATGGACAATACAAGCGTTAAACTACTCTTATGTAAAAGACGGCGATACCGAAGATCACGTCGTGTTCAAGTCCGAAGGCGACGTAAGTCGTGAAGACCTGTACGGGTATTTTTACATTGCTGTTTTTCGTGAAAAAGTTACGAGTCTGGATAGCCTGTTTGCCGGATATAACGCGCAGGGGTGCAGAGTTTTTTACGAAAGTAAAGAAGTAAAGGGCGGAGACGTTTATAATTTTTTCAGTTCAAATCAATGGCTGTTACCGGCTATCGGCGGAACGGTCGGTATGCTGTTCGGGCATCCGGCCGCCGGTGCGGCAGTAGGCGCGGCGTTGCAATATTCTTTTATCTCGATAAAGGAAATGGAAAAGGAAACCGGAACTTTTTACTCTTATTTTTCGTTCGTTGACGGAACAAGCACTTTGCCGTACGCGGCGAACAATAAGGCGGATAACGCTTTTGACGACGATTCCGCGTTAAAGAATACGATAAAAGACGCGGTCGAAGACGTCAAAAAGTTTGTATCCGAAAAGATATTCGGCAATGCGAAACTAAAATACGTGTTCTGGGTTATGGTCGGGATTCTGTCGTACGCGTTTTTAACCTGGGTATTCAACAGAATGAGACTTAACAGCGGGGTGTTCTCGTATATCTGGCTGGGAGTATTTGCGGCGTTAATCGTCGTGGCGATATACTTCGGGGTAACGATATTTATTTAGGGTTAAAATGATAAGAGATATAGTCAAAACTCGTGAGCGTTCCGAGCAGGGAACTAACAGTCTTGTAAAGGCTGCTGAAAATAAACCGTCGGGAAGTAAGATCGTTTACGGCGAAGGTTTTATTTTTCGCCCGTCCGTTCTTACGCGCTCGGAACAGACGAGTGTTGACCGTGCAAAGTGGAAGAAGGTAGTCGAAGAACGCCGCGCCATCGATGCGGACGCGGGCTTGGATTTTTTCTCCACCGCGGGCGGAAATCGCGTAACGAGAATCCGCCCGGAACGCGGCGAGAACGGGTTGACCGTTCCTGCGCTGAAAAATCCGCCGGCAGTCGTGTATTCTGCCGAAGAACTTATTTTCGGTAAAGATTCCGACGTCGGATTAAACGAGCGGCAGGTGCGCTGGAAGCGTAACGTCGTGACGTCGGCTTCGATACGCGAGAAGTCGGAGAAGGTTGTAAAAAGCAAAAATCCGCTGGGCTGGGATAAATATATATTCACGAACGCCGTCAAGGCGAGTAAAAACGGAATGTTATATTATCTTATTCCGCTCGTTATCGATATAGCGTTTCTTATCTCGAACTTTGCCCGCTACGCTTTTCGGGTAAATATGGGCGCGGCGATATATACGCTGATAGCCTTTCTCGCGGTTCGCGCTTTATTAAAAAATCGTGACGGCGGCGTGGTCGGCAAGACGGTCGGATCGCTGTTCGTATTATCTGTTTATTGCGCCGGGTTGTATTGCGTATATAGATTTTTACCGGAAATATGGAAAGATATTCGATTCGGCTTTACCGCAAAACTGTTTTTTATGGCTTTTTGTCTCGTTCATTTCGCAACGTTTTATACATATTTTGCGTTAAGTTATGCTCAGGACGTGGCGAGAGCCGAAAACAACAATTGTATAGTCGAATGTAAGGCGGGAGATCCCGGTTGCGGGAAGACGTCTCAAGCCGTTCAGGAAGTTTACGTTATGGCTTTAATGAAGTGGCGTCAATTACAAATGGATTTCTGGTCTTGGCATTCCAGAGAAAAAGAAATAATAAAACGTAACGATCGCGACGAACTGCTTGATTATCACGAGATCAAAGCAAGTTATAACTATTACATAATGCGTTCGTGTATCCCGTGTTTATGGTCTAATATAGCGATTACCGACTCAAAAGGTCGGTCGTGCTCGAAGGTAAGTATTGCGCATATACGCGGCGTAGAGCGTCTTCCGCTTTATTCGGTAGTGCTGTTTGACGAGATAGGCGCGGTTCTTAAATGCGAACAGAGTAACAATAAGAAGGAATATTACGACGTGTCTGATATGTTCCGGTTAGGGCGGCATTTTCTTAAATGGTCGGTTATATGTTGCGAACAGGACTACAATAACATATATATCGATTGTCGGCGCGTTATGGGTACGAATACCGTTATTTCATACCAGGAATGGGTTTGCAAGCCCGTTATTGCGCTCGGAATTTATAAATTTCTCGATCTTTTTATATCCGATACGTTGGATAAGAAAGTTGGCAGAAAGCCCGCCGCAGCGCGTTTTATGGCAAAATTCAAGAAATTTACTTATAGCATAGGGTTTCGTCGGCAGGTTTATCGGCACGCGCGAAATACCGAGACGGGAAGCGCGAAAAAGGGTATACAGGAAAAAGAAAAGAATCTATCCGGCGCGAAAGTTAGATATATACCTTCTAAGGTAATTGCCGATTATGACGATAGGGCATATAGACAGGATTACGCGGCTTATTTTGATAGAGAAATTTGCGGCGATCTGTTCAGGCGTTCCGAAGCGGATATGAATTATAAACGGCAGTTTGTCGGCGAAACGGATATCTTAAAGGAAAAAAGAAACGCTACGGATTGTAAAATTCGGAAAGTCGGATAAGAGACGCGCCCGACGACGGCTGTCGATGTGAGCGGAGCCGCGTTGCGGACGGTGTCGGGCGCGTCTCTTTCCGAATTGCCGTAGGCAACCGCCGTAAGAATAATAATGAATATGAATAATAAAAAACGGGTAGCGACCGAACAGGTGTTTTAGAATTTTGCCGATGAAAAGGCAAAATTCTGAACGCGCGAAACTAATTGCGGAGACAGAGTGATGAAAGACGAAAAAACCGTAAAAAATTGCGAGATAAGCGCTTTTGACGGACGATTGAGCAGATTTCGTTCGGCAATGACCTTATTATGCCTTTTGACGGAATTGGAAAAAAACGAGGCGTATTCGAACTCGAAGAACGTCGTCAAAGTTTACCGTTCCGAACTTGCCGAAGCGCTTAAAGAAAACGGCAAAACTGTTTCGGACAGAACGATCAAGGGTTGGCTTCTGCTTCTTGCTCTGAACGGAGCGATTAAATACAGATATCAAAGTTACGGAACGGGGCAGCCTAATACAATATTCATATCCCCGTTGTTTTACTTTAACGGAAGCGTTAAGGAATACGATGAGACGTTGAAACGTTGGACGACGTTCAGATCCGACGTCGCGCCGGCTCGGCAAGAATACGTCGAAATAATTGTACGATGACATATCTCGCGCGTACGCGCGATTGTATATAATGAAATAAGGATGATACAAATAACGCAAGAGGGACGCCTCGAGCGTTAAAAATTTTCGAAAAAGGTGGTAACTCTACCCTTTATTTTGTCGTGCCAAAAGATCTCGACGAAACTTCGGCGGAATTTCAGCCTCGCGCGTGGAGGGGCTTCGCCCCCTCTAAGTAACTTAATTATCGCTAAGTCTGTAAGACGTTTTGAGTAGCCGTTAGGCTCTTTTGCGACGTTAGTCGCTCATAAGAGGGCTGATAAGCAGAAGATACGGGTAGTTTCGTCGTTTGCCACGAGATCCCGCTGCGGCGGGTAAAATAAAACCCCTTTAAGAAGAAGGGGAAACATAATTCAATACGGTTGCTATTTATGCCGGAATACGGTATAATACGTAACGGTGCACGGGGTGACCTGCGGCGGTTAGCACTTCCTACGAAGGAGGTGGTTGCAAAATGGACGTAATATCCTTATTTTGCTTGATTCTTTTTGCGTACATAATTAAAACGTTATTCGAAAACAAAAAGAAATAACCGCCCCCGATGTCCTAATTGGGCGGTTATTTCTTAATAACAATCTTACATTAGGCTAACTGCCATACCAGTTTCGCCCTTTGCACTATCATTTTACTATATAATATTCGCTTTGTCAAGAGTAAGGCGAATATTTTTTTACGCTTGAATAAAAAGAGTGTTGGGCGAGAATGGGTAAATAAATAAAAAACGAAGAAAATTAAAGGTAAAATCGGCAATTTTGCGGGGTTAGAGAGATGAGATCGAGCCTCTGACTCCGTCATCCGGGAGTTCAAATCTCTCTACCCCAGCCAAGAGAAAATAATACGAACACCGTAGATTTGGCGTTCGTATTATTCTTTTCTGTCGATTTTTTCGGCATAAAAGTCGATTTAGACGGCAAAAAGAAGAATCAGCCGGGCGTTTAATCGCTCGGCTTTTTCTATGATCAAAAACAGGTGCTTGCTATGAAAGACCGTATAACAGTTTTTTCAATATACATAACAATAAAGATACCGCTTCGGTTTTTTGCCTTTCGTCACCCCGTTGTAGCACAGTGAAAAGCGCAAGTCAATGGCAAAAAATTGTTGCTATTTCTTTTAATCGCAACCGATATAAACGCAATAATTTTGTCCTTTTTCGTTGACTTCGGGGATTGCGAGGATAACTTTCACCGTCTAAGACGTTCAATACAAGATAAGGAAAGTTCGTGTTTTGGTTTAAGTTCACAGAATTGATATATGTAGTTTCCATCTGAATCCCCTTGTTCCGGAGATATTTTTATATTATTCGGCGATATTCGGATAGCAATGCGCAAAATAATATGATATAATTATACTACAAATTCAAACGTTTATCAATCGGAGGTTACCGCATTGCATTTTGAATATGGAGAAACGGAGATTTCATATCTGCGACAAAAGGACAAACGGCTCTGCGAAGTAATCGACCGCATCGGACATATTGACCGCGCTGTGGATACGGATTTATTTTCGTCTGTCGTTCATCATATCATCGGACAACAAATCTCAACCAAAGCACAGGCTACTATCTGGCACAGGATGCAGGATACACTCGGCGAAGTGAATGCAGAGACGATCCGTGCGGCGGGTGTGACGAAACTGCAATCAATGGGCATGACATTTCGCAAGGCTGAATATATCACGGATTTTGCCGAAAAAGTTCATTGCAAAACTTTTAATTTGGATGCTGTGGAACACATGAGCGATGCCGACGCGATCCGCGAATTGAGCGCATTGAAAGGTATCGGCGTTTGGACGGCGGAAATGATTTTGCTGTTTTGTTTACAACGCCCCGATGTTTTCAGCTTCGACGACCTTGCAATACAGCGCGGTTTACGCATGGTTTACCGACATCGAAAAATCGACCGTAAACTGTTCGAAAAATACCGTCGTCGTTTCAGTCCCTATTGCAGTGTGGCAAGTCTGTATCTTTGGGCAGTGGCAGGCGGCGCAATACAGGAACTTAAAGATTGCACACAAAAAAAGAAAGGTAAATCGCTATGACAACGGAAAAAAATCGGCGCGATGCAAAAGCGGAAAAAAGAATTTGACGGTAAATTCTATGTTGCCGTGAGGACAACCCATATTGTATGTCTGCCGAGTTGTCCCGCACAGCCGCTTTTGAAAAACATTGTATTTTATGACGCTTATGAAGATGCCGTTCAAAATGGCTATCGACCATGCAAAAGACGCAAACCGAATCGATTTATAAAGGAAGGATAAAACAAATATGAAAAACATAATCGTGTTATTTGAAGTTAAACCAACAAAAGAAGGTATGAAGCGGTATCTTGACCTTGCCGCTATGTTGAAACCGCTGCTTTCGGGATTTGAAGGCTTTATCCGTGCGGAGCGATTTTCAAGTCTGACCGATGAAGGAAAATTGCTTTCAATGAATGTCTGGACAAATGAGTCGGCTGTAGAGCGTTGGCGCAACACGATACAGCACCGTATAAGTCAACAGGAAGGTCGGGAAAAATTATTTGAAAGTTACAGAATAACGGTCTGCTCGGAAATTCGTTCCTATTCGGATACAGATCGCACCGAAGCACCGCAGGATTCGAACAAATACTTTGAGGTATAAACAATGACTTACATTCAACATTACGATTCTCCGCTCGGCGGCATTTTGCTTGCGGCGGATGAAATCGGGCTGACAGGACTTTGGTTCGACGGAGAAAAGTATTTTGCAGACAATCTCCCCGCCGAGCATTCAGAAAAGGAAACACCGGTACTTGCGGAAAGTGTGCGATGGCTCGATATTTATTTCAGCGGAAAAGAACCGGATTTTATGCCGCCGCTTCATCCCATAGGTTCTGTATTTCGACAAAAAGTATGGGAAATCCTTTCGCAGATTCCTTACGGTAAGACCATCACATACGGTGACGTTTCAAAACAGATTGCAATAAAAACGGGGATTGAAAGAATGTCTGCGCAGGCTGTCGGCGGCGCTGTCGGACATAATGAAATTTCGATTATCATCCCTTGTCATCGTGTTGTGGGAACAAACGGCAGTCTGACAGGATATGCGGGTGGTATAGAAAAGAAAATAAAACTGCTTGAACTTGAAAAGGCCGATATGAGCCGTTTGTTCATTCCGAAAAAAGGCACGGCTCTTTGAAATGAATTAAATTATGGAAATTTCAGATGCAATAGAAAAGATGATTGATTTTTATAACGGTAATCTGCATGATATCAATCATTTCCTTAAGGTATGGGCATTTGCAAATTCTCGTACGATGTACGTTCAGTACTACCGTTCTCGCCTTTGCAACAAATCATCGAAAATATCGGCGTTTTTGCAAGGTTCGTATTATTTTTGCCGACAACAAAAGTGCGCTTTGCAAAATTCAAAAAAGGGGCGGGTTTTAACGCGTTACGCGTTAAAACCCGCCTATAAACTATCTGCTTTGAGAAAGCAGCCATTCGTAGAGTTCGGGCGTGGCGTACGCTCGATTCCAACTGTCGTGGCAACAGTTATCGTACAGAGTAAGTCGGACGTCGCCGCCGAATCCGCGTAATTTATCGGTCATACGAATCGCTTCTTCCACGAAAATAACGTCGTCTTGTATGCCGTGGAAAATCCAGAGCGGAATATCTTTTATACGCTCGGCGTTCCAGTACATTCCGCCGCCGCAGCAAACGATACCCGCCGCAAACCTGTCGGCAAAAGTCATAAACAGTTGGTAAATCGCGTAGCCGCCCATACTTATGCCCGAACCGTAAAATTTATGCTTATCGGTAAAGGGCGCGTTATATATATAGTCGCACAAATCGCGAAGTTCGTCGTATATATCGAACCAGTTTTGCGCGTAACATTGCGGAATTATTATAAGGCATTTATTCAGATATTCGTTGCCTTCGGCTTGCCTGTCCAAAAGCCCGATATTCGATTTGATAAGCGTTAAATCTCTGCCGCGCGCGCCTGCGCCGGGAGTATGAAAAATTATCGGGTAACGATTGCCTTCGACGTAACCGTCGGGGAATGAAACGACGTAATCCAGATTTCTGAAACGATATTCTTTAATCATAAACAGTTCTCGCTTTATATTTTTATAGCGTCGGGGCGGAAGAAAAATATCCGCGCCGCCGTTAAAAGAACGACGCTTTTCGCGACGTAATCGTAATTTTAAGTGCCGTAATCTTAATTTTAAGTTTTGTAAGTCGCGCTCGGCTAAATTATAGCATTTGGCGTTCGGCTTGTAAATCAAAAACAGGTTTTACGCCGTAAGACGATAAAAAAAAGAAAGAACAAAATCAAAATCGGTATTTTTCGGTTCTCGACTTAGCGGCTGTGCGACGGAAATATTTATCGGAAAACAAAAAGGGCGGCGGAGCGAGTTTTTCTCGCTCCGCCGCCTTTTAGCCGCCTTTTATTCGTTTATTCGCGATTTTCGCTGCGCGATACGTTTTCTTTGAACTTGCGGTATTGGCGGTAAAAAGTTACCGAACTGTTAAAACCGCACTTTTCCATTATTTCGCTCACGGGCAATTCTTTACCCGACATCAATTCCACCGCTTTCTGCATTCTTATCTGATTAAGGTAGGTTTTGAACGGTACGCCTACGCAGGTGTTGAACAGATAACTGCATCTGCCTTCGGAATACCCGAAATTCTTTGCCATAGATTGCAGGCTGATCTGCTCGGCAAAATGCTCGTTGACGTAATCGATAAACCCTATCGCTTTTTCGTTTGCGAACAGCGTTTCGCGCCGTTGCAGGGGGTACGCCTTTATAAGCGCGTCGAAAAAAAGGTTCGCGTAAGAGCAGTTTAGCAGGTAGGTTTTGTTTTCCGCGTTCAGCCATTCGTTAAGAATTTTTATCGCGGGCGCGTTCTTTTCTTTATCCGTCATAAACGACGGAAAAGTCAGGTTTTCGTACCGTCTGGTCAGATTTACGGTGTATTCCTTGCCCAGAACTATCACGATCGCGGATAGGTTTTTTCTGTAATATTCGTAACTGTGTATCTGAAATTTATCCACGAAGCAGATGTCGCCCGCGGTAAGAACCTGTTTTTCGTCGCGGATTCTGGCGACGGTCTCTTCGCGTTCCACGTACGCAAATTCGAGACTTTCGTGATAGTGCGGAATTTCCAGCAGATACGGCTCTTTTTTAAGGAATATATGAAAATTGTCGTCCGCTTCGGTCTGATAAAATAAATCTACTTTGTCAACGTTGTACGGTGTTTGCATAGTTTTCAGCCGCTCCGATAAATAATGACAAAGAATATTATACCCGATTTTAAGAAAAAGTCAATAAATTTGTGAAAATTAAAGCAATTTCGGCGGGTTAAGGTTTCAATTGCGAAAAATTGCAGATTATAAAGACGTGAAGTTTTGACACAAAGAACGGGGCTTTCGATATAGATTTTTTATTCGTTATAGGTTAAAATACGGATATAAGCGGTATTATTCCGTGAGAAAAATTTTTCATCGGGAAACGGGGAGAAAATTCAATGAAGAGAATATTTCGTAAAACCTTTATCGTGAGTTTGCTTGCGGCGCTTGCCTGCGGCGCGTTCGCGCTTGCGGGGTGCGTGGACAATTCCGACGTTCCTTCCGCAAAGAAGACGTATACCGTTACGTTCGATCTTTGCACGGATCTGGCGACGACGAAAGTTTTACCAAAGAAAGCCGAAAGCGGTTCGAGAATAAGCGAGCCGCAGGTTTTCGTTACGGGCGAGTACGCCGAAACGTGGGAAATAGTCGGCTGGTATACCGAAAAGACTTACGAAACGGAATGGGATTTTTATTTTGACGAAGTCGAGTCGGATATGACGCTTTACGCCAAGTGGAAGGCGAATATGCAATACTCGGTAAACTATTACGACGGCGCGGCGGAAGTTCCGACGTATACGACCAGAATAAAAGCGGGGTTGCAGGCTACGGAATGCGACGAGCAATTCAAGGGCTACGAAGTGCTCGGCTACTATACTTCCGCGGATTTTACTACGGAATTCGATTTTAATACTCCCATCAACGCCGAGACCGATATTTACGTCAGATTATCCGATTACGTTTATTTTACGCCGAGATACCTTTCTATGACGGACGGTAAAGACGGCGCGTCCGCTTCGCTTGCCCGCGACGGGAAAAGCGTAACGATAACCTACGCCACCCCGAAGAGTTTTATATACGCGAAAGATCTTAATTTCGCGACGAACGGTTACGAACTTCTCGAACTCGTATGCAAACTTGGCAGCGGCTTGCGCGCGGATATATACTGGTACGCGACGGACGGCAACGGCATGCCCGTGGCGGATCAATTCGACTTTAACGAAATAACGAAGAGCGTCGGCGCGAAAGATTACGGCGCGGAAATAACCGTAGACGACGAAGGCTGGACGCATATAGTTTACGACCTTACCCGCCCGAAAGGGTATAAGGACGGCAATCTTTCCGTTCCGTTAAAAGACGTTGCCGCGCTCAACGGCTTCCGTCTCGACTTAGTAGGCGATTATTCCAACGCCGCGCTTACCGTAAAATACGTCAAGGCGTGTAAAAAAACCGCGTCGACGAGTCACGACGTAACTATTTACGCCGAAGATAAGCGTGTTAAAACGATATCCGTACCCGTAGGCGAAACATTCGTTCGCCCCGACGACGCGGATATAGTCGTCGGCAGACGCGTAATCGGTTATTATACCGCCCCGACTTTTGACGAAGGCAGCGAGTACGAATTCGGTTCGACCGTGGACGAAGAGACGTATCTTTACGCGAAACTTTCCGATTACGTTTACTTTAACGGCGCGATGCTCGACGGATTTAATAAAATTAACGTTACGGGCGGGCTGAACGCCGACGGAACTCTGACCGTCGCGGGGAAAGCCGGCGCGTACGTCTACAAAAAAGACTTTAATCTTTCCGTAAACAGAATGGGAGAACTTGAAATTCGGGCGAAACTCGTCGGGGTTACGAGAGCGGACGTCTGGATTTACGGGGCGTATACCCTTAACGGCGAAAATAAAGTCGGCACGGATTACGACGAAAAGAAGGGCGGACTGAGATACCGCGGAGTAAACGCCGATTACGGTTATACCGCGGCGACCGACGGAGAATATACCGTTATGACGTTCGATCTTGCCTATGCCAACGGCAATGCGGCTAAGGACCTGATTCTCGACACGATAATCGGTATCAGATTCGATATAGTCGCGACGGACGCATCCGAATCCGAACCGAAAATGATTATAGAGCATATAAAGACCAAAACCGTAATACCCGAAGGAGATTTATCCGTAAGGTATTACGTCGGCGGCGCGCTTAAACATACCGTAAAAACGGCAAGCGGCTCGTTCGTACCGAGACTGAAAGACGAAGACGCGGCTTTCGGCAGGCAGGTAGCGGGATATTATTACGACGCGGCGTTTACCGACGAAGTAGACTTTACGAAGACCGTAACCGCCGATACCGACGTGTACGTCAATCTTTCCGATTACGCGTATTTCAACGGCGCGATGCTCAAACAATTTACGGGCGGCGCTGCGACGAAGACGTTGAACGCCGACGGCACGCTGACGCTGCTCGGCGCGGACAAAGATAAATTAATTCATCAGAAAGGGCTTAATCTTGCCGTAGAAGGCGCGAACCGCATTGAGATCAGGGCGAAACAGAACGGCGTGTACAGGCTCGACCTGTATTTGTTCGGAAATTATACGCTTGACGGCAATAACGCTGCCGCGACGGATTATATAGAATCGTTCAGATACCGCGGCGTAGACGCGTCTTACGGATACAGCGTAGTAAAAGACGGCGATTACGTTATTATGACGTACGATCTCGCTTACGCCGGCGGACAGACGGCTAAAAATCTCGTATTTAACCTTATAAACGGTTTCCGTATCGATATAGTCGGCGTGAACGCTTCCGTCGAAAACTCTTCGGTAGCGATAGACTACGTCAAAATCGTAAAGAAATAAAAACGGTCGCTTAAAAAAAGCGTAGATTTTATAAAGACGATAAAGGTAATACGCGTTCGGGAAACCGAACCCGAAAAATAAATATCAGGAGGAAAAAACAAAATGAAGGATAAGTTAGTTTATTCTAAACCGACGTGTTGCCTGTTTATGCAAGCGCAAGACGTCATCGTAACGTCGACGGCAATGGACGAGAAGGACGTGACGAAAGACGCAATCGATTTTTTCGGTGGGGAGATGTTAAAATGAAGAGAAATTTGAAACGTAAAACCTTGGCGTGTTTAGCAGTTGCGTTTTCTCTGTCGATAGTCGCGGGCTTGGGCGCGGTTTTCAATGAAACCTACGTCGCGTCCGCCGCAGAGAACGTTTTACAGGAAGGGTATACCTTCACGATGGAAAAGGGCGCGAGCGCGGGCTTGACGAAAGACGGTCTGCGATTCGTAGCCAAGATGGATAAAAAGGCGTACGATTATATCGTAACCGACGATGCCGAAAACAAAGTTACGCTTACCATTCGTATCGCTCCGCGTACGTTCTTCGAAGCGACTAAGGATAAAGACGGTAACTATCATCCCGAAAATCTGACGAGTAAGTTGGATATTACTTTCGGCGCGGCTGACGAAAGCAAAATCTACGGCGACGGCGAATATTACTATGCCAACGGCTGTATGACAAACCTTGCGGCTAAAGATTTGCAGGAATACGCTTTCGTAGGCGTGGGCGTTATTCAGGCGGACGGCAAGGATAAAGTTTTCGCTTCTTTCTTCGACGGCGATATAGAGAATAACACGCGTACTCAACGCGAAGTCCTTAATAAGGCGATTCTCGACGTAAATCACGATTATTGTAACGCTTTGTTAGGCGCGTCGTCGCCTTACGGCTGGTTAAAGACTTCGGCGCACGCCGCGCCCGTAACGGTCGGCAGCGCGGAAGAACTTGCGAGCCTTAAAACCCAAATCGGAAAATATCCCGACGCGTTTACGGGCGTTGAAGCAGGCGTTCTTAAATCGCTCGGCTTGGATACGAGCGGTATCGCAAACCCCGTCGACAGTTATAGCGTAACCTTTTTAAGCGACGGAGCGGTAGTAAAGAAAACCGTTGCGAAAAGCGGCGCGAGCGTGTCCGTTCCGAACGCGGTCAAAAAAGAATACGACCTTTCCGGCTGGACTGCGGAAAGCGGCGATTATACCGACGTTCAACAGGATATTATCGTCAACGCCGTATGGTCGAAGAGCAGATTTAACGTCAACTTTATCGGCGACGGTATAGAAAAAACGATTTCCGTGAAAGCGAATGAGACCGCGCCCGCGCTTAAAGACGAAGAAGGCGCGCTCGGCAGACAGATAGTCGGCTATTATACGGACGCGGCGTTTACGCAGGAATTCGATATAGCGAACACCGCTATCACGCAAGACACTACCGTTTACGTCAAACTTTCCGATTACGTCTACTTCAACGGAGCGATGATAAGTAAATTTACGGGCGGTAACGCAACGAAGACTTTGAACGCAGATGGAACGGCGACGATAGGCGGAGATAAAAACGGTTTGTCAGCCAGGCAATTAGGGTTAAATCTCGACCTTAACGATACCGACGGTATAGAGATAAAGGTAAAGGTAAACGGCGCAACCGGCAGACTGATAGATATATGGGTAATAGGCGATTACGTCAAAGACGGCGTGAACGGAACTCTTACCGAAGAAAACGGCGCAATGGGATATTATCGCGGTTTGCCGACGCAGGGTTATACCGTTACCGCCGAAGATTCCGAAGGTTACGTTATAATGAGATTCGATTTTGCCTATATAACCAACGGAAAGGGAGCGCAGAATTTTAATTTCACGAAGATGACCGGATTGAGAATCGACTTATTCGGTTTACAGTCGGCGACTGTCGCATACGTTAAATCGATTAAGATAGAGAAGTCCTACGCCGTAAATTATTACGTTGGCGGGGCGGTCAAGAAAACCGCAACGGTCAAAGGCGGCGAAAAGGCGATCGCGCTGAAAGACGAAGAAGTCGCGCTCGGCAGACAGATAGTCGGCTATTATACGGACGCGGCGTTTACGCAGGTATTCGACATAGCAAACACCGCCGTAACGCAAGACACGAACCTTTACGTTAAACTTTCCGATTACGCGTATTTTAACGGCGCGATGCTCAAACAATTTACGCCCGTGTCAGGAGCGAATATGACGTTAAACGCCGACGGAACGTTGTCGTTATACGGCGCGGACGTAAACAAATTCATTCATCGGAAAGGGCTTAATCTTGCCGTAGAAGGCGCGAACCGCGTGGTGATCAGGGCGAAGCGAAACGGCGTGTACAGACTCGACCTGTATCTGTTCGGAAATTATACGCTTGACGGCGAAAATAAAGTCGGTACGGATTACCCCGAAAAGGACGGCGGAATGAGATACCGCGGAGTAGACGCGTCTTACGGCTACAGCGTGGTAAATGACGGCGAATACGTAATAATGACTCACGACCTGTCTTATGCCAACGGGAATACGGCTAAAAATCTCGTATTTAACCTTATAAACGGTTTCCGTATCGATATAGTCGGCGTGAACAATTCCGTCGCAAACTCTTCGGTAGCGATAGATTACGTTAAAATCATAAAAGAATAGGAGTAACTTAAATAAATGAGAAAAGGCATTGCGTTGTTTCTGGCTCTGATTCTGGCAGCGGGAGCGGCGGGTTGCGGCGAGTCTTCGGGCAAGCCCAACCCCGAACCGACGCCGAGCGTAATTCCCGAAAAAAAGGTGGCTGACCTTACGGGGCAGACCGCGTTATCGGAGACGGTTACTAAATCAAACCAATACGCGAACGGAGTACAGGCGTATTACGTCGACGACGAAAGAAACGCTTACGTCGTGTCTAACAGGAATACGGATTTATACCACGAACTTTCGGGTAAAAAATTCGTTTCGAGTTTCCGTAACAAGCAGGGCGAAGAATATCTTTACAATACTATGGACGCTTACGTCGTGTACGGCGGCGAGTATTATTACGGCAGCGACGGACCGACCGACGCGAGAGTAAACACGACCAAACTCGGTTATTACTATTACTCTACCTACGTTCGCGATATGAGTTTCGACGACGCCGTGCCGATTCATCTTGAAAAGGCGTATCATACCTATTCCGACCGCACTCAACAGCAATACCGCATCATCGCCGAAGACAAGACGAATTATCTTACGGAATTCGGGTATGAAGTAAAGGTTAAAAGGTCGAGAGTCGCGGGGATAGAACTCCGCGACGGCGACGAAGTGATAAACGCTTTGGAAAACGGCACTTATACTTTCGACAATCTCGGATATATCGGGCTTAATATCGCAAAGGCGGGAGTCGTCGGGCTGATAACCGTCGGGCAGGGTACGAAAGTCTCGGTAACGGTCAACGCGAAAAATTACGTTATAAGGCAGTATCTTCCGTTAGACGGAATATCCGCGCTTGACGAAGAAACTTTTGCGAACAGGCTTTATACCGACGAAACTCATTCTTTCGGCGGAATAAGGAAAGCGTACGCGGAAGAAACAGAGTTGTTTACCGAAAAGAACGTGTCCGTAGAAGCCAAAGACGGCGCGAGATTCGTCGGATATAACCGACTGACCGGCGCGTACGAGTTTACGATAGACGGGCAGGGTTTTAACGAGTCGTACTACAAGCAACCGCAGAAAAAGTATTTCGAAAGCGTTAAAGTAAGCGGCGCGAAAGACGACAGAATTATATATCTTTCGATAAAAACGGTCTTCCCGTTAGAAGGCGCGGCGGTTGCGGATAAAGACGAAAAATTATTGCCGATACCCTTGCAGGTCGGGAAAAATTTCGGGCACGAAAAAGAAGAACCGATATATAATCCGTCCGACGCGAAGTACGGCGAGACGATAATGCCGCTTGCGGTAAAGGCGAACGAAGAATACGAATTTACCGTGGTAAACGCCTACCAGAAATGGGGTAATTTCGATCTTAAACAACTTTCGTCGATCGAATATTTTATATCGTATTACCACTTGTCTACGGGCGTAACCGAAACCAACTGTATCGCTCCGTATTTTTCGGCGGGCGCGAAAGGCGGATTCGGCGTTGCCTGGGTATTGCCCGATTTCAGGGGTTGCAGCGGCAATTTCTGGGCGGACGATAATACGCAGACGGGCGATCCGCAGTACAATTCCGTCGGAACGCTTTGTTCGCCGACGGGGAATTACGGTCTGTCTATGGGCAATTATAAAGGTTCGGATATAGCGTATTCGGGGCTTACCTACGCCGACCTTACTTATTCGTATCTGTCGTCCGACGGCAGTTACGCGTATTCTATGCGGCACGTCGAAATGCCGCAGAAAGACGAGTCGAGAACGTATTACACTATCGAATTTACCTTCCTTGAAGATACCTATATCGATAACGAAGCGTTCAGCATAATAGGCTTCGACGGCAGAAAGGGAACGTATCAACATTCGGCGTACCTTGACGAAAACGGCAATCATATCGAACTTACCAACCCGACGAGAAAGGGCGACGCCGCGATATATAAACTCAATAAAAACGGCTCGTACTTTACTTATTACGGGTTGCCGTCCGCGCTCAGAGACGAAACGGGCAATTTCGGTTGCATAATTAAGAACTATTCGATTATAGCCGACGGGCAAAAATCCGACGTCGGGCTTGCGTTCCTTAACGATTTCAGATCCAACCCGACTTTCGGGGAACTCAATTACGGAAGCCTTACGCTCGACAGATCGGTGTCGTTCAAAAAGGGTGACAAAATAAGCGTGGACGTCGTGTTGTTGCCGTACGGGCTTGTCGGGCAGGATAATTGCGACAACGTAATAAAGGTATACAACGACAGCGTTAAAAACGCGATTACGATTAACGCGTCGGTAGGCACGGTCGTTGCCGATACCTGGATACCTACCGTCGCGGCGCAGAACGGGGTTGCGGAATTTACGGTAAGCGGCGGAACTTACGGCGACGGCGCGGAAGTGAATTACGCCGTCAAAGCGCAAGGATTCGACTTGCTTACGAGACCGAAAATTTACGAAAAGGTAAACGGGGAATGGATTCCTTACGACTACGCAACGGAACTCGGTTACGACGGGTACGGCGTGCTTTGCGAGAACGAAAAACTCACTTATACGTTCGTATTCGCTCAAAATTCCGTCGGCAGAACGTTCAGAGTCGTTACCGCATAACAAAAGGAGATTTTTATGAAAAGAGTTTCTAAACGAAAAATATCCGTAATATCCGCGCTTACAGCCGCCGTACTGCTTTCGGCGACCGTCGGTTGCGTTAAAAAGACCAATCCGAATCCGGGCGTGGACGAGCCGACCGATACGATCAGCGTAGAGCCGCTCGATCTCGGCAGCGATTTCAACTCCGCTTATTATCCCGTCAAAGAAAAAATCGTTCAGCGCGAAGGCAAAATAGACGTGGTAATAGTCTTCAACGGGTTACAGCCCGGCTGGAGAGCGTTGGCGAGAGAATACGAGCGTCTGCACAGCGGCGCGGTTACGGTCAAGTTGTACGAAGACAATTATTCGTCGGCGACGTATAAAGACGCGCTCACTTACCAGATTACGAACAAGAACACCGACTGGGATATAGTTCAGGGCAATATAGTTTCGAGCCTTATAAACAAGCATTGCATAAATATGTACACCTACGTAAACGGCAGAAACGCTTACGCGGGGAACAAGACTTGGAGCAACGTAATCGAAGAAGACGCGTATATTACCGATAAAACAGGCACTAACACCAGCACTTATATAATGAACTCCGAAAGTCTGTTGACCGCGTGGTTCGTCAACACCGTCGCTTTGCGCGCGGCGGGAGAGCAGGGTTACGTCAACAAGAACGGCGAAGTCGGCAACCCCGTTACCTGGGACGACTTAATACGGCTTTGCGAGTGTATGCAGAAAGCGGGCTATTCCAACCCGCTCGGAATTTCGCTCACGAAAGACAGTATAGGCGAATACACCTTCTCGTGGTTGTTAAGGGTTTACGGAGATTATTATTTCAGAAACGAGTACGAAGGAATAATGAAGAATAAGGGTTACGTTTACGATCCGACTTCGGAAAATCCCGAAAACGATATCAATTACGCGATAGATTATACCTGGCTTTTCAATAAGGTGCTTGAAGAATCTTCGGATAAGTATATCGGCGCGAAAAGCGCGAAATTCAAAGAGTTTATCGGGCAGTTCGAGAAGATGAAAGCGTTTCTTCCGTCGGGCGCGAAGCAGACGACTATGGAAGAGATGCGTAACAGATTCCAGACGCAGACGAACGGTAAAAAAGATCCGCAGATAATTCTCGACTATTCGGGGTCGGGGCTCGGGTTTTTAAGCAGTCAAAGCGACGGTTTCGAAATCGACTTTTTCGACTATCCGCAAATGATAAGCAAGGGCGGTTTCGTACCCGAAAACACTCTGACGAGAGACGTCGGCGGTAACGGCGGGTATTTGTCGATAATCGACCACGATTCCGCGCAGGACGCGCTCAATCTCGACTTTATGAAATTCGTTATGTCGCCTTACGGGCAGACGATTTATTACGACGCGTTGAGTAAAACGTCGGTTACGCCCAAAGGGTTGACTCTCGTGAAAAACAATCTCGTTAAAATACCCGAAAACTGGAAGGCGTTTTTCGCGACGGATAAAATTACGTTTACCGGTCTTGCGGATAACAACGAATTCGTCCGTAATATGATTCTCAATCTCGGCGGAAACAAAAACCTGCCCGATACGAGAAACGAACTCTATATGAATTATCTTGCCGGTACGGGCGGAGACGCGATAGATACCGACGCTTTCGCAACGCGCTGGGCGGCGGCTCTTTTAAGGGGCTGGAACGAATACGCCACCGCGCAGAAATGGAACGTAAATTGCTATAAATATCCCGGCAACGGCTATCAATACGGGGGGTAATTAAGTTTGGAAGAGCAAATAGGGGCTTCGCGACCGAAGAAATTTCGTGCGGGAAAATCCGGAATCGCGTTGTTCGCGTCCGTAGGCGTTCTCGTTGCGGCAATCTGTACGATCGTCGCGTCGGTCGTTTGTCTGCCGCGGGATAAAATCATAAAAACGCGCGGCGACAACGTGGTGGAAGTCGTAACTTACGCCGACGGAGACTGGTTGTACGCCGCTTCCGACGGAACGGTGGCGTTGATGAACGAGCGCAAAACGCCCGAAAAATATTACGATTTCGTCGGAATGGTCGGCGAAAAGGTCGGTTTCGAAAAAGGAATTTTGCGTAAATTCTATAAAGGCGACGGCGATAATTACTGGGGCTTAATAACGGTTACCGAAGGCGACTCCGACTCGTGGCTTTTCAAAGCGAAGAAAAACGGCGACGAGTTCGTTATAGACGATACGGTAAAATTCGGCGGCACTGCCGACAGCGTGGATATGCTCGAACGCGACGGCTATCTGTTTATCGTCTGTTCGGGGCAGGAAGTCGCGTCGCTTACGCGGTATTCCGCCGACGATTTATCCGCCGCCGCGCTCGCCACGAAACTTTATACCTGTACGCAAAACGACGATAAAGTCAAACTTACGGCGATAAAAATGGCGGCCGGCGTCGATTGTCTGGATTCCGACGGGCGGTACGTCTACCTGCTTTACGACGGCGGATTTTTAAGAATAGCGTTCGACTTTTCCGACGAAATTTACGACGAAAGTCAGGGCAGGTCGTATCTCGTAGACGGTATAGACAAGAGTAAGTATTTTTATTTCAATTTAGACGGAGTCTCGTCGCGCGGCGGGGCGTTCGTAGAAGAAAGCGGTAAGTTTTTCGTCGTCGCGCAGGACGAATATATCCACACGTTCGGCGTGGCGGATATAGATTATCTCGAAGTCGGCGAAACTATGGAATGCGATCGCGTGCGCGGGGCGTATCTTAAATCCACGCCCGCCGCGCATAAGTCCGTGTTTTACGACAGACGCGCTAAAAAGGCGCACGTTCTTCACGAGAGTTCGGACGGCGTTTCGCGCGTGGACCTTGAAAACGGAAAAGTGGAATTGACCGTGTCGGTTAAATTCGATATTTCCAAAATAGTACGGGGTAAGTCGGAAAACGACTGGTATTACGTTTATACCGACAAGTACGCGACGGGCGCGTCGGGGAAGAATATTCTCGGTTTTACGGATATATCGCGTAAACTTTCCGAAAAGACTTTCAAAGGATTGTTGACGGCGGGTATACTTACGGGCGCGGTCGCGGCTGTCGCGGTTGTAATTCTGGCGGTTATAGTCGGCGGGCGCAGGCAGGAAAAGGCGATCAAGGTCGTAAAAAAGATATACAGACAAAAACTCATATATCTCGCGATGTTGCCGTCGCTTATACTGCTCGTGATATTCTGTTATTACGAAGCGGTGGCGTCGATACGGCTGTCGTTTTACGATTACACGCTTGAAAACCCGTCGATGATATGGAACAATTTCGCGAACTATAAAGAAGTGTTCACTTCGCCGAAGTCCGGCGAAGCGTTCGGGAATATGGCGTTGTTTCTCGCTTTCGACCTGTTCGTGGCGATCGGCCCGCCGCTGTTGTTCGCGTTTTTCCTGTCGGTAATGAAATGGGCAAGGTTATCGAACACAATTAGAACGCTGTTGTTTATAACGGGCGTCGTTCCGTCGGTCGCGGGTATGCTTATCTGGAAGACGGGTATTTACGACACCGAATACGGAGCGTTGAATTTTATTATCAGGTCGCTGGGCGGAACGCCCGTGGATTTTCTCGGCAATACCGCTTACGCGAAGTGGTCGGTGTTGCTGATGGGCTTCCCGTTCGTAGGCGGGTATCTGATTTTTTACGGCGGAATGATGAATATACCGTCGAGTTATTACGAAGCGGCGGAACTCGAAGGGATAGGCATATGGAAACGCCTGTTCTTTATAGATATTCCGCTTATCGTTCCGCAACTCAAATATATATTCATAATGTCGTTCATTCACTCTTTGCAGAACTTCGCAAGGGTGTTCACGACGACGAGCGGTTATCACGGTACGAGTACGCCTATCGTCATAATGTATCAGAATATGCTTAACCACAATTACGGGCTGGCTTCGGCGTACGCCACGGTCATTTTCGTGTTGCTGTTTTTCGCTACGTTTATGAATCTGAGAAAGCAGAAAAGGAGTCTCGAAGATTAAGATGAAAACGAAAATCAAAAAAGCGTGTTACAGATTGGATTTTCAGATCTTCATAAGCGTTTTCGTAATCGTCGCGACGGTATTTTCGTTTATGTCGCTCTTCGTCACGGTCATAAACTCGCTTAAATCCAACGGCGAAATCATAGCGAACGTATTTTCGTTGCCCAAGGTAAAAACCGTCGGCGGGAACGTTTCGTTCAACTTCTCGAAGGCGTGGGGCGGCGTCGGCGCGTCGTTTTTAAGCAGTATAATACTCGCTTTGACGGGCGCGTTCGTAAACTGTCTGCTCGGTTCGGTTCTTGCGTATATATTCGCGTATAAGGACTTTTACGGCAAAGATTTTTTCTTTATGGCGTTTATGGCGGTAATGTTGTTGCCGTCGATAATGGGTATGCCCATACTCGTTCCGTTCGTAATGAACACCCTTCATCTCGGCGACACCTATATAGGCTACCTTTTACCGAATTTTGCGGGCGGGCAGGTCGGCGCGTTGTTCTTGTTCCGTACCTTTTTCAGCCAGCAACCGCGCTCTATTTACGAAAGCGCGCAGATAGAAGGCGCGAACGACTTTCACATTTACCTTAACATAGCCGTTCCGCTGTCCATAGCGATAATTCTCTTTCATTTCGTAGGGGTTTTCGGCTCGTATTACAACGATTATTTATGGCCGAGCCTTATTCTCGATACGAAAATGACTATGATGCCTAAAATGCTGAGTTTGCAGGGTACGTTTTCGAGCGACGACGCGAAAGGCGCGATGTACGCGATGTACGTTATATCGTGTATTCCGCTCGTATGCACGTCGGCAATCAGTATGAAATATTTCAAGGGCGGAGAATTTGCCGCGGGAATGAAATTATAAACACTTGATAAACACGGAGTTCTGATATATTATTATGGAAAAAAGAAAACTTTACGCGGTAATCGTCGGCTACGGCAACAGGGGGCAGGTTTACGCGGATTACGCGCTCGAACGCCCCGAAGAGTTCGGCGTGGCGGCAGTCGTAGATCCGAACGCGTATAAATTACTCGAAGCGAAAGAAAAATTCGGGCTGCCCGACGACAGACTGTTCGCGAATTTCGGCGAGTTCGTAAAAAGCGGAGTTAAATGCGACTTCGTCGTAAACGCGACTATGGACCAGTACCATTACGAAACGACGATGGAAATATTACGCGAAGGGTACGATATTCTTCTCGAAAAGCCGATCGTGCCTAACGAAAAGGAATTGCTTGACGTCAAGCGGTTCGCCGAAGAGAAAGGCGCGCGGATATTCGTGTGCCACGTTCTGCGTTACGCGCCGTTTTACAAAAAAATTAAAGAATTGATAAATTCCGGCGCGATAGGCGAAATTATGACTATGGAGATGAACGAACACGTCTGCCGTCAGCATTATCTTGCGTCGTACGTTCGCGGTAAGTGGAACAGCGAAGAAAAATGCGGATCGAGTTTTTTGCTTGCCAAGTGTTGCCACGATCTCGATATTATGTGCTGGCTTAACAATTCTTCTTCGCCCGATTACGTTTCGAGCATAGGCGGCAGGCACGAATTTATCAAAGACAATATGCCGAAAGACGCGGCGGAGTTCTGTTATAAGTGCAAATACGACGCGACTTGCAGATATTCGGCGCAACACGAATATCTCGATCTTAACGTAATGCCGTTTCTCGTCTGGGATAAACTGAACAAGCCGCTTAACGAGATAACGCGCGAAGAAAAAGAAGAGTTTCTGAAACGCGACAATTACGGCAGGTGCGCGTATATTGCCGGCGGAAATATCGTTGACAGGCAAAACGTCATAGTCGCGTTCAAAAACGGCTCTCAGGCGACGTTTACGCTCGTAGGCGGGGCTACCAAGCCCGACAGATATATACATATCGTCGGCAATAAGGGCGAAATAGAAGGCAAACTCGAAGAAGGGGTTGTCGTTTTAAGGAAATACGACGCCGACCCCGCGAAATTTTACGGAGTAACCGAGACTATCGACGTAAATTCCGAAGTCGTGAACAACGTAAAATTCGGCGGACATAACGGCGGAGACTACGCAATAATGCGCGATCTCGTCGCGTACCTTAACGGCGACAGGAGTTCCATATCGATCACGTCGCTCGAAGATTCCGTCAACGGGCATCTTTGCGTGTTCGCGGCGGAGCGTTCCAAAAAAGAAAAAAGAATCGTCGACATCGACGAATTGCAATAAGGCGCGATAAAAATAAAAGTCGGTAGCGACGGCGTCGAAACGATTTTGCCCGTCGGCGACCGACTTTGCAGGGATAAAACATTATGGAGAAAAGGATTATAACGCCGTCGGACGGGTATCAATATTTCTTCGGATATTACGATTTACAGCCTTACGACGGAACGAAAGAAAAACACCTTGCCCACAGAGTTAAATTTCTCGACCGCGAGCCGACGGCGGACGATATCGCCGAACTCGGCTACGTTAAAGACGGGGCGTTTTTCAAAATATCCGAAACGAAGGCGTGGAATTTCCAGCAAGGCGCGATGTTGCAATGGTATGAAAGCGGTAAATCCGTTATATTCAACGATTTTGACGGTAAAGGCTACGTGTCGCGAATCGTCGGTATCGACGGAAAAAAAATCGACGAATACGATCGTCCGTTTGCCGCGATAAATTTTAATTCGGGCAAGGCCGCGTCTGTAAATTTCAGTCGTATATACGATTTTCGCAAAGGATACGGATATTGCAATATTCCCGATCCGTTTACAGACGTAAACGCACCCGACGACGACGGAATTTTTATCGTGGATTTAAGAACGAAAGAAAAAAACTGATTGCTTCTTATTCCGCAATGAAAAAGACGTTTGAAGAAAAACCTTTTACGGACAAAAAACTCGTAGTTAATCATATAACGTTCAATCCGTCGGGAACTAAATGCGTGTTTTTATTCAGAAATTTTCCCGAAAACGGTAAAATGTGGGCTACCGTGCTTGCGGTTATCGATATGGACGGAAATATAACGCAGTTGACAAAATTCGAAGTTAATTCGCATTATTCGTGGAAAGACGACGACAACCTGATGATTTATTCGGGTTTACCCGAATGGGGGATATACTTTTTTAACGTTTTGACGGACGAGCGTCGCAGATTGAACGATCCGCTTTGCGACCATAACGACATACATTGTAATTATTCGCCCGACAGAAAAAGTTTTATAGGCGACGGATATCCTTATAACGATATGCGTTCGATATACTATTACGATTTTGCGAAGAAAAAATCGGAAGAACTTATTAAAGTATATTCTGCGCCGGTAAACGATATCGATATAAGATGCGATTTACATGCCAGATGGAGCGAAGACGGCAAACGGATCAGTTACGACACCACCGAGAACGGAAATCGTCAGATCGCCGAAATAATATTGCGGAAATAAGGGAGTTATATGGAAAAATACGCTTGGAGAGCGAGAATTTACGAAGGCAAAAAAGACGAGTATATAAAAAGGCATAATGAAATATGGAACGAAATGCTGCAAGTTCTCGACGAAGCGGGCATTAAAAATTATTCTATATGAATGCCAGACAAAAATAATACGAACCTTGCAAAAACGCCGCTATTTACGCGCTTTTTTGCAAATTCTCGGACGATGTACGTATAGTACTACCGTTCTCGCCTTTGCAACAAATCATCGAAAATATCGGCGTTTTTGTTGCCGGCAAGTCTGACGGCGTGTTTTTAGGCTAAGATAAGGCGCGCGAAGGGGTTAATACTGTCCGTATAACCCGTGAGCGCAACGCAGTATTAGTCAAAAACACACCGTCAGACCATGGTT
>CAKQQQ010000009.1 GCA_934271065.1 uncultured Clostridia bacterium | reverse complement strand
GAACACAGAAGTTAAGCTTCGCTACGCCGAAAGTACTCGTCGGGCGACCGACCGGGAGGATAGGTAGTTGCCGCATTCCGTTAAAGGGTTTGACAATAAGTCAAGCCCTTTTTCTTTTTATAAATAAAAACCCGCCGAAGCGTTTAATTACGCTTCGGCGGATTGTTTTAATAATCGAATATTTATCGACAATCGTGCTATCGGGCGGGGTTATGCGCTAATTTCGGTTTTTGCGGCTTGCCTTGCGATGGCGAATCTCGTAATAGATATTCCTAACGACACCACGGATATTGCAAACGCCGCAATTGCGTATGACATTCCGATTTCAAAGTCTCTTGCCGTATCTTCTAAAATTGCCGAGCCTTCGCGGAGCGCGACTATGGTAGATACGAACATACCGAGCGCGAGCGCGAAACATATTGCCGAGAAAACTATTTCAAGCGCGCCGTTATCGCCTTTCAGCGACAATAATTTGCTTATAAGCACACACGCTATAACCACCGCTGCGACGCAAAGTATAACGTCTGCCACTCCGCAATAGAACAGCGAAAAATGATGGGGTTTATTCAGCGAAGTATCCGTTTTCGACAACGTTGAAAGCATTGACGAAGCAAATATTAAAATAGACTCTTTATTTTTAACGTATATTATGCTTGCCGTACTGCCGTCGATTTCCGAACTTTTAACGGTTATATAAGATTTGCCCGCCGTTATAAGGAACGCAACGGCTAACCCGCAGGACAAAAACAAGGTAATATATTTCGCCGTTAAATTTTTCGCGTCGCCGCGGTGTTGACCGGATAAAATCGCGCAAATCAAGCCTATTGCTATGCAAACGGATGAAAAATACAGTCCGAATCGGGTAGTCGAGTTAAGATTAGCGGTAATCAAAATTTCCTTTGAACCGAAAACGGTGTCAGAAACGCCACCCTGCATTCCTACAAGCAGAACGCAACCCGCTATATACGATGTCGCCGTCAACGCCGATATCGTACCCGACGTTTCAAAAGAGCCGTTGATAGCGTTTTTAACGAATTTTACGATAGTAATTATCGCGAAAGTGGCTACGCATATAAGCATACAGAGCGACACTATAGTGGATAAAACCGCGGGAACGTACAGCGAAGCTGAATAGGCGGAATTGGTAGCGGCAGCAATGCCCGACGACGAGTCAAGTGTTTTAGACAGGTCTCCGTATATCTTACCGATAAAATAGTAAATACTGCGGCTAAACTCGGCGGGCTTCGAATCCATTACAGTCGTTACGGAAAAGCTCGTCAAAAAAACGAAAATCAAAGCCATTAACGCGCCCAGACAGACGAACGATCCGCCGACTATTTTAAGAACTTTTTTCCATAACGAAAGTTCTTCCGTGCCGAAGCGGTCGACTTCCGCGCGTTTTCCGCTGCAGGGCGAATAGGTTATCTTTTTCGCAGGTCTGCCGCACTTTGGGCAAAAATTTCCCGAAACTATCGCGCCGCATTCGCAAACGGTTTTACCGTCGATGCGCGCGCCGCAATTAGAGCAGAACGTCTCGTTTTCGTTATTGTATTCGCCGCATTTGGGGCATTGAATCTTACCGTCGATTCTTTTGCCGCAATTGCCGCAAAACAGAGAGCCGTCATCGTTTTCCGCATTGCAAAACTTACAAATCATCAATTACTTCTCCTTTCGCGTCGGTTTGATTTAGCCGACGCATTAGTTTTACGAAATCGGTTTGCGATATCGTTAAGGCAATTATATATCTTTAATTGCGGGTTTGTCAACCGCGAAATGAAATTTGTCGGATAAAAACGATTTCACGCCGATTTTATACAAAATCGGCGTGAAAGGCGGTAAATAATCGTTTCGTAACCGGCGTAACTGCGAGTTCCCGTAATTTTTTTACGCCCGACTGGCGGAATAAAAAGCGGAAAAACGCCCCGACGGCTTGCCGTCGGGGCGTATAAAAATGCTTGCGTTATTTAACTTCGGGACCTGCGGAAACGAGAGCCTTGCCGGCTTCGTTGCTTTCGTACTTCTTGAAGTTCTTAACGAATCTCGAAGCAAGGTCTTTCGCCTTTTCTTCCCAAACCGAAACGTCTGCGTAAGTGTCTCTCGGATCGAGTATCGCGGAGTCTACGCCGGGAAGTTCGGTGGGGACTTCGAAGTTGAAGTGCGGAATGGTTTTCGTGGGGGCTTTTTCGATCGCGCCGCTTAAAATGGCGTCGATGATGCCGCGCGTGTCTTTAATGGATATACGCTTGCCCGTGCCGTTCCAACCCGTGTTGACGAGATAGGCTTTCGCGCCGCTCTTTTTCATCTTTTTGACGAGTTCTTCCGCGTACTTGGTCGGGTGGAGTTCAAGGAAAGCCTGACCGAAGCAAGCCGAGAAGGTCGGGGTGGGTTCGGTTATGCCGCGTTCCGTACCCGCAAGTTTAGCGGTAAAGCCGGACAGGAAGTAGTATTGAGTCTGTTCGGGGGTAAGTATCGAAACGGGGGGAAGCACGCCGAACGCGTCGGCGGAAAGGAAAATCACTTCCTTAGCCGCGGGGGCAGCCGAAACGGGGCGTACGATATTGTTGATATGGTCGATGGGGTACGATACGCGCGTGTTCTCGGTTACGCTCTTGTCGGCGAAGTCGATTTTACCGTTTTCGTCGAGAGTGACGTTTTCCAGAAGCGCGTCGCGTCTGATGGCGTTGTAAATGTCGGGTTCGCTGTCTTTGTCAAGGTTGATAACTTTCGCGTAGCAGCCGCCTTCGAAGTTAAATACGCCGTTATCGTCCCAACCGTGTTCGTCGTCGCCGATAAGCAGACGCTTGGGGTCGGTCGAAAGGGTGGTTTTGCCCGTTCCCGAAAGGCCGAAGAAAATAGCGGTGTTTTTGCCGTTAAGGTCGGTGTTGGCGGAGCAATGCATAGACGCGATGCCTTTGAGCGGAAGGTAATAGTTCATCATCGAGAACATACCTTTCTTCATTTCGCCGCCGTACCAGGTGTTTACGATAACCTGTTCGCGGCTCGTGATATTGAACAGAACGGCGGTTTCGCTGTTGAGACCGAGTTCTTTATAGTTTTCGACTTTGGCTTTGGACGCGTTATATACTACGAAGTCGGGTTCGAAGTTTTCAAGTTCTTCCTTCGTCGGTTTGATGAACATATTCGTGACGAAGTGCGCCTGCCACGCGACTTCCATAATGAAACGGATAGCCATACGCGTGTCTTTGTTTGCGCCGCAGAACGCGTCTACCACGAACAAACGCTTATTCGACAGTTCTTTAACCGCGAGACCTTTAACCGCGTTCCACGCCGCCTGACTTGCAGGGTGGTTGTCGTTTTTATACTCGTCCGAAGTCCACCAGACGGTGTCTTTCGAGTTATCGTCCATAACGATGAATTTATCTTTGGGCGAACGACCGGTGTAAATACCCGTCATAACGTTTACCGCGCCGAGTTCGCTGACCTGTCCTTTTTCGTAGCCCGTAAGGGAAGGATCGGTTTCTTCCTTAAAAAGAACGTCGTAAGACGGGTTGTAAACGACTTCTTTTACGCCGACGATGCCGTACTTGCTTAAATCGATTGTCTTCATAAAACACAACTCCTTATTTTTATTGCGACCGATGGATTAAACGGCCGCTTATCTATTATATAATAAGCCGACAGAGTTAAGTAAAACCGCAAAATCGCAATTTTGCCCAATCTCTACCAAATACGAGTATACACTATTTTTTCCAAAAAGAAAAGCGTTTTTACAAACAATTTCAACAAAAAAGCGACCGCCTTTGCAGGCGGTCGCGGATAAACGGATTGAATTAAAGAGTGTCTATATATTCGGTGCCGGTATAAGGGTTCTTTGCCGGATCGCCTGTGTATACGGGCGCGTCGGATATGTTTTTCAGCGAAGAACAATTATTGAACGCAAGTTCTCCAAGCGTTACGCCCGCTTTAAGGTTTACGTCGGTAAGCCCCGTGCAACCCGAAAACGCGCTGTCGCCGATAACGGAAACGGTTTTAAGGTTAAGGGGATGAACGCGTACCGCGCTTCTCTTACCGAGAGCCGTACAACCCGAAAACGCCTTATTGCCGATAACTTCGAGCCCCGCGAAATCTACCGCGCCGCTTTCCTGCGTTCCGCCGAAATCTAACGTTTCGAGCGCGGAGCAGTTTTCAAACGCGCTCGCGCCGACCTTTTTAACGGTGGTAAGTTTAACGTTCTTTAACGACGTGCAGCCGTAGAAGGTATAATCTTCGAGTTCCGCGACTTCGCCGCCGAGCGTTACCGTCTCCAAAGTGGTGCAGTTATAGAACGCGTACGCGGGTACGGAAAGTTTAACGGACTCGTAAACGGTTATTTTATACGCGCCGTCTTCGCCTTCCTTAGACGCGACCAACTTGCCGTCGGCGTTGAGTTTAACCCATTTTTCGACCGCCGCGCCCTTATCGTTTTTGCCGGTAACGGTTACGGTTTTAAGCGAAGACGGGATATAGTAAGTGGTTTTGGTGTCTTTGCCGTCCGCATAAGTCTGTTCGCAAGCGGTAAGCCCGTCCGCGGTGGTAGTGCCGAAGACGTAGCCGAAAGACGATTTTGCGGAAATCGCGCCGACCTTGTTGCCTACGAAGGGCAAAGTGATCTCTTTAAGCCCGCTCAACTGATAAAACGCGTTCGCGCCGATCTCTTCTACGGAATCGGGAACGACGATCTTTTCGATGAACGCGAGCGAAGAAATCGCGCCTGCGGAAATTTTCTTTACGGGTTTGCCGTCGATCTCGCTTTTAACCGTAAAGGTTTTTACCGTGTCTGCGGTAAAGGGCGTTTCGCCGCTTGCCAGACAAGCGTTAAAGAGTTCCGCCAGAGCGGCGAAATCGCTTTTGTCGGCGAGTTTACGCGCCTTTTCGGATATAGAAAAACCTTTAAGAGTATAAAACTCTTCGTTTTCGTCAAGTTCGTACTGAACGTTATAGTCCTTCTCGTCGGACGAGTTTTTGTTACCGTCGTTACAAGCGGCAAGCGAGAACGCAAGCGTCAACGCGAGAACGACGGAAGTGAATAATCCGAGTAATCTCTTCATAAAAATTTGCTCCGTAGGCGGCGGCGTTACGCACGCGTGCGCGCCTTGACTTATTGTTATATGCCAATAAATATTACCATTTTCGGCGATGATTGTCAATTAAACTCGCTCGTTTTTACAAATAAAAATGCGCCGTTTCGTCAATTAGTCCTATAGATCGCCGCTTTCGTCGTCTTCGGCGGGTTTACGCGGCTTTTTTTTCGGGTTACAGCCCGCGCAGTTTCCGTCGCAACGCCCGCAGCCGCAACCGCCTTTACGCGCGTTTTTTATCGTGAAAAATATCGCAAACCCGACTATTACAGCCACCGCCGCGATAAGAATATAATCGAGCGGTTTCATACGAAAAGACTTCCCGTCTGATAGATTATCAGCGCGCAGACGTACGCTACGAGACATTGCATCACGACCACGCCTATCGTTTTGGGCAGCGATTTAAGTTCTTTGCGAATGGTGGAAACCGCGGCTATGCAGGGCGTGTACAGTAACGTGAATACGAGAAAACTTATCGACGACAGGGGCGTGAAAAGAGACGGCAAAGCGGCGGTAAGACCTTCCGCGTTAGTTCCGCAGAGTACCGCGAGCGACGATACGACGGCTTCTTTTGCCGTAAAGCCCGACACGAGCGCGGTGGTAACGCGCCAGTCGTCGAAACCGAGCGGGCGGAAAATCACGGACGCGAATCTGCCGATGTACGCGAGCATACTCTTCGACGCGTCCGCGGTAAAGTTGAGTTTATAATCGAAACTCTGTAAAAACCAGATGACGAGCGTGGCGAGCAGGATGACCGTGAACGCCCGCGATAAAAAGTCCTTCGCCTTTTCCCAGAGCAGTAACGCGACGGATCTGAGCGACGGAAAACGATAATTCGGCAGTTCCATTACGAACGGCACGGGCTGACCTTTGAACGCCGTCGATTTGAGTACGAGCGCGACGATCAGCGCGAGCAGTATTCCGAGCAGGTATAACCCCATCATCACGAACGCGCCGTATTTGGGGAAAAACGCCTGCGTTATTACCGCGTAGACGGCGATTTTAGCCGAGCAACTCATATACGGCGTAAGCAGTATCGTCATTTTTCTGTCGCGGTCGGACGAGACCGTGCGCGTTGCCATAATTGCGGGAACGGAACAGCCGAAACCCATAAGCAGAGGCACGAAACTTCTGCCCGAAAGACCGATTTTTCTGAGCGGCTTGTCCATTACGAACGCGACGCGCGCCATATAACCCGTGTCTTCGAGTATGGATAAAAAGAAGAACAGCGTTACGATGACGGGCAGGAATGATAGTACGCTCCCCACGCCCGTAAGCAGCCCGTCGATCAGAAGACTTCTGACCACTTCGTTAAGCCCGTAATTTGTAAGACCTTGATTTATAACGCCCGATAGAGCGGTTATCCCCGCTTCGAGCAGGTCGGATAAGATTTTGCCGATAACGTTGAATGTAAGGAAGAACGTGAGAAAGAGTATACAGAAGAAGACGGGTACGGCGGTGTATTTGCCGGTTAATATCCTGTCGATTTTAACCGAGCGCGCGTGCCCTTTACTCTCGTGGCACTTCACTACCGATTTTTCGACGGCGTTTTCTATGAACGAGTAGCGCATATCCGCGAGCGCGGCGTTGCGGTCAAGCCCCGATTCGTCTTCCATCTGAACGATACAATGTTCTATAAGTTCGCGTTCGTTTTCGTCAAGCCCGAGTTGGTTTGCCGCCGTTTCGTCGCCTTCGACTAATTTGGTCGCGCAAAAGCGGGTGGGAACGCCTATTTTTTCGGCGTGGTCTTCGATAAGGTGGACGATCGCGTGCAGACATCTGTGTACGGGCGAGTTTTCGGCACAGAAGTCGTATTTCTGCGGCAGAACGCGGTTTTTAGCCGTTTCTATCGCCTTGTCTACGAGTTCGGATACGCCTTCGCCTTTCGCCGCGCTTATCGGCACTACCGGCACGCCGAGTTCTTCGCTCAGCCGTTTTACGTTTACCGAGCCGCCGTTGTCGCGTACTTCGTCCATCATATTGAGCGCGACTACCGTCGGAACGCGGAGTTCGAGCAGTTGTAAAGTCAGATACAGATTGCGTTCGATATTCGTCGCGTCTACTATATTGATGATTCCGTCGGGTTTGGAATCGATGATAAAATCGCGCGTTACGATTTCTTCCTGCGTGTAGGGGCGAAGGGAGTATATACCCGGCAAATCCACCACCGAAACCGATTTCTGCCCCTTGATTTCGCCCTGTTTGCCGTCCACCGTAACGCCGGGAAAGTTGCCGACGTGCTGGTTAGAGCCGGTCAGAGCGTTAAAGAGCGTGGTCTTGCCGCAATTCTGATTTCCCGCAAGCGCAAAAATCATAATTCGTTCTCCTTTGCCGCGACTTCTATTTTTTCGGCTTCGTCTTTTCTTAAAGTGAGTTCGTAACCCCTAACGAAAATTTCGATGGGATCGCCCATGGGCGCGACTTTGCGAAGGGTTACGTCCGTTTTCGGGATAAGCCCCATATCGAGAAGTCTGCATCTCAACGCGCCTTCTCCGCCGACCGCCGTTATCTTTGCGGACTGTCCTATTTTAAGTTGGTTCAAAGTCATAAACTATTTCTCCGTATTTTCATCAATATTATATTGTCGTTGCGCGCGTTTGTCAATCAAACGGTTGACAAATTACGGGCTGAATGTTAAAATAACTTAATTCAACGACTGTTTTCGGGTTAAACGAATGGGAATATTGTTTTTTGCCGAGAGCGCGCTTACCGGTGCGGGGCTTGCGATGGACGCGTTTTCGGTTTCGCTCGCCAACGGGCTGCGCGATCCTGCAATGAATAAAAGAAAAGCCTGCGTCGTGGCGGGTACGTTCGCGTTTTTTCAGTTCGCGATGCCTATGCTCGGTTGGTTGCTGTTGCATACCGTTGCCGAACGGTTCGACGCGTTTACCAAAATAACGCCGTACGTCGCGCTCGTATTATTATCTTTCATAGGCGGCAAAATGATTTACGAAGGCGTGAAAAGCCGCGGCGCGGAAGAAGAAGCGACCGAAATAAAAACTACCGCGCGCGGATTGCTCGTTCAGGGCGTGGCGACTTCGGTAGACGCGTTGTCGGTAGGCTTGATTATGGCGGAATACACGGCGTATAAGGCGTTTATCGCGTCTTTGATAATAGCCGCCGTGACATTCGCGACGTGCGTTGCAGGCGTTGCGATAGGAAAGAAGTTCGGCGTGAAATTCAAAGAAAAGGCAATAATAGCGGGCGGGATAATACTCGTCGCGATAGGCTTGGAAATATTTATTCGGGGAGTTTTAGGCGTCTGAAATGGAATATAACGTAAGGCAGATAAACAACTTCATAGGCGAATACGCCGAAAACGCAAAATATCGTAAAGACAAGGATATTACCTTAGCCGTGCTCGGCAGATCGCCGTCGCTTGCGGCTTACGCGGATAAAAAACTGCTTAACGATAAAGACGTCGCGCTTGCGGCGGTGGAAAGAGACGGGCGCACTCTGCGCTTTTTCTCCGACAAAATCCGCGCCGACGAAGACGTCGTGTACGCGGCGGTAAAAAACTTTCGGTCGAGTTACGCGTTCGCGCTCGGCAAGGCGAGACTGAACGCCCGTATAGCCGAACTCGTCGCTTCGGGCGGCGGGGATACCGTGTCTTTGCTCGACGAGAGTTTTCTCGACGACGAAGAGATCGCGAAAACGGCGGTCGGCAGAAACCCCAAATCCATACAGTATTTTTCCGACAGGGTAAAATGCCTGCCGTCGGTCGCGCTGACGGCTTTGAAACAGGACAGGACGTGTTCGAATTTTCTGCCCGACGAAGCGTTTGCTTCCGACGCGGTGTTCAGGGCTGCGATAAGGCTTACCGACGACGGCAAAGTGGGCGTGGGCGTGATAAATCAGTTTACGCCGATAGGCGTTTTCAAAAAACTCGAAGAAGAGAACATGCGGTTTAACTTCTCGTTGCAGAATCTCGATCTGATGACGCTTGACGGAGAGCGGTTGCGGTACGTTATCGAACTCGGACTCGGCGTTACGGGCAAGAAAGCCGAACTATTTCATAAATTCGTCGATGCGGACGATAGGGAAACCGTGGCGTTTTTGCTCGCGAAAAAAATACCGTCGGCAAAGACTACGTCAAACGAACTCGAATACGCGTCAAAGAATAGAAAATTACGCGTTCTGCCCTTGCTTATATCGGCTACGCGCGGCGGAAAACGCCCCGTAAACGAGACGAGCGAACGCAGAATACTTATGCGCAATCTCAAACGCAAATCTCCTGCCGCCGTCGGCAGGTTTATAGATTCGATAGACGTATACGCTCACGACGAAGATATAGTCAGGGCGGCTTGCGCGGCGGACGGCGGAGTTATCAGGCATCTTTACAAAACCGATTTCGCGGGGGATAAAAATCTCGTTACGGAATGTCTTAACGGATACGTCGTCAAAAACAGCGACGAGCCGCTTCTTAAAACGCTTAAAGGCGTCGATCTGGATTTCGAGCAATGCAGGACGGCTTGCGAACGCGACGGCAGGAATTATTTTTATTTGCCCGAACAGTTCAGGGGCAGCGAAACGCTTAAAGAAACGGCGTATCGGCACGGGGCTGCCGAATACGAAGGGGGGAGCGTGTGAGCGAAGACCTTGTAAGCGTGGCGACGAAGTTGCTTAAAGAAACCGAAAATCGCGTTTCGGCGGATTTCAGTTATCTCGCGTATCCGCTCGGCGCGTTGTCGCCGACGATAACGGACGGGCGCGGGTTTTATCTGCGCGACGGCGCGTTGAACGTGGGCGCGGAGAATCTGTGCGAAACGGTCGCGCTCGACGGGATAAAAGGCGCGGAAAGAGCCGTTCTGCACGCGCTTTTACACGCGCTGTGTCTGCACCCGTTCAGATTGCGGCGACCGTCGCGTATTTACGACGCGGCTTGCGATATAGCGGTCGGGTACATTCTCGACGGCGCGGGCGGAGTACCCGCAAGCGGCTTAAAAAACAGAAAAGCCGTCTACGACGCGATTAAAGCCAAGTACGGCGCGGCTGGCGAAAGTCAGGCGTTCGCGTATCTCGTGTCGATAAGCGAAGAAGAGCGCGCCGCGACGGCAAAACTCTTTAAGGTTTGCGACCATTCGTTCTGGTTCGGCAGAAGAAACGCCGACGAAGAAGACGAAAACGACGGCGGCGGCGCGATAGGCTCGGACGAGAACGACGACGATTGCGACGGAAGAGACGAAGCGGCGGAAGCGGCGTGGACGGAAATTTTGCGCGGCGCGCTTACGGATGAAGGCGAATCGGACGAAATACGGCGCGCGCTCGTAAAAGTGGTGTCGGGCAAACGCGATTACCGCAGGTTTTTCGATAAGTTTCTCTCTCCCGAAGAGCGCGTAAAGCCGAGCGAAGACGAATTCGATTATATATTTTATTGTTACGGCTTGTCGCTTTACAAAAACGTGCCGCTTATAGAAAGTCTCGAATATTCGGACGTAAAGTCGTTTGAAGAAGTGGTTTTCGCGGTGGATACGTCCGCGTCTACCGACGGAGAGCCTATCAAAAAACTGCTTACCGAACTCGCTTCGGTGATAGCGTTGGCGGCGGCGCGGGGCGGAAAACTGAAAATAAGAATAATTCAATGCGATATGAGAATACGCGAAGACAGGACTTTTTTAAGCCGCGAAGAACTCGACGAATATCTTTCCGACTTCGTCGTAAAAGGCGGCGCGGGTACGGAATTTTCGCCCGTGTTCGATCTGCTTAAAGAAGAAAAGGCGAAAGGCGTTAAAATTCGCGGGCTGATATATTTTACGGACGGGCTGGGGCGGTTTCCCGCCGAAATTCCGCCGTTCAGAACCTGTTTCGCGATTTACGGCGACGACGCGAACAAAGTAATCGTTCCGCCGTACGCGTATCGGTTGGACGTTTATAAGGATTGAGAGAAGGACTTAGAATATGAATATCAAAGAAGCAAAGAACGAAATCAGAAACGCAGTCAGAATCTATCTCGAAAGAGACGGAGACGGCAAATACAGAATCCCGCGCGAAAAACAACGCCCGATACTTCTTATCGGCGCGCCGGGCATAGGCAAGACGGCGATAATGAGCGCGGTTGCGGGCGAACTCGGCATAGGCTTTTTGGGGTACACCATAACCCATCATACCCGTCAGTCGGCGATAGGTCTTCCGTTCATATCCCAAAAGGAATACGGCGGCAAGACGTATTCGGTAACCGAGTACACGATGAGCGAAATCGTCGCGAGCGTTTACGACGCCATAGAAAAACAGGGCAAAAAGGAAGGCGTGCTGTTTATCGACGAAATCAACTGCGTGTCGGAGACTCTCGCGCCGGCGATGCTCGAACTGTTGCAGCATAAAAAATTCGGCGCGCACGAAATACCCGAAGGCTGGATTTTAACGGCGGCGGGCAATCCGCCCGAATATAACAAGTCGGTCAACGAACTCGATATGGTTACGCTTGACCGCGTTAAAAGGCTTAACGTCGCGCCCGATTACGACGCGTTCAAAGAATACGCGCTCAACAACGGTATGCACGGCGCGATAGTATACTTTTTGTCTTTGCATAACGAGTATATGTTCAAAGCCGAAAAGACCGTGGACGGTTACGCCTTCGTTACCCCGCGCGGGTGGGAAGATATGTCGGCGGCTTTGTACGAATACGAACGGTTGGGCATACCCGTAACCTTGCAATTCGTGTCCGAGTACGCGCAGGACAGTAAAATCGCTTCGGAATTTTTCGGGTATTACAAGCGTTATTGCGAATGTGCGTCCGTTTACGGCGGCGAAGACGCGGAGACGGGCAAGATCAAAAAGGTGGACGTTGAAAACAAAGACTTCGAGACGCGTTACGCGCTTGCGGGGCTTATATCCGCCAAAATAATCAAACTTGCGGAAAAGTACCGCGCGAGAAAGGGCGCGGAAACCGAACTCGAAACCGTCGAAAAAGAAGCGGGCGACAACAAGACCGCGCTTTCGGCGCAAATAGACAGGCTTATAAAGGCGAGTAACTCGTCGGCAAAGTCGAGATACGAACGCGCCGCGCTTAAAAAACTCGTCGACGCGCTCGGCGAAGCGGACGAAAAGAGCGCGATAAGTCGATTCCGCGCGGAAAACGAAAGCAAACTCGCCGACTATAAAACGCGTATAGACAACCTTCTGGAATTTGCTGTCGCGTCGCTCGGCAAGGGGCAGGAGACCGTCGCTATGCTTATGCAGATCATCGCCTGTGAGCATTTCGTGGAAATTTTACCCTATCTCGGCGATACCGTTTTCTACGACCTTAACGACTCTCTGCTCGGAGTTTCTTCGGACGAAGATTTTAAGCGGCTTGCCGCGTCGGCGCTAAAAAAGGAGCAGACGCAAGACTGAAAACTTCTGCGATAATCGGTTTATGAACATATTTTTCAGACACTTAAAAAAATACAAGGCGGCGAGTTTTCTCGCCCCGACTTTCAAATTGCTCGAAGCCCTGTTCGAACTGCTCGTTCCGCTGTTCGTGGCGGATATGGTGGATAAGGGCGTGAGCGCGGGCAATTCTTCGGTCGTCGTGCGAGACGCGTTTATAATCGTCGCGTTCGGAATAGGCGGCTTGGCGTTTTCGATAATAGGTCAATATTTTTCGGCGAAAGCCGCAACGGGGCTCAGCCACGACGTGCGCGAAAAGACCTATAAAAAAATGCTGTCTCTGCCCGCAAGCGAAGTTGACAGAATAGGCGTGCCGGCGATGATTACGGCTATGACGAGCGATATTAACCAGATGCAGAGCGGAGTCAATCTCGCGCTCAGGCTGTTGTTGCGTTCGCCGTTCGTGGTGTTTGGCGCGCTCGTCGCCGCGATGCTTATCGACCTTAAAACGTCGGTAGTGTTCGCGCTGCTGATATTCGCGCTGTTCGCCGTCGTCATAATTATAATGGCGGTCACTATGCCGAAGTATTCCGCGGCGCAGAAAAATCTCGACGAAGTGGCTTCTTCCGCAAGGGAAAATCTTACCGGTGCGAGAGTTATACGCGCGTTCGGCGCGGAAGACGCGGAAATATCCGGCTACTCGGCAAAGACGAGAAAACTCGAAAAAACGCAGAACGGCGCGGGGCTTATATCCGCGCTGCTTAACCCGCTCACGTTCGCGCTCGTCAATCTCGGCGTGGTCGCGCTGTTATACTTCGGCGGAGTGCGCGTAAAGTCCGGCGCGCTTACGCAAGGTAAGATAATCGCGCTATACGACTATATGTCGCAGATACTTATCGAACTCGTCAAGTTCGCGAATCTCGTCGTTACGGTATCGCGCGCGCTGGCTTGCGGAAAGCGTATAGACGGCGTGTTGTCGATTAAAAGCGACGAAAGCCCTATCGAAGACGACGAAAAGTCCGATAGTTATATAGAATTCCGCGACGTAAGCGTCGCGTACAACGGCGGCGGAGAAAGCCTTTCGGGCTTAAACCTTAAAGTGAAAAAAGGGCAGACCGTCGGAATAATCGGCGCGACGGGCAGCGGTAAGACGACGATGATAAATCTTCTTAACAGAACGTACGCGCCAACGCGCGGAAAAGTCTTTTTCGACGGCAGAAACGTCGCGACGTATACGACCGACGAACTCCGCGCAAGGATAAAAATCGTGTTGCAGAAAACGTCGCTGTTCAAGGGCAGCGTGCGCGAAAATCTGTCGCTGGGCGCGGTAAACGCCACGGACGAAGATCTGCTTGCCGCGCTAAAAGCGGCGCAGGCGTCGGATTTCGTCGAGAAAAAGGGCGGGCTTGACGCGGAGATAGAACAGGGCGGCAAAAACCTGTCGGGCGGACAGCGGCAAAGGCTGTCGGTCGCAAGGGCGATCGCCGCGAAACCCGAAGTGCTTATTTTAGACGACAGTTCTTCCGCGCTCGATTACCTTACCGACCTTAATATGCGCAGGGCTATATCGTCGCTCGATCCGAAGCCGACGGTGTTCATAGTCTCGCAAAGGGCGGCGGCGGTCAAAAACGCGGATATAATAGTCGTTCTCGACGACGGCAAGCCCGTAGGCGAAGGCGACCGCGATTACCTGTACGAAAACTGTTCCGTTTACCGCGAAATAGAAACTTCGCAGGAAAAGGGGGCGAACGAATGAAAACGCGTAAAAACGACGGCGTGATAAAAAAGATATGGAAGTATGCCGCCAAATACCGTCCGGCGTTCGTAACGTCGCTGATAACGTCGGCGTTATACGTCGTGGGTGCGTTGTACCTGCCCAAACTGTTCGGCGACACCGCCAACCTTATAGTGGGGAAAGATAACGTCGATCTTGACGGAATACTCAAAAACGGGGCGATTGCCTGCGCGATAACGCTTGCCGCCGCCGTTATGCAATGGATAACCGAAACGCTGTGCGTGCGTATATCCGACGGCGTTGCGAGAGACGTCAGAAACGACCTTTTCGCTAAAATTCAGAACCTGCCGTTGAAGTATATAGACGGCAGACCTACGGGCGACGTTTTAAGCGTGGAAGTGGGCGACGTCGACAGGCTTGCCGACGGCTTGTCGCTCGGTTTTTCAAGGTTTTTCACGGGCGTGCTTACCATACTCGCAACGCTCGGTTTTATGATAGCGATAAACCCGATAATCGCCTTATGCGTGGCGTTGATTACTCCGTTATCGCTGTTCACGGCTAAATTCATCACGGGCAGAACTTACGGCAAATTCAAAAAACAAGCCGAGATAACGGGCAGACAGACGTCGTTGGTAGAAGAAAGTCTTTCGGCTATACCTACGGTCAAAGCCTACCGCGCGGAAGACAAATTCGGCAAGAACTTCGACTTGATTAACGACGAACTTTACGACTGTTCGTTCAAGGCGGTGTTCTACTCGTCGCTTACCAACCCGACGACGCGGTTTATAAACGCGCTCGTGTACGCGGTCGTCGCGTGCGCAGGGGCGTTGCTTGCGATACGGGGCGGAAACGGCGCGTTCGCGGTTACGGCAGGCTCGCTCGTCGCGCTGTTATCTTACGCCAACCGCTATACCAAACCTTTCAACGAAATAACCGCCGTGCTTACCGAACTTACGGGCGCGAAGGCTTGCGCGGAGCGTATTTTCGGGCTTATGGAAGAAGCCGAAGAGATTATTTACGACGGAGAAAAGCCCGCGGGCGTTCTTGACGGAGACGTAGACTTCAAATCGGTAAAATTCTCTTACGAGCCGAACAGAAAACTTATCGAAGACTTTAACCTTTCGGTAAAACGCGGCGAGAAGATTGCGATAGTCGGACCTACCGGTTGCGGCAAGACCACGCTTATCAATCTCATTATGCGCTTTTACGACGTTACGGGCGGAGAAATCGATATGGACGGCGTCGAAAACAAGCGTATCGAACGCAAGAGTTTAAGAAAGAACGTCGGTATGGTTTTGCAGGAGACGTGGATAAGAAAGGCGAGCGTCAGAGACAACGTGGCGATAGGCAAGCCCGATGCGACGGACGAAGAGATAGAACGCGCGTGCAGGCGCGCGCATTGTCACGGGTTTATATCCAGACTTCCCGAAGGGTACGATACCGTAATCGGCGAAGAAGGGCTTTCGCAAGGGCAGAAGCAACTTATCTCGATAGCGCGAGTAATGCTCTGTCTGCCGCCCGTACTTATTCTCGACGAAGCCACGTCTAACATAGACACGCGCACCGAAATGAAAATTCAGAAAGCCTTTTACGAACTGACCGACGGCAAAACGTCGTTTATGGTCGCGCACAGGCTTTCGACCATTCGTTCCGCCGACCTTATACTCGTAATGCGCGACGGAAACGTAGTCGAACAAGGCACGCATACCGAACTGCTCGACAAAAAGGGCTTCTATTCGCGGCTGTACGACAGCCAGTTTGAAAAATAATTGCGAAATTTGCGAAAGTCGCTTGCAAGCGCGCCCGAAGTCGTATACAATAAAGACGAAGACGAAAATCGTGAGCGTATTGACTATAATATATTAAGGAGAACGTTATGCTTAAAGGCGAAAAAGATATCGATTTAACCGAAGACGAAAACGACGAAGTGATAGTGTTGCAAGGTCCGGACGGCGAAGAAGTAGAGTTTGAAGAGATTGCCGATATAACTCTCGGCGAGCGGTTTTACGTTATTCTGCAACCCGCGGAACGCCCCGAAGATATGGGGCAGGACGAAGCGGTGGTGTTCGAAGTGATCGCGGGCGAAGAGAACGACGAGTTCGTGGTGGTCGACGACGAAGACGTTATAGACGAAGTGTTTACCGAATATAACAGGCTTTTCGACGCGGCGAACAATCCGTAAAACTTCGCGTATCGTGAAAATTTGAAAATGTTGCGAAAATCCGTTGACATATAAAAATCGTTGTGGTATGATACCTACGATAAATCTTTAAGGCGATACAGAGATATCGGCAAGATCGGCGAATTTATTATGCACGAATTATGCGTCTTGCCAAAAACAGGCAAGGCGTTTTTTTACGCGATAATTTCGCGCCGTAAAGATTTTTCAAAAGAAAAATTTTCAGGAGAAAGAAAATGCAACTCACTTACGGTATCAAAGACAGACCTAAGTTCGGCAAAAATCTCGTTTTTGCCTTCCAGCAGATGATCGCCATTATGGCGGCAACCTTACTCGTACCCATTCTCGTTTCGTCGGTCGGGCTTAAATGCGATCCGGCGGCGGCACTGTTCGGCGCGGGCGCGGGCTCGATAGTTTATCTTTTGTTTACGAGATTCAAAAGCCCCGTGTTTTTAGGCTCGTCCTTCACGTTTCTCGGCGCGCTTCAGGCGGCGGCAACCCAGAACTACGGCTACTGGGGTTTGATAATCGGCGTTGCGTTCGCGGGGCTCGTGTACGTTGCGATTGCGCTTATTATCAAATTCGTAGGCGCGGGCTGGATAAAGAAACTTCTTCCCCACGTCATAATCGGACCCGTTCTTGCGATAATCGGTCTTTCGCTTTCCGGTACGGCAGGCAGTTGGATGATGAACAACGGCGGAGCGAATTACAGCCTTTGGTACATACTCGTAGGTCTCGTTACCTTCGTTGCGATAGTAATAGCGTCGGTTAAGGGCAAAGGAATGGTCAAACTCATTCCGTTCATAGTCGGCATAGGCGCGGGCTTGGTGTTCGCGATAATAATAACGCTCTTCGGCTATATCAACGACAGCGCGTTCTGTATGAATATGAGAATAGTCGACTTCACGCCCATCAAAGATTGTTTCAGCCCGATAAGATTCCAGAGTTTCTTCGACTATCCCAAATTTACCTTCCTTGAAGCAATCCGTACGAACGGAACTTACACGCTCGACGGGGCGGCGGTCGGCAACCTTGCGGTACTCTTCGTACCCATCGCGGTAGTAGAACTCGCGCAGCACATTTCCGACCACGAAAACCTTTCCAACATAGTAGAAAAAGACCTTCTCGAAGATCCCGGTCTTCACAACACGCTTCTCGGCGACGGCGTAGGCTCTATCGTCGGCTCGTTCTTCGGCGGCTGCGCCAACACGACTTACGGCGAATCGATAAGTTGCGTCGCGCTCTCCAAAGACGCTTCGACTTCGACCATACTCCTTACGGGAATTATGTGTATGGTAGTGTCCTTCGTATCGCCCTTCGTAGCGATAATCAATATGCTTCCCAAATGCGTAATGGGCGGCGCGTGCATAGCGATGTACGGTTTCATCTCGGTAAGCGGTCTTCAGATGCTTAAAGACGTGGACCTTTCCGACAACAGAAACCTTTACCCCGTCGCGGCGATACTCGTTATCGGTATAGGCGGCGTAGTGCTTAACTTCGGTAAAAACGCGATAACGGGCGGCGCGCTCATTCAGGTAACTTCGCTTGCGCTTGCGATGTTCGTAGGCATAATCGTAAACGCCATAACCCACAGCGGTAAAGACAAAGTGGACAACGGCGCGATACAGGAAAACGTGCCCGATATGAAATTCGAAGGCGAAACCGAAAATAAAGAAACGGTATAAATCCGTTAAAAATAATTCCGCCGCAAGAACAGCGGCGGAATTATTTATATATTTTACGTTAGCGGCGTCAAACCGTTGAAAAGTTAATTAAAAAGTGTTATACTTGTAAAGAGTTAACCACAGATAATTGCGTTAGAACTCGCCAAAACATCGCGATTTGCACGCTTTTGTCAAATTCTCGCTCGACTAAACGAAGGTAAATAAAATGCAAGACCATATGAAAAACGTAACCATTCTCGACCATCCGCTTATCGCGCATAAGATAACCCATCTTTGCGACGTAACCACCAACACCAAAGAATTCCGCGAAATCGTTTCCGAAATCGCTATGCTTATGGGTTACGAAGCGTTCAGAGACCTGCCCACGACCGACGTCGAAATTCAGGCTCCGCTTTCCAGATTCAAATCCCCCGTAATAACCGAACCTATCGCCATCGTTCCTATTTTAAGGGCGGGGCTCGGTATGGTAGACGGGCTTACCGCGCTGTTTCCGACGGCTAAAATAGGTCATATCGGTCTGTACCGCGACGAAGAGACGCTCGAACCGCACGAATATTACTGCAAACTGCCCAAAGACTGCATAGACGGTACTTGCATAGTTGTCGACCCTGCGCTGGCTACGGGCGGAAGCGCGAAAGCGGCTATCGACTTCATCAAAGAAAGGGGTTATAAAAAGATTAAACTTCTCTCGCTCATAGCCGCGCCCGAAGGCGTTAAAAAGGTCGCCGAAGCGCACCCCGACGCGCAGATTTACGTCGCGCACTACGCCGACGCGCCTTTGAACGAACACGGCTACATAGTAACCGCGTTCGGCGACGCGGGCGACAGAATTTTCGGCACGAAATAATGTGTAAAAACGATAGAATAAACGCGTAAAAGGGCGGCAAATCATCCGCAAAAAAAACGCGTAAAAAGGCGACCGCAAAAGCGGTCGCCGCGTATCGTCTTTTAAGATTATAAATCGTTTTCGGTAAGTACCGTAAAGCCTTCGGCGAGCAGTTTGTCTACCGTAACGCCGTTCCCGGCGCGTTTGCCGCCTGTAAACGTTCCGTCGTACACGACGCCTTTACCGCAAGACGGGCTGTTGGCTTTAAGAACGCAGTAATCCACGCCGTTCGCTTTGGCTATCGCCACAGCAAGATCCGCGCCGCGCGTATATTCTTCCGTAACGTCCGTGCCGACGTCGGAAATCACTTTGTCGCCTATCCGTTCGGACGGATGACGCGGGGTGGGCAGACCGCCGAGTTGTTCGGGGCAAACGGGTATAAGGATATTGTCTTTACCGAGCGCGAGTAATTTTTCGCTTAAACAATCGTCGCCTTTGTAACGGCATTTGTTTCCGTACAGACACGCGCTTACGAGAATTTTTTTCATAGAGCAGTCAGTCCTTTTTTGTAAATCATTATACCAAATATATTCAATAAAATCAAACGAAAGGAGCAAAATAATGAACGATTATTCCAACGTGCATATTCTCGACCATCCGCTTATCCGCCACAAAGTAGCGATAATAAGGGATAAAAACACCACGACCAAACAGTTCCGCGAAGTTATCGAAGAGATAGCGACTCTGATGGCGTACGAAGCGTTCAAGGACGTACCCACTCAGCAGATAACCGTCGAAACTCCGCTCGAATCGGTAGAGCAGACCGTGGTAAAAGAAAATTCGATAGCGATCGTTCCCATTCTCCGCGCGGGCTTGGGTATGGTAAACGGAATACTTACGCTTTTCCCCGCGGCAAAGGTGGGGCATATAGGTATGTATCGCAACGAAGAGACGCTCGAACCGCAGGAATATTACTGCAAACTTCCGTCTTCCATCGATAAAAAGGTCGTTATGCTCGTCGATCCGATGCTTGCCACGGGCGGCAGCGCGTGCGACGCTATAACCCAACTTAAAAAACGCGGCTGCAAGAAGATTAAGTTCCTGGCTATAATCGGCGCGCCCGAAGGCGTTGAAAAGGTTGCGGAAAAGCACCCCGACGTCGAAATTTACGTTTCCACGCTCGACAGATGCCTTAACGAGAACGGTTATATTTTACCCGGACTCGGCGACGCGGGCGACAGAATTTTCGGCACGAAATAATCCCGTAGCCGAGCCTAAAAATTTTTGAAAAAACTTTGCCGAAATCGCTTGACAAATATGCGGCGTTCGGTGTAACATAAGTCTCGTTTTTTGAATAAGGCTTTCAGGGCGTTTTTTTTGAGGAGATAAAACTCCTTAAAAAAAAACGCCCTTTTTGTATTTTTTAACCCTGAAAACTTGTCCGAAACTCTTATTTTTTACAAAATTAACGGAGAATTTTATGAAAAACACCAAGTACGTATTCGTAACGGGCGGCGTCGTTTCGGGGCTCGGCAAGGGCATCGTGGCGGCTTCGCTCGGCAGACTGCTTCGACAGCGCGGCTTTTCGATAGCGGTGCAAAAACTCGACCCGTATATGAACGTAGATCCCGGCACGATGAACCCGCTCGAACACGGCGAAGTGTTCGTCACCGAAGACGGCGCGGAAACCGATCTCGATCTCGGACACTACGAACGTTTCACGGGCGTCAATCTGAACAGGTTTTCGAACTTGACTTCGGGCAAGGTATTCTATTCGGTAATAGAAAAGGAACGGCGCGGCGAGTATCTGGGCAAGACCGTGCAGATTATTCCGCATGTTACCGACGAGACCAAACGCTTTATCCGCAAAAACGCCGAAGTCAGCGGCGCGGACGTGGTTATTACCGAAATAGGCGGAACGATAGGCGATATAGAGTCTCAGCACTTTCTCGAAGCGATTCGTCAATTCGCCAACGACGTGGGCAGAGAAAATTGCGCGTTCATTCACGTCTGTCTCGTGCCTTACGTTTCGGGTTCGGACGAGTATAAGTCCAAGCCCACCCAGCACAGCGTGGCGGAATTGCGCGGCATAGGCATTTCTCCCGACGTTATCGTAATCCGTTCGGACGGCGAAGTCGGGATAGAAATCAAGCGTAAAATCGCCTTGTTCTGCAACGTTCCCGAAGAAAACGTCGTGTCCGACGTAACGGCGGAACTTTTATACGAAACGCCTTTGATTTTGCACGCCAACGGGCTTGACAACGCGGTAGTAAAAGCGTTAAAATTAAAAGGTAGGCAGAACCTAGCCGAGTGGCGCGGGTTTATACGCTTGGTCAAAGCCGCGAAGAAGGAAATAACGATCGCGCTCGTCGGCAAATACGTTCGTCTGCACGACGCGTACCTGTCCGTTGCGGAAGCTCTGAAAGCGGGCGGATTCGCGCTCGGCGCGAACGTTAAAATAAAGTGGATAGACAGCGGAGAAGTGACGCGCGAAAACGCCGCGAAGATATTTTTCGACGCAGACGGCATAGTTATTCCCGGCGGATTCGGCGATCGCGCCACCGCGGGTATGATAGAGACCTGCCGCTATGCGCGCGAAAACAATCTGCCCTGTCTCGGTATCTGTCTCGGTATGCAGATGATGGTAATAGAATACGCGCGTGACGTAGCCGGCATAACGGGCGCGACGTCCGGCGAGTTTGACGAAACCGCGCGCGATAAGGTCATCGACCTTATGCCCGATCAGAAAAACGTCAGCGACAAGGGCGGAACTATGCGGCTCGGCGCGTACCCGTGTCGGCTTGCCGCTAACGCCAAAATCGCCGAGTTGTACGGCGAGACGAATATATCCGAGCGGCATCGCCACAGATACGAATTCAATAACGATTATCGCGAAAGGCTGTCGGGCGCAGGACTTACGTTGTCGGGTACTTCCCCGGACGGCAGGCTCGTCGAAACCGTAGAAGTCTCTTCGCTCGATTATTACGTCGGGTGTCAGTTCCACCCCGAATTCAAATCGCGGCCGGATAAGGCGCACCCGTTGTTCAAAGGGCTCGTCGCGGCGGCGATAAAACGAAAAAACACCGCGAAAATTCGCTGATACAGGAGATAAAAATGAATAAATTCAGAGTGGCGGAAAGGTTTGCCGAAAACGTCTTTACCGACGCCGAAATGAAAAAAAGACTTACGAAAGACGCGTACGACGAATTTCATCGTTGTATCGACGAAAACGTGCCTTTGACGCGCCCGCTCGCCGACGAACTTGCGACGGCGATGAAAGAATGGGCTATCGAAAAGGGCGCGACGCACTATACGCATTGGTTTCAGCCGATGACGGGCGTTACCGCAGAAAAGCACGAAGCGTTTATAGAACCCACAAAAGACGGGGTTATAGAGCGGTTTACGGGTAAAAACCTTATAAAGGGCGAACCCGATGCGTCGAGTTTTCCGTCGGGCGGACTTCGCGCTACGTTCGAAGCGAGAGGGTATACGTCGTTCGATCCGAACTCGTACGCGTTCGTTATGGGTAACTCTTTGTACGTTCCTACGGTATTCTGTTCGTACGGCGGAGAGTCGCTCGATAAAAAAGCCCCGCTTCTTCGCAGCGAAGAAACTCTTAACCGAAGCGCGTTGCGCGTGTTAAGGCTGCTCGGCGATGACGAGACCAAAAAGGTCATCGCGAACGCGGGCATAGAACAGGAATATTTTTTGATAGACAAGAGCGTTTACGAACAGCGCGTAGACCTTATCGATTGCGGCAGAACGCTGTTCGGCGCGAAACCGCCGAAAGGTCAGGAACTCGAAGATCATTACTTCGGCAAAATAAAATCGCGCGTATGGGATTATATGAACGATCTCGACGCGGAACTGTGGAAACTCGGCGTGCTTGCCAAAACCAAGCATAACGAAGTCGCGCCCGCGCAGCACGAACTTGCAAACGTATATACCACCGTAAACCTTGCCGTCGATCAGAACCAGATAACGATGTCGGTTATGAAGACGGTCGCCAACAGACACGGTATGGTGTGTCTGCTTAACGAAAAGCCGTTTGAAGGTATAAACGGCAGCGGCAAGCACAATAACTGGTCGGTAGCGACCGATTCGGGCGAAAATCTTTTTAAGCCGGGCAAGAAACCCGCCGAAAACAAGAAGTTTATGACCTTTTTTGCGGCGGTCGTGGCGGCGGTGGACGATTATCAGGATATGTTGAGAGTATCCGTCGCGTCGCCGAGCAACGATAACCGTCTCGGCGGAAACGAAGCCCCGCCCGCGATAGTGTCTATGTTCGTCGGCTCGGATATGGAAGAAGTTATTTCTTCGTATCTTTGCGGCAAAGCGGCGAAAGAAAAAGTCAAGGCGCAGTCGCGCGTAGGCGGAAACATCGCGTTCACGAAAGACGATACCGACCGTAACAGAACTTCGCCGTTCGCGTTTACGGGCAACAAGTTCGAATTTCGTATGGTCGGCTCGGATATGTCGTCGGCGGGCGCGAATCTCGTGCTTAACACCGTCGTGGCGGAAGAACTCGATAAAATATCCGACGAAATAGAACGGCTCGGCGCGGATAAGGTTGACGACGTTTTAAGAGACGTGTTCAAAAAACACGCGCGTATAATTTTCAACGGTAACAACTATTCCGAAGAATGGAAAGAAGAAGCGGCGAGAAGGGGGCTTACGAACGCGCCCACGACCGTCGACGCGATAGCGGCGTATCTCGAACCGAAAAATATAGAAGTGTTTGAAAAGCACGCCGTATTTACGGGCAAAGAACTTTCCAGCCGTTACGGAATAATGATTGACCGTTACGTCAAAACGCTCGATATAGAAGCGCGTACTATGCTGTGGATGACCGAACGGCAGATACTGCCCGCGGCGGTCAACTATCAAAAAACGCTTGCCGAAACCTATAACTCGTTATCGGCGGCGGGCGTAAGCGCGCGCGCGGAAAAGTCTATGCTTAATAAAATTTCGGGGCTTACCGACGAGATTTACGACAAGACCGAAGGGCTTTCGGAAAGCCTTGCGGCGGCGGAAAAGATTTCCGACGGCTACGAAAGCGCGGTATACCATAAGGAAATTATCAAAACCCGTATGGAAAGTCTCAGGGTTTCCTGCGACGCGCTCGAAACCTGCGTGGCGAGAACCGACTGGCCGTTCCCGACCTACGTCGATATATTAAGCAGCGTCAAATATTAAAACCGAATAAAATACGGCGGGGCGGAAAGTTTTTAACTTTCCGCCCCGCCGTTTTATGCCGGACAAGAATAATACGAACCTTGCAAAAACGCCGCTATTTACGCGCTTTTTGCAAATTCTCGGACGATGTACGTATAGTACTACCGTTCTCGCCTTTGCAACAAATCATCGAAAATATCGGCGTTTTTGTTGCCGACAAGTCTGACGGCGTGTTTTTAGGCTAAGATAAGGCGCGCGAACGGGTTAATACTGTCCGTATAACCCGTGAGCGCAACGCAGTATTAGTCAAAAACACACCGTCAGACCACGGTTCGTATTGTTCTTGTTCGGCATCTGTTTATGCGGACACGTCGTCGTTGTCGCAGAGCATCAATATCCCCGCTACGAGACTTACGAACAGTAACGTGCAGACCTTGAACGCGGTGGAGACCTTTTTACCGTTTTTAACGGCGTTAAAGTAACTTACGGTCATCGGTACACACCACGCCAGCGGAATCAGATAAAAGAACGCGCTAACGATGCACCCGATAATCATAAACACTTTGGTCGCGGTTTTGCTGCCCGACGAGCGGTCGGTTGTTTGCGGTAATTTTGCGTTTTCGACGGGGCATCCGCATTTAGGGCATATAACCGCTTCGTCGAAAAGTTCGTTTCCGCATTTCGTGCAATACTTCATTGTTTCATTCTCCTTTGTGTCAAAATAATATATTATAATACGTTACCGCCCAAATTATACTCGATATAAGCAGAAAAGACAAGCCGAGTATGCCGAAAACGAAACCGATTATCGACGACGCTTTTTTGTATTTGAGATTAGGCGCGGCGAAGATGACGGCAAGTATTCCCGAAAACCCGAGCGAAAACGAATTGAGTAATATACGCAGGTCGAAGACGAGCGAGAGTACGCCCGTTACGAACGCGATTATTCCTAAAACCAACGCCGCGACGCTCATTGCGGAATTGTCGGTTTCGGATTGCGTTTCTATTTGTCGTAAATCCGTTTCTTCGGGTTTGGTTTTTTGCGGCGCGGGCGTTACGAGACAGCCGCAATTAGGGCAAAAGAACGCTTCGTCTTTCAGTTCGCTGCCGCATTTGGCGCAGTATTTCATATAATATTCTCCTTATAAGCGTACGTGCGGCGCGGCGGTTTTGCCGTAATTATCGCGCGGTTTCGCGTTTCGCTACGTCCGCTTTATAGGTGGGTACGAGCAGTTTGATAAGCCGCTTCATATCTTCCGATTCGTCGTAAGCGGCGGAATATAACTCTTCCAGACGCTTCCAGAAATTTTCTTCGTCGAATTTTATCGGCTGGGCGATATTGATAAGCCCGTTCGCGGTTTTTTGCAGACCTTCTTCGCTCATAAGCCGTTCTTCGTACAACTTCTCGCCGGGGCGTAAACCCGTGCAGACTATGTCTATATCCACGCCGGGTTCTAACCCCGACAGTTTTATCAGGTTATACGCAAGGTCGTAAATCTTGACCGGATCGCCCATATCGAGTACGAAAATCTGCCCGCCTTTGGCGTACGCGCCCGCCTGCAATACCAGCGACACCGCTTCGGGAATGGTCATAAAATAGCGTATGATGTCCTTGTGCGTAACGGTTACGGGCCCGCCTTCTTTAATCTGTCGTTTGAATAAGGGGATAACCGAACCGTTAGAGCCTAACACGTTGCCGAATCGCACCGCGACGAAGTTGGTCGACAGGCTGTGCTTGCCTATCGTCTGAATAATCATTTCGCATATGCGCTTCGACGCGCCCATAACGTTCGTCGGGTTTACCGCCTTATCGGTGGATATCTGCACGAACGTTTCCGCGCCGTAAAGGTCGGCGTAACGCGCCACGTTGAACGTGCCGAACACGTTGTTCTTAATCGCTTCGTTGGGCGAAGTTTCCATTAACGGAACGTGTTTGTGCGCCGCCGCGTGGAACACTATCTGCGGGCGGTATTTTTTGAACACGTCTTTTATCTTGCTCGCGTCGCGGATACTTGCTATCAGCGTTACGAGATTGAGTTCGGGGTGTTTGCGTTTAAGTTCCTGTTCTATATCGTACGCGTTGTTCTCGTAAATGTCGAGTATTATAAGCCCTTTGGGGCGATGCGTCGCTATCTGGCGGCAAAGTTCGCTGCCGATAGAGCCGCCGCCGCCCGTAACGAGTACGATTTTGTTTTCTATGTAGCCTATGATTTCGTCGATGTTGACTTTTACCTGATCTCTGCCGAGCAAGTCCTGTACGTCTACGTCGCGCAGGCTCGAAACGGAAATCTGACCGTTTATGAACTGGAACGCGCCGGGCAGTATCTTTACGGGGCAGCCCGTTTCGCGGCAACGGCTCATAATCTTGTTAAGGCGTTTCTTGCTGCAAGACGGCATCGTGACGATTATTTCTTCCACGCCGTAACGCGCGGCGTATTTTTTGATTTCGTAAGTAGAGCCGACGACCTTTACCCCGTAAATGGTTTTGCCGATTTTTTCTACGCTGTCGTCGATAAGGCATACGGGTTTATACCCGAACTTGTCCGAATGGCGCATTTCGCCGAGAAGCGTGGCGCAAGCCGAACCCGCGCCGACCAGCATTACGCGTTTTTGCGTGTGTGTCATACTCTTCGCAAAGTATCTGCCCACCGACAATATCCGCGCGAAAAAGCGTATAAACCCCGTGAAAAAGAAAGTAAACACGCCGAAACAGCCTACGGTGGCGAGATTTATGGGTTTACCTTCGGTGGGGCGGAGCAGTAAATAGATAAGATTAAGTAGCGTTACGCAAAGCACCGCAAAGCCGAGTTTAAGGGCTTCTATAACGCTGACGTTGGAAAGAATGACCGAGTATAGTTTGAACAGGGCGAAAAAGCCGGACACGAGCGCGACGTTGCATATCGCCCATACGACGACTTCCGCCGTTACGTTGACGTAAGCCGCGCCTATCGAGACTATATATGCAAGGCACACGGACGCGAAAGTAGCAAGGCAGTCCAATATGACCAATAAAACGGTTTTTAACACGTCGTTTTGTCTGTTTCTCATAACGTATGTAATAATAGCACTAAAAGGGCGGGCTTGTCAAACTTTAATTGATATTTAACGATTATAAATTATATAATATATAGCGTAGGTATGGCGATGGAACTGTTTTTAAGCGTGATCGTCGTTGCGGGCGGCGCGGCGACTTTCGTTTACGGGCTGAAACTTCTGGGCGACGGAACGGAAAAACTCGTCGGCGGAAGACTTAAAAAATTCGTGTCCGCCTGCGTCGGAAAGCCTTTCGGCGGATTTCTCGCGGGGACGGCTGCGGCAGGGCTTACGCAGAGCAGCGCGGCGGTGACTATGATAGCGGTCGGGCTTGCCGAGTGCGGAGCGATAACCTTTTTTCAGTCCGCGCCGGTCGTTATGGGCGCGAACGTAGGCACTACCGTAACCGCGCAGTTTATAGCGATATTCGGTCGGGGCGGGGATTATCGCGCCGCCGTCGGGGCGGCGGCGGTCGCCGCAGGCGCGATTTTAGGGTTTTTCAAAACCGAAACGCCGAAAAACGCGGGCGACGCGCTCGTCGGGTTCGGGCTTATGGTTTCGGGGCTTGCGGCGTTGTCTGAAAAAATAGTCGCGTTGAAAGAAATCCCGATCGCAGTCGGGTTCTCGGCGGCGGAAAATCCTTTTCTGTTATTCCTGACGGGCGCGGTCGCCGCCGCCGTCACGCAGAGTTCTTCCGCCGTGACGGGCATACTCATAACCTTTTCGGATAATTCGTTTTCGGCGTTCTATAAGGCGATTTTCGTTATACTCGGCTCAAATTCGGGCAGTTGCGCGGCGGTCATATTTTCGTCGGCGGATAAGTCTTTGCCCGCGCGCGAAGCGGCGGTGTTTAATCTCGTGTTCAATCTGCTCGGCGGAATAGTCTTCTTCCCCGTCGTTATGGCGTGCAAAGGCGTTCTGCCGTATATATTCCCGCATTCGTTAAGCGACGCGGGCAGGGCGATGGCGGATTTTCATACGGTTTTCAATCTCGCGGCTTCGGCGTTGGCGTTCCCGTTTTTGCGTCCGCTTACCCGTCTGACGGAGAAAATCGTGTCCGAAAAAAGCAAAAAAACGAAAAACGGCGTAAAAAACGCTTGCAATTAGAAATTTTATATGATAGAATATGATAGACTTCGCGCGGTCCTCCGACAAATGGTCGCGAACGCGTAGTAATATGGAGGTATAAGTCAATGACTATTATCGAGCAGATCGAAAAAGAGAACTTAAAAGGCAGCGTTCCCGAATTTAACGTCGGCGACACCGTAAAGGTTTCGTTCAAGGTTATCGAAGGCGCGAAAGAAAGGATACAGGCGTTCGAAGGCATAGTAATCGCTAAGAGAAACAGCGGTATCAGAGAGACGTTTACCGTAAGAAGAATCTCCTACGGTATCGGCGTGGAAAGAACTTTCCCCCTTCATTCCCCGAAGGTTGCCGACATCAAGGTAGTAAGAAGAGGTAAAGTAAGAAGAGCGAAACTTTACTATCTCCGTGACCTTACCGGCAAAGCGGCGAAGGTCGAAGAAATCCTTTAATCCGATTAAAGACGGCGTAGCGATAAACTTATCGCTACGCCGTAATTATTTTCCGCGTTATATCGGGAAATAAAAACGAGCCCTGCCCGAACGCGCGAAACGCGTTCGGGCAGGGCTCGCGCCCGTTAAAACGTAAATTCGAATTCCGTGCCTGCGCCCTTTTCGGACTCGACTTTTATCTTCACGCCTAAAACTTCGGCTATTTTTTTCACGGTGGCAAGCCCCAGCCCGTTACCGCCTTTTTGCCGCGACGGATCGCCACGGTAGTATCTGTCGAATATACGCAGTTTCGTCTCTTCGTCCATACCTTCGCCGTCGTCTTTGATCACGGCGAACGCGCCGCGTTCGTTTTTGCCGACGGTTACGCTTATTTTTCCGTTTTCGGGCGTGTACTTTATCGCGTTCTCGATAACGTTTAACAGCATCTGCCCCGCGAGTTCTTCGTTTGAATATACTTTCGTTTCGTCAAGGTTGGCGATAAGTTCGATATTTTTGCTTTCCCACTTTTCCTGTAACAGTAATATCTCGCGCCGCGCGGTCTCTGCCAGATCGAATTCGGTTTTTTCTACTTGCGCCGCCGCGCCGAGCCTGTCGAGCATAAGCGTGTTGGCGGTAAGTTCGAGCAGTCTGTCCGACTCCGACGCGATAAGCGAAGCGTATTCTTTGATCTCTTCTTCGCTCGCGTCGCCTTTTGCAAGCAGTTTGGCAAAACCCCGAATCGATACTATCGGCGTTTTCAACTCGTGCGCGAAGTCGTTTACGAAATCGCTTTGTGCCTTGTCTATAAATTCAAACGCGTTTTTAAGTTTTACCGTAGCGTTTCTCGCCGCTTCGAGATCGGGCTTGACTTCGGGTATTTCCGCCGCGTGGTTACCTTTGACTATTTCGTCTATCGCGCCGAGCAATTTCTCTTCGTCGTCGTTTCTCGCAAGTATTCTGATAACGTACGGCAGTAACCCCGCCGCCGCGGAGCAGAGCGTCGTAAATATGGCAAGCGACGGTTCGATATTCTTTCCGCCCGAAAAGAAAATCGCGCAAAACGCTGAGAATAGGGCGGTTATCGATACGCACAATAAACCGAACAACAGTTCTTTAAGCGTTCTTTTAAGTTTGGTTTTGTTTTTCATTTTCTTTCAATACGGCTTTGTAGCCAAGCCCCCTTACGGATTTTACGTCGAGAGATTCCGATGCGGACAACTTCTCTCTCAGTCGGTTGATATGCACGTTCAGAGTATGATCGTCGGGTAATTTTTCGCCCCATACTTCTTCTACCAGATCGCCGCGCGAAAAGATTTTGCCCACCGACGAGACGAGTTTGAAAAGCAGGGCGAATTCTTTTTGCGTAAGCCCCGCGTCTCTGCCTTTTACGGTCGCCGTTTTTTTGCGGTAGTCGAGCCGCACGTCGCCCGTTTCTATCGTCTGTTCGTACTCCGCGCCCGAACGCCGTAACAGCGCGCGTATGCGAAGAATCAGTTCTTCTTCGTCTACGGGCTTTACGAGATAATCGTCCGCGCCCGACAAAAACCCGTTCCGCTTATCCGTCGGCAACGATTTTGCCGTGACGATTATTATCGGCAGGTCGGGGTAGAGTTTTCTCAGTTCCGTCGTCAGGGCGTAACCGTTCCCGTCGGGCAACATTACGTCTATCAGCGCGAGCGACGGTTTGCGCAGTTTTGCGGACGTTAAAGTCTCTTCCGCCGTCGCGAACCCGCGAAAAGAAAACCCCGCGTTTTTAAGCAGTACGGCGGTAAGTTTCCGCGCCGCGAAATCGTCTTCCGCTACGAGTACGTCAAACATCTCGTCTCTCCTTTTTTAGTAAATTATATACTTTTTTTGCGACGAAGTAAAGAAAATACTGTGAAAAATATTTACGCGCCGCCAAAGTCGTTGCGTTTTGGCTTTAATGATGATAGTATAATATCGTAATAAAAAGAGGGTTTATATGCTTGAACTTAAAAATATAGTAAAGGAGTACAAGACGGCGGACGAGACCGTTACCGCGCTTAAAGGCGTCAGCCTTGAATTCCGTAAAAGCGAATTCGTGTCCGTCTTAGGTCCGTCGGGCTGCGGTAAAACCACGCTACTGAACATAATCGGCGGGCTTGACCGTTACACTTCGGGCGATCTCGTCATCAACGGCAAAAGCACCGAAGATTTTTCGGATAAAGAGTGGGATACCTACCGTAATCACTCGGTCGGTTTCGTCTTCCAGAGTTATAACCTTATCCCGCACCAGACGGTACTCGAAAACGTCGAACTCGCGCTTACCCTGTCGGGTATCGGCGCGAAAGAACGCCGCGAAAGAGCCGTCGCGGTGCTTGAAAAGGTCGGGCTTAAAAATAAAATCAACGTTCGCCCCAACCAACTTTCGGGCGGACAGATGCAAAGGGTTGCCATCGCCCGCGCGCTCATAAACGATCCCGAAATACTGCTCGCCGACGAGCCTACGGGCGCGCTTGACAGTAAGACGAGCGTGCAGATAATGGATTTGCTTAAAGAGATTTCCGCCGATCGGCTTATAATAATGGTAACGCATAACCCCGAACTTGCCCAAAAATATTCGTCGCGGATAATCAGGCTTCTCGACGGCGTTGTCGAAGGCGACGACAAACCGCTTTCCGAAGCCGAACGCGTAGCCGAAGCGAAGGTCGAGCCCAATTCGGCGCGTACCGATAAGGGTAGAAAGAAAACGTCGATGTCCTTTATAACCGCCTTATCGCTTAGTTTCCGTAACCTTATGACCAAAAAGGGCAGAACCTTTCTCGTGTCGTTTGCGGGGAGTATAGGCATAATAGGCATCGCGCTTATACTGTCGCTGTCGAGCGGGTTTCAGACGTATATAAACCGCACGCAGGAAGAGACGCTTTCGCGCTATCCGATAACCGTGCAGAGAAATTACGCGGATATGACGTCGGTGCTTAAAGATTTCAATATGAAAGAAAGCGCGGGCGCGTACCCCGACGGTGACGAGATCAAGCAGAACGATTCGCTTTATAAGATGATTCACACTTACAGCAGTCTGCAAGTGACGAATAACCTTAAACGATTCAAAAAGGAACTCGACAAAAAAGAATACGACTCGTCCAAAATTACGGCTGTTCAGTATACTTACGATATGACTTTCGACACTTACGTCAAACGCGAAGACGGCAGTTACGAACGCGTTATGAGTACCGTTGACTGGATGGATAAGACTATGGGCGGCTTGCAGATGTCGAGTTCGTATATCTCTATGTACGCCAACCTTACGGGCGGATCGGGCAACGCCTGGAGCGAAGCCATCGATAACGCCGAATTTATAAAATCGAAGTACGACGTGATAGCGGGTAAGTGGATGCGTTTCGATACCGATCCCGAAGTCGGGGAAGTTATGGTCGTCGTCGATAAATACAACAGAATTCCCGACTATATCCTGCCCGCGCTCGGTCTGGCGGATAAGAACGAACTTATGTACGAAATCGCGAACGCTCTGCCGTCCGAAGCGGCAGCCGCGTATAAGGCGGCGTACGGAATAACCGAAGTACCCGAAAACGAAAAATTCGCGAACAAAAAATTTACGACGGCGGACCTTATCGGCAAGGAGTTTTCGCTCGTTTTGCCCGCGGCGTATTATTATAAGGAAAACGCGGGCGACGCCGCTTTCGGTTACGCGTTGCAAAAAGACGGAGTTCTGGTTGCGTCTCCCGAACGGGTAAACGCAGCCGTATCGGGCGGTAAAAAGGTTAAAGTCGTCGGCGTTATCAGACAGAAAGAAGGCGTAAGTTCGGGCGCGCTGGCAAGCAATATAGTTTATAGCAACGCGCTTACCAAAACCCTGCTCGAAGCGGTCGGCAAACAGGAAGTCGTGCTCGCGCAAAACGCCGATAAAAACGTCGACATACTGACGGGCTCGGCGTTCGCGGGTAAAGAATCCTACGCGGGGAATATGCTTAAATTCGGTTACGCCGACGAATCCGATCCGTCGTCGATAGCCATTTACGCTTCGTCTTTCGCGAATAAGGACTATATCGAAGATTATATCGCGAATTATAACACCAAGGTCGAAGCCGAAGGCGAAGACGGTAAAAAAGATAAAATTTCCTATACCGATTACACGGGTATGATGATGAGTTCGATTACCACCATCATCAACGCGGTTTCCTACGTTCTGATAGGTTTCGTGTCGGTGTCGCTTATAGTTTCGTCGATTATGATAGGGATCATCACCTATATATCCGTTCTCGAACGTATCAAGGAGATAGGCGTGCTCCGGGCGCTCGGCGCGTCCAAACGCGACGTCGCGCGCGTGTTCAACGCCGAAACGCTTATAGTCGGTCTGGGCGCGGGGCTTATAGGCATCGCGATAACGATATTGCTCAATTTGCCGATAAGCGCGATTATATACTCGTTGGCGGATATAAAAAACGTGGCGGTGTTGCCGTGGCAGGGCGGAATAATACTCGTCGGAATATCTATGCTTCTTACGTTCATTGCGGGGCTTATTCCGTCAAGGATAGCAAGCAAGAAAGATCCCGTCGTGGCGTTAAGGTCGGAATAACCGCTCCGCGCGCATACGCGTATATAATTAGGTTTAGTCGCGTATACGCGTATATCGCGTATATTATAATAAAACGGGTTTACCGCGCGCCGCGTTTACAAACAATTTGAAAAAACTTTGAAAAAAACTCAAAAAATGTTGATTTACAATAGGTTTGTCAGTTGAAGGCAAACCTATTTTTTTTGTTATATAGACTTGCTTTCAACGGCAAGTCTATTTTTTTATACAGGAGGCGGACACAATGAACAAAACGACGGGCGAAAAACAAACCGTAACAGTCGGCGCAAGTTTCTCAAAAGAACGTTACGACGAAATCGTCGATGTTGCAAAGCAAAGCGAAGGCGTGCATAGCGTAAGCGGAATTATACGTTTAGCCGTCTATGAGTACCTCGACAAATGCAAAAACAAGAAAGAGGCTTAACGTATGAAAGACAATCAGAACGTTGCGCGGATAAAAATCGTTTGCCCTGTTTGCGGGCGAGAAATGGACGAAACATATACGGGCAATCAATATTGTTGGGTGTGTGCGCAATCGCTAAAAGACAATAAAGCGATTGCGGGTGAAATAAAAAAGACGGAGAGAAAAAATGATACTTAACATTGTTTTAATATCACTCATTGTTGTCGTAACGGCGTCGGTTGTATCGTGGCTTGTAATTGATTACAAACACGCTCGCGCTGGGAAGAAGTCTGTTTTATGGGAAAAGAAAAACAGGAAGGTATAAAAATGCAAGTCAACCAAACCAAAGAAACGTTTTCTCACTTGGCAAAAAGGGAAAACAAAAAATTATTTGTAGAAAAATACTTAAAACCGCTTGTATGCGCTCTTGACATCGGCGTTATAAATGCGGTGTATCGTAAGACGGACGACCACAACGAAATTGTTACGCTTATTTATTCGGACGGATACACGATAGACAAAGACGTTACCGCGGACTCGCTTTCCGCGCTTACTCTTGATGTTGTTAAAGGACTTTGAGGGAGCAATAATGAAAAAAATAACGGTTGCTTGGCTTTCGGCGGGTGTTTCGTCTTTCGTTGCCGCTTATTTGATACGCGACGAAATCGACGAGTTTTATTACATAGACATCGACGATCAGCACCCCGATAGTATGCGTTTTATAAAAGATTGTGAAACCGCGCTCAAACGCCCGATAAAAATTTTGAAATCGAATTACGGGAGCGTAGAAAACGCGATACTTGCACAAGGCTGTATAAGAATGGTAAAAACGGGCTTTGCGCCTTGCACGGCTTTTCTTAAACGTCGGGTACGCAAAGAACAATTCGAGTTGTTACACCAAAGCGACGAAATAACGTATGTGTGGGGATTTGACTGCTCAAAACACGAACAAAATCGCGCCGATCGTGTAGTCGAGGCAATGCCGCAATATAATCACCGTTTCCCGCTTATCGAACAAGGACTCACGAAACAAGACGCACACGCGGTTTTACGGCGGTTAAACATACGCCGCCCCGCTATGTACGATCTCGGTTATCAAAATAATAATTGCGTCGGTTGCGTGAAGGGTGGTATGGGATATTGGAATAAAATTCGCCGAGATTTTCCCGAAGTATTCAAAGCCCGCGCGGAATTGGAAAGAAAGGTCAACTCATCTTGTTTGAAAGAGTGCTATTTGGACGAACTTGCGCCCGACCGCGGCAAGGCGGATACTGAAATTTTAGAAGATTGCGGCATATTTTGCGAAATTGCAATCAGACAAACGGGGGCGGCGGACAAATGAACAAAAAAATTTATACGCACGAAAGCGAAGAATTAAATGCTCTTTTGGGAAAGAAAGTACAAATTACATTTTTTGATAATAATGTAAAAACGGGAATTTTGCAACGCGCCGAATACAAACAGGGGCGTTATGAAGTTGATAATTTAAGTTTCCGCAAGACTCACGTTAAAAAAATTGAGGTGGTAAGATGTCAACGTTAAAAAAGACAAAATGTAAAATGTGCGGCGCAACGATTGTTTGGGTAAAAACGGTAAATAATCGCGATATGCCGTGCGACGATAACGAAATCGAATATCAAGAAAATAAGAAGGGCGCGTCATTGCTTGTAACGGCGGACGGTCGCGTTGTGCGCGGCGACATCGTGCAAAATGCGCCAAATGCAAAACTCGTAAGGACGATTGACGGCAAAGGTTATATATCACATTTTGCCACTTGCAAAAAGAACAGAAGGGCGGCGGGCAATGATTAACGAGGCAATGTTTACAAGCAAAACGAATGAATGGGCAACTCCGCAAGCCTTTTTTGACGAACTTAATAAGGAATTTAATTTTACGCTCGATCCGTGCGCAACGCCGCAAAATGCAAAATGCGCCCGTTATTTTACAAAAGAAATCGACGGACTTTCTCAAAGTTGGCGCGGCGAAATTGTTTTTTGCAATCCGCCGTATGGGCGAGATTTGTCAAAATGGGTTGCAAAGGCTTACACGGAAACCCTATCGGGGGAGGCAACGCTTGTCGTTATGCTTATTCCCGCACGGACGGACACTTCATATTTTCACGATTACATATACAAAAAACACGAAGTGCGATTTATTCGCGGAAGGCTACACTTCAACGAAAGCAAATGCGCCGCACCGTTTCCGTCAATGGTTGTCGTAATGCGAGGGCAAAATGATTAAACTTTTAATTGGCGGTAGCCCTTGCACGTATTGGAGTATAGCGCAAAAAAACAATCGCGAAACCACGGCGGAAGGTTTGGGTTGGGAATTATTCAAAAATTATCTTATAGCAAAAGAAAAGTTTAATCCCGATTTTTTTCTTTACGAAAATAATAAATCGGCGGCACAGGCGATAAAAAATCAAATTAAAAATGAGTTGGGCGTTTGGAGTGGTATGTTGTTCGATGTCGATACGGGCGCAAGATATATCGAAATCAATTCTGCACTTGTATCCGCACAAAATCGGCAACGTTTTTACGTGCATAATTGCGGCGGGGTAGGGCAACCCGAAGATCGCGGCGTTATGCTTTCGGATATTTTGGAAAGCGGCGTTACCGATAAAGACAAAGCGTATTGTTTGAAACATCAAGCGGGAAACGCACGCGATTACTTCAAAAAACACCACACGCAAGTTGTTTACGAGCCTGTTATAATTCAGAACGCGCACGGGTTTAACAAAGGCGGCGTGAAACAGGGGAAAACCCCGACGCTTACCGCAAACGGAAAATGGATTTATAACAATCCCGTTGCGATACCTTGCGGAACGGGAAAAACGGACAAGGCGCGAACTCTTACGGCGGGGTATCAAACGTCGTCGCACCGTGATTTTGAGGCGGACATAACGTCGGGCGGTCAACTCGGACATACGGGCGTAATTGAGCGGGTTTTTCCGCTAAACACCACAAAGGACGGAAAGGCGCAAACAATAAAAGCGCAATACAAGTTTACAAGCGTGCAAAATATTTGTTGCTATAACTCAACATACGGCGCGTCGGGCGTGGCAATTCCCGCAACGGAACAAGACAAAGAGAAAAGAAAAAACGCGAAAAACGCAATCGAAAAGGTGTACGAAGTCAAAAACGGATACATTGCGATTAAAGAAAAGCAATACGCGGTCAATTTGCCCGACGGTTTTTACGTAATCCGAAAATTGACTGTCGCCGAATGTTGCCGCTTGCAAACATTGCCCGACGATTATTGCCGTGCGGTATCAGACAGTCAAGCATATAAAGGACTCGGCAACGGGTGGACGGCGGAAGTGATAATCCACATTTTGCGCCACGCACTCGATTTTATCCCGAAAAACGAAAAGTTACTTGTTTTATCTATGTTTGACGGAATAGGCACGGGGCGATATTGTCTTGATCGGTTGGGTTTTACAAATGTCGAGTATCACGCTTACGAAATCGACAAGTATGCAATAAAAATCGCACAAAGCAATTATCCCGATATAATACAACACGGCGACGCTTTTCAAGTGCGAGCGGACGATTGGAGTATATAATGGCACAATCAATAATGCAGTCCGAAAAACGATGTTATATAACAGGCAGGACGGACAATTTACATAAACACCATATTTACGGCGGTGCAAATCGTAAAAACAGCGAAAAATACGGGTTTTGGGTGTATCTGACGGCGGAGTATCACAATATGTCTGACAAGGGTGTACACTTCGATCGCGGGTTTGATTTACGCTTAAAGACTGAATGTCAAAAACGGTTTGAACAAACGCACACCCGCGCCGAATTTATGCGTATTATCGGGAAGAATTACATCACGGAAGAAAGGGCGGCGGACAATGACCTCGAATTTTGAAACTAACAAAATTTACAATAAAGATTGTTTGCAAGGACTTCGCGAAATGTTGCAATCGAACATACGCGCGGATTGCGTGATTACCGACCCGCCGTATCTCATCAATTATTGCTCACATCACAGGCAAAATAAAGATCATAAGTTTTGCAAGACAATACAAAACGACGATAACCCGCAATTTATAATCGACCTTATGCCGCTATTGTACGACGTAATGAAAGACAATACTCCGCTTTATATGTTTTGCGGCTCGGATAAGGTGGATTTTTTCAAATCCGAAGTGGACAAATTTTTCACGGTAAAAAATCTTATCGTATGGGATAAAGGAAACCACACCGCGGGCGACCTTGACGCTCAATACGGGAAATCTTACGAGTTTATTATTTACGCAAATAAAGGGCGTGCGCCGTTTGTTGACGGAACGCGACGGCTCGACGATATATGGCGAGTACCGAAAATCACGGGAAAAGAGCAAATACACCAAAATCAAAAGCCGCTCAATCTTTTAACGAAAATCATAAATCAACATACAAAATCGGGCGATTTAATTCTTGATCCGTTTGCGGGTAGTTGCTCAACGGCGGTTGCGGCTTATCGTTTGCAACGTAAATACATCGGTTTTGAAATTGATCCCGAATATTATGCAAGGGGTATAAAGTGGCTCGACGCGGAACGGGCGCAAACATCGTTATTTGACTTGATGTGAGGTCGCAATGAAAAAGAATAAAGAAAAGAAATATATCGACGCTTGCCAACGTTGCACGCTCCCTGCAAGTAAATGCAAAGGATCTTGCACGCGCAAACAAATAATACAAAATTCACAAAACGGAGGTTTTATCAATGGAAAGCAACAAACATCTTAACGGATACGTGGAAGAGGAGGACGATTACGAAACGGAAAATCGCGGCGCGATTTATTACGATCACGGTGTGTCGAAACGGACATATTTTCCGACGTGTCGTTATTGCCACAATCAAACGTTGCCCGACGCGGCATACGAAAGTCAAGCACAGGCAGACGAGGCGGCGACGATACGTTGCGGTTGCGAAGGGGCGCGGCAATATCAGAATATGCTCGAAGAAAAAAGAAAGCGCGAGGAAAACATAAAATGCTTAAAACAAAGGCTTTCAGACTTCGGGGAATATTGCGCCGGGCATAACGTCGAACTTTCGGACGAACGTTACGAGTATTTAGTTACGACGGGTACATTGATTATAGACAATATAATCGGTGCGGCAACGGTAAAATTTTCGCGTATAAAAGTGAGTATATCCACAAACGCGAAGGGTAACGTTGTAATTGCGTTTACATATTCCGACGGCTCAAAAGTGGAAGTTTAAGGATTATAACGGGCGGCACTCGAATATTGACGGGTTTACTCCTTTTACCCGACGGGAAACGCCGCCCTTTCCATTTTTAGGAGGGCTATATGTTGAAACAAATTAAAGATATGATAATTGCCGTCGATTTTGACGGAACATTGTGCGAGGATAAATATCCCGATATAGGTATCCCGACGGACACGTTTTATAACATACGACATTACAAGGAACTCGGCGCAACGCTTATATTAAACACTTGCCGCAACGGCGAATTATTGCAGGCGGCGGTCGAGTGGTGTAAGTGTCGCGGGCTTACGTTCGATTATGTAAACAAAAATGTGCCGAGCCGCATTAAGCAATACGGCGGCGATACAAGAAAAATATCCGCCGATCTATATATCGACGACAAGGCAATAACGCCGTGTGAATTTTCAGAACGAACGAAAAGCGCGATACAATTTGCGTTTGCGCTTGCGGGGGAGTGTTTAGATGTCGAAATATAAGCAGGCAATGATAAAGAAAGGTATAATGCAAAAAGAACTTCTCGACGGGGTGCGGAAAGCGGACGCTCGTGTTGATAAGCCTTTATTGAGCAAGATTGTAAACGATATTTGTTTGCCGAATAGAGTAACGTTAAAAAGTATTTGCAACGTGTTGCAATGCGAGCCGCTCGATATTTACGAGAAAGACGAAATCAATCTTGCGGGGGCGGCGGACAAGCCAAAACAAAGATACCACGACGGAAGATCTCACGGCGAAAACATTTACAATCTTACCGTCGAACTCGATCGCGCTTTGGCTTTGCGTGTTTTCTCGAAGGAGTCGTTGCGGTTGCTTGGCTTTTTAAGTGCAACCGACGCAATAAGGCAATACGTGATAAAACTCGATAATCTTATCGAGGAAAAGAAAAAAGCCGCCAAAAGCGCAACAACGCTTACCGACGGCAATTAAAACACACTATATAAAGGCAAAGGAAAAGGGCGGCTATACTTGGCACTATAACCGCCCCGAAAGATTGACGCGAACATCAACCAAACCTATATATATTATATCATAAAGGTTGAAAAATGTCAATGCTTTTAAGCCCGCAAGCGTGCTATTATCGTCCTCGTAATGAAGTATTATCTTATCGACGAAGGATAAAAAGAAAGTGCAACGCTTGCGGGGTTAAGGGGTGCAACCCCTTATCGCCTGCGGGGGCGAAATCCCCGGCAGAGTTAAATATTTTCTTTTGCCTTTTATTACGCCGTAAATTCGGAGGTAAGAAATGGCGAAGTATTCACTCGACGGAAAGTATGACGATTTAGACGAACTATATGAACAATCAGAACTCGACGCGGGGTTGATAGAAGATAAGCACATTATCACTTATCGGACAAAAACAATAAAAAGCGGTAAAGTGTTAGAGTGTGAGATTTATCCTGTTTGGGATACATCAAAAGCGACGGCAAGGGCAAGAAAATTCCGTGAAAGCCGCAAAGCACAAAAGAAACTCAATGCGACAAACGCGACAAAAAACGTTATACGGCTTATAAACACAAATTTTACGGACGCGGATATTTGGGGAACGTTTACGTATGAAACAAGAAAACTCCCTGCAACGGTAGAACTTGCGCAAAAAGAGTTTGCAAAGTTTATTCGCCGGTTGAAATATTACGCCGCGCGTAACGGTTTTCCGCCGTTAAAATACGTGTATGTTACAGAGTTTGAGGAAAACGAAGAAAAAGGGAAAAAGCGCGTACATCACCATATTGTTACAAACTTTCCCGACCGTGATATTGCCGAGCGGTTGTGGCGGAACGGTGCAAGAACGCAAACGCGCCGACTGCAAGCCGACGAAAGCGGGTACGAAGGGTTGTGCCGATACATAATGAAAGATCCACGCGGAACAAAAAGATATGTAACGTCGAAAAATCTAAAAAAACCGTCGGTAAGCGTTTCAGACTGTAAGTTTACGCGCCGAAAAATTCGCAGGCTCGTAAACGGCGACGCAAGCCCGCAGGCGGTATTTGAAAAAGCGTACAAAGATCGTTATAGATTTACGACGTTTACGGTAAAAACAAGCGAATATACAACAGGCGTTTATCTATATGCGAAAATGATTGAGAAAGAAAACGCGGGAGGACGAAAAAATGAAATACATCGGGAGTAAGGCGAGATTTTCAAACGAAATCGCTACGATATTACAGGAATACATAGACAACAACGGAATTAAAACGTATATCGAACCTTTTGTCGGCGGGTTTAACGTTATTGACAAAATAAAATGCGAAAAACGCGTCGGGAGTGATATTGATCCGCTTGTTTGTAATCTTGTAGAAACGTGTCGCGAAAATCCCGCACTTTTAGACAAATTGAAAATACCGACGCGGGAACATTATTACGATGTGCGCGATAACGCCGAAAAATACGACGAGTGGTATCGTGCGGCAATACTTTTATTTGCCTCTTATAATGCGCGCGTTTATGGCGGGTGTTACGGGGCGACGGCGACAACCAAAGACGGCAAAACACGTAATTATTTTGAGGAAAGTAAGGAAAACTTCAAACGACAATTACCGTTGTTGCGTGAAATTCTTGTCGGGTGTTGTGATTATCGCGATTTGATACCGCCGAAGAACGAAACGGCTTTGATTTATTGCGATCCGCCTTATTTTGGCGGAGTTGGGTACAAAGAAAAATTTAACACGTCGGATTTTTGGACGTGGTGTCGCGAGCAGTCGAAAACGCACATCGTGATTATAAGCGAGTATGTTGCACCAGACGATTTTGTGTGTATTTGGGAACAGGAAACGCAGTCGCACTTAAACAATCGGCGAAAAGTAAGCAAGACGGAAAAGTTATTTATTTTGCGGGGTGCGAAATGGCGAAAATAATCGACTTAAAAATTTTACCCGAATATTTTTCCCCGGTTGAAAAAGGCGTCAAGAAATTTGAAATCAGATACAACGATCGTGATTACGCCGTCGGCGATATGCTTATTTTACGCGAATACGACGGCGAGTGTTACACGGGGCGACGCGTGGCGGTGAAAATCACATATATTTTCAACGGCGGCACATACGGCGTTTCCGACGGATATGTGATTTTAAGCATAGAAAAAATAAAGCGGAGGGATAGAAATGTTAAAAAAAATAATTAGTGCGGTTTATCTTGTTTCGTTGCTTGTGTGTCTTGTCGGTTTACCGACGTCGGCAATTTTACTCACCTTGAAATTGTGCGCCGCAACGCGCCTTTCGTGGCTTTCGTGTTGTATTCCTTTAATCGTTGCGTTTGCGGTTTTCCCGTTTGTAATCGTCGGGCGTGCAATAATAAAAAATTGGAGGTAAGAAATGCCGAAACAAACAAAGAAAAAAATTACCGATGTTAAATCTACCGTGGATTATTCGCGAGAATTACCAAATAAAGCAAAACCCGAAAAAAAGCGCGGTGCAAAAAGTCAATATGCAAATAAGGTTTTACCTTATTTGGACGAAATAAGGCGTTATACGCGGTGCGGCGTAACCGAAGGGCAATTATGCGAATTTTACGGCGTAGGCAAAACGCAATGGGCGGAATATAAGAAAAAATATCCCGAATTAACCGACGCACTTTATAATGCAAAAAATGAATTAAAGGCGGATTTGATAAATACGGCGTATAAAGTTGCCACAGGATACGAGTATATTGAAACAACGGAAATCACGTATAAAGACAAAGAGGGCGTTATCACGGGAACGAAAACGACAGAAAAACATTGCTATGCGAAACCCGACTCGGCGATGTTGCAATTTTTGGCAATAAATCGTTTTCCGAAAGATTTTGCCCGTGATCCCCAAACGACGGAATTACGCAAACAGGCGTTAGAATTACAGAAGAACGGAAAACTTCCGTTTGACGACGGCGAAGGGGTGTAATATGGCTCTTGATCCTATACACGCATTTTATTGCCGTAAAGATTATTTAACGCTTGCGGAAATGTGTAAAATTAAAAGCGGCGGCGTTTGTGCGCGTTGCGGAAAAACGTTTGACGTTTCCGAATTGCGACCGCACCACAAAATTGAATTGACGCTCGATAATATCGACGATGTGAATATTACGCTAAATCCCGACAATATCGAAGTTTTATGCCACGATTGCCACAATGCTATACATAATCGTTTCGGACACGCAGTCGGGCAAAAACGAGTTTATCTTGTTTACGGATCGCCGTGTGCGGGAAAATCGACGTATGTAAATAGCGTCGCAACGCGTAACGACATCGTTGTAAACCTTGACGCGATACATCGGTCGATATGTGTTTGCGGCTTATACGATAAGCCCGACGCAACAAAGCGCATTGCTTTTAATATCCGCGATTATTTGCTTGACGAAATCAGAACGGCAACCGAGCGGCGCAAATGGCAGGACGCGTATATTATCGGCGGTTATCCGCGGCAATATGAACGCGAGCAAATGGTGAGTGAGTACGGCGCGGAACTTGTGCATATAGATACGCCGAAAGAGGAGTGCATACGGCGCGCAATGCAGGACGTATCGCGGCGGGCAATGCAAGACGTTGTTATCGGTTGGATAAACAAATATTGGGAGGATTACAGGGAATAAAAAATAAATTTTAGCCCCCCGATCCGAATAATTTTTTTGAAATCCAAAAAGACTCCACGCCCAAAGCAAAAAAAACACACACCGAAGTTTTGACTTTTTTCGGGAAAAGTTTTGAAAAAGTAAAGAAGGGTTTTGAAATGGCAAAAACAAAACAGGAACTTGCAAACGAAGAATATACAAGGCTCAAAGAGATTTACGCCCGCGGCGGCGTTGACGCGGTAAAATTAGACGCTTACGATCGTTATATCCGCAAGGTCGCGGAACTTTATGCGCAACTCGAAGCAATAAAAGATTTGCCGTCGGTAATCGTGAGTAAGTCTGACGCGACAAGGCAAATTGAAACGGCGGCGGGAAAAATGCGCGTAAAATATATGGCGCAATACACGTCGGCGACACAAAAATTAAACCGTGAACTTTTGGGAGGTTTAAGCAATGACGACGACGGCGATCTCGACGATTACGAATAATCAAGAAACGCGGGCGGCGGCTGAGTGGGAAATTATAAACGAAGATATTGCCCCGGTTGCGGGGTGGCAAGTGTTAAACGAAGATGTCGGCGGTAAGCACTCGTTTTTAATCGAATATTACAAGCGTTGCCGTTCGGGTGAAATTGTTATCGGGCGCGAACTTAAAACGACGCTTGAAACGCTTATACAGGATATTTTTTATCATACCGATATTTACCATTTCAATCTCGACGGCGCGCACAAGCGGATAAATTTTATCGAAAAGGAAATTAAACACTTTGAGTCGCCTTTCGCTGGCAAACCGTTTATTTTGACGTTAAATCAAAAAGCGATTGCCGAGGCGGTATTCGGTTTTTTTGTGTTCGATACGGAATTGTTGGGCGGCGGTCGTTGGGTGCGCCGCTTTCAAGAAGTACTGCTACTCATTGCAAGAAAGAACGGCAAAACACCATTTACGGCGGCGTTGTGCTTGTCTGAATGGTTTTGCGGTGAGGCGGGGCAAAAAGTAATGTGCGCGTCGAACGATTACGAGCAGGCGGGGCTTGTATTCGATTGTATAAACGCTTTCCGTGAGGAGTCGCGGGCGATGTCGCGCGTTACACGAAAAAATATAAAAGGCATATTTTTCGGCAATCCGAAACAAAAGAAGAAAACGGGGAAATTTTCCGCGCAAAACAAAGGCTCTATCAAAAAGATGTCCGCAAAAATGGGCGCAAAGGAAGGGCGAAATCTTAAAATAGCAATCGTTGACGAAGTACACGAAATGGAAGATAATTCAACCGTCGCACCGTTGCGGTCGTCGCTTACCACACAGGACGAGCCGTTGTATTTTGAAATCACAACGGAAGGGCTTGTAAACGGCGGCTATCTTGACGAAAGATTGAAACTTGCCCGAAAGGTACTCAAAGGCGAAATCGACCGTCCGCGGTGGCTTGTGTGGCTTTATACGCAAGACTCCGAGCGCGAAGTTTGGAATGACGAGCGAAGTTGGCAAAAGTCAAATCCACTTTTAGGTGTAGCAAAGAAAATAACGACGTTAAGACAACTTGTAGAAGAGGCTCGAACGGACGGCGCGTCGCGCGCCTTTACCCTTGCAAAGGAATTTAACATCAAACAATTATCGTCGTCGGCTTGGCTCGATCCCGAAATTATCAAAGTCGATAGCACGTTTGAATTGTCGGACTTCAAAAAAAGTTGGTGCATTGTGGCGGTCGATCTTGCGGAAACAAACGATTTGTGCGCCGTTACGTATCTTTTTATGCGTCCGAATGATCCCGTAAAGTATTATTACACGATGTATTTTGTAACCGAGGTAAAGGCGGGCGACGGGCAATCCACGGACTCTCCGACGAACCCCGAAAAGAAAAATTACCGTCAATGGGCGGACGAAGGATATTGCCGCATAGTCAAAGGAAATATAATCGACGACGATGTTGCGGCGAATTTTATTCGCGAAGTGTATGATAAATTCGGTATCCGTCCGTATAAAGTCGGCTATGACGAATGGCACGCGAAAAATTTTGCGAAAACCACTGAAAAAAACTTCGGTGAAAACGTGCTTGTAAAAGTAAAAATGACGTATGAGGCGTTGAATGTTCCGACGCGTACACTCGAAGTCGATTTACGCGCACATCAAGTAAATTACGGCGCAAACGCAATTTGTCGGTGGTGCTTGGCAAATACAACGTTAAAGCATAATTCGAGCGGTTTTGTTATGCCCGAAAAAATACAAGGCTACGTCGGCAATAAAATTGACGGCACTATGACAAAAATAATCGCAAACGCGGTTTTGCGAATGTACAAGAAAGAATTTATGTCGAAAATAGGGGGCGGCGGATATGGCAAAGCAAGTTAAAGAAAATCCCAAATTATCAAAATATCAAAGTGAAATCAGATGCCCGATACATAAGTGTTTGCTCGGTAAATACGATATGCGGACGGGAATATTAAACGCAACGTTTTTTTGTCAAAAATGCAAAATTGAGTATACTTTTACTATTCCTGCACAAAAAAATTGAGCAAAACGGGCGAAAAACTCTTGACTTCGTTTTATATATTGCGTATAATGAAGTAAATTTAATATGATTTTTGCCGTAATAGTCGGCGTATCCTATTTTTGAAATAGTCAAAAAACAAGTGGATCAATCACTATCAAAGACCGAGGTGTCGTTTGGTGGTGCTTGATCCGCTTTTCTTTTTGCCCGAAAGGAGGTTTATCGTTGGGAACGATTAAAAAAGCAATATCCGCCCTGTTGGGGTTAGACCAACGGTTGACGGCTTACAATCAGACCATAAACGCGAATAGTGTTTTATTTTCGTCTTTCGGGCGTGATATATGCGCAAGCGACATCGTAAAAACGGCAATACATCGCGTTTGCTCGGAAGTAAAAAAGTGTAGTTTGAAATCGGTAATTGAAAAAGACAACCCGCGAAGTGTCCGCGCTTGTAACGACTCTATAAACGATATTTTTGCGGGGCGAGTCAATCCGTTTTGCAACCTCAACGATTTTTTGTACAAGGTTGCATACATAACGCTCGTAAACAAAAATTGCTTTATCTATTGGGCATACGACGAAGTGCCTATCGCAAACACAAATTTTGTTTACCGCAAGACGCGCGGTTTTTACCCGATAGAACGCGCAACGGTAAAATTATACGTGGCGGACGGGGAATTGCGTGCGGAACTTACAAGCGACGCAACGAGTGAAGTGTTCGATTTGCCGTATAGCGATTTAATTCACGTGCGATACGATTACGGCGCAAGTCCGTATTTTGGCGGCGATGTAAACGGACTTCCCGACAATCGCGCAATCCTTGCGAATTTGCAAACGTTGCACGTGATAAAAGAGGCGATCCCGAAATCGTTGCAGGCGTCGCTATCCTTAAAAGGCGTATTGACAATGAACTCAATCGCCGACGTTGACAAAAAAGAAATAACGCGCGAAGAATTTGAAAAACACCTTTTCAAAAGCGAGTCGGGCATAGTTGCAACCGATTACGAGGCAAGTTTTTCGCCCGTCAATATATCCTCGACGGATATTCCGACGAATATATTTAACTTTATCCGCGACGAATTGTTGTCGCCGTTCGGCGTTTCCGTGCCGATATACACGGGAAAATATACCGACGAAGAGTATACGGCGTTTTATCAAACGGCGGTTGAGGGAATTTTAATTGCGATAGCAAACGCAATGAAAATAACGCTTTTCACGCCCGCACAAATAAACGCCGGGCATACAATCAAGTATTACGACAAACTTGTGCAGTCGTTGTCGTATACGCGAAGGCAAGCGATTGCGGAAATGACGAAAGACGACGCATTGTTATCGCGCGACGAACGCCGAGAGTTGCTTGGATACGAACCCGACGGCGAACCGACGCGCGTATCGTTGAATTACATCGACGCGTCGATAGCAAACGCATATCAATTACAAGAATTAAACAACAAGACAAAAAAGGAGGTCAAAAATGCCTAACGAATATATGCTCCGCGGAATAACGGGGCAACGGGCGGCGGTTAAACCGCTTGAAGGGATAATCGAAGGTTACCCGATTGTTTTTAATCAAAGAACGCAAATCGGCAATTACTTTTTTGAGGAAATTGATCCGCACGCCCTTGATGAGGCGGATTTGTCCGACATCAAGTTTTTAATCAATCACAACGACGGTATGTTGCCCGTCGCAAGACACCGCCGGGGAAAACGCTCGACAATGGATATATCGGTTGACGATAAGGGAATGAAAATTGTTGCGCGGCTTGACATTGAAAAGAATGCAACCGCAAGCGAATTGTGTTCCGCCGTGAGTCGCGAAGATATAACCGATATGTCGTTTTGTTTCGGTATCACCGTGTCGGGGGAAGAATGGAGCGATCTCGACAAAGAAATGCCGACAAGGCGTATTACAAAAATATCAAAAGTTGTGGAAATATCCGCCGTAAACGACGGCGCGTATCCGCAAACTTCCATATATGCCCGCTCAACGGACGCGTTGGATAACGATAAATGCGCGTTGGATAACGCGCGCGCCGTTGCGTTGGATAACGAAAAGCGCGAGCAGGAAAAAGCGAACCTAACTTTTGAAAAACAAAAATTCATTTATTTGGAGGAACAAAAATACTATGAACCTTAAAGAACTTCTCGAAAAGCGCGCCGCGCTTTTAGCGGAACTTAACAAAACCGAAACCACCGCGGAAAGATTTGCGGAAATCCGCGCGGCGGTAGACAAACTCAATTATCAGATTGAGCAAATCAAAAAAGACGACGCCGACAAGCGGGCGGCGGACGAGGCGGAAAAGAAAGCCGAAGAATTACGCGCCGCAAGACTTCCGAACGGAACGCTCGCCGACCAAAAGAAAGCAAAGGACGAAGAAATGCGCAAGGCGCAATCCGACGAACTCGAAAAACGTGCCGCAAGCCTTAAAGCGGGTAAATCCGTAACAATGGAATTGCGTGCCGTGGCGTCCACTTCTACCGCGCTCGGCGTTGGTGTGGCGAATGACATCACGCCCCCGTTTGAACAGGTCGGCACGCTTGATAAACTCGTTAATAACACGCACCTTGAAGGCGCGGGGTGTGAAAGTTATAAAAAACCTTTCACAAAAAGTTACGGCGAGGGCGTAATTACGGCGGAAGGAACTGCTCCCGCGTCGAACGCCGATCCGTCTTTCGGATACGCCAACATCAACAAAGTAAAGATTGTTGCGTATTGCGAAGTAAACGAAGAAGTCGAAAAATTGCCCGCCCCGCAGTATATGGCTGAAATTAGCAAGGCAACGTTGGGCGCGTGGTATAAGAAAGTCAACTCGCAGATTGTCAAAGGCAAAGGCTCGGCGGGTAGCGGTAACGAGGAGTTGGTTGGTATTATCAACGCCCCCGCAAGCACCATTGAGGCGGCGCAAAGAAAAACGATTGCGACGGTTGACGAAAATACGCTCGACAACATCATTTTTGATTACGGCGGCGACGAAAGCGTCGAGGGCGACGCGGTGATTTTGCTCAACAAACTCACCTTAAAAGAGTTTGCGAAAGTAAAAGGAACGGACAAACGCCGTGCGTATGACATCGTTATCAAAGGCGACCGCGGTACGATAAACGGTATCCCGTTTGTTTGCACGAGCAACCTTGCGTCTTTCGCCACCGTTGCCGACGGCGATCCGTACATCATTTACGGAAAACTTGTGGGGTACGAACTTGCGTACTTTACCCCGGTTGACGTCGCAAAATCCACCGACTACAAATTCAAAGAAGGCGTTATCGCACTTAAAGTTACGGGGTTTGTCGGTGGCGCGCCTGCAATGTGGAACGGCTTTATGACCGTACAAAAGAAGGCGAAATCGTCCTAATTTGCTTTTAAGCGGGTTTGTGTCAAATAACTAATGTATTGCCGACAAGCGGCAGGAGGTCAAAATGGAAGAAATTGACAAGATTTTATACAAGTTGGGTTATTACGACACCGACCCGCTCAAAAAACAAGAAGTGCAGGACTACATCGACGAGTCCGTCGAATTTATGAAAAGTGCGGGCGTTCCCGAAAAACAATTAACGTCGTCAACGGCTTACGTTGTAAAAACGATATGGGCGGACGCGCGCGACGCAGGAAAAGAGGACACACTTGTTAAAAAAGACGGAATGATTGTTGCGCTTATATCGCAAATGAGGCGGTCGAAATGAGTATGCAAGAAGTATCGAGGCGTCGAACGCTTGTAAAATTTGCCGTGCAAAATTCGGTTTATACGGCGGGTGTCGGCAACGAAACAAAATACGAAACAATAAAAGTGAAAATCGGTTGCGACGAATACGGAAACGAAATCAAGACGGATTGTTTTTATTGTGAGTGGCTCAATAGTTACGGCAACAATGCGATACAGCAACAGGCGGACGGGCTTATTTGCCCGGCTCGTGTTCGTATGAGATATGTAAAAGCCGTTTACGACGCGTTGACAACGAAAGATGTTATCGTTTTCAAAAACGGCGTGATCGACGACGCGCACGCGTTCCGTCTTACTTCGTCGCCCGATAATTACCTTGAAAACAATAAGATGTTAGAGTTTCAAGTAAAAAAATACGAGGTTAAATAATGAACGTAAAAACGGACGTGCAAACAAAACTCGATAATTGCTTATTGCAATACGGGATATTGTCGCACCATATACGGCGCATAAAAACCGATAAAATCGAGGGGAAATCCGTTCGCGTAAACAATGACGAGTATGTCGTGTATCGGCTTTCGTGTAACCCGAAATCATACGGCGACGGAAACACGTTGCTTACAAAGCGTTATATCGACGTTACGTATTATTACTCGTATGAAAAGAACGATCCGCGGACGGTGGCGGCGGAAAAGCGCGTACAAGACATTATAAACGCGTTTGTTGCCGACAAACGGTATCGCGTTGTAAACGGACAAAGCGATTTGCCCGACGTAGACAACGAATACCGCGGAATAAACGTTGAATTTTCTTTTATCGGGGCGGCGGGCGATGTCTGAAATTAACATACAAGACATATCGAAAGCGATTGACGACATTTTAACCGAGTATTTGCACTCGTCCTTCGACGTAAGGCAAAAAGCGGTACAGGCGGGCGCGGAAAAATTCAAAGAAAAAATCGAAACGGTTACGCCCCGCGATACGGGCGAAATGGCGCGATCGTGGAAGATTAAAACAAAGTATCCCGACGTGCGATACGTCGGCAATACAAGGGTTGCAACGGGCAAAGTAAGGCGAAAAAGCAAAGGCGGCAAAAAGGGCGAGGCGCGTAGCGGCGTTCCACTTTCAAATGTTTTGGAATATTCCGAAAAATCGCCGTACAAAGGTTTTATCCGAAATTGCTTTGACGGTTGCGAGCAGGAAATTTTCAACACAATCAAAAATACCTTAAACAATAACGGAGGAAATTAAAATGTCCGAAAATAAAACACTCGTGCGCTTTAATATTCAAAACGCAAAATATGCGTTACTTAAAAGCGGCGGAACGTATGACACGCCGATTGACCTCGGCACGTCAACAAAAATTGCATTGCAACGCGACGCGTCGGTTAAAAAGATTTACGGCGACGGTCGCCGTATCGCCGCAATCGTCAACGACAAGGGCGAAACGGGAACGCTTACGCAAAACAATATAAACGACGGATACGAAGTCGCAATGGGGCGTAAATTGCAAACGGCAAACGGGCTTGCAAGTATCAAGCAAACGAAAAATATCACGCACGCGTTGTATTTTGAAACGTGCGGATATGCCGAGGACGGCTCAATGCCCGTTGCTAAAACGTGGCTTTACGGCGTTACTTCGTCCGCCCCGTCGGAAAATTACGACCAAAACACGGACGACATCAACGAGTCCACGTTTGATTTGCCGCTTGAAATCGTCGGCACGAACCTTATGTCGTCGGACGGAACGGCAAAGTATAAAGACGACAAGGGAAACGAAGTGATTGTAACGCGTCTTACGGTTTACCCCGGCGACGCGGATTATGACACTTTCGGTAATTCCGTACCCGTTCCAAAAATGGCGAAGTAAGGCGAGGTAAGACAAAATGATAAAAACGACTTTACCGATTGTTGAAAAAGCAATCGAAAATGATAAACTCGTTACGGCGAAAAAGACGATTGACGTTAAAATTGACACGTCAATTTTTGCCGAGGAACGTTGGGAGAGTAACTTCCCGCAAAACGCACGTCGCGAAACGTTATTTGCATACGTCGAGCGTATCAAAACGGACGGGCTTAACGATAAGGCGCATATTTTATCGAACTTAAAAGCGTTGTATTGTTTTATCGAAGGCGACGCTATCCCCGACTTCAAATCATTTTGTCAGATGTTCGATATTGCCGACGGCGAGTATCTGAACGAACTCACAAACAAAATGCGGGTGGTGTTCGATATTGCATTGAACGGGAGCGCGGTAACGCAAAAAAACTTATAACGCACAGTCAAGCATTGTTGCGCCTTTACGATAAGTTTTTCAAAGGGCAAGGCGAAAGGCGCAACAACTTGATTGTGCCGCGCGTTATAACGATAATGCAAAAATGCGTTGAGCATAACATACAAACCGCATTTATCGAAAAATTGCATTTTAACGATCTTTACGTGTTGATTTTGTCGCTTGATATATCGAAAATGCGTCAAGCATTGAAAGAAAAGCAACGGCAAAAAGAAAAACAACGCGGTATAAACGTCGTCGATGTAAACCCCGGCGACGCGGTGAAATTCTTAAAAGGGGGCGGCGGATAATGGCTGACAGTATAAGAGGGTTGACCGTAAAAATCAGCGCGGACGCAACCGAATTTAAGAAAGAAATAAACGCCGTCCGAAAAGACTCGAAATCGGCGCAGGCGGAATTGACCGCATTGCAAAAGAGCCTGCAACTCGAATTTGACGGCGAAAAATTCGCCCGTGCGCAAAAAGTTGCGCAAGAGGCGATCGACAAAACGGCGCAAGAGGCGGAAATGTTGCGCACCCGTCTTAAACAACTCGAAGAAAGCGGCAACGTTGACACGTCGGAATACAGGAAAGTGCAAACGGAACTTGCGCAAGCCGAAACAAAAGCGCAACAATTACAAGAAAAACTCAAAGAATTAAACAACATAAAATTTGACAAACTCGCAAACAATGTAAAATCCGTCGGCGATAAGATACAAGGCGTCGGAAAGGCTTTAACGCCCGTTTCCGTTGCGGCGGCGGGTGCTATAACGGGGATTGCGGCTCTTGGCGTTAAAACAGCGTCAACGGGTGCGGAACTTGACGATCTTTCGCAACGCCTCGGTATATCCGCCGAAAAAGTGCAGGAATTGAAATACGTCGCCGCGCAGGCGGGTGTAGATTGGGAGGTTTACAATAAAGGTATCATAAGGGCTCGTGCCGCTTTACTCGATTTGTCGTCGGGGATAAGCAACAATGCAACAAAAGCGGTGCAATCGCTTGGAATATCTCTTGAAAACTTTTCGTCGCAGGAAGAAATGATCGACGGCGTAATGACTGCGCTTGCAGGGGTAAAAGATAAAACGTTGCAGGCGGCTTACGCTAACGAAATTTTCGGCGATAAAATTGCAAACGAAATGTTGCCATACCTAAACGCGGGGGCGGAAGAAATACAAAAATTCAAAAGCGAATTTGAAGGAATGTCGTATCTGACAAACGAGCAAGTAAAATCGCTTGCCACGCTTGACGACACGATTTATTTATTAAAACAATCGCTTTCAAATGTTGTTTTGCAAATAGGCGCGTCATTATCGCCGCTTATTCAATCTCTTACGGAATATGTCAATGCGAACGTAATACCGATGTTGCAACGGCTTGCGGATTGGTTTAACAACCTTACCGTCGGGCAACAAGAACTCGTAATCAAAATATTGCTTGTAACGGCGGCTCTTGCGCCGCTTGCAACGGGTATCGGTAAAATCGTTTCGCTTGTTGGAAATATAATCAAAATATTACCGCAACTCGGCGCGGCGTTTTCCGCGATTGCGGCGCACCCGATTGTTTTGATAATTGCGGCGATTGCGGCGGTATTATTGATTTTGTACACGCAATGCGAGGCGTTCCGCGAAAGTATAAACAACCTTATCGGCACGCTTACGAGTGCGTTGCAACCTATTCTCGACGTTATAATCGGGCTTATAAGTAAAACGATGTCGTTGCTTACGCCGATTATTACGCTTATCGGCGAAAACCTTGCGTCGGCAATCAATATGATTATGGAAATATTGTCGCCCGCGCTTGAAATGGTGTCAACATTGCTTGAATTGCTTTCGCCGCTCCTTGATGTTTGTATAATTCCTTTAACCGTCGCGCTCAATGCCTTAAAAGTGCCGTTGCAAATAATCGGACAACTTTTGAATTGGCTAACGCCTTTATTCGAGTTTTTCGGTAAAGTCGTAACAAGCATTTTTAAGGGCGTAATTTGGATTGTAAACAAAGTGCTTGGCTGGGTAGAGGACGCGGTAAATTGGTGCATAGGAATTATAAATAAACTTATTGACGGTATAAACTCCGCGCTCGGTTGGCTTGGCGTAAATATTGCGTATATCGGCGAAGTAAAACTGCGGCTTGATACGTCGGACGTTGAAAATATTGACGACGTAAACGCCGTCGTAAAGGAAACGCAAGAAAGCAATCAAACGGGCGGCGGCACGGTTTACGACCAAATCGGCGCAGATACCGCGTCGGGCGACACGTACAATTACGATTATAGCAAAACGGAAAAAACACAAAACGTTACCGTTGTAATCGAAAATTATGCAAAGGAAGTTGACGTTGACGATCTTGTCGAAAAAATAAACGTGAAATTAGCGGAGGCAATGTAATGCGTAAATTTTATTTACACACTTTCGACAAATCAATAACTTTCGACTTGAATACCGAAAAAGCCCTTGCCACCGAGCCGCAGGGGCTTGGAAACGGTTTCGCGACGTCTTACAAGGAAAGCAACGACGGCAACCATTTAACGAACGTAAAGCCGTCGTTTGATCCTATCACGCTAAAAATATATTTTAATGCCGACGGCTCGGACGGATACGGTAACTATAAAAGTCTTTTGACTTTTTTATCCGCTTGCGGGAAGTCGGATTTTTTATTTGAATACGACGACGGCATTACCGATAAATTTTGCGACGTTATTTTGAAATCAATTACAAAAACCGAAATATCGTCGGAAGGTTTATTTTGCGAAACGCTTACGCTCGAACGGCAAACGTATTGGTTTGAAATTATCGAGGACTCGTTTATTTTTGGTAAATCGGAACTTGACCCCGTGTTCCCGATGTCGTTTCCGTTTGGCTTTTCGGGGGCGTTATTCAATAGCGAGCATAAAGCGAGAAACGACTTCTTTTCGCCTGCCCCGCTCAATATTACGATAAGCGGCAACATTTTTTACGGGCTGAACATTTACATTAAATCGCTTGCGGGTGAAATTATATCGCAAATTGATTTTCAGTCAGAACCTGCCGCGGGGTCGGTAGTTACGATAAATGCGACGAAAAAGAAAATAACGGTAACGCAAAACGGCGTATCTACAAACGGATATGATTTAACGGATAAAACAAAGCAATCGTTTTTATATTTGCCGCAGGGCGAGTATTATATCGGCGCGAATATCTCGGCAAGCACAACGGGAAAAATCGAAGTGTCGATACGGCGTTATTTATACGATTAAGGAGGGCGGCGGCAATGTATATCGCACTATACAACGAAGAACAAAAGCACGTCGCAAACGTAACTTACGCAACGTATGAATTGACGGAACGTGTTTACGACGCGGACGGTTTTTCCGCCGAAGGCGTCTGCGAAGATACGACAACCGATACAAAAATCGCGGTATTGAACGACGACGCGGGTAATTATAAATACGCGTGTTTTACCGACGGAATTACGGTTGACGGTAACAAACAAACCGTAAAAGGGAAAGACTTAAAAACGTTATGGGATACCGAGGTTTTGTTGGATTGGACGACGAGTTTTAACGGGAAATTGTCGGCGATATTCCAAAAGGTCAAAACGGCGGTGTTTGACGGCTCGGATACCGCGGTAAACAAAATCCCCGTCGAAGTAATTATTCCGACGGACAACACGGTTACAACCGCTTTATTTGGCGACTATACGGGGCAATACAAGATTACGAACGCTTACAAGTTTTTGAAGGGGTATCTGAAATATTACGGATACAACATAGAAACAAAATACGATGTGGCGGCGGGTAAAATAATTTTTACGTTCGCAAAGCATACGGACGTGTTAAGTGTAAATTTAAGCGATTTTTTGTATGAGTTGACAACCACGTCGAACGCGGTAAATAAAGCCGTTGCAACAATCAAAGGCTCGCTCGGTAGCGTGTCGCAAACGGTGTACTATTACATCAATAGCGATAATCAAATCGTTTCGTCAACGGCGGCGGGAAATATTCAAAAACGCGTTTATCCCGTAAAAACAAAATGGTTTGAGGCGGAATACCTTGCCGACGCGCAAACGGACGCAATATCGGAATTGGCAAACAATCGCTACGTCGATAATATCGTTATTGATAATAGCAAAGTGCGCGATCCGATAGATTTTGCGCCGTATCCGCTTTACACAAGCGTTTCGCTTTATTACAACGGCAAATTATATAAAACGTTGCCGATAAGCGAAAAAACGACAACGCTTTCCGCAAGTGGAGAGCAAACGAAGATAAAACTCGGATTTAAGAAAATTCTTTTAACGGAAATTATTAAAGGATAGGAGGCAAAAGTATGTCATTAAAACCCGTAACGTTTCAAGGTGCGGAAAACTTCAAGGCGAATTTATATGCGTTGGAAGTGCGGTCGAGGTTTGTGGATCAAGGCAAGGCGGACGGATATTATGCCGGATACGGCAACGAACTTTCAGCGACCGTTGCGAGCAACACAATAAAAATCGGGAGTGGCGCGTTCGTTGTGCAGGGGCGTATGTGTGAAGTCGAAAATTCCGAAAGCGTTTCCGTTGTTATTGAAAACGGAAAATACGGAGTAATTATTGCACGTATCGAAACAAAACCTACAACGAATGGTGTAAACTTTTCTATCATAGCGCGCACGGGTGTGAGCAAAGACGCATTAAAAGCGGCTTTAACGCAAGAAAACACGTATCAATATTCGTCAGAAACAACAAACAAAGTTTACGAACTCCCACTCTATTATTTTTCGATGTCAAACGGCGCAATTACGCTCGGCGCAAAAGAAATTACAGCAATTAAAGAAATTACCGATATAAACAACGCGGCTAAAAACGCGGTAAATATCGCGCAAACTGCGTCTGCAACGGCGTCGGCGGCAAGTAAAATTGCGGGAGAGGCGAAAACTGCGGTCGCGGCATTGCCGCAACATTTATATTGTCATTACATAATGATTGATAAACATAAAGTTTTTCGTGCAACGTTTCAAATCGTCAGCATTTTAGCGGAATTGACGGACAATGATGTTTATCAAAGAATTACGGACGGATCGCCGTCGGGGTATCCGCTCCCCGGCGTTGGCGGCTATTATGTTTACGGTAATGCGATTTATACTTTGACGGGAGTGTCAAACTCGGGTACAAGTTTATTTTTTAGATATAATCGCTATACAGGCGCAACAAACAATAATGACGCTTACGGTTATATCGACAAATCAGAACTAACGATTTATAAAAAACCTGTTACAATTTATTAAACGGAGGGTGTGATATGTATTACGTATATAAAGACGGCGAAATGTTTTGTACTGCAACTTTTGTCGGCGACAAATCAAAAGCGGAATTAAACGGATATAAGGCAATAACCGACGCGGAGTATAAAAAATTGTGCAACCGCGAGTTGTGTTGGAAAAACGGTAAATTGTACCCCTATCCGTCTACCGACGAGGAAAAAGAAAATGAAAACAAACAGGCGAAACTTGCACGTATCGCCGAATTAAAACGGTTGCTTTCCGATAGCGATTACAAAGCCTTGAAATTTGCCGAGGGGTATATATCCGCCGAAGATTATGCCGAAACAAAACTCGCTCGTCAATCTTGGCGCAATGAAATAAACGATCTTGAAAACCAAATCGGAGGCGATGTATGAACGCAACGGAAGTAATTAGTCTGATCGGCACGATAGCGGCAATCGCTGTCGGGATTGGCGGGATAATAACGTTTTTTTCCACGCGTAAAGATCGCGCGAAAAAAGACGGTGCGGACACGGCAATCGTAAACGCGAAACTTGATAACATCAAGTCGCAAAACGAAACGATAATGCTCGGTAATCGTAATATATCGGATAAAATAGACAGTCTGAACGAGCGCGTATCGCGCACGGAGCAAACGGTAGCCGACGCGCATTTATCGGAAATCCCGCCGCGTATAGCGGCGTTGGAGTCGTCGGTAAAGTCGGCACATCATAGGATTGACGAAATACAAACAAAAATTGACGGGAGGCATTTATGATTATCAATTATAGCGGCAAAGTGCCGAGCAGTAAAAATTTGCGTATCGGCGTAAGAGAAAACAATCTTGTTGACTCGCTTGTTTTTATAATCGACCGCAGGCAGGGCGCGATTGATCTTTTCGGTTTTACGCCGAAAATCAAAATCGTTTCGGAAGAAAAAACGCTTGCGGAAGATACCGACAAGGGTTTTACGGTTGAAAAAACGGGCTACAACGAGAGCAACGACGACGGCGGCGGGCAATATAAAATCACGTATCCGTTGCCCGATTACGTTACGCGCGAAGGTAATGTTGATTTGCAACTTTATTTTACAAAAACGGAAAGCAAAGACAATGCGCCCGTGTTTCAAACGCAAATTATCAATATTACGTTTGACGACGCGATTAACGTTGACGAGTCTATTAGAACGGCATACCCGAATATTGTAAGGGAATTGACGGACAAAACAAACGCGGCGGTAGACACCGCAAACAAGGCGGAAGAAAGCGCGAGCGCGGCGGTTGCAACGGCTAATGAGGCGGATAAAAAGGCAAGCCACGCGGAAAGCCTTGCGGAGTCGGTTGTTTCCAACGAAACCGCGCGGCAGGCGGCGGAACGTGAAAGGCAATCCGCCGAAATCGTCCGAGAGGAAAACGAAACAAGTCGCAAAAACAACGAAACCGTGCGAAAAGAAAACGAAATGTTGCGCGTAAAGTCCGAAGATACGCGAAACGTAAACGAAACCACGCGTCAAAGCAACGAAACCGCCCGAAAATCAGCGGAAGATAAACGCGTTGTGTCGGAAAATTCCCGCGTGAGTGCGGAAGATGTCAGATCTAAAAACGAAACATCAAGGCAAACGGCGGAAAATGCGCGGGCGGCGGCTGAAACTAATCGCGCCGACGCAGAAAAAAACCGCGTATCGAACGAAACCACGCGTCAAAGCAATGAAACAACCCGAAAGACGAGCGAAACGGAACGGCAATCGAACGAAACCACGCGTCAAAATAACGAGTCTACGCGTAAAACGAACGAAACGGCACGCGGGGCGGCGGAAGATACGAGAAAAACAAATGAAACGGCGCGTATATCTGCCGAAAATACTCGCAAAGCAAACGAAGATCAACGCATAAAAAATGAAAATCAACGCATAGCGAACGAAAACGCGCGGCAGGAAGAACTTGAAAAAAAAGTCGATAAATCGCAATTATCGGTTGAACCGTCGGCGAATAAAGTGTCGCAATTCGACGAGTACGGCAATCAAAAAACAGGCGCGCCGCGTGAGGATAATGATTGCGTCCGTCAAGTCGATTTGAAAAACGCACTTCAAAGCGCAGACAACTTTTATGCGGCGTTGTTAAACGATACGAATACGACAAGTATTTTCAAAGCGTGGTATAACGCGGTATCGAAAGACGAAGGCGACCGCTTTACACTTCTTGAACGATTTTTCAAGATGTGCGCGCTGAACAACAATCAGATACATACGGTAAGGTTTGTAAGCCCCTCCGTGTCGTCGGAAAGTCGCGGCACGCCGCTTGATTGGCTCGCCGATAAAAAAGCGCAAAATCTATCGACCGACGCGGGCGTTGTTGCAAATGCTAACAAGTGGATTGACGTGGAAGGTACGGGAAGAACGGACGGCGAGGATTGGGCAACCGAAAACCGCTTAACGTGGTATATCCGCGCGAACGCGTTATCGCTTGAAAACGGCAAAATGAACGTAACTGCGATTGAGGGTATCGACGCCGCGTTTGATATTACGGGCGAAACTGCTCCCGTGTACACGTTCCAACTTTCGCCGTACTTTAAGGAAACGGACGACGGCACATATTTAACGAAAAGTTGGCGCGCAACACCCGCCGAAGGATATGCACCGTTTAACGATAACGTCGATTTTGACGGCAACCCGCGCCCGCTCACGTGGCACGCGTCTTTCGGTGGCTCGCTTGCAACGGGCGGCAAATTGACAAGTGGCGCGAATAAACACCCGGCAAACTTCAATTCGGCGTCAGCGGGGCAAACGGCGGCGCAAAAATGGAACGCAAACGAGGGGTGCGGTGCGGACGCAAATGCAAAATGGATTTTGTATGAATGGCAACACCGACACTTCAACCTCGAAAATTCGGGAATTTGCGAAGGGTGTTTGAGTTATTCGCCGTCCTATGTTGTGGCGGTTACGGAAAGCGATGTTAAACGTGTTATCGTAACTACCGCACAAGGCGCAAACTTCGTTATCGGAAGTAATGTATACGTCGGCGACAACGCGGACGCAACGAAAGCACCCGACCGCGGCGCGGCAAACGCCCGCAATATCTCAAACGGGTTTGCGAAAATATTAAGCATTGAAAGCGTAACGATTGACGGCGCGGCATACACGGCGTTAAATCTTGAATTGTCGGCAACTATTACAACCACCGCGACGACGTGGGTGCAATCCGCCCCGTGGGATACGGGAACGACGGAAAAGGTGTCAGAACATAACGACGGCTCGATTGTGTCGCTTACAAACGGTAAATATCCGTTACGTTGTGCGGGTATGGAAGTTTTGATCGGTGCTTATTTTATCGGGCTTGATGTTTTGTATAATGTTACCGCAAACGCAACGAGCGGTTTTGACTACGCAATTAAAGAATGTAAAAACGCAACGAAATACGCGTCGTCCATAACGGCGGATTACAACGATACGGGATTATCGTATGAAGGATTGGCGGCGGGGTGGAATTGGGTTAAAAAATTCAAAATTACAGACAAACCCGTTTTATTTGTGGATACAGTCGGCGGCTCGTCGTCGGGGTGGCTCAAATCTGCCGTGTATGGCGCGGGCTCGTCGGGCGTGCGTTGTCCTTGGCGTTTTGGTGTTTTGAGCTATGGCGCGGATGGCGGTCTTGCTTTCGAGTATTTGGGCAATTCGCCTTTCAACTCGTATGGGAACGGCGTGCCTTGGCTTGCAGGAGCGGAAAAAAAGCGGGGTGAATATGCGGGGTAACCCGCATAAAGGGGCAAGACCCCTGTAATTATACAACAATTAAAAATATAGGGTGTTACGGTGTGGCGCGTTGCCGTGTATGGCACGAACTCGTCGGGCGTGCGTTGTCCTTGGCGTTTTGGTAATTTGAACAATGGCACGAATGGCGGTCTTGCTTACGAGAATTTGAACAATTCGCCTTTCAACTCGAATTGGAACGGCGTGCCTTGGATTACTGAATTTTATTTGATCGAAAAAGATCATAACGCCGTAACGCCCTTGCAATAGCAAAAATCAAGTAAAACCGCAAATCCCGTCAAACGGATACGCGCGCCCGCGGGGCGCGAGTGGGGTTAGTAGTAATATTCCGATGTCTGACGTAAGATAATCGGTTACCCGAAAACCCTTTGACTATAAATTCAGTAAGCGATATGAAACAAAGATACAATGAATTGACAGAAGATTTGATTTTTCAAGCGGTAAAAGATTGTTTCGCTAAAAAGTGGGAACGCAACGATGTATCGTCCACCGTGGAAGAATACGCGGGCATACGGCGTCAAGACATCTCGCGGGAAATCGGCGAAAACAAAAATTACTTAAAACAACAGGCAATAATAAATATCGGCTACGAAGTAGAAAATCGCTTAAAACGGTTGTTGAACGGAAACGCGAACGCCCTCGAACTTGATCCCGTCGTTTTTCATAACAGAAAAGACGGAATGAACGGAAAAGTACGAAAAATCGCGTATTGTTGTATATTCCACCAAATTTTTAACCACGTCGCATATTTAGGACTGAAACCGTTACTCAATGCAAAAATTTTACCGTCGCAATTTGCGTCAATTCCCAAACGTGGGCAAACAGGGTTGAAAAAGTTTGTAACGAAAAAATTGCGCAAGAAAAAATATAATATACGCCACGCCCGCAAAACCGACGTAAAACACGCGTATGAAACAACGAAATACGCAAAAATCATTGCAATTATAAGAAAAGAAATCCCGTCGGCGCGTTGGATAATTCTTTTATTAGAAGAACTTGCGAAAATGTCGCCCGAAGGTTGCTTGATAATCGGCGGATACCTCGACGCGTGGTTGTTTAATTTTTTGATGTCTTATGTATTACGGCACGCGCGCAACCAAAATAAACTCAAACGAGGCAAGAAAACACCGCTTATAAAAGAAGTTGCGTCATTTATGGACGACTTCGGTTTTATGGGTAGCCGCGCGGCAGATATTGCGAAAGATATAAAAATCGTAAATCGGTATTTAGCGAACGCAATGTCGTTATCGTTGAAATACGGAAAGACAACGGATTTTCTTTCCATTAAAGAGGAAAAGGCAAAACGAAAGGAATTAAAGCCGTCAAAACGTGCGTGTCCGTTTTTGGATATTGGCGGCTATCGTATGCACGCAAGCCACGTAACGATCCGCGGTGCGATATTTATTCGGTTGCGCCGGGCATATTTGCGGGCAAACAAAGAAGTCGAACAAAACGGCTCGATGTCTATACAACGGGCGTATAAAATCGTTGCTTACTTCGGTTACGTGAAAAATTCCGATAGTAGGGGCGTGCGGAAAAAATATAACGTCGATATGTTGCATAGTATCGCGAAATCGGTTGTATCGAACTATCAAAGAAAAATAAATAAGCGGAGGCTCATAAAATGATTGTATCAACTCAAAGCACAAAGACGGAACAAAACTCGCCGATTAAAGATGTTGAAATCGAACTTGTCGGCAACAAATCGCGCGTTATCCTGCACGACAATATCGCGCAGGAAGAACGGGAAACGGACGACGGCAACAAATACATTGCGTATACGGCGGACGAGGTGTCGTTTTATTACGACGGCAAAATAACGGCGGAAGATGTCCGCGCGGATTTTGCGGCGTATTGGTATTTTGCGGAACACGGCGAAACAAAAGAGGAGCGGTATAATCGTTTGGTTGCCGCTTTCGTGCGCGAAAAATATTCGCAAAATGCGGTTGAGGCGATAATCAATAATTATCTTGCCGATCCTAACAATACGGAATACGTCGCCGAATTTACGGCGTTGCAGAACTTTCGTAAAGAATGTAAAGCAAAAGCAAAGGGGGATTTATAAGGTATGAACGAAATTATTGCGTTTTTCGTGAATTACGGTTTGATTTTAACGCTTATCGCGGTTGTAGGGGTTATAATACTCGGCATAATGAAATATTGTAATCTCTTTAAGAAGTTGCCCGAAAAATCACGGCATTACGTTTATTTGATAATCTCGATCGGGTTGTCCGTGATTGCCACAATAATATATTTACTTATCGTAGGGCAATTTGAGATTACATACTTTTTAGCAATCGCGGCGGCAATTTATGCAATCAATCAGACCGCCTATAATTTTTTTAAGGTTACAACGCTTGACAAGGCTTTTGAAAAATTGCTTGATCTTATTAAGCGACTTATAAAGAAAACGCCGGGCAAGCCCGACGAATAAAACAAAAGGACACCTCGGCGGTGTCCTTTTCCTTATATTTTAGCAAGTAGCATTACTTCGACGCCGTAATTGCGCCCGTCGTTTCCGCCGAAAATTGCCGTGATTACGCCGTCAAATCGGCAACCGTCTTTATATTTTTTTAGTATTTTTTCGGCGTTTTCGTTTGGTAACACACCGATTGATTTGTTTGTAACGGAATTATAAACATCGATTGTGTGCGGGAAGTCGTCTGTCGGGGTGTGTTTTATAAGCAACCTATCGCCGACAACCGACTCCGCGATTGCGTCTTGCCGATTGTTGAACGTAACGCCGTTTAATTTAGTTGTATATGGAAGTTTGCTATCTATAACAAACGGAAGGTCGATATTGATATACACAGCGTTTTTATCGGCGTCAATATTTGAAATCGTAAAAGAGCGGTCGCTCGTTCCGCTTGATAAACGCAAAGATTTTTCGTAAGGGAAATAACCGACTTTAATGTCATTTATATAACACGCGCCGTCGATATGCGCCGAGCCGTTGCTTGATGTAAAAACGCTTGATTTTTCAAATCGAACAACCCCACGATTGCCGACGGCGATATTATGTTCCGTCAAACAATTTTCGCGCAAATTTATTTTAACGTCGGTATTGTATTGCGGTAAAACAGACGGAACGCGTGCGGCGGTTTTAGGCGTTAAAACGCTCGCAGGAGCACAAAAATTCGGGGGGGGGGTACTAAATGAGAAATATTAAAATCGTCGTTTTTAGGCTCGTTTTTCGGCTTTTTGGGGCGTGATTTTACGGCAAGCACGGTAAAGAAAACACCGACCGCAAGAAAGACAATCGCAAGCGCGGTTTGCGCGCCTTGCATACTTTCCCCGAAAATAAGCGCGACCGCAACAAAAGGCAACCACGACGCGCAAGCAATCAAAACCCGTAACGAGCGTTTAAGATTATAAAACCACTTCATAACAAAAGCCCCTTTATTTGATACTATATATATTTTATAAAAAAAATTCCGTCCTGTCAATCAGAACGGAAACGAGTGCGGGGAAGTTTTCAAAAATTATCAAAATATTTTTGAAAAAGTGCGTAAAATCGTTTGACTTTATCGCTACATAGTGATATAATATAAGTACGAAGATTGAAGGAGGTGATACGAAATGCGCAAGCCAAAAGAAAAGCCTTGCTACGAAATAAGTTACATAAAAGTAACTTATGACAAAAACGGAAATGTTGCAACCGTAACCGTTAAAGTCGTTAGCAAGGCACAAAGCAAGCGGTAAACCGCTAACCGAAAGGCGGGGGCGAAAGCCCCTTGCCGATTAGGTCATCTATAATATATCAAAAAAATAAATTTAAGTCAAGGAGTTACAAGGTATGAAAATCGAAAAAATTATTGAAAACACTCAAAAAACGCTTGAAAGTATGCAAGTATCGACCGAAAATCTCATTATGGCGATAACGAAGTTGCTTGAAATCACGCACAAAAACGGACTTGACGCCGAGGCGGTCGCCGCGTTAGCGGATTGTGGCATTACACTTGAAATCGAAGAGGATTAAACTATGACACGTAGCGAGGCACAAAAAGCCGCCGATAAACGTTACCGCGAAACGCACAAAAAAGACTCCGTAACGTGGGGTACAAAATTAACGCCTGCCGAGGCGGCGGAAATAGACGCCATTATAAAAAATTGCGGTATGAATAGAGCGCAGTTTTTGCGTTGGGCGGCGGGTGAATTACAACAAACAAATAAATAAAGGATAAACGGTAAAGCGGGTTGCCACACGGTAGCCCGCTTTTTACACACAAAGGTTTAATATATGAAAGGCATAAAATATAGCGCAAAAGAAAAATATAAGGCTCTCACAATGTGGCTTAACGAAAAAGTCGATATATTAAAAGTGAGTAAAAAATTCAAATGCTCCGAGCGCACGTTGTGGCGTTGGAAAACGATGTTTGACGGCACGATTGAAAGCCTGCAAAATAAATCGTCGCGCCCGCACACAAAGCACCCGAACGCACACACCGCGGAAGAATGGGCGCAAATCGCGATGTTGTTAAAAGAACGCCCCGACATCGGCTACGCCGAGGCGTTGGGCGAACTTCGGCAAAAGTATGCTTATAAACGTACTTACTTCGGTTTTTATCGTTTTGTTGTTAAAAACGGATTACGTCCGCATAAGGTAATTGAAAAACGAGAAAACAAGCCTTACGACACGCCCGAAATGCTCGGTATTAAAATGCAAATGGACGTAAAATATGTGCCACTCGATTGCAATGTCGGAAAATTCCGCGACGAAAGATTTTATCAATATTCTATAATCGACGAGGCAACGCGCGAGCGGTTTATATATGCGTATAAAGAAAAATCGGGGTACTCGACGCGCGATTTTGTAAAACGCGCTTTAATTTACTTCGGGTATTTACCAAAAACAATTCAGACCGACAACGGCACGGAATTTACAAACCCGAAAGGAACGGGCGAAGGAAAAATACACACGGTCGATATATTGTTAAATCAAATAGGAGTTAAACATCAACTTATACGAGCATACACGCCGCGCCACAACGGAAAAATTGAAAGATCGCACCGTAGCGATCAAGAAGGTTTCTACAATAAATTGAAATTTTCGTCTTTTGAGGAATTGCAAGAAAAAATGTCGGTGTGGCTTACCGTGTATAATAATCGCCCGCACTCGGCTTTACGAAATCGGGAAGGTAAAAAAGTATGGCAAACACCGCTACAAAAGCGCGCCGAACTTTTGGAAATCTTACGGGAAATAGACAACGAGCCAAAAATTAGATTTTTGAAAAAGAAATCTTAAATGCGGGCGGCGGACATTTACACCCGGCGGAAACGTCGTCGGGTGTTGTCGTCGTGCAATAAAAATTCCGCTTGACTTATCCTTCCGAAAAAAGTATAATATTTTTGTAGAAATGGGCGGGAATTGCCCCGATTTTCAAAGTTTATCAAAAATTTTCAAAAAAAATTTGAAAAATACCGAAAAACGTTTGACAAATCTACAAAAAAACTCAAAAAATCGCTTGACATCGTAAGCGCGGTGTGGTATTATGTGTAGGCTCACGTTTGAGTGGGCGTTGAAACGCCGTCGTTTTTGAAGCAAAAACCGGCGAAGCCTTGCGGGAAAGCAAGGGATTGAAGATTGACAACTGCATAGAAGTTAATAATTTTAATATGAGAAATCATATA
>CAKQQQ010000008.1 GCA_934271065.1 uncultured Clostridia bacterium | reverse complement strand
CAACCGAAAGGCTCCGAGGAGGGGGATATGAGAAAATCTGAGTTAAAAAATTTCGTGCAAATATATGCTGAAATCAAAAACGCTTTGATTAAAAGGAGCGAGGTCGTAGAAATAATAAAACGAAATCGTAAGGTAAGGGTAAAAATTAAGCCATGGATGTATAAGTTTCCGGAATTCCTAAATTTAGTGGGAAGATCGGAAAATCATACAGTAAGAGAAATTATACGACGCAACATTGGAAACGGCGAAAAAGATTTAACGATATGGCAGTCTGTCGCATTATCGGAGAGTACATATTATCGTTGGAAGAAGCAGATTGTCGATAAGATATATAACTTATATGTGTTGGCAGGAGATGTGAGGCTGGAAGAGATTCTTGAGGAAAGAATCGAATAGTAATAGAGACTATAAAAAAAAGAGATATAACTAAAATAAAGAGGTAAAGAAATGCAACAAGAATTAGAACAAAGAATAAACGATATTAAAAGCGGAAACGAAATTAAACTAACCGGGAAAATAAAATTTAATATAAATCGAAGCGGAAGTTTCACTGTGGGGTGCTTATGTGTAAAGGGTATTATTCAAATTATGCGATCGGATATTACAATCAACGGAGAAGATGCGGAAATTGAGGTTGATGTCGATGATTGCACAACAAGCGATTGGAGTTTGTTTTTCGTGCATCCTATGGCTCGAAATGTACAGTTTAATAATTTACGTATTAAAGTGCGTATTCAAAATCCGGAAAACACCACAAGAACGTTTTCGCTAATATACAATACGGCATACGGTTTGAAACTACATAATTGTCAAGTCGAAATGTATTCGGACAAGCAGATCAATCTTGTAGGCATTTACAATAACGGAAATTTGGACACTCACATGGAAACAAGAGCGGATAATTTAGTTATAGATAATTGTTTATTGAAAGTTGAATGCAGAGCAAATGAGTTTACCAAAGAATGTGCCGTATATGGTGTGTATAACTATCTTGCAAATAGTATTTCGATGCAAAATACGTTTATTTACGCGACTAACAAAGGAAACGGAGAAAGACAAAAAGCTATCGGAGTCTATACGAACGGTCGTTTTGGGCGTTTTGTGGGTAATAATATCAAAGCAAACGCCTCACATAATGTCGGTCGCGAAAAAGAGCAGGCATATGCATTCGGCTTTATAAACGAAGGGCTATATTCTATTATTTCAGCTAACAACATTGTAGGCGAATGGGCGGGAATGAGTGTAGGATTGGAAAATTGCGGTGAATACGCGATTGTAGCAGGAAACAAAATCCTTGCCACTCATACGATTTGCGGAAGAACTATCCGAAACTATGGAAGTAACACAAGTATCGAAGATAATGTTTTGACGTCTACGAGTCGAAACGCGAGGATTATAGAACAAAATTCGCACAACTGTATAATCGGTCGAAATATAATGGAAGTTTTAATGGTGCAGTCCGAATGTAGAAGCGGTTGCGGTATTTATGCAATCGGTGAAAATTGTACCGAAAATTTAATTTGTGAAAACATTATTCGAAATGTTGCGGATTGCGCAATATTTGCCGACGGTAATGTCGGCACTGTATCGAACAATATCGTGACATCGTTCAAGGAAACTGTAAAGCGTGCGGGAACGGAAAATCAATATCTTGTTAATAAATTGGACGAAAGAAACATTCGGTCCATATATGAAATTTAAGGAAAGAAGTATGGAACAGATTTTAGAAATGATAAGAACTTACGGTTTAGAGACGGTCGTAATAGCGTTATTGGTAAATATTTTTACCGGCATTGCAAAGATGCCGATCAAGTCGTTGGCAAGTAAACTGAAGGATTATACGAAAGTAACGAGATTTATTGTGTTTTTACCTGTTTTATTCGGTTTTTTATTTTCGTTTTTATATGTGAGATTGATAGTCGGCGAATTTAATTTTGACCGCGAGTTTGTAACAATGTGGCTGACGTCAAGCAGTCTCAGTCTTACTTTTTATGCAATATTTGAGAAATTGTTTCCGTCGAAGAAAAAAGTATTGAGCGAATGCGAGATAAAAACAAGCGAGGCAATTTTAGAGAGTATAAAGCGACTGATAGAGGATACTTTGCAAAATGACGCTGAAAATCATAATTTAGAACAATCTGCCGAGATTAGTAAAAGTGTGGCAGAGGAAGAAGTAAAAGAAAACAAGATAATTCTGAGAGGAAGGGGAAATGCGGAAGTTGACGTTAAAAAGTAATACATATTCGGGGAAATTGATTGTCTTTGAAGGAACGGACGGTGCAGGGAAAACAACAATGATTGGATTGACGCGACAATTATTGGAAGAAAAATACGGAGAAGAGCAAGTTATTTCGGTAAAGCAACCAACAGATATGTCACGAAAAACGAAGTTGTTTCAAAAAATGATGTATTCAAGAAATCATGAAGAAATAGATTATCGCGCTGTTCAATTACTCACGATGTCGGATAGAGTGCAACATTGTTTTGAAACGGTAGTGCCGGCATTAAAGGAAGGGAAAACGGTGATATGCGATCGCTATATTTTTACTTCGCTTGCAAATATGCTCGCCAGAGGATATAGGGAGGAGAATTGGTTTTTTGATGTCGCGAAGCATTTAATACAACCGAATATAACGTTTTTGGCATATGTGGATCCCGAATTGGCAATCAGGAGAATAAAAGAAAGGCCGAGTGAAAGCGATAGATATTTGGACGAAAATTTGCTGAGGAATGTCGCCAAAGAATTTAAGGGTATGGCAATCGAACAGAAGTTTGAAATTATCGATACAAGCCAAGACTCGCAATCGGCATTTGCGGTTGTAAAAAAACGATTGGAAAAGGAAGGATTGATTTGATGACTGGACAAGACTTAAAGTACGTGGTGTCGGTACTTAAAGACGAAAAGACAAACGGTGCGCCGGATTGGTATGCCGTGTTAGGCTTTTTGTCTTGTCATAGAATAGCGGGGTTATTTTATAAACACGCTAAAAAATGCGGACTAGAGTTACCTAAAAAGGCAGAAAAAATTCTGAAAGAAACGTATGAAAGACAAAGACGAAAAGTTGTTTTTATGCGCAAAGAACTGGCTGCTATTACCATGAAATTGTCCGAAATGAAAGTTCCGTATATGCTGTTAAAAGGTAGTGTTCTGACTAATCTCGGTGAAGACGATATTGTAATATATGCAGACGGTGAAAGGTCTTCCAACGATATAGATTTGTTAAGTTTGCCTGAGGGTATTACGCCAATAAGTAAGACTTTGCGGGAGTTGGGCTTTATTCAAGGGGTATATGATCAGAATTCGGATGCAATAAAAGAGTTTTCGCGGACGGAAATAGTAAAACGACGTATGAATCGAGGCGAAGTTGCGCCGTTTGTAAAAAAGACGGGGAATACAGAATTCCCGTTTATAGAAGTCGACATTAACTTTTCATTAGGAAACACTCCGTCTGAAGGTTCTGCATTGCTACGAGAAATGATTGAAAATTCCGTTGAGTATAACGGAAAAGTGCCGATGAAAGTTCCGGACGGAGCGTTGTTCTTCTTACATTTGATTATGCATCAATACAAAGAAAGTTGTTTGATGTTTATGGTTGAACGCAATAAGGATTTGGATTTGTATAAATTGGCAGATATTTTTTACTTGCTCAAAGCGGATGTCTTAGATTATGAACGATTGGAAATGTTGGTAAAAAGGCATTCTCTAAATCAAGAAGTCGGCACGGTATTAAAGCAAGTAGGCGAGATTTTTGCAGATTATGAAATTACGGATTATGCAAAGAAATTCGAGAGCATTGAACCTATTGTTATAGATTACGAAAATAAGAAAGGATATAAACGGAGAGGCACTATTATTCAACGGTTGTGTTCGCTGGATTCGGAGAAGTATTTGATTGAGGTTGGTAAAGATGATCACTAAAAAGGAAATATCCGAAACATTGTCGCTTTCTTGCGTGGAAAATTATTTTCTCGCATGGTTAAACCGTTACTATGATGTTACCAAGTTGTACGGGAATTCGTTTATTAGCTTAAAACAAGCGTTCGACGATTTTGCAAACGGTGCTATGTATCAGAATTATTGTTATTTGCCGAGATTGCAGGATATTGCGGAGGAATACGGAGTGGTGGAACATTTGTATTTACCATGCTCGGCAAAAGAGGCATTAAAGATACTTGGAAATCAGAATGAAGATGATTTGGTTCTTATTCGTGTAAATACGGCTTTCTTTATAGGTTATAAACGCTCGTCTTGGCGCGAAGATCATTATATTTGCGTAAATAACAAATTGGAATGGATTAACGAATATCCGCTTTCGGAAGGTAAATTTACCGAAGAACGATTTACGGAAGTGTATGACGGAGCTGTGTGCATTTACAAGGTAAAAGATACAAAAACGGATTTACCGGATTACGCAAGTATGCAGTTCAAAATGCAGGATTTTGACGTGAAAGAATTGCCAAACAATTTAGGTGCGTTGGAGTCTGCTATAGGCGTTTTGCGTGTGTCCAGAAAAAGACTTGCTCGGTATTATGTTAAAAATGAAAACGTAAACAGTCTTCTAAATGAAGAAATTGGTTGTATGGATAAGATTTATTTTGACGTTCATCTTCGTAGATTGAAAGAATTCAAAAAGGAAGAAGTCAATAAAATTAAGGCGTATAGCGAACTTTACCAAAAAATAGTTTATATTCTTGAAATAGAAAAGAAAGTTGCGGAGGCATTAAAAGATGGATAGAGAAAATATTAAGGAAAAGATTATAAAAGCAGCTAAAGACACTATTGGTGCGGAATTGGATGAAAACGAGTCGTTGATTGAAAGCGGCGTAGACAGTTTGGCACTTGTTTCGCTTATCGTATCAATCGAATATGCGTTTGATGTGGAGTTCTCGGATGACGATTTGCAACCGGAAAATCTGCAAACCTTGTCAAGTCTTATAGAATTGGTAGAGAGATACTTATGACTCTATGGGGATACTTAAAATCGAAAATGGAGCGTCACGGCGAAAGAATTGCCTTTGCAAACAGTGGGTTAACATACAAAGAATTGGTTAGTTTTCCGAATCGGGCGCATAACGAAAGTCGATTGTTGATATGTGAAGGGAAAAGTCGTGAAGAACAGGCAATTTCGATATTGCGATGTATTGCGGAAGGAAACGTAGCGGTCCCTATAACAAAAGAATACGGGATAAAAAATTACGAGTACATTCATCGTGTCGTGAAAACCGATATTGCATACGAAACAATAAAAGATCTGGCGTTTTTGATGTTTACGAGCGGAACGACCGGAGTTCCCAAAGGGGTTATGTTGACACATGAGAACATAATTTCGAATTTGCAATACATAGAAACTTATTTTGATTTAAGTAGCGTAAAAAGTATTTGTGTCGCTCGCCCGCTTGTGCATATAGCGGTGCTAACCGGTGAAATTTTATATGCGTTGTGTTGCGGTCTGACTATTTATTTTTACGAAGAATCATTTATGCCGCAACGGTTGTTGTCGTATTTCGTAAAAAACGAAATAGATGTTTTTTGCGCTACTCCTACGTTGTATCAGACACTGTGTCTTGTAGCAAAAAATAAATCGTTTCCTATTAAAATCGGTGTGTTAAGCGGAGAAGTCCTGACCGTTAGTACAGGCAAAACATTGGTTGATAATTTCCCCGATACGAAGTTTTACAACGTTTACGGATTAACCGAACACAGCCCACGCGTCAGTGCGTTGTTGCCGAAAGATTTTGTGAAAAAACCTAATAGCGTAGGTAAAGCCATCGGAGAAGTTCAGTTGAAGATGGTTGACGGAGAATTATGGGTAAAATCCGCAAGCGTGATGAAAGGTTACTATCTGGATACGAGAAAAACACAGGAAAAAATTAAAAACGGTTGGTTGCTAACAGGGGATCGTGCGCATTTTGACAATGACGGGTATTTGTATATAGACGGCAGGAAAGACGGAATGCTTATAAAAGCAGGAATTAACGTTTATCCGGAAGAAATTGAAAGTGCCGTAAAAGAAATATCCGGAGTGACAGACTGTCTGGTTTATGGCGAAAAATCCGAGAACGGTACGATTATTTGTATGGACTATATAGGCACGTTGGATATTCAGACGTTACGAAAACGACTTGTCGGAATAATGAACCCCAACATAGTCCCTAATAAAATAAAACAGGTTGATGCGCTGGCTCGAACGGCGAGCGGGAAAAAATTACGAAAATGAAAGATAAAGTGATTGAGATTATAAAAAACGCTTGCGCGATAGACGAGGAAGTTACTCCGGAAAGCGAATTAAAACTTTTAAGTTTAGATAGTTTGTCGTTTGTCGGGGCAATAGTCGAGATAGAAAGTTATTTCGGTATCGAATGCGATGACGGGCTCATAATGAACGAATATTTAACCGTGAACGATTTAATAAATTATGTCGGGAGAAAAATCGATGAAAAACAAGAGATTTAAGTTGGGTGAAGTAAAAACCTTTAATAAATTTTGGTTCGGAAGTTGTTATTATCATCAACTGTATTCCGCCGTATCGTGTATCGGGGGAAACGTCGATGAAGTGTTGTTGTTAAATTTATCTGTGCCGCAGGGCAATTTTGATTCAAAAAAAGTCGTTTCTGAAATAAACACTACGGCATTTGTCGATTATCGCACAAAGCATTGCAATATCACGGAAAGGAAATTGTTAAAACTGATTGCGAAGGGAATTCCCGTTATTGTCGGAGTGGATTGTTATGAGATGAAGGAAAGAACGGATTATTATCATAAAACTCATTGTCGGCATTTTGTTATGGTTTACGGGTTCGATTTCGAAAAGAAGATTTTTAATATTGTCGATCACAATTATCTTAATGATTATATGTTCAGAGAGAAAGAAATGCCTTTTGACGAATTAATTTTGGCGAATCGGTCGTACAGAAAGTGTCTTTGCGTTGGGTATATGACGTCGTGTATGCGCGTCATAAAAAATAAACGCGCGAGCGAAGAAGAATTTTATAAATTTATTTTAAACAAAGATACCTTGCTACGTGGTTTTAAGTTTCTGTTTGAAGATTTGGAGCGGTTAAAAACTTGCTTGGTAAATAACGATTTTAATTTTCTTTTGACAAATGCCGACAGGCTTATAAGTTTTTTTACCGCAATGAAGGAATCTGCGGACATATTACATTGTTTGAATAAATCATCGGACCTTATATATTGTCTTGAAGAGATCGAAACGTGTTATATGTTTTTGCGATCGATATTATGGAAAATTTCGCGTAGAAATCAGACCGAAATAAGTAGTGAGCAATGTCGAAAAATTATCGAGAAAATCGACGTTTTAATTAAAAGCGAAAAGGCATTGCAAGATTATATGTCTGTTGAGGTTGGTATTTATGGGTGAAATTAAACAAGTAGATTTATCCAATGTTGTAAACAATAAAATTACTTACGGAAAAAACGATATAGTCGACGAATTTTCAGGACTGGACGGGAATTATATCGACAGAGAGATATTGGCTCGAATCTGGGAATCCGCAGTCGGAAAATTTTTTATTCTGAATGACGGATTTTACGACAATATAGAATGTGACGGGCAGACTTTGCAGATAGATCAATACATAAAGAAATTATACTTTCTAGGTTTTTTCTTTTGGGGTAAGAATACAGAAAGAATAATAGTAGAATTCGAAGACGGCGTTAAGGAAATTATAAGCGTAACATTTGAAGATTGGACAGTTGCATCGAGCGATGACAAGAGTATTTTTAAGGAGTATTCCGACGGTAAATATAAAACCCTTTTTGCGACTACGACGAAAGGAAATATGATACATATCGTAAACTTTCATTATACCCGATGCGACTTAAAGCATATAGCAAAGGTAAAAAATATATTTTTACCGCAAAATATGTTTATGCATATTTTTGCGATAACAATAGAAAATTAAAAATTTATGAATTCCTGAGGAGGTTAAAATGGGAATAATCAAAATAAAAAACGCAAACGAAGAGCAGGCTAAAAACATTGCCATTGACGAACAACCGGTATATGGTGTCGACGTCGAAGTCAACGAGAATACGGATATTCCGCAAGAGAATCAAGAACAATGTCAAGACCCTGCGGTGTTGTACGAGGATGAGAGCCGAACGGACAAACATACCCGTCATTATGTTATGAATAACGGAACGGTAAAATCCGTATTCAACGCGGAATCGGTAAGTTATTTCGACGAAGAAGCTAAGAAATGGAAGCCTATCGACAATTCGTTGAAAGAAAATGCCGATGCATATGAAAGTAAGAACGGAAATATGCGAACCAAGATATATAAAGAGAATAAGGGTAAAAAAGTAGAGATCGCGAAATCGGACAAGCAGCTTTCATGGGAGTATCTCGGCAAACAAGTTGAAACCGTTTCAGTTGCCAACGAAAACGTAGAAACATTTTCGGCATCGGTATTAAAGGTGAATAACGATTTAGCCGGAGAATCTGCAAATATTAACAGTTCGGCTGTCTACGAAAATATTGAAAAAGATACCGATCTTGAATATTGCTTGCTCGGTAATAATCTTAAAGAAAATATAATTGTAAGGGAGAAGTCTGCGGATTACAGGTATCTTTTCGCATTAAAAACAGAGGGGTTAAAAATCCGTCTTTCGGAAGATAACGAAAGCTTGGAGCTTTATACGGAAAGAACAAATGACGACGGCACGGTAGAACAAAAGGTTGAGTTTACCATTCCCGCTCCGTTCATGTACGATGCAAACGGAGAAAGCAGTGACGACGTGTATTATGAATTGGAACCGTCCGAAAACGGTAATTATGCGTTTGCCGTTGTTGCAAGCGATGAATGGATAAACGCCGCTGAGAGAGCGTTTCCTGTTACGATCGATCCGCAAATCGTAACGGACAATAGCAGTTTGATTACTAAACAGGTGCAGTATAGGGTTGTTTCTACAGGCTTAGGCTCCGGCAGTAGTACGGGTTCTTGGACTAACACTTCAAGCTCTGACATCAGAGTTTACAAAAGTAATAGTATTGAGTATAGAACGTGTCTTACAATCAAGCGAAGTCTGATGAATCTGCCAAACAATCGTATCGTCGGTGTAAAACTGATTATGAGTCCCAGCTCAAATTTTGAGGGATATTTGATTGTAAATAATACTTATAAACATTATAAGTCATCAGACGGAAAGTTGGAACAAGACATTACCGGTATATTCAAAAGATATACTTCGGATTTTACAATTAATATAGAGCCATCGTATTATCCATACGAGTATATTAATGGTTATTTTTCAATGTCCGCCAATCCTCCTGTCATTGAGGTTGAGTATTTGACAAATGAAAATACTAAGCCTGTAAAGAAAATTTTCTCGTTGGCAGGAGTTGCTGCTGCTAATGTAAACCTTGCGACCGGCGATATGGTTACAAGTTTTTGCGACATAGATGGAGACAGGTCTGTAAAAGGCGTTGAAATCAAGCACGTTTATAAAAAAGACGGGGCGAATTTTTTCTGCGGAAATAATTTCCGCTTGAACATTCAGGAAAAATTCGTAAAAAACAGTAGCGGAGTATTGGACGCAAACTATATTTATACCGATGCCGACGGAGATAAACACGGGTTTAGGGATTATTATTACTATATTGATCAAAACGGGAAAAAGAATTACATTTCGTCGAAATCGAGTATTGTCGTCGAGGCGGACGGAACGTTAAAATATAACGGGTATAATGTTGCTTGCGAATATAAATCCGCAAGCGGCTTAAAAGCCATAACTGTATTAGAAGGATTAAAAAATGTAAAGTCCTTGGATCAGCGTTCGGATAAAATCAAAGAACTTTCCGAACAGGTGAAAACTTATGGAAATGCATGGCGAGATTTCGTTATTATAAATTTAACAACTGGGGAAATAGAAAATTCAAACCTTTCTGAAACTGTAATTTTCGACACGTATACTCAAACAATGATGCCAATTCCTAAAAGTGAGGCGTTACAATATAAATCATTAAAGGATCAACTCGCAAATTTGATTGAAAAAAGTTCTTCCGATAGCGTTGTTGGAAATAATGAGTATAAAAGTGTGGCAGCTCTAAAGAATTCGATCGATAGCGAGAATGAAGAATTAAATGACTATATCAAAGGTACTGATCTTGAGAAAAACTCCCAGATTAGTTCAAAGTTAAACTCATATACTGAAATAATCCCGATAAGTGTATTTGATAATGTTTCTTCAGATAGTAAATATTCTAAAAACGGGAACCAGATTACCCTGAAACAACTCATTAGACTTTTTAGACAAAGAAATTTGAGCATTGAGCAATATAACGATCAAATTACTTTGATTAGTACTCAAGATGATACTATTAACAATCAGCTTTCGTTAATAAGTAAAAAGCGAACTGTTTATATTGAACAGATTCAGGGTTACTACAAAGAATACAAGGCAAAATTGGAAGAACTGAAACAGGCAAAACTTCAAACTCCGGTAAATTTCCTTACTGACGGAAAGATATATAAAGGCTATAACGAATCCGGTAATCTTGTCGCGATTTTTGACGCATATGAAAACAACGTCGTTATAGAGTACGAACAGTATTATATCGAATATGCGTCCGGAGAGAGGATCACGCGTATATGCGATAATGACAATAACGTCGTTACGTTTTCTTATACGCCGGATAACAAGTTGTCGTGCATAACAGATAGAAACGGTCGCAATACCCGTTATGTCTATGACAGCGGCTCCAACTTAAAAGAGGTTATATTCGATACCGGAGAAAAAATCAATATTACATATTACGGAAACTTTATAACGAGTATAGCGGAAGAAAAGAATAACCTTTACGCAAAAGTATTATATAACGGCAGCAAACTATCCGCAATAATAAACGGAAGTTCGGTCGATACCGATATCGATACGGTATATTTTTCGTTTGTTCAAAATAATAATTCTACGATGAATTATGTAACGATTACGACGGATAAGTCGAAAGAACGTTATTATTTTAACGCCGATAACAATCTGAAGGAATATCGTCTTGAAGAAGGCGGCGTTATGTCCAAAGCGGAACAATATGTCTACAACCCGTATTGGAAGGGTTCGACTAAGCAAAGCGACCCGAAAGTAGTAACAACGAGTACCACGAAAGAGTCTTTGCGCGGAAAAACGCTTACAAATTTCGTATTCACTGCCGGCGACACGGAAACGACAACCCTTGATCAGTTTGAAAATCCGTTAAAAACCACAAATAGCAGGGTAAAATTGGATGCAGGCGGTACGAACTATCTTACCGTGGTGACTGATCGTTTGTACGACGATAATCAGAAGTTAATCGAAGAAGTCACAACCGGAACTTACAGTAAGGATAATAAATCGCTTATAAGCCATACGAAATACAATTACAATTATGCGGGGAATATCGTTCGTAAGGAAACCTACGTCGAAGGCGAAGAATTTACGAAAGGTAAAACCGTTGAGGAAACCGTTTACGACAATAAAGGAAACGTAACGAAAGCCTTTACATATAACACGTTGGATTCTTCGAGTAAATTCTATTCGAGCGAATCAGAATACGACGAAACTGGTAAAACTCTTGCGGATTATGACGAAACCGGGGAGAATAAAACGAAATACGGTTACAAAGACGGCACGTCTGTGGTTCGGGAAACCATACTTCCCAACGGAAGTAAATTCGCATATGGTCATGACGCAGACGATACGGTAACCTCAATTACTCAAAGTACCGAAGACGGCGAAGAAAATTCCACACAGAAAGTATATAAATATGGGCAGGTAATCGAAGTAAAAAGCGGTAACACGACCGTTGGATATGAGTATGACGATAAACGCCGCCTGTCTGAAGTAAAGTTGAACGGAAACGCACATTCGACGTTTGAATACCACGAAAACGAAACGTTAAACGGCGTAACCGTAGACAGGGTTGTCGAGAAAAAAGACGGTAAAGAATTTACGACATATACGGATAAACGCGGTAGGGTTATAAGAGCGGGTTTCCCCGAGAAAGTACAAATCGATTATGGATATAATGCCGCGGGTAACGTGGAATCCATGACCGAAACGGTTGATAATATCAGCGTGCGTTCTTTCGCTTATACCTATAACGGTCTTGATAAACTTACATCGTATACGGAAAAAGATCACGGAACAGATAAACATAAGGAAACGTATGCTTACGACGATTACGGAAAACTCACCGAAGTAAAACATGATTCCGGCTTTACTTATCGTTATGGGTATAAATCTTCTACCGATGGCGAAATCGATAACATTTCGATCGGTGAAAATATAGTAGTTAAGCCGAAAACCGACGTAAACGGCAGAAATACCGGGAAACAGGTGCTTTTTGCAAACACGCAAGTAGAAACCGAAAGTATTTCTTACGTAAAATTCGGCGACCATGCCACAAATCTGCCCTCATCGATCGTATTCGGTAAGAAAGGCGTTATAAATTGTTCCGCATCCGAACGCCTGAAATATTCTTACGACAAAATGGGTAATATTTCCGCAATTTTCAAAAACGGTACTCTTATCGTGAAATATACTTACGATAAACTCAATCGTATTATCCGTGAAGATAACAGAACGCTGAAACATACCTGGGTGTTTGCTTATGATAATAACGGAAATATCATAACCAAAAAAGAAACGGACTTTACATTAAAAGAGAACACGGAAGATTGCGTATTCACCGAACATTTATACGAATACGACGGAGACGAACTTGTTTATTACGATGGCAAAACCTGCTGTTACATGGCTAAAACAGGTAAACCGTCGATTTACAAAAACAATAATGTATATTGGAGCGGTGTAAACGTTGTTGAGTATGGAAATAATACGTTTACGTATGACGCATGCGGCAGAAGATTAACAAAAAACAATCTCGTTTACACTTATGATAGTAACGGAAAACTTATCCGTCAAAGCAACGGCTTGGAATTTTTCTATGATCACACCGGTGTTGCAGGTATGAAATATAACGGTACGACATATATCTACAGAAAGGACGTTCAAGGGAATATTATCGCGTTGCTTGACAGTAACGGTAGAATTGTGGTAAAATATGCTTACGACGCATGGGGCAACTATGCGGCCAAAGCCTTGGATCGTGTTGATGGAAAAGTTCAGTTTAACAATGCGGATCCCGATACTGTGTTCAATGCCGACTATGAAAAATATAAGCAACTTGCAAATATAAACCCGTTCCGTTATCGCGGATATTATTACGACACCGAAACCGAACTGTATTTCCTTAAAACGAGATATTACGATCCCGAAGTCGGTAGATTTATTTCTCCCGACAGCATAGAATATCTTGATCCCGAAACCATAAACGGCTTAAACTTATATGCGTATTGCAACAATAACCCTGTCTCTAACGTAGATCCAAACGGTAATAAATGGTGGCATTGGTTGATTGGAGTACTAATAGTTGTTGCCTCTGTAGCATTGTCTGTTGTTACCGCTGGTATTGCAGCACCGATAACTGCGGCATTAGGAAGTGGATTATTAGGCGCTATAGTCGGTGGTGCGGTGGCTGGTGCGATTGGTGGGGCGATTACCGCCTTCGGAATTAGCGTAGCAACACAGGGAATAAAGACTGGTTTTACGAATATTGATTGGAAACAAGTTGGTATTCAGACTGCTATAGGTGCACTGTCTGGTGCGGTGTTAGGTGGCATTGGCGGTGGCATTAAATATGCACGTGCTGCGCACTATTTGAAATCTAATGGCGTCGCAACTGATCCTAAGGAGATTCTTCGTAATTTTAAGGGGATACCAAGTGTTAAAACATCGAATGGAACCATAGGCTTTAGGTACTTTGATAATATTAATGCAATGTCAAAAGGAAAATGGTTGACGAGTGCTTTAACGAATAATCCAATACGTGACCTTGTTTTATACAACAATAATGCGACAATGGTTTCAAAATTTATGATAGAAAAAGGTGCACAATATCTAGTTGGAACAATAGCAAAAAGCCCAGTGAATGCAATTCAATATTTTGTTGCTAACGTTAATTGGCTCTCACTGCTTTAGTTTTTTAATAGCTAAATTGTGGTTTATCTTGGAGTTATTTGAAAATAAAACAAATGTTGGAGGTGGTCAAAAATGAGTTTAACAGAACAGTTGATTTTAAGATGTCGGGAAATTATTGCCATGTGTAATAAAATTGCATTAGAAAAAGAAAGTCCTAACACGGAGGTGGCTCAAATTATCCGTAGAGAATTTGAGACAATAGAGATGAATTTAATAAGAAATGGAAAGGTGTTAGTACTAAATCCTCAAAGGGATTTATGGTCAACAAAAACAATTGTTGATTCAGCGAATTATGAAAATGATGCCATTTTATTTGATAAGGTGTTCGAATTTAGAAATATATGCAAAAAACTATCTAAGGAACAACTTAAGTTTCAATATCAATATTAACGCATCCTAATAAAGAGGGCAATAGTAACAAAAGTTACAACTATTTTCTCATAATAGGTGATATTGGAAATTTTGATGGCTGTGAATTATTATATTATTCTTAAACTTATAGATGTTATTAATAATTCTATAATTTGTCAAAAAGTAACATCATAAGTGGAACAGTTGAAGAATTTGAGTTGCTGTTTAAAGATAAACTTGTTAAAGCATCTAAATAAGATAAAAGGTTGCAGGAGCATCCTCTTGCAACCTTTTATCGTAATCGGAATCACTTGTCATAATTCTTTTATTTGTATATGATAATTGATATTGAGATATTTTAGGTGAATATGCTGACGAATATGGTTGTAAAATATTTTCATTGAAAGAAGGTGTGCTTATGCTAAAAATAACTGAAATAAAAATGTATAAAGATAAAGCTCTAAAGCGTTTTGTTGGAATCTTTACAGGTTTTAAGTCACCTAAAATTGTGGTTGTTCCAGCATCTAAAAGACAAGCTGTCAGATGTAAAGTTTTAAGAGAATGCGGTCTTGAATATAAAGAAGATTTATACGGAACAGACGCCGAAGTTATCGACGGCCCGTTAGACAGGCAGATTCTTCTTTATCAATCGATGATGAAAAGTGAAAAACAAGTCGGTCATACTCTTTGGCACGAGTTGGGGCATGTTTTGTTTGGAAATGAGAAACAGTATGGAATAGACATTGAGAAAGATACATCAATGCGTTCCGGTTATGCCGTTTTTAATGAATTTATCGCGGAATATATAGCCCACGTAGTGTCTGATGGAGAAGGATTTGGAATTTATAATCCAAATATGTATTTGCAGTTGGCTTTTCAAGAAGAGCGGACAATCAATCCTTATTGGCTGAGTAGATATATGGCAATTATTGCGGGTGATTCAAATGTTTCCGATGAATGTGTTGCCGAAGGCGCAGAGTATGTAAAGCCTGTTGTTTGGAATTATTTGACAGAGATGTTCAAAATGATAGATGAACAACTCAGGAAGGACAATTTTTGGAAAGCAACACCGACATTTATTGAGGATTTTGGCATTCTTTATGACAATATGTTTTCAGTGGTGTTTAGAGGAATATGATAAAAATATATCAAGTCACAAAGATTAAGGTCAAGGAAGAATCCCTTGACCTTTTTCAGTATAAAAAGAGAGGTTTAAGACACCTTTGAAAATATATATAAAATTAGTTGTTGCAAATGTAATATTTGTTGTTCAGTGTAACTTTTGTGCCGACAATATCTGGTTTACCGGTAGCGTATGCACGAAGAATATATTTGTCTGAAGGTTCTACCAAAAGCGGAATATTGCCTTCTGTGAATTGTGAATCGTCCGAAACTTCGAGAATTTTGAAACCTTTCTTTATAAGGTCGGCAGAAAATTGCCATTTCTTTTCAAAAAGTCCGAAAGAGTCCATTATGATAGAAATATCTTTTTCGGGGTGATATGCAGTAATGCGATAATAATTGTTTTCCATAGTTAAAATCTCCTTTGCGGTTATGCCGCTAATTGTTTTAGTTTTCTGTTTGCATATGGCAGCCACTTCTTTGTGACGAATTCCATTACGCTTTCGTTCGGTTTGCTGTCGTGGTCACCGTAACATTGAAGCACCTTTTTGTTTTTCAAAGAGTATTCGACCGTTACAAGCGGTTTTTCGGGTTCGTCTTTCATTCGGATAAAGAAAATAAGCGATTCTTCGCGAGCGAATTTCTGATCGTAATTCATACGTCCAACGCAATGATGAAGCGCGTTACCCTCTGTTGTCAATTCGCTCGGATTTTTAGCGATAATCGACATATAGGCAGACTTATTGTTGTATTCGAGGTTTAAATACTTGTTTGCGACGGCGGCGAATTTGTCGTAAAAATCTTTGCGTTCCTGCTCGTCTTTCAATGCTTTTGCGGAACGATATTCGTCAATTCGTATATCGTGCCAACGTTTGAAATCGTGCGGATAGCGGTTCTTTTCTTCGTCCATATCTAAGCCGAGATATTGGCAAGCGTCGAGATAATCTCTATATGAATAAAAGTTTGTGTTTTGCCTTTCGATATAGTCCAAAAACTTGCCGACTTCCTTTTTTACAAGTGCTTTTACATTGTCCATTTTGTCGGCGTGATCGAATTTTATCTTACGTTTAGCAAAATTGTTGATTTCTCGTATCGGTTTGCCGGTCTTGTAAGCCTTCATGATAGAAGAAACATAGTAGTCGGATAAGACAATATCTTGTCTATTTTTCGCAAGCCATTTGCGGAATTTTTTGTCTTTACCGCATAGCCGTAAAATTTGCGTTGACATAGCGATATTATGCAATCCGAGTTTAGTCAGATATTCGATTTGCGGATACTGTTCGTAAAGCCGTAAGTATTTGAAAACGTGTATGCCCGTATATCTGTCAACTGCGCTGTATTTGTATTCGGGAAAATGCTGCAAGATATAATCACGGTTGACTATCGGGGCGTAGGGATCAAACGAATCGTCAGATGCCCAGCCCCAGTCGTTGCTTTCATACCAGTCGGGATATTTGGAAAGACCTTGTTCGTGCCAACCGACAGAATAACCGGCGATAAAAGTAAACTTAATATCTTTGCCGAAACATCTGTCGGAATGGACGTCGTGAACGACAACCGGCTTACAATACCATTGTTTTTTATATTCTCGAACGGCTACCGTAACTTTGACGAGTTCGCCGTCGTTTTTCGTAAAGTAAGCATAAAAGCGAGTTCTTCCGAACGGTGCGGATTTCAATTTATCGTCGTAAAGTTTAATCTTTTTCTGTATGTATTTCGGTATGGGTTTTATTTTTTCTATTTTCATAATTTCACCTCGATGTCGTTTCCGAAAATTGAATAAAGAGTTTTTATCATATTGTTTGTTGTATAGTCTTTTTGATTGAGTATTTCGCCTGTATCTTGGTCTATAAGTCGATTATCATCCATATTTATCTTGTCAATAAGTTGTATGTCTTTATCGTTTTCGCATATAGCAAGATTGTGTTTTCGCGCTATTTTCCCGAAATATAATTCTGCGGCGTGATAGGGGAATCCGACCATGGGAATACGGTGGGGAAGCCCGCAATCGCGTCCCGTTAAAGTCAAATCGAGTTCGGATGCAATAGTTACGGCATCTTTACCAAGTATTTCGTAAAAATCACCAAGGCGATATGCGATAACGTAATCCGAATATTTTTCCTTTAAAGTTTTGTATTTTGTATATACAGGTGAAAGGGTTTGTTTTATTTCAATCTTTGGTGTTTCCTTGAGCGACTCTTCTTTTTTTTGAAATACAGGCTGTTCCTGTTTTGTTGTATCGACAACGTTGTTTTCTTGTGAAATAATATCGAATAAAGAAGCCTGTTGATTTTGCGGTTTTGGAGCAGAAGTTGGCGTATAAGTTGACTTTTGAATGTTTTTTGCCTTTACGGCGGGCTTATATTCTTCGCCGTCGAGAGTATATAAAGTGCCTTCGATTGATTCTTCCTCGAAATAATGAACAGCCCAACCGTAAACGACCGAATCTTCGATACACGCAGAAGATGAACCGCTTTCAACTGTCTTTCTTGCTTCCTCGCAGGCATATTTCATAAAGCCCGCAAGCGTCTTTTTGTTAAGCAAAGGATTACCGTCTTTCTCAAAGGGCGTGCCGTTATTGATTTTTTCTGCCAATGTTTCGCTTGCGTTATTCTGTAAATATTCCAAAATTTTCCGTTCCGCAGGCGTATTTGCCTTTAGATTAAGTTCCATAAATTCACTCCTTTATAATTTCGTAAATATCGTCTGCGTAATATTCGCAAACAAACCAGTTAAAAAGGGCTTGACATTTCACACCCTTGTAATCCACTATATAATCGTTATCGCCTACTTTTTCGAGTACCGTTATTTCGGCTTTCTCTCCGTTAAGTGAGTTTATGTGCGCCATTACTTTATATTCTTTCATATCTCACCTCACATAACTCTTTTAATGCCGCCACCGAACGAGCGAATACCGATTGTGCCGAATTCAGAGCAGAAATCGTCGGTTTTATTCCAGACGTAAGCGTAGGCGTAAAACGTATTGCCTTGTGGATAAAGCATTTCATCCCATTCTTCCTCGTAGTCAGATATAAAAAGAAAGTCGTAACATTCGCCAAATTCGGTGTATTCGTGTGTTACGGCATATACAAGCACGTTGTGTTTTTCTTCAAATTCTTTGATTTTAGCCATAAGTTCGGGCTCTTGGTAAGCCCAAAATCCGCCGAAGCCTTCAAAAAAGCATACGTGATTGTCTTTTTCAAAGCCTTTTATATACGGTTTGTAAATGTCCAAAGTTTTCATAATTTCAAGTGCTTTTTGTTTTTTAATTTCGTTTGTGATTTTCATAATTTTTATCTCCTTAATGAATTTATTTGTTTTCGGTATTTTGTTTTGCTTCTTCCGCCTCATATTCCTTTTCGGCTTCCGAGTAAGCGTCGGTGTATAGATAATCTAAACCGAGCGCGTTATTTAATGCGATTTCCAAAATTTTGCATACTCGCAATAAATGTTGTACTTGTCTATCTTTTTCATTTAATTCTTCAATATATTTACAAATAAAATCATCGTAAATTTTATTTGCAGTTCCTTGGCAAATGCCGCACGTTGTATATTCTCCGATTAAATCGTGACAATCGCCGTCAAAATCCCCGCCCATTTCACAGGCGTTGCAAGTGTATTTTGCAATTTCGTTTATTAGTTCTTTTTTATCCATAGTAAAAATATCTCCTTTATAAAATTTCTATAAGTCCGTCGCTGTATTCTTCTATGCCGTCATACTTGAAACTTTCGCCGTAGTGTTCGTAGTCGATATAATCTTCAAGTTCAGACGGAATATTGTAACCGCAGCAGTCAAGCATTTCACGTCCGTAATCTTCCCACGAATAGCCGCTCCAAAGATTGATACAATCGCCCCAATGGTCGCCGTGAGATTTTACTTTTTCTTCAAAATCATCGAAATCACGCACTTCAAGGAACGCACAAAAAACTTTGTATTTGTAATCGTCGTCTAAAACGCCCGATTCTTTTAAAGTATTGAACAGCGTTTCGGGATTTACGTAATCCCAATTTATTGAACGGTCTTCGATACCTTCAACGTCCTGTATGAACAGTTCTTCGTCGATACCGTCAAGTTCAAAGCCTTCTTTTTTAAGTTCTTCTACAATTTCGTCCCAATCGGAATAGTCCGAAAGGTCAAGCCATTTCGAGCCTAACGCTCTTTCGTTACATTCGTTATATGAACCCCAAGAACCTATTACAATATTGATATTTCCTTTCATTTCAGTTGCTCCTTCAAATCGTCGATATATATTTTTTTGTAAGTGTATCCGTATTCGATATAGTGTCCGTTAGTATCTTCAAACACTTGATAATCGAGTACGCTAATTCTGCCTTGTTTTGTAACGGCAAAAGTAATTTGTTTTTTGTCGGGGTAGTATGCCACCGTGTCAAATCGGATAAGACATTCGCCGTCGTTATAGTCGAAACCGTCTATATCTATAAAAGCAATTTCGTTTAAGTTTATCATTTTTCAGTCCTCCACGATTTTGTACCATACTTGATATTCGACTTCTAAATCGAGTATATCGTAAGAACCGTCTTTATCTCTGTAAACAGGAACGTCGGTAAAATACATTGTGATATAGCCTTTGAATTCGTTTGACCTGTCTTTAATAGGACGGCAAGCTTTTTCTACGTCGTCGAATACTCTTATGAACGGTTTATTGTTCTTCGAGATACACGGACAGAGTAAATTACCTTCGGACAAGTATCCGAAACCGGATATCTTTTTATCCGATTTACTTCTTACGTTAGAGATTGAGAATGCTACTTTTTTCATTTTTTTGTAACTCCTTTTTTATTTTCTGCCTTTCGGCAGGGGCAAGACGGCATAAGTCGAAACATTAAAAATGAAAATTTTGTTACCGTTGAATATGTCAACGACCAAAGACATTTGAGCGAAAAATAGTGTCGTGAAATAAAAAAAGAGCCAAACTCATTATCGAGTCTGACTCTATCTTTATATATGAAATGTTTACGCGCTATTTTTCTGTGCCGTTGACATATTCGCTGACTTATGCGACGATAGCCCCAACGAAAGGCAAATAAAAAAGGATAATGTATTATATATGAAAAAAGGACGCATTTCATAGCGTCCCTTCTTTTGGTAAAGTAAAAACTATCCGAATACCGCTTTTTGATACAGCAGTGTTCGGATAGTCCTTTCTTGGTGGAGATAAGGGGATTCGAACCCCTGGCCTATGCGTTGCGAACGCATCGCTCTACCAACTGAGCCATATCCCCAAGCGGTAGTTTTCGTAAACAACGCAAACAGTATAACACTAAATACGTTTTTTGGCAAGAGATTTTTACGCCGTTTTTCAAAAAAGTTTCGTTAATTTTTTTATTTATTCCGTAAGTCGTTTACTTTTATTAAAATAAATGCTAAAATTTATGCGTATCAATCTGCAAGCGAGAGTTGCTATATGGAATTTTTAACCGAATACGAATTCAACGGCTTTACCGCAACCGTAATTACGCCCGAAAAACCTAACGGGAAGTGGATTTGGAAGACCGAATTTTTCTACGCGTTCGATAACGCCGAACGCGCGCTGCTCGAAGACGGGTACACGCGCGTATATTACAAGATAAGCGATAAATACGGCAGTAACGGCGCGGTGCGCCTTATGCACGATTTTCATATCGACCTTTTAAGCAGGTTTCCGCTTTGCAAAAAGGCGTGCCTTTTCGGGTTCAGCCGCGGCGGGCTTTACGCGTTCAATTACGCGCTTTTTTATCCCGAATACGTCGATAAAATCTATCTCGACGCGCCCGTACTCGATCTTCGCTCGTGGCCGAAAGAAGACTCGCCCGAACAGGCGCAGATGCTCGAAGAATACTGCCTTACCAAAGAGACGCTTAAACGCTTCAAAGGCTCGCCGATATTTAATCTGGCGGAGTTTTTCTCGCATAAAATACCGCTTTTGCTTATCGCCGGCGGAAAGGACGAAGTCGTGTCTTTCGACGATAATTCCGCAAAACTCATCGACTTTGCTTTAACGCGCGGCGAAAACTTCAAATATCTGATAAAACCCGATTGCGGGCATCATCCGCACTCGCTCGACGACGTTACGCCTATACTCGATTTTATAAAAAACGATTAATATGCTCAAACTAATCGGGCGGAGAAGTCGGGGCGGAGTATAAACGATTATGGAGAAAAGAAAATTCGTATTACGATCCGAATATAAGCCCACGGGCGACCAGCCCGAAGCGATTAAAAGCCTGACCGAAGGATTTGCGGACGGGCTTAAAAGTCAGGTTCTGGTCGGCGTAACGGGCAGCGGAAAGACGTTCACTATGGCTAACGTCATACAAAACGTGCAACGCCCGACGCTCGTCATCGCGCACAACAAAACGCTCGCGGCGCAACTCTGTAACGAGTTAAGGGAATTTTTCCCCGAAAACCGCGTCGAATATTTCGTTTCGTATTACGATTATTATCAGCCCGAGTCGTATATTCCGTCAACGGACACTTATATAGAAAAAGACCTTGCCATAAACGACGAAATCGATAAACTTCGGCACAGCGCGACCTGCGCTCTTGCGGAGCGTAACGACGTTATCGTCGTGGCGTCGGTTTCGTGCATTTACGGGCTGGGTGCGCCGGAAGAGTATTACGCGCTCGCCATATCGCTAAGAGAAGGTATGGAGATCGACCGCAACGAACTTATGCGTAAACTCGTCTCCCGTCAATACGACCGTAAAGATATCGATTTTACGCGTTCGTCGTTCCGCGTTCGCGGCGACGTGGTGGAAATATTCCCGTCGTCGAACGATAACGTATATATCCGCGTCGAGTTTTTCGGCGACGAGATAGAAAGGATCAGCGAGTGCGATTTCATTACGGGCAAGGCGATAAACACGCTTAAACACGTCGCTATTTTCCCGGCGAGCCATTACGCCGTCGGCGACGAGAAAATGGAAACTTCGCTTAAACGCATAGAAGCGGATATGCGCGAAGAAGTCGAAGAATTCCGTCGGCAGAACAAACTTCTCGAAGCGCAAAGGCTTTTGCAGCGCACGTCTTACGATATAGAGATGATGCGCGAGATAGGTTATTGCAGCGGTATAGAGAATTACAGCAGATATTTCGACGGAAGAAAGGCGGGCGAGCCGCCGTTCACTCTGCTTGATTATTTCCCGAAAGATTTTATAGTGTTTATCGACGAAAGTCATATGACCGTTCCGCAGATACGGGCTATGTACAACGGCGACAGGGCGAGAAAAGACAATCTCGTCGGGTACGGGTTCAGGCTTCGTTCGGCGTACGACAACAGACCGCTTACTTTCGACGAGTTTTGCGCCCGCATAGGTCAGACCACGTTTATATCCGCGACGCCCGCCGCGTACGAAACGTCCGTAGCGGACAACTTTGCCGAGCAGATTATCCGCCCGACGGGGCTGCTCGATCCGTTGGTGGAAGTCAGACCGACCAAAGGTCAGATAGACGATTTACAGGCGGAAATAAAGAAAGTCATCGCGTCCGGCGGAAGAATACTCGTCACCACTCTCACGAAGAAGATGGCGGAAAGTCTTACCGATTATCTTAAAGAGCAGGCGTTCAAGGTGCGGTATATGCACAGCGACGTAGATACGCTCGAACGCATAGATATAATTCAGGAACTTCGGCGCGGGGACATTGACGTGCTTATCGGCATAAACCTTCTGCGCGAAGGGCTGGATATGCCGGAAGTAAAACTCGTAGCCATTCTCGACGCGGATAAAGAAGGCTTTTTGCGCAGCGACACCGCGCTCATTCAGACGATAGGCAGAACGGCGAGAAACGCCGAAGGCAGAGTTATAATGTACGCCGACGTGGTTACCGACAGTATGAAACGCGCGATGGACGAAACCGCGCGCAGAAGAAAAATTCAGTCGGAATATAACCTGAAACACGGCATAACGCCCAAAACCATAATTAAAAAAATAATAAACACGCTCGAAATATCCAAAAAAGCCGATCCTACGCAGGATATACGGGCGAGCGACATACCCGACGAAATAGAGAAATTGCAGGCGTTGATGAAAGTCGCGTCGGCTAATCTCGACTTCGAGCGTTGTATCGAAATTCGCGACGCGATCGCGAAACTGAAACGCAAAATGCGTCAACGCTGATTTTCGGGGCGGATAAATTTGAAACTATGATAGAATATCTTAAAATAAAAGGCGCGAAAGAGAATAATCTTAAAAATATAAGCGTGGATATACCGAGAGACAAACTCGTCGTTTTTACGGGCTTGTCGGGTTCGGGTAAATCGACGCTGGCTTTCGATACGATTTTTGCCGAAGGGCAGAGAAAGTATATGGAAAGTCTTTCGAGTTACGCGCGAATGTTTCTCGGTCAGATGGAGAAACCCGACGTGGAGAGTATAGAAGGCTTGTCGCCCGCTATATCGATCGATCAGAAAACCACGTCCAACAACCCGCGTTCGACCGTCGGCACGGTAACCGAAATCTACGACTATTTAAGGCTTTTGTACGCGCGCGTGGGCGTTCCGCATTGCCCCGTCTGCGGCAGAGTGATAGAAAAGATTACGGTAGACCAGATCGCCGACCGCGTTCTGCGAATGGAAACGGGCAGTAAAATACTCGTAAACGCGCCCGTCGTAAGGGGCAGAAAGGGCGAGTTTACCAAACAACTCGAAGGTTACAGAAAAAGCGGTTACGCACGCGTCGAAATAGACGGCTCGGTATACGATTTGTCCGAAGACGTAAAACTCGATAAAAACGTCAAGCACGACGTGTCCGTCGTGGTGGACAGGCTTATCGTCAAAGACGGAATAAGAAAACGCCTTACCGACAGTCTCGAAACCGCGTTAAAACTCGCCGAAGGCTTGGTGGTTATAGAATGCGACGGAAAGAGCGAGTTGTTCTCCACCGCGTATTCCTGCCCCGTATGCGGCGTTTCCGTAGGCGAAATAGAACCGCGTTCGTTCTCGTTCAATAACCCCTACGGCGCGTGTCCGAAGTGTAACGGGTTGGGGTACACGTCCAGAATCGACGAAAAACTCGTAATAGGCGACGCGAACAAAACCCTGCGCGAAGGCGCGCTTTGCGTGTCGGGCTGGAATCTCGATACGGGCAGAATGACGGAAATGTATTTCCGCGCGCTGTCAAAGCGTTACGGGTTCGATCTCGACGTTCCCGTAAAGGACTTGCCGAAAGACGTTCTGCATACGTTACTGTACGGCAACGGCGGCGAAAAGATTAAAATGACCTATTCCACGCGCACGTTCAGCGGCAGTTACGATTCGGCTTACGAAGGCGTTATACCTAATCTCGAACGCAGGTACCGCGAAACGACCAGCGATTTCGTAAAGTCCGAAATAGAGCGGTATATGGTAAGTTCGCCTTGCGACGAGTGTCACGGAAAGCGTCTTAAAAAGGAAGCGTTGTCCGTAACCGTCGGCGGGCTGGATATATCCGCGTTTTGCGATTTATCGGTAATAAAGGCGAACGAATTTATAGACGGGTTAAGCCTTAACGAAACGCAGACGATGATAGCCGGCAGAATAATCAAAGAGATAAAGGCTCGGCTTAAATTTTTAACCGACGTAGGGCTCGGCTACCTTACGCTTTCGCGCGGCGCAGGCTCGCTTTCGGGCGGCGAAGCGCAACGCATACGGCTTGCTACGCAAATCGGCAGCGGGCTTACGGGCGTATTGTATATTCTCGACGAGCCGAGTATCGGTCTTCATCAGCGCGACAACGAAAAACTTATAAAAACGCTGCTGCGCCTGCGCGATCTCGGCAACACGCTTATCGTCGTCGAACACGACGAAGACACTATCCGCGCGGCGGATTATATCGTGGACATCGGACCTAAGGCGGGCGTACACGGCGGAGAAATCGTCGCCAAGGGCAGTATTGCGGACGTCTGCGCCGAACCGCGTTCCATAACGGGCGACTATCTGTCGGGCAGAAGAAAAATAGAAATTCCGTCTTTCAGGCATATACCCGACGGGCGCGCGCTCGGCGTTAAGGGTGCGAAGCAGAATAACCTGAAAAACGTAGACGTATCTTTCCCCGTAGGGCTTCTGACTGCGGTTACGGGCGTGTCGGGCAGCGGTAAGAGTTCGCTTATCAACGAAATTTTGTTACCCGCGTTCGCCAACGGGCTTAACGGCGCGAAAATGCGCGAAGGCAACGCCGACGCGGTGTTCGGTCTCGAATACTTCGACAACGTGATAGCGATAGACCAAAGCCCCATAGGCAGAACTCCGCGAAGCAACCCCGCGACGTACACGGGCGCGTTCACTCCGATAAGGGAACTGTTCGCCGCCACGCAGGACGCGAAAGAACGCGGTTATAAATCGGGCAGATTCTCGTTCAACATTCAGGGCGGCAGGTGCGAACGCTGTTCGGGCGACGGAATAATCAAGATAGAAATGCACTTCTTACCCGACGTGTTCGTTCCGTGCGAAGTCTGTAAAGGCAAGCGTTACAATCACGAAACGCTCGAAGTAAGGTATAAGGGCAAGAACATATCCGACGTACTCGATATGACGGTTGACGAAGCGACCGACTTTTTCGCCAACGTGCCGCGCATTTACGGCAAAATCAAAGCCTTGCGCGACGTCGGGTTAGGGTATATAAAACTCGGTCAGTCCGCCACCACGCTTTCGGGCGGGGAAGCGCAAAGGGTAAAACTCGCCACCGAACTTTCAAAGCGTTCGACGGGCAAGACCTTGTATATTCTCGACGAGCCGACCACGGGCTTGCACAGTTACGACGTGGATAAACTTCTATCCATACTCGAACGACTGCGCGACGCGGGCAATACGGTTATCGTAATCGAGCATAATCTCGACGTCATAAAGGTCGCGGATTATATCGTGGATCTCGGTCCGGAAGGCGGCGACGGCGGCGGAACGGTGGTTGCGACGGGTACTCCCGAAGAAGTCGCGACGGTTAAAGAGAGTTATACGGGGCAATTTTTAGCAAAAATATTCAAAGGAGAAAATCAGCGATGATCAGAGACGATTTTAAGGACGTTAAACGCGTCACGAGCAAAGAAGCGCGAAAAAAGCAGAGTATGGGCGAGCGTAATTTTTACGCGACGGGCATATCGAAACTTCGCGATCTCAACAAGGCGGTGACCTTTTCGGTAAAATTCACGTCGATGCTTATGAGCGCGGCTTACGCGCTTATACTGCTTTCGTTCATTTTCGCGCAGATCGATTCAAAATTCAAGTACAAGACGTCCACGTTTATAATCTGGTCGTGCATATACGGCGCGATTCTCGTTTTCACGCTTTTGTGGTTTACGGTAATCAGACCGAACAACGAGAAGAAAGCCGAGCGGTACAAAGCGGAACTCGAACGGCTCAGCGCGAGAGACGTCGGCAAAATAGCCGCCGCGTATAAAATTTACGGCGAGCAGTATAAGAAAGAAATAACCGAAAAACACCGCGAAGACAGCGAACGCGCCCGCGCGGCGGCGGAAGCGTCGAAAGCCGAAACCGAGCCGCCCGTAACTGGAGCGTCCGAAACCGAACCGTCGGCGGCGGATAACGACGAAACCGTTTAGTCGTTTCAAATCCGATAAAAAAGTCGGGCAGACGGGCGAAAATAATTGACGAACAAGCCCGATTGTGCTATTATTTTAGATATGTTGAATAAGTTTGCGTTCGATAAATACGATATCGCGCTTATCACGGACGAAAAAGAGAGACTTTACTATCTCGGTTTTCATTCGACGGCGGGGTACGTTATAGTAACCGAAGACGAAGTTTCGTTCGTCGTAGACAACAGATATCTTAAAGCGGCTGAAAAAAATCTCGTCCGCAAGGGCGTAAAAGTCATACTCGGCTCCGATTATTCGGCTTTAACCGCCGCGGCGGAAAAGGTCGGCGCGAAGACCGTCGGTATCGACTTTACGAAAGTAACCCTTTCCGAATACGAGACGCTTAAAAAACTCGGCTACGCTTACGCAGATATATCTTCCGAACTTACCGCTATGGCGGCGATTAAAAGCGAAGAAGAACTTAAAAACATCAAAAAGGCTTGCGAAATCGCAGAGAAGTCGTGGCTTGCGGTACTGCCGTTTATAAAAGAAGGCGTAACCGAAAAGCAACTCGCCGCCGAACTCGAATATAACTTCCGTAAAAACGGCGCGGGCGGCACTTCTTTCGACACCATAGTCGCGTTCGGTAAAAACGCCGCCGTTCCCCATCACGAAACGGGCGATACGAAACTTAAAAAGAACGAATGCGTGCTTATGGACTTCGGCTGTCTGTATAAAGGATATTGTTCCGATATGACGCGCACGGTATTTTACGGCGAACCCACCGAAGAATTCGAGCGCGCGTATCTCGCGACGCTTCTCGCGCACAGAACCGCCGCCGAAAACATCAAAGCGGGCGTAAGCGGCAAACAAGCCGACGGTTACGCGCGCGGCGTGCTTGAAAGTCTCGGCTACGGCAAGTATTTCACGCACTCGCTCGGTCACGGTATCGGCGTCAATATTCACGAATTTCCCACGCTTTCCCTTCGCGGCGAGACCGTTCTCGAAAACGGTATGGTATTTTCCAACGAACCGGGCGTGTATTTCAACGGCAAATTCGGTATAAGAATAGAAGACAGTTGCTATCTTTCGGGCGGCGTTTATCATTCCTTTATGAAAGACGATAAATCGCTCGTCGTAATCAAAGAAAACGGCGAGATCGAAAGAAAAAAATTAAGGCTTAAATAAAATAATATAGATATATTTCAAGGAGCAATTTTTATGGTATACGCAGGAGATTTAAGAAAAGGCGTCACGATCGAATACGACGGAAAAGTCTGGACGGTAGTAGACTTCCTTCACGTTAAACCCGGTAAAGGCGCGGCGTTCGTAAGAACCACGCTTAAAAACGTCGTCGACGGAAAGGTTTTGCAGATCACGTTCAACCCGACCGAAAAATTCGAGAACGCCGTCATCGAAACCAAGAAGATGACCTATTCTTATAACGACGGAGAACTGTACTACTTTATGGACGAAGAGTACAATATGGAACCCCTTAATTACGAGCAGGTCGAAGACGCGCTCAAATGGATCAAAGAGAACGATCCCGTAACGGTCAAATTCTATAAAGGCAAAGCCTTCTCGGTCGATTGCGACAACTTCGTAGAACTTCTCGTCACCGAGTCCGAGCCGGGCGTAGCGGGCAACACCGCCACCAACGCCACCAAGAGAGCGAAACTCGAAACCGGCGTGGAAATTCAAGTGCCTATGTTCGTAAACGAAGGCGAAGTTATCCGTATCGACACCCGCACGGGCGAATATATGGAACGCGTAAAGAAATAATATTTACTAAAAGCCGAAAAATTTTTCGCTGTCAGGTTAAAATACTTGACAGCGATTTTTTTATGAGTTATAATGCGAATATGGACGGCGTTTATTATAGCGAATTGTTGCAAATATACGGCGGCTTGCTTACCGAAAAGCACAGGGCGGTCGCCGAGTCGTATTTTTCGCTCGACTTGTCTTTGGGCGAGATTGCTCAGGAGAGCGGCGTTTCCCGTCAGAGCGTGTCGGACGCGCTGTCCGCAACGAGAAAAAAACTCGATTTTTACGAGCAGAATCTCAAAGTCTACGCGACTAAACTCGCCATCAGAACGGCGATAAGCGAAAATACGTGCGATAAAGAAAAATTAGACAAAGTCAAAAGTCTCGTCGGGGTTGTGTGATGGCGGTATTTCAGGGTTTATCCGAAAAACTTAATCATATATTTTCAAAACTTACCAAACGCGGTAAGTTGACCGAACTTGAAATCAAGCAGGCTATGCGCGAAGTGCGTATCGCCTTGCTCGAAGCCGACGTCAACCTTGCCGTGGCGAAAGATTTTATCGCCAAGGTAAGCGAAAAAGCCGTCGGGCAGGACATACTTAAAAGTCTCTCTCCCGCGCAGCAGGTAATCAAAATCGTCAACGAAGAATTGACCGCCTTAATGGGCTCGACGAATTCCAAACTCGTCGTCTCTTCGTCGTTGCCGACGGTGATTATGATGTGCGGTTTGCAGGGCGCGGGTAAAACCACGCTTTGCGGCAAACTCGCGTTATATCTTAAAAAACAAGGCAAAAAACCCTTGCTCGTCGCGTGCGACGTGTACCGTCCCGCGGCGATAGAACAGTTAAAAACGGTCGGCGGCAAAGTCGGCGCGGAAGTATTTGAGAAAGGTCAGGGCGATCCCGTCAAAATTTCCGCCGAAGGTGTGGAATACGCTCGGCGTTACGGTTTCGACACCGTAATTATCGACACCGCGGGCAGACTGCATATCGACGACACGCTTATGCGCGAACTCGAAAACATCGTCAAAACCGTCCGTGTGGACGAAATACTTTTAACCGTCGATTCGATGACCGGTCAGGACGCCGTCAACGTCGCCAAGACCTTTGACGAACGTTTGCCTTTAACGGGCGTCGTGCTTACCAAACTCGACGGCGATACCCGCGGCGGCGCGTGTCTTTCGATAAAAGCCGTTACGGGTAAACCGATAAAATTCGCGTCGGTCGGCGAAAAGCCCGAAGATTTAGAGCCGTTTTATCCCGACCGAATGGCGGGGCGCATACTCGGTATGGGCGACGTGCTGTCGCTTATCGAAAAGGCGCAGGCTTCCGTCGACGAAGAGCAGATGAAGAAAATGGAAAAGAAATTCCGTGAAAACTCGTTTACTCTCGACGATTATCTCGAACAGTTCGCTATGCTCAAAAATATGGGCGGCGCGAAAGGTTTAATGGAAATGCTCCCGCAGATGGGCGGCGGAATGAGCAAAGTCAAGATTTCCGAACAGGACGTAGACGAAAAGCGCATAGAGCGCACGAAAGCGATAATTCTTTCTATGACGCCCAAGGAACGCCGCGATCCGTCCGTTCTCAACTACTCGCGCAAGACGCGTATAGCAAAGGGCAGCGGAACGACCGTTCAGGAAATCAACCAACTTCTCAAGCAGTTCGAGCAGACCAAACAAATGATGAAAATGATGAAAGGCAAGCGCGGCGGTTCGCGTTTCGGTATGCCTTTCTGATAATGTGAAAATCGCGCTATAAGGCGATTATATAATAATAGTTAATATTTAACGGAGGATATAACAATGGCAGTAAAAATGAGATTAACCAGACTCGGCGACAAGAAGTCTCCCACTTATCGTATCGTAGTCGTTGACAGCAGAAAGGCTCGCGACGGCGAATATATCGATAAAGTCGGACACTACAACCCGACCGTGAATCCCGCCGAAGTCGTAATCGACGCCGATAAAGCCAAAGACTGGCTTTCCAAAGGCGTTCAACCGACCGAGACCGTAAAATCTCTTCTTGTAAACGCCGGTGTAATCGAAAAGTCGGACAAATTGTCTCCGGCGAAGACCAACCCGAAAAAGAAGAAGAAATAATTTTTTAGAAGATTATTCATCTCAAAAAAGTTCGTTTTTGCCACGCCGCCAAGACTTCGGCGACCGAAAAGGTCAGCCAAATCCTTGTCTGCGTAGCGAGCCTTCTTTTTTGAGCGACTAATCATCTAAAAGTTGTGACGTGTAAAAAGCACTCTTCTTTTTTTGAGCGAATGATTATCTTAAACGGTAAACCGCTCGGAGAGACGAAACTTTGCCTTTACGCGCACGATTGCTAAACGTAAAATTATCGCGTATGCGAAAGGAGACCAACTATGACGGATTTGATTCGTTACGTCGTCGAACAGTTTGCCGAAAATCCCGAACTTGCGGAATACAAAACCGAAGAACGCGGAAACACGGTAACCGTTACCGTATATCTCACGGAAGACGATATGGGTAAAGTTATAGGTCGTCAGGGTAAAATTGCCAAGGCGCTTCGCGCGCTCGTTAAGGCTGCAACCCCGCGCGGCGGAAAGAGATACAACGTAGAAATCAAGGGCAAGACCGAATAAGTCTTGACGGACTTGCGGTCGCGGACGATTTACGCGACCGCAATTTTCGTATTTTAATTATGAATCGGAACTCTAAAATAGAAATAGGCGCGGTTGCGAAGCCGCAGGGCATAAAAGGCGAACTTAAAATTCGTCTTTTCGCCGACGACTTCGCGTCCGTTAAAAATATAAAAAAAGTCGAGATAAACTCCGTAGAATACGCCGTCGCGTCGTTCAGATCCGCAGGCGGCGAAGAAGCGATACTAAAACTCGACGGAATAGACGACAGAAACTTTGCCGAAACGCTCCGTATGAAAGAAGTTTACGCCGAACGGGCTGAGATATCCGTTAAAAAAGGCAACTACTTTATATCCGACGTACTCGGCTGTAAACTTATGCTTTCAAGCGGTAAAGAAATCGGCGAAATTACCGAAATCGTAAGCGGAAACGTAGACTACTACTATCTTTCTACCGCCGAAGGCAGGGCTGTTTTTCCTATGCTTAAAACCCTTAACCCTATTTACGATATCGACGGCGGAACGGTTACCGTGAACGCCGAATCGTTTACGCAGGTGGTTATGTATGAGAATTGATATACTTACGCTTTTCCCCGAAATGTTCGCTCCGCTTAGCGAGAGTATTATCGGCAGGGCGACCAAGGACGGAAAAGTCGAAATTCGTATAACCGATATTCGCGATTACAGCGCGGACAAGCATAAAAAATGCGACGATTATCCGTTCGGCGGCGGCGCGGGTATGCTTATGATGCCGCAACCCATCGCTTCCGCAGTCGACGCAATCGATCCCGACAGGCAGGCGTTCAGAGTGTATATGTCGCCCAAGGGCAAGCGTTTTGAACAGAAAGACATTAAAAAACTCTTGAAGTACGACCGACTTATTTTTCTTTGCGGGCATTACGAAGGCGTGGATCAGCGCGTTCTCGACGGGTATTTCGACAGCGAGATTTCTATCGGCGATTACGTTTTAACCGGCGGCGAACTGCCTGCGATGGTCGTTACCGACGCGATTTGCAGGTACGTAGACGGCGTTATCGCGGGCGACAGTCTTAAAGACGAGAGTTTTACCGACAACTTGCTCGAATATCCGCAATATACTCGCCCCGCGGAGTTTAAGGGCGAAAAAGTACCCGAAATTCTGCTTTCGGGCAATCATAAACTCGTAGACGCGTGGCGGACGGAAGAAGCCGAAAGACTGACGGCGGCTAAACGCCCCGATTTGTACCGTAAGTATATAAGGGCGAAGCAGAAAGCCGAAGAAAAACGCGAGAAAGAAAAAATCGCGGCGAAAAAGGCTCGCAGAGCGTTAAAAGCCGAAAAAAAGGATGAGCAATGAACATAGATCGAATTCAATGGTTTCCGGGGCATATGACCAAAGCCCTGCGCAAAACCGAAGAAGACGTTAAGTTATGCGACGGCGTTATTTACGTTCTCGACGCGCGCGCGCCTTTCGCGTGCTTTAACCCTAAACTGTCGTCGCTTTTCAAAAGCAAACCCGTAGTCTACTGCGTGAACAAACGTGATACCGTGTCCGACGGTTCGCTTTCGCTTATTACCGAAGAACTGTCGCGGCGCGGACTTACTTTCGTTACTACCGACGGGCTTTCCAAAAAAGACGCGGCAAAACTTAAATCCGCCTGCGCCGCCGTTATGCGTGAGCGGATAGAACGCGACAAACTCAAAGGAATAAACAGAACCCTTCGTTTTATGGTTGCGGGCATACCCAACACGGGCAAGTCCACGCTGATAAACACTCTGTCCGGCGGCAAACGCGCCGAAACGGGCGATAAAGCGGGCGTTACGCGCGCCAATAAATGGGTAAGGCTCGGTGATTTCGAATTGCTTGATACGCCGGGTACTACTTCTCCGAGTTTCGATAATCAGACGTACGCCAGACATCTTGCGTATATCGGCTCGCTTAACGACGAAGTGCTGGATATCGAAGGGCTTGCGCTCGAACTCATCAAAGAACTCAGCGTTATCGCGCCCGATAAACTCAAAGCCAAGTACGATCTCGATTCGCTCGATAAAGAGCCGCTCGAACTCTACGACGACGTTTGCCGTCGGCGCGGGTTTATATTAAAGGGCGGCGTAAGCGACTATACGCGTTGCGCCAAAGCCGTAATAGACGATTTCAGAAAACAACGCATAGGAAAAATCTGTTTGGAAGAACGACCGTGAAAACCAAAACCGATACGAAAGAAAAGGTCGTTTTCGACCTTACCAACTCAAACGGAGCAAAATATATCGCCGGCATAGACGAAGTCGGCAGAGGCCCGCTTGCGGGGCCCGTGGTCTGCGCGGCGGTCGTTTTGCCTTACGACGGAGAAATAATCGACGGAATAAACGACAGTAAAAAACTGAGCGAAAAGCGGCGCGAAAAATTAGACGCGCTCATTCGCGAAAAAGCGCTGGCGGTGTCGGTCGCGCGCGTCGAGCCCGAAGAGATAGACGAACTGAATATCCTGCGTGCCACCGAAAAATGTATGCGGCTTGCCGCCGAAGGTTTACGGATAAACCCCGACGTGGTACTCGTCGACGCGCTCGTGCCGGACTTGCCGTTCAGAACCGTCGGGATAGTAAAGGGCGACGCGCAAAGTTACGCGATAGGCGCGGCTTCGATCGTGGCGAAAGTTTACAGAGATAACCTGATGCGCGAGTACGACGAGATTTATCCCGAGTACGGGTTTGCGCAGAATAAGGGTTACGGAACGGGCGCGCATATAGCGGCGTTAAAGGAGAACGGGTTTTGCAAAATTCACAGAAAGACTTTCATAAAAAACTTCTCGGTAGAAAAGGCGAGAAAGCCGTTCTGAAACACTTACGTTCGCAGGGTTTCGCGCTCGAAAAGAAGAATTACGTCACGCCGTTCGGCGAAGCGGATCTGATTATGAAAAAGGGCGGACAGACTTTCTTTATAGAAGTCAAAACCCGTTCGGGCAGACTGTTCGGCGATCCGAAAGACGCCGTTGACAGACGCAAGCGTGAAAAGTACGGCAAAATAGCCGAATATTACTCCTTTTCTCATCCCGACGAAGAGATTCGTTTTTGTGTCGCCGAAGTGCTTAACGACGAGATAAACGTCTTATACGACGCTTTTTAGACTATGAAATTATGCGTTACGACCGCTTCGGGCATAGAAGCGGTTACCAAAAGAGAATTGAATAAAATAATCGGCAAAGACGATTTAGCCGCCGTAAACGGGCGCATAGTGTTCGACGGCGATTTTTCCGACGCGGCTAAATGTAACTTGCTGCTCAGAACGGGCAACAGAGTCGAGATAGTGCTCGGCGGCTTCAAAGCCGACACTTTCGACGACCTGTTCGACGGCGTAATCGCTTTGCCTTTTGAAGATTTTATAGACAAAAACGGCAGGATTTTAGTAGATTGCAAAAGCGTGCAGAGTAAACTGTTCGCTCATTCGGGCATACAGTCCGTTGCCAAAAAGGCTATTTGCGCAAGGCTTTGCAAAAAGTACGGCGTCAACGTTATGCCCGAAGACGGCGCGAGATATAAAGTGCAGGTGGCCTTGCTTAAAGACTACGTCACGGTAACGCTCGATACTTCGGGCGACGGACTGCACAGGCGCGGATACAGGGGCTTGGTCGGCGAAGCGCCGCTTAAAGAAACGCTCGCCGCCGCGTTAATCGAACTGTCGGTTTGGAATAAAACCCGACCTTTGGCGGACGTTTTCTGCGGAAGCGGAACTATTCCGATAGAAGCGTGTATGATTGCGCTTAATATCCCCGCAGGTCTTAACCGCGATTTCGATTTTTTAAGTTGGAAGGTTTTTGACCGCAAGATTTTCGATAGTATCAAAGAAGAAGCACGGTCGGCAATCGTCCGCGACGAAATTCCGCGTATAAGCGGGTTCGATATAGACGACAACCAATTAAAACTCGCGCGCAGACACGCTCAACTCGCCGGCGTAGATAAATTCGTTCATTTTCAACGCGCCGATATGCGTGATTTTTCTTCGCGGTTTTCGCACGGAGTAATTATAAGCAACCCGCCTTACGGCGAACGCCTGTCCGACAGAAGGGGCGTGGAAAAACTTTATCGCGATTACGGCAAAATGGTGGCAAGCCTTGACGACTGGTGCGCGTATACGCTCACGCCCGTCGACGATTTCGAACGGCTTTTCGGTAAGAAAGCGGATAAAACCCGTAAAATCTATAACGGAAAAATAGAGTGCAGGTATTACGCGCATCTCGCGCCTCCGCCTAGCCACAGGTGATTGCGTTTGAACCCGCAAAAACGGAATAATTTTTGTCTGGCATAACTTCGGGCGATTGCATCTGCAATCGCCCGAATTCGTAAAGAGATTTTTGAACGGCGAAAAAAGTCGAATTTTGTATAAAATTAGAAAAAACGATAGAAAATTAAAAATAAAAGTCCAAAAATATGCGATAATATCGGCGATTTTGAATTTTCACATAATTTTTTACAAAATTTCACATTTTTTACAAAAATACTTGACAAGACGTTTTTCGTCGTGCTAAAATAAAAAACGTAAGGTACGCGTTCGTCGCTGCCGACCAAATTAAATACGCGTCAGGTCTTTGCATCGGTAGTATATTCGGCGCGCGATAAAACTCGGCAAAGGCTAAAAGGGCTAATCTATCTGACGCGTTTTTAATACGTCGGGGCTAACGATCGGTGGCGACGGATTCGGTCCTTATAAAATTACGAAGGAAAGACCGCGATTACGGTTTTTGCTTTAACGGTGGAGAAAAAGAAAAAATATGTATGGGTTAATTTTAACGACGGCAGAACACGCCGCCGAGGCAAAAGAGGCGATAAACGGAGATTACGTTTTCGCAAAGAAAGTAAGCGTATATGCAATGAATTCGGCTGTCGCGGGCAGCGAAATGCTTAGAACGAAAGATTTCGTAATGTTTGAATCGACCAACGATTTGTTTTCGTCAAAACTCGTGAACGTTCTGGCGGAAAACTATTCCGGCATAAGACAGATTATCGTATTGGCGAAACATTCCGAAAGGCGGTTTACGATAATGTTCAGAACCGAAGTAAAATCGATTTTTAACGCCGCCACTCTGACGGGAAAGATGAGTCTTTGCGATTTTCTGAACGAAGTTTACGAACTTGAAGACGAAAAGAAGAGCGACGCGGGGTTGAGAAGGGTAAAGAGATTCTTTGCCAAAATCGGAATACTCGACAGTCTCAAATCCCGCGGTCTTCCGCTTTCCGCCGCGAAAGGGCTTCCGACGGAAAATTCGTAACCGCTCCCGCCTGAATTTTATCGGATAGAAGAAGAGTTGATTCTTTTTGCGTTATATCCGAAATTGTTACGATTGCTTATAAAGAATAAGAAAAATCGGATTATTTTTAAGCGAGCGGGCGGTCATCGCTACTTTAATCAGCCCCGACAAATTAAAAGTCCGCGGTTGACTTCACAGTCAACCGCGGACTTTTTCCGTAAACTTTTACGGCGATTACGCGGCGGCTTCCGCCCGCCGTTCACTCGTTTGCATCGTTAAAGATTTTTTTCGGTTATGGATTTCCATTCGTTAAAGTAACGACGACCGAGCAAGTGTAGTGATTCTCTGCAAAAATGTATGTCGTCGCCGTTTCCCGTTTGTTGGTTGTTAGACGCTAAATCTTTCGTTTCTACAAATCCGCTTTTTTCGTTTTCCTTGACGACTTGCCGAATCGCGTTTACGATAGGTTCGCACGCGGACAAATTTTTATTTTTCCACTCGCTGCAAAAATCGCCTGCGATAAACGGCATTTCGCCGTATCTTTTTCGCACGTCTTTTAACGTGTCGGTTAATTGAGCGTGGTAATTTTCCGAAGTGTTTCCTTCAAACGCGTCGTGTTCGCCCTGATGCCATAAAAAAGCGACTATTTTGTTGTTTTCGTTTAACGAAAGGGCATAGTCGGTCAGTTCTATCATTTTTTTATAGACCGCGTCGCTTAGCCCCCATTGTTTTTTCGCATACCCCGTGCCGCCGATTGCCCCGCGAACAATCAATACCGCGCGGTCGCTTTTCAAAAATCCGTTTTTAACGTATTCTTCGGAAAAGGTCAGCGCAAGATCTCCGTATATATTATCGTTTAGTCTGCGTTCTTTTGCTATATCTATTACAAACGGCTTATCGAAATAACGTATTTCCATACCGCTTTCGGTTGCTTTAACTTCTTTTTCCGCTTCTAAATATAATATTTTATCGGTCGGAATATAATCGTTTTTAACAGGACCGATTCCGCTGCCTTCGGCGTTGGATTGTCCGCCTTCTATAATTACGTCAAACGGCATATTTATAAAATCCATTTATCGTTCTCCTTTATGAATACTTTTATATACGGCGTAATTTTAGCCGCTTTTGTTTCCTTTTTTAGCACGTTTGTCTGGCATCCCGCAACGAAAACAAAGTAAAAAAACGGTATGCTCAACACGATTATTATAGCAAACTTTATCGGATTACGCAACGTTATTACTGGCAAAATTCGTGTGAAAACGAATTTCCTTAAAGCCTGTTTTTTGATTAGCGGAAGCGGGGGGATTCGCTCCGCAAACTGCGCTTGCTATGCCAGACAAGAATAATACGAACCTTGGTCTGGCGGTGTGTTTTTGACTAATACTGCGTTGCGCTCACGGGGTATACGGGCAGTATTAACCCGTTCGTGCGCCTTATCTTAGCCTAAAAACACGCCGTTAAACTTGTCGACAACAAAAACGCCGATATTTTCGATGATTTGTTGCAAAGGCGAGAACGGTAGTACTGTACGTACATCGTACGAAAATTTGCAAAAAAGCGCGTAAATAGCGGCGTTTTTGCAAGGTTTGTATTGTTCTTGTCTGGCATAACGCCTGTGTTGCAAACAACCGTTTCATCGGTTGTTTGGTCGGCTCGTTGTTTCGGAAATATCAACTCTTCGTTACTCGCCGACTACCAACCCGTTCGAATCCCCTAAATCGGCAAAAATAAAAAGAACCCGAATAACGAGTATTCGCGTTCTTTTTTTTGGCGGAAGCGAAGGAAGTTTATACGAACACAAATTTTTATTGTAATTAAGCGAAAATCCGCACCTCAAAATACGGACAAAAAAACGGAAAATGCCGTAAACGAAGAATAGCGGTGATTCGCCAAGCGGGTTAGCGGCGAACACCGCTTTCGTTACGCTTCCGTTTTCCGTTATTTCGGTCGGTTCGGTTAAGTTTAGGCGTGGCTTGTCTTCGGCGAGGCGCAGCCGAGCCGACTTGTATCAAGACAAGCCACGCCTAATTGCCAACGTCGCAAAAACCTTGCGAGTTTGAATATAAAAGCGTTTCCGTTTTGCAACCTGTCAAACCGTTGTTTTTTGACGTATAAAATGGTATAATTGTTTTAATAAATCGGAATTTTTAGGAGCAAAGATATGAACGCTATTGTGCAGTTGCTTCCTCTTGAATGCAGTGATAGAGAGCAGTTTATTTCGGATAATCAAAAAGCCTTTAATTATGGTGCGATGGAAGAATTCGGTCTTAGAGACAATCACTTCGAGGAATCGGGACAAATTATTTCACGACATACAATCGAACAGTCCATTGACGGTGGCGAAGCATACCGCATCATATTGGACGGGCAAAAAGTCGGCGGCATAGTAATCAAAATTGACGGTGAAAAAGGCGACCTCGATCTCCTTTTTGTTTCTCCGACTTTCCATAGCAAAGGCATCGGATATGCCGCTTGGTGCGCTGTCGAAAAACTACACCCGGAAGTAAAAGTGTGGGAAACGGTCACGCCGTATTTCGAGCAGCGAAACATTCATTTTTATGTCAATCGTTGCGGCTTTCACATCGTGGAGTTTTTTAATAAATATCACCCCGATCCAAACGATCCGGAAATGTGTGCCGAAGGATCGGACGAACAGTTCCCAGACGGAATGTTTCGGTTTGAAAAGGTCGTTCGGTAAATTCCTGTTTGTTTCTTTTTTTACCGTCGATATAAGAATGTAATTCGGCATAAAAAAAGGGAGCGTTAAAACTCCCTTGATGAATCCGAGACCGGATAACTTTTCGTTAGAATTTCTAACTTTTCTGATTGAGTAAACTACTTTTTTCATTTGGGATATACCTCCGTTTTTTATTAGCCTTTCGGCAAAGACGAAAGGCAAAAAACCGGAGCGGTATCTTTATTGTTATGTATATTGAAAAAACTGTTATACGGTCTTTCATAGTAAGCACTTGTTTTTGAGCGTAGAAAAAGCCGAGCGATTAAACGCCCGGCAGTTTCTTCTTTTTGCCGTTCAAATCGACTTTTATGCCGAAATATTCGTTAGAAAAGAATAATACGAACTCTAACTTATCGTCAGGGTTCGTATTATTCACTAATGGCGGAGCGTTAGTAACGTAAATCGAATAAGTTTATGATATGATTTTTAGCGATAAGAAATCTTTTAGATTGTAGAAGTATCATATTTTGGAGAAACGGGCATTTTTTTCATAGATGATTTACTATGCCACATTTGTCTATTTGCCTTTATGACGGAAATCAAACATTCTTTACTTATATTACTGTCAATTTGTTCAACTATATTTTTTTCTTTACAATAATTTTCAAAATATAATTTCGCCAATTTTATATCATTATTCAATATGCAAATATTTGCAATATCAAGACCAAATCTTTCATATTTTTTCTCTTTGAACTTTTTAGCATATGTAATCATCCAATCTTTCGCAAAATTTGTATCTTTTAATTTTCTATATAACAATATTTCTTGCTTTGCAATGTTTACCAACTCTATTATTTCATTTCTAAATTGAATGTCATTTCTATATTCTACAAATTTGCCGTATCTACTGGCAGGTTGCCTTGAAAACTTAAAGTACAAAATATCGGATTGATTACAATCCCATAAGAAAGTCAAACCAATATTCAAATATGTACCTTTATCCCAATTTGACGGCTGAAACTCTATTACTGTAAAAAAATAGTCATTATCATCTAAATACAATCGGGACGTTCCTTTTTGAAAAACACCGAGCGGAATTAAAATTTCTTTACAAACTTGTCTTATAATTTTAGAGTGATTATTTTTATCTTCCATAACGCAACCCAATTTTTCCTTCATAAATAACAACATTCTTCATTGACTTTATTATACACGATTTTGCTGTTAAATTCAAGTAAAAAGCCATTGTAAACTTCAAATGGCACTTTGGCGGGTGCTTGACTATACAAGCGCGACGCTTCGCGTCGCGGTCAAGCACCCGCCAAACAACTCACTAAACTCGGATAAAAAGGTCAACTCAAAGCCGAGCGAAACGGGGCGTTCGCCGCTAAACCGCTTGGCGAATCGCCCCGTAATTCTTCGCACGGCGGCATATTTTGAGTTATTGCGCCTTTTCTTTCTTCCGAGTGTTTTTTGTTGCGTTTTGTTGCGGGCGGTGTTTTCCTGCACCGTCCTTTTTTACTACCGCAAAAGCCATTTTCCACCCCTATTCGAGTATGACTTTACCCCCTGAAAACGTCAAAAATCCACGCAAAACCTACTTCAACCCATTCACGCTTTTTCATTGGCGTATGATATAATCGTAGATGTTACAACGACATCACATTTTGGTACATTTTGGTCACATCGATGTCCTTGTGTTTGCCAAATTCCCATGGTATAGTTGTAACGCAATCGAATAGTCAAAGGCGTATAGCAAGAATAGCAAGCCGAGTTTTTAAGTCAGGAGCGAACTAACTATCAAACGGCGTAAGGACAGATAGCGAAAAGCATTACACCCGTGAATAACAGGGTCGGAGGCGGCATTTTAAGGGCGAAGTACGAAATTTTACGGTCGTATTACGTCCTTTTTCTATTCCTTTTTGTGAATGCGACAGAATTTGTCGTATTTACAAAATATTATTTTCTCGAAGTCGCAAAAATCTTGCGAGTTCGGGTAATAAAATTTATTCAAAAAAAAGGAGGACGAAAAAATGCTGCAAACAAACCTAAAAGTCATAGCCGTCGGCGAGCCTGATTTAGAGGCGTTGACCGACGGCGAAAAACGCACGTTCTTTGAAAGTATCTTTTCAAGGATAGTCGAACTGCACCAACAAGCGCAAACCGAAAACAAAAACGAAACCTGACTTACAAGCCGAAAAATTACGCATTAAAAACTAAATAAACCGAGTAAATAGAAAAATATTAAATTAGAAAATAACGCAAAAAAGCGATAACATAAACGAAATGAAAGGAACTGAACGGAAATCTATTTATGACTTAAACTAACCGAATTGAACTGAATTGAATTGTAATTAAACCGAACTGTAAACGGCAGAGTATGAAATTGTATGGTGTTTCGTATTCTGCCGTTTTTTTTATTTTTTCGCCATACACAAAAAATCTAAATCACAAGGAGTAAAAACTATGAATTATGCAAATATGAAAATCTACTTTGACGGCGGTCATTACGTCGGAATACCGCAAGGAGCGTTTCCGAGCGGAAAAGGCTGTAAAAGGCGCGCCGTTAAACCTATGAAACAACAATCGACGACAAACGTAACGCCGCCCAAAACCCCGAAAGAACGCTTTGAAACGGTATATAAAGAGAGCCAATCGTTGCCCAAACGAGAACGCAAGGCGCATATAAAAGCCGCTTTGAAAGACGTGTTTGCCGACAAAGCCGAGTTAAACGCTTTCGTCGAGAAACACACCGAGAGAATGAACACCAACGCCATAAAGCGCAAAGTAAGGCTTATGAGAAAGTTGCGTTTGCAGGACTGGAATTTTTTCGTAACTTTTACCTACTCGAACGAACTTCACACCGAAGAAACGTTCCGCAAAAAGTTATCTAACACCCTGAAACACCTTGTTGCCCGTAACGGTTGGAAATACGTCGGAGTATGGGAGCGTGGCGAAGATACGAACAGATTACATTTTCACGGTATTTTCTATATCCCCGACGGCAAAATGATAGGAAAACTCGAAGAGGTAAAAGACTACGACACGCGAAATCACCGTATGCAAACGACATACCAAAACACGCACTTTCTGAAACAATTCGGGCGTAACGACTTCAAAGATATTGCCACGCAGGACGATATTTCCGAGGCGGCAAAATACATAACGAAGTATATGGAAAAGTCCGGCGAGCGTTTAGTCTATGGCGGAAAATTACCTACTTACTTCCGCTCGGACGTTTTGGACGAAGATGTAATATGCACGTTCGGAGTTGACGACCGCAAAGTGTTGCTTTTCGATAACTTCACCTGTATCAAAAAGGGCGAAATTCTCGGAAAAGTAAGCAAAGAAATAATAGCGCAGTTGCCGCATTGCAACTAATTAGTCTTTCGGATCGGGAAAGGTTAAACGAAAACGACTTTTTCGTCAAGGGTAAAGTGCATTGCTTGGCGCAACCCTTGACGATAAAAGCCGTAAGCCACGAAAGAAAACAATTTTAATTCGTTTCCGTTTTTTCCGTTCCCGTCGAAAGACAAATCTAAAAATAAAATTAAAGGAGTAAAAATCACAATGAAAACAGCAGTTATTTATGCTCGTTATTCGAGCGATACCCAAACGGAACAGTCCATAGAGGGACAACTCCGTGTATGTAACGAGTATGCGAAAAACAACGACATACTCATTTTAAGAACCTATATAGACCGTGCTATGACGGGTACTAACGACAATCGTCCCGACTTCCGTCAGATGATAGAAGATAGCAAAAAACACGATTTCAATGTCGTACTCGTTTACAAATTCGACAGGTTTTCGCGTAATAAATACGAAACCACGAAACACAAGAAAACGCTTAAAGACAACGGCGTTAAAGTCGTTTCCGCTACCGAATATATTCCCGACAGCCCCGAGGCGATTATACTCGAAAGTATGATTGAGGGCTACGCCGAATATTACTCCGCCGAACTTTCGCAAAAGGTAAAGCGCGGAATGAACGAAACAAGGCAAAAAGGTAACTTTACGGGCGGAACTATCATTTACGGCTATAAAGTAGAAAATCATAAAGTCGTGATTGACGAAGAAAAAGCCGAAGTAGTAAGGTTTATTTACGACCAATACGCGCAAGGCGTTTACGTTAAAGACATAATAAAAACTCTTACCGAAAAAGGTATTTTCAATCGCGGTAAAAAGTTTGCGAGAAATACCGTCTATAACATACTCAAAAACGAAAAGTATTCGGGTATTTACAGACACGGCAACGAAGTTTTTACGAATATGTATCCGCAAATCGTGCCGACGGAAATTTACGAGAATGTAAGAAAAAAGACCGAAACCAACAAATACGGAACTCGTAGCGTTGAAGTCGTGTATTTACTTCGCAACAAAATTAAATGCGGATATTGCGGAAGTCCTATCTCCGCCGAGTGCGGAACGGCTAAAAACGGACAAAAAATACGTTATTACAAATGTTTAGGACGAAAACACCAAAGCGGTTGTAAGAAGTCGCAAGTCAGAAAAGAAATACTCGAAAAATATGTGCTTGATAACGTATGCGAGCAAATGCAACGCCCCGAAATATTAGATAAAATGGCAACGTATTTACTGCAAGTGCAGGAAAACCGCATAAAGCAAAACTCGGTTCTGACAAATCTCATAAAAGAGAAACGTCAAACCGAGAATACGATAAACAACATTATGCAAGCCATAGAATTAGGCGGACAAAGCGCAACGGTTATGAAACGTATGCGAGAACTCGAAGAAAAACTGACCGACATTGAAAAGCGATTGACGATTGAAAAATCTCAAACGGCGTTCAGACTTTCCAAAGAGCAAATAATTGACTATTACAAATCCGCGCTTGAAAAAGAGCCGCTACAACTGATAAATTACTTCATAAAAGAAATTCAGTTGTATGACGACAAAATGATAATTATCTACAACACCCCAAAGACGATAAACCTTGACGAAAGTCAGGGTTTTTCTTTTTACGACAAAAACGTTAAAATGCCGTATGTGATACAAAACAGAGAGTATTACGGACTTAAAGACTTCAGACTTATAATGCGTATCTGACAATTACGCAGACGATTTATTCCACGGTGTTCTTGACGTGAGCCTCTCAGGAGCGTGTCGGTAGGCAAATAAACCGCCAACCGACAGCCCCGAAGGGGCTTTTCGTTTGCCTTTGGCAAGATAGCCTGACACACTCCTTTCTCACGTCAAGAACCTTTCGCGGCATAAAACCGTCTGCAACTGCTACGGACAAAGGGATACGAACACACCCATACGAACCCCGAAAAGACCGAAACGACGGCACACGGACAAATGAAAAACACAGATAAAATCTGAATTTTTGCAAAAGAAAAACCTAAACCAAACACTCTCGTATTCGATTTAGGTTTTGATTGGCGGAAGCGAGGGGATTCGAACCCCTGAGCCCGTGAAGACTACACGATTTCCAATCGTGCCCGTTATGACCACTTCGATACGCTTCCGTATACGCCGATTCAAGCGGTAAGCCCGAACGCCGTAATGCGTCGGATAATCCGAACCTGCTCCGTTAGTGTACTATTTTTTATACCGTTTTGTCAATCGTTTTTCGCTCTAAAACTCGTTAATTTTCTTTTTTTTATTTTTTTAGTCGAATTGTATTGTAAAACGCGCCGAAAAGTGGTACAATACGCTTGAACGTATGTCGGGCAGAAAAAATACGAGCCGTGCAAAAACACGCGGTCGGAATACTAATCGTATCGTTTTCGTACGGCATTTATAAGGAGTTTTCGTTATGAAAAAGTTTTTTACCGAATTCAAAAAATTCATAACGCGCGGTAACGTAATGGATCTTGCCGTCGGCGTTATCATCGGCGGCGCGTTTACCGCTATCGTAAACGCGTTATCCAATAACATACTTCGCCCCATAATCAACTGGATTATCGCGGGTATTTGCGGAACGTCCGATCTTTCCAATATCTATACCTTCCTTAAAAAAACGCCGATGCTTGACGAGTCGGGCAATCCGACGGGCGCGCTCGACCTTACCAAATCCATTTACATAGACTGGGGCGCGTTTTTAAGCGCGGTGCTTAACTTTTTGATTATCGCGTTCGTGCTGTTTATCATCGTCAAGACCATAAACAAATTAAACGAAGGCGTAAACGAATTCGTGAACGGAAACGGCGTGTTCACTAAAAGCGAAATTCGCAAACTTCGTCGCGAAGGAAAGACCACTAAACAAATCCGCGCGCTCGAACAGGAAAAACTTGCGGCGGACAAGGCTGCGGAAGAACAGCGTAAAGCCGAAGAAGCCAAAAACGCTCCGCCTACGCAGGAGCAGTTGCTTACGCTTATTCTTGAAGAACTCAAAACGCGTAACGGCGGCGTTAAGGAATAATTATGTATCCCGATTATCTCATTAAAATAGGCGGTAAGGGTTACGTCACGCTTTACGGCGTGTGTATCGCGATAGGCATTCTCTGCTGTTTTTTAACCCTTAACTTATACGTCAAGAAAAAGAAAATCGACGAAAAAATGGGCGATTTCACGTTTTACGTCGCGATAATCGCAATTGCGCTCGGGTTTTTATCCGCAACGCTTTTTCAGTCTGTGTATAATTATATCGAAAATCCGTCCAGGGGCTTCGAGTTCGGCGGAATGACGTTTATCGGCGGACTTATCGGCGGCGTTACCGTGTTTCTCGTCATATATTTCGCCACCAAAAACAATATCCGAAAAAACTATAAATCGTCGCTTATCGATATAATGCCCGTAGTGCCGTGTTGCATAACCGTTGCGCACGGGTTCGGGCGTGTCGGTTGTTTTTTCGCGGGGTGCTGTTACGGTAAAGAAACGAACGGACCGTTCGGAATTAAATTCCCGGATCTGCCCAACCCCGTATACCCCACTCAACTTTACGAAGCGATTTTCCTGTTCGCGTTCTTCGCCGTACTCGTTTATCTTGCGTTCAAGGTAAACGTAAAAGGCAATTTCAATATGGGCGTGTACTGTCTCGGCTACGGAATATTCCGTTTCGCGATAGAGTTTCTTCGCGGCGACGACAGGGGCAAACTTTTCAATCTTTTGTCTCCGTCGCAGTTCTGGTCGGTACTGATGATTTTAATCGGTCTGTTTATCGTATTCGCGTTGCCCGTAATTCAATCCCGACTTGCGGCAAAGAAAGCGGAAACCGCGTCCGTCGTAGCCGACGGAGAGTCGGTCGCCGCGCCCGCCGCGCCTTCCGACGATAACGAACCTGCGGAAGAAAAAACGGAAGACAAACCCGAATAACTCGGTCCGGCATGCAACGGTTATTTCCGAACCGGAACGGGTTGTCGGGCATTAACGAGAAAATAACTTATATAAAAACGCGCGCCGAGCGGATTTCCGCTCGGCGCGCGTTTAATATTATTATAGGGATTCCTTTCGTTAGTTTTTCGCTATCAGTAAATCGAGAACGGACATTTCCACCTTTTGGAGATTTTCCGCCGCTTTAAGCCCTGCAAATGACTTCGAGTCCACTACCGATTTCGCAATAAGCGCATTGATTTTGGGTACGGGCAGGGCGTGTAGGACAATCGCCGTCGGCTTTGCGAGCGCGAGCGTCTCGTCCGTCACGCGGTAGCGTTCGGGCAGATCGTCTTCCGATATATAAATACAATCGGCGTCGGCTATACCTTTGATAAGATCGTCCGTCACGCGCAAATCCCCGTACTGCGCGCAATAGTTTACGGTTTTTTCGTCGGGGTTAAGTTCTTTGGGGCAGATAACCGTAACGTCCGCGTTGCATTTAACGAACGCGTAAATATAGTTTTCCGCGAATACGGACGGGTTGCCTATCATCGCCACTTTAAGTCCGCTTATTCTGCCTTTCAGTTCCCATACGGTCAGCAGCGCGGATAACGCTTCGAGCGGACCGCTGCGCGAGTTGGCGTTGATTATGGGCAAATCGACGTGTTTTTCGAGTGTTTCGGCGTCGGTTGACAGTTCGGTTCTTACCACTATCGCGTCTATGCCGTAGTACGCGATCGCGCGCATAGAGAGCGAGTCCGTCAGAACGTCGTCTATCTGCGCGCCGGGCAGGGAAGAAACGGTGTACGCGCCCGAAAGTTTCGTAACCGCCGTTTCAAACGCGATGCGTGACCTTGAAAATCCGCTTTTGGTAATAAGGTATACGTTTTTGTTTTTCAGCGAGTTTTGTTTTTCGCCCGCGGATAACCTGTCGCAAATATCCTTTGCGCGCTTTAATATTTCGTATATTTCGTCTTCGGTGTAGTTGACCAGCGAAACAAGGTGTTTTTTATCTATAACGCCTTTCGCCTTGTATTGATTTATATCCATAGTATGATTATATCAGCAATCCGCCGTAAAATCAACAGATTTTACGCAAATAAAACTAATAGCGCGTTTATTTCCGCCGTCCGCCGCGCCTTTTTCACATTCGCGCGCCAGATATTCGGAATTGCTGTTTGCCCTTAAACTCGTTGAAACAATTAATATTTTACTCATATCTTCTCCTTTCAGAGACTTTCTTTAAGAATGGTTTTAATCTCGTTTTCGGTCAACGCTTTGTACCCGCCGCGCCTAATAAACGTAGCGGAAGCGATGCCGTCCGTCATATCGGGCGTTACGCCGAGTTCGGTAAGGTTCATTACGAGTCCGAGCCCTTTCATCCACTTTTCCATACGGCAAAGCCCTTCTTCCGCGACCGCGCGTTGAGTCTTTCCGTTCGCGTCGACGCCCCATACGTTCACGGCGTAACGCGCGAATTTCGCTTCGCCGTAGGGCAGAATATGCCTATAATACGGCAACGAAACCGCGGCAAGCGTCATACCGTGCGTCGCGTTCGTATACGCGCCGACCGCCTGCCCGAGCATATGCACCATCCAGTCTTCTGTCTTGCCTTTGGCGATAAGCGTATTAAGCGCCCAGGTCGCCGTCCACATAATATTGCTTCTCGCTTCGTAATCGGTCGGATTTTGCGCGGCTATTCCCGCGCTGTGAATAAGCGAGCGTAGCAGCCCTTCGGAAAGATAATCGCTCGTATTGTCGTCTTCGCCCGAAAGGTATTGTTCAAGAATATGCGACGTAATATCGTAAATACCCGCAATCATCTGATAGCGCGGCAGGGTAAACGTAAATTCGGGGTTAAGTATCGAGAATTTCGGAAAGACGTTTTCTTCAAAGACGTGCCCGACCTTTAACTTCTTTTCCGTGTTAGTGATAACCGAGCCGCCGTTCATCTCGCTGCCCGTTCCGACCATAGTCAGCACGCACCCTACGGGCAGAGTTTTACAGGCAACGCCTTCGCCGCGCTTAAAATACCTGTCCCAAGGATCTTCGTCGCAGTAGACGGACGCGGAAAGAGCCTTTGCGTAGTCGCATACCGAGCCGCCGCCGACGGCGAGAATAAAATCCGCTTTCGCCGCTTTTGCGCGTGCGATACCTTCGCGTAGTTTGTCCGTCGTGGGGTTGGGCATTACGCCGGCGTCTTCAAACACTTCTTTGCCGTTCGCTTTAAGCACGGCAAGCACCTTGTCGTATATCCCGTTCTTTTTTATCGAGCCGCCGCCGTAGACCAATAGCGCGGTTTTCCCGTATTTCGGCAATTCGGCGTCAAGTCCGTCAAGCGCGTTTTTACCGAAGTAAAGTTTAGTAGGGTTGCAGTAAGTAAAATTTCCTAACATAATTCTTCTCCTTTTTTCGGTTTGGCATTTTTCGTCGATAATTTATCGCGGCAAAACGCCGCCCGTTTCGCGATATGCGTATCGGCGATAAAATTATAGCAATCGAAAACCGTAAATTCAACGCTTTTGCGAAATTAGTAATTAAAATTTTTATAAAAACGAAAACAGCCGCTGTAAAAGCGACTGTTTTCGTTGGTCTGGGTGAGAAGATTTGAACTTCCGACCTCTTGAACCCCATTCAAGCGCGCTACCAAGCTGCGCTACACCCAGATAGGTTGCAATTTTCGTTCGGCTTGACTATTATAGACCATTTTTTCTTAAAAGTAAAGTTATTTTAAGCCGTTACGACAATTTTTTTATAATATTGCGTTATAACTTATTTTACGGTGTCGTTCATTTAGCCTATAACGACTATAAGACAATACAGAGCAAAAAATAGCGAAATAGAGATATTGACCGCACCCGCTTGCGGGTGTTAAAATAAAGCGGACGTGCCCGAACGGAGTATATCGAGCAAAAGGTAAGGTGTAAAAGATGAAACTCAAAAAAATACTGTCGGCGATAGCGGGCGTAACGCTTATCGTTTCCGTTTTCGCCGCGTTCGGTTGCGCAAAAAAGTCGGGCGCGGAGACCCCGCCGCCGACGCACGTTCACGACTACGGCGAGTGGCAAACGGTAAAAGTCGCGACCTTTGAAGAAGACGGAGAAGAGCGGCGCGTATGCAAAGATTGCGGAGAAGCGGAGACTCGCGCCGTATCTAAAAGGGAAGAGCGTTCGTTCGGTATTTCGTACGACCTTGACGGCGGAGAAATTTCCGCCGATCTGCTTGCGTCCGCCCCGACCGAATATAAAAACACCGACGAAGACGTTTATATATCGATAAGACCGTATAAACGTCGGTACGTATTCAAGGGCTGGGCGACGGCGAATGAAAAACCTATGAGAAATTACGTTATAAAAAGCGGTAGCGAAGGCGATATAATCTTAATCGCGCGCTATGCTGAAGACGATAGCAAATATTACGACGGCGGCGATGCGGAAATTCTTCCCGACGTGGTTTCGGGCTATCTTGCAGCCGAAAACAAAGCAGATTATCTGCAACGGCGCAGCGGAACGGGCGGCGACGACGTAAAATGCGTTGCCGTAACTTGGGCGAAGACGGGGTCTGCGTATTATAACTTCGAACTTGCCGCCGACGCGAATTTTGAAAACGTCGTATATTCCGAAGAAGGAGTATACGATAACCGTATAAACCTGTATAACCTGATTCCCGCAAAATACCATTACAGAGTTACCGACAGGGCGGGCGAAACTGTCAAGGAAGACTCTTTCAGAATCGCGTGTAATTTAAGACCGATATATTGCGGCAACGTCAGAAACGCGCGCGATATGGGCGGGCGCGAGACCGCCGACGGAACTATTCGTTACGGCTTGATTTATCGTACGCCGGAGATTGCGGAAGCGGACGAAACCGCTAAAAGGATACTCGTAGACGAACTCGGCGTAAAGACCGAAATCGATCTGCGTTTTGAAAGTCAGACTTCTACGATAAGCGATAAGATAACCAAATACAAACTCGGTATTTTGCAATGGGATTATATTTTCCCGCGACTTAACTCGTCCCGACCGACCGACGCTGCGGCGATAAAAAACCTTAAAGAGATATTCGGGCTTTTCGGCGACGTAAAAAACTATCCGATAGTTTTCCATTGTTCCGCCGGTGCGGACAGAACGGGTACGATAGCGTTTTTGCTTAACGGGCTTCTGGGCGCGTCTTACGAAGATCTGGCGGAAGATTTTGAAATAACTTCCTTTTATTTCGATAAGCGTTGGCGTTCGGGCATAGAAGAAAGGGGCGGCGAATACGTCTTTGACGAAAGCGGCGCGATGCAGGACGACGACGGCAATCTCGTAGCGTTCGACAGGGTGTATAAGCATTTAATGTCGGAGTATAGAGCGGAAAGCGGCAAGTTATCCGACGCGATCGCCAACTATCTGAAAACCGAAGTCGGGCTTACCGATTACGATATTTATTCCGTAAAGCATATAATGCTCGGTCTGCCGCAACATATGTACGGCGAATGGCAGGTTTACGATAAAGGCAGTTGCAAAGCCGACGGAGAAATGCGCAGATATTGCGCCTGCGGGCTTTACGAGTCGAAGGTAATAGAGACCGTCGGCGCGCACGTTTACGGCGAGTGGCAGGTAGTGACCGAGCCGACCGCCGAGCATGACGGTTTGCGTAAAAGATACTGCGCCTGCGGCGACGAACAAAGCGACGTCATACCGAAGTATAAAAGCAAGACCTACGATTTTAATTCCGTAGATATAAACGCGGAAGTTACCACCGCCGTAATCGACAGGTATAAGGCGGTTAAAGTCGCAGATACGTCTTCCGTTCCGAACGGTTACGACGGCGGAGTATATTCGCGCACCGACAATTATATCGTATGCGTAGGCATAGGCTTGAACGCGGAATATAACTTTGAAGACCTTGTGGCAATGAAAATCCGCCTTTTGGTCGACAGCGCGGGCAAATTACCGAAAGGCAACGTAAGAATTTACGATAACGCCGAGAATAAGATATACGCCGATAAAAACTTCGATAACGATCTTGGCGGCGCGTACGGCGAATGGATAGAAATAGATTTATTGCCGTTACTTAAAGAATCGGTAACTATGACCGATACGCTCGTTAAGGGCGGCAAACTGCAAAGTTTCACTTTGCTGATAAGAACCGATGCGACCGCGACCGTATACTTCGACAGTGTTACCGTAATAAGCAAATAACTAAAAATCAGACGAAAATAATAGAGCGAACTCCGTTTTCACGAACGGGGTTCGTTTTTTATATATTTTGAAAATTTCACAAAATATTTTTTCGTTTTCCATACCTTTTGGGGGTTTGGGTAGGGGCGGAATTTTTTCGTTTTCGTATAATATAAGGGAACTTTATTTCAAGCGATACGTTTATATCGCCTGTTTAATAAAGCGAACCACTATTGACAAGGACGTAAAACACAAAAAGATGAAAACAAACGAAACGTGCAAACTTAAACTTCTGACTATTATTCTCGGCTTTGTTACGGCTTGCGTTATGGTTTTGATAGGCGCGGCGGCGATAGTGCCGACGGACAAAGCGCGCGCGGCGGATACCGTTATCGACACGCTCGAAGTCTCGTTCAAAAGGGCAGGCGTAGGCGAAGGCTTAGTCGGCGTTTTCGACTTTGAAGACGAAACGGCGAAAACCCTTAAAACGCCGTCGGGCGCAAACTATACCGCAACGCTCGAAGCCGTTTTCCGCAACGGGCAAAAGCAAACGCTGTGGACTAAAGGCAGCTCTTCGTTCCCTTGGAGCAGGGTTGAAAATCAACTCGTCGAGCATAAAGTGGCGTATTGTATACGAGTCGCTTTCACGCCGAAAACGGGCTATACCTTGTCGAGCAATCAAGAAGTCATAAAGAAAAAACTTAAAGTTTCGGGCGCGGAACTCGGTAAGGGTAAAGATATAGAACTTTGGGACACCGCCGGGCGAAACTCGATCACTACGGCGATACAAATGGATTTCATTATCTCCAAAGGTATGACTTACGTGGGATACGAGTACTCCGTGCAACCCGTTATCGGCGTTCAGATAACGGGCAAACTCTGCACGCCGTATGCCGACACGGGTATATGGATAAGGGGCGCGGAAGGTCCGTACACTTACTCGGTAAAAGACGCGCCGATCGGTATGGACGAACTGCTCGCTTCTGGCGGCTACGACGAATCCATCTGTAACTATCGCATAACCGCCGTCAACGCTATGGACGGCGGAACGATATACGTTACCGTAAGAGCGGCGGACGGGCAGACTTGCGAGATTCCGCTTAGAATCGAAAAGACGGAAGGCGGACACGAACATAAATGGAGCGATTTCGGCAAAATCGATTACGAACATCACGGTTACAGACGTTGCGACGATCCCGATTGCCCCGGCGTTTGCGTCGCGCTCGACAAAGGCTCGCAGTACGCAAGACACGATTTTTACGGCGATTGTAATGCGTCGTGTAAAACGTGCGGAGAACTGATCAACCCCGACGCGAAGCACGCCTTTTCCGTTTCGCCCGACGAGACGGACGATACCTGCCACGTCTATAAATGCGTTTGCGGCGAAGTCAAAAAAGACGCAAGCGGCAACGTCGTAAAAGAAAAACACGGCGGCGGCGTTCAGACGTGTACGAGCGGCGCGAAATGTGAAGAATGCGGACACGAATACCTTGCCAAAACGGGGCATAAGTACGAGTTCAGGTCGTTCAAAAACAACGACGGCACTTATATGCACCTTGGATTTTGCAAATATTGCGGAAAAGAAAACGTTGATTTAAGGCACACGCCGAGCGGCGGTACGGCAACCTGTCAGACGCGCGCGAAATGCACCTACGAATACGAAGGCGACGTTTGCGGCTGCGTGTACGGCGAGTTCAAGGCGCACGTATTCGTCGGCGGAAGATGTACCGAATGTTCGTCGGACGAATATATAAAGGAAGTCGTCATCGACGTGCCGGAGTACTATAAAGGAATGGCGTACGAGCCGCTGTTTTATTCTCAGGTACTCAAAGGTAACGTTGTCGATTTGGGGATTTATTATTACAAAGCGTCTCTTGGTCGCGATGCCAACCATTATTTGTGCGGTTCACATAACTTCCGCACAACGTACATTACTGAAAACAGCATAATGTTGTACGCTTTCAATCCGCAAACCAACTGTAAATTCCCCGAAAGCGTTGACGAAATAAGCGTCTCGGTAACTCACGGCGAAGTATTCGACAAACAAATAAGGGAAACCGACGGCGCGCTCGTAGTGCTCGTGCTGCTTCGCGTAGACGACGTAGTGCAGTCGATAGATCTGGAAGTTTCGCAACCCATTACGGGCAATTCTTCCGAAACGTTGAAAATTTCCGAGAAAAACGGATACGAATTGAATATAAAATCCATCGGACCTACTGATGACGGCAAATTCATTACTAATACTCCCATAGAAATAAATCTGATTATAAAAGCACCGAAAGGCAAAGCGTTTCAGGACGTAAGTAAAGTATCTTTGGAAAACTGGCTTTGTGATTTCAGCCTTTCCGGTGCTAAAATCCTGATATACAAAATAAATAAGGAACTGACCGAACTCGAACTTACCGTACAGACTCCGAGATCAATCGATTGTCCGCACGAAGCCGTCACGATGAAAGAGATCGGCAGATCGGAAACCTGCGACGAAGACGGCGTAAAAGATAAGTACGCCTGCACGGTTTGCGGAAAGGAATTTTTCGACGCCGCCTGTACTGCGCCGTGGAACGACGCAAGCGCGGTAATTCCCAAATCGCACCTTGCCCTGCGCCACGAAGCGACGGCTTGTTCGGCGGGCAGAGACGGTAACGCGGAGTATTACGAATGTCGGCGCGAAGGGTGCGGTAAATTTTTCGAAGACGCGGCTTGTCTGAAAGAAATTACGCTTGCCGACACGATAATTCACGATTTCAAAACCGAATTGTCGGCAAACGAGCATAAACACTATCACGAGTGTAAAAACTGCGTCGCTATCAACGACGAAGCGGCGCATCGCCCCGACAGGGCGGAAGCGACCGAAGACGAAGCCGTCGTGTGTCTCGACTGCGGATATATTATCGAACCCGCGCTCGCGCATACGCATAAGACCACGCTCGTACTCCAAGAACCCGCAACCTGTAAAAAAGAAGGCAGAAAGGCTTACTACAAATGCGGCGGGTGCGAGATTAAGTTTGAAGACGAAGCGGCTACGAAGCCCGTTACGGACGCAAACGCGCTCGTTATAGCAAAGTCGCATAAATTCGGCGCGTTGATAGCCGAAGTGTCGGCTACCGAAAACACGACGGGCGTAAAAGCGCATAAAGACTGCGAATTTTGCGATAAGCACTTTGACGAAGACGGTAACGAGATTTCCGACCTTACCATACCGAAGCAGGTCAAAACGGAAGTCGTCGTCGAAGGCGGAACGGGCGGCGGACGACTTATCGTCGGCGACACCGTAACCGTCGTCGCGAATAAGGCGGGCAAAGGTAAAAAATTCGTCGGCTGGGTAGACGATAAAGGCAACGTCGTAAGTACGGACGCAGAGTATACGTTCGTCGTAAGCGACGGAATCAGCCTTTTCGCCCGTTACGAAGACGTTAAGAAAAAGGGCTTGTCGGGCGGCGCGATAGCGGGCATTACCGTCGGTGGCGTTGCCGTCGTCGGAATCGGCGGGCTTGCGGTATATCTTTTCGTCGTGAAAAAGAAAACCATATCCGAATTATTAGCCTTGATAAAGGGCGTATTCACTAAAAAATAAAACCGAAAAAGTTAAATGCGATTTCTTATCGCCGCAAAGCGGCGGTTCGGAATATATACGTTCATCTATAACGGAGGTAAAAATGAAGAAGAAAATTATCACAACCCTATCGGTCGTACTGACTGTTATGTTGTCGTTGTCGGTATTTACCGCTTGCAGTAAGAACAAGCATAAATATTCGACCGACTGGAAGTATGACGAAACGAGCCATTGGCACGAATGTACCACGAAGAAGCATAAAGACACGCGCGATTTTGCCGCTCACGATTTCGGAGCGGGCGTGGTAACGGCTCAGCCCACGGAAGAAGCGGAAGGCTTAAAAACCCTTACTTGCGGCACTTGCGGCTATCAGAAAACCGAAAAAGTGCCTAAACTTGCGCATACGCACAAGTTTAACGCCAACGTATGGGAAAAGGACGAGAATAACCATTGGCACCCCGCCACCTGCGAACATACCGCCGAGAAAGGCTCGCTTGAAAAGCACGTCTGGGACGACGGAACGGTAACTACCGAACCGACCGAAACCGAAGAAGGCGTTAAGACTTATACCTGTACCAAGTGCGGGCAGACGAAGACCGCCGCTATCGGTAAAAAGGATCACGAACATACTTTCAACGATTCCGTATGGGCGCACGACAGCGAAAATCACTGGCACCCCGCGACCTGCGCGCACACCGGCGAGAGAAATTCCGTTGCGGCGCACGAATGGAACGACGGCGAGATTACCACGCCCGCGGGCTACGGTACGGCAGGCGTAAAGACTTATAAGTGTAAGGTTTGCGACGCCAAAAGAACCGAGCCGATCGCCGCGCTCAACGCGAAAGACAATACCGTCGCGCTTGCCGACGGCGTAACGCTTGACAAGGTTTACGACGGAACGCCCGTTTCGCTTACGGCGGCGCAGGTCGTGCGTAGCGGTGGCGGAAACGTCACTATAAGGTATAAACTCAAATCCGAAGCGGACGATAAATACGTCGCCGCCGCCCCGAAAGCAGTCGGCGAATATACGGTAAAAATCGTAGTCGAAGCCACCGCGGAGTGGAAGAGCGCCGAGATGACCAAAGACTTCGCCGTTACTAAAAAATCGCTTACTACAGAACCGGCAAGCAAGGTATACGACGGAAACGCGACTATGTCCGCAACTCTCGTCGGCGTGGTTGACGGCGAAGAAGTTACCGCTACCGTTACTATGACCAGTAAAAAAGTCGGCGCGGACGTGCTTTCGGTAGAACTGTCGGGTAAAGACGCGGGCAACTACGAAATAGATAAGACGCAAGTCGAAGCGAGTATCACTCCCGTACAGGTAACTATCAACTGGAAAAAAGCATACGATAATTCAAAATTTTTCTCGGGCGAACCCGTCGGCAAAATCGAAGGCGACGACGTTATTTTCAACGTTTACACGAAGAGCGCGGACGTCGGCGCGGAATACGACGGCTACAATAAGCAGGGTGCTGATTCGGCAAACTACTCGGTCGATCCGCGCAATATCAGCGTAAGCATCGTAAAAGCGAGCGTCGGCAATACTTTCGTTATAGGCAACGCCGACGAGTATACCGCGCCGTTCAAGGTCGGCGAGCCGATTCCCGATCCCGTAACCGGCTACGTTGAAATCGGTACGGGCTACGGCGAAAAAACCGTCGTCTGGGAACAAAAAAGCGGCGAACGCCTGTGGGTAGGCACTACGAAAGCGCTTGCTATGCAGGGCGCGGGCGAATACCGCGCGCGTATCGAATACGCCGAAGGCAAGAACTACTATGCCGCAAACACGGAATACGTTCACTTTACCGTGGTCGTGAAAGAGAGAACGGCAACTATGCAAGGTCTGCCGTATATAAGTAAAACGTACGATAAACAAACCTGCGATTTAAGTCTGACGAGCGTCGGCGCGAAGTCTGCGCAAAAGAACGCGGCAGGCGAAAGCAACTGTACCAACTACACCAATCCCGCGCAGGCAGGCGAAAGATACGTCGAAGTGAAAAAGGGCGACGGTCAATGGGAAAAAGTTACCGATTCAAGCAAATATCCGCTGAACGCAGGCACTTATAGTTATCGTTTCGTGGTCGGCGCGACGAGCGAATGGGGCGGCGCGACGTCTTCCGCAAGGACGGTCAAAATCAATCCGTTCGTAATCAAACTTAAAACCGGTTACGTTGCGACGAATAACAACCTGCAAAACGGCGATCAGTTGTCGCTTGAATCGCTTTCGCCCATAGAAGGCGAATTACTTGCGTTAAGGCTCGTAAACGGGTATGCGGGTTTGGAACTTACTTCTCCGGGTTCTAAATATCTGAAAAGAAATCAGAAAAAGGCAGTTTCTATCGAGAACGACTTCAACAGTTTTACGCTCAGAATAACGAAAGGCAGGGCGGAAAATTATACGTTGGGCAAGTCGACAAGCACTCAGAAGACGGTTGAAATCGCTGTAGTCGAATCTGGAAAGGGCGTGTCGAACACGATACAAAATATCTCTTCGACAGGTAAGGAAGCGTGGATAACGACGTCGGTTCAATCGGGATATTTTCAGGTAGGGCAGACCGTTCAAATCTACTCGTCAAGCGGCACGGTATTATACGAAGGTAAAATAGTCAAAGTCGGCCCGTTCAGCGGCAGTAGTTATTCCACAAGCCCGAGCGGATGCGTGATTCCCGCCGACGGAACGATTCATATCGACGTAGATATACCGGGAACGAATTTTTCAAGCGTAAGCGGCGGCTACGTTAAAGTAAAGTAACTTATAAAAAGATAAATCCTTAAATAAAGCGGACTTCGCAAACGACGCGAAGTCCGCTTTTCATATAATACAAGCCAACCGTCAGCCCAAATCTCTAACGTATAGCCGCGAACGAGTGCGTTTTGACAAAATACGCTATCAATACAAAAAAACAGTCAAAAAAGGGGCGTTTGAAAGTATTATAATCGCCGTATGGTCGTTTATGCGGAATACGTTTTTCTCGATAACTTTCTGATCGACGCGTTGTTGCTTTTGCTGGCGAGAAAAACGTTAAAACTCGATAGTAAGGCTTTCGGCGTGTGCGTCTCGTCGCTGACGGGCGCGGTCGCCGCGCTGCTCGTTCCTTTAATATCCGTGAATAAGGGCGCGCTTTTCGTCGCGCGCGTCGTTCTCGGTTTTTTGCTCGTCGCCGCGTCGGGTAAATTCAGAACCGCGAAGGAGTATATATTCTGCTATTATCTGTTTTTGTTTTATACCTTTCTGTTCGGCGGCGGCGTTGCCGCCACAGCCGCGCTGCTTGGCGTAAATTACGACGTTCTTACTACGTTTTCGGACGGAAAACTCCCCGTAGGGTTTTGTCTGGCGTGTTGTTTTATACTGTATTTCGCTATTGCGCGGGCGGTTAAAAAACTCTACCGCAGAAAGACCGCGTTCGAGTTCTCCGCCGATTGTTCGCTTACGTTCGGCGACGAAAGTTACGCCTTTCGCGGGTTTATCGACAGCGGCAACAGGCTCGTATATCCGCCGCTTTCCTGCCCCGTGGCGATATGTTCCGCGCGTGCGTTCGGCAAAGCGTTTTTCAAAAAAGACCTGTCCGTTTATTATCTCGGCGAGTTTGAAATAAAGACGGTTACGGGGCGTAAAAAAATAAAAATTTACAAACCCGACCGTATCGTGATATATACGGGAACTCGTCCGAATATAATAAATAACGTAGTTATGGGCGTGAGCGACGCTGCGTTCGGCGAAGACGACGGTTTCGATTTGCTTTTAAGCCCGATTATGGCGTAAGGAGCGGTTTATGTTTGAAAAAATAAGAGCGATATTAAGAAAAATTTTCGGCGGTTGCGAAGGTTACGTTCACTATATAACGGGCGCGGACGCGTTGCCGACGCCCTATACTCCCGACGAAGAACAGGAGAAGATCTCGCTGCTCGGCAGGGGCGAAGAGCGTGTTAAAAACGATCTTATAGAGCATAATTTAAGGCTCGTGGTATACGTCGCGCGTAAATTCGACAACACGGGCGTGGAACTCGACGACCTTATATCCGTCGGAACGATAGGGCTTATCAAAGCCGTCAACACGTTCAACGCCGACAAGAACATAAAACTCGCCACTTACGCGTCGCGGTGTATCGAAAACGAAATACTGATGTATCTTAGAAAGATAGTCAGAATAAAGGGCGAAATCTCTCTCGACGAGCCTTTGAACGTCGATTGGGAAGGCAACGAACTATTACTGTCTGACGTACTCGGCACGGATAGCGACGTGGTGTATAAAGATATGGAAAACGCAGACGAAGCCAGAACGTTAAGGGAAGCGATAGAGCGGTTATCCCCGCGCGAAAAGCAGATAATGGACTTGCGTTTCGGGCTGTTCGGCGAAGAAGAACTTACGCAAAAAGAAGTCGCCGACATTCTCGGCATATCCCAAAGTTACATATCGCGGCTCGAAAAGAAAATAGTATATAAACTGCGTAAAGAATTCAAGCGTTTAGCCGAATAATTCAATGCGTCATGCGTCGTTTTTGCACGGTTCGTATTATTATTCGAGAAAGGGAATAAACGCAGGCACGCGCAAGTGGGCTGAAGAGTTGGATAAAGACTGCGCCGATAAATAAATAAGATAATTAACGATTATGCGATCGCCGCGATTCTGAAAAGAATCGCGGCTTTCTCTTTTCGTTTTTGCGTCCGCGCGCCGTCAAAATTAAATTTTGCCGTCAAAAAAGTTGATTTTATTCCGCTTTGTATAGTATAATATGTGAGAATCGCGCGATTATGGGAGTATTATATGAATGAAAAGGCGATAAATATAAAGAACCGTATCAACGCGTTCGTTCATACGCCGGCGTATATATTCGCCACGGGCGCGTTTACGCTTGTGTTCCATATGCTCGCGTGGGATATGGCAGGCGTTATCGTTATACTTACGGTTATAGGTTTAGCCGCGCTTTTCGTAGACGATTATCGCGGTTGGCTGACTCCGTTCGCGAACCTGATTTTCGTCGTGTCTACCCAGCACAGTCCGGGTTACGGCGATCCGTCCAACTATTTCGGTCGCGCGGAGATATTATATCCGATTCTCGCGGTGGGCGCGGCGGCGTTTTTGTGCGTGCTGTATCGGGTAATCAAAGAACGCAAAAACTTAAAAGACGGCAAATCGTATCTGCCGTTTACCATAATGGCGGTTTCTATGCTCATCGCGGGCATAGGCAAGCAGTATTATCTTGACAGCGTTATCGTCTGTCTCGTAATAATCGCGTGCCTGTTCGGGTTTTACGTCGTGTTTACCGCCACCGTTAAAAACGACGGCGAACTCGTCGATTATATTGCTACGCTCTTATCCGAACTCGCGCTCGTCGCGGCGTTAGAGATAGTTTTCGTATACGTTCTCAACTACGCTTCGGGCGGAAGTTTCGGCACGATAATCGGCGACGACGGCAAGCCCGTAGAATGGAAAATGCGTATCGTCACGGGCTGGGGCGTAAGCAATATAGCGGGCGAGATAATCGCTATGTTTCTGCCGTTTTGTTTTTATAAAGCCGAAAAGAGCAAGTACGCCGTATTATACTGGTTGTCCGCGCTGTTTTGTTCGGCGTGTATCATACTCACGCTTTCGCGTACGGGTATGCTCGTCGGCGGCGCGATAGCGATTTTCTTCTGCGTAAGAACGCTCGTCAAACGAAAAGAAAAGCGGCTCTCGTTCGGGATAATACTCGGCGTTTGTCTGCTTGCGGCGTGCGCGGCGGCGTTCGCGTTTATGCGTAAAACCGATTTCAGCGTTATCGAATATCTGAAAAACGCCTTTACGGGCAGAGACGTGTCCAACGGCAGGTATAATTGCTGGAAGTACCGTATAGAGTATTTTCTCGAAAGCCCCGTGCTGGGCGTGGGTTTCGCAAGGCGGTTTATGGAAAGCAACGCCGTCGGGTTCACTCTTTCGGAATTTGCGCATAACTACGTTCTCGACGCGCTCGGCAGCGCGGGAATAATCGGCGTTATAGCGATGTGCGCCGTCATATATTTTCAATCGACCGTATACGCCCGTCCGAGCGAGTGCAGGCTTTATACTCTGACGTTTTTTATAGCGAATCTCGCGATAGGCTTGCTCGATATATCGTATTGTATGCCGTACGTTCTGTATTTTTACGCTCTCGTGACGGTCGCGGTCGAAAAGTTATCGCCCAAGGTTTCAGGTTATGAAAAAAATTAAATTACTCGTTCCTTACGTCGAAGCGGGTTTCGGACACATTATGGCGGCTAAGGCAATCGCCGATTCGCTTGAAAAGAAGTATTCGGATTATATCGACGTTCAAAGGATAGACTTTTTCAAAAATTACGGTTTACCGCTTGAAAAATTTGAAAAGCGTATGTGCGCGGAAGTCGTAAAATACAATAAAGATGTCGCGTACGGCTACGTCAATACCTTCGCAATGGACGCGCTCGGCGGTTTAAGCCTCGAATTCGTTATGAAATGCGTCGTAAAAGGCGCGTACGAAGACGGCGTAAAGCGTATGGCGGAACTTGCGCCCGACGCCGTGTTAAGCACGCATTGGGCAACTAATTATTACGCCGAAAACGCCGAAAACAAGCCGTATACGATAACTTACGGTCCCGACGCGCACCTTAACCCGTTTTTTTGCTATAAAAGCGATCTGACGCTTATTTCCGTACCCGAAGGGTATAAATCCGCGTTAAAGAAAAAGCGTCGTTTTAACAAAGACAATCTTAAACTCGTGCCTACCGCGATACGCGCGGAAGCGTTCGATATAAAAAAGAAAAGCAAAGCGGAACTGCGTGAAAAACTCGGTCTTAAAAACGAGTTTACGGTACTCGTAATGGACGGCGGTTACGGCGTGGGCTTGACCGAAAAACTCTCGAAAGCCCTTCTCGAAGAAGACCTGCCGATTACGGTTATCGCCGCTTGCGGAAAGAACGCCGACGCGTTCGGGCGGCTTTCGGCGTTAAAACCGAGCGGAAAAACCACGCTCGTTCCGTTGCCGTTCTGCACCAACATCATCGAATATCTCGCCGCAAGCGATCTGTATTTCGGTAAGAGCGGAAGCGGTCTTGCCGAACCCGCGTTTTTCGGTATTCCTACGGGCGTAACGCACAGCGCGAACGAAATAGAAAAACTCATCGCCGACCATTACGTCAAAACGGTCGGAATAGCAAAGCGTACGGGTACGGTGCGTAAATGTATAAAACTCGTCCGTGCGGCTCTCGACGGAAACGCCGCGTACGCCAAAATGCAGGAAGCGAGCGGTAAACTTCAACCCTTCGGCGGCGACGGTATCGCCGACGCGATCTTTTCCGCGCTTTCCGCTAAATTCAATCTGACGGAGAACACTAATGAATAAACCGCTTGTAGCGATAGTCGGCAGACCGAACGTCGGCAAATCGACTTTTTTCAATAGAGTAACGGGGCAGAAACTGTCTATCGTAGAAGATACGCCGGGCGTTACCAGAGACAGACTGTACTGCGACGCCGAATGGTGCGGCAAGACTTTCACGCTCGTGGATACGGGCGGAATAGAGATAAAGTCCGAAGACGAAATGTGGCGGCACGTTAAAAAACAAGCCGAAATCGCGATAGACACCGCCAACGTAATAATCTTTTTCTGCGACGCGAAAAGCGGGCTGACCGCGGCGGATCACGACGTTGCGGATATGCTTCGCAGATCGGGTAAACCGATAGTGCTTGCCGTCAATAAACTCGACGTGTATAAACCCGAAGAACTTTTCGATTTTTACGAACTCGGTTTAGGTCAGCCTTTCGGCATTTCCGCCGAACAGGCGAAAGGCATAGGCGATCTGCTTGACGAAGTATGCGCGGATTTTCCGTCCGCCGACGAACTCGGCGATGACGACGGGCTTAAAATCGCCATAGTCGGCAAGCCCAACGCCGGCAAATCGAGCCTTACCAACGCGCTTTTGGGCTACGACAGAACGATAGTTTCCGATATCGCCGGCACTACGCGCGACGCGATAGACACGCCAATTACGGTAGACGGAAAGAAATATACCATAATCGATACCGCAGGTATACGCAGAAAACGTTCGGTAGACGAAGACGTGGAATATTACAGCGTACTGCGCGCTCTCGGCGCGATACGGCGCGCCGACGTAAGTCTGCTCGTCGTCGATTGCGAAGAAGGGCTTACCGAACAGGACGTTAAAATAGCGGGGTATATACACGAGCAGGGCAAACCGTCCGTAATCGTGATGAATAAGTGGGATCTTATCGAAAAAGACACTCACACCATCAACGAGTTCGAGAAAAAATTACAGACCGACCTTGCGTTTATGGACTATTTCAAGTCCGTGTACGTCTCCGCGAAGACGGGGCAGAGAGTAAACAAAATACTTTCGGCGGCGGCGGAAGTCAAAGCCAATGCCGAAAAGCGTATCACTACGGGTACTCTCAACGATATAATATCGTCCGCCGTCCGCGCTACCGAACCCCCCGCGCGAAACGGGCGCAGATTAAAGATTTACTACGCCGTTCAGGACGGAGTATGCCCGCCGTCGTTCGTGTTTTTCGTAAACAACTCCGACCTTATGCATTTTTCGTATAAACGGTTTCTCGAAAACACCATTCGTAAGACGTTCGGTTTCGAAGGTACGCCTATCCGCATTTTCGTCCGTGAAAAAAACGATAAAAACCTGTAAACGATTTAATCATAAAATCAAAAATCCTGCAATATCTTATAACAGACGGCGAGTTCGTTTGGGAGAGTTGGAGGATTTTTTTATGGGAAATTACGACGTGTATCAGGATTTGGCAAAGCGCACCGACGGGGATATTTATCTCGGCGTCGTCGGACCGGTGCGAACGGGTAAGTCTACCTTTGTAAAAAGATTTACCGAATTATTCGTATTGCCCAACGTCGTCGGCAAAAATAAAAAGAGCGTCGCGCAAGACGAACTTCCGCAGTCCGGCGCGGGTAAAACCGTTACGACCACCGAGCCGAAATTCATACCGGGCGAAGCGGTAAAGGTTACGCTGAAAGGTAAAACCACCGCGAAGATGCGTCTTATAGACTGCGTCGGGTTTATGGTTGAAGGCGCGCTCGGCGGCGAAGAAAACGGCGAGAAACGTATGGTGTCCACGCCTTGGAGCAAAGAACCCGTTCCGTTTGAAGAAGCGGCTGAAACGGGTACGGAAAAGGTTATAGGCGAACATTCCACGATAGGTCTCGTGGTAACGTGCGACGGAAGCGTCGCCGATATCCCGCGCGAAAATTACGTCGCCGCGGAAGAACGTACCGTCAACAGACTGAAAGCGATAGGAAAGCCTTTCGCGATAGTTTTGAACAGTCGCGAACCGAACGGCAGAGCCTGTCTCGAATTAAAATCCGCGCTCGAAGAAAAATACGGCGTCGGCGTGGTTGCGATGAACGTTTTAACCGACGGCGAAACCGAGTATTCCGCCGCGCTCGAAAAGGTTTTAAGAGAATTCGATTTGCGTGAAATCGATGTTGATTTTCCCGAATGGTTAAAGGCGTTGCCTGCCGATAACGCCGTCGTTAAGACGATTATCGACACTCTCCGCTCCGCAACCAAAAACGCCGTGAAGATGAAAGACGAGCCGACGCTTATAGCCGCTCTGTCCGAAATAGATCGTGTTGCGCCCGAGCAAACCGACTCCGACGCCGGCAGCGGAACGCTGAAAATAAAACTCGCTCTCGACAGGTCTTTGTTTTACGACGCCGTATCTCAGTCTCTCGGCGAAAAGATAGACGGAGACGCCGAACTTATGAGCCGCGTTACCGATCTTGCCGAAGCCAAACGCGAATACGATAAACTCAAAAGCGCGCTCGAAGAAGCGCGTGAAAAGGGTTACGGCATAGTCCTGGCGGGCGAAAGAGAAGTCAGAATCGAAAAGCCGCGCCTTGAAAAACGCGGCAGGGGCTACTGCGTCAGAATCGACGCCGAAACCGATAGTCTGCACGTCGTCAAAATAGGCGTAAAAGCGGGCGTAACGCCCGTGTCGGGCAGCAAGAAACAATGCGAAGAATTTATGCGGTTCATCGACGAAGAAAGCGACGGCGGAGCGATAGAAAAAGCCAACGTTTTCGGTCGTCCGCTCGGTCAACTCGTCGCCGACGAAGTCAATCTGAAAACGGGCGCGATGCCCGAAGAAACTCGGATAAAACTTCGTAAATCGGTCGGTAAAATGGTCAACGACGGAAAATACAGGGTACTCTGTCTCGTTTATTAAAGCGAAAGCGTTGACGTACCGCGCCCGAACGGTCGCGGAAAATGGCGAAAAAGACGCCTTTTCGGTAATTAGTGATAACGAATGGAATCCCTAAATAAACGTAATACGGGGCGAACGCGGCGCGCGTTCGCCCCGATTGCTTTTCGGGCGGCAAAAAATCGATAAAATACGATTTACGCGGCTTAAAACGTTTGCGAGTTTTTTTCGTTTACTATATAATAGTAAGCAATTATGAAAATAGGCGAGATATTTCTTGACAGTTTAATAGATTCGGCAAAAATGTTGCCGTGGTTGTTTTTGACGTATCTTATCATCGAGATAGTCGAACGCCGCGTCGGGTTTGAAAGACGCGGTAAATTCCTGCGCGGCAGATTCGCGCCGGTGTTCGGCGGGCTTGCGGGCGCGTTTCCGAGTTGCGGAGTCAGCGTTATGGCGGCTAAACTCTACGACGGCGGGCTTATAACCGTCGGCACGCTTTTAAGCGTGTTCATCGCTACGAGCGACGAAGCCTTTTCCGTCCTTATCGCCGGCGATAAACGTATATGGCTGTTGCCGCTTATGGGCATAAAAATCGCGCTTGCGATAGTCGTTGGGCTGATTGCCGACCTTATCGTAAGAAAAAAACCGTCTTCGGGCGATACGGAAGATTTTAAGCACGAAGAAGTCTGCGCGCATTGCCACGACCACGTTTCCGAAGACGAAAAGGGAAGGCTTGCCTTTTGTAAACGCTATATTTTCGTCCCGCTTCTGCACGCCGCGCAGACGTTCCTGTTCGTATTCGGCGTTGCGTTCGCGTTCGGAATTTTCTTCGGCGATGGCGGGCTTGTCGGCGAAGAAGCGTTCAGGGCGTATTTTGAAACCAACAGATATTTCGAGCCGTTTTTGACCGCGCTCGTCGGGCTGATACCCAACTGCGCGTCTTCCGCGGTACTTACGGCGGCGTTCGTCGACGGCATTATCTCGTTCGGATCTATGCTCGGCGGGCTCGTTGCCAACGCCGGTATAGGTCTCGCCGTACTTTTCCGTAACGGCAAACGCCTTAAACGCAATATTATAATACTGATAACGCTGTATCTCGTAGGTTCTGCGGTCGGGCTTATTTTTCATTTCGCTCTTTACGGCGTCTGATACAGACGGTAAATATTTAACAAGGGGGTAAAACCGATGCTTGAAAGAATAGTTACGTTTCTGCGTTCTAAAAGTCTGTCGTTTGCGTTCGTTCTCGCGGGCGTGGCGGTCGGTTTTGCGTTCGCGTTGATAACCTATTTTCTCTTTTCCGTAAAGAAGCGTAAGGTAAAACCGCAACAGCCCCCGCTAAGAACCGACGCGTTCGTCGATAAAACCGTTTCCGAATGTCGCGATCTTGCCCGCGAGTTGACTTACGAAGAGAAAATCAAACTCTTCATTCGCGAACTCTGCGCGGCGATAATCGACTTATCGCATAACTATTACAAAGAAAAAGACAAGCGTTACGCGCTGCCTTTCAAAAGCGAGTACATTCCCGAAGATACGCGTATACCGCTCGATTTTACCGTTTACGAACTGCTCGGTTTCGCCGAACTGCTTATCAACGATCTGGAAGATCTTTACGATGAAATAATAAGCGACGGGCGGTTTAAGTTGGCGTACGGCGGTTTTCGTATACTGACGCGCAAGGTGGAAGAAAAGAACTTCAAGAATCTCAAAATATCCACCGTAACGTCCGTCGTCAGATACTACGTCGATAAGGCAAGCGAAGTGCAGAAAAAGAACTCCGTTGCAAAAAAGTTAGGCGCGGCTGCGCTCGGTCTGGGCGTAAAAGTCCTGCGCGTGGAAGATTTTGTCGAGCAGATACTCTTCGAATTTTGCGCCAAGATAATCGAAGACTTCAATCTGTTGTTTTCGCATAATCTGCGCTGCGGGCTTACCGGAATGAAATATATCGTCGGCGACGACGGAAGGGAAGCCGTATGAGAATTTTATTTTGGGTGGTGGCGACTCTCGGCGGCGCGTTTTTAGGCGCGATTCTCGGCGCGCTTACGATAGTCGGCGTGATAAGAAGACGTATAGACAAAAAAGTCGGGGTGCTTAAAAAAGAGAATTATACCGCCGAAGAATACGCTAAGTTAAAAGCAATCGTGGCGGAAGCCGAAAAAACCTATAAACGCAGAAATAAAGGCAAAACCGTACGCAAAATTTTCGGTCTTAATGCGAAGAAGAATGAAGAAGCGAAAAAGTTTGATTTTATGGATATTATCAGGGAGACCGCCGAAGTGTTCAATCCCGATAGCGACTCTCCGCTTCTCGAACTCACGGGCAATCAGGCGTTTTCGTTCGGCAGGACTGTCGTTGCCCGGCTCGACGATATTTTTCAGGCTTCGGGCTTGTCGTTTTTACAGAGTTTTACCGCGGCGAACGTCGTCGATTACTATAACTTTTATAAAAACAACCTTAAAAACATATTAGGCGACGGCACGGTTAAGACCGCGCAAACGGCGTATCAGGTTGTCCGTCGCGTCATAAACGCGATAAACCCGTTTTTCTGGTTAAAAACCGTCGTTCAGACGATAGCCACGCAAAAGGTGGTCGATAACGTCGTTTTAGCCGCCGTTACCATAACCGTTTCGGAATTTTCGGTTTTCTACGCCGGGCAAAAATAATACGAACCTTGTTTAGGCGGCGCGTTTTTGACTAATACCGCGCTCGTCGTCGCCGATAAGCGGCCGCTCGGTTTTGCCGCGCGTATAATAAGATATAATATAATGATAGGTAAATTCGTCGTACGGCTCGTTTGCCGCGACGAAAAAACCGAATAAAAAAATTTATTAAAAAATTTATCGAAAATCGTTGAAAAACGCTTGACAGTCCTTATAGGGTTGTGATAGAATGAGCAGGCTGTCGACGAGATAGCGCTCGGGTAAACGGTACTGTTTACCAATGCAGATTAAAAATTGAATAGAAGAAAATGAATTGAA
>CAKQQQ010000007.1 GCA_934271065.1 uncultured Clostridia bacterium | reverse complement strand
CCGCACTGCGGCACGGTAACGGTTTCAAAACTAATCAGCAGACGTCACGTCCAAGTGGATGTGTTCGCACCGCAAGGTCAAGAACTGTTAGTGTAGACTTCTGTATTTGTTGGCGGTTGTAAAAAGTTACTTATCGTTCGACACATTCCCGAAAAACGAGATTATGTCGTACACACACGAAAAGCGAATCGCAGATGCGGTTCGCTTTTTTTACGTCGGACAAGAATAATACGAACGTTAAAAAACTCCGCTCGCGTTTATATGTAACCGACAGGTCTCATATAAACGCGGGCGGAGAACGATAGTCGTTATCCGTTTTTGGTTAAATCGATAAGTTTCGATAAAAGGTCGCCTATCTGCGACGGCTCTGCCGCCGCGAGCATTTTTTGCAATTCGGACATATCGTCGTTTCTCATAACGACAGTATGCGCCGCGCCCGAATTATTATTCGTGTTTTTCGCGTTTCGCCGCCACGACGTAAGACAGGTACGCTATGGCGCACGCCAACTCCGTAAAAAGCAGATAATATACCGCAACGAATACGGGGTATGGGTACGCGCGCTGGAATAATCCGAACGGATTGTCCCCGGCGTACGTTCCCGAAATGAAATACATATTAACAGGCTGACCGGTGGCGGCGGGTATAACGTAATTGAGTATTATTGCGATTACGAGCAGTATCGTGTAGACCGCCATATTTTGCAGAAACAGTTTAACGCTCATTCTTTTGCCGTACGCCACGAACGCCGAAACGCCCGTAATCATCATAAACGCGTGATGCGTAAGGGACTGAAAACTTATTCCGTAATTGTTTACGAGCGTACTCGGGTAGAGCATAACCGCCGTGCCCGCAAAAAACGCGTACGTTGCGTTGTAGACCGTTACCGCGTCGTATGCCTTTCCCTTTTTAGCGATCGCGCAGAATAAAAAGGTGTACAGGGGCGTGGAACAGAACTGAAAGGGGAACGAATACCATTCGTAACTGAATTTGCCCGTCTTGAACGAAAAACAGAACTGTTTGTAAATTTCGCCGATCCATAGAACGATCGACGAAACGACGTAAAGCGTATAAAGCGCCTTATCGCCCTTTTTAAGCGTGTAAATTACCGCCGCGACCATCGCCGCAAGCGTAAGCGCGAAAAACACGCAATGGAACAAGCCGTATATTTTAAGAGTGTGACCGTCGGCGGTCGGGAGCATTATCCTATTAACGAATTCTTCCATGTTTATCCCGTTCGGAGCGATTGTCGTCCAGAGTAAAAAGGTAAGTCTCTTCGCCGACTTCCGCCACGTTGCCGTAAAGGGCGTAAATCGCGCCGGATAAAATATCGAGCGCGCGTTGCGCGGTCGTGTCGCGCGCGTCGTTAAGGCGGACGAGCGCGGGTTTGCCGCTCATTAAGCAGTCTATGATTTCCGCCACGTCGTCAAAGGAGTGCGGGCGGAATTCGTCTATATGCGCGTATTCGTTGCGTTTTACCTTAACGCGTTCTTGCTCGCGCGCTTCGTCGCGTTTAGGTTCTGCGGCTTGCTTTGCGGGCTGAGCCGCCGTTTTTTTGGTTAAAAATTCAAATAACCCCACGTTCTTCTCCTTGTGTCAGTATCGTCTTTCGCCGAAAATCGCTCTGCCGAGCCGTATCATATTACTGCCGTGTTTAATCGCCACGGAGTAGTCGTTCGTCATTCCGATCGAAAGGTATTTCATATCGGAATTTTCCGATTTAATTTCGTCGTAAAGGTCGCGGATTTTTTCCGTAGACTCCGCAAGCGCGGCTTCGTCGTCGGTGGCGGGCAGCATAGCCATTATCCCGCATACTTTGACGTTTTGCAAGGTCTTGATTTTTTCATACGCGGCTTTTGCGTCCGAAAATTTCATACCCGTTTTGTTCGGCTCGTCCGCGGCGTTTATCTCGATCATAATCTTCTGAACTATGCCGAGACGGGCGGCGGATTCGTTTATTTTTTCCGCAAGCCCGACGGACGAAACCGAGTCGATATAATCCGCTTTGCCTACGACGTATTTAAGTTTGTTGCTTTGAAGCGTGCCTATAAAGTGTTTTTCGACGTTTTCGGGGTAACACGGGAACTTGTTGCGGAACTCCTGCGCGTGGTTTTCGCCTATTGCCGTCAACCCGTTTTCGCACGCGGTTTTTATCCGTTCCGCGCCCACGAATTTGGTCGCGCCGAGCAGGGTAATTTTTTCGCCGCGATCGTTACCGTCGGCGATCTGCCCGAGTATTTTTTTAAGATTTATTGCAATTTCGTCGTTCATAATCCGTAAAAAACAAGGCGGACTATACAAACGTAGTCCGCCGTGAATATTTTAATTACTGCGCATTTCTCGTCGACACGTCGTACCGAAGCGTTAACGCGGCAGGTCGCTCCTTCAAAGCAACCTTATGGCACACGCGAATAACCGTTTAGTGCTGCTATATCCCTATCCTGACACGGTTCGCGGGTTCGCGTTGCATAAGACCTTAATATCATCACGCCTTACCGCGCGCAGCCAACCATACGGCGAGCCTCGGAGAACCTTCAGCCTTGCTACGGCGGATTGCAAGTACAGGGCACCGCCGGCTCCCCACCTAGCGCAGTGGTTACATTGTAACGCATTTTAATTAAATTTGCAAGTTATTTTACGCCGATTTTGTCAAAACGCTTTACTTAACGAGATTTTTTTGTTAATATATATGCGAGTTAATAATAAAGGCATTGACGAAAACACGCGATTATAAAAACGTGCGTACCAGAGAGTCGGATAAGGTGGAAGCCGATCGCAACGCTTATAATCGTATCATTTCCGAGCCGCGTCGGTAAAAGGCTAACGAGTAATCGGCGACGTAACCTTGCGTCAACAGGATGAGAGAGCCGCCGCGATACGTTCGTTGCGGAAGAGAAGTGGTACCGCGGTTTCCCCCGTCTTCTTGCAAGACAGGGGATTTTTATAATTCGTAAGGAGAGTGTTATGTATAAAAAAGTTGGTGCGTCGCTCGATTTCGCTAGCAGAGAGAAAGAGATAATCGAGTTCTGGAAGGATAACGCCGTTTTTGAAAAGAGCGTTAAGAAAAACGAAGGCAATCGTGAATTTACTTTTTACGACGGGCCGCCCACGGCAAACGGCAAGCCGCATATAGGTCACGTTCTGACGCGCGTTATGAAAGACATCGTTCCGAGATACCGCACTATGAAGGGCTATCACGTCCTTCGCAAGGCGGGCTGGGACACTCACGGTCTGCCCGTAGAACTCGAAATCGAGAAGAAACTCGGTCTCGACGGCAAGCAGGATATAGAAAAATTCGGTATCGAGCCGTTCATAAAGGAATGTAAGCAGTCGGTCTGGAAGTACACCAACGAGTGGAAGAATATGAGCGACAGGCTCGGCTACTGGGTGGATATGGACCATCCTTACGTTACCTATCACGACGATTATATCGAGTCGGTCTGGTGGGCGTTGAAGACGATAAGCGAAAAAGGGCTGTTATATAAGGGATATAAAATCGTTCCTTATTGTCCGCGTTGCGGAACGGCGCTTTCGTCGCACGAAGTCGCGCAGGGCTATAAAGACGTAAAAGAGAAATCGGTTTACGTCAAATTCAAAGTAAAAGGCAGAGAAAACGCCTATTTTCTGGTGTGGACGACCACGCCCTGGACTTTGCCGTCCAACGTCGCGCTCTGTATGAACGCCGACGCCGACTACGTCGAAATAACTTCGGGCGGAGAGAATTATATTTTAGCCGAATCGCTCGTGCCGGCGTTGTTTGAAGACTACGAAGTCGTCGACAAAAAGAAGGGTAAAGACTACGAATACGTCGAATACGAGCCTATGTTTCCGTACGCGCTCGGTTCGTTCAAAGAAAAGGCTTTTTACGTTACCAACGACGATTACGTCACGCTTACCGACGGAACGGGTATCGTTCATATCGCGCCCGCGTTCGGCGAAGACGACGCGCAAGTCGGCAGAAAGTATAAACTGCCGTTCGTGCAAATGGTCAACGATCGCGGCAGATTTATAGACGCGGTCGTTCCGTACGCAGGTCAATTCGTAAAGGACGCCGACAAAGAGATAATAAAAGACCTTAAAAACGACGGTAAACTGTATAAGGAGCAACTTTTCGAGCATAGTTATCCGTTCTGTTGGAGATGTAACACTCCGCTTTTGTACTACGCGAGAAGTTCTTGGTTTATAAAGACCACCGCCGTAAAAGACAGACTTATCGCCGCCAACAAATCGGTCAACTGGATGCCCGAATCCATAGGTACGGGTAGAATGGGCAACTTCCTTGAAAACGTCATCGACTGGGGCTTGTCGCGCGAAAGATATTGGGGTACTCCGTTGCCGATATGGGTGTGCGAAGACTGCGGCGAAAATCGCGTAATGGGTTCTAAGGAAGAGTTGAAAGAAGCCTGCGGCGTTACCGACGACGTGGAACTCCATCGCCCGTATATAGACGCGCTCCATTGCAAGTGTAAAAAGTGCGGCGGAAAGATGACGAGAGTCAAAGAAGTTATCGACTGCTGGTTCGACTCCGGCTCTATGCCTTTCGCGCAGTATCACTATCCGTTTGAGAACAAGGCGTTGTTTGAAAAGCATTTCCCTGCGGATTTCATATCCGAAGCGGTCGATCAGACTCGCGGCTGGTTCTATACTCTGCTTACCATATCGACCATTCTTTTCGATAAGGCGGCGTTCAGAAACTGTATAGTTTTAGGTCACGTCAACGATAAAAACGGCTTGAAGATGAGTAAGCATATCGGCAACGTCGTCGATCCGTGGACGGTGCTTGATAAGCAGGGCGCGGACGCCGTAAGGTGGTATTTCTATACCGGCAGCGCGCCGTATCTTCCGACGCGGTTTTACGAAGAAGCGGTTTCCGAAGGTCAGCGTAAGTTTATGGGTACGCTGTGGAATACCTACGCGTTTTTCGTTCTGTACGCCGACATAGATAAGTATGATCCTTCCAAGTACGACCTTAAAAAATGTAAACTGAGCCTTATGGACAGATGGGTTTTGTCCAGACTGAACACGCTCGTAAAGAACGTGGACGAAGGGCTTGAAAATTATAAAATATTCGAGACCGCCCGTAGCATACAGTATTTTACCGACGAACTTTCGAACTGGTACGTTCGTCGCGGAAGAGAAAGGTACTGGGGCAGCGAGATGACCGAAGACAAGGCGGCGGCTTATACCACGCTGTATACCGTGCTTACTACGCTTGCCAAGATATGCGCGCCGTTCGTGCCGTTTATGACGGAGAGTATGTATCTTAATCTCGTACCCCCGTTCTATAAAGACGCGCCCGAATCCGTACACCTTTGCGACTTCCCGACGGCGGACGAAAGTTTCATCGATCTCGAACTCGAAAAAGGTATGGCGACGGTACTCGAAATCGTCGCGCTCGGCAGGGCGGCGAGAAACGGCAGCAACATAAAGAATCGTCAGCCGCTCGACAGACTGTATATCGCTTCGGACAGAGATATAGAACTTACGCCGAGACTTTACGGTATCGCGCGCGACGAACTCAACATAAAGAACTTTGAAATTCTGCGCGACGCGTCGCGATTCGTCAACTATAAATTAAAGCCGCAACTTAAAACGTTAGGTCCGAGATACGGCGCGTTGCTCGGCGCGTTGAAGAACTTCCTTGAAAACTGCGACGCGAAGAAAGTCGTGGACACGGTAAGAAGCGGCAAGAAATACGAGTTTGAAATTAACGGCAAGCGCGTATCGCTTTCGATAGACGATTTGCTTATATCGAGCGAGCCTGCCGAAGGCTATGTTTCGGAGAGTACGGACGGGCTTACCGTCGTGCTTGACGCGCACGTTACCGACGAACTTCTGAAAGAAGGCACGGTAAGAGAAATCGTCTCGCGCGTGCAGAATATGCGTAAAGAAGCGGGCTTTAACGTTACCGACAGAATCATTCTCGGTTATAAAGCCGACGGCGTGTGCCTGAAGGTATTGAACGCGCTCGGCGACGAAGTCGCGAAAGACGTTCTCGCCGAAAAGGTCGTACCCGAAATATTCGACGGTTACGCAAAAGACTTCGATATTAACGGCGATAAAGTAACGCTCGTAGTGAAAAAGGTATGAAAGTAGCCGATAAATGGAAAGATTACGTCGTGCTGGCGACGGGCGACGGGTATAAGTTGGAGCGTTGGAAAGACGTAGTGCTTTTAAGGCCCGATCCGCAGGTTATATGGTCTGCGAGAACGGATATGGCGAACTACGAAGGGCTGAACGCGAAGTATATCCGCAGCGAAAGCGGCGGCGGGCGTTGGGAGACGTTAAAAAAATTCCCCGAAGAGTGGGTAATATCTTACGACGATTTGAAATTCAAGATAAAACCTATGGGTTTCAAGCACACGGGGCTTTTCCCCGAACAAGCCGTCAACTGGGATATTATGCGCGGGCTTATAAAGAACGCTGGCAGACCTATAAGCGTGCTTAACCTGTTCGCGTACACGGGCGGGGCGACCGTCGCGTGTCTTGCCGCCGGCGCGAGCGTATGCCACGTCGACGCAAGTAAAGGTATGGTCGAGCGCGCGGGCGAAAACGTCAGACTTTCGGGGCTGAAAGACAAACCCGTAAGGTTTATAATCGACGACTGCGTGAAATTCGTTAAGAGAGAGATAAAACGCGGTCGCCGCTACGACGCGATCATTATGGATCCGCCGAGTTACGGTCGCGGGCCGAACGGCGAAACGTGGAAAATCGAAACCGAAATATATCCTTTCGTAGAGTTGTGTTCGCAGGTATTGTCGGATAATCCGCTGTTCGTTCTCATCAACGGCTATACCACGGGCTTGCAGCCGACCGTGCTTGAAAACATACTCACTCTCGCCGTCAAAGACAAGATCGGCAAGGGCAGAGTCGAAGCGTACGAAGTGGGCGTTAAAACGCAGGAAGGAATAAATCTCCCGTGCGGAGCAGGAGGTATGTTTATAAATGAGTGAAAAACAGTTTACGAAAGAAGAACTCGTGGTACTCCACGAAGATAATCATATAATAGTAGTAATGAAACCGCAAGGCGTTCCGTCGTGCGAAGACGAAAGTAAGGATAAAGATATGCTTACCGTCGTCAAAGAACATATCAAAGAACGCGAAGGCAAAACGGGCAACGTATACGTCGGGCTGGTACATAGATTAGACAGACCTACCGGCGGCGTTATGGTATTCGCCAAGAGCAGTAAGGCGGCGGCGAGACTTTCCGAACAGATGAAGACGGGCGATTTCGAAAAGAAGTATTCCGTCGTTTTGGTCGGAAGCCCCAAAGAAAAACGCGCCACTCTTACCGATTATCTTAAAAAGAACCCGATAAACAATATGGTTTACGTTTGCGGTCAGTCCGTAGAAGGCGCGAAATTCGCCGAACTCGAATACGAAGTAAAAGAAGAAAAGAACGGGCTTGCGTTCGCTTCCGTCACTCTTCATACGGGTAGAAGTCATCAGATACGCGTACAGACCGCGCATATGGGCAATCCCGTATACGGCGATATGCGTTACGGCGGCGACAAGGCGGTTAAAGGCAGACTCGCGCTTTGGGCGACCACGCTTTCGTTTACGCACCCCGTAACGAAACAAAGGCTGTGTTTCAAGGTCGAGCCGCCCAAAGACTCGTTGCCGTGGAAGTATTTCGACACGTCCGTCGTAGTCGAACCGTACGAAGCGTTGTAAAACCCGTACTCGGGGGAGAGAATTATGAAAAAACTTTTCCGTAATTTAATACTCGTTCTGCTTGTGGTCGCCGTAAGCGGCTTGTCTTCGTGCGGGTTGTTGTGGTATATATCCCATCCCGAAGAAGAACCCGGAACGCCCGAACCGCCGCAAACCCAAGAACCTTGGGAATACGAAGAAGAACCGCTCGATCCCGCGATTCCCGTGCTTACGGACTTATCGAAAGGGAACGGCGACTACGGTTATAAGTATTTCGCCGCGGGAACGGACGCGTCGGCGGCGGATAAACTCGCGTTGTACGATTCTATCGATGCCGCCGTTGAAAATTTCAAGGATAAAGACGCGGCGTATAAGGCTATAGATTCCAAAAATTACGTCTATCTCGTCTCCGAAATAAAGTATTCGGGCTTAACTACCGACGAAGCCGTTTCCGTGTGGAAGACTTACCGCGACGATCATCCGCTTGCGTACTGGCTTTCTACCGCGCTGTATTACGATACCGTCGGATCTAAACTCTTTCTCGTAGCCGATCAAGAATACGCTAAGGCTTCCGATAGAGCGGTTTACGACAGAATTATTACCAACGCTATGTCGCGTTACGTCTACGAAGCGGGTAAGATGCCTACCGAATACGAAAAGGTTATGTGCCTGCACGATTTAATCGTTTCCGACGTAAATTACGTTTACGCCGACGCGGCTAACGGCGTTCCGTCTTCGGAATCGTGGGCGCATAATATCGTAGGCGTAACCGAAAAACGCGGCGCGGTCTGCGAAGGCTACGCGCGCACTTATCAACTCGCGCTCAATCTCGTCGGCGTAGAAAACGTGTTCGTGACGGGCGTTGCGGGTACGGGCAGGGATTCGGGCGGACACGCCTGGAATCTCGTCAAGGTAGACGGCAAATGGTACTGGATAGATCCCACTTGGGACGACGGTAATTCGTCCGACTATCCGTCTTACGAATTTTTTATGAAGACCGACGGCGAGTTTCTTAAAACCCATACTTATCACGTTCCGACCAAGGGCAATACCGATTACCTTTACGGTCTGCCCGCAAGGGCGGAAACCGCTTACGTCGCCGCCGAAGTGTGGCTTGCCGGCGAGAAGTATTCCGAAGGCGGAATTTCTTATAGGCGTTCGCGCTACGACGGCGCGGAAGTCGTCGGCGCGACGATTTACACTACCGGATTTATATTCACTACCGAAAAACCGAGAACGCTCGAAATACCGGAGACTATCTCGTATCGCGGCAGATCCTATCCCGTAACGAGTATAGGCGCGTCGGCGTTCCGTAACAGAACGGATATAACCGAAGTCAGTACGGGCGGCGTGCTGCGCGTGCGCGAAGACGCGTTTTCGGGTTGCAGAAACTTAAAAACGCTTACGCTTTCCGCGTCCGTGAATAAAATTTACGACGGCGCGTTTAATTACTGTACGGGTATCGCGTCGGTAAAATATCTCGGTACGAAAGAGCAGTTTTCGAAAATCGCCGTAGGCGAAAAGAACGACGCTTTCAAGTCCGCGCCGGTTACGTTCGGATAATTTTCCGACCGTCGCGTAAAATTTAAGATAAAAGTTAAAAGCCCCGCCCGCGAGCAGATATGCTCGCGGGCGGGGCTTCGTCGTAAATTATTTTATGCGTTCGTACGCAAAATCGAGATCTTCGTTTTCAGGCTCGCGATAGCGCGAATAGGGGAATTTCAGGTCTAATCCTTCGTACTTCTCTTCGCACATTTTATGAAAAGGTAAAAACTTTATCCGTTTGACGCAGCCGTGTTCGTCGCGCAACCTTTTAATGCGGTCGAGTTTCTCCGCCGAGCCGTTCAGTTCGGGTATCAGCACGTTGGTAACGACTACGGGTTTGCCGAGACGGTCGCATATCGATAAAAACTCGTCGTAAGCGCGCAGATCGTCGCTTTCCTGATTTTTAACGTCGAGAATAACGGAGTCCGCGCTCGCGATCAACTCTTCGTCGGCGATTTTGCCGTTGGTTTCTATCGTTACGTCGATATTTTCGCTTTTAAGCGCAGAGATCAGGGCAAGGCAGAATTCCTTTTGCAAAAACGGCTCTCCGCCCGATAGGGTAACGCCGCCGCGCCGTATATACGCGCGGTAACGCAGACATTTTTCTTTCAGCCGCTTTACCGTCGTCTCTTCGCCGCGCTTGTACAGGGTTTCGGGGTTGTGGCAAAATCCGCACCGCAGATTGCAACCGCAGAAGAATACGACTATTCTCAGCCCGTCGCCGTCCACGCCCGAACCGCAGTAAACCGAATCGATATATCCTTTAAGTTCTGTCATGATAGGTACGTTTCAACACTTCGAGTTGGTGCGCCCTGCTTAATTTGTGGAAGTTGACGGCGTATCCGGAAACCCTTATCGTAATGTTGGGGTAGAGTTCGGGGTGTTCCATCGCCTGAACGAGTTTTTCTCTGTCGATGACGTTCACGTTAAGGTGATGCGCGCCCTGCGCGAAATAACCGTCGAGCATATCCGTCAGATTGTCGATTCTCTGTTCCTTGTTCTCGCCGAGAGCAGACGGGGTAATCGAGAAGGTGTTGGATATACCGTCGCGGCACACGTCGTACGGTATTTTGGCAACGGAGTTAAGCGATGCGAGCGCGCCGCTTACGTCGCGGCGGTGCATAGGATTCGCTCCGGGCGCGAAAGGCTCGCCCGCCTTTCTGCCGTCGGGGGTAGAACCCGTCTTTTTGCCGTATACTACGTTGGAAGTTATCGTGAGAACGGACAGAGTGTGTTTCGCGCCGCGATACGCCGGCGTGGCTTTAAGGTCGTTTTCAAACCCTTCGAGTATTTTAACCGCGATTTCGTCCGCTCTGTCGTCGTCGTTGCCGTATTTGGGGAAGTCGCCTTCGACGTTGAAATCGGTTATAAGTCCGTTTTCGCCGTATACGGGCGTTACTTTCGCGTATTTGATAGCCGAAAGCGAGTCGGTTATTACCGAAAGCCCCGCCACGCCGCACGCAAGGAAGCGTTCGACTTCGTCGTCGTGGAGAGCCATCTGAATCTTCTCGTAGCAATATCTGTCGTGCATATAGTGAATGACGTTGAGCGTGTTCACGTACAGTCTGCACAGCCATTTTCTGTATTTTTTGAATGCGGTTACCACTTCGTCGTAGTCGAGTTTGCCTTCGAACTTCTTGCCTTCGGGCGCAACCTGAATACCGTATCTTTCGTCTTTACCGCCGTTGAGCGTGAACAAAAGGAGTTTCGCAAGGTTGCATCTCGCGCCGAAGAACTGCATCTGTTTGCCGATTTTCATAGCCGACACGCAGCAGGCGATAGCGTAATCGTCTCCGTAAACGGGGCGCATAACGTCGTCGTTTTCGTACTGAATGGAATCCGTATCCACCGAGACTTTCGCGCAGAACTTTTTGAAACCTTCGGGCAGTCTTTGCGACCATAAAATCGTAAGGTTGGGTTCGGGCGCAGGTCCTAACGTGTACAGGGTGTTAAGTATACGGAACGAAGTTTTCGTTACGAGCGTTCTGCCGTCTTCGCCCATTCCGCCTACCGATTCCGTAGTCCAGGTCGGATCGCCGCCGAACAAATCGTTGTATTCGGGCGTGCGGAGTTGGCGGGTTATGCGTAATTTCATTACGAAATCGTCGATAAGTTCCTGCGCGGTTTCTTCGGTTAAAAGTCCGAGTTCTATATCGCGTTCGATATACACGTCAAGGAAGGTCGAAACTCTGCCGAGACTCATCGCCGCGCCGTTCTGTTCTTTAATGGCGGCAAGATAGCCGAAGTAAGTCCATTGTACGGCTTCGCGTGCGTTGGTCGCGGGGGCGGATATATCGTAACCGTAAGTCTCCGCCATCTTTTTAAGGTCTTTCAACGCTTCTATCTGATAGTGCAGTTCCTGTAAGGCGCGGATATTGCTTTCGCTCATATCGTTCAGCCCGTACGCCTTTTTCGACTCTTCTTTACGCTGAATAAGATAATCCACGCCGTAGAGCGCGATTCTGCGGTAATCGCCGATAATTCTGCCTCTGCCGTAAGCGTCGGGAAGCCCCGTTAAAAGCCCGACGTGTCTCGCGGCGCGCATATCGTCCGTGTACACCGAAAAAACGCCGTCGTTGTGCGTGCATTTATATCTGAATTCGTCTTCGATTTTGTCCGAGACCTTGTAACCGTATTGTTCGCACGCGCTGCGCGCCATACGCATACCGCCGAACGGGTTTACGCCGCGTTTAAGCGGAGCGTCGGTCTGTAACCCGACGATTATCTCGTTTTCCTTATCTATATAGCCGGCGGGGTAGGCGTCGATGCCCGATACGCGTTCTACGTCCACGTCCAGCACGCCGCCCTTGTCGCGTTCTTCTTTAAGAAGGTCGTTGACTTTGCTCATAAGGGATGCGGTGCGCGCCGTAGCGGTTACGAGGAAAGAGTCGTCGCCTTCGTACGGCGTATAGTTTTTCTGTATGAAATCTCTCACGTCGATTGCGTTTTCGTAATCTCCGTGCTTAAAATTCTTCCAAGCGTTCATAAATAACTCCTCGTTTTTCTTATTTTCGGCGTAATTATACCATATATCGATATGCCTTATCTATTGCAAAAGCAACAAAAAACGAAAAAATCGAAAAAGTACTTTTATATCAATACCGCGCGTGAAAAATCTTTAAGAATAAATGAAAAACAACCGAAAAAAGGTTGACGAGCCATTATAAATTTGATAAAATATCAATATGGTATCGGTGTCACTATGCCTAAGTTATGCCTTTCGGCGTAAAAGGCGGTAAAAACCGAGCCGTAACGACGCTTCTTTTAACGGTTTAGGGTCCGTTTTTAGAATATTCCGAAACTTATAAGGAGGTAAACAAATGCCAACCATCAACCAACTCATCAAAAGCGGAAGGGCGACGGCTAACGAGAAGAGTAAAACTCCGATTATGGCGAACTGCCCGCAAAAGCGCGGCGTATGCCTTTCGGTTACGACCACTTCTCCCAAGAAGCCTAACTCCGCGCTTCGTAAGATTGCAAGAGTTCGTCTGACCAACAAGCAAGAAGGTACGGTATACATTCCGGGCGAAGGTCATAACCTTCAGGAGCACAGTTCCGTACTCATTCGCGGCGGCAGGGTCAGAGATTTGCCCGGCGTAAGATACCACATCATTCGCGGTACTCTCGACACCGCAGGCGTAGCGAAGAGAAAGCAGGCAAGAAGCAAATACGGCGCGAAACGTCCTAAATAATAAGGCGTAAACGCGAAACTGCCGCGCAAGCGGAATTTCCTACTTATAGCGGAATACACCCTATTAACCCGCAATGGTAGGCAGTACGACGAATTTCGTCGGAAGGTTCGCTCCCCGAGGCGCGAAGCCGAAGGTTTAAGAGCGATAGCAGACACGGGGCAAAGACCCTGAACTAATTAAAAAGGAGGACATTAAATATGCCAAGAAGAGGTAACGTTCCGAAAAGGGACGTGCTGCCCGATCCTATATACGGCAATAAAGTAGTTACCAAACTGATAAATCAGGTAATGCTTGACGGTAAGAAGGGTACGGCGCAGACCATCGTATACGACGCTCTTGCGAAAGCGCAGGAAAAGTTAGGCGCGGAACCGATGGATATATTCAACCAAGCGATGAACAACGTTATGCCCCTTCTCGAAGTTAAAGCGAGGAGAGTAGGCGGCTCGAACTATCAGGTTCCCATCGAAATCAGACCGGAAAGAAGACAAACTCTCGCTATCCGTTGGATAGTTGCGTCCGCGAGAAAGAGAAGCGATCGCGAGATGAGCAACAAACTCGCGTCCGAACTTATGGACGCGTACAACAACACGGGCGGCGCGGTCAAGAAGAAAGAAGACACGCACAGAATGGCGGAAGCGAATAAGGCGTTCGCGCATTATCGCTGGTAATTGCAGGAGAACAGTATGCCCAGACAATACGACTTAAATCATACCAGAAACATAGGTATAATGGCGCATATCGACGCCGGTAAAACCACCACTACCGAAAGAATACTTTTCTATACCGGAAAGACTCATAAACTCGGCGAAACGCACGACGGCGCCGCCACTATGGACTTTATGGTACAGGAGCAGGAAAGGGGTATTACCATTTGTTCGGCAGCCACCACCTGTTTCTGGAAGGGTAACAGAATCAACATCATCGACACCCCCGGTCACGTCGACTTTACGGTCGAGGTCGAAAGATCTCTGCGCGTACTCGACGGCGCGGTGGCGACGTTTTGCGCGAAGGGCGGCGTAGAGCCGCAATCCGAAACCGTATGGCGTCAAGCCGACAAATACGGCGTTCCGCGTATCGCTTACGTCAACAAAATGGACATAAACGGCGCGAACTTCGACAACGCGGTCAAGATGATGAGAGAAAGGCTTAAATCCAACGCCATTCCGATCTGCTTGCCGATAGGTAAGGAAGATACTTTCTGCGGAATTATCGACCTTGTCGCGAACGATTCCATTATCTACCACGACGATCTCGGTGTAGATTTCACGGTCGGTCCTATCCCCGACGAATACAAAGACGCGGCTGCAGCCGCCAGACAGACTCTTATGGAAGCGTGCGCCGAGCAGGACGACGCTTTGATGGAGAAATTCTTCGAAACGGGCGAACTTACCCCCGAAGAAATGAAGTCGGCGATAAGAAAAGCCACGCTCGCTATGAAAATGAACCCCGTACTTTGCGGTTCGAGTTATAAAAACAGGGGCGTTCAGCACCTGCTCGACGCTATCGTAGACTATCTTCCCAGTCCTATCGACGTCGATCACGTCAGAGGCATTAACCCCGACACCGATCAGGAAGAAGTCAGAAAGACGGACGACGACGAACCCTTCGCGGGGCTTGCGTTCAAGATGGTTGCCGATCCGTTCGTCGGAAAACTCGCGTATTTCAGAGTATATTCGGGCACGCTCGAATCGGGTTCTTACGTTTACAACTCCACCAAGGGTAAGAAAGAAAGAGTCGGCAGACTTTTATTGATGCACGCCAACCACAGGGAAGAAATCGATAAGGTTTATTCCGGCGACATCTGCGCGATAGTAGGTTTGAAAGAGACCACTACGGGCGATACTTTGTGCGACGAAAATCATCCCATCGTTCTCGAAAAGATGGAATTCCCCGATCCGGTTATTCAGGTCGCGATAGAACCCAAGACCAAAGCCGGTCAGGAAAAGATGACGCTCGCGCTTCTGAAACTTGCCGAAGAAGATCCGACTTTCAAATTCTATACCGATAAAGAAACCGGACAAACCATCATTGCCGGTATGGGCGAACTGCACCTTGAAATTATCGTCGACAGACTTTTAAGAGAATTCAAAGTCGAAGCGACGGTAGGTAAGCCGCAAGTTTCCTATAAAGAGACGTTCCGTAAAGCGGTCGACGCGGAAGGAATGTACAAGAGACAATCCGGCGGTAAAGGTCAGTACGGTCATTGTAAAGTCAGATTCGAGCCTTTGGAACCGGGCAGCGGCTTCGTCTTCGAAGACGAGACGGTCGGCGGCTCTATCCCCAAGGAATATATCGAGCCTGTCAGAAAGGGTATCGAAGAAGCGTCGAAGAACGGTTATCTTGCCGGTTACGAGATGGTCGATTTCAAAGCGACTGTATACGACGGAAGTTATCACGAAGTCGACTCGTCCGAAATGGCGTTCAAGATCGCGGGTTCTCTTGCGTTCAAAGACGGTATGAAGAAGGCTAACCCCGTTCTTTTAGAGCCGATAATGAAGGTTGAAATCGTTACCCCCGAAGACTACTTCGGCGACCTTATGGGTAACGTTTCGTCGAGAAGGGGTACTATACTCGGCACGGAAGACAGAAACGGCTCTAAGGTAATCGATTCGTACATTCCGCTTTCCGAAATGTTCGGTTACGCGACCGAACTTCGTTCGAGAACGCAGGGCAGAGGTCAGTTCACTATGCAATTCGACCACTTCTCCGAATGTCCGAAGTCCATTTCCGAAAAGATTATCGGCGAAAGATCAACTAAGTCCAACGACTGATAAATTCAATCAATATATCAATATATAGTAACGCGCCTGCGCGGGCGGTTTGAGCCGCCCCGCGCGGCTGAAATACATCGATACGAAAGGGCGAAGCGGCAAGCCGAAGAAGCCGCGACTAAAACTCGATTACCGCGCCGTATAACGGCGGTAATACAAAAAATTAAAACAAAATCATAAATCGGAGGAAACAAAAATGGCAAAAGCAAAATTTGACAGAAGCAAACCGCACGTAAACATCGGTACTATCGGTCACGTTGACCACGGTAAAACGACCTTAACTGCGGCTATCACGATGGTTATGGCTTGCAAAGGCGACGCCGAAGCAATGAGATATGACCAGATCGATAAAGCGCCCGAAGAAAAGGCGAGAGGTATCACGATTAACACGGCACACGTTGAGTATCAGACCGATAAGCGTCACTACGCTCACGTTGACTGCCCCGGACACGCCGACTACGTCAAGAACATGATCACCGGCGCGGCGCAGATGGACGGTGCTATCCTTGTCGTTGCGGCTACCGACGGTCCGATGCCGCAGACCAGAGAACACATTCTTCTTGCTCGTCAGGTTGGCGTTCCCTACATCGTCGTATTCCTTAACAAGTGCGATCAGGTAGACGATCCCGAACTTCTCGAACTCGTTGAAATGGAAGTCAGAGGTCTTCTTGACGAATACGGCTTCCCGGGCGACGACACCCCCATCATCAAGGGTTCTGCGCTTAAAGCGCTCGAAAAGGCTTCGAGCGGTGCGTCGAAAGAAGAAATTCTTGCCGCTCCCGAAACTCAATGCATTCTCGAACTTATGGACGCTATCGACAACTACATTCCGACTCCCGAAAGAGACGACGCTAAGCCGTTCCTTCTTCCCGTTGAAGACGTATTCACGATCTCCGGTCGTGGTACGGTTGCTACCGGAAGAGTTGAGAGAGGCGTAGGCCACGTCGGCGATCCCGTCGAAATCGTTGGTCTTCAGGAAAAGCCCACCACTTCGGTTATCACCGGTCTTGAAATGTTCAGAAAGACTCTTGACGAAGCGCAAGCGGGCGACAACGTAGGCGCGCTCCTTCGTGGTATCGACAGAAACGGTATCGAAAGAGGTCAGGTTATCACGAAACCCGGCACCGTTAAGGCTCACACCGAATTCAGCGGTCAGGTTTACGTCCTTACCAAAGAAGAAGGCGGCAGACACACTCCGTTCTTCAACAACTATCGTCCCCAGTTCTATTTCAGAACCACCGACGTTACCGGCACGATCAAACTTCCGGAAGGCGTTGAAATGGTAATGCCCGGCGACCACGTCACCATCGACGTAACTCTTATCACTCCTATCGCTTGCGAAGAAGGTTTGAGATTCGCTATTCGTGAAGGCGGCAGAACCGTTGGTTCGGGCGTCGTTGCGAAGATTATTAAATAATCTTTCTTAAAACGAATAATAAAATTCCGCAAAGGTCTCTTTGCGGAATTTTTTTCGTTGAAAATTTATAAAAAATATGTTATACTTCGTAAAAAGCGACTATGTAAATCGTATAAAGGATGAAAGGCGTACGCCGCATTAAAAATGGAACGTTCAAGGATAACGACTCTCTTTGCGAAGTTGAAAGAGGGTAAAAAAGAATACTTCGGCGAGTTTTACGCCCTTACCAAGCGCGCGGTATATTTCACAGCCCGAAAATACTCCCGCGACGAGTTTTTTATAGAAGACGTAATGCAGGACGCGTATATATCCCTGCTCGAAAAGTCCCACTCGATTGACGGCGATCCGCTCCCGTACCTTATCACGATAACCAAGAACAAGGCTCTCGACGCGATAAAAAAGGACTCCAAAACCGATAAATCGGTCGAAATCGAGAACTTGCCCGTCTCGCGTGAAGACGAGTATTCGACGGACTTCCCCCTGCTTGAAAAATGCAGAAAAACGCTCGATAAAGAAGAGTTTTTCATTCTCGAAAACGTCGCGATTTTCGGCTATACGCAAACCGAAGTCGCCAAAATGCTGAACAAACCCGTAACCACGGTCAATTATCAATATAAAACCATACTGAAAAAACTCAAAAAGGAGGTGTGACGATGAAAATCATAAAACGGATAAAACGCGAAACCGACTGCAAAATCCCCGATCTTACCGATAAAATCGTCGGCGAAGTGGAATGGGAACGTATAGCCGAAAAGACCGCCGCGGTCTCTGCCGCGCAACGTCGTAAAACGCGTAAAAAATACTTTTCGATAGGTATGTCGTTCGCGTCGATCGCTATCGTGTTCGCGATACTTTTGCCCGTCGTTATAAAAAAACCGGATAGCGGCGTAACCACCGCAAGCGCGGCTTACGAAGTCGTAATCTCGGTCAATCCGGCGGTCAAACTCACGGTCGATAAAAACGATAAAGTCGTCGCGCAGTCCGCGCTCAACGCAGACGGGGTATACTTTTTGTACGGCTGTAACTATACCGGCAAACGAATCGACGAAGCCACGCGCGCCATTTGCGCCGACCTTAAAAACTTAAAATTTATGACCGACGGCGCGCTCATTCAGATAACGGCTTTCAATAAAGAAACCCATAAAACCGAAGAAAGCAAGCAAAAAGATATAATGTCCGCCGTAATGACTTATCTTGACGAAGCGTCTCTCGGCGGTGTAAACACCAAATTCCTGAACGACGACGACCTTGAACTTATCGAAGAGAAGTATAAGACCGACAAAATCGCCGAATACGCCAAATCGCAACTCCAAATCCTTAAAAAACGTCTTATAGCCGAAGTAAACAAAAAAATTCAGAATATAGACGAATTGCTTAAAGGCTTGAACGCGTGCGATTTAAGCGGCGACACCGTCAATCTCGACGTAACGCTTTTTACCCAACTGAAAGTATTTTCCGCCAAGTATAATTTCGATTTGAAAATCCATGCGCCGTTTTTAGTCGAAAGCGAAACCGTAAAAGACCTTATAGAAGACTTAGACGAGTGTAAAGAAGACCTGCTTGAAAGTTTAGAAGATATTGAAGACTCCGACGGCGACGATTTCGGCGAAAGCCTTTCAAACCTGCTTGAAATAATGAAAGAACAACTTTTCAACAGCGACGACGATTAACTTCGTTCTTCGTTGCAAATACGCGATTGCTCGGCGATCATTCTATGAGCAATCGCTTTTTAATTCGCGGCGGTCAATATATAATGCGCCGAATATTACATAATAAAGAAGAAAATCGTCTTAAAAACCGTCAATTTTATCACCGCGAAAAAAATTCTTAAAAAAAATTAAAAAAATTTTTCAAAAATTCGTAAAACGGGCAAAGCATAATCGTATATAGGGCAGAAAGAACAAAAAGGAGATTTTGCTCTATGAAAAAATTCAGCAAACTGTTAACCGTTTTATCCGCTTTGGCATTAAGTGCCGCTCTTACTTTCGGCGCGGTAGCCTGTTCGGGCAATAAAGACGATAAGAAATCGCAAGCCCCGTCTACTTCTGCGCAGGACGTGTACGCCACTTCCGCTTTGTCGGGCGCGTCGTACCTTTCCGCTTCGGGCGCGTCTTCCGTAAGAAGAGCGAGCGCGGCAGTCAACTCCGCTTCGATAGAAATCAACGCGCCTGCCTTTAACTTTGAAGGCGTTGCGCCCAAGATCAAAGACGGTCTTGAACTCGTAGACTCGCTTTTGGCGGGCAACGTCAGCGAAAAGATTGAAATCAACACCGAAAAAGACGGCGAGTTTGCCGCGTATACTTATCTTATGACCGTTACGGTCGACGGAAAAGAAGTTGCCAGAATGTACTTTAACGAAACTTCCACCAAGACCGAAATCGAGCAGGACGACGACGATTACGAATCCAAAACCGAAACTTCCACCACGCTCGAAGGCGTTATCGTAAAAGGCGATAAGAAGTATGAAGTAGTCGGTAAAAAAGAACTCGAAGTCGAAGGCGACGAGAAAGAATTTTCCGTAGAATTCAGAACCAAAGCCGACGAGAACAACTACGTTGAATTTTCTTACGAATCCGAGAAAGACGAAAACTCGCTCGAAACTTCCTACACGGTAAAAATCGTTCGTAACGGCAAGGTTTTACAGGAAACCGAACTCGAATACGAAACGGAGAACGGTAAGACCGAAGTCGAACTTTCGTTCAAAGCCTTTAAGGGTATCAAATTCAAAATCAGCAAAGACGACGTAAACGATAACGTTTTCCGTCTCAGTTATATCATAGGCGAAAGCAGTTTCAACGTTACCGTCACGAAAACCGAAACCGGTTATAACTTCACTATCGACGGCAACCACCAATTCGAACTCCCTTATTCCGACGCCCAATAAACCCGTCGGACGAATTTAATCCCCCTTATCATCAGCCGCAGGCATTTGCCTGCGGCTGACGTAATTCTTTCTTGACAAACGCCCGTTAATATACTATAATTGCCGTAAGGAGAGAATTTATGACCAAAGATTTTGATTTTTACGCGTATTTAATGCGAATGAAGTATATTAAACGCTGGGCGTTAATGCGTTCCACTTCCGAAGAGAACATTATGGAGCATAGTTGGGGCGTTGCGATAGTGGCGCACGCGCTCGCGCTGATAAAGAATGAGAAATTCGGCGGAAAGGTCGACGAGTATAAGACGTTGTGTCTTGCGATATACCACGAAACCAGCGAAGTGGTAACGGGCGACTTGCCCACGCCCATAAAATATTTCAATCGGGAAATCAACTCCGCGTATAAAAATCTCGAGCGTGACGCCAATCTGCGCCTTATCGGCAAACTCCCCGAAGAACTGCAATCGCGCTACGCGGAATTTATATTGTCCGAAACGGATAGCGAAGAGTATAAACTGATGAAGTACGCCGACCGTATCTGCGCGTATATTAAATGTATCGAAGAATTAAAAGTCGGCAACAAAGAATTTTTGAAAGCGAAGACGAGTATCGGCAAAGAAATAGAAGCCGTCGAAGACGAAGCGGTCAGATATTTTTATAAGAACGTCATTCCCACGTTCTCCAAGACCTTAGACGAATTAGAAATGTAATCGCGCCTTTGTCTCCGGCGTTTTGGCGGGTACTGACGCAATAAAAAAGAAGCCTTTATAAACGGGCTTCTTTTCTTTTTGTCCAAAGATAAGTAAAAAAAGAAACAAGACAAGCAAAATCGACATTGAATTTTCAAATAACCTGTGCTATACTTACAACGAAAGGGCGTATTATGCCCCGCGCGCGTTTGTGAAAACGCCGAAAAAAGCGGTATAAAAATGTACGAAAAAGATACTAAACCTAAATATTTTGCGCCCGTGGCGGAATTTATCCGCTTTTCGGGCTTAAACGATTGTATGACTGCTTCTCTCGGCGAAGAGCAAGAAAAAGAAAACGACAAAGACTACGTCGATATGCCGTTCGGCGGCAAATAAACAACGCTTGCGCGGCGGAAAATAACGCTTGCAAGTCTGAAAATAACGCCTATACTGCGGCAGATTACGCCTGCGCGGCGAGAATTATAGTTAAAAACCGAAAACGAAAAAAGACGGGTACCCGTCTTCCTTGCAAAGCAAGGAAGAACTCCGTTAATTGAAAAAGAAATTTTTAAGGAGGATGCAATATGGAGAATTGCAAAATAATGCTCGAATACGTTTCGCCCGAACTTAAGGTAACGCGTGTTCAGAATTGCGACGTCATCAAGACGAGCAACGGCAGTTCCTTCCCGAAAGGTTGGGGCGGCTTGTACGGGGGTTACGACAACGGGGAGGTATCCAATCTTGACTAAGAAGAAATTTTTGGTAAGCGTGGCTTTCGCCGTAGTTATGGCTTTAAGTTGCGTTTTTGCGGGCATAGGCATATCCCGCGTTCACGCGGCGGGTAATACCGAGCCTACTACCGTTGCCGCAGAAGATTTTAAGGTCTCGCATATAGGCGTAAGGTTCGCCGAAGCGGGTAAGACCGAACACGGTTTAAGGTTTAAGGTCGCGATCAGCAAGTCTAAACTCGACGCGTTAAAGGCGGACGCCAACGTTTCGAATATCGCGTTTAAGTTCTCCGTTGCGCCGCAGTATCTGTTAAAGGGCGTTTACGTTGCCGACTCGGCAGACGCGCTTACCTACGATATTGCCGAAGCAGACTGGAAGGTAGTTACCGACGGCGGCGCGGAATATTACGAAGCGGCGGTTTACGTCTCCGAAATTCCGCAGCAGGCGAAATTTCTTCAACTTGCCGCGCAATGCGTGCTTACCTATACCGAAACCATAGTAATTAAAGACAGCGCGAACACCGCTCACGACGTATCCGTACCGAGAACTTTCTGCACGGCTGTTCAGTACGCTTCTATGGCGGACGTTGCCAAATACGCCACCGATAACAACCTTACCGACGCCGATAAGGTTGCCGCGTATCTGCCGGGCGAATCCGTAATTACCTACGTCAGCGACGGCGCGACCGTTTCCACCGAAACCGCGACCTACGGCGCGAAACTTGATTTGCCCGCACTCACGCTTAACGACGGCGAGTACGTCGTATGGAAGACCGCCGACGGCAAGGTCTGGAACAAAGACTTTACCGCGCAGGGCGATATAACCCTTACCGCCGAAAAGGGCGTATACTTCGGCAAAGTGTTTGAAGAATCCGCTTATCGCACGGCTACCAAGGTTACCGACGTTGCCGCGCCCGCTGGCTTTGAATTCGTTTCCAAAGCCACCGCCGTCGGCACTAATACGACGACGGTAGGCAAAGATGCAGATGGGCACTCTATAACTCGTCCGCTTAATAGGTATATTCACGACGGAAATTTCTCTAAAACGACGCTCGATACTATAAAAACGCTTAAATTTGCCATAAAAACCAACCAGACGATGAACTTGAACGGTCTTATCAACGACAACTCTCACGACTGGTTGACGTTTACGCTTACGCAGGTATCCGACGATATGTGGAGTCTCATCGTAACCGACGTTGCGGGCAACACCGTTTATTCTTCCGCTACGGATAAAAACGTTGCGGGCGGATTACTTAACGGTGCGCGTAATGATAATAGTAATTACGTTGATAACGCTCTGAACACAATATTGTTCGGTAACACGAGCGGGTTTAAGCCGTTCGGCGATTTATATCGCGATCTCGACGTATACGTTACCGAAATCCGTGCCGAAGCGAAACCCGTTGCGGTCAGCGGCGAAAATATTTTAAGCAGTATTTACGCCGCGCCTTCCAATGAATCGTTGATGACGACTAAATCTTCTTCGATGGCTGCGCCCGAAGGCTTTACGTCGGTACGCGAAATTACCGACGGTTTCAGCGGTCCGAGCCACGCACAGCACGAAACGGTTGCCGATAAGTATATTCACGGTCGTATGAACCACGACAATATCAGTCAATTTAGCGAAGTGCATTTTGCTCTCAAATCCACGGCGAAATTCCGTCTTGACAACAAGGTCAACAACGTCAACGAGTTAATTCAGCAACATTATGACGACTGGCTTTACTTCTATTTAACTAAGGTCTCGTCGGGTTGGGAAGTAAAAATCGTATATCAAGGTAAAATTATAGCGACGTTCAGCAATACCGGTGCGACTATTTGTGACGTATTGTGGCATGGCGCGGCGGAAGGCACTACGCCGTATGCGGATGCGGGCGAAAGCCTTACCGTGTACGCAACCGAAGTCCGCGCGACCAGACAGACGGAACTTGCCAAAGTCGGCGAAGTTATTAACGATAAACTTTATGAAGGCGGCCAAATAGTAGTAAAAGAGACGGCGGAGATTGCGCCGTCGGGATACGATTACGTCTGGCAAGGCAATGAAAGTAAGATGGGGGGAGAATCTAACTGGTATTTTAGGGCAGACTGGCTTGAATCTTGTGATATTTCCGGATACGAATCTCTTAATTTTGCAATTATGAATAATTACAAATTTACAATTGCAGGACAGGGTAAGGAAAACTTATGCGGCTGGTTGTACGTTACTTTGACCAGAGATGCCGATAATGCGCAAAAATGGAATGTTGTCGTTACCAATAACGGTAAACAGATAATCAATACGACACACACTTTAGCAGATGCCACTAAGGCTAACGAACTTAAATATTTTGCCAACCAAGTGTGGTGGGTTGCGTATACTCAAGGTCAAACCGATCCGGTATACTTTACGGAATTACGCGGAACAAAAAAAGCGTAAAGTCGGAAGTCGATCTGCTTGACTATCAATTGATTTCCCCGGCGGGGGGTTCGGGTATAGCGGGCAGGGCCGCAAGGGGCGCTAAAGAGTTTATTGATTTTGCCAACGACTCTTTAGCGGCTTCCGGCAAACAAATAAGTTGGCTTAAAGAAGACGGTTTTAAGGGCGGTAAAAAATTCATATCGTTCGGCGAAACCGAAAGGTATAAAGCCGCCGATCTCGGTATTACCGATGCGGAAAGAGCCGCGCTCGGCGATTCGGGGTATATAATCAAAACCGACGCAAGCGGTAATATCTACGTCATAGGCGGCACGCTTGTCGACGGCTGGATGGGTTATCTTAACGCGGCGTACGATTTATTGCACGAGTTTTTCGGGTACGAGTATTACGCCGACGGCGTGTATAGTCTTAACCGCAACGTCTCTTCCGCAAAGTTTTACGAAGGCGATCTTGACAGAACGGTTATTCCGTCGTTTGCGTACAGATTAAGGGTGTACGGTTACGATTCCGCGCATCAGGTTGACGGCAGCGAATTTCACGGTTACCGTTTACGCCTTAATTCTGCCGACGTTTTTGCGTTCGTCAATCCCGATGATACGAGCGTTAAAAGCGATATGCACGATATTTTATACGCCATTCCTTATTCGGTATACGGCTCGAAGCATAGTAACTGGTATGCAGATGGCTATACGGGCGGCATTGAAAACAAGCAGGTATGCTTTACTCGCGACGCGGACGGTATCGCAACCGTCGTGGTAAACAAAATGCTTGAAAGAATTGCCGAAGTCGAAAGTGCGGACGAAAGTCTTAAAACGCGCGTAAAATATTTTTACGTCGGTATGGCGGACAGCCGCTACTGGTGTTCGTGCAGTACCTGCTCGTCTTACATTTCAAGTCACGGCGGGTTTAAGTCGTCTACCTACGTCTATTTTATGAACAAGGTAGCCGCCAAACTAAGAACGAGCGGCAGAACGGATATAAAACCCGTAATGCTCGCTTATCACGAGTCGCAAAACGCGCCCGTCAAAGAAAATTCCGACGGTACGTATTCGCTCGTAAGCGAAGATATGAAGTTAGACGATCTCGTCACGGTGTTCTATTGTCCGATAGAAGCGAACTATTACGTTCCGTTCGATTATAACGGAACTGCGGCGCGTAGCGACGCCCCGTCCGTAAAGGACAGAAACTCTCTCGCGCTTAAAAATCTACGCGGCTGGAATTTGTCGGCAAGCAACGTAATGTATTACTTCTATATGGAACATTTCCCCGACGACTATATGCCGTTCTTCGATATATTCGGAAGTATACAGCAGAATTTCCGTCTTGCCGCGCAGAATAACGGCTTATTGATGTATAATTTAGGGCAGTATAACGAGCCTGTCGCAACGGGCTTCGCTCGACTTAAAGAGTACGTCAACAGCAAACTTATGTATAACGTCGACGAGAATTTAGACGAACTGATTAACGGTTTCTTTGAAAACTATTTCGGCGTTGCAAACGCTACTATGCGTAAAATATTCAACGAGCAGCGCGATATGTTTGCCCAAAAATTCAGCGGCAATTGCCCCGAGTACGGCGATATGAGCCAGTATCTTAGCGTAAACAAAAACTGGTTCGACAGAACTAAATATGTCGGTTGGATTAAACTTATCGACGAAGCGTATTCTGCCGTAACCGCCACGAAGAACGCGGGGCAGATAACCGAGCAGGAAGCCACGCGCATTACCCGCGCAGTCAAACTCGAAAGTATGTCGCTCCGCGCGGTGTATATCGAATATTTCAGAACGTACACTTTGACGGATTTCGGCTATACGAAATCTGCTATGATAGACAACTGGAAGAGCGACGCGTCTGAACTCGGTATGACTCTCTGGGCAGAGCATGAAACTTTAACTACGCATTACAACAAGAAGTGGAAGTAATTTAACGAAAAAGAGACGAAAAGCGCGTCTTTATCGGGATTGTAAAAATCAATCAATATAATGGGAATCCCTGATAATTTCTAAATACAATAAAAGTCGGCTGACAGCCGACTTTTATTGTTGATTTTTCCGTCAAAATATATTACAATAAAATAAAGATTATTTGCAAATAAAAAAGTCAAGGAATTGCGTTTGACGGCTAAGGCGAAAAACAATTGATTATAATATAAACCGTTGCTTTTGGCTGTATTGCAGATATAAATATAAGGGGATTGTATGAAAATATCAATCAGATTTTTTAACGATAAAGAAGTGCGTGCCGTTTGGAACGAGAAAAACAACAAGTGGTATTTCAGCGTTCTTGATATTATCGGGGCAATCCGAAAAGAAGATAGTTACGAAAAATGCCGTAACTATTGGAAATATCTGAAAGCCAAACTAAAAAAAGAAAACAGCGAGTTGGTTAGTGCCACTACCCAACTGAAATTAACAGCCGCCGACGGATGCCGTCGAAGTCGGAACGGTTAAAGGCTTACGGCAAATACACGCGTATTTGTTCGGCGGATTATTTCTTTTGACTCGTTGAAAAGCGATACACCATAAAATTTTGACGGCATTTCGATAATTTTTCTTAAAAAAGACAAAAAATCGTTGACAAGGGCGTAAAAAAATGGTAATATTTCTCCGTAAAATGAATATTATGTGTTTGGCAAAACCGCTGTGAGGCGGCGACGCAAAGCCATCGGGGCTTAACTGGTTTAAGCAGGCCGGGTTGCAATTTGGTACTTTTACGGGTACGGTTGCAACCTTTTTTTATTTAGAAAATATGAACGGAACGGGCGAATATAATTTACAATTGAATAATTTTGCGGTCCGTACCGTAAACAGCGGCGTAAAACCGCTCGAACTGCGATACTTTCCCGTATACGATTGTTATTACGGCGAAGTGCGCGCGTACAGGGTGTGCCTTGACGTAAACAGCGTAATCGCGGGTTCGCTTGACGGGTTTTCGATAACCGATTCGCTTACCGACGACGAAGTCGGTTTGCGGTATTCCCTGCGCGCGCTTTATAAAGCCGCGTCGGTAGAAAAGCGTGTAATCGATTCGGGCAAAAAAGCGACGTATTCGTTTATAAAGGTAACCGACTCCTTAATTTACGCCGACGATCCGTATTCGCTCGTCAAAAACGCGTTAAGCGCGTTCGGTGGGTGCGAAAGGCTGGCGTTAGAGTTCAACGCATCGGTAATGCAAGCCGAAACGGGCAGGTTAAGCGAAGCGTTTTCGTCTATCCGCGCCGCAAACGTCAAAATTGCGGTAAACGGCTACGGCGGCGACGTTTTCCCGATAGAAAAACTCCTTTCCGTATGCCCCGATTTCGTTTTTACCGACGAGAAGTTGGCTGAATATTCCGTCAACGTAGAAAAAAGCGCGGCGGTCGCGCCCGTTCTCAATCTCGTTAAAAGTCTCGGCGGAAACGTTATAGCCGACGGCGTGCGGAACGATAACGAACTCCGCGAGTTTCGCGCTCGCGATTCGTTCGGGTTTATACCCGCAAAAAACTACAAAGGCAACGTCGCGGCGACGGCAAATCCGTTAAGCGCAGACGATATACTTAAAGCGGAGAACGATTATGATTGACGGAAAAGAACCTTTATCTACGATCACGCGCAAAGCCGATTCGGTAAAGCGCGCGAAAAAGGCTCGTAAAATTCTGCCGCCGATTATCGCGCTGTCGGTACTGTTGCTCGTCATAGTCTATCTTGCGGCGTTGTTGTTCAACCGTAACGGAAGTTTTACCATAGGCGTAAAAGACTACAACGACAGATCGTACTCGTTAAGCCTTTCCGAACACGACGATTTCAGAAATCAGACTTCGCGCCTTAACGCGAAAGCGATAAAAAATATAACTAATATCGACGGCAACTCGCTGCCCGACAATCTCAACGACGTAAGCGGCGCGCATAACGGCAGAGACTATCTCGCGTACTCGTTTTACCTTAAAAACACGGGCGAGAAGACCTGTTCGTATAAATACAGTCTGATAGTGTCAAAGGCGACCGTCGGCGTAGACGCGGCGGCTCGGGTAAGGGTGTATTACAATTCCGATTACTATAAAGCGGAGACGGGCGAAAAGACCTATAAAAACGAGTATACCGACTACGCCAAGCCTATGACGGGCGGAAACGGTCAGCCGGAAATCGATCCCGACAACAGGGTAATGACCAACTTCGCTTCAAACGACGTAATCGTCGAAAAGCAGATAGACGGCTTTGCCGCGGGCGATATAACTAAAATAACCGTGGTAATCTGGTTAGAAGGCAACGATCCCGACTGTACCGACGACGTTTTGGGCGGGCAGTTCAAGTTAGATATGCTCTTCGAGATTATCGGCTGATACGATAAAGTTCCGATTGCGGACTTTTGCATATCGCTTCGGCGCAATTCCATTCCCCGTCGGGTGTGGCAAAAGTCCGAACGCGGATAAAAGTTCGCTTATATATAAGGTATTTACCGCCGAAACGCGGAAAAATATAAAAAGAAAAAATATTTTTTACAAGGAGTAAAAAAAATGAAAAAATTCAAAAAAGTTGTTCCTGCGCTTTGCGCGCTTCTCGTAAGCGCGGTTATGCTCGGATCGTCCACCTACGCCTGGTTCTCTATGAACACTCGCGTAACCGCGCAAGGTATGCAAGTTACCGCGCAATCTAATTCGACCTATCTCGTAGTAAGCGCGACCAACACGCTTGCAACGGAGACCAACGTCAACGTTACGAAAAAGACCGGCGGAATCGGCGGCGGCGCGACGAACGTTTATCCTTGCGCAAAAGCCACCGATAAAATAGGTGAGATCGTTAATGCGGGCGAATGGTATTACGCTTCGAGTAAAAAACAGGATGACGCAGGCTCGATGGGCACCGGCGGTGCATTAGGCACGAACACGATGAACGTTACCAGAATCGGCACGGATCTTACCGGCGACTATAAGGTAACCTATACTTTCTATATCGGCGTTTCTGCGGAATCTGCCGCAAAAACCGCCGATATTAAGATCGATGCCGCAGACACCACTCTCGGTTCTTCAGAAACTTCGTTAAATAATGGTTTATGCGCGATAGTTACTATCGAAGGTAAAGACCCCGTTACGATTAAACAAGGCGCGACGTCGGAAACTGTAAGCGGCGTAGAATTAACGACTACCGCCAAATCGGTTACGGTCGAAGTTTACATCGACGGCAACAATGCGAACGTGACTTCCGCTAACGTAGCCACCTTAGCCGGTCTGGAATTAAAACTTGCTCTTTCTATCGTTGGATAATAACGTGTTTTCGGCGGGGCGGAAAATTCCGCTCCGCCCGAAAATATAAAAATCACGCCGTGTCGGCAGGTTGCCGAGACGATTGAAAATTCCGAAAAGGAAATTAAGGGAATGGAAAACGTTAAAAAAGCGAAAAAGATAATAGGCGTCGTAGTCAACGTCATACTATGGCTTTTCGTCGTATTTGCCATATGCGTGACCGTGTTGGCGGTGTCGGCAAGCGCGAATAAAAAGGGCGTGCCGACCGTCGGCGGAAAGTGCTATCTGAGCGTCGAATCCGAGTCTATGAACGCCGCAAAACCGTCGTGGGTATCGGCTGATAAACCGAGCGGGTTCAAGCGCGGCGATCTGATTATCGGCGAATATATAGCGGGTAACGCTTCCGCTATAAATAAAATTGAAAAGGGCGACGTAGTCACTTTTGAAACGAGCGTCGGCGGAAAGGTTATCCGCAACAGCCACAGAGTGATCGACGTCGGCTATAAATCTGACGGCGTAACCGTAGATTATCTGAAAACGCAGGGCGATAACAACGCGCTTGCCGACGGCGATTCGGTTTATACCGATAAGATAATCGCCGTATACACGGGCAAAAAGATTGCGGGCGTGGGCGGTGCGTTATCGTTTTTAAGTTCTCAGACGGGCTTCGGTTTGTGTATATTGTTGCCTTTGGCGATTTTCTTCGCGTATGAACTCGTCGTGTTCATTATGGCGATAGTCAAAGTGAAGAACGAAGGCAAAAAAGTAATTTCCGCCGAAGACGAAGAGATGATAAAACGCGCGGCGGTAGAAGAGTATTTAAGACAGAAAGCGGAAGCGGAAGGGGCTGTAAACCCGTCGGCGGATTCCGACGCGTCTTCTATTAACGAGCCGTAAAACGCGCGGCGGAAAGTTAAACACTTAAATCACAAGTAAAAAGGTATATTATGACCAACGGAATTACGAACGGTCTTTTAGCGGCTAACAACGGGTTTTTGTACGGGTTTCTTACCTGGTTCAAATTATTCTTCGGTAATATGCTGCAAGGGCTGTTGGAAATATTCAAAGGGCTGTTTTTCGGAATAGCCAAAATATTCAATTTCCCGTACTACATAAGACTGTGGGAAACCGAAGGCTCGTCTTTCGGCGTTTTCGACTGGATTTTTTCTATACTTGCGTTTTTACTTTCTTTCGCGGTGTGGGCAGGGGTGTTTTTCCTTATCTTTCTTGGGATAAGGAAACTCGTTCGGCTCGGCAAAACCGCCGCTAAAAACGAAGATCTGCTCGAAGAATTATCAGATCTTCAATCGCAGGTAAGCAAACTTACCGAAGAAAAGGAAAGGATAATCCGTATCAAAGTCACGCAAGCGGGGCTTTCTTACGAACAGATGAAAAAAACGCTCGAAGAAGAGATGCGGAACGCTGTCGAGAACGAGTCGGGCGAAGACGAAGAAAAGGAGACCGCGCTTGCGGCGTGCAGATTTCAACGCCTTGCCGCCGTCGACGAAAAATACGCGTTCTTTCAGCCGCCGTCTTACGACGATCCCGTTACGCTTAAAGACCTGTGCGAGAATATACGGAATTTCGCCTGTTATAACAACGGCTTGTACTACGATTTGCGTACCATTCGCCTTACCATAGCGGGGCTTGCGGCTACTAAACTGCTCATTCTGCAAGGTATATCCGGTACTGGTAAAACTTCGTTGCCGTACGTTATGGGCAAATTTTTCAAAAACGACTCTACGATAGCGTCCGTTCAGCCGTCGTGGAGAGACCGTAACGAACTTTTCGGGTATTTCAACGAGTTTACCAAAAAATTCAACGAGACCGAAGTCCTGCGCCGTATTTACGACGCGGGTTATAACGACGACATCAATATAATCATTCTCGACGAAATGAACATCGCGCGCGTAGAGTACTATTTTGCCGAAATGCTTTCCGTACTCGAAATGCCCGATCCTAACGAGTGGAAAATCGAACTCGTACCGTCAAGTTGGAAAAACGATCCCGCCAGACTCGACGGCGGCAATCTTAAAATTCCGCAGAACGTCTGGTACGTCGGCACTATCAATAACGACGATTCCACGTTCTCCGTGTCCGATAAGGTTTACGACAGAGCGTTCGTCATAAATCTCGATAATAAAGGCGTGCCGTTTGACGCGCCCGCAACGAGCGGCGAAAGAATTTCGTACAACGCGGTTGAAGAGTTGTACGACGAAGCCGAGCGCGATCACGCCGTCGGCGCGGATACGCTCGATAAAATCGCCAAACTCGATAATTACGTTATCGATAAATTCCGCATAGCGTTCGGTAACCGTATTATGAAACAGTTAAAGCGTTTCGTGCCGGTATACGTCGCTTGCGGCGGAACGGAACTCGAAGGCGTGGACTATATTCTCGCCACCAAAGTATTCAGAAAATTCGAGAGTCTTAACCTGTCGCTTATCCGCGACGAAATAAGACCGCTCGTAACCTATCTCGACGCGCTCTTCGGCAAGGGCGTTATGAAAGACAGTATTAAGTATCTGTTGACCTTGCAGAAGACGTATTGACGGCAAACCGCCGTTTATGGGAGAGTAAAATGTTTAACGAAAAATCGGGCGGACAATTTACCGCGACGGAAGAAAAACCTTCCGCCGCTTTTTCCGACTGGACTCAAAAACTTAAATTCGACCGCTCGTTTACCGCTAAACTGTTGCTTTCCGAACAAAACGTAAAAGAGTATTACGCCGCGCTCGCTACCGAACTTTTGTCTTACGAAAAAGTCCGCGCGCGCGTAGGTTGGTCGGGCGTAACGTTTACCGCGGGCAGAAACCGCGTGGCAAGCGTTACGATAGTCGGCAAAACTTTAAGAATATATCTCGCGTTAGATCCAAGCGAAGCCGAAAACGGCAGGTATAAGGCGAAAGACGCGTCGGACGTAAAAAGCAGGGCAAGCACTCCGTCGTTGCTCGTCGTAAGAAGCGACGGCGCGAAACGCCACGCCGAAAAACTCGTCGCGGCGGCGTGCGAAAGGCAGGGTTTGAAAAAATCCGCTTCCCCCGCAGCGCCCGTTACCGCCGAAGCGTTCAGGCACGACACTTTCGACAATCTCGTCGCGCGCGGGCTTATACGGATAGTCCGCAAGCAGCGCAGAGAAATCGCTGATAACGCCGCAGGGGAAACCGCGCAGGATATTGCGGACGTAAAACCGCAAATCAGGCGTAAGGACGATTACGACGTTACGCTTGAAAAGGTAACCGCATTGCTTTCGGATTCGTCTCCGTATACGCGCGCGCTCAACGCTTTAAGCGAAGGCGACGGCAAAATACGGTTTTCCGAAAAACTCATTCTGCGTTCGATTGACGAAATCTGGGTTAAAGCGATAGAAGACGCGCTTGCCGCAATCGACGCGCTGATTCGTAATCCGCGCAGATATATCGCCGAAACGGAAGCCGTTTTGCCGATAGAACTCACTAAAAAAATATCGGGCAGATCGATTGCGCATCTGGGCAGTCATACCAATATGATAAGGCTTGACGAGCGCGGAGAAGTTACGCCGATGAAAATGCTCAATATCTTCCGCGAAGACTCGATATTGACTTACGAAAACAAATTCCTTAACACGCTTATTCACAGACTGTATCTGTTTATAAACAGGCGGTATAACGTCGCGTTGAAGCAGGGCGTAGACGAAAAAAATCGCTCGCTCGAATACGAAAACGACTTTACCGACGGCGAAGGGAAGTGTAAGATAAAACTCGTAATCGAGTATTCGGAGCGTTCCGACGGAGCGGACGTAAAGAATACGCTTTTCGATACGGGGCTTTGGAAGCGCGTCGAAAAACTCAACGACGTAGTGACGGGCTACGTCAATTCTTCGTTCTGTAAATCTATGGAAAGGAATTTCGTCCGCCCGCCGATTATGCGTACCAACGCCATATCCAAAAACAAATACTTCCGCGAATGTCTCGCGCTGTGGGAATTTATCGAAAGTTACGACGACGCCGGTTACGGGCTTACGATAGACGAAAAAGTCTCCGCCGTGTCGGACGAATATCTGAAAGAAATTTACGAATGGTCGGCGACGCAGTACGCGGCGTTCCGCCGTCACGCCGAACACGGTTACGGCGACGAAGAGAATAACGAGTACGTCGTCCGCCCCGATTACTCGGTGGCGGAAGATACGTCGGCGCGTAAATACGCGGAAAAATTCGTGGAAGAACGCGAAAGCGGGGAACTCGGCGGCGACGAAACGGCTTTTGCGGTCGCGGTTGCGCTCAGGGCGGACGAACTCGCCCCGTCCGACGACTTTACCACCGTCGAAGGCAAATCTTACTCGTTCAACGCGAAAATTCGGCTTGCGGACGATAAGACCAAAGAAAACTTTGCGACTTTTGCCAACGCGTTGCTTGCGTTCGACAAGGTTAAAATGCGTATAAGCAGAAAATACGCGACGTTCTGCGCGGGCAGAAAAACTCTCGCGAGAGTAGTCGCCAACGAGAAGTCGTTAAAGGCGTATATTGCGCTCGAACCGTCGTCGATAGACGAAAAATTCTTTGCGGAAGACGTGTCCGAAGTCAAAAGTCTGGCGGACACTCCCGCTAAAATAACGATAAAAGGCGAAAGAAGTCTTAAACGCGCGCTCGTTCTTTTAGGGAGCGTCGCTTCGGAAAATTCGCTTTCCGAACGTAAAAAACCCGTCGCGCCGATTACTGCCGCCGATTTTGCCGCGCTTTCTGCGGAAGAAATGCTCGAACGCGGCTGGATAAAAACCCGTCGATACGAAAAATACGTCGGCGGTTACGGCTTGCCGTCGTTCGGCCCCGGCAGGTCTGTTTATTCCGAAGTCGCCGCCGCGGCGGCGAAAGAAAGCGCGGTTGCCGAAGATACGACGCGCCGCAGTTCTTACGACGAACGCGTAGACGAAGACGTTAAAGAAAACGCCCTTAAAGGCGCAAAGGATAACTCCCGCGCCCGCGCGGACGGCACGGCGGACGAGATAGAGAAGTTTATTCGTCCGAGCGGCGACTATTCTCGCCCGACCGATTACGGCGTAGACGACGCTTCCGCGTTTATCGACGACGATAAAGAAAACAGACGATGAAAAAGATTATCGCTAAAATAATTAAATGGGTTACCGTCGTCGTTATCGTTTCGCTCGTGATAACCGCAGTAACGGCAACCGTTCTCAAAAAAAAGAGCAACGCTCCGACGTTCGTATTCGGGCGCGCGATTTTGCGCGTTGAAACGGGCAGTATGGAAACGGCTATTCCTGCCAAAAGTTACGTCCTCGTCAAGAAATCTGACGGCAAAAATCTTAACGTCGGCGACGTTATCACGTTCAGATGCCTTGATAAAACGTCGCAGGTTTACGGTAGCCTGATAACCCACAGAATAACCGAAGTCGTATCCGACGGGTATAAAACCAAAGGCGACGCCAACCCCGTCGAAGACGATTGGATAGTAAAAAGCGACGCCGTAACGGCGGTTTACATTAAAAATTTACCCGTAACGACGGTACTCGGCAGAATATTCGCGTCTCCCGTAGGACTTATACTGATCGCCGTAGTCTTTTTAGGCTCGTGCATATTCGTATACGTTCCCGAAATGATAAACGCGCTTAAAGACGGAGACGAGACGGACGCCGAAGCCGAGCGTCAGGCTGAAATAAAACGCAGAATCGACGAAGAAGTCGAAAGGCTTAAAAACGAAGAAGGTGGTAACGAGTGAAGAAATTTTTATTCAGACACGTCGGCGAAATCGTCATGGCGATCGCCACGATAGTTTGCGTGTTCTTTTTCATACAGGTTACCGCGCTCGTAAAAGACTATTCGGATACGGTCGATAAAAAGACCGCCGAACAAGCCGAGTTTTACACGCTCGAACAAAAACGGTACGTTCTCGATCAATGCGAAGAATTAAGACGTGAGACGAAGTATTTTGCCGAGAAGTTGTCCTTAGTCGAAGGCGGCGCGACGGTCGACTCCGTCAAGAACGCGTATCTGGCGACAAATCGGTCTGACGACGTCGTCGAAATAGGCTACTATAAAGGCGACGCGTACGCGACGTGGAGCGGGCAGTCGCTCGGCGGCTATCCCGAAATCGTCGCCGCGACGGAGCGTAACGGCTCGCTGTCCAAATCCTTTTTATACAGAGAAGAAGGTATTGCGGAAGGGCAGAGAACGTACAAAGACGTAATATCCGTTGCGATAGCGTATAAAGTCGAGAATTCGACGGAATTAGACGGCGTTATAGTTTTATACGATTATACCGCGCTGTCTGTACGCGCTTACGCTTACGATGCGCATAATAAACTTATCCCGTGCGTGTCTTCGGCGGAATTTACTCTGCTTTGCAACCATAACGGAAAAATTATCGACAGAATCGAAACCACCGACAAATTCAAAGTTGGGTACGAAGCCGTGCAGGACGGATTGTTTTTGCGCGTGTTTTCCGATCGGTCGACGGCGCAGTCGGCGTATTCGGCTATGCTCGGCGATTCGGCGCGTTCGTTTTCGTTTGCCGACGGGGCGGACGGGTACGTTCTCACGGTCAATCCGTTAGGCGCGGAAAACGGTAATTTCTCGCTCGTCTGCGTATATTCTGCCGCGAAGATTTTCAGCGAAGGCAACCAACTTCTCTCTAACGTATGGGCGTCGATAATCGGGCTTGCGGTATGCGTCGCGATAGCGGTTGCGGCTACGCTTATAAACGTAGAACTTTCAAAACGTCGCGAATTTCTTGCGGAATCTTACGATCCCACGCTCAACTGTCATACTCCGAAGAGATTTGAAAGAGACGTGGAGAGCATATTAAAACGGCACGGAGCGTCGGGTTTCGCGCTCGTTTCGCTCAGAATAAACAATTTCAGTTACGTCGCTTCCAAATACGGCGACGCCGCGAGCGTCACACTCGCAAAATTCTGTTCCGACGATATACGCAGATCGCTGTACGCCGAAGAGACCTACGCCTACGCCGGCGAAGGCGAATTTCTGTTATTGTTGCATTACCGCGATCGCAGGGCGTTCACAGAACGGCTTAACGCCGCGTATTTAAGGCTGAGCGCGTTTGAAGGGATTGGCGACGACTATAAAATGACCGTCGCGCTCGCTGTGTACGAAATTGAACGCGACGTAAAACAATCGGTGGCGTCTATGACGGAAAAACTCCGTATAGTAAAGAAAGATTCGCCTATAACGATAGGAACGCTCAGCGTTACTTTTTACGAAGACGTTCTGCGCGAAAACTACGTCAAAAAAGCCGAGATCGAAAGCCGTATGGAATCAGCGCTCAGGGGCAACGAATTCCACCTGTTCTATCAGCCCAAGTATAACTTCCGCACGAAGAATATGGACGGCGCGGAAATACTTATCCGCTGGTACGACGCGAAAATAGGCGATTACAGAAAACCCGCCGAGTTTTTGCCCGTATTCGAAGAAGACGGGTTTATTACCAAACTCGATCGGTTCGTAATGTACAAGGCGTGCGAAAACGTCGCGGCGCGGGTGGCGAAAAGAAAGATATGCTATCCCGTTTCGGTAAACGTGTCGCGCGTTACCGCCATTCAGCCCGATTTCGTCGATTATTACGTCAGAATAAAAAAGAAATTCAATATAAAAGACAACTTTATAACCGTCGAATTTACCGAGAGTTTCGCTTACGAGAACTACGATATGCTCAAAGAAATATCCGGTAAACTGCACGAGAACGGATTCCTTTGTTCGATCGACGACTTCGGTACGGGTTATTCGTCGTATAACGTACTTAAAACGATAGATATCGACGAGATTAAACTCGATAAATTCTTCCTTGACAAGGGCGTGTCGGAAGAACGCGATAAAACCCTGTTGAAGAGCGTCGTCGCTATGCTTAAAAAACTCGGGTTTAAGGTCACGCAGGAAGGCGTAGAAACGCGTGAAGATATGCTCGATCTCGAAGGCTTCGGTTGCGACGTGATACAGGGCTATTACTTTGCAAAGCCTATGAAGTATTCCGACTACTGCGCGTTCGTGGATAATAACTTCGCTAAATAAACGCAAATAAAAATCGGGCAATCGCTGACGGCGATTGCCCGATTTTTATTTTTGACCTATTTTGAATTTTTCGGGGCGTACGACTATTCCTTGCAAGGCGACGTTCGGTTTTTTTCTGCGCTTTTTAACGGGCTTTTTTACTATCTTTTCCGTGATGCAGTAAATTTTCGGATCGCTCGGCTTTTGCGTTTCGTCCGTATTTTTTTTCATTTTGTAATACGTCGTGAAAATTTTTACCGCCACGACCGCGGCGAAGCATATAACAAATACCAATAAAACGGACAAAAAACCCGATAAAACCGACATACGCTCGTCTCCTTAGCCGCAAATCTCCGCGGCCGATTCGATTTTATCATTTCGCGGCTGTCGACTAATAGCGCGCTTTACGAATTCTCGTCGAACTCCGTCGAAAAGTCGGGCGTTAAAAATTTATAACGCGGCAATACTAATAGTATGAATATTTTAGCAGACGAAGTCGCCGATAAGACGGCGGAACTGGGCGAGACGGAAGAAGAGACGAAGGTTTTGGCAAAAACTTCCGAAAACGCCGAACTTATCAAAACGGCGGTGATTTTCGGGCAGAGCGAAGACGAACTCCGCCGCGAATTCAAAGAATTTAAGTTTCTGAAATTATTGCGCAAGGTCTATTGCGATCTGACGCTTTCGCCCGACGAAGCGTTCGACGACGAACTGTCCCGCGCGGCGGCTACGGGCTTCGGCGGCGTAGTGGTTTTTCCGACGCGGATCAGGCGCGCGAAAACGCTGATAGGCGGCGCGGACGTAAAAGTAATCGCGGCGGTCTGCTATCCGTTCGGCGAAGAATGCGGCGGAGTCAAGAAGACGGCGATCAAAAAAGTCTCGGCGTATGGCGCGGACGGCGTTCTGCTTCCGATAGGGCTTGCCGCGATTAAAGGCGATAATCTCGACTTTATCCGCCGCGACGTCAAAAAGTGTCTTAAAGTAAACAAATCGCTCAAAATAACCGCGTTGGCAGAGTGCGGCGAATGTACGGGCGAAGAAGTCGAGCGCGTCGTCAAGGTGTTATCGGCTTGCGGCGTCAAATCCTTTTGTACCGGCAGCGGGTATCTGTCGGCGTGCGACGCCGCGAAAACCCGATGCGTCCGCGCCGGCGCGGCGGCTGACGCGGAGATAATCGCTACGGATAAGATCGGCAACGGCGGCGACGTGATAAATCTGCTGCGATTTGCCGATAAGGTTATAACCGTGAATTGCGAAAAAGTCGCGGACGATATACGGTCGCGGATAGGGTAAAAGTATATTTTTCTCGCGCGGCGTCGGAAATTTTCCGACGCCGCGCCCGTTTTTTTTATCGTAAAAAATTTTTTTGCCCGAAAAAAGGATTTTCGCGAGTTAATATAGAATATATATATAGAATAACTTTATAGCGTTCGTATTTATCCGACGTCGGAGGAATCGTATGGAACGACCATTTTTTGACGGAAAGCAAAAAACCTACGAAAAAGAACGCGCGTTCTTTTCGCCTTACGCTTGTTTTTCGGAAAACACCAAGGGCAGAGAACGAGCTGAAGAGCCTTGCCCTATGCGCACCGAATTTCAGCGCGACAGAGACAGGATCATTTATTCCAAGGCGTTCAGACGGCTGAAAAACAAAACGCAGGTATTTTTCTCGCCCGAAGGCGATCACTATATGACGCGGCTCACTCACACTCTCGACGTGGCGCAGATAGCGCGTTCGATAGCGCGTTGCCTGTCGCTTAACGAAGATCTTGCCGAAGCGGTCGCGCTCGGTCACGATCTCGGGCATACGCCTTTCGGTCATTCGGGCGAAAGGGTGCTTAACAGGCTTAACCCCAAGGGTTTCGAGCATAACGCGCAGTCGCTTCGCGTGGTCGAAAAACTCGAAAACGACGGCGAAGGGCTTAATCTGACGTACGAAGTGCGCGACGGTATAGTCGAGCATAAGAAGTCGGGCAATCCGTCCACCTGCGAAGGCAAGGTCGTGTCTTTTTCGGACAGAATAGCCTATCTTAACCACGACATCGACGACGCTATCCGCGCGGGTATCATCACCGAAAACGATTTGCCGTCGAGTACGCGAAAAATACTCGGCAACACCACGAGCGAGCGTATCAACTCGATGATATTATCCGTTTACGAAAGTTCGCTCGGTAAAAGCGAAATAACGCTCGGTAAAGATATAGGCGCGGCTGCCGACGAATTACGCGATTTTATGTTTGAAAAGGTGTATATCGGCTCGACGGCGAAAGCCGAAGAAGGCAGAGCGGAGCATATGCTCGAACTGATGTACGCGTACTATAAATCGAATAAGGACAAACTTCCCGAGTTTTATCGTAAAGAACTCGACTTTTACGACGAAGATACCGTCGTTTCGGACTACATATCGAGTATGACCGACCGATACGCGGTGTACGCGTTTGACGAGATATTCGTTCCGAAGAACTTTTTATTAAGATAACCGTCCGTCGGGTTACGGCGGCGACGAAATAATACGAAAGGGGGCGCGCGGGTATGGCGTTCGATGAAAATTTCATAAACGAACTCAAAGCCAAAAACGATATAGTGGACGTCGTCGGCAAATACTGCGTGCTTAAAAAACGCGGCAACGTCAATTTCTGGGCGTGTTGTCCGTTACCGGGGCATTCCGAAAAAACCCCGTCGTTTACCGTCAACAGCGCGGGGCAGTTTTTCAAATGTTTCGGCTGCGGGCGCGGCGGCGACGTAATAACTTTCGTCAGGACTATGGAAAATCTCGATTACGTCGGGGCGGTGCGGTATCTTGCCGAGCGCGCGGGTATGGCGTTGCCCGACGACGACAGAGATTACGAACAGATTAAAAAAGAGCGTTCCGACAGAGAACGGCTTTTGTCTTTAATGAAGACCGCGGCGTATTTTTACGTCGACAATCTTAAAAACGGCAAAGCCGAAGCGCATAGAGAATACCTTAAAAATCGCGGAATCGATCGTAAAACCGCGACTGCGTTCGGGCTGGGCGCGTCAACGGACATGTTTTCTCTTCCGAACCATTTGCAGAGTAAAGGTTTTACCGAAGAAGAGATGCTTAAATGCGGCGTGTGCCAGAAAAGAACCAACGACAATGGTAAGACTTACGTTTACGACGCGTTGTCGGGCAGGCTGATAGTGCCTATAATCAACAATCTCGGCAGCGTGGTGGCGTTCGGCGGCAGACTGCTTGAAAAGAAGCCCGATTTTGCCAAATACAAGAACACGAAAGAGACGGAATTATTCGTAAAAAACCGCACTCTTTACAATATCAACAACCTTAAAAAAGAAAAAAATCTGCACGGCATAGGCGAAGTGATAATGGTCGAAGGGTATATGGACGTTATCTCGGTTTACGGCGGCGGATTCAGAAACGTCGTAGCGTCAATGGGTACGTCGCTTACCGTCGAACAGGCGCGTATACTTAAAAGATACGCCGATACCGTGCTGATAAGTTACGACGGCGACGGCGCGGGGCAAAAAGCGACGATACGCGGTCTCGAAGTGCTTGCCAACGAAGGTCTTACCGTAAGAGTCGTCACGCTTCCCGACGGGTTAGATCCCGACGACGTAATAAAAAAATACGGCGCGGAAGCGTACGGTAAATTATTGAAAGAGAGCATGCCGCTCGTCGATTTCAAACTGCTCAATCTAAAAAAAGAATATAATCTCGACGATACGGTCGAAAAGCGTAAATATATCGGCGAAGCGATTAAGGTAATCGCCAAGGTCGAGTCGGAAAGCGTAAAAGAAGATTTATTGCGCAAACTCGGCAAAGAGACCGGTACGACGTACGAATCGTTGAACCGCGACGCGAACAAGGTGGCGGTCGGCGAAGATAAACGCCCCCAAACGGTCGTTCAGGCAACGGAAACCGTCGAAAAGAAGAGCGGAAACGTAGGCGCGGCAAGATTCGTACTCTGCGCAATGCTGTTCAATAAACCGTATTCGGCGTACGCCGATCTCGGCGGATTCGACCTGATACCCGTTCATCGCAGACTGTGGGAGACTCTCGCTTCTTATCGCGAAGAAGGCAAGGAAGCGTTCCCGTCGGAACTGTCGGGCAGTTTTAGCGGCGACGAACTTGCTGAGTATAACGCAGTACTGTCCGCCGGCGACAGCGTGTTCGGCACGCAGGGCGAAAGGCGATATTTTATCGATTGCGTAAACGCGTTGAAAAAGGAAACGCTTGAAAACGAACTTAAAGAATTGAACGCGATTTACGCCGCCGAAACCGATCTTGACAAACGAAAAGAACTTTTACCGGCGATAGCCGAAGTAACCGCAAAACTTTCATCTATAAAGTAACGGAGAGTAAATATGAGCATTACCGAAGAACATTTAGAGCAACTTAAAAACGATTTCGTAACCGTCTATAAAGCAAAGGGCAGCATAGGCTCCGACACGCTTTGCGACAAACTCGAAAAAATCGATATAGACTCTTCCCAAATGGAAGAAATCTATAAGGTTCTGGAAGAAAACGGGATAAAGATAGTCGACGACTACGAAAAAGACAAAGAACTGTACGATCAACTTCTGAAAGAGATCAGTATGGACGATCCCGTTAAAATGTACCTTAAAGACATCGGAAAAGTCCCGCTTCTTACCGCCGACGACGAAATAGAACTCGCGCGTAAGATGATGGACGGCGACGAAGCCGCCAAGCGCGAACTTTCGGTGGCGAATTTGAGACTCGTCGTATCTATCGCCAAACGTTACGTCGGCAGGGGTATGCAATTTCTCGATCTTATTCAGGAAGGCAATCTCGGTCTGATGAAAGCCGTCGAAAAATTCGATTATCAGAAAGGCTTTAAGTTTTCGACTTACGCTACCTGGTGGATTCGTCAGGCGATAACCCGCGCGATAGCGGATCAGGCGCGTACGATAAGAATACCCGTGCATATGGTCGAAACGATAAACAAGGTCGTAAGAACGCAAAGACAGTTGTTGCAACAATACGGCAGAGAACCAACGCCCGAAGAAATCGCCAAAGAGATGGGTATTCCCGAACAGCGCGTGGTGGAAATTCAGAAAATATCGCAAGATCCCGTGTCGCTCGAAACGCCTATCGGCGAAGAAGAAGACAGCCATCTCGGCGACTTTATCGAAGACGAGCAAGCCCCCGCTCCGACGGAAGTCGTGGCGAGCAATCTCTTGAAAGAACAACTTATCAAAGTGCTCGATACGCTTACCCCGCGCGAAGAAAAGGTTTTGCGGTTGCGTTACGGTCTCGACGACGGTAAGCCGAGAACTCTCGAAGAAGTCGGCAAAGAATTTAACGTCACGCGTGAGCGTATCCGTCAGATAGAAGCGAAGGCGTTGAGAAAACTCCGTCACCCGTCGCGTAGCAAGAGGTTAAAAGAATTCATTGACTAAACGACTCGAAACTCTTTTTTCGCTTATTCCGCGATGCGAAGTTTTTGCCGACGTCGGCTGCGATCACGGCTATATCGCGAACGCGATGCTGAAAAACGGCAAATGCGACAGGGCGATTATATCCGACGTGTCGGCGGAATGTCTTAAAAAAGCCGAAAATCTGCTTTGCGAAAACTTTTCGGGCAGATTTACGGCGATAGTGTCCGACGGCTTTGAAAAATTGCCTTATTCGGACTGCGCGCTGATTGCCGGTATGGGCGGAGATATTATAGCGGATATATTGCTTTCGGCAAAGAGCCTGCCCGAAAAACTCGTGTTGCAACCGATGAAGAACGCCGAACGCGTGCGTCGGACGGTGCGTTCGCTCGGCTATCGGATTACCCGCGACTATACTTTCAGAGACGGTAAGTTTTACGACGTTATCGTTGCGGAAAGGGGCTCGGACGAAGAGTATACCGAAGCCGAATACGCTTTCGGAAGAGACAATCTGCGTGAACACGGCGACGATTTCGTATCGCTTATCGAAACTAAAATCGCCGAACTCGTCCGCGCGGCGGAGTTCGCGACGGACAAGAGCAGAGAGAGTATCGACAAGCGTATAACCGAACTTAAAAAGGCGATAAAATGAACTGTAAACGAATTTTCGAAGAACTGAATCGACTTGCTCCGCTGACGCTTTCCGACGAACTCGTCAAAGCGGAAGGCGGGTATGATAACAGCGGAATAATAGTCGGTAACGACGGCGAAATAAACAAGGCGTTATTTTGTCTCGATCTGACGCGCGCAAGCGTTTCGGAAGCGATAAAGGTTGGCGCGAATTTAATAGTCACGCATCATCCGGCAATTTACCGCCCGATAAAATCGATAACCGAAACCGCGCCCGTATACGAATGTATCGCGAACGGAATAGCGGTAATCTCTATGCACCTTAATCTCGACTGCGCCCGTCGCGGAATAGATTACTCGCTCGCCGAAGGTCTGGGCGGAAAGGTAACAGAAATTATAACCCCGCTCGGCAAAGACGTCGGTTACGGCAGAATATCTGAAACGAACGGCGCGACCGTCGGCGAAATATTCAGACGCTACAAAGAAGTTTTCAGAACCGACAAAGGCGAGTTTTACGGCGACGAAACCCGCAAAATCCGTCTTATGGCGTCGTTTTGCGGCGCAGGGCTTGACGATAACGCGCTTGACGAAGCGATAAAACGCGGCGCGGAACTCGTCGTTTCGGCGGATATACCGCACCACGTTCTCGTAAGGGCGATCGAAAGCGGTCTTGCGGTCGTGAACTGCACCCATTACGCGTCCGAAAATTACGGAATGGAAAAATTTGCGGAAGACTGCCGCGAACAACTTAAAAATCTTGAAATATGTTTCTACCGCGACGGCAGATTTGCTTAAAGCGGCGGAAAGGAGAAAAATATGGTAGATCAATTGCTTGCTTATCAGGAAGTAGACAAAAAACTCAAAGACATCGAACTCGAACTCGGCAGAAGCGACGAACGCAGAAAAACCCATTCGGCGCAAGCGTTTCTCAAAGGCGCGAACGATCAGATCGCCGCGCTCGACGGCAGGGCGGAAGAACTTGCGAACAGATTTGCCGCGCTCACGGCGACTTGTTCTAGGCTTTTTGAAGAAATCAAAGAGTACGACGGGCTTGACGTAGGGGAAGATCTCGAACAGGTTGCGTATATAAAGAAAAAAGCGCAGGCTCTCGCCGGCGAAATCGAGACCTTGTCCGATTCGCTCGACGGAGTTACGAAAGAGATAGGCACGGTGCTGAAAGAATTTGCAAAACTTAAAAAGGAAATCAACGCCGCGCAGGAGCAGTATAAAGAATACGCGCCCAAATACAATGCGCTAAAAGACGCAAAAAAAGACGAAATCGAAGCCGTGCGCAAAGAACTTGCCAAACTCGAAAAGGAAGTTCCGCCGGATATAATGGAAAAATATAAACAACGGCGCAAGGAAAAGATTTTCCCCGTGCTTAACAAAGCCAACGAACTCGGCAAAAGCGGCGCGTTCTGCGCCTGCGGAAAGGCTTTGCCCGATTTTCAGTATAAAACTCTTTCGGGCGGCGGAATAGTCGAATGCGAGTCTTGCCACAGGCTTTTGTATCTCGGCAAATAAACTGCCTGACGGCGTTTATAAAAACATTTGACCGTTTTTACCACGGGGGAAGCGATGAAACTTAATTATAAAAAGACGATTTTCGTAGGATTTGCATTTTTTCTGATATGCGCGTTCTGGCAGGCGTACGACAGTATCGTGCCGATGATGCTCGTAAACAAATTCGGGCTTAACCAGACGCTTTCGGGCGTTATAATGTCGCTCGACAACGTAATAGCGTTGTTTATGTTACCGCTTTTCGGCGCGTTATCCGATAAAACCAAGACGAAATTCGGCAGAAGAACGCCTTACGTAGTGCTCGGTACGATAGTCGCGGCTTGCTCGTTTTTTTGCCTTACGTTCGCAGACAACGCGCAACTAAACAGAATAAACGTAAAGCAGGGCGGGGAGTTCTACGAACAACTCTTTGACGCGAATTACGAAATAACCAACGCCGAATACAGCGCGATAACCAACAAAAACGTGCCCGAAAAATATACCGTTCGGGACTACGCGTCGGAAATAGTCTGCGCTAAACCCTACGCGGAACTCAGCGCCGACGAACAGGCGAAGGTCAGAAAGTGGTATAAAGACGTAAACGCGGAATATATCGAAGACCATTCCGCGCCCGAAACGGCGTACGCGTACAAAGACGGAAAATATTACGTTCTGCACGCCGATACGACGGGCAAAACGGCGGTGTATAAGACGGAAAGCGGCGAAACGATAGACAAATCTTACGTCGCTAACGCTTATACGAATCTCGTGACCCCCGCGCTTTCGATACACGCGTGGAAGCAGACGGTAAGCAATCCGTTGCCGCTCGTACTGTTCGGTTGTCTGTTACTGCTAACGCTGATAGCGATGGCAACGTTCAGATCCCCCGCGGTCGCGCTTATGCCGGATGTAACCGTCAAGCCGTTGCGTTCGCAAGCCAACGCCGTAATCAATCTGATGGGTACGGCGGGCGGAATGCTCGTACTCGTTCTCGGTATAGTTTTCAAAACGGGTAAGACTTTCAATCAACTGATGAGTTACACCGGCTTTATCGGCGCGGTCTGTCTGCTTATGGTAATCGGCTTGCTCGTGTTCGTGTGGAAGGTCAGAGAACCCGAATGGGCAGAAGATATGCGTAAAGACACCGTTAAATACGGGCTCGAAACGCAGGAAGAAGAAAAGGCTGAAGAAGGCGACAGAAAACTGACGAAACCCGAAACGGTCAGTCTTATACTCATACTCGCGTCGGTTGCGTTGTGGTACGTCGGATATAACGCGGTTACGTCCAAGTATTCTCTTTACGCGACCAACGTCTTGCATAAGGACTATAACACGACTCTTCTCATAGCGCAGGGCGCGGCGATAATCTCTTACGTTCCCGTAGGATTTTTAGCGCAGAAGATAGGCAGAAAGAAGAGTATACTTATCGGCGTATGCGCGCTTGCGGCGGCGTTTTTCGGCGCGACGTTTATGACGTCTAATTCTTCGGTTATTCTGCTCGACGTGCTGTTCGCTCTTGCGGGAATAGGTTGGGCGACTATCAACGTCAACTCTTTCCCGATGGTCGTCGAACTTGCAAGCGGCGGCAACGTCGGAAAATTCACGGGCTACTATTACACGGCGAGTATGGCGGCGCAAATCGTTACGCCCATACTTTCCGGCGCGGTTATGGACTTAGCCGGCAGTATGCGTCCGTTGTTCTACTACGCGTTCGCATTCGTCGCTATTGCGTTCGTAACGATGTTCTTCGTGCGGCACGGCGACAGCAAACCCGCGGCGAAAGACAGTATCTTGGAAAATCTTAATGTAGACGACTAAATAACTCTGCAAATAAGACACGCGACTACGGTTGCCGTCAAAGACGACGAAAGCGAAATGATAATCGCTTTCGTCGTCTTTTTAGTTTTCGAGCGCGAATAGTAAACCGCCGAAAGGTAAAAGACCGTTTCCGACGAACCGAAAACGGCGGCGGCGCATCGTCCGACGTAAGAATCCGCGCCGTATTCGGATAATATCCCGCTTAAAACCGACAGGCTTCCGCTGCCCGAAAAGGGTTTTACGAGAACGAGCGGCGCGATTTCCGTCGGTACGCCTATCGCGCCGAGAACGGGCGAGATAAATTCGGCGGTTTTATCTGCAAGCCCGCTTGCGGAAAACAATTCCGTCGCCATAACGACCGCCGTGACGTAGGGGAATATCGTATATACGGTTTTAATCGATTCTTTTACGCCGACGCAGAACGCGTCGTAAATTTTAACCTTTTTTATCGCCGCGTACACGAACAGCGCGACGAAAATCATCGGTATCGGCGCGGCGGCGTATTTCATCGTTTTTTACGCCCGCTTCCGAAAATTTTTATAAGCGACGCGCCCGTAACGAACGCCGTGAGCGACGATATAAGCGTCGGCAGAATAATATCCGCAGGCGACGCGCTGCCCGCCGCGAGACGGAGCGAGACGACCGTCGCGGGCAGAATCTGTACCCCTGCCGAAGCGATTACGAGCAACGTTGCCGCGCCGTCCGCGTTGCCGCTTTCGGTCATATTCGACGTCGCTTTGATGGCGGGCGGCGTCGCAAGTCCGCTCGCGCCGAGCAGGTTCGCGCTCATATTTATCGCTATAAGTTCTTCCGTCTCGTCGTCGGTTTTGCCGAAAAGAAACCTTACGAGCGGACGAAGGATTTTTGCGATTTTTTTCGTTACGCCCGATTTTTCCGCCACCTTCAACGCGCCCGACCACAGCGCGTAAATAGCCGTCAGAGACATCGATAAGGCAATCGCTTTATTCGCGCCCGTCGTCAGCGCGCTTAAAACCGCGTCGGGCGAAACGAAGATCAGCGTCGTGCAGGAAACGACGAAAATAATCGTAAAAATAACGTTCATATTAGAACTTTATTCCGAAAGTTATTTTTTAATGCGTCTTTACGTTTTACTTTTTCCGACGAATATAGTATACTTATTTCGTATAATCGTAAGCAGGTGAATTTATGCAGAAAAAATTTTTCGTAACTACGGCTATCGCGTATACTTCGTCCAAGCCGCATATCGGCAATACCTACGAAGCCATAATGACCGACGCCTTAGCGCGTTTCAAACGCCGTCAGGGTTACGACGTTATGTTTCAGACGGGTACGGACGAACACGGTCAGAAAATCGAAGACAAAGCCCGTTTTGCGGGTAAAACTCCGAAAGAATACGTAGACGCGCTCGCCGCGGAGATAAAGGGCGGGCTCGATCTTATGAACGTCTCTTACGACAAATTCGTTCGTACTACCGACGCTTGCCACGAAAAACAAATACAAAAGATATTCAGAAAGTTTTACGAACAGGGCGATATTTATAAAGGCGCATACGAAGGTTGGTATTGTAAACCCTGCGAATCGTTCTGGACGGAAAGCCAACTTGCCGACGGCAAATGCCCCGATTGCGGCAGACCCGTCGAAAAGGCTCACGAAGAAGCCTATTTCTTCAAAATGAGCAAGTACGCTCCGAAACTGATAGAATATATAAATACGCATCCCGACTTCATCGCGCCCGTATCGCGAAAGAACGAGATGATGAATAACTTTTTACTTCCGGGCTTGCAGGATTTATGCGTGTCGCGCACTTCGTTCAAGTGGGGCGTTCCGGTAGATTTCGACGACAAACACGTCGTATACGTCTGGCTCGACGCGCTTGCCAACTATATCACGGGTATCGGCTACGACGCGGACGGTAACAGCGCGGAAACCTATAAAAAATACTGGCCGGCGGACTTGCACGTCGTCGGCAAAGACATCATTCGCTTCCACGTCATTTACTGGCCGATATTCCTTATGGCGCTCGGTCAACCGTTGCCGAAGCGTATTTACGGTCATCCGTGGCTGTTGCAGGACGGGGATAAAATGTCCAAATCCAAGGGCAACGTGCTGTACGCCGACGATCTCGCAAGCGTTTTCGGCGTCGATTCGGTAAGATATTACGTCTGCGCCGCCGTACCGTTCGATAACGACGGGCTTATTTCGTGGACGATGATGAACGATAAGATAAACGCCGAACTGTCCAACGTATACGGCAATCTCGTCAAGCGCACCATCGTTATGAGCGATAAATACTTCGGCGGAACGGTCGAAAGGAGCGGCGTTAAAGAACCCGTAGACGAAGAACTCGTCGCGGCGGCGACTTCGGTATACGGCAAGGTTGCGGCGTTGATGGACGAAAACCGCCTTTCCGACGCGATCGAAGAAATATTGTCGCTTCTTCGCAGAGCAAATAAATATATCGACGAAACTTCGCCCTGGGTACTTGCCAAGTCCGAAGAGACGTTGCCGAGACTTAAAGAAGTATTGTATAACCTTACCGAAACTCTCGTCATAGCGACTTCGCTTTTAGAGCCGATTATGCCCGAAAGTTGCGATAAAATTTTGAAACAACTCGCGTCGCCTTTCCGTAACTACGAAGATATGGGTACGTTCGGGCTTTATAAAGACGGAACGAAAGTTTGCGATAACCCCGAAATACTGTTTGCCCGTCGCGACGCCGCCGACGTTATGAAGGCGGCGGACGAAATCGCGGCAAAGTACGCGTCGCCCGAAAAGAAGAACGCTAAACCCGTCGAAGCGGAAGAAAAACCCGAAATAACGATAGACGACTTTGCGAAAATATCGTTCAGGACGGCTGTCGTCACGAATTGCGAAAAAATCGAAAAATCCAAAAAACTGCTCAAACTTACCTTAAAGGTCGGCGACGAAACGAGAATCGTCGCGAGCGGAATAGCGGAATACTATAAACCCGAAGAACTTTTAGGCAAGACCGTAGTGCTTGTCGCCAACCTTAAACCCGCAAAACTTTGCGGCGTAGAAAGCAGGGGAATGGTACTCTGCGCCGAAGCGGACGGTAAAGTAAAAATCGTTTCGCCCGAAGACGGTATACCCGACGGAGCGGTCGTAAGATGAATCTCGTAGACGTGCACGCACACCTTACCGACGCCAAATACGGCGGCAACGCCGAAGAAATCGTTAAAAACTTCGCGGCGTTCGGCGGGCGGATCGTTATATCGTCGGGCTTTGACGCGGCGTCGTCGCTCGGCTCGGCAAGCCTTGCCGAAAAATTCGATTGCGTATACTTTTCTGCCGGCGTGCACCCCGACGAAGCGAACGGGTTTGACGAATCTGCCGTAGCCGCGCTGCGCGAACTTGCAAAACGCGATAAATGCGTCGCGATAGGCGAAATAGGGTACGACTTTTATCATAACGACGCAGACGAAGAAACGCAGACGCGCGTTTTCGAGCGGCAGGTCGAATTGGCAGACGAAGCGAATAAGCCCATAGTCGTTCATTCGCGGGAAGCGCATAAAAAAACGGTCGATTTTCTCAAAGACCGTAAATCGCTTTTGCGTAACGGTTTTTTAATGCATTGCTTTGCCGGTAGCGCGGAGAGCGTAAAAGAGTTGGTTGATCTCGGCGGATATTTTTCTTTCGGCGGAGTTGTAACTTTCAAAAACGCAAAGAAAGACGAAGTTGTAAGGGCTGTGCCTGCGGACAGACTTTTAACCGAAACGGACTGCCCGTATCTTTCGCCCGAACCGTTGCGCGGCTCGGTCAATTACCCGTCGAATATAAGATTTATTTTAGAAAAAATAGCGTCGATCAGACGAGAAGACGTAGAGTTTACCTCGCGTTATATACTAAACAACGCGAAAACCTTATTCAAAATTTAGGCTTATGGACAAAATAGTATACGAATTAGACGGAAATCTCTATATCAATTTAACCAATCGTTGCAGTAACGACTGCCGTTTTTGCGTGCGTAGCGTAAACCCCGCTTATTACGGCAACGATCTCTGGCTGTCGAAAGAACCTTCGGCGGAAGAAGTCCTATCGGCTCTGCCGGACGAAAATTTCGACGAAGTCGTTTTTTGCGGTTACGGCGAGCCGACTTTCAGAATAAAAGAACTCGTCGAAATCGGCAAAGAACTGAAAAAACGCGGGTATATGGTGCGGCTCAACACCAACGGTCAGGGCAATCTGATAAACGGCAGAGATATAACCGCCGAACTTGCTGAAGGCGTCGATAAAGTAAACGTCAGCCTTAACGCCGGCTGTAAAGAGACCTATTACGACGTTTGCAGACCGGTATTCGGCGAAGATGCGTACGACGAAGTTATCGACTTTGCCGTAAAATGCAAAGCGCGCGGAATAGCCACCGTCTTTTCCATAGTAGACACGTTAAGCGACGAAGAGACGGATAAGTGCCGCGAAGTGGCGGCAAACAGCGGCATTCCGCTCAGAATCCGTAAATTTATAAAATGATGCCTAGCACCGACGTAAAAGAAATTCTTAAAAAGAACGGTTTCAGATTCGATAAGCGATACGGTCAGAACTTTTTAACCGACGAAACCCTGCTAAAAACGCTCGTTGAAAAGACGGGCGTCGGGAAAGACGATACGGTTATCGAGATAGGCGTCGGCGCGGGTACGTTGACCGCCGCGCTTTCGGACGCGGCAAAACGCGTGATCGGTTTCGAGATAGACCGCAGATTGCAGCCCGTTTTAGCCGAAACGCTTAAAGGTCGCGATAACGTCGAGATAGTATTCGCCGACGTTATGAAAATTCCGACCGAAGAAATCGTCGAAAAGGCGGGCGGCAGATTCAGCGTAGTAGCAAACCTGCCGTATTATATAACCACGCCCGTGCTTATGAAGTTTCTGGAAGACTGCGCCTTCGTCGATCTTATCGCCGTAACCGTGCAGGAAGAAGTCGCCGACAGGATATGCGCCAAGCCGTCGAGCGCGGATTACGGCGCGCTTACGCTTGCGGCCGATTTTCGCGGAAACGCGGAAAAGGTTATGCGTATTCCGCGCGAACTTTTTTTACCGTCGCCCAACGTAGATTCCGCCGTAGCGGTAATAAGGATAGATTCCGAAAAGTACGTCGGGGCGGACGAGACCGCTTTCCGCAACGTCGTAAGAAGCGCGTTTTCTTCGCGTAGAAAAACGCTCGTAAACAATCTGATGCAATCGTTCGGTTTAAGCCGCGAAAAGGCGGAAGAAGCCGTGACGGCGGTAAAAGGCGATAAACTTGCGCGCGGCGAGACTTTATCCACCGCCGAATTCGTCGAACTTTCAAAGATAATCACATTATAATCGTAAAACGGCATATATTATATCGAGAGCGTTTCAAGGAGGTCATATATGTCGTTCTTTACTAATAACGCCACGGACAGAGGTCCCGGCAGAATTACCGGTAACGCTGTGAACGGGCTTTGCGAAAGAGTCGTAATACAGGCGCAAAAAGTGTTCGACGCGTGCATACGACAAACGCAGGAAGAAGGAATAACGCTGGCTCTTACGGGCTTTAACCCCGCCAATCCCGCGTACCCGCTGACGTTTTTAAGCGCGAGAAGCGTTACGAACCGCGGCGAAGTTACGGATATTAAGATAGATCGTCTGCCAGACAGACAGAGATTTGCGAGAGTACAGGCGACCGTTACCGTGCCTATGGAAGTCGTTTATACCGACGCCAACGGAGTGCAGGGCGTAGCGCAGTCGAGTATATCCGTCAATCAGGATATAGTTATGTACATACCCGAGCCGTCCATTATTCCTTTTACCGTAGACGCGGTGGTTTCGATCGTTGCGCCCGAAGGTGTTTACGTCGAAGGTCCTACGTTTACCGTCACTTGCTGTATAACTATGATTATGAAGATAGTTATGCCGGTGGAATTACTCGTTCCGTCTTACGGATACGCCGCCATTCCGCCGTGTCAGGAATACACTCAGGAAGTGTGTTCGGGGTTTTTCGATTTGCCTATATATCCCGGCAACGGCTGAAAAACGAGATTTTATCGCGTCGCTTTGCAAAAAAACGCAAAGCGACGCTTATTTTTTAGAAAAACGATTGTTTTAACTTGAAAAAATAAACGTAAAGTGATAAACTGTAAATATGAAAATCTACGCGATAAGCGATCTTCATATCAGCGGAAACGGTAGTAAGCCTATGGACGTTTTCGGCGGTAAATGGGTCGGGTATTTACCTAAAATAGCCAAAGACTGGCAAGAAAAAGTAAACGACGAAGACGTCGTGCTTATCGGCGGAGACGTAAGTTGGGCTATGGATTTGCCCGAAGCCGTCGAAGATATAAACGGTTTTTTCGGCGCGCTGAAAGGTAAAAAGGTCTTTGTACGCGGTAATCACGACTACTGGTGGAAGAGTATATCGCGCGTTCGGTCGTCATTCCCCGACGGCTATTATTTTTTGCAGAACGACTGCGTAAAATTCGGAAACAAAATAATATGCGGCTCGCGCGGGTGGAGCGTGGAAGGCTCGCCCGATTTTAAGGAAAGCGACCGCAAGATATACTATCGCGAAGCCGAAAGGCTGAAACTCGCGTTTCATAACGTCGGCAAGGTAAGGGAAGACGGCGACGAAGTAATCTGCGTCGTACATTATCCGCCGTTCAACGCCCGTCGCGAAAATTCGCTGTTTACCGAACTTTTCGAGCAGAACGGAGTCGATAAGGTGGTATACGGGCATCTGCACGGCAAAGAGTCGCGAATCGACTTAAAGATCGTCCGTAACGGAATAGAGTATTTTTTAACGTCGTGCGATCAGGTAGACAATAAACTCACGCAAATTAGCGAGGTGTAATATGACTTTCAGAGAAATTCTCAAAAAGTACGCCGACAGGTGGTTTATCAAGGCGTTCAGCGGAATGGCTCAGGGCTTGTTCTGTACCCTTATCGCAGGCACGATTTTCGAGCAGATCGGCAAACTGTGCGGAGAAAACGCTTTTTCGGCTATACTTATCGTTATCGCCAAAATTGCCAAAAGCGCGATGGGCTTCGGTATAGGCGTGGGTATAGCCAACGCGCTGGGCGTTAAAAAACTCACGTTGTTTTCGTGCGGAGTCGCGGGTTTCGTCGGCGCGTTTGCGAAAGACGTGACGAAAGGCAATCTTGCGCTTACGCTCGGTCTTCCGGGTAATCCGATCGGCGCGTACGTCGTCGCGCTGTTGTGCGCCGAAATCGTATCTTTATACGAAGGTAAAACGAAATTCGATATAATAATAGTTCCGCTCGGCGTAATGATACTGTGTATCGGCGGCGTTTATCTCGCGTATCCGTTTATATGGCTCATAGACCAACTCGGAATACTGATAGAAAAAGCGACCGAAATAACCCCGTTATTTATGGGTATCATAATCGCCGTAATAATGGGCGTTCTTCTGACTATGCCCACTTCGTCCGCGGCGATATGGATAGCCGTTGCGTCGGGCAAAACGAGCGACGCGATGCTTATAGCGGGCGGCGCGGCGGTGGTCGGTTGTTCCTGCCATATGATCGGTTTCGCGGTCGCGTCGTTCAGAGAAAATGGCGTTTCGGGCTTAATATCGCAGGGGTTAGGCACGAGTATGCTTCAAATTCCCAACATAATGAAAAAGCCGATAATAATGTTGCCCGAAATAATCGCGAGCGCGATTTTAGGTCCGGTATCCACCTGCCTTTTCAAACTTAAATGCAACGCTTCCGGCGGCGGAATGGGTACGAGTGGTCTCGTAGGCGTATTCGGCGCGATCGACGCGAGTGCGGATCTTAACGCGTGGCTGCTTGCCGCCGCGATAATTCTGCTTATGTTCGTGCTGCCTGCCGTTATATCTTTCGGCGTATCCGAACTGTTCCGTAAACTCGGTTGGATAAATTACGGCGATCAGAAGTTGGACTGACGCCGCGTTCATAAAAAACAAAAAGTTCTCATACGTTAAGTATGGGGCTTTTTTTATGGAACAGACAAAAACTCACGCCGTCGAAATCGATAATCGGTCGCGGTTGTCGGCAAGCGGAATCGCGGACGTAGCGTCGTTTAACGAACGCGAAGTAAGAGCGTCGCTATGCGGCGGCGGAAAAATAATCGTAATAGGCGAATCGCTTAAAATCGACGGATTTTCCAAGCAAAGCGGAGATATGAAACTGAGCGGTAAAATATACGCCGTCAAGTATTCCGACTTTTCCGCGTCGGGCGTTAAAAAGTTTTTCAGATAATGTTCGTTGCGTCGGGACAGTTTTATTATTTTGCCGAATGCGTGTTTATCGGCGCGTTTTCGGGCGTAATCGGCGAAGTTCTGCTGATTTTCGTTCCCGTCTGCGTTAAAACGCCGTTTTTTCGCCACGTCGTCGATTTTCTGCGCTACGGACTCGTTGCAATCGCGTACTATCGTCTTTCGCCGTACTATAAGTTTCCCGATTTCGCGCCGTATATGGCGGTCGGGGTAATACTCGGCAACGCGCTCGAATACGCAACCTTGCATAATTTGCTTGCAAAGTATGCGGAAATATGGTATAATAAAGTCGTTAAGTATATACGGAGTAAGTTCTATGACCGAAAGAAAAATGCGAAAAGTCGTCGCGGCAGGCACGGTCGTCGCCGTCGTAACGCTTTTCATACTGATTTTCGTGTTGATTTTCCAGATGGCTACGCTGTCGGCAAAAAAACGCGAATTCGAAAGACAAAAAACGGAATTCGCCGAATTGCAGGAAAAGTATAAAGACAAATCCGAATGGCTGAAATTTATCGATAGCGACGAAGGGAGAGAGTATCTCGCGCGTACTTACGGTTACGTTTTCAAGACTGGCGATGGAAAAAAGTAAAATTTGCATAGGTATAATAGATATAGGTTCAAATTCCGTCCGCGCTCGCGCTTTCGCGGACGGAAAAATTTTATATAACGGTCTTTATACGACTCGTCTCGGCGAAGGTCTTGCGCGCGGCAATTCCCTGACGGAAAGGTCGAAAGCGCGCACGATCGAAGCGATAAACTTGTTGAAAGCGGCTTTAATCGACGTCAGAGCGAGCGAAATTTACGCGTTTGCGACCGAAGCGATAAGAAGCGCGGATAACGGCGCGGAATTCGTAAAAGAATGTCTTTCGGCGACGGGTGTGAATATTGACGTCGTACGCGGCGACGAAGAAGGCGAACTTGCTTTGCTTGGCGCGGTCGGCGATTCCGACGGCGGCGTTATAGACGTCGGCGGCGCGAGCGCGGAAGTGAGCGTCGTTAAAAACGGCAGAATAATCTATTCTCATTCTTTACCGCTCGGCGCGGTAAGGCTTTACGGCAGGTGCGGCGAAGACGAAGAGTCGTTGAAGTCCGCCGTAGGCGAAAGAATAAACGAATACGGCGAAATTCCGCGAGACGTAAAATTTTACGCGGTCGGCGGAACGGCCACCACGGTCGCGGCGCTCGATATAGGTCTTTGCGAATACGACGCGGACAAGGTTGACGGGCATATATTGACGATAGATTCGTTTGAACGCGATTACGCGCTGATTAAGTCCTGCGACAGGTCGGACAGGGTAAACGTTCTCGGTATAAACCCGAAGCGCGCGGATATAATACCTTGCGGAGCGTATATGTTGCTTTCGATTATGCGCTACGCGGGTATAAAAGAGATAATCGTAAAAGAGAGCGATAACCTGCTCGGCTACCTTAAAAAGAAAGTTTACGGAGTGAGTTATGAAAAATAACGTCGGAACGGCATTGAAAGTTTCCGCGGCTTATATAGTCGGCGCGGCGTTTTCCGCGTTCAACGTCTGGGCGATCGCGCGGCTCTGCGGCTCGGCGAGCGTCGTTTTTTATTCGCTCGGCGGAGCGGTCGCGCTGCTTGGTTTCTTTGCTTTGACGCACGAGACGGGGCATCTGACGGCTGCGAAAATCGCCGGATTCGAGACTGTTAAATTTTCTTGCCTGTGTTTTCGGTACGATAAGCGCGAAAAAAAGAAATTTTCGTTCGACTTTTCGTGTAAAAATTTCGGCGAGACGACTTTCGTTCCGCGCGGAGTAAGTAAAGAAGACGGCGATAACGCGCGGAAGTTTATCAACGTCGCGCTCGGCGGAACGGTTGCTTCCGCGCTGACCGTGATAGCGTATATAATAGTTTTCGTGGCGGCTGCCGATTGCCGCGCGCGGGCGTTTTTTGCGTGTTTTCCGCTTCCGCTCGCCGCGTTTGCCGTAAACGCCATTAAAGGCGTGTTGTCGGACGGAGACGGAACGCTTATCGCGTCGGTTAAGACTTCTGCGGACGTGTTCGCGCTTGACTGTTATCTCAATATACTCGCCCTTCTAAGAAGCGGAACGAGTTATGCGGAAGTGGACGGTAAATATTTCGTCGAAAATTGCTCTTTGCAGCCCGTAAATCGGGCTTTACGGCTTTTTTCGCTTCGCCGCGAAGAAGAACTCGGAAATTACGAACAAGCCCGCCGAATTGCCGAAAACGCAATCGAAGACGGCGCGTTCGACGTCGAGACGTTCGCCGAAGCGTTCTGCGTCGGGTATATCGCCGAAGACGAGCGGCTTACCGCGCGTTGCGAACGCGCGATCGCCTGTATCGACGGCGTCGAAGAGCCTTACGCCGCCCGTGCGAGACTGGTTGCCGCCTTGCGGCGCGGAGACGACGGGTATATAAAAGTCGCCGCCGCAACGGCGTTGAAGTACTGCGCCGAAGATTTTTTCAAAGGAGACGGCAAATTTAACGAAACGATGATAAAAAGACTGCTTTAAGCGGTCTTTTTTTTGTGCCGCGCGAAAAGATTCGGGCAAAACGCTTTACTTATATTTAAGAATAGTTTATAATATATACTATATTATAAGTTTGACCGCTTTATTGCGGAATTATCTTTCTTTTCAGGAGATTACAATGGATATCGAACGCAAAGTCGAAGGGAGTTACGGCGCGGACCAGATACAGGTTCTCGAAGGGCTCGAACACATCAGAAAACGCCCCGGCATGTATATAGCCTCGACGGACGAAAGGGGGCTGCACCATCTCGTAAAAGAGATAGTCGACAACTCCGTGGACGAGGCTCTCGCAGGCTACTGCGATACCATTACCGTTACCATCGAAAAAGACGGTTCTTGTTCGGTCAGGGATAACGGAAGGGGTATACCTACGGGCATACACGAAAAAGAAGGCGTATCGACGGTAGAAGTCGTTATGACCAAGCCCAACGCCGGCGGAAAGTTCGGCGGCGGCGGTTATACCGTTTCGTCGGGCTTGCACGGCGTAGGTCTTAAAGCGGTAAACGCGCTTTCCGAATACGCGTCGGTAGACGTATATCAGAACGGAAAGCATTACCGTCAGGAATACGATCGCGGCGTACCGAGAGCGAGACTTTTCGTCGTCGGCGATACGACCGAATCGGGTACGAGAATTACTTTCAAGCCCGATTACGAAATATTCGAAACCACGGTTTTCAACTACAATACGATAAAGAGTATTCTCCGCGACTTCGCGTTTCTTAACGCGGGCTTGAAAATCGTTCTCGAAGACAAGCGCGAAGGTCAGGAAGCGCGCGACGAACTTCTTTACGAAGGCGGCATAAGCGAATACGTCGAGTTTTTGAACGCGAATAAAGAGCCTATCAGTCAGGTACTTTATTTCCGTGAGAACTACGACGCGGTTTCCGTCGAAATCGCTATGCAGTACAACGACGGTTATAACGAAAACGTCATAGCGTTCGCCAACAACGTAAACACCAAAGAAGGCGGAACGCATATCGACGGATTTCGTTTCGCGTTGTCTAAACTCGTGAACGACGCTGGCAAAAAACTCAATCTTATAAAGGACGACGACAAACTTGCGGGCGAAGACGTGCGCGAAGGTCTGACCGCCGTTATATCCGTAAAATTGCCCGAACCGCAATTCGAAGGTCAGACCAAGACCAAACTCGGCAACAGCGAGATCCGCGGTTACGTTCAGAAGGCTATGAACGAAGGTCTTGGTACTTATCTTGAAGAAAACCCCGCGTTCACGAAAGAAATGCTCAATAAATGCCTTACCGCAAAGCGCGCGAGAGAAGCCGCGAGAAAGGCGAGAGAAGCCACGAGAAAAACTGCTTTCGAAAGCACGGCTTTACCCGGCAAACTTGCCGACTGTTCGGAAAAGAACCCCGAACTTTGCGAAATATATCTCGTAGAAGGCGATTCCGCAGGCGGAACGGCGAAGCAGGGCAGAGACAGGCGTTTTCAGGCGATATTGCCCCTTCGCGGTAAAATACTGAACGTCGAAAAGACGAGAATAAACAGAGTTCTCGAAAACGAAGAGATCAAGGCTATGATAACGGCTTTCGGCGGCGGAATGCTCGAAGATTTCGACGTAAGTAAAATCCGTTACGACAGAGTTATCTGTATGACCGATGCGGACGTAGACGGTTCTCATATACGAATACTTCTTCTCACTTTCTTCTTCCGCTATATGCGTCCGCTTGTAGAGCAAGGTCACGTTTATATCGCGCAACCCCCGCTATACAAGGCGACGAAGAACAAAGTCGACTATTATTTTTATAACGACGCCGATAAGGACGCGTTCTGTCGCGAAAACCCGAGAAGCGACATACAGCGTTATAAAGGTCTCGGCGAGATGGACAAGCAGCAACTTTGGGATACCACGATGAATCCGGCGACGCGTACGTTGCGTAAAGTCACGATAGACGACGCCGTGGAAGCCGACGCGCATTTTGCGCTGCTTATGGGCGAAGAACCCGAACAACGCAGAAAATTCATCGAAGAAAACGCGAAATTCGCTAACCGCGAACTCGATACTTGATGGGGGACACGAGAATGGCTAAAAAAGAATTCGATCAGGCTTTAACGGCGGAGTTCAAAAAAACTCTCGATATGACCAAAATAATCGATATCGAAGTCGAGAAAGAACTTAAACAAAGTTTCATCGATTACGCGATGTGCGTAAATCGTTCAAGGGCGATACCCGACGTAAGAGACGGGCTTAAACCCGTTCACAGAAGAATACTCTATTCTATGAACGAACTCGGTTTATCTCCCGATAAAGCGTATAAAAAATGCGCCGCCATCGTCGGCGACGTTTTAGGTAAATATCATCCGCACGGCGACAGTTCGGTTTACGACGCGCTCGTAAGGCTCGCGCAGGACTTTTCGATAAATATGCCGCTCGTCGACGGGCACGGCAACTTCGGCTCGGTCGACGGCGATCCCGCGGCGGCGTACAGGTACACCGAAGCGAGAATGAGCAAAATGGCGCTCGAAATGCTCCGCGAAATCGAAAAAGATACCGTTGACTTTTATCCCAACTTCGACGATACGCGTATGCAACCCGTCGTTCTCCCCGCAAGGTATCCCAACCTGCTCGTGAACGGCGCGGACGGTATTGCGGTAGGTATGGCTACCAACATTCCGCCGCACAATCTCGGCGAAGTTATCGACGGCGCGGTCGCTTTGCTCGATAACCCCGACATTACCGTCGACGAATTGTTGCAATATATTCCCGCGCCCGATTACCCGACGGGCGGAATAATAATGGGCAGAAGCGGTATAAGAAACGCTTACAGAACGGGCAGGGGCGGTTACGTTCTCCGCGCGCGTTGCGAAATCGAAGAATTCAATAACGGTACGAGAGAGAGAATAATCGTAACCGAACTTCCGTATCAGGTAAATAAACAAAAACTTATCGAGACGATAGCCGACTACGTCAAGAACAAGCGTCTCGAAGGAATATCCAACGTAAACGACGAGTCCGACAGACACGGTATGAGAGTCGTTATCGAAGTAAAGAAAGACGCCAACGCGCAAGTCGTGCTGAACTCTTTGTATAAGCAGACCAACTTGCAGACGTCGGGCGGTATAATACTTCTCGCGCTCGTCGGTACCGATCCGAAGATTCTCAACTTAAAAGAAATACTCGAATATTACGTCGCGCACCAGAAAGACGTAATTACCCGCCGAACCAAGTACGATCTCAATAAAACGCGCGAACGCGAACATATCGTAAAAGGTCTCGTAATCGCGCTTGCGCATATCGACGAAGTCATCGCGATAATCAAGCGCAGTACGGATAAAGACGACGCGTCGCGTCAACTTATGCAGGCGTTTTTGCTCGACGAAAAACAGACGACGGCAATTCTCGAAATGAGACTGCAAAGGCTCACTTCTATGGAAGTCGACAAACTCAACGAAGAACTCCGTCAACTCGACGCTCTGATAAAGGATCTCGAAGATATTTTGCAAAAGCCAGAAAGAGTCGTGGCGATTATCAGAAACGATCTTCTCGACGTCAAAAACAGATACCCCGCGCCGAGAAAGACCGAAATATCCACCGATTACGCAGACATCGGCGAAGCCGACCTTATCCCGCGCGAAGACGTGGTAATTTCTATGACGCATCTCGGATACGTCAAGAGACTCAGCGTCAAAGACTGCCGCGCTCAACGCCGCGGCGGAAAGGGCGTTACGGCGCATAAACCCAAAGACGAAGACTTCGTCGAAAATATGTTCGTAAGTTCCACGCACGACGACCTGTTATTCTTCTCGTCGCTCGGCAAAGTGTATAAACTTAAAGGCTACGAAGTCCCCGAAGCGCAGAAAGCGGCAAGGGGCAGGGCGATAGTAAACCTTATTCAGGTAGACAACGGCGAAAGAATAACGGCGGTCATTCCGAGAAAAGAACGGATTACCGAAACTGCGGCGGAAAACGCCGAAGAGACTACGGAAGCCGTCGAAACGGAAGCGACCGAAGTCAACGAAACCTGTGAAGAAGGGTTCGTTATGATGGCGACCAAATTCGGTCTTATCAAAAAGACGCCTATGTCGCAATTCGACAGTATCAGAAAAGGCGGCAAGATAGCGATCAGTCTTCTTCCGGGCGACGAACTCATATCCGTACAGTTTACGAGCGGCGACGACGAAATTTTAATCGGCAGTCACGACGGTAAATGTATAAGATTCTCCGAGAAAGACGTCCGCGCGACGGGCAGAGATACGCAGGGTGTTAAGTCCATCGAACTCGAAGACGGCGACTACGTTATAGATATGCAGGTCGTACACGCGGGCGACACGGTAATAACGGTCTCGTCGCTCGGTTACGGCAAGCGCAGCAGTCTTGACGAGTACAGATTACAATCGCGCGCGGGCAAAGGCATAAAGGCGGGCGTATTCAACGAAACCACCGGCTCGCTGGTAGGTATAAAACCCGTAAGCGAAGGCGAAGATATTATGATGATATCCGATAGCGGTATAGCGATAAGGGTACTCGTAGACGAAATATCGCTTATAGGCAGAGCGACGCGCGGCGTTAAGGTAATGCGTCTCGACGACGCGCAGATTGCGACCGTGACGATTGCTCCGCACGAAGAAGAGCCGGAAGAACTTGCCGAAGACGAAAACGGCGAAGAGACGGTTGACGGCGAAGAAACGCAGGATACTTCCGTCGAAGAATAAAATTAAAGAATACGGCTGTCGAAAACCGACGTATACGCGGTTTTCGACAGCCATTAAACGCATATGACCGATTTTTTATCAACGCTTAACGAAGAACAAATCAAACCCGTACTCGAAACCGAAGGCGCGGTGCTTGTTATAGCGGGCGCGGGCAGCGGCAAAACGCGCGTGCTTACGAGCAGGATCGCGCACATCGTCAAAGATCTCGGCGTTTCGCCGTACAACGTGCTTGCGATAACGTTTACCAACAAAGCCGCCGACGAAATGAAAGACCGCCTTGCGAAAATGATAGACGGTTCGGAAGATATGTGGATATGCACAATACACTCTATGTGCGTCAGGCTATTACGTTACGGCGCGGAAAAGATAGGTTTCGGCAGAGACTTTTCGATATACTCCGAAAGCGATAAAGAGAAAGTTATCAAGCGCATAATCGTATCCAACGGTCTTGAAGTAGATAAATACTATAAGTCCGCAAAGAACATAATCTCGGCTTATAAGACGAAAAACCAGACTATCGAAGAGTTTGAAGCCGAAAACGCGCGTATGCGCGATTTGGGTACGTTCGTTAAAATAATGCGCGCTTATCAGGAAGAGTTGAAGCGAAGCAACGCATTCGATTTCGACGATTTGCTGATAAAAACCTGCGAACTTTTATCCAACGATCGCGAGACGCTTGAAAAATTTTCAACGCGTTTCAGGTATATACACGTCGACGAATTTCAGGACACCAACGCCGTCCAGTACGACATAGTTAAGATGTTGTCGTACGTCAACGGCAACCTGTTCGTCGTTGGCGACGACGATCAGAGTATTTACGGCTGGCGCGGCGCGGACGTGAATAATATTTTAGATTTTGAAAAAGATTTCAAAAACGCAAAGACTTTCAAACTCGAACGCAATTACCGTTCGACCAAAAAAATTCTCGACGTAGCCAACACGGTCATAAAACATAACGTAAACCGTAAAGACAAGACGCTATGGACGGGTAACGACGACGGCGTTAATCCCGAAGTGTATATAGCCGACGACGAATCCGGCGAGGCGCAATATACCGCCATTCAGATTAAAAACCTTCTTTCGCGCGGGTATAACTATTCCGATTTTGCCGTTCTAATGCGTATAAACGCGCTGTCGCGTTCGTACGAACAGGAATTTATGAAGTACGGGTTGCCGTGCAGGGTTTACGGCGGGTTCAAGTTCTTCGAGCGTAAGGAAATCAAAGATTTAACCGCCTACCTGCGCCTTTTGTGTAATCCGCTCGATAACGAAGCGGTTTTAAGAGTTATAAACGTTCCCAAACGCGGTATAGGCGATAAATCCGTCGAAGTATTGCAGCGTTACGCCGACGAAAACGGGTTTTCGGTCTTCGACGGAGTGTTTGACTGCGACTCGCTTGACTTAAACGGCGGCGCAAAGTCAAGAATACGCTCGTTCAAAGACGTAATCTCGTCGCTTATAGTCGATAAAGAGACGATGAAACTTACCGATCTCGTAAAATCCGTTATAGACAAGACCGATTATATGAGTTGTTTTGCCGACGACACCGAAGAGAACGAAGATAAAAAACGCAACGTCAACGAATTTATGGCGTCCGTAGAAGAGTTTGAAAAACAAAACCCGAACGCGTCGCTGTCCGAATATCTTAACGGAATAACTTTAAGTTCCGACACCGACGAGATTAACGACGGTAACTTCGTAACTCTTGCCACCGTACACTCGGTAAAAGGGCTCGAATACAAAGTCGTTTTCGTCTGCGGTATGGATAAAGAGATATTCCCGATCGAAAGGTCGGGTTCGATGGACGACGATATAGAAGAAGAACGCCGCCTTATGTACGTTGCAGTAACCCGCGCGCGCGAGCGGTTGTATATCACCCGCGCGAGAAGCAGATTCCTTTACGGCGCAAGAAGACCTACGATGCAATCGGAGTTTTTGCAGGAGATATCCGACAAGGTAAAAATCCCCGCATCCGCTTACGGGTACGGGCGTTATCAGGATATTAACCGTCCGTCGGAAACTTCGCGATACGGCGGTTATCGCAGTCGTGACGAGTATTCGGAACGTTCCGTCGGCGGAGAATATTCCCGTTCGGGGTATAACTCGACGCACAAAAAAAGTCTTGCCGATTCGTATATGCAAAACAGAGCGTCGCGCGCCGCGGCTCAGTCCGCAATCGGCGCGTGCGACGATTTTAAGGCGGGCGCGAAGGTAAGGCATAAGAAATTCGGCAAAGGAATAATAGTCGCGAGAAAGAAGAACGGCGACGACGTGGTTATCGACGTGGCGTTCAAGGGTATAGGCGTAAAATCGCTCGTTGTAAGATTTGCGCCGTTGGAGATAATAAAATGAACGAAACGCAGAATAAGCGTATGCGCGAACTCGTCGATACGCTCAATAAATACGCTTGCGAGTATTACGTTCTCGACAATCCGAGCGTAAGCGACCGCGAGTACGACGCTTTGTACGACGAACTTAAAAAACTCGAAAGCGAAACGGGCGTAAGGTTTAACGACAGCCCCACGCGAAGAGTCGGCGGCGAGCCCGTATCGGCGTTCGGTAAACACGAGCATATTCACAGGTTGTACAGTCTCGATAAATGCGTTACGGACGAAGAACTCGAAGCGTTTGACGAGAGAGTGCGTAAAGTCGTAAAAAACCCCGAGTACACCGTGGAATATAAATTCGACGGTCTTACGATGTGTCTGACGTACGAAAACGGCGAATTCGTAAGGGCGACCACGCGCGGAAACGGCGTAGTCGGCGAAGACGTAACCGCTCAGGCACTTACCATAAAGTCCTTTCCGCTTGCGATAAACAGAAAAGATACGCTTGAAATTCAGGGCGAAGCGGTAATACGCCTTTCCGTACTTGACAGGTATAATTCTACCGCCGAAGAACCATTGAAAAACGCGCGTAACGCGGCGGCGGGGGCTATAAGGAATCTCGATCCGAAAGTAACCGAAAAACGTTGCCCCGAAATCTTGTTCTATAACGTAAACTACGCCGAAAACGGCGGATTTAATTCCCAGATCGAAATCTTTGACTTTTTGAAGAAAAACGGGTTTAAGACCTTTGATTTTTTAAGAGTTTGCGAAAATCTCGACGAAGTAAAATCCGCCATCGACGAAATCGAAGTCGGCAGAAGAAAAATCGACGTGTTGACCGACGGCGCGGTAATAAAACTAAATTCCGTAAAACAGCGCGAAGAGTTGGGTTATACCGATAAATTTCCGCGTTGGGCGGCGGCTTATAAGTTTGAAGCGGAAGAAGCGGAAACGACGCTGAAAGACGTGCGTTGGCAGGTCGGCAGAACGGGTAAACTCACTCCGCTCGGAATAGTAGAGCCCGTAGAACTTGCCGGCGCGACCGTAAGCAAGGCCACGCTTAACAATTACGGCGACGTATTGCGTAAACGCGTTAAAAAGGGCGGAAAAGTGCTTATACGCCGAAGTAACGAAGTAATACCCGAAATTCTCGGCGCGACGGACGAAAACGGCGAACCGATTGAAAAGATAAAGGTTTGCCCGTACTGTAATACGCCCGTAACGGAAATCGGAGCGAATCTGTTTTGTCCGAACGAAAATTGCAGACCGAGAGTTATCGGCAAGTTGGAAAATTTCGCGTCTAAGGATGGAATGAACGTAGACGGATTTTCCGAAAAGACGGCGGGCGCGTTATACGACGAGTACGGCGTTGAAAACTTTTCCGATCTTTACTCGCTCGACAAGGCGAAGTTGACGTCTCTCGAAGGCTTTAAGGACAAAAAGGCTGAAAACCTGCTTTCCGCGATAGAAAGAAGTAAAACGGTTGATTTATCCAACTTTATTTTCGCGCTCGGCATAGACGGGGTGGGTAAAAAGACCGCCGCGGATCTGGCAAAACGCCTGAAAACTCTCGACGGGTTTTTCGCCGCCGACGAAGATCGACTCGCCGCGATACAGGACGTAGGCGAAATCACTTCGAAGTCGATAGCGAATTATTTTAAGAACGATAAAAACAAAGCGGAAATAGAAAAACTGTTATCGCTCGGAGTGGTCGTAAACGGCGCGGTCGAAATAGAACACGGTAGTTTTTCGGGCGAGAAAGTGGTGCTTACAGGCTCGCTTTCGTCGTTTACGAGAAGCGAAGCGGCTAAACTGATAGAAGCGCGCGGCGGAGAAATTTTGTCTTCGGTCGGCAAATCGACGACTCTCGTCGTTGCGGGCGAAGCGGCGGGCAGCAAACTCGATAAAGCGAAAAAACTCGGCGTAGCCGTCATCGACGAAGAAGAATTCAAAAAGAGATTATATAATACTTGATATTTTCGGTAAATTGTGTTAAAATGCGATAGGAGAAAACGCTTATGCAGAGTATGACGGGCTACGGTAAAGCCGAATACGCCGAAAACGGAATAACGTTATCGGTAGAGATTAAGACTGTAAACAACAGATATTTGGATATTATACCCAAATATCCGCGTCGTTTCGTCTTTCTCGACGACGTTATCCGTAAAACTATACAGAGCAAATTGGTAAGGGGCAGAGTCGAACTTTTCGTTTCGTACGAAAACCTTTCCGAAAACGGCTCGACGCTGAACGTAGACGAAGGGCTTGCCCGTTCTTACGTTTGCGCGGCTGAAAATCTGTCCGAAAAATTCGGAATAGAAAACGACCTGACGGTAAGCCGACTTATGCGCTTTCCGGACGTTGTAAGCCCCGCGGTTGGCGAAGAAGACGAAGATAAGTTAAAAGAAATACTCGTCTCCACTCTTTCCGCCGCGTTAGACGAACTCGGCGCAATGCGCCGCGTCGAAGGCGAAAAACTCAAAGCGGATATTCTTTCGCGGGCGGAAACGGTCGAGGGTCTTGTCGGCGAATTGTCGCTAATTGCTCCGAAAGTTAAAGAGACGTACGCCGCAAAACTCAAAGAACGCATAACCGAAGCGATGCGCGGCGTTAATTACGACGAGACGCGTTTGTTGCAGGAAGTCGCTCTTTTTGCCGATAAATCCGACGTTACCGAAGAACTTACGCGGCTGAAAAGCCACGTTTCGCAACTTCGTTCGATTATGTCTTCCGAAAAGGACGCGGGTAAAAAACTCGACTTTTTAATGCAGGAATTTAACCGCGAGACCAATACGGTTTGCAGTAAGGCGAACGACACGGGCGTTACGCAGATAGGGCTTGCGCTCAAAAACGAAATAGAAAAAATGCGCGAACAAGTGCAGAATATAGAATAAAAGGAGAACGTAATTATGATAAATCAACCGCCGATAGACGAACTTGCCGAAAAAGTCGGCTCGAAATACGGTCTTTGCGTTATCGCGTCCAAAAGGGCGCGTCAACTTATCGACCACGCTCAGAATCAGGGTATGACGGAACTTCCCGAAAACAGAAAGCCGCTTACCGAAGCCGCCGTCGAGATAGAAGACGGTAAAGTAACCGTCTCGAAGTATTAAAACGCGATTGTCGCGGGCGAAGGCGCAATGCAATCGCGGCGCGACGAAAAGGGGCTGTTAGAACCGCCCCTTTTCGTTTTTTAATGGTTAAACGCCAGTTAAGGATAGGATATGATAGCCAAAGTGATAGTCGATATTGCGCGCGGCGAAGTCGACAGAGTGTTCGACTACGAAGCGATTGACGGCGTTAAAACGGGCGACCGCGTAGCCGTTCCTTTCGGTAGGCAAACTATCGAAGGGTTCGTCGTGGGGCTTGTGGAGACGTCCGATTTGCCGTGCGAAAAATTAAAGAAAATCACTTCCGTTTTAGACGATTTTTCCGCACTCAGCGACGAAACGCTTAAACTTGCGGAATTCGTCAGGGATACCTATCACGTTCCGTTCGCGCTGTCGTTAAGACAGTTTATTCCGTCCGAACTTCGCGGCGGAAAGGTCAGGGAAAAGACCGTTGCCGCGGTGAGGCTCGACGAGTCGTCGAGCGTAGAAGCGATGCTTTCGTCGCTCAGAAAATCCGCAACCGCGCAGGCTGGCGTAATAAAAGCCCTTTCGGGCGGGGAAGCGATCGGGTATACCGAACTGTCGGAAAAATTCGGCTCGCAAGCCGTGCGATCGCTTGCCGAACGCGGCTACGTTACGATCGTACGCGAAAAATCCGCGCGCGTGCCGTATACCGCGCTTGAAAATTCCGATAAAGAAGTCAGGCTTACGCCCGAACAGGCGCGCGCCGTATACGGCATAGAGACGACCGACAGACAGACGAGTTTACTCTTTGGCGTAACCGGAAGCGGTAAAACCGAAGTGTATCTGAAACTTATCAGCGACACTCTCGAAAAAGGCAAAACGGCGATAATGCTCGTACCCGAAATCTCGCTTACTCCGCAAATGCTGCGTCAATTACGCGCGAGATTTAAGGGCGAAGTTTCGATACTGCACAGCAGACTTTCCGCCGGCGAAAAATTCGACGAGTGGTTAAGGCTTAAACGCGGCGAAGCGAAAATCGCCATCGGCGCGAGAAGCGCGATATTCGCGCCGCTTGACAATCTCGGGCTTATCGTTATCGACGAAGAACACGACGGCAGTTACGAAGCGGAAAACTCCCCGCGATATAAAACGATAGAAGTCGCTTGCGAACGCGCTCGCCTTTCGGGCGCGAAAGTGGTACTCGGCAGCGCGACGCCGTCGATAGAGACTTACGATAAAGCGGTAAGCGGCGAGTATTATCTTGTGGAACTGAAAAACAGAATCAACGGCAAGCACTTGCCCGAGTTTATAGTCGCGGATATGCGCGCGGAAATACGGCGCGGCAACGAGAGCGTGTTTTCGTCGTATCTGAAAGCCGAAATAGACGAGTGTCTTAAAAACGGAAATCAGGCAATTATCTTTTTTAATCGCAGGGGGTATTCGCGACAGGTTCTTTGCCGCGACTGCGGTAACGTTATCAAATGCGAAAATTGCGACGTTGCGCTCAACTACCATAAAGATCAGGGCGTTCTGAAATGTCATTACTGCAACGCGACGTATAAAATGCCTTCGGCTTGCCCCGAATGCGGCTCGGTCAATCTGAGTTATAACGGGATAGGCACTCAAAAAGTGGTCGACGAAATAAAGAAACTGTTTCCGTCGGCAAAACTGCTTCGTATGGATAACGACACCACGAGCGGTAAGGAAGGGCATTTTAAGATACTTAAAGACTTTTCCGAAAAAAAGGCGGATATTCTCGTCGGAACTCAAATGGTTGCCAAAGGTCACGACTTTCCGTCGGTTACGCTCGTCGGAATACTCGACGCGGATATGAGTTTATATTTTTCGGACTATCGCAGCGGCGAGCGGACGTACCAACTTATCACTCAGGTTGCCGGCAGAAGCGGAAGGGCGGATAAAAAAGGTAAAGTCGTTCTTCAGACCTATAATCCCGAAAACCCGATACTGCGTTTTGCAATAAATTACGACTACGTCGGATTTTTCGAGCGTGAAAAGGCTTTGCGTAAAAGTACGTCTTTTCCGCCTTATTCGACGGTTTTGCGTATTATGACCGAAGGCAACGACGATAAGGAGACGATGGAAACGTTAAAGGAAGTATACTTCCGCGTTAAAGAGATTTACGACCGCGAAAGAGAAAAATTTTACTTTTTCAATAAGATGCGTTGCCCCGTCAAACGTTTGAAAAATAAATACAGATACGAAATAATAATGCGGATAGCGGCAGACGATAAAACGCTGAAAGACGAAATTTACGCCGCCGCGCTCAAAGATAAAAAAACGGGCGTACTCGTTTACGTCGAGGAAAACCCGAGTAATTTATATTAAGGAATATTATGATTTTACCCATTTTACAGATAGGCGACGAAACGCTTACCAAAAAGAGCGTCGCCGTTGAAAATTTCGACGACGAACTTATAAGAATGCTCGACGATATGAAGCAGACGCTTGCCGACGCTAACGGCGCGGGGCTTGCCGCGCCGCAAATCGGTAAAAATTTAAGAGTGTTCGTCGTGGACGTTAACGACGAGTATTACGAATTCGTAAACCCTAAAATATTAGGCGTTTCCGGCTCGCAATACGGTGCGGAAGGCTGTTTGTCCGTCAAGGGCAAATGGGGCGACGTCAAACGCCCGCGGAAAGTAACCGTCGAAGCGTTCGACAGAAACGGCAAAAAGTTCAAGGTGGTTGCGAGAGACCTTTTCGCTCGGGCGATATGTCACGAAAACGACCATCTCGACGGAATTTTGTACGTCGAAAAAGCAAACAATCTCAGAGACGAAGCGTAAATGAAAGTGGTATTCGCAGGCACGCCCGACTTTGCCGTGCCGTCGCTTGAAAGTTTAATCAACTCCGCCGAACATCGCGTGATTGCCGTGGTAACCCAACCCGACAGACCGATCGGAAGAAAAGGAATAATTACCCCTCCGCCCGTGAAGACTACGGCGGAGAAATACGGCGTGCCCGTTTTTCAGTTTGAAAAAATCCGTAAAGACGGCGTCGAAACCTTAAAAAATCTTAACGCCGACGTTATGGTCACTTGCGCATACGGGCAGTTGTTATCGCAGGAAATCATCGATTTGTTCCCGTACGGCGTAATAAACATACACGCGTCGCTTCTGCCGTTATACAGGGGCGCAGCGCCTATACAGTACGCCGTGGCTGACGGCGCGCGCGAAACCGGCGTTACCCTTATGCAGACCGATATAGGGCTCGATACGGGCGATATAATCTCGGTCTATAAGACGAATATCGGCGAAGACGAAACCGCGGGCGAATTAGCGGAAAGATTATCGGTAATAGGCGCGGAACATATTTGCGGCGCGCTTTACGATATCGAATGCGGCAGAGTAAATAAAATCAAACAGGACGAAAGCAGGGCTTTTACCGTACGCCCTATAAAAAAAGAACAAGCTGAAATAAATTTCGGACTGCCCGCCGAGTCGGTAAAAAGCTTCATACTCGGTATGAATCCGTCGCCGATCGCGTATACCTTTCTCAACGGTAAAAAGTTAAAGATTTATCGCGCGCAGGTTTACGACGGAGTGAGCAACGGGCGCGTCGGCGAAGTTATTAAAGCGGATAAAGAAATTCTCGTCGCCTGTGGCGACGGCGTGCTGAAAATAACCGAACTGCAAGAAGAAGGCGGAAAAAAAATGGACGCTCGTTCGTTCGCTAACGGAAGAAAAATAAAGGCGGGCGACGTTCTGGGGCGTAAAGATGCTTAATACGCTTTACGACGCATACAGGGTGTTGTTTAAGGTCTATTCCGAAGGCGCGTTTATAAAACAGGCGCTCAACGATACGGATATAGAAGAATCTAACCGCTCGCACACCACCAAACTTTGTTACGGCGTACTCGATAAAGACGTCGAACTCTCGTATTATATCTCCGCGCTTTGCGGTAAAAATCCGAAACAGGCGATACGGATAATTCTCAAAGAGAGTTTTTATGAAATAAAGTACCTTAAAACCGCGCCGTACGCGGTCGTCGACGCCGCCGTCGAACTTATCAAGAAAATGGGTAAGGGCGGCAACGCAGGGTTTGTCAACGCCGTTTTGAGGAAGTTTTCAACGGTTGAAATACCTTTGCCGCGCGAAGAATATAAACGCCTTTCGGTGCGGTACTCTTATCCCGAATGGCTCGTTAAAACGCTCGTTGCCGACTACGGCGCGAGCAGAGCCGAAAGAATAATGTCTGCCGATCAGGAGCGTACCTGCGTAAGGTTCAACGACGGAATCGACGGGGAAAAATATCTTGCCGACAGAAACCGCGCGTATGAAAAAACTCCGTTCCCGAACGCGTTTTTCGTAAACGGTTTTAAGCGGGACGCGGACTACGATAAGGGTGTTTACACCTTTCAGTCGGTCGGCAGCGTGGCGATATGCGCCGTCGTCGGTAGCGGAGAGACGCTGTTCGACGCTTGTTCCGCTCCGGGCGGAAAGGCGGTAAATCTCGCGTCGTCGTTTAAGGAAGTAATCGCGGCGGATATTCACGAACACAGGGTAAACCTTATCGAATCTTACGCGAAAAGAATGGGCAAAAACAACGTGACCGCCGTTCGTCTCGATTCGGGCGTGTATCGCGAAGAATACGACGCAAAATTCGACAAAGTGCTTGTCGACGCTCCGTGTTCGGGTACGGGTGTTTTGAAAGATAATCCCGATATTAAACTCAACCGAAAGGCGGAAGACGTTCGGTCGCTCAGCGAGATACAGTACGCCGTTTTATCCAACTGCGCGCGTTACGTTCGGACGGGCGGAAATCTGATATATTCCACCTGTTCGATTCTGAAAAGCGAAAATCAGGGTATTATCGATAAATTTTTATCCGAGAACGACGAATTTACGGAAGAGCCGATCGATAGTCCGCTCGCGCACGAACGGATAGGGCGCGGCATTAACTTCTTCCCCGACGAGTCGTTCGGGGCGGGATTTTTCGTGTGTCGGATGAAAAGGGTAAAATGATATGGAAGTTTTACAGGACTATTCTTTAGAAGAACTTAAAACCCTTCTTGCCGAATACGGCGAAAAACCTTTTCGCGCGGGGCAGATTTTCAGGGGCTTGGCAAGCGGTAAAAGCATTTCCGAACTTACCGATTTAAGTAAAACGTTAAGAGCCGCGCTACTTGAAAGGTTTTGCGATAACCCGATCGAAGTCGTCGGCAAAAAGACTTCCGCAATCGACGGCACGGAAAAATATCTGTTCCGCCTAAACGACGGAAACGTCGTCGAAGGCGTCCTGATGAAATATAAGTACGGCAACACTCAATGCGTGTCTACGCAGGTCGGGTGCAGAATGGGCTGTAAATTTTGCGCGTCGACGCTCGGCGGGCTTGTCCGTAATCTTACCGCAGGCGAAATAGCCGCGCAGATATACGCCGTAAACCGCCTTACGGGCGGTAATGCCGATAAAAGGTCGGTTACCAACGTCGTGCTTATGGGCAGCGGAGAACCGCTCGATAATTACGACTCCGTTCTTAAATTTTTGCGTAACGTTTCATCGCAGAACGGTCTTAATATCAGCCGCCGCAATATCAGCCTTTCGACTTGCGGAATAGTTCCTAAAATATACGAACTTGCGGATAGCGGGGTTGCTCTCAATCTGACCGTTTCTTTGCACGAGCCTTTTGATAAGGATCGCGCCGAACTTATGCCTGTGGCAAAGAAATACTCCGTAAAAGAAATTCTCGACGCCTGCGCTTATTATTTTGAAAAGACGGGCAGGAGATATATATTCGAGTATTCGCTCGTCAGGGGTAAAAACGACACGCGTGAGTGTGCGGACGAACTCGTCAGACTTTTGCGCGGCAGACCTTGCCACGTCAACCTTATACGCCTTAACGAAGTAAAAGAAAGAAATTTGCTCGCCACGACCGATAAGGACGCGTACGCGTTCGCCGCCATGCTTGAAAAAGGCGGGCTTTCGGTTACCGTAAGGCGACAGATAGGCTCGGATATTGACGGAGCGTGCGGACAATTGCGCGCCAGATACCTTTCTTCACGACAAAACGGAGACGACTTTTGGAAAGAGTAATTCGTATAAAAAAAGGCAAATATACCGTGCGAAGCGAGAACGGCGAAGAGCGCGAATGCTTTGCGAAGGGCAATCTTAAAATCAAGTCCGACGGCATCGTTACGGGCGATTTCGTGAATTGCGAAAACGGAGTTATAGTTTCCGTTTTGCCGCGAAAAAATAAATTGTCCCGTCCGCTCGTCTCTAACGTGGACGCAGTTGCGATAATCGTGGCAGACCCGCCCGCGCCCGATTTTCGGCTCGTAGATAAATTGCTGGCAGCCTGCGCCGCGGCGGACGTCGGTGCGGTAATCGTCGCCAATAAGACCGATCTTACCGACGAGAACTACAAGAATATTCTTTCGCAATATTCCCGCGTTACGCGCATTTTTCCGTTGTCTGCGTTAAACGGCGACGGCACTCGTGATTTTTTTGAGTGGATGCAAGGCAAAACGGTCGCTTTTACAGGTCAGTCCGCCGTCGGCAAAACCACGCTGATGAACGCGCTGTTCGGTAAAAATTCCAAAACGGGCGAGTTAAGCGAAAAAACGCGGCGCGGAAAGCAGACGACCACCGCGGCGGAAATCGTATGCGAAAAGGGCGCGGAAGTAATAGATACGCCGGGGTTTACGGCGTTTGATCTGACTCTTACCCCCGAAAAATTAAAAACGGGCTATACCGAGATTGCCGAAGCCGCCGAAAATTGCAGGTTTTCGGACTGTTCGCATATCGACGAACCCGATTGCGCCGTAAAGGCGGCGGTTAAGTCGGGCGAAATAAATAAATCGCGTTACGAAAGATACGTCGAAATATATAAGGAACTTAAAAATGGAAAGAAATATTAAAATCGCTCCGTCGGTGCTTTCGGCGGACTTTGCGAGAATGGGCGAAGAAATAAAAAGCGTCGAAGCGGCAGGCGCGGATCTTATTCATCTCGACGTTATGGACGGGGTTTTCGTTCCCAACATAACGTTCGGAATTAAAATGGTTGCCGACGTAAGAAAGGTAACGCGGTTGCCGCTCGATTGTCATCTTATGATAACCGACCCCGCAAGGTATGTCGAAGCCTTTGCCGGGGCGGGGGCGGATTATATAACCGTTCATTACGAAGCGTGCCGCGACGCGCTCGGCGACACGCTTCGTCTGATAAAATCTCATAACGTAAAATGCGGACTCGTCATCAATCCCGACACGCCCGTCGAAAAGGTCGTAAACGAACTGCCGCTATGCGATATCGTGCTTGTGATGAGCGTTTTTCCGGGCTTCGGCGGTCAGAAATTTATTGCCGACGTTTTAGATAAATGTAAAGCGATACGGCGTATTTTAGACGATACCAACCCCGAGTGCCTGCTTGAAATCGACGGCGGAATAAATTCTGACACGGCAAAACTCGCCGCGGAATCGGGCTGTGACGTTCTCGTTGCGGGCAGTTCGGTTTTCGGCAAGACCGACCGAGCGGCGGCTATAACGGCGTTAAAACGTTGACGAGCGACGAATCCTTTAACGATACCTTTCTATAATGTAATCAGGAACGAGTTGTCGAAGTAACTTCGGGACAGTTGCAGGTGGTCGTGGACATAAGCGCGAGCAGTAAAAATAACTGCGTTAAAGAAATCGCGCCTTGCGAATACATCAAAAACAGCAAACCGAAAAACACGACGTTGGCGTTGTACATAGAAAATCTCCTTTTTCAACAATATTCTCGTTTAATATACTCTATGCGACAAAACTTGCACGTATGTATACGTTGACACTTGATTTTGCGTGATGATATAATTATTCCGTGAGGTGAATTATGGAATCGGTTGCATTTAAGTTAGACGAACGAATGAGAAATATGATAATCGACTACGTTCCGAGCGGCGAACTTTTAGACGATCTTACGGACTTGTTCTCGGTATTTTCCGACAAAACGCGTTTAAGAATAGTTTGCGCGCTTGCAATGTCGCGGACGTGCGTTACGGACATTGCCGATATACTGTCTATAAATCAGACGACGGTCAGCCATCAGTTGCGGCTGTTGCGGAATTTGGGCATAGTCGGTTGCGAGCGTGACGGAAAGGTTATTTATTATACGCTGAAACACGAAATCATCAACGAGATAATATTGAAAGGCGTGGAGTTTTTAGCCGCCGGAAATCTGGCGTAGATACCGTGAACGGCGAAGCCCCCTGAATAACCGCAAGGTTATTCAGGGGGCTTCGCCGCTTTTATATAAACGAGCGTATTAAAAACGGACGAATCGTCGGAAGCGCTTGAAATTTGCCGTTTAACCGCAAAATTTAACAGCCTTTTACGGCGTAAAACAAAGAGTTTATTGCAAATAAACGCAAAAACTTTACTAAATTTCACGAAAACAACATAGGAAAACGCTAATATAACATAAATAATAAAAAACCCTTGACTTAAATCTTGCGTTGTTATATAATAAACAAGCAAATAATATTTGTTTATTTATCGCTTTGCGGTACACGATAGGAAAAATGAGTAAAGATAACGCAATGTTCGCGTCGGACGTAAATATCGATATTGCAAACCCTGCTGTTGCCGACAATATTTCGATTTCCGTTGAAAATAGCCGTAACGAGCGTGATAATCACGTCGTAAACGATACGCAAGAAGAAATTGCCGCGTCGGCGACGATATCGGCATTCGGTGCAATAACTTCTTCAGAGGCGTTTATTATGCCGTTTGAAACGGAAGGCAAAGTTTATAATTTTCACGTCGATAAAGTAAAAAGTAAGCCGTTTTATTCTTTTATCAAACGGCTTTTTGATTTTGTCGTATGTTTGATTGCGGTCGTGGCATTACTTCCGCTGTTTTTAGTGCTTGCGATAATAATAAAATGCTCGTCGAAAGGTCCTGTGCTGTACGTTCAGAAACGGTGCGGGTATCACGGCAAAATAATAAGCGTACCGAAGTTCAGAACTATGCGCGTTGATGCCGAAGCGAACGGCGCGCAGTGGTCGGAAGGCGACGAAGATCCGCGCATTTACCGTTTCGGCAGATTTTTACGAAAGACCAGACTTGACGAACTTCCCCAATTATGGTGTTGCGTTATCGGCACGATGTCGCTTGTCGGTCCGCGTCCGGAACGCGAATGTTTTACCGAAGAATTTGAAAAGTACATCCACGGTTTTAAGGATCGGTTAAAGGTTAAACCCGGAATAACCGGCTGGGCGCAGGTAAACGGCGGGTACGACTTAAAGCCCGAAGAGAAAATCGTTTACGATATAGAATACATTGAAAAGCGATCGTTATGGATGGACGTTAAGATTTTATTCAAGACGGTTGCAGTCGTATTTAACCACAAAGGCGCAAAATAGTAAGGCAACAAGAGACGAAACGGGAAACACAGTATGACAATTAGTCATCAGCGGAGAAGTCACGAATGAAAGTGTTATTTATAAACTCGGTATGCGGCATAGGTAGTACGGGCAGAATTTGTACTGATATAGCCGATATGCTGACGGAGCAGGGGCACGAATGTAAAATAGCGTTCGGCAGAGGCGAAGTCCCCGATAAATATAAACACTACGCCGTGAGAATCTGCGGAAAATTCGGTGTTAACGTTAACGCGCTTAAGGCAAGGCTACTCGATAACGACGGGTTTAACGCTAAATCTTCTACAAAAAAGTTAATAAAATGGATAAAAAAGTTCCAACCCGACGTAATACATTTACATAATTTACACGGCTATTATATAAACGTCGGTATTCTTTTCGATTATTTGAAAACGTGTAACAAAAGAATAGTTTGGACTTTGCACGACTGTTGGGCGTTTACCGGTCATTGCACTCACTTTCAATTTCCGCATTGCGATAAATGGAAAACGGAATGTGAAAAATGTATTCGCGTTAAAGATTATCCCAAAGCGTTATTTTCACACGCAAAACGCAATTTTAATCTTAAAAAAGCCACTTTTTGCGGTGTTCCGAATTTAACGATAGTTACCCCGTCAAAGTGGCTTGCCGAACTTGTAAAAGAGTCGTATTTGAAAGAATATCCCGTTCAAGTTATCAACAACGGAATAGACACCGACGTTTTTAAGCCCACCGAAAGCGATTTCAGAGAAAGGTACGGGCTGACGGATAAAAAAATAATTTTAGGCGTTGCTAACGTTTGGGAGAAACACAAAGGCTTTAACGATTTTTTAGATCTTGCAAAACTGATAGACGATAGTTATCGTATAGTGTTAGTTGGCGTAAATGATAAACAATTAAAGATTTTACCGCCGAACGTAATCGGGATAAAACGCACGAACAGCGTTACAGAACTTGCTCAAATATACACTTCCGCAGACGTATTGTTCAATCCGACTTACGAAGATAATTATCCAACTGTGAATTTAGAAGCGCAAGCGTGCGGAACGCCTGTTATCACTTATCCGACAGGCGGCAGTATCGAGTCTGTGCCGCACGATAACGTTATAAACTCGATTTCGGAATTACATAAAAAACTTTGCCTATATACCGATTTACCTGTTGTAACGGCAAACTTTTCAAAAATTGAAAAATACTCAGAATATACAAGGTTGTATACATGAAAATAGTTTTTGTATCGAATTATTATAATCATCATCAATCCGCAATTTCTGAAGAGTTTTTTAGACAGACGGGCGGTCAGTATTATTTTATTCAATCTGAACCAATGTCGAATGAACGTAAAAATATGGGGTGGGCTCAAAAAGACTTGCCGGAGTTTGTTATTGAGTCTTACAAAGATAAAACGATATACAAAAAATGTCTCGATTTAATAAATAATGCAGATGTTGTGATAATGGGTAGTGCCCCAGAAAAGTTGATTCATAAAAGAATTAAAAGCGGCAAACTTGTTTTCAGGTACTCAGAACGCGTTTATAAAAATTGGAAAAATAAACTAACTCTTCCGCTTCGATTTATTAAATACCATTGGGCGAACTCAAAAAATACGTATTTATTATGCGCTAGCGCGTATGCCGCGCACGATTATGCGTTAACTGGTAATTTTATCGGTAAAGCATATAAATGGGGGTATTTTCCAGCCGTAAAGAAATATGAAGACGTTACTACGCTGATAGACAATAAAATACCTACTTCAATTCTATGGGTCGGCAGACTCATAGAATTGAAGCATCCGGATGCTTCTATTCGTATTGCAAAACGCTTAAAACAAGCGGGATATAATTTTCAACTTTCCTTAATAGGAATAGGCGATTTGGAAAATGAAATCAGCGATATGATAAAACAGGAAGGCGTTGAAGATTGTGTTAAAATGCTCGGTGCGATGACACCAGAAAACGTTAGACGGCATATGGAGCAATCGGAAATATTTTTATTTACTTCGGATTTTAATGAGGGGTGGGGCGCGGTTTTGAATGAAAGTATGAATAGCGCCTGCGCTGTAGTTGCAAGCCATGCAATAGGTTCTGTTCCGTTTCTAATAAACGACGGAAAAAACGGGTTTATCTATAAAAATGCTAACGAAGACGATTTATTTAATAAAGTTAAAATTTTATTAGATAATTCCGAAAAACGTAAACAAATAAGTTTAGAAGCATATAAAACAATGGCGGAAACCTGGAACGCCGATAACGCCGTAAAAAACTTAATGATACTTGTCGAAAACTTAAATAAAAATAAAAGCATTATATTGCGCGATCAGCCCTGTGAAAAAATAGCATATAAAAATAATTATGAAAGAATATAATAAAAATAGATATAAAGTGCAAAAATTCGGGAATGTGGTTAATAAAGATATAGATTTTGAAAAAATCAATGCAAAAATATACCTTTTTTTATTGCCTTTCCATATGATTTCGCAATTTGATTTTTTCATAAAAATTTTTGGTGTTTGTGCTAGTTACACGGCGTTTATTTTTCATGTTTTAGGATTATTTTTTTGGTTTTTAAGTTCAAAAGGGAAATTTAATTTAGGTAGCGAAAAGAATGAGATATTATTCAAATATGCAACATTATTATTGTTATATTTGATTTTATCCTCAATAGTAATGGCGTGTGTGATACAATTACGATTCGGAAATCACGGGCATGAGAGTGCGTTTAGAGGGGTGCTTGGTCAAATTATATATTTTATACAATATTGGCTGATATTTCTTTATTCTATAAGAATTTTTCAATTATTTGATATTGATGAGGTTTTGTCAATACTGCTAAAGGTTTGTAATTTTTTATTAATTTTAGGTTATTTTCAGGTTTTAGTGATTAATGGAATAGGCAAATCTTTGTATGAGAAACTGAATATTTTTGATATTTTTGTTGATCCGACAATAAGAAAATTATCTTTAACTGAGACCGAGGGGGCATCATGCGGTATCGTGTTAGGAATTTTTGTTTTTCCGATATTAATGGCTCAAATCTTGAATGGAAAACTTAAATACTTATTTAATTTAGCATTGTGGGTTGTTCCATTGTATTATTCAAATAGTAGTACAGCATATATTGTTTGCTTCATTGATTTAATAGTGTTCTTTTTGATGGTTATAATAAACAAAAAAATCCCAAAGGCATTTAAAATTTGTCTTGGTTGTGGATTAGGTATTGTGGTAATACTAATTGTTTTTATACTTACTGGGTTTATACAAGGGGAGTCGGTTGATAAAATAAAATATCTAATAATTAACAAGATTAAAGACGATACAAATGCCTCTTCAGTAACAAGAAGAATTCCTTACTATATAAATTGGGGGGCATTTAAGGAATATCCAGTATTTGGTGTCGGGAATGGTTTACAGGGATATTTTTATAAAAAATATTTCCCCGATTGGGCATATAGCGCAGCAAATTATGAGGCACTTATAAAATTACAACAGTCCGAAACAGAAATATTTAATGGTGCATTATTTATACCTTCATTGTTATCGGGATATGGAGTTGTTGGATGTCTTTTCGTGCTACTATTCATAAAAGAAGTTTTCTTCTTTATTAAAAAGCATAAGGAAGAAATCGGTGTGGCATATAATATGTTTTTAATTGCATTTATTGCGTTTATTGTGAATGGGATGCAGGGTGAAGTAAGCGGTGTGTATTTGGTTTGGTTTATGATGTCCTTACCATTAATTAATAGGAGAGAAATAAAATGCAAATTAGATTACCCATGTCAGTGTTGATTCCTACCATGAATCGCTCTAACGCATTACGAAATACTATAGAATCGTATTTAGATGCGGATTATATACCGGATCAAATTGTTATAATAGATCAAAGCAAGAATGAATCAGATCAAAATGATAACGAAAATATTTTAAAAGAATTATGCGAAAACAAAGTTGACTATAAGTATGTTTATCAAAAAGAACCATCCTTAACAAAGGCAAGAAATACAGCAATATCTTTTGCTAAAAATGAGATTATAATTTGCTCAGATGATGATATCATTGTTTATAATAATACGCTTCGGTATATTAATGAAATTATGAAGAGGAATGATATTGCCTTAATTGCCGGTATAGATGACAATTCAAAAGTATCGACTTCTAAAATCGGGTATTTTTTTGGTACAAAATCTTTCTCAAAACGTAATATAGGTCACGTTACAAAATCAGTGTTGGGTAGATATCCTCAAAAAATAAAAGGTGAAACAGCGACAGAATGGGCGATGGGCTATTTTTTTGTTATAAGAAGAAATCTTATTGAAAAATGGGGAATTAAGTGGGATGAAAATCTGATAGGGTATGCTTATCCCGAAGATCTTGATTTTAGTTATTGGTATTGTAGATGTGCAAAGCACGAAAATTATAAATCTATTCTTAATGAAAATGTACGTGTAAAACACATGGTTAGTACTGAATACCGAATACCGACAAAAAAAAATACATATATGTATGTAATTAATAGATTGTACCTTAGTTATAAGTATAAGATGGGATTTATGTCCCGTATGGCGCAAAATTGGTGCAATTTTTGGATGCTTTTAAATAAATTTATTAAAAAAGAGAATTACAAAGATATGTTGGCAGCAATGCGGATTGCCCGTAAATATAAAGCTCAAATTGCCAAAGGAGAGTTATCTACACTTTATGACAAATAATTTAAATTAAAGGATGGTATTAAGTGAAAGTATTATATATAGATATTTCTTTAGCGGGGCATCATATTTTATATTTAGAGTCTTTAATGAATGAGTTTAAGGAATCCGTATGCCTTTTGCCTGACAAAAATATTAAACTCGATGCTGATAGAGTAACTTGTTTTACAGTTGATAGAAAATTTAGTTCTTATTTTAAGTGGATAAATAAAATTTGTGAAATTGTAAAAAACGAGCATATTGACATAGTTCATTTTTTATATGGTGATGGACTGTACAAATTTTTTGGAGTTGGCTTAAAAAAAATAAAAAATTTAACAAAGGTTGTTGTTACGTTTCATCAGTTTCAATATGGTTTTTTGCATAAGATTAGTATAAAAAAAATATTTTCAAAAATTGATTTGGGCGTTGTTCATACGAGTTTTTTAAAAAAACAAGCGATGAAAATTGGTATTAAGAATATTGAAGAAATTAACTATCCTAAATTTACGCCCATTAAGAATATTAGTAATTATGAGGCAAAAAAGATAATTGGCATCACATCCAATGCGCCCGTAATATCGGCCTTGACTGGTACCCGTTATGATAAGGGTCTTGATTTATTGTTGGTAGCATTGGAACAAGTTCAATGCGACTTTACATTGTTGATAGCAGGGAAACCATGCTTTTTTAATGAGCAGTTTATAAATGATCATATTATAGGCTATAAGAATAAGGTTGTAACTATATTAAAAGAATTGACTGAGGATGAACTGGCAAACAGTGTAAGTGCAAGTGATATTGTTGTTTTACCTTATCGCAAAATTTTTGACGGTGCTAGTGGTCCTCTTGTTGAGGGGGTTGCCTATAGTAAAACTATAATCGGACCGAACCATGGTAGTTTGGGCCAAATTATTAGTAATAATCATTTAGGATATACATTTGAAAGTGAAAACATTGCTGATTTAGCTAAAACCATTAATGTAGCGTTAATGCAACATTTTGAATATGATGAGCGCGCTAAAAAATACCAGTCAACTTTGAGAGTTGATTCGTTTATTAATTCACATAAAGTATTATACGATAATTTAATCAAATGAGGATGTGATGGCAAATAAAAAGGAATCCGTCGTTCAATCGTTGTTGTGGAAGTTGTTTGAACGTGGCGGAGTGCAAATAGTGCGATTTGTAGTTTCGATAGTTATAGCGCGAATATTAAGCCCTTCTGAATATGGGGTTATATCAATAATTACAATATTTGTTTCGCTTGCGACTTGCTTTGTGCAGTCGGGCTTGAGTACGGCGCTAGTTAGAAAAAGCGAGATTGATGCTGAGGATTTATCATCTGTATTTTTTTACGGGTTGTTTGTTGCAATATTACTTTATATTATTTTGTTTTTTTTTGCACCTCTAATTGAGTCTTATTTCAAAATCGAGCAACTAGCTATATCTATTCGTTTAACCGCCGTTGTGTTATTTCCAGGTGCATATAATTCGGTACAAAATGCAATTGTGGCAAGAAATATGCAATTCCACAAGCAATTTATCGGCGGATTAGTGGCGGCTATCATTTCGGGTATAATAGGCATTATATTAGCCCTTTTTAATTTTGGTGTATATGCTTTGGTGGCACAACAGATCACCTATCAAGTGTGCGCTTGTATTTGTTTACAGTGTCTTGTTAAATGGTTACCCAAATTTAAGTTTTCGTTTAATAAGACACAGCAGTTGCTAAAGTTTGGGATGAAAATACTTGGGGGAACTTTAGTAGACACATTGTTTCACAATATTGAGAGTCTCGTTATTGGTAAAAAATATAAATCTGAAAGTTTGGCGCTTTATGATAAGGGTAAGCAGTTCCCATTGATAATTATCGATAATTTAGACGGAACCATTCAAACAGTTATGTTACCTGTATTTTCGTTAAAGCAAAACAATATCGAACTTCTGAAAAAAGCTGTTAGGGATACTATAAATTTAAGCACTTTTATATCCTTTGCCGCGATGTCGGGACTTTCGGCGATAGGGTATTCTTTGATTTATGTTGTATTGGGTGAGAAATGGCTTGGAGCGGTACCTTTTTTACAAATATATTGTGTAACTGCAGCGTTGTTTCCCTTTCAAACTGCTAATTTACAAGCGTTTTCTGCATTGGGCGAGAGCGGGGCTTATTTTTGTATATTAACAATTAAAAGGGCAGTATCTTTATTAATATTATGTATTGCCATATTTTGTTTTAGTAGCATTTACGCAATAGTGATAGCGACAGTTTTGTTTGAAGTAGTTGGGGTTTTAGTTACCTGTTTATACAATAAAAAATTGTTGAATTATAAAATGGGCGAACTTTTAAAAGATACATTACCAAATTTGCTTATTGCACTATTTATGTTTTGTGTCGTGTATGCTATGTCGTATATTAAAATATCTCAGTATTTTTTATTGGTTTTACAGGTTACTGTAGGATGTATATGTGTTTTTATAGTGGCAAAATTATCAAAAAATACGGCCTATTGTAGGATTAGTGATTATATTAAAAAAATTAGAAATAAGAATATTGGTCGCACAACTAATCAAAATTGAAACGTGAACGAACTTAATTTTAAGTTGTAGCCTTAAAATACATTTTTCGATGTGCTATGGAAGAAGACATTTATCCTTAGAGACTTTATTGACCAAAGAAGAGTGTGCCAAAGCGGTAGATATGGGCAAATTTTATCGCGTTCCTGCGGATAATCGCGACTTAAACTACGACAAGTATTTTAAGCACGGTAACGAGCGCGCGGTTATGATAAACGAATTTAATTCTAACAACACCGAGATTTTAGGCGTAGACGCGGTTAAGGAGAAGTTATTATCGCTTTCTTACGTCCGCGAAGAACTTGCGAAACTGAAATAACGTACGGTAACGGAGCGGGGCTTAATGGAAAAGATTCGTCGAATGATGATGGACTTAATAAATGCGGAGATTTTCGGCGGGGAGTATTCTTCCGCCGATTTCGGCGTTCCTACGAACGACGAGTTGAAAGCGTTATATAAGTTATCTAAGTCGCACGACCTTGTTCACATCGTCGCGGACGCGCTTATTAAAAGGCAATTGATTGAAGACGAAAACGTTAAAAACGTATTCGAGGCTGCTATTATGTCTGCGGTTTTTCGTTACGAGAATATTAACGGCGAACTCGAGACGATTAAAAAGGCTCTTTCCGAAGCGAAAATTCCGTTTATTCCGCTGAAAGGCTCGGTTATTCGCAAATTTTATCCCGAGCCGTGGCTCAGAACAAGTTGTGATATCGATATTCTTATTCATGAAAACGACGTAAAAGCCGCGACGGAAATTTTGACAAGTAAATTCGGGTTTACGCTTGAAGACAGGGCTTACCACGATTATTCGCTGTATTCGTCTACGGGGATACATCTTGAATTGCATTTTTCTATAAAAGAAAATTGCAAAAATTTAGATAAGGTTTTACAATGCGCTTGGGATTATGCCATTCCTTCGCTTGAAAGTCCTTATGAATTTGTATTTACAAACGAATTTATCTTATTTCATTTATACGCTCACGCGGCGTACCATTTCGTAGAAGGTGGCGGGTGCGGTATCAGACCGTTTATCGACGTAAAACTGCTCAAACAAAATATCGAATACGATGCCGTTAAATTGACGTCTTTACTTTCCGAAGCGAAAATTTCGGTTTTTGCCGACAATTTCGATAAATTGTATCGCGCGTGGTTCGACGGCGGCGAGTATGACGAAACGGCGCTTGAAATGGAAGCGTTCGTGCTTAACGGCGGAGTATACGGCAACGTTCAGAACAGAACGGCAACGCGGCGGACAAGCAAAAAAGGCGCGTTTCGTAATTTGTGGGCGCGGTTGTGGCTTCCTTACGAAACGTTATGCGAGTATTATCCGAAGTTAAAAGGCAGGCGGATTTTACAGCCGTTTTACGAGATAAAGCGTTGGTTCAAGTTGTTCAAAAAAGACGTGAGAAAGCGTAGCGTAAACGAAATTAAAGTAAACACCGAAATATCCGAAGACAAAGTCGCTTCGGCTGAAAAAATGTTAAAAGATTTAGGCTTGTCCGAATGAACGGTCGTATTATTTTTGTTCGGCATACCGTTTTATCGCGCCGATATGCAATTTTAATATAAAAGCGACAATATTGAATGACGGTATTCAAACGATATACGAATGACAACAGATAAACGATATATAAACGATGCGGACGGCGACATAATGTCGCCGTCCGCATTCTATTCCGTTTACGGGTATATTTATTTTAGATACAATCGGAGATTATTCGATTATCTGCATTCGTCCGCCTTGCCTGCGCAGCCGAGCACGTCTACGAGTTTATGTCTTACGAGTTCTTTTACGTTGGCGCGCGCGACTTTGAGATATTCTCTCGGATCGAATTTGTCGGGGTGTTCCACGAAGAATTTTCTTATCGAGCCGGTCATCGCAAGACGGATATCCGAGTCGATATTGATTTTACAAACGGCAAGTTTGGCGGCTTCGCGAAGTTGGTCTTCCGGTACGCCTACCGCGTCGGGCATTTTGCCGCCGAATTCGTTGATCATTGAAACGTATTCTTGCGGAACGGACGACGCGCCGTGTAAAACTATCGGAAATTCGGGCAAACGTCTCGAAACTTCTTCGAGTATATCGAAACGGAGCGGGGGCGGGCAAAGCACGCCTTTTTCGTTTCTCGTGCATTGGTCGGGTTTGAACTTATACGCGCCGTGCGACGTGCCTATTGCTATGGCAAGGCTGTCAACGCCGGTATGGGTAACGAAATCCTGTACTTCTTCGGGGCGGGTGTAAGAGCCTTCTGCGTGGCTTACTTCGTCTTCTATCCCTGCGAGAGTGCCGAGTTCGCCTTCGACGGTAACGCCGTATTTATGCGCGTATTCAACAACCTTACGGGTAACTTCGATGTTTTTTTCGTAATCGAGCGCAGAACCGTCAATCATAACCGAAGTAAATCCGCCGTCTATACAGGCTTGGCAGGTATCAAAGTCCGGACCGTGGTCGAGATGAAGAACTATAGGAACTTCCGGACATTCGTGAACGGCTGCTTCTACGAGTTTAACGAGATAGGTGTGGTTAGCGTAAGCCCTTGCGCCTTTGCTGACCTGAAGAATAACGGGGGCTTTTTCTTCTTTACACGCTTCGGTAATACCCTGAACGATTTCCATATTATTGACGTTGAACGCGCCTACGGCAAAGCCGCCTTTATAAGCCGCTTCGAACATCTTTTTAGAATTAACTAAAGGCATAATTGACCTCCAAAAATTTTATCATAGAGTATTATACAGTATTTCTTTGAAAATCGCAATTAAATTTGTTTGACAAAAGTACGATTTTTTGATATTATATCGTCGCTGAATCGATGACGCGTTCGGAGAGTAAGCGTAAAAAACAAATCAATCCCTTTCGCATTAAAAAGTTTAAGCGAACGGCTTACGATTATCGGCTATTTTTACGCATACTCTTAACGGGTGTGCGTATTTTTATGCGTTTTATCCGTTTTTATGCGAATTCGGTAATCGACGGCAAATATTCAACGATTAAGGAGTTCATATATGAGGATAGCGGTAATAGGCGTCGTGATAGAAAATGACAGGCTTGCCGCAGAGCAGGTAAACAAGATTCTTTCCGCTTACGGCGATTACGTCGTCGGAAGAATGGGCGTGCCCGATAAAGTCAATCATATTTACGTTATAAGCGTAATACTAAAGGCTGAAAACGAAATCGTGTCGGCAATTACGGGCAAACTCGGCAGAATAGAGAACGTAACCGTCAAATCGGCTGTTACGAGCGTAGATTTATAAAAGGAGGCAGGCGTTGCGATCGCCGTTGCAGACTATAAATTCTGCAATAGCCAAAATATAACGCAACGTTTAGATATTATGAAAAGGTTTTTAGCGATTTTAGTTGCAATAATCACTTTATTCGGTCTTGCTTCGTGTAAAAAAAGCGAATCGAACGAATTGGACTGGAATAAGACCGCGCTTGCGGATTCTTATACGGTCGGGGCGGTTGAAGGCGCGCCTACGCTATCGCTCGTAAACGTCGTTGACGGCGGATTTACTTATGCGGCGGAAGGTAAAAGCGTTACGACCGAAGTTACGGTTGCCGCCGACGCGAAAGACGTCGTATCCAAACTTAAAAACGGGGAATACGATATGGCGATTTTGCCCTTAAACAATGCCGTTACGCTTTACGAAGACAGCGGTAAACGCGAATTTCGTCTCGCTTCCGTCAACGTGTTCGGCGTTTTGTATATGATAGGTAAGACCGACGTAACGAGTTTTTCCGACCTTAAAGGCAAGGTAATAAACTGCGTCGGTTACGGCGGAACTCCGGGGCTTATACTCAAACACTTGCTTAAAAATAACAACGTAGAATACGCCGAAGGCGCGAATGCCGCGGATAACGACAGGGTATATATCAACGCGATAAGCGCGCCTGCGGAAGCGAAAGGCGAATACGTCGTTCTCGGCGAACCTGCCGTAACGGCGGTATGCAAGCAATCGGGCAGGAAAGTCGTTATGGATTTCAAAGCCGAATGGCAGAAAATTCACGGCGAAACCGCCGAGTTTACGCAGGCGGGGTTGGTCGTCAACGTAAGCAAAGTCAATAAAAAGTACGTCGAATCGTTCGTAAATCATCTTAAAAACAACAGGGAATTTCTCTACGCCAACGAATCCGCCATCAACGATAAACTTCGCGCTATGGGCAGTAACGGTCCTATATCCAAACTTACTTATAATAAAGAAATTCTCGACAGATGCAGTATAGATTGTAAAACGGCGATTTCGCAGAAGAAAAACATCGAAGAATTTTTAAGAGCGAACGGGGTTGAAACGCCCGACGCTTCGTTCTACGGCGTGTAATGAAAAGGGCGTTAAATTGGTTGTTTCCGCTGTTTTCCGTCGGAATACTGGTATTTATATACTATATCGCGTCGGTTAAAGCCGATAGTAAAATCGTCGCGCCGCAACTCAATCTGATCGTTAAAAATTTAGGCGCGGTAATGCGCCGCGCCGATTTCGCGGAATCGGTATTTTCCACTTTGTGGCGCGCGGTTTACGGGTTTATAATTTCCCTGTTAATCGCTTTGATTTTCTGTATCGGCGCGAACGCGAGTAAAATCGTAGAAAGGTTGTTGTCTCCGCTGATCGTATTTTCGCGGGCGATTCCCACTATGTCTATTATACTCGTGTGTCTTATCTGGCTCAGAGAAAAAACTCCCGTTGCGGTATCGGTAGTAATCGTATTTCCTATGCTGTATTCTGCTTTACGCGAAGCGATAAGATTGAGTGACGCCGAAATGAAAGACGTAATTAAAGCGTATAGAGTGCCGACGTCGAAAGCGATTATAAAGTATTACGTTCCCGACGTGTTCATAAGGGCGTTTCCGCAACTCGTAACCACGCTGTCGTTTAACGTAAAACTTACGGTGTCGGGCGAAGCGTTGTCGCATACGAGCGTCAGCATCGGTAACGCGATGAGCGTGGCAAATCTTAACTTCGATACCGCTACGCTGTTCGCCTGGACCATCGTTGCCGTTTTGCTTGCGTTCGTCGTAGAACTCGTTTTGAAAGGAATTTATATGGGGGTTAAAAAAATCAGGTATGAATATCGTAGTAGAAAATCTTACTAAAAAATACGGCGATAAGGCGGTTTTCGATAGCTTCAATATAACTTTTCCGGAGAATAAAGTATCGGTTATTATGGGTAAATCCGGCGCGGGTAAAACCACGCTGCTTAATTGTCTGGTAAATCTTACCGACTACGACGGGAAAATTTACGGAGCGGAAAAGGTCGCTTATATTTTCCAGGATGCCAGACTTGCAAAATATATGACCGTTTACGAAAATTTGGATTTCACACTTGGCGAAGCGATCGGAAAGGACGACCGCCGTGAACGAATTCGAAACGTTTTGAGCGAAGTGTCGCTTTCAGATAAGAGCGGAGCGTTGCCCGACGAACTTTCAGGCGGGCAGAAAAAACGCGTTTCCGTCGCAAGGGCGTTTTTATCCGACGCGCCGGCGTTGTTATCAGACGAGCCTTTGAATTCTCTTGACGTAGGATTGAGAATCAGAACCGTATCGCTTTTGCTTACGATGCTTGCGGGCAACCCGAAAACCGTAGTTTACGTTACGCACGACGCAGATGAAGCGTTATCGGTCGCAGACGAGATAGTCGTCATCGGCAAAAATAAAATCGAATATTCGTATTCGTTTTCTTCTGCCGCGCTTCAAAGAGACGTATTTGGCGAAGAGTGTTCTCTCGTAAAAAAGAAATTGATAGAGTTACTCGTATAAAAAAGCGTATATAAGCCGATAATCCTTTCGGGTAATCCCCATTACCTTCGTGATTTACATAGAATGTAATAAGGGGCTTACTCGGAGGACCGATATGATAAAAAGAGGCGAATTGTATTACGCCGATCTTTCGCCCGTAATCGGTAGCGAGCAGGGCGGAGTAAGACCTGTTTTGGTCGTGCAAAACGACGTCGGGAACAAGTATAGCCCGACCGTTATCGCCGCCGCGGTTACGAGTAAATTATGCAAGGCGCGTTTGCCCACGCATATTGAACTCTGCGCGGCGAAATACGGGCTTACGAAAGATTCGGTAATTCTGTTGGAACAGATAAGAACGCTCGATAAGCGCAGGCTTAAAGAGCGTATAGGCGCGCTTAACGTAGACGAAATGCGAAGGGTAGACGTTGCGCTGAAAATCAGTTTAGGCTTTGCCGAAACGGTGTAATAGTTGCGGACGACCGCCGGGCGGTCGTCCGCATTTTATAAAAGTTGTCCTAAACCCCGTACTCAGCGTTTGCTTTTAAGAAAAATTTGGTATATAATATAACCGAAATTAAATTATTTGCGGAGACGTTTATGGTAAAAATGAAAAGCAGACCGGTTTGCCTGTTTATAATGGACGGTTACGGGCTTAACAAAGACGAAAAGGGAAACGCCATTGCCATTGCGCACGAAGGCGTTATTTCCGACCTGATGAAAAAATATCCTTCCACCGATCTCGGCGCGAGCGGACTTTCCGTAGGCTTACCCGACGGACAGATGGGTAACAGCGAAGTAGGGCATCTGAATATGGGCGCGGGCAGGATCGTTTATCAGGATCTTACCCGTATTACCAAGTCCGTTCAGGACGGAGATTTTTTTGAAAATCCCGAACTTGTTTCGGCTATGGACGGGGCAAAAAACAACGGTAAAAAACTGCATCTTTACGGATTGCTGTCGTCCGGCGGCGTACATAGTCATATAACGCATTTGTTCGCCTTGCTCGAAATGGCTAAAAAACGCGGAGTACGCGACGTTTTCGTGCATTGTTTTATGGACGGAAGAGACGTTTCGCCTACGAGCGGAATCGAATTTATAGACGAACTCGAAAACGAGATTAAAAAAGTCGGCGTGGGTAAAATCGCTACTATAAGCGGCAGATATTACGCTATGGACAGAGATAATCGTTGGGAGAGAGTCGTAAAGGCTTACGAAGCGATGACGCTCGGTAACGGCGTAAAAGTCGATTCTGCCAAAGAAGCGATTGAAAACAGTTATAAAAACGGCGTGACCGACGAATTCGTCGTTCCTGCCAACGTATACGAAAACGGCAACCCCGTCGGGCTTATCGAAAAGGGCGACAGCGTAATTTTTTATAACTTCCGCCCCGACAGAGCAAGAGAAATTACGAGGGCGTTTACCGAAGAAAAGTTTGACGGTTTTGAAAGAAAGACGGGTTTGCTTTCGTTGAATTACGTCGGTTTCACTAAATACGACGAGACTTTTTCTCACGTTAAAATAGCGTTCAAAAAGCAGGAATTGCATAATACGCTCGGTAAATACCTTGCCGACGAAGGGTATACTCAATTGCGTATAGCGGAAACCGAAAAATACGCGCACGTTACTTTCTTCTTTAACGGCGGAATAGAAGCGCCCGAAAAGAACGAGTACAGAGATCTTATACCGTCGCCCAAGGTTGCGACTTACGACCTTCAACCGGAAATGAGCGCGTATCTCGTTACGGATAAGGTGCTTGAAGAAATTGCGTCCGATAAATTCGACGTAATCATTCTTAACTACGCCAACTGCGATATGGTCGGTCATACGGGCGTTCTCGACGCGGCTGTAAAAGCCGTAAAAACCGTTGAAGACTGCGTCGGAAAGATTACCGAAGCGGTGCTTGCGAAGGGCGGAAGTTGTCTTATTACCGCCGATCACGGCAACGCGGATAAAATGATTGCCGACGACGGAACTCCGTTCACGGCTCACACCACCAACAGAGTACCGTTCATACTCGTTAGCGAGAAATTGAAAAACGTAAAACTTCGCGACGGCGGCATACTTGCCGACATTGCGCCCACGCTTCTCGAAGTGATGGGGGAAACCGCGCCTGCGGAAATGACGGGTAAATCGTTGATTATAAAATAATTTTCGCTTAAATGCTATCGTAAACGCTTGCCATTGCCGAGATAATATGATAAAATAGCAATGCTTGATTAAAAATATTGACACGGAGATATATAATATGTTAGAAAATTTGCTTATTTCGTTCGAAACGGCTTCCGCAATATGCATTCCGCTTCTTATAGTGGCGGTGCTTTGCGCGTTGTTCGTTATAATCATCGTAATGATGCAGCCCAGCAATTCAAACGGTATAAGCGCGCTCGGCGGTCAGCAAGAAACTTTTTACGGTAAAAATAAAGGCAAAACTATGGAGCATAAGTTAAGGAAACTCACGGTTATCGCCGTCAGCATAATGGCGATTACGATGGTTGCCTTCTGCGTTATAGTTTTCCGTATCGTATAATCTTATCGGTTTCTCGCGGGCGCGTTATTTGCGCCCGCTTATTTTTTGCGTTAAATGATGTTAAAGTTATATGAATATATTGCCGACAAGTTTGCCGTCGGCGAATGGTCGGGTTACGGCAAAAAAACCATTTTTTCCGAACTCGACACAAAATCCACGTTTGAAAGACGCGCCGTAGAAGACGTTTTGAAAACCCTTGAAAAGAACGGGGTTATCGTAAACGTAAACGGCAGGTATCAACGCTTGGAAGAATGCGGTTACGTCAAAGGCGTAATACGCGGCAACGAGCGCGGTTTTGCTTTCGTAACCGATGCAAACGGTAACGACTATTTCATTCCGCACAAACGGCTTAACGGCGCGTGTAATAAGGACGAAGTTTTAATCGGAAAGGTTGAAAGCGACAGGGGCAGTAACGACGAAGCGGAAGTCGTAAAGATTCTTTCGCGCGGGGTAACGACTTTCGGCGGGACGTATTATAACGAGCGGCGTTTCGGGTTCGTACGCTCCGACGATAAAAATTATTATACCGACGTTAAAATTCCGTTCGCCTTAAACGGCGGCGCAAAAAACGGCGATAAGGTCGTCGTCGACGTCGTCGCGTTTCCCGATAACTCCAATCCGGAAGGAAGAGTTGTCGAAATCGTCGGTAAAAGCGGAGATCTTCACGCCGAAGAAAAATCGCTCATTCGTTCTTTCGGATACGCCGACGATTTCCCCGAAACGGTAAAGTCGGAAGTTAAAGGTATACCGCAAAACGTTGGCGATAAGGCGATTATCGGCAGAAAAGATTTTACCGATCGCTTTATTATCACGATTGACGGCGAAGACAGCCGCGATTTTGACGACGCGGTAGAAGTCGAATTACTCGAAAACGGACGATACCTATTAGGTGTGCATATTGCGGACGTTTCGGAATACGTTAAGACGGGCTCGGCGATCGATAAGGAAGCCTTTGAGCGCGCCACGAGCGTATATTTTCCCGACGGCGTTATCCCGATGCTGCCGAAAGAGTTATCCGACGGCATATGCTCGCTCGTCGAAGGCGAAAAACGGTTGACGATTTCCTGTATTATGGAAATAACCGCAGACGGCGAAGTCGTCGGTCGTGAGATTGTTAAGAGCGTTATTAAATCGGCTAAGCGAATGACTTATACCGCCGTTCAGGCCATTCTCGACGGCGATAATGGCGCAAGAGAACGGTATAAAGAAGTCGTTCCGTCAATCGAACGTATGCGTGCTCTGCAACTCGCGCTTACCAAAAGACGTAACGAACGCGGGAGTATTAACCTTGACGTTCGCGATAGCCATATTACCATAAAGAACGGTACGGTTGACGTCGAGCCGCAAAAAGATCTCGACGCGTATAAAATCATCGAAGAATTTATGGTGCTTTGTAATGAAGAAATTGCCGAGTATCTGTATTATCTTGAACTTCCTTGCGTGTATAGGGTACACGAACGCCCGTCGACAGAAAAAGCGAACGATTTTATATCGTTTTTAAGCGCGTGCGGAATATCCGTCAAATGGAAAGCCGACGATTGCAGACCTTCGGACTTTGCGGCGTTGCTTAACAGGGTTGAAGGCGAACCGGTTTATCCGATTATCAATAAAGTAATGTTACGCTCGATGCAAAAGGCGAAGTATAGCGGTAGTAATCTCGGTCATTTCGGAATATCGAGTAAATGCTATTGTCACTTTACGTCGCCTATAAGACGGTATCCCGACCTTACCGTGCATAGAATCGTAAAGGCGTTACTTGACGGGGATATGAGCGTTACCGACGAAAAATATTTCGGTTGCGTCGACGAAGTCGCAACTCAATCTTCCGTAAAAGAACGTAAGGCGGACGAAGCGGAAAGGGCGGTGGACGATTTATATAAAGCGGCGTACGCCTACGCGCATAGGGGCGAAGAGTTTGACGGAGTGATAAGCGGCGTAACGTCGGCGGGTGTTTTTACGGAACTTGAAAACGGAGTCGAGGGTTTTACCCGCGTTGAAGATTTGCCGCGCGGTAAATACGTTTACGACGAAAAGACGTATTCGTTGCGTAGCGGAAAATATAGTTATTCTCTCGGCGAGCGCGTAAGTGTGGGCGTTTTAGGCGCGAACCTTACCACGAGACGGGTTGATTTTATAATTCTTACAAAAAAAGATAAAAAACGTTGCGCTAAAAGTTGAAAACGGACGTGAAGTGTGTTAAAATGCATAATATGAAAGTAATCGTTGAGAATAGAGAAGCGAGATACGAATATTTTATCGAAGACTCTTTCGAAGCGGGCATATCCCTTGACGGCGGGGAAGTAAAATCCGTGCGGGCGGGCAGCGTGTCGCTTAAAGACGCGTATTGTTCCGCTTCCGCATCGGGCGAATTATTTATAAAAAATATGCACGTCGCGGTTTACGACAGGGGTGGCGCGTTTAACGTTAAAGACAGCCGCCGAGACAGACGATTATTGATGCATAAATCCGAAATTCATCGGCTTATAGGTAAAGTGAACGAGAAAGGATATACGCTTGTGCCGTTAAAACTGTATTTTAAGGGTTCGCTTATAAAAGTTGAAATCGGGTTGTGTAAGGGTAAGCACACTTACGATAAAAAACAGGTTATTAAAGAAAGAGATTTAGACAGGTCAACGAATAGGGAAATAAAAAATTACGATTTATAAACGGGGGTGCAACGGTTTCGACTGTGTAAAAAAGGAACGATATAAGCATATCGCAGGGTTGCGGCTGCGTTAAAACGCGAGCAAATTCAAATGCTAAAACTGAAAACAACACGGTAAGATATAACAATCTTGCTTTCGCTGCCTGATTAACGCAGCGACGTCGTTACGCTTTTTCCCGTCGGGAGCGATAACGGCGTAATTTTAGGCGGGGAACGTTTTTAAGGGCGTAGTCTTACTCTTAAAGATGAATTTTAAGACCGACGTTATTTAAAAGCCCGTATCCGGGCGTAAAATAAAAGAGATTAAACGGATACTAAGTATGTAGAAGGTCGTTTTGTTTTTATGCAACACAGGGGTTCAACTCCCCTCACTTCCACCATCTCAGGTGAACAAAAAAGATGCCTGAGCAAGAAAGCCTGATAAAATCAGGCTTTTTTGCTATCGAAATCACGAAAATTTCAGAGCGTTTTTCGTAGATGCTTTTTAATTCTGCGCAGAGTTGAACTCCCGTCTTTTCAAATTACATAAAATTTTGGCGTATAGCGTAAAAAACGATACGCCTTTTTTTATGCAAAAAAACAGGAGAATAGAGATTATGGATTTAACGGAAAATTTAAACCTTATAGGTTATTCGATGACGGAAAACAGGCAACTTAAAAATATTGACGAAGTGGCAGAGTTTATTTGCAAGAACGGAAAGCGCGGCGACGTTACAATAACGAATAACGGCGAGCCGTTTATAACGACGATAGGGATATACCTCGACAAGGTAGCCGATATAAGATACCGCGCGCAGTTAATGCCGGTTTTAGCGAAAAAGCAAAAAACGCTTTTTTCGGGAATAAATAAGGTCAGCGAAACGAACGAAGACGATTTTACACGGTGAATATGAGAAATGAAACAGACGAATTTGGACGGCGTGAAGGAAGTTGCGAAAATATTTTTGGCAATGAAACCGATAAGGACGGAAATGTCGCCGGCAATAGTAAAACACCCGTTTACCGATTCGGGGTATGCGTTAGTAAGCGTTAAAGAAGGCGTACCATCTTTTGAGAATATTATGACGGAAGACGGTTTTGAGAAATGGCGTAAAGAAAAAGAAATTCGTATAGAGAAAGCGAAGTCTGCGAGTGAAATATTTTTCTACGTTACGAAACCGTATTGTCTAACTTTCTTAAAATATGTGCAGGAGTATTTGTCTGAAGAAGAGTTTGCCAAAACGCTTGCCGAGTGTTGGGTACGCGAGGAGCAGCCGAATATGAATCCCAACTTCACGAAAACGGAACTGACGAGTATGTTCAAACGTGCGGATAAAAAGTTTTTAATGAGCGAAGCAGGATATAAAAAATGGAAGGAACTGCCGGAAAGAGTAACGGCTTATCGCGGAGTAACAGAATATAACGGAAAGAACGTTCGGGTGTTGTCCTGGACGACGAATTACGAAACGGCAAAATGGTTTGCGGGAAGATTTGAGGAACAAGGGAAAATATATCAGGCAGAGATAGATAAAAAGCATATATTCGCATATATCGACCAACGCGGGGAATCGGAATTGATCGTCGATCCGAAGTACCTTGAAAACGTAGAAATGGTTGAAGATTTATCTATGGATATGACGATGAGGTTATAATACGAGAAAGACAGCCGATTGCGGAAATGCGATCGGCTTTTTTTATATCAAAAATTCGGAGGTAGAAAGAATGTATTTCAA
>CAKQQQ010000006.1 GCA_934271065.1 uncultured Clostridia bacterium | reverse complement strand
AACGGCGAAACGAAGTGTAAAAGCGAAGACGTCCGCGAAATAGCCTTTTACAAAACCGGCGTCACCCTTTGACGGGTTATAGCGTCAGGGTTATAACGCTTTGAAAGTTTATAATATAATGAAAGCCCCGCGGCTTCGTCTGATAAACGAAGCCGCGGGGCTGTATTATTTATAATTTCAAAGAGTGATTTTTTCCGTAACGTAACCTACGAGTTCGGAAACGGGTAAACGGATTTGTTGCATAGTGTCGCGGTCGCGCAGAGTAACCGTATCGTCGGACAGGGTGTCGAAGTCTATCGTCACGCAGAACGGAGTGCCGATTTCGTCCTGTCTGCGGTAACGCTTGCCTATCGAGCCGGCGTCGTCGTAAGTACACATAAAGTGCTTGGCAAGCGTCTTATAGACGGTTTTTGCCTTTTCGCCCATTTCCTTTTTCTGTAAGGGCAATACCGCGACTTTATACGCCGCGAGCGCGGGGTGGAATTTCATCACGACGCGCGTTTCTCCGTTTTCGAGAGTTTCTTCGTCGTACGCTTCGGAAAGGACTGCGAGCATAAGTCTGTCCGCGCCGATAGAGTATTCGATATCGTACGGGATATACTTCTCGCCGGTAACGGGGTCGGTGTACTGCATATTCTTGCCCGAATATTCCTGATGGCGGGATAAGTCGTAATTCGTGCGGTTGTGAATACCGTTGAGTTCCGACCAGCCCATCGGGAAGAGATACTGAATATCGCACGCGCATTTGGCGTAGTGCGCGAGTTTGTCGTGATCCTTATACCGTAAGTGTTCGGGGTTGAAGCCGAGCGAAAGGAGATAATCCCACGCCGCTTTTTTGTACTGTTCGTAATATTCTATATCCGTGCCTTCTTTGCAGAACCATTGATGTTCCATCTGCTCGAACTCTATCGTTCTGAAAATGAAGTTGCCGGGCGTGATTTCGTTTCTGAACGCCTTGCCGATCTGCGCTATGCCGAACGGAATTTTGGCGCGCATAGAGCGTTGTACGTTCTGAAAGTTGACGAATTCGCCCTGCGCCGTTTCGGGGCGAAGGTAAATCTTGTTCTGATTTGCGTCGGTAACGCCTCTCGACGTCTCGAACATAAGGTTGAAATTTCGTATAGGCGTCCAGTTGAACTTTCCGCAGACGGGGCATTTTACCTGGTGTTCGTTGATATACGCTTCCATTTCGGCGTAACTCATCGCGTCGGGGTTTACCTTGCCGTGAGAATGCGCTTCAATAAGGTTGTCGGCGCGTTCGCGGGTTTTACATTCCTTACAGTCCATTTTAGGATCGGAAAAACTCGTGGTATGTCCCGAAGCCTCCCATACTCTGCTGTTCATAAGAATGGCGGCGTCCACGCCGAAAGAATTTTCGCTTTCCTGAACGAACTTCTTCCACCAACTGCGTTTGATGTTGTTTTTAATTTCAACGCCGATAGGACCGTAGTCCCAGGTGTTGCCCATTCCGCCGTATATATCGCTGCCCGCGAATATAATCCCGCGGGATTTGCAAAGGTTTACGAGTTTATCCATCGTTACCGGTCTTTTTTCTTCCATAAAAATACAGTCTCCGTGCGTATCGGTCGGCAATCGCGGCCGAAAATTCACGTCAATTGTAAACTCTTCGACGAAATAAGTCAAGCGTATATAATTTAATTACGCCAAGTCGCATAAAATTATTGTAAAATTTATTCGTTTGTGTTATTATACCTGTATTAAAAGAAGAAGGCTCTTACTATGGAAGCGAACAATTTTATCGAAGATATTATAAACGAAGAACTTGAGGAAGGTAAAACCAACGTCGTTCATACGCGTTTTCCGCCCGAACCGAACGGGTATCTGCACGTCGGGCACGCGAAGTCGTTGTGCCTTAATTTCGGCACGGCGGAAAAGTACGGCGGAATGTGCAATCTGTTTTTCGACGACACCAACCCGTCGAAGGAGAAGACCGAGTACGTCGAAGCGATAAAAAAAGACATCGAATGGCTTGGTTTCAAATGGTACGAAATTCATTACGCGTCGGACTTTTTCGACGAGATATACCGCCGTGCGGTTAAACTTATCGAAGACGGAAAGGCGTTCGTGTGCGACTGGTCGGCAGAAGAGATTTCCGCCAACCGCGGCACTTTGACGGAAGCGGGCAAAGAAAGCCCGTGGCGCAACAGATCCGTCGAAGAGAATTTACGTCTTTTCCAAGGTATGAAAGACGGCGAATTCAAGGACGGCGAAAAGGTTTTAAGGGCTAAAATAGATATGTCTTCGCCCAACATAAATATGCGCGATCCCGTAATATACAGGGTACTTCGCGCCACGCACCACAGAACGGGCGACGCGTGGTGCATCTATCCTATGTACGATTTCGCGCACCCGATATGCGACTCTATGCAGGGCGTTACCTATTCGCTCTGCACGCTCGAATTCGAAGACCATCGTCCGCTTTACAACTGGGTGGTCGAGAACACGGGCGTAGAGCATAAGCCCAGGCAGATAGAATTCGCGCGGCTCAACATAACCAACACGGTAATGAGCAAGCGTTATCTTAAAAAACTCGTCGAAGACAAAGCCGTCACGGGTTGGAGCGATCCGCGTATGCCTACGCTTACGGGGTTGCGTAACCGCGGCGTGCCTGCGCAGGCGTTAAAGAATTTCTGCGAAGCGATAGGCGTCGCGAAAGCGAATTCGGAGATAGAGATAAGTTATTTCGAGCATTTTATACGCGATTATCTTAACCTTCACGCCGAACGTGCTATGGCGGTGTTCGAACCGCTTAAAGTCACTTTGACGAATTTCCCCGACGGCGCGGAAGAAGAAGATTTCGAGATAAACCCCAACGACGAGTCCGCCGGCAAGAGAAAGATAACCGTTTCCAAGCATATCTATATCGACGCCGAAGACTTTTCGCTCGATCCCCCGCCAAAGTATTTCAGATTAAAACAGGGCGGTTACGTTCGTCTTAAAAACGCGTATATAATCAAGTGCGACGAAGCGATTACCGACGAAAACGGCAACGTTACGGAACTTAAATGCTCTTACGTTCCCGAATCGCGCAGCGGAAACGATACGAGCGGTATTAAGGTCAAGGGCGTTATACATTGGGTAAACGCCGAAGACGCGATCGATTGCGAGATAAGAAAATACGATTATCTGCTTAAAGACGCGGCTTATCCGGGGCAGGATTTTTCGGAGCGTATGAATTACGACAGCGTGCATATTTTCCGCGGCAAAGCCGAAAAATATCTTGCGGAAGTGCCCGACGGCGAAAAATTCCAACTTATGCGTAAGGGCTACTATAAAAAACTGACGGATAACGGAACGCTCGTTTTGTCGGAAATCGTGTCGCTTAAAGACGGATATAAACCGCAAAAATAAATCATTGAGTTGACAACGCCGCGTCTTTATGGTATAATAGACGCGTAAAAAAGGTGGTAGTATGTTTTTCCTGGTGGATATATTATTGATAGCCGCGCTCGTTTGCGTGATATGGGCGAGCGTCAGGTTCGGTTTTACGCGGAATTTCGTTTTCGGAATACTGCGTACCGTTATTGCGCTCGGCGGCGGCGCGGGGCTGTGCTTCGGAATATATTTACTGATGGATAAGGCGGGCTGGCTCGATTACGCGTCGGACGGCGTTCGTCGCTTTTTCGGCGAAGTATCCGTAAATCTCGGCAGCGTGATTACCGACGAAAATTATCGGTTCGTCGCGAAGATAATCGCGTACCTGCCGTTCGGGATACTGTTCCTTATACTCGGCTACGTCATAACCTACTACCTTATAAAACTCGTCGTGCGCGGTTTCTTTTCGCCCGTACTGTATTGCGTAAAAAAATATAAATGGGTAAAGATAGTCGATAACGTACTCGGTCTTTGCTTTAACGTGGCGGTATACGTCGGCGTGGTGGCGTGCCTGTTCGGCGGCGTTCACGCGCTCAACGCGAACGGCAAGTATAAAGACGTTGCGGGCAAGGGCGAGAGTTCGGACGTTGCCAAAGGTCTGATAAACGATTTTTGCGAGCCGATGCTTACGAGCCTGCACGAAGATTTTTCCGCGGCGGTATTAGGCGGAATAATCTACGAATACAATCCGCTCAATTCTACTTTTGAAAAAGTATTCAAATAACAGCCGCGCGAGACGCGCGATTTATAAAGACCGACCGAAGTCGGTCTTATTTATTTGCAATAATAAGGTTTTTGTGTTAAAATACGGTTTATGAACGCAGTACGCATCGAAAATTTAACGTTTGCCTATCCCGCGCGGGAAGGCGAAACCCCGAAAAACGTTCTCGACGGCTTGTCGCTTACGGTCGAACGGGGCAAATTCGTAAGCCTCATCGGGGCTAACGGCAGCGGCAAATCCACGCTGTCGCGGCTTATCGACGGGCTTTTGCAACCGACTTCGGGTACGGTCGAAGTGTTCGGCGAATCCGTGTCGGACAAAAGTCGGCTTTTCGAGATAAGAAAGCGCGTCGGCACGGTCTTTCAGAACCCCGACAACCAGCAGGTTGCGTCGATAGTCGAAGACGACGTGGCGTTCGGACCCGAAAATATAGGTATGCCGCGCGAAAAGACCAAGGAACGGATAGATTTCGTACTTAAAGCGACCGATATGGAAGAATACCGCGACACCGAAGTGTCAAGGCTTTCGGGCGGGCAGAAACAGCGCGTTGCGATAGCCGGCGCGCTCGCGATAGATCCCGAAATTTTAATACTCGACGAAGCGACGTCGATGCTCGATCCGAAAGGTCGCACGGAAGTGACGTCGGTCGTTAAAGAACTCAACCGCGCCGACGGGCTTACGGTTATAAACATCACGCACTATATGGACGAAGCCGTCGATTCCGACGAAATAGTCGTACTGCACGACGGGAAAATATCCCTGCGCGGCGCGCCCGAAGAGATATTCGCTCAAAAAACCGCGCTTGCGGAAGCGGGGCTCGAAGTGCCGAGAGCGGCAGCCGTCGCGGAGAAATTACGCGCGATAGGCGTAAGGCTCGACGGGCAAATATTGACGAAGGAGAAACTTGCCGAAAAATTATGCGAATCGTTGCGAAAAATATAAGTTTCTCTTATAACAAAAAAACCACTTTCAGAAGCGACGCGCTCAAAAACGTATCGCTCACGATCGAAGAAGGCGACTTCTTCGGGATAATAGGTCATACGGGCAGCGGCAAAAGCACGTTTCTGCAACACTTAAACGCCCTTCTTCCGTTACAGAGCGGGGAACTCGAAATGGGCGATATACGCCTTATAGGCGGTAAAAAGACGGATAAGAAATTGCTCAGAACGCTGCGCGAAAAAGTCGGAATGGTTTTCCAGTACCCCGAATATCAACTTTTCGCCGAGACCGTCGGCGAAGACGTGGCGTTCGGGTATAAGAACTTCAATCCGACGGCTACCGACGGCGAGATCAAAGCGGCGGTCGAAAAGGCTCTCGCGCTCGTCGGAATAGACCTTTCGCTGATAAACAAATCCCCATTCGAACTGTCGGGCGGGCAGAAGCGACGGGTGGCGATTGCCGGGGTTATAGTCACCGCGCCCGAAGTACTCGTTCTCGACGAGCCGGTTGCGGGGTTAGATCCGAAAGGCAAGCGCGAACTTATGCGGCTGCTTGCCGACCTTAAAGGCAAGGCGTGCAAAACCGTGATCATCGTTTCGCACGATATGGACGAAGTTGCCGAAAACTGTAACAAAGCCGCCGTTTTTTCGGGCGGAGAAGTGATAAAGACGGGAACGGTTTCCGAGATATTTTCGGACGGCGAAGAACTCGCCGCGCTCCGTCTCGGTCTGCCGCTCACGGCGTATCTTAAAGAAGAGTTGAAAAAAAGCGGGATAAATATCGAACCCGAAGACCTTACGGAAGATTCTTTCGTAAAAGCGATAAAGGATTATATCGACGGAAAATGTTAAGCGACGTATCGTTCGGCAGGTACTATCCGACGCGTTCGTTCGTTCACGCGATGGACGCGCGTATAAAACTACTGCTGCTCATAGCCTATATAGTAATGATTTTCACGGCGGCGAATTTTATGTCGCTGGGGCTTTGCGTGCTGTTTTTATGTTTAATCGTCGCGTTTTCGGGCGTACCCGTCTCGTCGGTGCTGAAAAGCCTTAAAGGCGTTATTTTTCTCGTGATTTTTACCGCCCTTCTCAACGTATTGTTCTATTCTCCGAAAGAAGGCGACACGGTGTATTTCTGGGTAATAACCAAAGAAGGGCTTATAAACGCGGCGTTTCTCGCAACGAGACTGATGACGCTCGTCGCGGGCAGTTCGATACTCACGCTTACCACCACGCCCGTCAATCTTACCGACGGGATAGAAAGTCTGCTCAAACCGCTTACGCTGATTAAATTCCCCGTACACGAACTCGCGCTGATAATGTCGATCGCGTTACGGTTCATACCCACTCTCGCGAGCGAGACGGACAGGATAATAAACGCGCAAAAGGCGCGCGGGGCGGATTTCGAAAGCGGAAACGTATTCAGAAGAATAAAGGCGTTGATACCCGTGCTTATTCCGCTGCTCGTAAGCGCGTTCCGCCGCGCGGACGAACTCGGCGATGCAATGGAAGCGCGTTGTTATTCGGGCAGTAAGAACAGGGTAAAATATAAAAAACTCAAACTCGGTTGGCGCGATCCCGTGGGGATAATCGTCAGCGGCGCGTTTTTAACGGGAGTAATACTGTTCAATATATATTACTCGCAGATTATAGCGGCTGTATTATGAGAATATTTTTGAAAATCGAGTACGACGGAACGGATTTTTGCGGCTGGCAGATACAGCCGAACGGAATATCCGTGCAGGGCGAACTCGAAAAAGCGATATACGCCGTCACGGGCAAAAAAACGTCGGTAACGGGCAGCGGCAGAACGGACTCGGGCGTACACGCCGAAGGGCAGGTCGCGCACTTCGATACGGACGGGGCGGGTATTCCGCCCGAAAAATACGCCGCCGCGCTCAACGGCGTTCTGCCGTGCGGAATAAAAATAATCGAAAGCGGGGCGGCGGACGCGGATTTTCACGCAAGATTTTCGGCAAAACGCAAGACCTATCGTTACGATATATACGTCTCGAAGACCGTAAGACCGCTTAAAGACAGGTACGCTGTAAACGTTCCTTTCGCGCTTGACGAAACGAAAATGAACGCGGCTTGCGCGTATCTTATCGGCAAACACGATTTCAGGTGCTTTCTCGCAAGCAATTCCGCCGTGCGCGACACCGTGCGCGAGATATATTCCGCCAAAGTCGAAAGGCGCGGCGACGATCTGTCGTTTTACGTCTGCGGAAACGGTTTTCTGTATAATATGGTGCGGATTATCGCTGGTACGCTCGTAAAAATAGGCGCGGGCGAAGCGCAACCGGAATTTATGCGCGAAGTTCTCGACGGAAAAGACCGTAACCGCGCGGGTAAAACGATGCCCGCAAAGGGACTAACGCTCGTTTCGGTCGAATACGATTAAGATTTTATGCGAAAATTTTGTCAAAACGCCGAAAAACGCTTGACAAAACTTTGCGGATTTAATAAAATAGACGGGCATTATAAGGAAAGGTGCGCAAGACGATTTAGCCCTCGAACGGCGACTGAACTTATATAACGAACATTATATAATACGATTTTTGGAGATTGACGATGAAAACTTATATGGCAAACGGTAAATCCGTTGAAAGAAAATGGTACGTCGTAGATGCTTCGGGAATGTCGCTCGGCAGACTTGCTTCGCAGGTCGCTTCCGTGTTAAGGGGCAAAAATAAGCCTACGTTCACTCCCAACGTCGACACCGGCGATTTCGTTATAGTCGTTAACGCCGACGACGTCGTTCTTACGGGTAAGAAACTCGATCAGAAACTTTACACCTATCACACCGGTTATATCGGCGGGCTTAAACAAGTTCCTTACAGCAGAATGATGGCTGAAAAGTCCGACGTGGTCGTTTACGAAGCGGTTAAAGGAATGTTACCCAAGAACAGTCTCGGTAAACAAATGCTTACCAAACTCCGCGTTTACAAGGGCGGGGAGCATAACCATCAGGCTCAACAGCCTATCGAGTTGAAACTCGGCAAGTAACGGAGGGAACGACTAATGGCAAAAGTATCTGTTAAGAAAAAACTTCAATACTGGGGTACGGGCAGAAGAAAAAGCGCGATCGCCAGAGTAAGGCTTATCCCCGGCGGGACGGGCGTTATCACGATTAACGGCAGAAACATCGACGAATACTGCGACCTTGACACCCTTAAACTCATTATAAGACAGCCTCTCGTATTGACCGAGACCGAAAGCAAGTACGACGTGTTCGTAAACGTAATCGGTGGCGGTTTTACCGGTCAGGCAGGCGCGATCCGTCACGGAATTTCGCGCGCTCTCGTAGTTGCCGAACCCGAACTTCGCGCGACTCTTAAAAAAGAAGGTTTCCTTACGAGAGACCCGAGAATGAAAGAGAGAAAGAAGTACGGCTTGAAGAAAGCGCGTCGCGCTCCGCAATTCTCGAAGAGATAATTTTTCAATACCGAACGAAACGGAATGCCTTTGCGGCATTCCGTTTTTTTACCTTCTTTCACGCTCGGCGGCGTTCGTTCAGTTCGCGTTTTCGTGTTGCCGCGCGGGCGGGGTTTCCGTCGTTGCGTCGGTCGTTTTCCGTTGCCGCGTCGCGGTTTTTCGGTTCGTTGCGCAGTCGGCAGACCGCGTTTTAGACGTCGGGTTTTTGTTTTGCGCGCCGTCGGGCGATTGCCGTTGCGCGGCGGCGGAGTTCTTTTTTCTGCCGCGTTTCGTCGGCGTTTTCGGCGGCACGGCGGCTACGAGTTCTTCGTGGCGGCGCATAAACGCGAGCATTTTCGCGTTCATCATATACTGCGGCGGGGCGCAGTCTTCGGGATCGCGCAGCGTGAAATCGCGATCGGCTGCGCGCCCGTTCTCGTCGGCGGGCGTTTTTTTGCCCGAAGCGAAGTCGGTTTTGCCGTTCGTCGTCCGACCGAATTTGTCCAATATATCGAATAGCCCTATTTTTTCCATTTTTTTATCTCCTTTTTTAAGTTTTACGTCTATAAATTCGTTGCTTATTTTCAAATATTAGTGTATAATTATAAAGCATATTTATAGGTATGCGCTTGTAAGTAAAAGTATTCTCTTTAAGGAGTAGCATATGGCTAAAAAGTTATTCGCAGTCTTGTTTGCGGTCGTGTTGACGTTGTCTCTCGCCGCCTGCTCGAAAGATGCTAAAAAAACCGTTTCCGTAAAAGACGAAACGGTCGGCGCGGTCGCTTCCAACGGCGGTTTTCTCGTCGAAACGGGCGACTACGTATATTTTCTCAACGGCGTGGCGAGCGCGGGTAAGTACGAAGTCGGCAGCGTGACCAAGGGCGCGCTCGTCCGCGTAAAGAAGACCGAACTTGCCGCAGGCTCGGCTAACGCGGTAGACGTAGTGGTTTCCAGACTCGTCGTTTCCGACGATAAGAACTCGGGCGTTTATCTCTTTGACGGGTATTTCTATTACGCCGCGGTTTCCACCGGTAAAAACAGCGACGGCGAAGTCAAGACCGACAAACTCGTATTTTTAAGAACGAAAGCCGACGGTTCGGACACTTCCAAATCCATCTGCGATAAAGATTACGGCTCTTCCGTGGAATTCCGTTTCGTTTCCGCGGGCAAAAACGTATACCTTATCGTCAAAGACTCGTCTTCGGTTTACGTTTACGACGCCGTTGCGAGAAAGGAACTGTTCAAGTATAACGACAGCGTTTCTTCCGTACAGGAATTTATGTTCTCGTCCGACGCGGGCGATCCGACGGCGTTTTTCTCGATAAAACCCGTAAATAAAACGACTTATCCCGTAGACGACGATCCTAACCGCACCGCCGAAAAATATCACGAAGTATACGCTTTGAGATTCGGCGCGGATAAAGCCGAAGTCAAGAAAGAACTCGTTCTTAACGGCATAGGCAAGAACACCGTCGGCAACACCGAAGAAAAGGGCGTATATCTGACCGGCGCGACTTTCGATCTCGTCAGATACGTCGGCGGCGAATTGTACTACTCGGTTACGAGCCTTGACAGCACCGGCTCGGTAACCCTTTACAACCGCGTCGCGAAAGCCGACCTTACCGAAAGCAACTCGCTCGGCTATAACGGCTCTGCCGTGCACGAGACGATGAATTACGGCGACAAGGTTGCCGCGTCCGCGTTCTCGGATACGTCTCTGATCGTCTCCGCACGCGAGATTTTGTACGTCAACTCTACGCAAGGTCTTATGCGTTACGACTATAAAGAAGAGAAGACTGCCAACGTACCCGACGGCGCGCTTAAAATTCTCGATAACGAAAAGATAAAAGGCGCGACGCTCGACTTTATCGTCAACGAAAACGGTACGGACTATCTTTACTATCATAATGGCAACGTTTACTACAAAGTCAACTATACCGCTATTAAAGACGGCACTAATATGGACGAAGAACCGTTAAGGCTTAACACCTACGACGTCAAGACCGACTGGTACAAACCCGAAGTCGTGGCGTTCGAAAAAGACGGAGCGAAGCATTACGCGTTTATAGGCGTTTACAGCGACGAGTCGTTTATGTCTTACGTTTACGCGATAGACACCACGAAACTCAAAGCCGATTACGACGCTTTCTGCCAAGGTAAGGAGACCGACGAAGAAAAGGCTAAATTCTACGACGCGCCGACCGAAACCAAGAAGAAGTACGAGTTTATCAACTCGACGCTTCTCGGCAAAATGACCGACGCCAACGCCAAAACCGTAAAAGACGAACTCGCGAAGAAGAAGTCTTAACCTCGTCGCAAGGCGGATCAAACCAATAAAAATCAACGTTAAAATACGCCTGCCGTCGTAAAGCGGCGGCAGGCGATTACGAAAAAGGGCTGTCGCGTAGTCCACGGTAATAAATCGTGGCTGACGACGACCTTTTTTAATCGGGTGGTGCAAAATGTTACAAGTCAGCGGAGTAAGTTTACAATTCGGCAGCAGAAAACTGTTCGAAGACGTAAACATCAAATTTTCAAAAGGCAACTGTTACGGAATAATCGGCGCGAACGGCGCGGGCAAATCGACCTTTCTCAGGATATTGTCGGGGGAACTCGAACCGCAGAAAGGCGAAGTAACGCTCGATAAAAACGAGCGTATGTCCGTGCTTAAACAGGACCAGAACGCCTTTAACGACGAAACGGTTTTAAGAACGGTAATGCTCGGGCATAAGCGTCTCGTCGATATAATGGACGAAAAGGACGCTTTGTACGCAAAGGAAGACTTCTCCGACGAAGACGGTATAAGGGCGGCGGATCTCGAAAACGAATTTGCCGAACTCGGCGGCTGGGACGCCGAAAGCGAAGCCGAAAAACTGCTTTCCGCGCTCAATATCCCAAGCGATCACTTCGAAATGAAAATGGGCGATCTCGACGGTAAGGAAAAGGTTAAAATCCTGCTTGCGCAGGCTCTGTTCGGCAACCCCGACGTGCTGCTGCTCGACGAGCCTACCAACAACCTTGACATAAAGACCACGCAATGGCTCGAAGACTTTTTAATGGACTTTGAAAACACCATTATCATCGTCTCGCACAACCGCTATTTTCTCAATAAAGTCTGTACCTATATATGCGACGTGGACTTCGGAAAAATCAACGTGTATTTCGGTAACTACGACTTCTGGTACAGAACGAGTCAACTCATAGCCCGTCAGCAAAAGGAACAGAACAAGAAAGCCGAACAACGCGCGAAAGAGTTGCAGGAATTTATAGCGCGATTCTCCGCGAACGCGTCCAAATCCAAACAGGCGACCGCGCGTAAGAAAGAACTTGAAAAGTTGACCATAAACGATATTAAAGTCTCGTCGAGAAAATATCCGTACATCAACTTCAAGTACGACAGAGAGATCGGCAACGATATTCTTTTCGTCGAGAACCTTACAAAAAACGGTTACTTCGAGAATATCTCGTTCACGGTCGGCAGAGACGATAAAATAGGTATAATAAGCAAAAACAGTAAAGCCGTTTCCGTTCTGTACGACGTTTTAATGGGTAAAGATACGGCTGACGCCGGATATTTCAAATGGGGCAAAACGATTACCCCGACGTATTTGCCGACGGATAACGACGAATATTTCGTCGGGTGCGACTTGTCGCTCGTCGACTGGCTGTCAAGATACTCGTACGACCATTACGAAGAATTCGTACGCGGCTGGCTTGCGAGAATGCTCTTTTCGGGCGAAGAATCGCAGAAGAAAGCGTCGGTCATATCGGGCGGAGAAAAGGTAAGGTGTATGCTTGCCAAAATGATGCTTGAAGCGGGCAATTTTATGATTCTCGACGAGCCGACTAACCATCTCGATCTCGAATCGATAACCGCGCTCAACGACGGGCTTACCGCGTTCAGGGGCTGTCTGCTTATGACCAGTCACGACCGCGAACTTATGAACACCGTTTGCAACCGCATCATAGAAATCGACGGAACGAAGATTTACGACCGCCCCGTCGACTACGATACCTATCTTCAGGAAACCGCGCTGAAATAACGCTTAATGGAATACCTATAATAAAAACATACAACTAAAAACCATAAAACGGCTCGCCGACGATCGTCGGCGAGCCGTTTACGTTTAAGTTTCTAAAATCATTAAACCGCTTTCGCAAGTTCGGTTTTGTACGCGTCGAGAACCGCGTCGGCGATAGCGCGACGAGTCTCGCTGTTAAGCGGATGACAAATATCTTTATATTCTCCGTCGGCGGCTTTTCTCGAAGGCATAGCCACGAAAAACCCGTCCGCTCCGTCTATAATCTTAACGTCGTGGACCACGAAACATTCGTCGATCGTGATCGACGCCACCGCGCGAAGTTTGCTCGAATCGTTCGTAACGATTCTTATTCTTACGTCCGAAATAGTCATATTATTTCCCCTCTAAGGCTTTTAATAAATATATATTACATTACCTGCGCAGGTTTTTCAAGCGAAATTAAAAAATAATTAAAAAAATTTTGATTTTTCCGACGGGCGGCGGCGAGCGAATCCCTGTAAATATTCCCGTAGTCAACATACCGCGCCGTGTACGCGGCATATATTGAACGGGGGTTATAGTATGCGACTTAAAGTCCATTTTATAGGGATCGGCGGCGTAAGCCTTTCCTGCCTTGCTAAATATATGCTGAATCTCGGTTTCACGGTCAGCGGAAGCGATCTGCGTCCGTCCGCGTATACCGACGAACTCGTCGCGCTCGGCGCGGAAATAAAATTCGGGCATAGCGAAGATAACGTTCGGGGCGCGCAGGTAGTCGTATATTCCGACGCCGTCAAAGCCGATAACCCCGAACTCGTTTACGCGCGGCGCGAGCGGCTTTATATTTTAAGTCGGGCTGAACTGTTGCGTTCGGTAGCCGAAAACTTCAAAACCGTCGTAGGCGTTGCGGGCTGTCACGGCAAGACCACCGTCACCTGTATGCTTGCGCATATCTACGCCGCCGCAAACGCGCGCTTTACCGCGCATATAGGCGGCAGAGATTTGGAATTTTCTAACTGCGTTCTGCGCGGTCACGACGCGTTTATATCCGAAGTGTGCGAGTATAAAAAGAACTTATCGCTGTTCCCCGCGACCGTCGCCGTCTGCCTTAACGCGGATAAAGACCATATGGATTGTTATAAAGATTACGGCGAATTGAAGCGCGCGTATTTCGACTATCTTGAATCGGCTGATAAGGCGATTATCAATATCGACGATAAAACTCTTTCAAGGTATAAAAATAAAAACGCCGTTTGTTTCGGCGAAAGCGGAAAGGCGGATTACGGTGTAAAAAACGTCGCGCGGACGCGTGGCGGATATAAGTTTGAAATAGTTAAAAACGGAAAGTTTTTATTAAGCGTTACGCTTAACGTCGGCGGCAGACATAACGTTATGAACGCGCTTGCGGCGGCAGTTTGCGCCGTAGAAGCGGGGGTAAAGCCGAAAGCGGTGGCAAAAGGTTTAAGGGCGTTTAAGGGAGTCGAGCGCAGGTACGAAAAAATCGGCGAAATCAACGGCGCGGAAGTCATAATCGATTACGCGCATCACCCGCGCGAGATACGCGCCGCGATAGCCGAAGCGAAGGAGCGCGAAGAGAAAAACACGATAGTGGTGTTTCAGCCGCACACCTTTTCCCGAACGATTTTTCTTAAAAAGGAATTCGTAGCCGTTTTGCGCGAAATAGAAAACCTTAAAATCTACAAGACGTTTCCCGCGCGCGAAGAATACGCGGTCGGCGGTTCTGCGAAAGAACTGCGCGACGAGACGGGCAACGGCGAGTATTACGACGACTTCGATCGCCTTTACGACGATCTGAAAAAGGAATTGAAAAGGGGCGAAAGACTGCTCGTGCTGGGCGCGGGCGACCTTGCGGAAGAGTTCCGCGCTCGTCTGCGCCGATAATCTGCGTTCGCCGCCGACTTTTAAGTATCGGCGGCGAACGCATAATTCGCGGCTGAAAAAATAAAAATATTGACAAAACAGCAAAATCATCGTATAATTAAGACGATGAACACGCGCTATTTCCAAATCGCGTAAAGGACGGTGCGCTTATGAAAATATTGTCTTTGAAAAACGTAAGAAAGGAATACCATACAGGCTCGCTCGTAGTGCCTGCCGTCGAAGACGTGTCGTTCGATCTCGACGAAGGCGAATTCGTGGTAATTCTCGGCGCGTCGGGCGCGGGTAAGACCACGCTTTTGAACCTGCTTGGCGGAATGGACACCGCCACGAGCGGCGAAATCGATCTCGACGGCAAGAATATAGCCGCGTTCAATAAGCGCGAACTGACTGAATACCGCCGCTACGACGTCGGTTTCGTGTTTCAGTTCTATAATCTTATGCCCAACCTTACCGCGCTTGAAAACGTTGAAATCGCCGTAGAAATCTGCGATAACCATCTAGATCCCGAAACCGTGCTTACGTCCGTCGGGCTTAAAGACAGGCTTAATAATTTTCCTGCGGAATTGTCGGGCGGCGAACAGCAAAGGGTGGCGATTGCCCGCGCGATTGCAAAAAATCCCAAACTTATTCTCTGCGACGAGCCTACGGGCGCGCTCGATTACGTCACGGGCAAAAAAATACTTAAAATCTTGCAGGACTTGTCGCGCGAGCATAAAAAACTCGTTATAGTGGTAACCCATAACGCCGCGCTTAAAGATATGGCGGATAAGGTCGTAAGGATAAAAAGCGGGCGGATAGAGAGTATCGAAACTAACGAGCATCCGACTTCGGTCGAGGAGATCGAATGGTGAAAGCGTATTATAAAGCAGTCGGCAGAATGTTCAAAAAGCACTTGACGCGTCTGCTTTCCCTTATCGGTATAGCGCTGATTTCCGTAGGCTTTATTTCCGGTATCGGCTCGCCGACGGATATGATAAAAGACAGCGTCGAAAACTATTATAAAACGCAGAACGTAAGCGACTTTATCGTAAAGAGCAAGACTTCGGGCTTTACCGACGAACAAATTTCCGCCGTAAAAGATAAATACGGCGCGGAGAACGTGTCAAGCGGTCTGTCAGTCGATATAAAGTCCGACGAAAAGCGGTCGGTAAGACTTTACTTTCTCGATCTCGAAGACGATTCCGTCAACACGCCGCAACTTCTCGAAGGCGAAAAAATCACGGCTGACGACGCGAATTACGCGTACGCGGAAGCGAAAGACGGGGTAGTGAAAGGCTATTCGGTCGGCGAAAAAGTCGAAATCGATCTCGGCTCTGCGTTAGGTCTGCCTTACGAATATAAAATATCGGTTACGGTAAAGGGCATAGTGCAAAGTCCGCTCACGTTCGGCAAGGACGGAGAGCCGAGTTACAATAACCCCGAAGACACCGAAATCCCCGATAATATGGCGGAAATCAAAAAACTCGACCTGCTTGAAAACGTCCTGTATTGTCCGCTTTCGTTACTGCCGATGCCGATGAAGGGCGATTTGTATATAAAGGCGGAAAACCGCAATCTGTTCAGGTCGTTTTCGTTGGGTTACGAAAGGTACGTCGAAGAGCAGAAAACCGAACTTACGAAAATTCTCGGCGACGATATAAGGATAATAACGCTTTACGATAATTACAGTTTCAAATCGATTATATCAAGCGCGGATAAGGTTCGCGGAATAGGCAATATTCTTATGGTCATATTCCTTGCGGTCACGTTGCTCGTAGTGTTGTCGTCTATGACGCGTCTGATGGACGAAGAACGTTCGCAGATAGCGTGTCTCAAAACGCTCGGTTACGGCTCGGCGGGCATAGTCGCGCGGTATATTCTGTTCGCGTTTACCGCGCTCGTCGTGGGCGGCGGTATAGGCTTTTTCGTCGGTTACGGCGTTTCGTGGCTGATGTGTTACGTTTTCAATTACAGTTACGTTATGCCGCCTATATCGGTCGTAGTCAATCCGAGTTATTACTTCCTTTCGGTCGGAATCGTAATCACGATAACGCTCGCCGCCGTCTTTATACTCGGAATGCGGCTTACGGACAACGCTCCTGCCGATCTTCTCCGCCCGAAGCCGCCTAAAAAGGGCAAAAGAATTTTTCTTGAAAAAATACGGTTTATCTGGAAGCGTCTGTCTTTCAAGTATAAATCGTCGCTGAGAAACGTGTTAAGATATAAAATGCGTTTTTATATGATGCTCGTATCGGTCGCGGTCTCCGCGGGGCTGGTTTTCGCGGGGCTGTCCCTGCTCGATATGTGCATATTCGGCGATTTCGGCTCGGCGGCAATCGTCGGAATAGCGGTCGTGGTAGTCGTGTTCGCGGGGCTTTTGACGGCTGTTGTCATAAACACTCTTACGACGATAAATATCAGCGAACGCGAGCGCGAAATAGCAACGCTTATGGTGCTTGGCTATCACGACGGCGAAATTTGCGGGTATATTTACCGTGAAATTTATATCAGTACGTTTTTGGGCGTATTGCTCGGTTATCCCGTCGGAATAGGTCTCGCGACGCTCGTTTTCAAGACGATAGGTTTCGGCTCGGTAAACGACGTCAGTTGGTTTATGTGGCTTTTATCGCCGCTGATAGTGTTCGTTTTTACTTTTCTCGTAACGCTTATACTTCGCCCGAAAATCGTAAAGACCAAGATGAACGAAAGTTTGAAAGCGGTCGAATAAGTCGGTTTACGCGTAATTCGTCATTTGTGCGGATAGGTTTTACGGTAAAGCGATTTTACGGCTCGTACAAATATGAACAGAACGGAATTATTAAGGTATATAGAAGACAATTACGGGGTAAAACCCGAATATCCCTGGATAAAATATTCCGACTATGCGGTATTACGGCACGGCGGCAACAAAAAGTGGTTTGCCGTCATTATGGGCATACCGAAAAACAAATTAGGATTAAAAGGGGATGAAGTTGCGGACTTCGTCAATTTCAAATGTGCCCCTTTTGTTCTGGATTCGTTTCTCGGCGAAAAAGGATTTTACCCTGCCTATCATATGAGTAAAACGAATTGGATTACCGTTGCGCTTGACGGAAGCGTCTGCGCCGACAAAATAAAAATGCTTTTGGATATGAGTTTTACCTTAACCGCATCCAAAATTCCCAAACCCAAACGCTGACGCGTCCGTAACGGCCGCGTCAGCGTTTTTATGGCGAATAAGTTTGATAATAGGCTATTAGTTTGAGACAATATGCGTAACCCCTGAGTGTAATATGACATTCCTTGACATTCCGAATTGAAACGAGTATAATTAAAACAATTCAATGAATATATCTTCAAATATATTGTAATATTATTTTTTTTATGCGCAGCGGTAATTAAAAATTTTCATAATTAAGATAATAAATAAATGCCACGAACTCACTAATAAAAAATTGCCGGACATATGTTTGATGCTTTTATTTGTCTATTGCCGAAAATTCGTAACAACGAAAAATTTTAATAAAATGGAGATACTATGGACGAAATAAATTTGGACAGGAGAATAACCGTAAATAATGGGGAAAAATTAAATGCCGATGTAAGTAGCGACATATTAGATATAGACGCACTAAAAGGAATGGGGGGGAATGCTCGCGACGAAGAAATTGCAAACCTTAAAGCGAATGTTGATTCATTGACTAATGAAAAAAAATCAATCCGAATACCTTATCCTGACGTAGGCTTATATGATACGGGCAGCGATTATGACGAGATTGCTGATTTGCAAAGTAAAAAAATGAGCAACAAATATTGGTGGGATAGAATTAATGAATTAGATAAATATTTGGATTCAGATTCTTTATATAGTGGGCATCTTAGTTGTTCAAACGGTGGCGAATATTTTTTTGTTGACGCATTTCTATCATCGAAATTATTAAAAAACAATAATGTTTTTGTTTCTGTGAACGATGCTGCGTATAATGAAATATTCAAAAAATGGAAGTTTCCGAAAAAGGGTAACGGCATACGTTTTTCAAGGAATATAGACATACGGTGCAAGAATATTACGGATGTTACGATTATTTATGATGATAGCAACGCCGTGTTTTCAAGTATTTCTGATTTGTTTCTTCGCAATGTTTTGATTAAAAATAAATCTAACAACTATATCCAAAGTATAATTCAAACCATACAAGAAAAACAAAACGAAATCAGGACATATAACGGTAAAGCGTCAATTGTTGTTCAAGGGTGTGCCGGCTCCGGAAAAACGATGGTTTTACTACACAGGTTCAAATATTTGAAATACAATAAAATAGTTAGCGGCGATAATTATGCTCTATTAGTGCCGAGTGTCAATTTCAAGCAATTTATTGGTTCTACGGCAAACGAGTTCGGGCTTTATGAAGCATTATTGGTTCATTCAATTATATTTTACATATTTGTTAGGCGGTCCGATTGTTGGAATAAAGAAATACTTATTTGTAGACGAAGCTCAGGATTTATCTGCTTCGGAAATAAATTTACTACAAAAAGTAACCAGCATTCAGTCGCAATCGATATGTAATTTGTTCGGAGATGTGAATCAAGTCATTTCGAATTATGGAATAAAGGATTGGAGTCAGTTTAATTTCATTGATGCCCGATTTGAACTTGACGAAAACTTCAGAAATACGAATCAAATCATCGATTATTGCACGGAAAAGATTGGTTTGCCGATGAAACCTGTGGGAGTTTCAATGAGTCCCGTAAAAGAATTTTCTTCAATCGACTATATGCTTTCGGATAATATATCCGAAAAGGTTTTTATCGTTAAAGATGAATACGATTCGCAAGATTTAATTCAATTTCTTAATGAGAAGGGCGTATCCGATTATCAGGTATTTGCTGTAAAAGAAGTGAAAGGGCTTGAGTTTAAGCAAGTAATTGTTTTTGACGAAGATATGTCGAGAAACGAAAAGTATATTTCTTATACAAGGGCGTTAATACAACTTTATGTTGTAACACATTCCCCTTGGACGGGGAGACCGCATATTCGAAATATTATTCAAGGCGACGATGAATGATGGACAAAACACAATAAAACATCTTTGGCTTTGGTAAAGTCTTTTAATTGATTTTATTATCTAAAACGGCTTAATGTTTTACGGTTACTTTTTATGGGCTTGGTTGTAAGTTTGGTGGCAATCTCATCGTTAAGGAGAGCGGATAAGCACCTGATAGTTACGGTTTTATCTCGGTTTTGATAACGAAGAAAAATTATGCAAAAAAATAATACGAACTCTGATTTGTTTTCAGGGTTCGTATTATTTGCATATGGTGGAGATAGTCGGGGTCGAACCGGCGACCTCTTGAATGCCATTCAAGCGCTCTACCAACTGAGCTATACCCCCACGCGCTCGTTTATAATATCATATTTTTTTTCGCTTAGCAAGCGTTTTGACGCAGATTTGTCTATTCTTTTTATAAAATTACCGCCGTCGCGCCGTCAATTCGCCCGCGCTACGATTGACACGCCCGATTTTATTTGCTATACTATGTTGGAATAATATTTATTTTATTAAATAACCGAAGCGCAGACGGTCGCAATCCGACCGCGCGGCTTTCGGGGCGTAATAAAGGTCTAAAAATGAAAGAGAAAATCGAAGAAATCAGAGCGAGACTTTCCGAAGCCGTCGCGGGCGTGAAAACGAGCAGGGAACTTTTTGAACTTAAAGCCAGATACGTTCTCGGTAAGGCGGGCGAAATCCCCGCGCTTATGAAAGAACTCGGTAAGGCGGATAAGGAAGAACGCCCGAAACTCGGTCAACTCATAAACGGGCTTAAAGACTGGGCAAACGCGGTGTTTGAAGAGAAAACCGCCGAAATCGAAAAGGCGGAGCGCAAACGTCGCTACGCCGACGAGCGTATAGATATTACGTTGCCCGCCGCAGAGTATGCGGAAGGCTCTTTACACCCCGTAACGCTCGTTAAAAACGAACTCGTCGATATATTCGCGGGTATGGGTTTCAAAGTGCTTGAAACGCAGGAAATCGAAGACGATTTTCATAACTTTACGGCGTTGAACACGCCCGAAGAACACCCTGCGCGCGACAAGCAGGACACTTTCTATATAACCGACGATTTTATGCTTCGCACCCATACTTCGCCCGGTCAGATAAGAAGCCTTACCACGCTTAAACCGCCTTTCAAAGTGCTTATTCCGGGCAGGGTATACCGCGCGGACGACGACGCGACTCACTCGCCTATGTTCCACCAGATGGAAGGGCTTGTCATCGACGAAAAAATCACTTTATGCGACTTGCAGGGAATGCTTGACGTACTCGTAAAGCGTATGTTTTCCGCCGACGTCAAAACGCGTTTCCGTCCGTCGTTTTTCCCGTTTACCGAGCCGTCCGTCGAAGTCGACGTCAGTTGTTTCGAGTGTGGCGGAAAGGGTTGCAAACTCTGCAAAGGCACGGGTTGGATAGAGATACTCGGCGGCGGAATAGTAAACCGCAAAGTGCTTGAAAACTGCAACGTAAACCCCGATAAGTGGACGGGTTTCGCGTTCGGGTTCGGGCTTGACCGTATCGCTATGCTTAAAAACGGCATAAACAATATCAAGGTTTTATACGAGGGCGACCTTCGCGCTCTTAAACAATTTAAGGATTAAGGAGAGAGTGAAATGTTAGCGCCTTTAAGTTGGCTTAAAGAATTCGTAGATATAGACGTTACGCCCGAAGAACTCGAAAAGCGGTTGTTCGACAGCGGTTTCGAAGTCGAGCAGATTATTCCTTACGGGGATAAACTCGACAAGGTAGTAACCTGTAAAATTAAAGAAATAACCCAACACCCCAACGCCGAAAGACTGCGTATCTGTCAGGTGGACGCCGGTAAGTACGGGATATTGCAGATAATAACCAACGCCGTAAACGTAAAAATCGGGGATATAGTACCCGTTGCGGTAGACGGCGCGACTCTTGCCACGGGCGAGCGTATATTCAACGGTAAACTCCGCGGCGAGCCGTCTTACGGAATGTTCTGCGGCGGCGAAGAACTCGGCATAGACGACGATATTTACGCCGGCGCGAGCGGCGACGGAGTACTCGTTTTCCGCGACGATTTTCCGCTCGGCGAAGAAGTGCGCGATCTGCTCGATTTAAGAGATTACGTTTTCGATATATCCGTGCTTGCGAACCGCCCCGACTGTCAGAGCGTTCTCGGCATAGCGCGTGAAATAGCGTGCGCGCTTAATAAACCGCTCAAAGAACCGTCTTACGAGTATACGGTAGAAGAGAGAGCCGACGACGAAGACGTAACCGTCACGGTTACGGACGGCGAACTCTGTCCAAGATATATCGCCGCGCTCGTCAAGGATATACGAATAACCGATTCGCCGAAGTTTATGTCGAGACGGCTTAAACTTTGCGGCATCAACCCCATAAACAATATCGTGGATATAACCAACTACGTTCTGCTCGAACTTGGTCAGCCGATGCACGCGTTCGACCTGAACGATCTTGCGGGCAACGCGATAAACGTCCGCCGCGCGAAAGACGGCGAAAAAATAACCACTCTCGACGAAAAGGAAGTGGTATTAACCCGCGATAACCTGCTGATATGCGACGGAGAAAAGGGCGTCGCGCTGGCGGGCATTATGGGCGGGCTTAACAGCGAAATCAAGACGGATACCGAGTCCGTACTGTTCGAGTGCGCCAAATTCAAGCGCGACAACGTAAGGCGTTCGTCGCGTACGCTCGGCGTGTCGAGCGATTCGTCCAAGCGTTTTGAAAAGGGCGTTGACGAGTACACTACCGAAAGGGCGATGAACAGGGCTTTGAGCCTTATCTGCGAGTTGAAAGCGGGCAGGGTTACGGGCGTTCGTCGCGACGTTTCCGCGGGCGGAAAGCAGGAAAACGCGGTCGTCGAAACGACGTTCGATAAAATAAACGGCGTTCTCGGAATAGAAGTTCCGAAAGACGAGATAATAAGCGTGCTGAAACGCCTTAATTTCGGCGTGGAAGCGAAGGGAAACCGAATCAGAACGGTTGCTCCGCCGTACAGAGAAGACGTCGAAGGTTATCCCGATTTAGCCGAAGAAGTGATAAGAACGTACGGTTACGAGCATATCACGCCCACGCTTATGAAAGACGCGTCGATTACCGACGGCGGTTACAGTAAAGAACAAAAAGACGAAAACAGGGTAAAACGCGCGCTTGCCGCTATCGGTTACAGCGAGATTATGACCTATTCGTTCTATTCCAAAAAAGATATCGCGGCGTTGCGCCTTAAAGACGGCGACGAAGAAGGGAACGTCATACTTCTTCAACACCCGCTCAGCGACAACTACGAAGTGCTGCGCGCGACCATGATCCCGTCCTTCCTTTCGGTAATTTCGCGTAATATCAAACGCGGAACGGACGCCGGCAGAATTTTCGAGATAGCGCGTACTTTTTCGCCGAAGAGCCTGCCGCTTACGGAATTCCCTATAGAGCGTAAGCGTTTAACCCTTGCGGTATACGGAGAAAACGAGAGTTTCTTCACGTTAAAGGGCGCGATAGAGCGAATGGCGGATTATTTCGGTTTGAAATTCGATTTAACCGAACGCGCCGAAAAACCGTATCTTCATTCGGGTGTGTCGGCGAAAATAAAATGCGACGGCGAAGAGATAGGCGTGTTCGGGCAGGTTTGCTACGAAGTCGCCGCCGACTACGATATAGAGCGTAAGGCGTACGTCGCGGAACTCAATTATACGCGTTTATCGGCGAAATTCGATAAGCCGTTCAGATTCGAACCGTTACCGAAATTCCCGTCTGCGGAAAGAGACCTTGCGTTCGTATGCGACGAAAAACTCACTTGCGACGAATTGTCTTCCGCGATTAAGCAGGCTGCGAAAGGCGCGGTAAGTGACGTAAAATTGTTCGACGTGTATACGGGCGAGCAGGTTGAAAAAGGTAAAAAGAGTATGGCGTTCAGAGTGACGATTAAGGCTGGCGACGACAAGCCGCTTTCCGCCGAAGACGTAGACGCGCTCGTAAAACGCATTTTAAGCAGTCTGAGCCACAGGCTCGGCGCGGAGTTGAGATGATAGATATCGACAGAATAAATTTTCTTGCGAAAAAGCAAAGGGAAGAAGGGCTTACAGACGAAGAAAAAACCGAGCAGGCGAAACTGCGTAAAGCGTATATCGATAGCGTTGCGGGCAATCTGCGCGCGCAACTCGATAACACCTATATCGTAGACGAAAACGGTAAGCATAAGTTGACGAAGAAATGAGTTACGCGTTTATCAGCGGCGCGACTGGCGGGTTAGGCGGCGCGTTTGCCCGAAAGTTGGTACTTACCGACGATTTGTTTTTAACGGGCAGAAGCGAAGAGAAACTGCTTGCGCTTAAAAGCGAACTGCTTGCCGTAAACCCCGCCGCGAAAATCGAGATTTTCGCGGCGGATCTGACCGACGAAGCCGAACGGCGCGCGGCGTTCGATTACGCCGACGAAAAGGGAATAAAGTTTTCGGGGTTGTTCAACGTCGCGGGGGTGGATACTCAAAAGGGCTTTTTGCGCTACACGCAGGAAAAACTCACGTTTCAGTTGCGCGTAAATGTCGAAGCGACTCTTTCCGTTACGCGGTACGTTCTCGACCGCAGGGCGGAGAACCTTAAAATTCTTACCGTGGCGAGTATGAGCGGTACTACGCCGATGCCGTATTTTGCGATATATTCCGCAAGCAAGGCGTTTTTAATCAACTTCTTTACCGCGTTGCGCTACGAAATAAAAGACGCAAAAATAACCACGCTGATAGCCGGCGGAATCCCCACTCGTCCGGACGTAATAAACGACATCAGGGTGCAGGGGCTTACGGGTAGACTGTCCTGTAAACCGACGGAATACGTCGTTGAAAAGTCGCTTAAAGCGTTGGCTAAGAACAAGCGCGCGGTAATACCCGGCGCGTTCAATAAATTCGTTTATTTTCTTGAAAAAATCACGCCGCAGTCCTTGCAATGCAGATACGTTGCGAAGAAGTGGGCGCGTAAAGAAAAAGATCATTTCTGATAATAAGTCGGCTTGATAACCGCCGACGACGGAGATAAAAATGAAATCTGTTTTATTGATAGGTTTAGGACGGTACGGTTATAACGTATCCTTGAAACTTCACGATTTAGGTCACGACGTACTCGCGATAGACAAATCCGAAAAGCGCGTAAACGCCGCGTTGCCGGTAGTTACCGACGCGCAGATCGGCGACGCCACCGATACAGACCTTCTTAAAAGTCTGGGCGTAAAGAATTTCGACGTGTGCGTAGTCGCCATCGGCAACGACTTTCAGAGTTCGCTTGAAATAACGTCGTTGCTCAAAGAATACGGCGCGAAACTCGTCGTAGCCCGCGCGAGCGGAGATATGCAGGAAAAACTCCTGAAAAAAATCGGCGCGGACGAAGTCGTTTACCCCGAAAAACAACTCGCCGACTGGACGGCGATCAGATACACTTCCGATCACGTTACGGGCTATATCGAGATTGACGGCGATTACTCCATATTCGACGTCGCCATACCCGACGAATGGAAAGGTAAAACGCTCGGCGAACTCGACGTGCGTAAAAAGTTCGGCATCAACGTACTCGGCGTAAAAAAGAACGGCAAAATGGACCCCGCGATAAGCGCGGGCGATCGTCTCGAAGACGGGCAGACGCTTATGGTGCTCGGCAGATATAAAGACATTAAAAAGTGCTTTAAGATTTAAGTTTGTATAGAAAACGTTGAAATAATCGTAAAAATACGCTCCCCGAAAGGTTTTGACTTTCGGGGAGCGTTTTACGCTTCGGCGTGTAGTTATTTAACTATAAAATTAAGAAGTCTGCCTTTAACGTATACGACCTTTACTACCTGTTTGCCGTCTACGGCTTTCGCGACGAATTCGTCCTGCAAGGCGATCGCTTTGGCTTCTTCTTCGTCCGAATCGGTCAGAACGTATACTTTCGCTTTCATCTTGCTGTTTACCTGTACGGCGATTTCCACTTCGTCTTTAACGAGCGCGTCTTCGTTGCAAACGGGGTAGTCGGTCAGGAATACCGATTTTTTGTAGCCCCTTATCGACCATAACTCTTCCGCGAAATGCGGCGCGCAGGGCGCGAGCAGGAGTATGAGCGTGTCGACGCACTTTTTGAATATCGTACCCGACTCGTTTTCGGTTGAGTCGTATTTGTTGAGCGCGTTTACGAATTCCATAAGCCGCGCGATCGCCGTGTTGAACGAAAAGTCGTTCATATCGCGGTCGACGCATTTGACGGCGTAGGCTTCGGCGTATAACAACTCTTTATCGGCGTGGGTAAGTTCGGCGCGTTTGCCCGATTTAAGTTCGTTGGCTCTCGTTACGAGTCTTTCCACGCGGTCGGCGAATTTGGCTATGGACTTGATGCCGTTATCGTCCCACGCTCCGCCTTCGGTGTAGTTAAACCCGAACATAAGGTACATTCTGAGTACGTCCGAGCCGTATTGATCGATATAGGTGTCGGGCGAGATGACGTTTCCGCGCGACTTGCTCATTCTCATTCCGTCCGGACCTAAAATAATTCCCTGATGGGTAAGCGATTTGAACGGCTCGTCAAAATCGAGATAGCCCATATCGCGCAGAGCCTTGGTAATGAACCTTGCGTATAAAAGGTGCATACACGCGTGTTCCGGTCCGCCGACGTATTTGTCTACGGGCAGCATTTCGTTGATTAAACCCGAATCGAACGGCGCGTTTGCGTTTTTGCTGTCGGGGTAGCGGAGATAATACCAACTCGAACAGACGAACGTGTCGAGCGTGTCCGCGTCTCTCGTCGCCTTGCCGCCGCATATGGGGCAGGTCGTGTTGATAAACGACTCGCATTTCGCCAGCGGAGACTTTCCGTCGGGGCGGAATTCTACGTTTTTGGGCAACTCCACGGGCAAATCTTTATAGGGTACGGGTACTTCTCCGCACTTTTCGCAATAGATCATCGGAATGGGCGCGCCCCAGTACCTTTGCCGCGACACGAGCCAGTCGCGAAGCCTGTAATTTATCTTGTGCTGACCTTTTTCTTCGGACGCTAGTCTGCCGAGAATGGCTTTTCTCGCTTCTTCGGACGAAAGCCCGTCGTATTCGAGACTGTTTACCAGCATACCGTCTTCGCAGTAGGGCAGTTCGGTCGTTCCGTTCGGTTTGCGTATTACCTGCGTTACGGGCAAGTCGTATTTCTGCGCGAACGCATAGTCTCGCGCGTCGTGCGCGGGTACGCCCATTACCGCGCCCGCTCCGTACGAATATAAGACGTAATCCGCGGCGTAAATCGGCACTTTTTTACCGTTCACGGGGTTGATCGCGTACGCGCCCGTGAATACGCCCGTCTTCTCGTTGGCGGTCGATAACCGCTCTATTTCGTCGCGTTTAGCCGTTTCCGCAATATACTCTTCTACCGCTTCGCGCCGATCGTCGGTAACCACGCGCCTGACGAGCGGGTGTTCGGGCGCAAGCGCGACGAACGATACGCCGAACAGCGTGTCCGCGCGGGTAGTGAATACCTTGAACGTTTCGCCGCTTTCCGTGGTAAAGAGAATTTCTCCGCCGTTCGACTTGCCTATCCAGTTCTTCTGCATAAGTTTGGTTTTTTCGGGCCAGTCGAGTTCGTCGAGTTTGTCAAGCAGTTCTTCCGCGTAGTCGGTTATTTTGAAAAACCATTGAGTCAGGTTGCGTTTTATAACCTGCGCGCCGCAGCGTTCGCACTTTCCGCCTTCTACCTGTTCGTTCGCGAGAACGGTGTTGCAACTCGGGCACCAGTTTACGGGCGCTTCTTTGCGGTAAGCAAGCCCTTTTTCGTAGAGTTTGAGAAAGAGCCATTGCGTCCACTTGTAGTAATCGGGCATACAGGTTTTGATTTCCGCGTTCCAGTCGAACATCGCGCCCATCGCTTTCAACTGCTTTTCCATAGTCGCTATGTTCGCCAAAGTCGATTCTTCCGGCGGAATACCCGTTTTAATCGCGTAGTTTTCGGCGGGGAGACCGAACGCGTCGAAACCCATCGGCTCGAACACTTCGTAGCCTTTCATTTTTTTATAGCGCGCGAAACTGTCGGTAAGACCGTAGTTGTACCAATGCCCGAGATGCAGTTTTGACGCGGACGGGTAAGAGAACATTTCGAGACAGTAAAACTTTTTCGCAACGTTCTTTTTATTGAACGCGTATAACTTGTCCTTTTCCCATTTTTGTTGCCATTTGGCTTCTATAGATTTCATATCCATAATCGAATCTCCCAAAAGACCGTACTTGTCAATAGTGTAGCACATTTTATAAAAAAACACTATCGTTTTAAGGCTTTGCCCGAAAATTAACCTAAAAAATAATTTTTGCGCCGACGCTTAAAACGCTTTGCTTTCGCGCGGGGTTGTGGTATGATATAGCGGCGACCAATGCCGGACAAGAATAATACTGACGGTGCGTTTTTGCAAGGTTCGTATTATTCTTGTCCGGTATAATCGAAAAATTTCAAACCAGGGTTCAAGCGTTATGGCTGATTATAACACCGTCGGTACGACCGACGCCGCGTCCGACGGCGCGGAAGAAAAATACGGCGTAAGAAAGGACTATTTCATCACGCCCGTAAATAAGAAAAAAGAGTTCGTAAAGAGTTCGTTATTCGTGTTTTTATCGGCGTTATTGTACGCCGTGTCCTTTCATTACTTCGTTTCCACCTGTAATTTTGCGCCGGGCGGCGTGGGCGGCGTGGTCGCGATAGTAAAGAAACTGGTCGGCGTGAGCGATGCCGTTAAAAGCGGAATAGATTATACTTCGTTGCTGTTCGTGCTTGTGAACGTACCCTTGCTTGCCTGCGCGTGGAAGTCGCTGGGCAAAGGTTTTTGCATAAAGACGTTCGCGACGGCGATTCTGATGACCGTAATAATGTTTCTCTTCGATAACTTTATCGATCCGACGTATAAATTCAGCATCACGCAAAAACTGCTTACTGCAGAAGAGAGCAAAAATTCGATAGGCTTACGTCTGCTGTCCGCTATGGTGGGCGGCGCGGCGACGGGGATATCGCTTGCGTTCGCGCTTAAAATAAACTCGTCTACGGGCGGGGCGGACATAGTCGGCGCGATGATACAGAAAAAATATCCGCACAAGAGCGTGGCTTCGGTAATTTTTGCCGTAAACGCCGTGATAATGGCGGTTTCCGTACCCGTTTACAAAGAAAATCTTACTCCCGTGTTTTTATCGCTCGTGTTTATATGCGCGACTACGATAATATGCGATAAGATGATGATATCCAACAAATCCGCGCTCAAATTCGAAGTCATAACCGAGTACGCCGACGAAATCAGCAAAGAGATTATCGAAAAATTAGGCCACGGCGTAACGGTAACGCCCGCCGTCGGAATGTTCGAGCATCATAACAAACAACTGCTCATATGCGTAATCAGTCCGAGACAGGTAAGTAAATTCCAGTCGATAGTGCGTAAATATCCCGACACATTCGCGTACGTCGGCTCGGTAAGCGAAGTAATAGGCAAGTTTAATAACGATAAAAAGAAATAAATTTGCCATAAAGGCATAAATCGCTTGAAAAATTTGTAAAAATATAGTAAAATACGATTCGGACGGAAACGCCGTCCGATATACGCGGGCATAGTTTAGTGGTAAAATAGGAGCTTCCCAAGCTTCGGTTGCGAGTCCGATTCTCGTTGCCCGCTCCAAAAACGTCGCATAATACGAAGCCCCCGAGTTCTTCAACTCGGGGGCTTCGTATTTTTTATACGGTTTTTCGGATTGCGTCTTAGCGCGGTCTGACGGCGTTCAAACGACGACGATTTTTTAATGTTCTATCTTGCATTTGGTAACGCAGGTCGGCTCGACTTTCGCGACGCGTTCGGCTACGTATCTGCGTATTTCGTCTTCCGAACGGGTGTCTCCGTACGGAACGACGAGATCGAATATCAGGTTGGCGTGCGTGTCGCCTTCGTTCATTCTGAAATCGTGTACCCGATAAGATTCGTCAAGGTCTTTAACCACGCTTACGACCAATTCTTTAAGCCGCGTCACGCGCTCGCTCTCGTTGTCTACGGGGTCCATATGAATTACCGCCATACACCCGAATTTTTCCGAAAGCGCGTTTTCGAGATTGTCGATCGCGTCGTGCAGTTGCATAACGTTTCCGCTTGCGGGTACTTCGGCGTGCAGCACTATGATTTTTCGCCCCGGTCCGTAATCGTTTATTATAAGGTCGTGAACGCCCGTGATTTTCTCCTTGTCGAACGCCAGCGCGAAATCGGTCACTTCGCGTACGAGTTCGGGGTCGGGCGCAACGCCTATAAGCAGGTCGGCTACGCTTTTGAACGAAGAAAGCCCCGTGTACGCTATGAACAGGGAGACGAGTACGCCTGCTATTCCGTCAAGCGGTATGCCCGTAACGAATCGCGAAATAACCGCGCAGATTATTACGAGCGACGTTGCCGCGCAATCGCTCAGGCTGTCCAGAGCGGTGGCTTTGTTGGCTACCGAATCGATTTTTTTGGCGATTTTGGCGTTGAATAAAGTCATCCACAGTTTTACGAGTACCGAAACCGCAAGTACGGACAGCGAAACCGCAAACGCCGCGTCGGACGAGTATTTCACTACTTCCCCCGCGATGATTTTTTCAATCGAACTCTTTAACAATTCCGCCGCCACGATTATTATGATAACCGATACGGTAAGCCCCGCGAAGTATTCCATTCTGCCGTGCCCGAACGGGTGTCGTTTATCCGCCTTTTTGCCCGCGAGTTTGAACCCCAGCAGGGTAACGACCGACGACGCCGCGTCGGAAAGGTTGTTCACACCGTCCGTTACGATCGAAATCGCGCCCGTCAGCGCGCCCGTTATTATCTTCGCCAGACTTAAAAGCGCGTTAAGAATTATGCCCGTCAAACCCGAAAAAACCCCGTAGCGTTCGCGTACCTGCGGGTTTTCGACGTCTTCGGCGTTTTTTACGAATTTACCGATAAATTTATCGAACATAAAAGCCCCTTATTAAATTTGCTCCCCGTCGGGGAGCAAAAGATTTTTATTCTTCGTCGTCTCGATCCTTGTCGTCTTCGTCGTCTTCTTCTTCGGGAAGAACGTTGACGCGTATTTCGAGTATGCGTTTCATCGTCTTTTTCAGAACGGTGATTTTCAGTCGTTCGTAAGTGAACTCGTAACCTATCGCGGGTATGTCGCCAAGCCGCTCTATTATCCAGCCGCTTACGGTGTTGGAATCGCTTTCTTCGTCGATGTCGAGCGAGAATAACTCCGAAAAGTCGGATATATCCGCGTTGCCGTCTACGAGATATACGTCGTCCGCAACCTTGGTAAAATAATTGACCACTTCGTCGTGTTCGTCCCATATTTCGCCGACGAGTTCTTCGAGTATGTCTTCGAGCGTTACGAGACCGAGCGTTCCGCCGTATTCGTCTATAACCACCGCCATATGCACTTTCTGCTTCTGCATACTGCGCAAAAGGACGGATATCTGCATATGTTCGGTTGCTATCGCTACGGTCGTGAGTATGTTTTTAATACTCTTCGCGCCGGAAACGTACGCGTTGAAGAAGTCTTTTTCGTGTATCATACCCACGATGCTGTCTATCGTGCCTTTGTACACGGGTATACGCGAATAGCGATTGTCGAGAAATACTTTTTTAATGTCTTCCATCGACGCGTTTTCCGCCACGGCTACAATGCTTACGCGCGGTACGAGTATGTCGCCGACTTCGCAGTCGTTAAACTCGATCGCGCTCGAAATAAGTTTGGTTTCTTCTTTATCGAGCGTGCCGTCTTCGTTGGCTTCTTCGACGTAGGTAAGCAACTCTTCTTCGGTTATGACGTCATCGTTTTTGAAACGGAAAATTTTACCGAGAAGGAACTTCCAGCCCTTGAAGAAGAGCGTGAGCGGGTAAAACAGGACTATGAAAAAATCAATGATATAACTGACGCCGCAGGCGAATTTTTCAGGGAATTCTTTCGCTACGGTTTTCGGCGTTATTTCGCCGAAAATAAGTACGAGAACGGTCGACACCGCGGTAGAAACCGTCGCGGCGAGACTTTCGTTGTTTTTGATTATCGAAGCGAACAACAGGGTAAACAAGGTCGTGAGCAATATATTGACCACGTTGTTACCGATAAGTATCGTAGAGATAAACCTGTCGTAGTTGCCGAGAATTTTCAGCGTCTTTTTAGCCGATTTTTTACCGTCTTCCGCCAGGATCTTAATTCTTGCGCGGTTGGCGGAAGTGAAAGCCGTTTCCGTCGCCGAGAAAAACCCCGACGCGATAATCAGCAGAATCAGCGCGATTATATAAATCGCGTAATTCGGGTTAGGGGGAGGTTGACTGCCGTCTGCATCCATAAATTTATAATGCTCCATAAATTAAAATATTCTGAATTATATCATATTCGTCCGATTTTGTAAAACGTTTTGCAAGGGTTGCGCGTATTTGGCGAAAAGAGCGTGAAAACTCTCGGATAATCTTAAAAAAACCGTTGACAAAACCGTCCGTATTATATATAATTGATACGATGGGCAGAAGTGGCGCGAGTTAAAATTTCGCGTTATTCTTGTCCGATACGTCAATGGTATAGGTGGAGTCGGTCGCAATACACGGCGAGTTGTATCGTCGCGCGTTGCGGCTTTTTTTCAAATCAGGCAACGGGGCGGTAATCTATGATAGAAGAAATGCTTAAAAAAATTCGCGAGACCGAAGAGACTAACGCGGAAAATAAACGCGCGGCGGAAGAAACTGCCGAAAGTATCCGTCGCGAAGCCGACGCGAACGGCGCGGAAATAGAAGAAGAAGCGTCTAAAAACGCAAGGGCGGCGTACGAAGGCGAGTTGACGCTTGCCAAAAAACGCGCCGAAGAAGAATATTCCGCGGCGGTCGGCGACGCTTTGCGCGAAGGCGAAACCATAACGTCGTCCAAAGAAAAAACCGCCGAAAAAATCGCGGCGGAACTGTTAAGGGGGATAAAAAATGGCGATCTGTGAAATGTCGGTTATCTCCCTGCTCGGTCTTAAAACCGAACAGAACGAAATACTCGACGTTTTATCCGCCACTCAGGCGGCGCAAATAAAGAAATGCGAAGATTACGAACTCGCGCCCGCGGGCGAAGACCGTCCGACCGTCGGCGTTACCGACGACCGCGCGAGAAAGTCGCTCGCTTTTCTCGAATCTTCTTACGAAGAACTCGGCGATAAGAAACTCGCCCCCGTCGTCAAAGACGGATTCGGCGTCAGTCTCGGCGAGTTTATTTCGTACGGAAACAAACGCGACGAAATCGAAAAGGTCGTAGACGGAATTTTATCTCTGGCGGAAGAATATTCCCGTCTTAAAGCGGAAGCGGGTAAACTCGGCGAAAGCGTCGTCGGTTATACGGAATACGCCTGCCTTAAAGAGAAATTCTCGTTTTATACGCCCACGAAAACCACCGTCACGTTATTAGGTACGGTCGCTTCGGATAAATGCAACGCGTTTATGGACGCGCTCTCGTCCGAATACGGCGTCGTTGCCGAAATACTCGGCTCGGCAGGTTCTAAACAAATCGCGGCGGTTACCTGTCTTAAAGAATCTTACGACGCGGCGGCGGCGATAGCCACGCGTTACGCTTTTGCGAAATGCCCGTATACCGAAGACGCTACGGCGCGCGAGATAATCGACGGGCTTAACGCGGAGATCGGGAATAAAAACGCCCGCCTGCGCGAAATTTTGCTCGCGGCGGCGGCGTTCAACGCGCGTTCGGCGGAGATAAAGACTTACGTCGACTATATCGGGTTTTTAACCGAAAAATCGCAGGCGAAAGCCGATTGCGGGCAAACGGGCGAGACCTTCCTGCTCGAAGCCTACGTTCCTACCGAAGCGGTGGAAAGGGTTGAAAAGGCAATAAACGAAAAAGCGACGGCGTGTTATATCGAAAGCAGAACCGTGCCGAGAGACGAATACGCCCCGACGCTGATGAAAAACAATAAAATCGTTTCGGACTTCGAAGTCGTTACGAATATGTATTCCGCGCCCGCTTACGGCGCGCTCGATCCCAACGGGGTTATGGCGTTCTTCTTCTCGCTGTTTATGGGCGTGATAATGGGCGACGCGGGGTACGGGCTGCTTATGATTCTCGGCGGATTTCTGCTTTCGGCGAAAAGCCGTAAAGGCACGTCGATTTATCGTATGGCGCGCGTGTTCGCTTACGGCGGATTTTTCGCGGTGGCGTTCGGAACGCTGTTCGACAGTTTTTTAGGTTTCGCGCTCTTACGGAATATCCCGTCTTACGCGGAATTTTACGCTAAGTACGTCGATCCGATAGCGGCTAAATGCACGCTTGCGGGCATAACCGTGCCGTCTGCGCTTATGTGGTGTCTGGGGCTGGGTACTTTCCAGATAGCCGTATCGCTCGTTATGAAAGCCGTACAATGTTTCAGGCGCGGCGAAGTGCTCGAAGGCGTTTGTTCGGGGCTTATATGGTCGTTCGCGCTGATAAGTTTCGTGCTGTTCGTGTTCTTTGCGATAAAGGGCGATAAGTCGGTAAGCGGGGTACTCGTATATCCCACTATCGCGCTGTTCGCGGCGGGGATATTGACGTCGGGCATAACCGAAAAGGGTTTCGGAAAGGTAACAAAGATATTCGGCTCTGCGTACGGGCTTATAAACTACGCTTCCGACGTACTCAGTTACGCAAGGCTTTACGGGCTTATGCTCGCGGGGGCGCAGATAGCGTCGATATTCACAAACTCGATTGCGGTCGGAATGCTTTTCCCCAAGGGCGTAATCGGAATAATTGCCGGCGTACTCGTGATAATCGCGGGTAATCTGTTCAATCTGGCTATGAATTTACTCGGCGCGTTCATACACGATTCGAGACTTCAATACGTCGAATTTTTCGGTCGGTTCTACGAAGGAGAAGGCGAGTTGTTCGCTCCTTTGGGTTCTCAACGGGAATTCATATATTTCAAATAACAATTTATCGGAGGATAAAACAAATGGACGGTAAAGCAATTGCTATCGTTGGATTGGCGATCTGTATGATCCTTTGCGGATCGGGTTCGGCATTCGGACTTTACAAGACGGGTACTTCGGCTGCCGGAGTGCTTGCCGAAGACGGAAAGAAATTTTCAAAGATCATAGTTCTTTCTCTTCTGCCCGCGACGCAGGGTATTTACGGATTCGTTCTCGCGGTTATGAACGTACCCGCGGCGGGAATCGCCGCCGCCGAAGGCTGGGCTATTTTCTGGAAGGCTTTCGGTATGGGCGTAACGGGTATGCTCTCCGCCGTGCTTCAGGGCGCGACTGCGGCTTCGTGTATCTACGCGATAGGCAAAAACGGTTCGGGTTCGGGTAAATACGTACTCTTCCCCGCGATGATCGAGTTCTACGCCATACTTGCGCTCGTACTCGGCATAATGATGTAATCGTATTCAAAAAATGTCTGATATAATGAAAACCGACGTTCTCGACGCGATAACCGCCAACGCCGAAGCCGAGATAGCGGCTATAAACGAAAAAGCGACGGCGTACGCCGAAAAAAGGCGCGCGGACGCGCTATCTAGAGCCGACGAAATATCGCTTCGCGAAGCGGAAAGGGCAAAGATAAAAGCCGAAGACGTGCGTCTTAAAAGCCTTACCGCGGCGAGAATGGAAAGAAATAAAATAATACTCTCCGCCAAACGCAAGACGGTGGACAGGGTATACGAACTCGTGCTTGACGGACTGAAAAAACTCGATAAAACCGAGTTTACCGCGCTCGTGGCGGCGGCTGCGGAGAAATACGGAGAAGACGGGCAGACGATTATACTTTCGTCGTCCGCGCCCGTTTCGGAAGCCGAAGTTTCGGCTATCGGTCAGGTAAAGAAAAAAGGTATGTCCGTCGCGACGAGCGGCGAACTTGCCGACGGTTTCGTATTGTCCTGCGACGCGTACGATCGCGATTTTTCGTACGCGGCAATCGCGGCTGCCTGTCGCGAGCGTACCGAGAAGCAGACCGCGGACGAACTCTTCGGAGAAGATAAATGAGAGTACCTTTTTCCTACGCCAACGGCGTCGCCATATCCGCGCAGAAAAATCTGATACCCAAAAGCAGATTTTTATCGGCGACGGAAGCCAAAACCGCAGACGAAGCGTATAAAACGCTGACCGCCGGCGGATTCGGCAAAGACGCGGACGTTTCGTCCGTCGCCGATTACGAAAAAGCGGCGGCGGCGGAAGAGATCGCGCTTAAAAATTTCATAGACGAGTATTCGCGTCCGTCGGTAAAGTATTACTGCTTTCTCAAAACCGACTTCTTTAATTGCGACGTTGCCGTAAGAAAGGTAAAACTCGGCTTACCCGTCGGCTACGCGGGCAACGGCTTGACCGATTGCGCCGCGATAGAAGAATACGTTTCGGCGCGTAAAGGCGAACTGCCCGCCTATCTGAAATCGGTTATAGACGAACTTTTGTCCGCGTGCGACAAAAAGTCGCCTTCGGGCGCGGAATTGTCGCTTATAGCGTTGAGAGCGTATTATAAAACGGCGTTGAAGATTATTCGTAACCGCCTTATACGCGACCTTATTAAAACCGAAGCGGACTGTCTGAACGTTTCGGCGTATTTCAGGGCGAAAGACGGCGCGTCGGCGGAAAAGCAGTTTATCGACGGCGGCAGACTTTCCAAAACCAAACTTGCGGTAATCGCCGCGGGCGACACGGGCAGGATAAGAGACGCGTTTACGTTCACGCCGTATAAAGACCTTATCGAAGCGTGTCTGAAAGCGAAAACCGAGTCGCGTCCGTTGTCGGAATTTGAAAAGATTAAGGACGATTACCCTATGACTCGGCTTTTCGACAAGCGTTATTCGTGCGAAGGGATAATTCCCACGCTGCTTTACGCGACGTATAAAAAAGTCGAGATAAAGAATTTCAGAACGGTCGCGTCGGGCAAACTCGCAGGGGCGGATTCGGCGGCGATCGCAGGGAGATTGAGAAATGGATACGTCGGTTGATACCGCCATACTCGGAAAGGGCGAAAGTACGCTCGCGTTCAAGGCTGCGGGCGTAGACGCGTATTCCGCCGCGAGCGGCGAGCAATTACGCGCCACGTTCAAAAAACTGCTTAGCAGATATAAGGTTATTTTCGTTACCGACGACGTCGCGTTCGAACTCGACGACCTTATAAAGCGTACGCTTGAAAAGCCGTACCCGATAATCATAACCGTTCCCGACGAAAACGGGGCGAGCGATTACGCCGCAAATAGCCTGCGCGAACAGACCGAACGCGCGCTCGGCGTGGATATATTCAATAAGTGAGAAGATTATGGAAGGAAGAATTGTAAAGGTTTCCGGCCCGCTTATAGTTGCCGAAAATATGGCTGACGTCAAGGTATACGACGTCGTCAAGGTGGGCGAAGACGAACTTATCGGCGAAGTAATAGAACTCCGCCGCGACAGAGCGTCCATACAGGTTTACGAAGAGACTTCGGGCTTGGGCGTGGGCGATAAAGTCGTTTCCACGGGCGAGCCGCTGTCCGTCGAACTCGCGCCCGGCATAGTCGGGGGTATTTACGACGGCATACAAAGACCGCTCGAACAGATCGTCGAAAAGTACGGCGACAGAATTACGCGCGGGCTGAGAATAAACAAAATCGACCGCGAAAAAAAGTGGAGATTCGTTCCGCTTAAAAAAGCAGGCGATTACGTTACCGCGGGCGACGCGATAGGTTACGTCGATGAGACCGCCATAGTAAGGCATAAAATACTCGTGCCTTACGGCGTAAGCGGACGGCTCGAAAGCGTCGAAGACGGCGAATTTACCGTAACGCAGACGGTAGCGACGGTCAAAGACGGCGACGCAATAAAAGAACTTTCTATGCTTACGCGCTGGCCGGTAAGAAAGTCGCGCCCCTATAAAGAAAAACGCTCGCCCGAAATGCCTATGGTTACAGGGCAGAGAGTTATAGACACGCTTTTTCCGATCGCGCGCGGCGGAGTCGCCGCCGTACCCGGACCGTTCGGCAGCGGAAAGACCGTCGTTCAGCACCAACTTGCCAAGTGGGCTGACGCGCAGATAATAGTCTACGTCGGCTGCGGCGAACGCGGCAACGAGATGACGGACGTTCTCAACGAATTTCCCGAACTTAAAGATCCGTCTACGGGCGAGCCGCTTATGAAGAGAACGGTGCTTATCGCAAACACGTCCGATATGCCCGTCGCGGCGAGAGAAGCGTCTATATATACGGGTATAACGATTGCGGAATACTTCCGCGATATGGGTTATAACGTGGCTATTATGGCGGACTCGACTTCGCGCTGGGCGGAAGCGTTGCGCGAAATGAGCGGGCGACTCGAAGAGATGCCGGGCGACGAAGGTTACCCCGCGTATCTTGCTTCGCGCCTTGCCGAATTTTACGAAAGAGCGGGTATAGTCAAAGTACTCGGCAGCGAAGATACGGTAGGCTCGGTTTCGGCAATCGGGGCAGTTTCGCCTCCGGGCGGCGACCTTTCCGAACCGGTTTCGCAGGCGACGTTGAGAATAGTCAAGGTATTCTGGGGCTTGTCGTCGTCGCTCGCGTACAAAAGGCATTTCCCCGCGATCGACTGGCTTATAAGTTACTCGCTTTACGCCGACAGAATGGCGGACTGGTATAAAGCCCACGTCGGCGAAGATTTCGTCGCGTTGCGCGCGTTTATAATGAGCGTTCTGCAAGAAGAAGCGAATCTCGACGAGATAGTAAGGCTCGTCGGCGTAGACGCGCTTTCGTATAAAGACCGAATGACGCTCGAAACCGCGAAAATGGTCAGAGAAGACTATCTGCATCAGAACGCTTTTCACGAAGTGGATACCTACACTTCGCTCGATAAGCAGTACAGAATGCTTAAACTCATAAAAAAATTCCACGATCTCGGCAACGAAGCGGTGGACAATTACGCCGAACTCGACGATATTCTCGCGATACCGGCTAAGGAAAAGATAGGCAGGGCGAAGTATATCGAAGAAAGCGCGATAAGTTCTTTCGACGAGATTTCGCGCGAACTCGAAAGTCAGATGAGATCGCTTATAAGCGGTGGTAGAAGAGATGAATAAAGAATATAAAACCATAAGGGAAGTAGTAGGCCCGCTTATGCTCGTCGAAGGCGTTGAAGGCGTCAAGTACGACGAACTCGTAGAAGTCGCGCAGGAAGACGGAAGCGTCAGGCGCGGCAAGGTACTCGAAGTAAGAGACGACAAAGCGGTGGTACAACTTTTCGAGAACACGCAAGGCTTGAAAATAGCGACGTCCAAGGCGAGATTTCTGGGCAGAAGTCTGTCGCTCGACCTGTCGGAAGATATGCTCGGCAGGGTATTCGACGGAATGGGCAACCCCCGCGACGGCGGCGCGCCGGTCATTCCCGAACGCCGCAGAAACGTCAACGGCGAGCCTATAAATCCTGCGGCGAGAGACTATCCCGACGAATTTATCCAGACGGGCGTATCGGCTATCGACGGGCTTAACACGCTTGTAAGGGGGCAGAAGTTACCCATTTTCTCGATGAGCGGACTTCCGCACGCCGAACTTGCGGCGCAGATAGCGCGTCAGGCTAAGGTCAGGGGCAAAGACGAAAAATTCGCGGTAGTTTTCGCCGCGATAGGCATCACTTACGAAGAAGCGCAATATTTCGTCGACGACTTTAAGAAAACGGGCGCGATCGAGCGTACGGTACTGTTCACGAACCTTGCGAACGATCCGGCAATCGAGCGTATCGCCACGCCGCGTATGGCGCTTACCTGCGCGGAATATCTTGCGTTCGACAAGGGTATGCACGTTCTCGTTATTATGACGGACATAACCAACTACGCCGAAGCCTTGCGCGAAGTCTCCGCGGCGAGAAAAGAAGTGCCGGGCAGAAGGGGTTACCCCGGCTACCTGTACACCGACCTTGCGCAGATATACGAGCGCGCGGGCAGAATCCGTGGCAAAAGCGGCTCTATAACGCAGATACCTATACTTACGATGCCCGAAGACGATAAGACGCACCCCATTCCCGACCTTACGGGTTACATAACCGAAGGTCAGATAATTCTCTCGCGCGAACTCTATAAAAAAGGCGTAAATCCGCCGATAGACGTTCTTCCGTCGTTGTCGCGACTTAAAGACAAGGGCATAGGCGACGGCAAGACGCGCGAAGACCACGCGGACACTATGAACCAACTTTTCTCCGCGTACGCCAGGGGCAAGGAATGTAAAGAACTTTCCGCCATACTCGGCGATTCCGCGCTTTCCGCTACGGATAAACTGTACGCCAAGTTTGCCGAAAACTTTGAAAAGACGTACGTTTCACAAGGCTTTACCACGGACAGAACGATAGAAGAAACGCTCGATATCGGCTGGGAACTTATGAAAATTCTTCCGCGTTCCGAACTCAAACGTATAAAAGAGAAATATCTCGATAAATACCTGAATTAAGATGACGAGACTTAACGTAAACCCGACGCGTATGGAGTTGAAGCGGCTGAAAGGCAGGCTTGCGACCGCCACGCGCGGGCATAAACTCTTAAAGGATAAATCCGACGAAATGATTCGCAGATTTTCCGTAATAATCAGGGAGAACAAAACCCTGCGCGCGCGGCTCGAAGCAGAACTCAAAGACTGTCTCGGGCAATTCGCGTTTGCACGCGGCACGGGCGGCAAAGAAGAATTCGACAAAGCGTTTTCCATACCCGCCGCCACGGTAAAGGCGACCTACGGCGTAAAAGACGTAATGGGCGTGGTAACTCCGCTCGTAACCGTAGAAGAGAGCGAAGCGAACGGCGATTATCCGTACGCGTTTGCCGAAACGTCTTCCGAAGCCGACTATTCCGTCGGCAGAATCAGCGCGCTTATAGGCGACCTTATGAAACTTGCCGAAGTCGAAAAGACCGCGGCTATGCTTGCGGCGGAAATCGAGCGTAACAAGCGCAGAGTCAACGCGCTCGAATACATTATGATACCGCAGATCGAAGAGACGATAGCGTATATCAGAAGCAAACTCGACGAAAACGAGCGCGCCGCAACCACCCGACTTATGAAAGTCAAATCTATGATACAGTCCTGAACCGATGAGAATTTGCGTAATATCGGATATCCACTCCAACGTGTTCGCGTTAAACGCCGCGCTTGCCGAGATAGACGAACTTAAACCCGACAAAATAATATGTCTCGGCGATATCGTCGGTAACGGAGCGTTCCCCGAAGAGACGGTAGAAGTTTTCCGCAAGCGGAAAGATATAATCGCCGTCAGGGGCAATCACGACGCGATAGTCCTGCTCGATTTAACGGCGTGGTCGGACGCCGATCCGCGCGTAAATACGTTCCGCTGGCAGTCGAAAGTATTGTCGACCGCGTCCAAAGAATATCTGTCGGGGTTGAAAAAGGAATATCGTTTTTCGGCGTGCGGAAAAGAAGTCGTCTGTTTTCATTATCCTATCGGGCGCGGCGGCAGGTTTTTCCCGCCCGAATATCTGCCTACGGACGAGCGCGTTAAGTATATGTTCGCGCGCGAACGCGGCGACGTTTTTCTTTTCGGTCACGAGCATACCGGCTCTTTTCACGAACTCGGCGGCAAATATTATCTCAACTTCGGCAGTACGGGCAATCTGGTAGAAGAAAACAGGGCGCGGTACGGCGTAGTGGATATAACCGACGATAAAATTTCGTACCACTTAAAAAAAGCGTATTACGACGACGGGTATTTCCGCCGTTGCACGGAAAAAATAATCAAGGTATTAAATTCGTCCGAACGGCAATAATAATTGCGGGAGGGCGAATTTTTATGTTCAAATGTAACGAAAAAATCAAATGCGACGTATGCTCGTGCGAGCATAACGCGGGCGGAAGAAACTGCAAACTCGATTCGGTAAAAATCACTTGCGGCGGCGCGGGTTGCACCTGTTGCGACGATTATTGCAATAAGGACTGAGCGTTTTTTCTGCGCGGACGGCGGCGGTTATCGCCGCCGTCCGCTTTCCTTAAAACACCGCCGAAAACCTTTCGTATCCGTTGGCGAGCGGGGCGGCTAATTGTAGGCGTATAATCTACACTTATACCATATATAATATATACGAATACATAATCGCCGTGAAAGTCGTTGACATTTTCGGCGTTCGGGCGTATTATGAACGTATCTTAAATTTCGGGGCAAGTTATGGCAATCGTTAAAGTATCGTATTATTACTATTATTTCTATGTGAATCTTAGTGAATAAACTACGATATTTTTGCGTTGCTTAAAATCAAACGGAATAAAGACTTATCGTAGGTAACTTCGGTAAGTCTTTTTTTGCGCCGTTAAAAAGGAGATTATTATGAAAAAGTTGCTTAAAAAAATCATTTCGGTCGCGTTGTCGGCTGTAACTGCGGTCGCGGTATTATCGTTTGCGGCTTCGTGTAAAAAGAGTTCCGATATAGTTATCGGAATCCTTCAGGTAGACACGCATAACGCGCTCGACTCTTCGCGCAAAGGGTTCGAAGACACGCTTAACGCGTGGGCGAAAAAGAACGGCAAGACGATAGAGTTCAACGAGCAGAATGCGCACGGAAACCCCAACAACGAGATAACGCTTGCCGATTCGCTCGTTTCCAAAAAACCCGATATGCTTTTAGGGATTGCGACGTCTTCGGCGCGCGCCCTTGCGCAAAAAACCACCAAAATCCCCGTATTGTTCACGGCGGTTACCGATCCGACCGATTCGGAGTTCAAGGGCGCGAACGTAACGGGTACGAGCGATAAAGCGCCCGTCGCGGATCAGATTCGCCTTATTAAGACGGTCGTTCCCGACTGTAAAAAAGTTGCGTTTTTATACCATAAGAGCGAAGAAAACTCCTTAAAACAGGTAGAAGCGGCAAAAGCCGAATGTGTGAAACTCGGTATAGAGTGCGTAGAAAAACCCGTCGCGGACGAAAACGGAATACAAACCGTAACCGAGAGTATCGGCGACGATATAGACGCCGTATACCTGCCCACCGACAATATGATTTCGGCAAACGTCAACGCGGCGTGCAGTATTCTCAACGCGCGTAAAATCCCCGTAATAGCCGCCGAAAGCGGAATGTGCGGCGACGGCAACGCGCTTGCGACGCTCGGTATCGATTATTACAATCTCGGCGTTCAGACCGCAGAAATAGCGATAAAAATTCTTGAAAAAACCAAAACCCCGTCCGAAATTCCGTTCGAGTTCTACAACCGCGAATGTTCCGTATTCGTAAACGAAAAGAACGCCGCGGCGTTGGGGCTTTCCGCCGAAAGAATACAGGCTATCAAAGATTTCAGATAAAAGGGGAAGTATTATGGATATTACCGCTCTTTTAAGGGCTTTGCCCGGCGGCGTTGCGCAGGGGCTTATATGGGGAATACTCGCCATAGGCGTTTTCGTAACCTATAAAATACTCGACTTTGCGGATCTTACGGTAGACGGCTCGCTTGCGACGGGCGGAGCGGTCGCGGCGGTTTCTATCGGCGCGGGCGTCAATCCGTTGCTCGCTATACTGCTTGCGTTTCTCGCGGGCGCGGCGGCGGGCGCGATTACGGCGTTTCTCAACACCAAACTCAAAATCCCCGCCATACTTTCGGGCATACTTACTATGTCCGCGTTGTACTCGGTAAACCTGCGCATAATGAACGGGCGTAACACGGTAACCGTAAAGGGCGACGCTACCTACAACGGGCTGTTCGCACGGCTGTTCGGGTTAAGCGTAATCGACGATAAAAATCTGCTTTCGATAATCTCCGCGGGTATACTCGTAATTGCGATAATCGCGTTGCTGTACTGGTTTTTCGGTACGGAAATCGGTTCGTCGGTAAGGGCGACGGGCAGTAACGAAAAAATGGCGCGCGCGCAGGGCGTGAACACCGATTTAACCAAGTTCATCGCGCTTGCTTTAAGCAATGGTCTTGCGGCGGCGGCGGGCGCGTTGATTGCCCAGCATAACGGCGCGTCCACGATAAATATGGCGCAGGGAACGATAGTTATCGGTCTTGCGAGCGTCGTTATCGGCGAACTGATATTCGGCGGGAAGGTATCGTTCTGGCTGAAACTTTCGGGCGTTATCGTCGGAAGCGTCATATACAGGCTTATATTTACCGTCGCGGTGTGGATAGGTCTTAACACGGACGATCTTAACCTTATCGCTTCCGTAATAATCGTAATAACGCTTTGCGTACCGAATATCAAAAATTACTTTGCAAAAAGGGGTAAAAAACGTGTTAGAACTTAAAGGCGTGTCGTTGACGTTCAATAAAGGCACGGTAAACGAAAAGCAGGCTTTGTGCGGAATAGATTTAACCGTCAACGACGGCGATTTCATCACGGTAATAGGCGGTAACGGCGCGGGCAAGTCCACGCTGCTAAACGTAATATCGGGCGTATTCCCGACGGACGCGGGCAGTATCTCGCTCAACGGCAAAGACCTTACCGCTCTTAAAGAATATAAAAGAGCCAAATATATCTCGCGCGTGTTTCAGGACCCGTTATCCGGCACGGCGGCGAGTATGAACATCGAAGAAAACCTTGCGTTGGCGGCTCGGCGCGGCAAGCGCAGGGGTTTGAAATGGGGAATGTCCAAAGACGAACTCGCGGGCTATAAAGAACTGCTTAAAGGTCTCGATTTAGGTCTCGAAGACAGAACGGGGCAAAAGGTAGGCACGCTGTCGGGCGGACAAAGACAGGCGTTGACCTTGCTTATGGCGTCGGTCGTAAGCCCCGAACTTCTGCTTTTAGACGAGCATACCGCCGCGCTCGATCCCAAAACCGCAAAAAAGGTGCTTGCATTGACCGACGAAATCATAAAGGAAGAAAATCTTACCGCGTTGATGATAACGCATAATATGAACGACGCGTTATCGTACGGAAACCGCCTTATTATGATGAACGGCGGCAGAATTATTTTCGACGTCTGCGGCGAAGAGAAGAAGAGACTTACCGTAAAAGACCTGCTTGAAAAATTCGAGAGCGTGGGCGATTTAAGCGACAGAATATTACTGTCGGAATAATTCCGTATGCCGAACAAAAATAATACGAACCTTGCAAAAACGCCGCCGTTTACGCGGCTTTTGCAAATTTTACGAACGGCAAAAAGCGGGCTTTCGTCAATCGACGAAAGCCCGCTTTAATATAAGATTAAATTATTTGGGCTTTCGTCGATTGACGAAAGCCCGCTTTAATATTAAGATAAGTTAAATTATTTTCAGCAATCGCCGCTTGACTTCCGCGCCTTCGAGCGGTATTCGAGCGGAGTCATACTCTCGCTTTGCTTAAAGTTCCTGAAAAAGTTAGTCGTATCCATATATCCGCACCGTCTCGATATTTCGCTTGCGGAAAGATCGGTTTCTTCAAGCAACTTTTTCGCAAGCGTCATACGCATTTTGGTAACGTAATTCATCGGCGCGACGCCCGTGTACTTTTTGAAAACGTGCGAAACGTAATACTTGTTTACGAACAGTTTATCGCAAATATCGTTAATGGTATTGATTTCAGCGTAATTATTGCAGATATACTTGTAAATTTCCGAAAACGCCACGTTCTTTATCAAAGAGCGTTCTTCCACTTCGGTCTTGCGCAGAATTTCCGTCAACACGAGTTTGACGTATAAATCGAGCATCATTTCGCCGTAGGGCAGTTCGCCTTCCGCTTCCTTATAAATCGACTCGAACAGCCAGCGGAAACGCCCTTCGTCTTCGCCTGTTTTGACTATCGGCGGATCGAGTTCCTGCGGGAGCAGGCAATCGGGCGGCAGGTTGTTGAGTTTAAGCCCCGTCACGCCGAAGAACGCAAGTTCGAGCGGATCTTTACTGCTCGGTTTAGTGTGTTCGCTGTGGTGCGTTTGCGGCGGATAAACCACTATATCGCCCTTTTCGACGAGAACTTTTTTGCCTTCGATATTGATTTCGCCGTTGCCCGAAAGCACGAAAAGCACTTCGAGAAACTCGTGCGAATGGTAATTTTCGCCCCATTGTTTGGCGCGTTGCAGTCTGCCGGCGTACAAAACCCGCGTATTGAATTTAAGGGGTTTGCTCTTTTTCGGCTTATACTGTTTGCGTACGTCGTCCGTAATAATTTCGTTACTCATTTTCCACCTAAGTAAATCATTATATAATGCGTATACGGCTTATAACCGTATCTATTGTACCACGCCGCCGCGTAAGGTTCAAGCGTTTTATCGAAATTTGTGTATTTTTTTTATAAAATTTCGCAACAATAATAGTTATAACTTATTTTTCCGAAAATTTTTGCAAAAAATCGTTATAACTTTTATTGATATTTTAATCACTCAATAAAAACTGTAATATTTTTTTGAAAAAAAACGCGACAATTCGGGCTATTGAAATTCGTCAAAGTATCGGTTATGATGAATAAGGCAAGCAGGGAAAGCCCTTGCAACCGAGTACATAAAGGGGAAAACGAAAATGAGCGCATTACTTGAAATGAACGACATTTCAAAACGCTTTTTAGGAGTGCACGCCTTGAAGGGCGTTCACTTCGATTTGCGTTGCGGTGAAGTTCACGCGTTGGTCGGGGAGAACGGCGCGGGCAAGTCCACGTTGATGAAAGTGCTTACGGGCATACATCAACCCGACTCCGGCGAAATTTTCTTCGAAGGCAAGCCTTACGCCGTCAAGAACATCGGCGAAGCGCAAAATCTGGGTATAGCGATCATTCATCAGGAACTGAATATGATGAACGATCTGACCGTTGCCCAGAACGTATTTATCGGCAGAGAATTAAAAAAGGGTTTCTGGATAAAAGACGCCGATATGGTAAAAGAAACCCAAAAGATTTTCGACCGAATCGGCATAAAAATCGATCCTAAAACTCAACTCGGCAGACTGACCGTCGGCAAACAGCAGATGGTAGAGATAGCGAAAGCCGTATCGAGAGACTGTAAACTTCTCGTTCTCGACGAGCCTACCGCCGCACTCACTCAGACCGAGATTGAAGACCTGTTCAGAATAATGGGCGATCTCAAAGCGAAGGGTATCGGAATGGTTTACATTTCGCACCGTATGGACGAGATCAGCAGAATATCCGACCGTATAACCGTCATGCGCGACGGCGAGTACGTCGGCACGGTAGACACTCCGTCCGTCACGAAAGACGAAATCATCAATATGATGATAGGCAGAGTAGTATACGAAGATCCCAAAACCCACAGCGAAGTCCCCGCCGATGCCGAAACGGTACTCGAAGTCAAGCACCTTTCGTCGGGCAACCTTTTCAGGGACGTAAGTTTCAAATTAAGAAAAGGCGAAATTCTCGGCTTTTCGGGGCTTATGGGCGCGGGCAGAACCGAAGTCGCGCGTGCGATTTTCGGCGCAGACCCCCACGACGACGGCGAGATTTTCGTAAACGGCAAGCGCGTAAACATACGCCGCCCCGAAGACGCCGTTAAATTAGGCATAGGTTACCTGTCCGAAGACAGAAAGCGTTACGGTCTGTTGCTTGACAAATCGGTTGCGGAAAACACCGCTCTCGCTTCTATCGACAAGTATATGAAAGGCGTGCTTATCGACGACAAGCGCATTAAAGCCGACGCGAAAGCGGAAAACGACAAACTCCGCACCAAAACCCCGTCGATGGACCAGTTACTTAAAAATCTTTCGGGCGGAAACCAGCAAAAAGTCATTATAGCGCGCTGGCTTATCAAAAACAGCGACATTCTTATTTTCGACGAACCCACGCGCGGCATAGACGTCGGCGCGAAGAGCGAGATTTACACGTTGATGAACCAACTCGCCAAACAGGGTAAATCGATAATAATGATTTCTTCCGAACTCGTCGAGATACTCCGTATGAGCGACCGCGTTCTCGTAATGTGCGAAGGCAAGAAAACGGGCGAACTCGACATTTCCGAAGCAAATCAGGAAAACATAATGCACCTTGCAACTTTAAGAAATTGATATTAGGGAGAAAACGAAAATGAACACTAACGAAAACAATCAGTTCGGCGCGAAACTCAATTTGCGCGGCAGAGCGCGCCAGACCGGCGTAAGAACGCTCGACTATCTGAAAGTAAACGGCAAGCAAAATATGATAATCATAGGCGCGACGATAGTATTATTCTTACTCTTCACGCTTATAAACCCCAACTATGCAAAGCAAGGCAACGTTTCTGATATGATTAAATCGTTCACGCCGTATGCGGTGCTCGGTTTAGGCGTAACGTTCGTAATTGCGACGGGCGGAATCGATCTGTCGATAGGTACGGTAATGTTTGCTTCTGCGGTATTTGCCGGCGCGATATGTAAAGTATCGCCGTCGCACAATTCGTGGTTGGTAATTCCTTTAATGCTGTTAAGCGGTTTACTGTTTGGTCTTATTAACGGCTTCCTTGTCGCGAAATGCAAACTGCCGCCGTTCATAGCGACGCTCGGCACGATGCTTTTTTCAAAGGGCGCATCGGCGATTGTCGCTCAGATCATAACTAAATCAACGACCGCTATAATTTATCCGCCTATCGGCTGGCTGCAAGATATATTCTTAACTTATAACGAATTCCCCGTAGCAATTCTTTGGGTAATCGCGCTTACGATAATCTGTATGATTGTTATGTTCAAGACGAAAGTCGGCAGATACATTCTCGCTATCGGAAGCAACGAAGAAGCGACCAGACTTTCGGGCGTAAACGTAGACAAATATAAGATAATCGCCTATGCGATCGGCGGACTTTTCGCGGGCATAGCCGCAATCTTCTGGGTTGCAACCACTCCGTCTATTACGACGGGCGGCGGCGGCGGCGAAGAACTTAACGCGATAGCCGGCGTTTACATCGGCGGAACGAGCACGACGGGCGGTACGGCTTCCATAGTCGGAACGATATTCGGCGCGATAATACTCGTAATCGTTCGTCAAGGGCTTAATATTTCGTTGAACAAACTTCCGATAACGCTTAACGCTTCGTTCTTAACGTACGCCGTTACCGGTGTCATCGTAGTCGGCGCGGTACTTCTCGACGTAGCCAAGAAGAAAGCCGCTTCGGGCGTAAAGAAAGAACTTTCCGCAGTCAAGTACGAGAAAAAGGCGAAAGAAAAGATAGCCGCGCTCAACCTTGAAAAAGACTACGCGCTTTCGGCAAAAGATAACGAAGACGCAAAGAAGAGAGTTGCCGAAATCAACCTTGAAATCGCGGCAATCAAAACCGACCTTTCCGAAAAACTTCCCGCTATGAGAGCCGAAGATAAACGCGTTCTCGAAGAAGAGAAGAGACGTAAAGCGGAAATCAAAGCCGCCGAAAAAGAAGAAAAGGCAGAAATGGCAGCCGCCAAAAAGGCTGAAAAAGAAAAGGAAGTAAAATAATTCAGTAAAAACGCAAATAATATTGCGTAAAATAAAAAAATCGTTTCAGGAGGAAACAAAGATGAGAAAAATGCACAAAATTTTGGGCGTTGCCCTTGCGACCGCGCTTTGCGCGACCACGATTTGCTTCGGCGCGTCCTGCAAGTCGAGTTCTTCTAAAAAAGAAGGCGTAGTGGTTAAGGGTACGGGCGACACCATAGCGGTTATCGCTAAAGGCGAAACGCACGCGTTCTGGCAAGCCGTTAAGGCCGGTGCCGAAGCCGCCGGTAAGGAATTCGGTTATAAAGTAACCTTCCGCGGACCCACTCAGGAAAGCGAACAGTACGTTCCGCAACAGCGTGAAATGCTTTCGGCTGCGCTTTCGGACGATAACACGAGAGCGGTAGTTCTCGCGACTATCGGTCTTGGTTTTGCCGCCGAACTTAAAACCGCTCACAGCAAGGGTATTCCCGTCGTAGAATTCGACAGCGGTCTGTACGCTAACGGCGCGGACGTTACTCCGGGTAAAGATCCGAGAATCGGTAAAGTCGCTACGGATAACAAGGCTGCCGCCGCGCTCGTCGCCGAAAACTTCTTTAAGTATCTCGTTGACAACAACAAGATCGTTAAAGGTACGGAATTCAAGATGGGTATCATCCAGCACGACTCCACCGCTACCGGTATCGACAGACACGACGGTTTCAAGAACAAATTCGTCGAACTTGCCCAAAAAGACGGTTACACCGTGAAGATAAACGATCAGGTAAAGACCAACAACAGCGGCGAATACAAAGCGGCTGCGCAGGCTCTTGCCGACGCTAAGGTAAACGCGATCTATATGACCAACGAAGGTGTCGTAAACGAAGTTTCTGCGGAAGTTGCGCAGAATAAGGCTAAATACGCCAACGTTCTCTTCGCCGGTTTCGACTGCGGAACTAACCAGTACAACTGGATTAAGAACACCGACGGCACTTATCCCACTCTCGTCGGTTCGGTTGCTCAGGACTCCTACGCTATAGGTTACGAAGCGGTTAAAATGGCTGCTCAAATCCCCGCCGGCGACACGCAGGGCAAAAAGGATTCCGTAGGTATAGCCGGTCAATGGTATACTTCCGCCAACATCGACGCTCTTAAAGATAAGAACATATTCTATATGGGTTAATCTTTAAGCGAATACTAACTTGTGAAAAACGGTCGTTATCCTGAAAAGGATACTCGTTTTCCCCTAAAAAGCGGGCTGTCGCCGAAAGGCGACAGCCCGCTGTATTTTGCATATCAGACGATTAAAATAAAAACGTAAGCCGAACGGGTAGTTTGGCGCGTTATTTCGCGGCTTCTACCGACACTTTGATTTTCGCGGTTACGTCGGGCAGGAATTTGATTTCCGCTTCGTATACGCCCACGTTTTTAAGCGCGTCTTTAAGCGCGATTTTCTTTTTATCCACTTCGTAGCCGAGTTCCGCAAGTTTGTCGGAAATTTCTTTTGAAGTTACGCTGCCGAACACTTTTCCGTTTTCGCCGCACTTTACGAAACAGGTAACTTCTTTGCCTTTAAGCGAAGCGGCTACTTCTTTCCATTTTTTAATCTCTTCCGCCTTGTGAAATTCGGCGGCTTTTTTTTGCCCGTTGATTGCATTCACGCCGGAAGCGGTTGCTTCCACCGCGAGTTTTTTCTTTATCAGACAGTTTCTTGCGTAACCGTCGCTCACTTCCACTACGTCGTCTTTTTTGCCCGTGCCTTTAACGTCCTGTAATAAAATAACTTTCATAGTCGTACTCCTTATTTGAATTTAGTCAGGTTGCCCGACAGAACGATAATCGCTTCAATCGGAACGCCTAATATAAAAATCATCCACATTTTATAGTCGAAGAACTGCAAATACAGACAGAGCAGCAGCGACCACATAAATATAGATTTGATTATGATGGAATATAATCTGTTCTTGTGCCATACGCGATTAAAGTAGCCCAGCGCAAGCGAACTTAACGGAACTGCCCAGACGTACGCCTGCCAGAAAACGTATCTTACTTCGCGGAAACAGTAAGCGTACACGAACGCGATCGTCGCGGCGAGCAGTATTATCGAAACGGTAAGAATTTCTATCGTGAGTTGGCGTTCTCTGCCCGAATTTTCTTTGCCGTTTACGAACGAAAGTTGTTCTTCCGCGTCTTCGTGCGTAAGATAGTCTACCGTTACGCCGTACATATCCGCAAGCGCGCAGAGTATCGAAATATCGGGCAGAGAGTCGGCGTGTTCCCACTTGGAGACCGACTTGTCCGAATAATTCAGGGCGTTGGCAACGTCCGCCTGAGTAAGCCCTTTGCTTTTGCGCAGGGCTATCAGATTATTAGCGACCGTAGTCTTTATATCGTTCTTCATACTAAAATTATAATACAAATTTTGCAAAATTGCAATAAAAATTAACGATATTCCGTCAATCTTCCGCTACGGCGCGACGAAACTATGCGGATTATCGCGTAAATTTTCAAAATCGCTTGCAAAATTTAACGGTATAGTTTACAATGTTACTATCAAAATTTCGCGTTGGAGAGATGATAGCGAAGTATGAAAGTGTTATTATTGAGTTGTTCGACGGGCGAAGGGCATAACAGCGCGGCGAAAGCGGTGTGCGAAACGCTTACCGCAAACGGCGTAGAGTGCGAGATTAAAGACCCTGTATCGTTCAACCACGAAAAAAGCCCCAAGCGCGTAGCGAAGGCGTATAATAATCTTATTAAAAAAGCCCCCGCGGCGTTTGGGGCGGTGTATAAAATAGGCGCGTGTTACGAAGCGACGCGGTTGCCGTCGCCGATATACTCGTTAAACGCCAAGTACGCCGAAAAGTTGAATAACTATATAGTCGAAAACAAGTTCGACGCGGTCGTAACGTCACACCTTTACGGAATGGAAGCGTTGACCGCAATCAAGCGCGCGCACCCCGATCACGTTCCGTTTTTTGGTATAATAACCGACTATACGGTTATCCCGTTTACGCGCGATACCGACCTTGACGAATATTTTATTCCGCATAGCGACCTTATTATCGACTTTGAAAAGAAAAAGATGCGCGTCGATAACCTTATCGCGACGTGCATACCCGTCTCGCCCAGGTTCAGAACGGAAATAAGCAAAGAAGACGCACGCAGAACGCTCGGTTTGCCCGTCGATAAAAAAATAGTGCTTATTATGTCCGGCGGGGTAGGGTGCGAAAGCATAAATCCGCTTGTCAGAATGTTCCGCAAAGAAGGCGTAAAGCCCGACAGGTTCTATTGCGTGCTTGCCGGCAATAACGAAAAACTCAAAAACAAAATTTCCAAAACCTGCCCGAAAGAAGGCGTAGTCGCGGTCGGGTTTACGGATAAAGTGCATCTGTATCTTAAAGCGGCGGACGTAGTTATATCCAAGTCGGGCGGGCTTTCGAGTACGGAAGTCGCCGTCGCGGGCGTGCCGGTCGTCCATTTCAAACCCATACCGGGTTGCGAAACGTATAACGCTCGGTTTTTCCACGCGAAGAATATGTCTCAACTCGCTAAAAACGCGCAAGGCGCGCTCGAAAAAGCCGAAAAACTGCTCGATAACGAAAAAGAACGCGTAAAAATGGTAGAAGCCCAGCGCGCCGAGATAAACAGGTACGGCGCGGACGATATAGCAAGGCACGTTATCGAAAAATGCTCGGCTTCTCGCGATACCGAAGAAACGCCGTCAACGTCGCGCGAAACCGCGCCCGACGATAACGCGAAATCGGAATAATTCAAAAAAATAAATCAAAAATAACCCCGCCGCGAAATAGTTTCGCGGCGGGGGTTTTACGCTTAAATTCAGGCGCGTTATTGTTTTCTGTTCTTTGCCCATTCCTTCATACGCAGATCTTTCGACAGAATTTTCTTGCGGAGTCTTATGCTTACGGGCGTAACTTCTACAAGTTCGTCGTCGGCGATAAATTCAAGGCATTGTTCAAGCGAAAGGGTAGTCGGGGGAATGAGTTTCAACGCTTCGTCGCTGCCCGACGCTCTGCTGTTGGTCAGATGTTTAAGTTTGCATACGTTGACTACGAGATCGTCTTCGCGTGAGTTTTCGCCCACCACTTCGCCTTCGTACACTTTCTCGCCCGCGCCGATGAACAGGGTAGACCGTTCCTGCGCGTTGAATAAGCCGTATTGAGTGGTAACGCCCGTCTCGAACACTACCAGCGAACCGCGCGTTCTGCCGGGAATATCGCCTTTATACTCTTCGTAACCGGCAAAGACGTGGCTCATAATCCCGAAACCTTTGGTATCGGTAAGCATTTCGCTTCTGTACCCGAACAGGCATCTTGCGGGGATTTTGAATTGCAATTTAGTGCCGCCGCGATCGTCTGCGGTCATATCTATAAGTTCGCCTTTTCTCGCGCCGAGTTTGTTCATAATCGCGCCGACGTAATCGTTAGGCACTTCCACCACGAGATCTTCCATAGGCTCGTGACACTTGCCGTTGATTTCCTTGAAAATTACTTTCGGGCGCGAAACCTGAAATTCGTAACCTTCGCGGCGCATATTTTCTATTAAAATCGAAAGGTGCAATTCGCCCCTGCCGAACACTTTGAAGGTGTCCGCGCTGTCGGTCTCTTCCACTCTCATCGATACGTTGGTCTCTATTTCTTTGAACAGTCTCGCCCTTAAATGGCGCGAAGTGACGTATTTGCCTTCCTTCCCCGCGAACGGACTGTTGTTTACCATAAAGTACATAGACACGGTAGGCTCGTCTATCGCGACGAACGGCAGTTGTTCGGGGCAGTCGGGCGAACAGATCGTGTCGCCTATATTTATTTTGTCAAGCCCCGATACGGCTATGATGTCGCCCGTCTTCGCGCTCGTTACTTCCACGCGTTTAAGCCCTTCGAACTGATAGAGTTTGCCGACGCGCGCGTTGGTCGTGGTCTTGTCGGCGGCGATGATTGTTACCGCCTGCGCGTCGCGTATTTCGCCGCGGACTATTCTGCCTATGCCTATTCTTCCGACGTATTCGTCGTAGTCCACGTTGCAGATTATCGCCTGCAAAGGCGCGTCGAATTCGCCCGTCGGGGCGGGAATTTCGTCAAGTATAACGTCGAGCAGGGGGGTAAGATTATCGCTCGGTACGTTAAGGTCGGTCGTCGCCCAGCCCTGTTTCGCGCTTGCGTAAACGACCTTGAAATCGAGTTGATCGTCGTTCGCGCCGAGTTCGATGAATAAGTCGATTATCCCGTCGATGGTCGCGTTTATATCTCCGCCTTTGTCCACTTTGTTTATGCAGACGATCGGCTTTTTGTTAAGCGACAACGCCTTTTTAAGAACGTATCTCGTCTGGGGCATACAGCCTTCCACCGCGTCGACGAGCAGCACTACGCCGTCGACCATCGAAAGTATACGTTCTACTTCTCCGCCGAAGTCCGCGTGGCCGGGTGTGTCTATTATGTTGATTTTAGTGTTTTTGTATATAACGGCGGTATTTTTTGCAAGTATGGTAATACCCCGTTCTCTCTCTATATCGCCGCTGTCCATAACCCTTTCGCCGACGACTTCGTTATTGCGGAAGACGTGGTTCTGTTTAAGAAGCCCGTCCACCAACGTGGTCTTGCCGTGGTCGACGTGGGCTATTATCGCGATATTTCTTACGTCCGTTCTCGTATCCATAGTTTACGCTCCAAAAAAAACAAAAATAAGTATAAACGCATTTCGTTTTTTTGTCAAATTATTTAAGGGGCGTTGCATTCTTTATGGTCAATTATTTTTCGCGTTTAAGGCGCAATTGCTTGCCAAAGCGTGGACATTTGACGGCGTTTGTGCTAAAATCGTCGTATGAACGACGAAAAAAAGAAAATTTTAGCCGTCGCGACGGGCGGAACGATAGCATCGCGCGGCGGAAAAGACGGGCTTACTCCGTCATTAACCGTAGCCGACGTGTTGTCCAAGGTGGACTTCGGCGACCGTTACGACGTACACGCTTTGCAGTTGATGAACGTAGACAGTACGAATATGACTCCCGAAAAATGGCTTGAAATCGCCGCCGCTATCCGCGACAATTACGACGCTTACGACGGGTTCGTCATATGCCACGGCACGGATACTATGGCGTATACCGCGGCGGCTTTGTCGTACCTTATACAAAACAGCCCCAAACCCATAGTCGTAACCGGCTCTCAAAAACCCATAGACACGGCTATTACCGATGCGAAAAGCAATCTGCTCGACAGTTTTTTATACTGTTCTGACAGACGCGCGTTCGGCGTGTCGATCGTCTTTGACGGCAAGGTCATAGCAGGCACGCGCGCAAAGAAAACGCGCAGTAAAAGTTACAACGCGTTTTCAAGCATAAACTACCCCTATAAGGCGGTTATTCAGGACGGAACGGTTATCAGTTACGACACGTCGCACAAGCCCCGCAAGCCGATATTTTACGACAAACTCGACGATAAGGTCGGGATTTTCAAGATGACGCCGGGCGCGGACGCGAGAATACTCGACAGGTATTTCGAGTTGTACGACGCGGTTATAGTCGAAAGTTTCGGCGTGGGCGGAATACCCGACGGCGAAGAGTTCGGGTTTTACGACGTTATCGACAAGTGGCGCAAGCGCGGCAAGATTGCGGTTATGTGCACGCAGGTGGTAAACGAAGGCAGCGATATGACCGTGTATAAGGTCGGCAAAAGCCTTAAAGAAAAGTACGGTTTTCTCGAATCTTACGATATGACGCCCGAAGCGGTGCTTTGCAAACTTATGTGGATACTCGGCGTAACGAATAAGCGCGCGGAGATAAAACGCCTGTTTTATAAGAACGTCGCCACGGATATACTTTACGGAGAATGAAATGCTAAAAAAATTCGCAAGTTATTATAAACCGCATCTGAAACTGTTTTTTCTCGACCTGTTCTGCGCGTTCGTCGTGTCGGTATGCAATCTCGTGTACCCGAAAGTCGCGGGTAAAATGATAGATTCGGCAAGCGTTTCTTACGTTCTTACCTGTTCGGGAATACTTCTCGGCATATTCGCGCTCAAAGCGGTCATGAACTACGTTATAACTTACTGGGGGCACGTCGTGGGCGTAAGAATACAGGCGGATATGCGCAACGAACTTTTCGCGCATTTGCAAAAACTGCCGTTTTCGTATTACGACGAGACCAAAACCGGCTCTATTATGAGCAGGCTCGTAAACGACCTGTTCGAAGTCTCCGAACTCGCGCACCACGGTCCGGAAGACGTGTTTTTATCGATCGTGTCCATACTCGGCGCGCTCGTTATGATTGCCATAATCAATCCGTGGCTCGCGCTGATAGTGCTTGCGATTATCCCCGTAATCGCGCTTATCGCCGTAAAACTTCGTCTCGAACTTATGAACGCGTTTAAGAAATCGCGCGAAAAGACTTCCGAGATAAACTCCGCGGTAGAAAGTTCGGTGTCGGGCATAAGGGTGTCGAAAGCGTATACCGCCGAACGCCACGAACTTGAAAAATTCGGCAAGGCGAACGCTCAACTCGTCGAAGCGCGCAGTTGGCAGTATAAGTCAATGAGTAAATTCCATACGGCGATGACGCTGTTTATGGACGTTTTATACCTTACCGCGTTTCTTGCCGGCGGCTTGTTCTTCTGTTACGGTAAAATAACGGCTTCCGATCTGACTTCGTACGTTCTGTACGTCGCTATGCTTATAACGCCCATCAGGACGTTTATCGCTATTTTCGAGCAGATTCAGGAAGGTATGACGGGCTTTAAGCGATTCGTCGAAGTTATGGAAGTCGCGCCCGAAACCGAAAGCCCCGATCCCGTCGCGCTCGGCAAGGTAAGGGGCGATATAGAATTCGATAACGTCAGTTTTCGTTATAAAAAAGAGACCGATGACGACGAGCATCTGATACTCAGCGGCTTGTCGCTTAAAATTCCTGCGGGCAAAACCGTCGCGCTGGTAGGTCCTTCGGGCGGCGGAAAAACCACGCTTTGCAATCTCATTCCGAGATTTTACGATATAGACGAAGGCGCGATAACTCTCGACGGCGTCAATATCAAAGACGTTTCGTTATACGACTTGCGTAAGAATATAGGCATAGTCGCGCAGGACGTTTTCATCTTCGGCGGAACTATAAAAGAGAATATCGCTTACGGCGACTTCTCGGCTACCGACGAACAAATCAGACTTGCGGCGAAGAACGCCAATATAGACGAGTTTATCGAATCGCTCGACGACGGGTACGATACCTACGTCGGCGAAAGGGGCGTAAAACTTTCGGGCGGACAGCGGCAGAGAATATCGATAGCGCGCGCGTTTTTGAAAAACCCGCCCGTGCTTATTCTCGACGAAGCGACTTCCGCGCTCGACAACGTAACCGAAATGCAGATACAGGACTCGCTCGAACGTCTTTCCGACGGCAGAACCACCGTAGTCGTCGCGCACAGGCTTTCCACCGTCAAGAACGCCGACGAAATAATCGTTATCGGCTCGGACGGAGTCGAAGAACGCGGCTCGCACGAAGAACTTTTGTCCAAAAACGGCGTATACGCTACGTTGTATAACTATCAATTCAGAGTCTGACGCGCCTACTTATCGGCTACGTTCGACGTCCGAATATCAACGCCGCCGTTGAATATAAGGCGAACGCGCACCCCGACAGTATATACGGCAGGGGATAGAACGAGAATCTGCCCGATAAAATCAATAACAACCCGTAAAGGGCGAATTTGCGCGCCGCTTTCGGTTTAAGCGACGCGTAAAACAGTCGTTTCAGCCCGATTTTGCGTTTTTCGGGTACGAACCCGCGCGATAAAATCTCGTCGGTTTCGTCGAATAGCGAAACGAAATCGGGTAACGGAACGAGTTTTATTCTTCCGCCCGAATTTTCGGCAAGCGACCGCGCGTCTTCCGCAAAGTCCGCGGCGAATACGGCGATTGCGGAAGAATCGGCTTTTTTGCACAGACCGACTACGTCGTCCGCGCTCAGCGGACGCAGTCCGAACTCGCATACGGGCGTTTTGCCGTCGGATAACGGTTTAAGCCTTTCCGTCAGCGACGGGTATTCGCTTTCGGGCGTAAACGCGAGCGCGTACCTGAGTTTTTCGATAAACTCGGCGCGTTTTCCTTTTTCGCGGGCAAGCGCGTTCTTTCGTCCGTTTACGATGGAAAAGATCGCGAAAGCGATCGCTCCCGCGCAAATCGCGACGATTAAAGACGGCGTAAATTTTTTAAGGTAGTATCTCGACACCGCCATTGCGGCTAAAAACGCCAAACCCGTAACGAGCAGCGCGTCGGATATAAAAACGAACGATTTTTTTTTCATACTCTCGTTATTGCCCGTAAAATCGGATAATAAACTTGAAAAATCCGCATAAACGTGTTAAAATAAATATATGAGCGATTTGATATTTTACGGCGGAACGTTCGATCCGCCGCATAACGGGCATACGGAAGCGTTAAAAGTCGCGGCGAAAGAGTTTCCTGGCGCAGACGTTATCGTTATGCCGACGTATACGCCGCCGCATAAACGCGCGCTGTTTGCGGCGAGCGCGACCGACAGGCTTAATATGTGTAAACTCGCCTTCGGCAAAATAAACCGCGTCTCGGTCGACGATTACGAAATAAAACGCGGCGGGAAGAGTTACTCGTATCTGACTATCGGTTATCTCGCCGAAAAATTCCCGAAACGGCGTATACTCTTTTTAATGGGTACGGATATGATGAAGACTTTCGCCGAGTGGAAAAACCCCGACGAAATTCTTAAATACTCGTTACCGTTGCTCGCGTATCGCAAGGGCGAAGGAGAAGCCGCGTCCGTTACCGCGTCCGATTTTGAAAAGCGTTTCGGCGTAAAACCGCTCGTTCTGCCTTTCGACGGCGTGGAAGTTTCGAGTACCGATATAAAAATAAGGTATATGCTCGGTCTGCCGATAAACGGGCTTGTAAGCGGCGAAACGTTAAGATATATCGAAGATAACGGCTTGTACGCGCCCGATCGCGAATTTAAGTATATACGCGACAATCTGAAACCCGAACGCGTAGAGCATACCGCGGGGGTTATAGAATACGCGCTGAAACACGCGTCGTATTACGGGCTCGATAAAGCGCAGGTGCTTACCGCCGCGCTCCTGCACGACTGCGCGAAGTATAAAAACCCCGCCGACTATAAAGGTTTTACGATGCCGCAAGGTGTTCCCGCGCCCGTCGCGCATCAGTATCTCGGCGCGTATATAGCCGAAACCGAGTTGGGTATTAAAGACGAAGCCGTACTCGACGCCATACGCTACCACACGAGCGGCAGGGCGGATATGAGCGATCTCGGCAAACTGATATTTACCGCGGATATGCTCGAAAAGGGCAGAAAGTTCGACGGCGTTGACGAATTGAGAAGAATAGCCGACGCCGATTTCGAAAAGGGCTTCGCGGCGGCGATTAAAAAATCTTACGAATTCGTCGTCGCGTCGGGCAAGCCCGTTTACGAAGAAACTCTTAAAGCAATAAAATATATAGGAGAATAAGATATGGATTCCAAAACAAAAGCCAAACTCATATGCGACACTCTCGTTCAGAAGAAAGCGTACGACGTACTTAAAATCGACGTTCACGATAAAACCGTGCTTGCCGATTATTTCGTCGTGGCAAGCGGAAAGTCCACCACGCAGGTAAGGTCGTTGTGCGACTACGCTACGGAAGCGGTCGAAAAAGCGGGCGGCGAAGTTATCCGTAAAGAAGGTCTTGACGAATGTCGTTGGGCGGTCGTCGATTTCGGCGACGTCATACTCCACGTTTTCAGCGACGAAACCCGTCTTTTTTACCACCTTGAAAGACTCTGGTCGGACGGTAACAATACCGAACGTATCGACGACTGACGAATAAACGCGGTTTAATTTTCAAGCGGCGCGGCGCGGCGGACGACAAGTCCGCCGCGCCGCGCGTATTTTTTTTCAGAAACTTATATAAAAACGGTTGACAACTATCCGTCGGCGGAGTATACTAAAAACAGTTGAACAATTATTCAACCGTTTAACAATAAAACGAAAGGAGATACCGTAGTGAGAAACGAAGTGAAGACGTGCGAATGTGAGCATACGCACGAAAACGTGCTTGAACGGGTACGCGGACTTATGCCGTGCGAAGACGTGATTTACGACGTTGCCGAACTGTTCAAGGTATTCGGCGACAGTACGCGTACCAACGTTTTAATGGCGTTGTTTGAAAGCGAAATGTGCGTATGCGATATAAGCGCGCTGCTCAATATGACCAAGTCCGCCATATCTCATCAGTTGCGCATACTTCGGCAGAGCAAACTCGTAAAATCGCGCAAAAGCGGTAAAGAAGTTTTCTACTCTCTCGCCGACGAACACGTCCGCAAAATATTTGAAATGGCTATCGAACACGTTAAAGAATAGCCGCGAATAGAACGATTAAAAGGAGTTGCATTATGAAAAAAGTAGTAAGAATAAAAAATCTCGATTGCGCGAATTGCGCCGCTTCGCTTGAAAGGGCGGTTGCCAAAATCGACGGGGTGCGTTCGGTAAACGTCAGTTTCGTCGGCGAAAAAATGGTACTCGACTTCGACGAGAATAAAGACGTTCTCGCAAAAGTCAGGGCGGTCGCGAACAAACTCGAACCCGATTGGGAACTCATAGGCTTATAATATGGATGAACTAAAAATCAAATCTATAAGGACGGGCGTTTGTCTCGTTTGTTTCTTCACGCTTTTCATCGTCGAAAAGGTATGCGCCGTAAACGTATATCTCGTACTCGGTTTATACGCGGCGTTGTATATCGCCGCCGCTTACGACGTTTTGTGGAAAGCCGCGCGCAATATCTTTCGCGGTAAGGTGTTCGACGAGAATTTTCTGATGACCGTCGCTTCGCTCGGCGCGTTCGCGCTCGGCGTGATAAAGACGGTCAACGGCGGACACGGCGACTTTGCCGAGAGCGTAGCCGTCATACTGTTTTACCAGACGGGCGAGATTTTTCAGGATTACGCCGTAGGCAAGTCGAGAAAGTCCATCGCCGCGCTTATGGATATACGCCCCGACAAGGCGAGAGTTTTAAGAGACGGCGAGTGGACGGACGTTTTCCCCGAAGAAGTGTCGGTCGGGGAAGTGGTGCAGGTCCGCGCGGGCGAAAAAATCCCGCTTGACGGCATCGTCGTAAAAGGTCGGGCGGACGTGAACGCGTGCGCTCTCACGGGCGAAAGCGCGCCGATTTTTCTCGAAGAAGGTTGCGCCGCGACGAGCGGTACGATTTCGCTTAACGGCACGATAGAGATTCGCGTCGAAAAAGAGTTTTACGACAGCACGGTATCGAAAATTCTCGATATGGTCGAGAACGCGTCGGGTAAAAAAGCCCGCGCCGAAAATTTCATTTCGGTTTTCGCCAAGTATTACACGCCGTTCGTGGTGTTTACCGCGCTCGCGCTGGCGATCGTTCCCCCTGCGATTATTTCGATAATTAACGCCGCCGCGGACGGAGCGGTGTGGGCGAGTTGGGCAGAACGCGCTCTTACCTGTCTCGTGGTGTCCTGTCCGTGCGCGCTCGTCATATCCATTCCGCTCGGATTTTTCGGCGGTATAGGCGGGGCAAGCGGCAAAGGCGTGCTTATAAAGGGCGCGAACTATATAGAACAACTTTCCAAAGTCAATAAGATAGTGTTCGATAAAACGGGTACTCTGACTACGGGCGAATTTAAGGTTACGGGCGTGTACCCTGCGGATAAGCGCGAAGAAATACTTAAAGCGGCGTATATCTGCGAATGCAGATCGACTCACCCCGTGGCTAAAAGCGTGGTTGCCGAAGGCGTTGGCGAAGCGGACGAAAGTTACGTCGTCAGCGAAGTCGCGGGCAGGGGCGCGGTAGCCGAAAAAGACGGCGAAAGAATTGCTTGCGGCAACGCGAGACTTATGAAAGACGAAGGCGTGGAAATCGAAACGAGCGGACTTGCGGGCACGGCGGTATACGTTGCCGTAAACGGTAAGTATCTCGGCGCGATAACCGTGTCCGACGTGGTAAAGAGCGACGCCAAACGCGTCATAGCCGAGTTAAAGGCGCATAATACGCAGGTGGCTATGCTTACGGGCGATAACGAAAACGCCGCAAAGCCCGTCGCGGAAGAACTCGGAATAACCGATTATAAAAGCGGTTTGCTGCCGCAGGATAAACTCGCCGAAGTCGAGCGTATGCTGTCCGAAAAAGGTAAGAACGACGTAATCGCTTTCGTCGGAGACGGAATAAACGACGCGCCCGTGCTTATGCGCGCGGACGTGGGCGTGTCGATGGGCGCGGTCGGCAGCGACAGCGCGATAGAAGCGTCCGACGTGGTGCTTATGCGCGACAGACTTTCCGATATACTCGTCGCCGAAAAAATCGCGAAAAAGACGATGCGTATCGTTCGCGAAAATATAGTGTTCTCGCTCGGCGTAAAGGCTCTCGCGCTTATTTTAAGCGCGGTAGGCGTTCCGAATATGATGTGGATAGCGGTTTTTGCGGACGTAGGCGTGGCGATGGCGGCGATTCTTAACGCTATGCGCGCGCTCAGAATAAAATAGGATATAAGTCCTTTTCGGGCGTACGCGTACGCCCGAAAAGGGTTTTTTAATAAAAATCGTTCAAAAACTTGCAAAATCCGAAGTCATATGATAAAATGTTATCGGATATATGCGAAAATATATTATATAAGACGAAAGGAGACGTAAATTATGGCTTTATTCAGGCTTAACGTCGTCTGGAACGACGATAGCAATAACACTCTCGTTTATAAATATCCGTTCAAAAACAACGGAAGAGAAGTAAACGATAAATCTACGATTACCGTTAAAGAATCACAGGTTGCCATTTTCGTACATAAAGGTCAGATAGCGGATATTCTTACGCCGGGCTTGCATGATATGAAGACGGAGATTCTTCCGATTCTTACCAAACTCGCCGCGTGGAAGTACGCGTTTCAGACTCCTATTACCTGCGACGTATATTTCATAAACACCAAACAGTTTACGAATATCAAGTGGGGAACGCTCAATCCCATAATGATGCGCGATCCCGACTTCGGCGCGATAAGGGTAAGGGGTTACGGCGCGTTCTCGTTCAGGGTTGACGACGCGGCGGTATTCCTTAAAGAACTTTTCGGAACTAACAGCAGTTTCAAAACCGAAGACATTACCGGCTTTTTGAAGACGATGCTCATCTCTTCGCTTGCCGACTGTCTCGGCGAAAGCAAAATTTCCGCGCTCGATCTCGCCGCCAACACGATGGAATTCAACGAAATCGTCAAGGCGAAGATTCAGGCAAAATTCCGCGAGATCGGTCTCGAACTCGTAAATCTCTTTATCGAGAATATGTCCGTTCCGCCGGAAGTCGAAAAGGCTCTCGACGAGCGTTCCAAACTCGGCATACTCGGCGACAAGACCGATACGCTTATGAAAATTTCCGCGGCGGAAGCGATGAAGAGCGCGGCGGCTAACCCCGGCGCGGGCGGCGCGTTTATGGGCGCGGGCGTCGGTATGGGCGCAGGGCTCGGAATAGGCGGAATTATGGCAGGCGCGTTTGCGGGCGATCGTCAGGCGGCGCAACCCGCCCAACCCGCAAAAAGCGATTCCGCTACGGTAAAATGCACGAACTGCGGCGCGAATATCCCCGGTGGAAGCAAATTCTGCCCCGAATGCGGTCAGAAACAAGCCGAAGCGAAATTCTGCCCCGAATGCGGCGCGAAAGTGGCGGCGGGCGCGAAATTCTGCCCCGAATGCGGTAAAAAACTTTAATCGTTATCCCGTCGGCTAACGGCGCGCAAAATCAAACACGCGCGTATAAAATTCAAAAAAATATCAACTATATATTTACGGAGCGTAACACGTTATGGAAAAAAAGATTACCGAAAACACCATTATCACCGAAGCGTTGGATATAAATCCGAACGCTGCTGAAATTCTTATGCGTTACGGAATGCATTGTCTGGGCTGCGCCATCGCGCACGGCGAAACGGTCGGCGAGGCGGCTGCCGTTCACGGCGCGGATCTCGAACAAATGCTTGCCGAACTTAACGACGTTAAGTAATTAAAAAAATCAATGAACCGCACCCCGAAGCGACTGCTTCGGGGTGCGGCAGAGTAAATGAAACGATGAGCGAAATCGATTACACGAAACAATATAAGAACGTAGAAACCGACTGTATAAAATGTCCGAGTTGCGGCGGAACGATGAATTTCGACCCGGAAACGCAAACTCTTAAATGCGAGCATTGCGGAAACACGGTAGATTTTGAAAAGAACAGGGCGGTTAAGGAAAACGATATCGAAGAAGGCTTCGATAAAGCCGAGCGGTGGGACGCCGCCGAACAGGTTACATATAAATGCGACAATTGCGGCGCGGTCATTATAATGAACTCCGACGAAGAAGCTACCACCTGTCCGTTTTGCGGAACTACGCATATCGTAAGGGGCGAAAGTTTTGACGGAATACGCCCGCAAGCGGTACTCCCCTTCCGTTTCGGCAGAGAAAAGGCGACCGAATACGCTAAAAAGTGGGCAAGGTCGCGGTTGTTCGCCCCGCGCAAATTCAAAAAGAACCTGAATCAGGAGAATATGCGCGGCGTATACGAGCCGTGTTTTACCTTTGACAGCAACACCTATTCGACGTATAAGGGCAGAGTCGGGTATCGTCGTACACGCACCGTCGGCAGCGGAAAAAACCGCCGCACCGAAACCTACATAGAATATAAAAATATAAGCGGCTCGTACGCGCGATTTTTCGACGATCTGCTCGTCGCGAATAACGTCAATTTCAATCAGAAAAAAATAGACCAGTTGTCTCCGTTCGATACGGGCAGCGCCTGCGTTTACGAAAAGAGTTATCTTTCGGGTTTCGTGGCGGACGGGTACACGGTAAGTCTTCGTACGGGCTGGCAAAACGCTAAAACCATTATGGATACGCTTATCCGTTCGGGGATAAAGAGCAAATATAACGCCGACGTGGTAGACTATCTCAACGTAAGCACTTATCACGAAAACGTAACCTATAAATATCTGCTTCTGCCCGTGTATTTTATGAATTTCAAGTACGGAAAGAAGCGTTACGGGATTATGGTAAACGGCAGCAGCGGTAAGGCAAGGGGCAAAACGCCCGTATCGCCTTTGCGCGTTCTTATCGCGGTCGTTCTCGGTCTGGTGGCGTTGTGCGGTCTGGCGTACCTTTTTATGCGCTACGGTAATTTTACCGACGCAGAGTTAAACGCCGTAAAAACGCTTATAATTTAGTGATTTTTCGGTTAAAATGCGTAAAACGGACTAAATAGCGTTGACTAAAAACTATTATAATGTTAAAATATTCGTACGTTGTCTCGCGCGTGATTGTTTCGGCGCGAACGGAGGTTATATGAAAAGTTTGCTTAAAAAATTTTGCGCGATCGCGGTGTGCGTCGCTACGATAGGCTGTTTTGCGGGCTGTAATAAAAAAGTCGTTAAAAACGGCAGCGTTATAGAGAATATGACGATCGTTTTCGACGTCAACGGAAAAGAAATAACCGTCGGCGTGGAACTTTACGATAACTACGCCCCCGCCACCATCGAACACGTTAAAAAACTCGTCGGCGCGAAATATTATAACGATACGATCGTAAGCGATATCGGCAGTAACCACGTCGAATTCGGCGAATTTTATCTTGAAAACGGCGAAAGAAAATCGAGATACGATAAAGCCGCCTCGCTGAATTATTATTCCGTCATTACCGCCGAATACGCAAAGGGTAAAAAGATAGGTAAAAATCACGCGAGATATACCGAAGATTACTGCATTTACGGCGAATTCAATAACGGCGGCGTAACCCGTTGCGATAAGACCATTACCGTTTCTTCGGGTTCGCTCGTTCTTAAAAGAGATATAATCGGTTTTGACGGCGACGGAAAGTCTTCCGCGGATAAGACCGACGCGGCTTTGGAATCCGCGCGCGGAACGCTTGCGTTGGTAACAGGCAGCGACTCTTACTACACGCAGAACGATTTTGCCGCAATCGGTTATATTACAAAAGGTCTCGACGACGTTAAGAAATTCCTTTCCGACGATTACAGAAAGTCTGCAAACGGAGTTTACGAGTATTATTTCGATTACGAAAACTGTATCGACGACGAAGAATTGCTTGCCAAATTCAACGCGCTCGGTCATAACTTTACGAAAGATTCCGACGGTAACTATTTTGCGGGCAGCGTAGACGTTGACGACGAAGACGTATTGAACGCGCTTAAAAACAAGACCAAGTTTTTGCGTATTATTCCCGCCAAGACCATAACCGTAAAGAGCGTTAAAGTCGGCTAAGCGGTAAGAATAAAATAAAAACGATAAGAATAAAATCTATATAAAAGCCCCGCCCGACGGCAATTGCCGTCGGGCGGGGCTTTATGCCAGACAAGAATAATAAGGCAATAATCGCCTTTCGTCCGCTTTACCATACGTTGATAATGAGTATTAACAAGTCGTTTAATAATCTTTGCCGATGTGTCCAAGCGCCAAACGTTTGACTTAATTATAAAAGTAATATATAATGTAAAATATAGTATCGATAAGAAACGCATTGATTGTCGATCAACGAAATAATGGGGTAGAACTGTTTTGAAAACCGATTTTGAAGATAAAACGATTAAAGTGTCGATCGTTACCGCTGCGTTTAATTCGGAAAGCACTATCAGAAGAACCGTTGAATCCGTCTTAAATCAGACGTACGGCAATATTGAATATATCGTCGTAGACGGAAAGTCTGCGGATCAGACGGTAGAGATAGTAGAAGAGTATAGAGATAAATTTTTAGACAAAGGTTATACTTTAATCGTAATTTCGGAAAAAGATGACGGTATTTACGATGCAATGAATAAAGGGATAACTCGCGCTACCGGAGAAATTATAGGTATGATTAACTCTGATGATTGGTACGAGCCTGAAGCGGTACAAACCGTTATCGAAGCGTATCATGAAAATAAATTCGATTGTTTTTATGCCGACTTAAATTTAATTCACAACGACGGAAGGGTTACCGTAAAAAAATCAAAAATCGATAAACGTCCTACAACGCGGCATTGGAACCATCCTACGACGTTTATAACTAAGGATACTTATAACGATATAGGATTGTATGCTTGTCGTTGCATTTACGATGACTGGGATTTAATACTGCGTTTACGCAAGGCGAATAAAAAAATATCGGTAAAAAACGTCGTGCTTGCCAATTTTACGCTAAACGGGGTGTCGCATAGCAAATCATTGAAAAAAGTTTTTGAGCGTATAAAAATTAAATATTCCTGTTATAAAAGAAACGGCTACGGGTTTTCTTATTATCCCATAGAGTGTTTTTTGATGGAGATGGCAAAATTTATTTTAGGATAAGTTTCAAAGCCGACGTATTGCCGACGCTATGATTTTAATTCTTGCGCCAAAGGAGAGAAATAATGAAAAAGCAACCGAAGCCGGATTATAAAATGTTGTTTTTGAGACAATCTTATCTTGATTCGACAGATGAGTATGAAAAAATTCTCGAAACCAACCCCAAAAACAACGACGGAGTAAAAATTTGGGATTACGTTGTATTAACCGCATCAAATTCTACGCAAGCGGAAGCGTATCGTGCGCAGATAAATAATCGGATTAAAGAGAATCGCTTACCGATAAAGACTAAATATCTGGTTGTTCCCGATCGAGAAGGCAAACGCATCGGGTCGGGTGGGGCAACGTTATCTGTTTTACGCGAGATTGCCCTTAAAGAATACGGAAATAGATTTGATTCTCTCCGAATATTGTGTATACATTCCGGTGGCGACAGTAAACGTATACCTCAATATTCCGCGTGCGGAAAAATTTTCTCTCCCGTCCCGAGAGTTTTACCTAAAGGTAGCAGATCAACGCTTTTTGATGAGATAATGATAGGAACGTGTGGCATTCCGTCAAAAATAAATTCGGGGATGATGGTTTGCTCTGGCGACGTTTTAGTTTTATTCAATAGTTTACAACTTAATTTTTATGGTGATTACGCCGCGGCGCTTTCCGTTAAAGAAAGCGTCAAATCAGGGGAAAATCACGGTGTGTTTTTAGGCGATGAAAACGGCCTGGTCAAAATGTGTCTGCAAAAGCAATCCGAACGTATTCTTCGCTCGGTCGGCGCGACTGACGATAACGATTGCGTGGATATTGACACCGGCGCCGTTATACTTTGTGGTAAAATCGTAAGCGATCTATATAGTCTGGTCGATACGGATGAAAAGTACGACGACAACGTAAACGAAAGAGTCAGATTATCGTTTTATACGGATTTTTTATATCCGCTTGCGTTGGACAGTACGCTTGAAAATTTTTATCTGGAAAAGCCCGAAAACGACTTTTGTCCCGAATTAACGGCTTCGCGTGAACGTATTTGGAACAAGTTGCGCGGGTATAATATGAAGTTGATAAGGTTTTCCCCTGCGGCTTTTCTACATTTCGGAACAACGTCGGAACTGTTAAGTTTGATGACCTTGGATATGTCCGATTATAAATATTTAGATTGGAATAAGGTCGTAAATAGTAATTATCACGGAAGAAAGTTTTCGGCGTATAACAGTTATATATCGAAAAATTGTAAAATAGGTAAAGATTGTTATATTGAAAATTCCGACGTTTTAGACGGGGTAATAATCGGCGAACGGTGCGTTATATCAGGCGTTACGTTGAATAACGTCACCGTGCCTTCAGATACGGTTTTACACGGGATGAAACTTAAAGGCGAACGCTACGTCTGTCGCCGTTATGCGGTAAACGACAATCCCAAAAACAATGTGTTTATGGGTAAAAATATTAACGAACCGTTGTGGACTAAGCCGCTTTTCAAGTCTTGTTCAAATATGGCCGATGCGGTTAAATCGACGTTGTCGGGGGATTATGACGGCGAATTACTTTCGTTAAAAGATTGTTTTTTACAGTCCGATCCTATTGCCGAGATAATGTGGAGCGATAAACTCGACGATAAGATAATTGCCGAAACGATTCTTGAAGCAGTTGACTCTCGTCAGGCGATTGACGACGTGAAAAAGGCCTTTCCGCACGGGGTTTCCGAACGCGTAGAAAGATATTTATTAAAATTATTAAGCAAGAAAAGCGACAACGAACTTGATGATTTTTCACGCAAAATCAGAGTTTATTATTATACTTCGAAACTTATCGACGAACAGAATTTGTCAGATCTGTGTTTTGATGAAATTCGGCGCGCGGTGCTGTCATCCGATATTATCGGCAAAAAACAAGGCGATTTACGTATTGCAAAAAACGAAGTGGTAATTCGTTTACCCGTAAGAGTCAACTGGGGCGGCGGATGGAGCGATACCCCGCCGTATTGTATAGAAAACGGCGGTACGGTATTAAATGCCGCTATAAAATTGAACGGAGAATTGCCGATTGAAGTTACGATTAAACGTACGGATAATAACTGTATTGCGCTTGCCTCGACGGATATAGGTAGTTATGCGGAGTTTTACGACGTAAACGATCTGACTTATTGTTCCGATCCGTCTGATGCGTTTGCGCTACATAAAGCCGCTCTTATTGCGTGTGGAATCGTACCGTCGGACGGCAGTCAATCGATTGGCGATATTTGCGATAAAATCGGCGGCGGAATATATATGAATACGCGAGTAATAAATATACCGAAAGGTAGCGGTTTGGGAACGAGTTCGATTCTTGCCGGAGCGTGTGTAAAAGCGTTAAGCGACTTTTTTGCGATAAATATAGACAATCGAGAGATTGTTAATCGCGTTCTTTGTATGGAGCAGTTAATGTCTACAGGTGGCGGGTGGCAAGATCAGATCGGCGGAATAGTGCCGGGTATTAAATTGTCGGTTGCCGCTCCGTCGTTCAGACAGGATATTACGTCTACTCCGCTTAATTTGAAAAACGAAGTTCTGCAAGAGATTAACGAGCGGTTTGTCTTAATATATACGGGGCAGCGTAGGCTTGCCCGAAATCTGTTGCGTGACGTTGTCGGGAAGTATGTCGGTGGGGATTCGATTGCCATCGACGTCTTAAATAAGATCCAGCAATTAGCGGTATTGATGCGCTTTGAATTGGAAAGGGGAAACGTCGATGCTTTTGCTTCGCTTCTGAACGAGCATTGGGAACTCTCTAAAAAACTCGATTCCGGATGTACGAATACTTGTATAGATCAAATATTTATTTCCATTGAAGATTTGATTGACGGCAAGATGATATGCGGAGCCGGTGGCGGAGGGTTTTTACAGGTGGTTTTGAAGAAGGGTATAAAAAAATCCGTATTATCAAAAAGACTTCGCGACGTTTTTGCCGATTCGGGCATAAGTATGTATGACTGCGAGTTGTATATGTAGGTTGAAAATATAACGCCCCGACGGCAATTGCCGTCGGGGCGGGGCTTTATGATACGGACGCCGATAAATATCGGCGTCCGTATCGCCTTATATTCGTAATTTACTTTAATTGCGATATAGCGTCGGCAATCGTCTTCTCAAACGCTTCCTTGCCGTATTTATCGACTTCGGCTTTGTTCTTTTCGCCGTGCGTAAGACATCCCGCGCCGCCTATACAGCCGCCGATACAAGCCATTCCTTCAACGAAATTTGCCTGTAACTTTCCTGCGCGTTTTTGTAAAAGCGCGATTTTGCATTGTTCTATTCCGTCGCAGGAGCAAGGTTTCAATACGAATTCGAGATTCTGCTCTTTAATACCTTCCGCAACCGCGTCGGCAAGTCCGCCGCACCGCGCGAAAATTCTTCCGAAGTACGACGCGTTATCCAGCACGCCTTCTTCGAGACTCATAATATCGATATCCTTGCTGTCGAACAGGGCTTGTAATTCTTCAAACGTAAGAACCGCGTCGACGTAAGGCTTAACCGAATCTTTCTGAACTTCGGCTTTTTTCGCGGTACACGGTCCGATAAACACCGTCTTACAATTTTTTTCCGTGCCTTTAATGTACTTGGCGATAGTCGCCATGGGCGAAAGGTTGTGCGAGACGAACTGTTTAAGGTCGGGGAAATTCTTTTCGATATAGTCTACGAACGCGGGACAGCACGAACTCGTCAAAAATCCCTTTTCGACTAATTCTTTGCTTTCCGCCTGCGCCACCATATCCGCGCCGAGCGCGGCTTCTATAACCGTATGGAAGCCGAGTTCGCGTAAGCCCGTGATAACCTGACCTAATTTGGCGTAAGTGAACTGACTTGAAATCGACGGAGCGACGATAGCGTAAATTTTATAGTTACGGTTGCCGTTACTGCCTTTAAGCATATCGATAACGTTCAGGATATACGATTTATCCATAATCGCGCCGAACGGGCAGGCGTATACGCACGCTCCGCAGGATATGCACTTGGAATTGTCTATGCTTGCCTGTTTTTCGTCGCCCATCGATATGGCTTTTACTTTACAAGCGACTTCGCAGGGGCGGCGATAGTTGTGAATCGCGCTGTAAGGGCATACTCTCGAACACGCGCCGCATTCTTTACATTTGGTTTTGTCTATATGCGCGACGTGGTTTTCGTCAAAAGTAATCGCGCCGAATTTGCATACGTCTTCGCAACGGTGCGCAAGACAGCCGCGGCAGGCGTTGGTTACTTCGTAGCCGCCCATAGGGCATTCGTCGCAGGCGATGTCGATAACTTCTATTACGTTGGGGTTTTGCTTGTTTCCGCCCATAGCGAGTTTAACTCTTTCGGATAAAATCGCGCGTTCCTTGTAAACGCAGCAACGCATAGTCGGAATTTTGCCCGGAACTATGATTTTGGGTATATCGAGCAAGTTTTCCTGCAAGGTATCTGCCCACGCCTGTTTTGCGACTTCGCGCAGAACCTTATATTTTAAGTGTTGAACTTTAGTATCGAATTTTCTCATAAATTCTCCGTATAGCCGCGCGTAGCGGCGTTCGAGCGAGAACGTCGTCGGTTAAAAGTAACTTACTTTAATGCGTTTGCCCATCTTTTTAAGGCAAGCGGATAAGTCTTCGACGATATTCATTTTAATATTGAAATTTATCGGCAAATCGGGGTTCTGGTGCGCCGGATTTACCGCTCTTCCTACGAAAAAGTCTATATCGGTTGCGTCTTCAAACAGCATACGGCAAATCATCGACGCGCCGTCGTGTCCGAAATTCCATTTTTCGTAGAGTTTATTGTCCGCCAGCACGTCGTGCGCGTATTCGACTACGCGGTTCATCGTGATGACGCCTTCCGTAACGAGATCCACGCCTTCGATTTTGGCTATGGGCGGCATATCCGTCGGAATAAAATTCATATCCACTTCGACCTTTTTGCCGAGATATTTGGCGGCGATGGAAGAAGTAGTGCCGCCGCAGACTATGTGTTTGCCTTCTTTCGAGAAGAACAACGCCATCATTCTGTTCGCGTCGTCTCTGTCTCTCGGCGGACCGAATAAGATATTTACCTGTTCGCGTTTGCGGATCTTTATCACGCACGCCGTGGCGTCGTCGCCCGGTTTATGCCCGTAAAGTTTATCCACTTCGTCAAGCAGAATGGTAGCCATCGTTTTAGCCGCGTATTCGCCTGCCACCACTACCTTCATAAATTGCACTATCTCGTCTCTCTTCCAGCCGAAATTATACGCAAGACCTATACCTGCGTGCGGGCAACCGTCGCTCATAGCGATAAACGTGTCGCCTTCCTGCAATTTAATCATAGAGTGATAGATCTTTTTGCCGTCTATATTCATCTCGGTCATCGGATAGATATAATTTTCTCCGTTGCGGATGAGAATAGTCATCGGGTTGTCGTACTGAATCAACTCCATTTCGCGGTTTTCGACGAGATGCATAATCGTGAACGTGGAATACGCAACGCCGCGCACCGAACAGATGGGCAGGGTTTTAGCGATCGTTTCGACGCAATCCGAAAGCGACAGACCTTCGGACATCATAGTCGATATGATTTTACTCGTCAGCGTAGAGAGAATACTCGCTTTTACGCCGCTGCCGAGTCCGTCTGCCAGAACCACTACCGTAGAATCGTCCGCGCGTTCGACTACGTCGACGTGATCGCCGCATAACTGTTCGCCGGCGTGGTTTATGCTTTTGTAACCTATGTCCGCGCACAGATTATTCATCGGAAATGCTCTCCTTTAACTTTGTCAGAGCGATTTTCGTTTCGGCTGCGGTTTCGCCGAGCAGCGAAGCGATCTCCTGAACTATCCGCATTTGTTTATCCACTACGTTGTCTGCGGTTTCCACCGTCTGATTACGCAGTTTTTCGCGTTTTTCGCGTTCGGTTTCCTGTTCCGTTATATCTCTCATAATGCATAACAGCATATGATAGTTTGTGTCGTAAATAACGGTCTGTTCGACGAATTTGTCGTATTCCGCAAGGTAAGTTTTACGGTTGCGTATATCGCGTTTGCTTTCGAGAACGTCAAGGAAAGGTTTGGGGTCTAAAATTCTCACTATCTGATCGCCGAGTATATCCGAAGCGTATCTGACGTTGAGTATTTTCCGCGCCGCGGGGTTGATTTGCTGAACTTCGAGCGCGTCGTTTACGACTATGAGCGCGTTCGGAGTGTTAGAGACTATACAGTCGGAAAAACTTTCCGCTTTTTCTTTAAGGTAGGGCAGACACATAGATATTTCCGCCTTGCCGTGATAAATGGCGATTGCCTTTTCGCGGCAGGTGTCGTACCCGCAAGAACCGCAGTTAAGTTCGTCTTCCGGTCTGTTTTTGCCCATTTTTTTAAGTATTGCCTTAATCTCGTCTTCGGACGGCGTTACGTTCCGCAACTCTATCGGCTCGAACCGTTTTCTGAGTTCGAGCGAGTCGGGCTGAACGACGTCGAAGTCCTTTTCGCCGGCGTAATCGGATACGGAGCGATAGTCTATAACGGGCGAGCGATGGTATTTTTCCATTACCGGACCGCCTACGCAACCGCCCGAACAAGCCGACATTTCTATAAAGCACTTGTGAACGTTTCCGCGTTCTATTTCTTTAAGCGCGGCTATGCAGTTTTCCGTGCCGTCTATCGCCATATAGACGTAATCGGGTTCTCTGGTTTTCATAGTTTTCAGAATCCCGCCCGTCGTAGGGAAGAATCTCGCTCTGCTTTTTTCGGTCTTGTCCGGGTCGGCTTCCAACTCGATTTTTTCGGCTTTAAGCCATTCGGTCAACTCTTCGAACGTGAGAACGGCGTCCACTATGCCTTCGTAATGCAAAGCTTCGTCCTTTTTCGCCACGCAAGGACCTATAAATACGGTTTTTGCCTGCGGAACGCGCTTTTTAATATCCGAACAATGCGCCTGCATCGGCGACATAACGTCGGCAAGGTAGGGCAGAAGCGACGGAAAATATTTCTGAATAAGCAAATTTACCGAGTGGCAGCAAGACGATATAAGAACGTCTTTCGTGCCGTCGGCAAGCATTTTTTCGTATTCGGTTTTAACTTCGGTCGCTCCGAGCGCGGTTTCTTCCGCGTCGGCGAATCCGAGTTTTTTAAGCGCGGCTCTTATACCGTTTATGCCAACGCCGTTGTAGTTTGCGATAAACGACGGCGCGGCGCTCGCGTAGACGGGCGCGCCCGATTGAATAAGTACTTTTACCTTTTCGGTCTCGTCGACTATCTGTTTGGCGTTTTGCGGACACACCACGAAGCATTGCCCGCAAAGAATACACTCGTTGCCTATGACGTGCGCCTGATTTGCGGAAAATCTTATGGATTTTACCGGACAATGGCGTATGCACTTGTAACAGTTTTTACAGTTGGATTTTTTAAGCGTCAAGCATTCCGACACGGTCAATTCTCCTTTGCTTTTTCGACTGCGGGGAGCAGAGTTTTTTCCCAGAACTCGCCGAAGCCTTCGGGCGTAACGCCTACGAAAGCGACGCCGTCTACGGTAATCGTTACGCCTACGCGGTTACACTTGCCGGAGCAAAAAGCCCCGACAAGCGTAATCTCGTCTTCGAGACGGTTGTTTTTAATCCGTTCTTGCAGCAATTCGACGATTCTCGGCGCGCCTTTCAGGTGGCAGGAACTGCCGACGCACACTTCGACGATTATCATTTTATACCTTTGCTTTTATTTCTTTTTCAAAGAATTCTTTAACGGTGTCGGGCGTTACGGAATAGAATTTATCGTCGACCGTGACGCATACGCCGAGTTGGCATTTACCCATACAGAACGTGCCGCCGAGTTCGACTTTGTCGCCGAGCCCCGCTTCGTTGATGTAATACTGAAGACCTTCCACGACCTTGCGCGAGCCTTTGATATGGCAGGAAGAGCCTATACAAACGGTAACTTTCATTCTTTTGTTCTCCTTTTAATCGTAATCGACTACGTTTACCCACGAAAGCAGGAATTCGCGTTCTTTTTCGTTGCCCTTTACGGTCTGAGAAGCCGCAACGATGGGCATCCATTTCTGAATATATTGTTTTTCGGTATGCGTTTTCGCGCAGAAGAGATCGAGATATTTTTCCGCGCCGTCTATGTCGCCGTTAAGCCAGAAGAGCAAGTACGTTCTCGCCACGTCCGCCGAAGCGTTGCCCTGAGTAGCGTGCGACCAGTCGAGAATGTAAGGCGTGCCGTCTTCCGCAACGATTATGTTTGACGGGTTAAAGTCGCCGTGGCAGAGTTTGTTGTGCTTGGGCATAGAGTCGAGACGGGTATGCAATTCGTAACGCGTAGTCGCGTCGAGATCCGTCTGCGAGATTTTGCGGTTCATTTTGTCTTTGAGTTTGGTTAAAAGCGGGCAGGTTTTGGACTGGACTTCTATCTGAAGATTTACGAAAAATTCGAGATATTCGTCCTTTTTCGCGGGGTTCTCTTCCATCAGTTGGGCGAGAGTTTTACCTTTGATATAGTCGGTAATTATAGTCCACTTTCCGTCGATGACGGTAACTTCGTGAATTTTGGGTACGTTAAGCCCCGTCTGTTCGACCAGCGCGTGATTCAAGGCTTCGTTAAGCACTTGTGCCTTGGAGTAGGTGTTGTCGAATACTTTAAGACACAAATCGCCGTCGCGATATACCGTTTTGTTGTTTCTGACTGCTATAATTCTGTCAAGATTCATATTCTGTTCTCCTTACGCCTTTTTAATACCGTTTTTAGCGCGACGGTACGCTTGTTTGAAGTTGTGCGCGTCGTCCGAATCGTTTATATCCGCCGCTTTGGGCATATTCGGTTCGACGAAGTGTTTGCCGTAGTACGCGTCGAGATACATCTGCTTGATTTCGCTCATAAGCGGATATCTGGGGTTTGCGCCCGTGCATTGATCGTCGAACGCCTGTTCTACCATCGCGTCGAGACGGTTAAGGAAGTCCGCTTCGTCGGGAACGTAATCCCTGATAGTGGGCTTAATACCTACTCTTGCTTTAAGGTCGTTTACGGCTTTGATAAGATTTTCGAGTTTTTCGGAATCGGTTTTTCCGCCGAGACCGAGCGCGTCGGCTATTTCCGCGTAACGCGCAAGGGTGTGCGGGTGGTCGTATTGCGAGAAAGTACCCATCTTGACGGGTGCTTCCGCCGCGTTGAAGCGTAACACTTCTTCGAGCATAAGCGCGTTGGCAACGCCGTGCGGAATGTGGTGGAACGCGCCGAGTTTGTGCGCCATAGAGTGGCATACGCCAAGGAACGCGTTAGCGAACGCCATACCTGCCATAGTTGCGGCGTTAGCCATCTTTTCACGCGCTTCTACGTCCGTAAGCCCGTTGTCGTAAGCGCGCGGCAGGTAAGTGAATATAGTCTGTAACGCCTGTTTGGCAAGCCCGTCCGTATAGTCGGTAGCCATAACCGAAGCGTAGGCTTCGAGCGCGTGCGATACCGCGTCTATGCCGGACGCCGCAGTCAGACCGCGCGGCGCGGACATATGGAAGTCGGTGTCGATGATCGCCATATTCGGAAGTAACTGATAATCGGCAAGGGGATATTTGATTCCGCTGTCCTGATCGGTTATAACCGCGAAAGGAGTAACTTCCGAGCCCGTTCCCGCAGAAGTCGGGATAGCGATGAAGTACGCCTTTTCGCCCATTTTCGGGAAGGTGTAAACTCTCTTGCGAATATCGATAAATCTCATCGCCATATCCATAAAGTCTACGTCGGGGTGTTCGTACATCACCCACATAATCTTGCCCGCGTCCATTGCCGAGCCGCCGCCGAGCGCGATTATCGTGTCGGGTTTGAACGAGCGCATCAATTCCGCGCCCGCTTTGGCGCAAGCCAGAGTCGGGTCGGGCGCAACGTCGAAGAAGGTCTCGTGAACGATACCCATTTCGTCTAGTTTGTCTTCGATGGGTTTGGTGTAGCCGTTATTGTAAAGGAACGAGTCCGTTACGATGAACGCGCGTTTTTTGCCCATAACGTTCTTTAATTCGTCGAGAGCGACGGGCAGACAGCCTTTCTTTATATAAACCTTTTCCGGCGCGCGGAACCAAAGCATATTTTCTCTCCTTTCTGCAACGGTTTTGATATTTATAAGGTGTTTTACGCCGACGTTTTCGGAAACGCTGTTACCGCCCCAAGAACCGCAGCCGAGCGTGAGCGACGGAGCGAGTTTGAAGTTGTACAGGTCGCCGATACCGCCTTGCGACGAAGGGGTATTTACGAGAATACGGCAGGTTTTCATACGCGCGGCGAATTCGTCGAGTTTGGCTTTTTCGGTCGTAACGTTAAGGTAGATAGACGAAGTATGACCGTAACCGCCGTCGGCGATAAGGTGTTCGGCTTTGGCGAACGCGTCCTGAATATCTTCCGCTTTGTACATAGCCAGAACGGGCGAAAGTTTTTCGTGCGCGAATTCTTCGGTAAGTTCTACGCTTTCCACTTCGCCGATAAGAATTTTAGTGCCTTCGGGAACGGTTACGCCCGCAAGTTCCGCTATTTTAGCGGCTTTCTGACCTACGATTTTGGCGTTGAGCGCGCCGTTTATGATAATCGTCTTGCGTACCTTTTCGGTTTCTTCGGGGTTAAGGAAGTAACAGCCCCTGTCCGCAAACTCGGTCTTGACCGCGTCGTATACGTTTTTATGAACGATAACCGACTGCTCGGACGCGCAAATCATACCGTTATCGAACGTTTTGGAATGAATAATCGAGTTGACCGCAAGCACTATATCAGCGGAGTCGTCGATAATCGCAGGGGTGTTGCCCGCGCCGACGCCGAGCGCCGGTTTACCCGACGAGTACGCCGCTTTTACCATTCCCGGACCGCCCGTCGCGAGAATGATGTCGGCTTCTTTCATTAAAAGGTTGGTCATTTCGAGCGACGGAACGTCTATCCACTCTATAATGCCTTCGGGCGCGCCCGCTTTAACGGCGGCGTCGAGAACGAGTTTCGCCGCGGCGATAGTGGACTTCTTCGCTCTCGGGTGGGGGCTGATTATGATCGCGTTTCTCGTTTTAAGCGAAATCATAGTCTTGAATATGGCGGTAGAAGTGGGGTTGGTCGTAGGAATAACCGCCGCGATAACCCCTATGGGTTCGGCGATTTTCTTTATGCCGTACGCCTTGTCTTCTTCTATAACGCCGCAGGTTTTCGTGTTTTTGTAGGCGTTGTAGATATACTCGGCGGCGTAGTTGTTTTTAATAACCTTGTCTTCCACCACGCCCATACCGGTTTCTTCCACCGCCATTTTGGCAAGCGGAATACGCGCCTGATTCGCGGCGATAGCCGCTGCTTTGAAGATTTTGTCTACTTGTTCTTGGGAGTAGGTTGCAAATTCGCGTTGCGCCGCTTTAACTCTTGCGATTACGGCTTCCAACGCCTCTACTCCGTCTACGATTTGACGTTCTTTGTTTTCCATAAAAACCTCCTGTTATTAACTGATTTTGTTTTGCAGATGCGCTAACGAAAGGGCAAGGTCTTCGTATTGAACGACCACGCCTTTCGGCACTTTTATCTGCGACGAAGAGAAGCACCATATCGCCTTGATGCCGCACGCGACCATTTCGTCGGCGGCGGATTGCGCCGCGTCGGGCGGAACGGTAAGAATACCGAGTTCGATCTGGTGCAGGGCGCAGTACGATTTCAACTCGCTCGTCAAAAGCACGTTTTTGCCGCATTTGTCCGCGTCCACGTCAAACGCCTTCGCGATCGTTATGCCGTACTCCGAAAATCCGTGGTAAGACAATAGCGCCGCGCCGAGTTTGCCTGCGCCGACGATTATCGCTTCTTTTTGCGACTTCCCGGACAAAACGCGGTCCATACTTCTGATAAGGTCGGCGGAAAGGTAACCGACTTTCGGTTTACCCGTTCCGCACACGGAAGCGAGATCTTTGCGTACCTGAACTTCGCCGAGATTTAACGCCCTTGCGAGCGTCGTTGCCGAAATCGTTTCGACGGACGACGGCAAAGTCCGCAAATATTTAAGATACGCGGGTATTCTGCCCAAAGTCGCTTTCGATATCATCTGCGTCTCCTTGATAACTTCTTTACGAAATCATTATACACCATTTTTTCGCGTATGTGAATTGCTAATTTTTTATATCGGTATGGTATTTATCGATATAACCGATATCGAAAAAACAAGCCGAGAAAATCATACGTTTTTTCTCGGCTTGCGGTTTTAGTTGTTCGTGGCTGATTTTAGCCGATTATTTTTTGAAAATTTCGCGTTTCGTTCTGCAAAGTTCGGTAATGAACGCCTTGTCCGACTCGGTAAAGTCGTAGTCCTTTTTATACACGAGTAAATCCTTGTAGACTTTTTTGTTCTCGGCGCATTTTTTCATAACCAGCCCGTATCGTTCGAGCGTTTTTGCGGGGAGCGGCGACGACCAGGCGAACGAGTCGGGGTTTTTGTCAAGCAGTTCGTACAGGCTTGCGCGTTCGTAAACGCATACTCGTCTGTCGGTCTGCGGAAAATCGTCTTTTGCGGCGTCCGTAAGCGAGAAGGGCGACGCGACGAGTTCCGCCGTCGCGATTTCGGTTTTTTCTTTAAGGTCGGCGAAAGTCACGTCGTCTTTTTCCGCAAGGTCGGATTTCGCGCTCGTAAGAAGTTCGTAGCGGAATTCGGCTATCAGTTCGCAGGCAAGCCCCTTGTCGGCGAGCATCGCCTTGTAATATTTGTCGTAGCGTTCGGCGTATCTGACGATTCCGAGCCCGTAATTCGCTTCGAGTACGTTTTTTACGGTATTTTGCGCGTCGGTTTCGACGTAAACGGTCTCTGCCGCTTCGGATTCGGGCAGCGCGCTTGCGAACGTGGTAAACGCGTCGCAGACGTATCCCGCTCTCGGCGCGGAAACGGAAAATCTCGTCTTTTCCGCGGCGTCGTTAAGGAACATATTTTCTATCGCGTCCACCTGCGCGAGAACGTTTTTGGCGTATTTCAGGAATTCTTCGCCTTTGGGCGTCACTTTAATTCCGCGCGACGACCGCTCGAAAATACTTATGCCGAGCGACGATTCGAGATCTTTAATACAGCGACTGATATTAGATTGATCCATATACAGGGCTTCGGCGGCTTTGTTTATAGAGCCGCGCGACGCCACTTCCACCGCGTATTTAAGGTACTGTAAATTCATTTGAAAGGTCTCCAATATAATTTCGTCGTTTCCGTGGTAAATAATACCACAGATAAACGTTTTTGTCAAAAGAAAATCTATTTTTCCCGCCCGTATTATTTATGGCGTAATAAAATTTATCTTTTTAGGTCGGACGGTTGCAAATTAAGTATTTAAGTAGTATAATTCATGGAAGTAATATAATTTAACGCGTTGCGTTATCGTGACGCTTTTAACAAAATGGAGATAATATAAAAATGAAAAAGCTTTTACTGTCGGTTTTATGCCTGACGCTCTCGCTGTACGCGCTGTTCCTTGTAAGCGGTTGCGGCAACGCAAAACCAAAGCCCGAAAATAAACTATCTTTCAAAACCCTTACCGTAAACGGCGATAAAGTTTACGGCAAAGTAAGTAACGATACCGAATCGTTTTCGTTTATAAAAGAAATAGAAACGGTAGGGCTTACGAAATTTATCGTATCTCTCGATATTTACGGAAGTCAACAAGTTACCGCCAAGACTATCCCGTTGGATATCGGGGATAATAAAGTTTACGTTATAGAAACGATTGACGGCGAACCTGAAACCGTATATGAAGTTACCGTTCGTCGTAAACCTATGTATTCGGTTGTTTTCGACACGAACGGCGGAACGATTTTAGATAGTCGACAAATAGAAGAAGGAACGGTAATTACCGCGCCCGAAACGACGAAAGCGGGATATACGCTTATAGAATGGGACTATGATTTTACACAACCGATAACCCGAAACACCACTATAAAAGCGACTTGGTCGGCTAATACGAACACGCCGTATAAAGTTGAATACTATAAAGAAAATCTCGAAGACGATAATTATACTTTATGCGAAACGAGCGATTTACAAGGCACGTCCGGCGCAATCGCGTCTGCGGAGCAAAAAGCCTACGAACATTTTACTTTTGATGAGAACGAAAGCGTGCCGAGCGGTTCGATTGCGGGCGACGGAAGCCTTATATTAAAGATGTATTATAAGCGAAACGTTTACGCTATATCTAACGCAAACTCGGCTTACGGCGAAATTACAAACGCAGCGACTATAAAATACGGCTCGCCTATAAAAGGGTTGGCGACGGAATATTTAGGTTGCGAATTTATAGGCTGGTTTAACGGCGAAACCTTACTATCGTCGTCTAAACGATACGAATTTACGGTTGAATGCGACGTATACGCAAAGTTTAAGGCTAAAGACGAAATGTCCGTCTTTAACTTCAAGTCTTCAACAACCGCTTGTGAAATTACGGCTCTGCAAGATAAAACCGCAACTTCAGTCGTTATCCCCGATTGCGTAACTTCTATAGGGAACAAAGCATTTTACAATTGCGATAAACTTACAAGCGTAACAATCCCCGACGGCGTTACTTCTATCGGCGATAGCGCATTCAAGGGTTGTAACGGACTTACAAGTATTATCATTCCGAACAGCGTTACTTCTATCGGCGACTCTGCAATCAATAGTGAAAGGGATTTCCGAAAAACACAACAAAAAATACCAAATAAAATAGAAAACAGCCTTCAAATGATAGCTTAAAGTTGGATATTCGTAAAAGAACATCCAACTTTTTAATTTAATATAAAAAACATAAGAGAGAACAAGGATAAATGTTCTCTCTTTTTTTATACCGTTTCGAGGGGTGATTTCCTATTTATGGTGAGAAAAAATATAATATTAACAGTAAATCGAAAGGAGTTTTCAATGAAATACAAAGAATGGTTGGACGTATGGTTTGCGAATTACATAGAGCCTTCGTCTAAAACGAAAACGTGCGAAAGATATTCGGAGATTATCGAAAAGCACTTGAAGGTAAAGTTGGGCGAGTACGAGCTTGAGGAACTGTCGCCCATCGTAATACAGAAATATATTACCGAACTTATGCAGTCGGGCAATCTGACAACCGGAAAGGGGTTAGCGGCTAATTCCGTAAACGGGATTATCTATGCCCAAAATGGTGTTATAGATATTTCCGATTCGGGAAAGGTAACCGTTGATTTCATTAACGGAGGCGCGTCTCGGGGAATTTTGTCAGAAAAAGGCGCTATCAAGATACACGATAATGCAAACGTCGAAGTAAACGGGGGTTTTTACGGACTTTACAGTCGTTATAATTCTCCACCTACAAATCATACCGGAATTGAGATTACAGATAGTACCGTAAAAATTATGTCTTCTGTTGACAAAAGCGGTACGGCTGCTTTTGTAAGCTCAGGCAATCAAAAAATAACTATAAAAAATAGCGTGGTAACGGCAGAATCACGAGAAAAAGTCTTTTCGTGCGGAGAAGAAGCCTTTTTGGAGCTGTTGGGTAGTTCTACGGTTTATCTTAAGGGAAGTTATCCCGCAATATGGTACAGTGAGAATCATATATTTGATTTAGCAACAGGAGGCAGCATAACATTCGCAAGCACCTTTTATACTGTGCCTATTTGTGCAAAACTCGGAACGAATACAAATGTGGAAGCCGGAACAAAAGGCGATGAAACAACAGCAGGGTCAGGGATATTCAAATATGATCCATTCGAAAAATACGGTCTTCGTTTGTGGCGTTTCGTTTACGGCGATACCACGGTTGCCTCTGCCGTTGCGGACGACGTTACAATAAACGGAATTACAGACGCGACTTTGACGGAACAAGATGTAAAACTTACGCTTACGGGCGATACGTTCAAGGCGATTGCAAAAGATACGGACGTAACGGCGTGGTTCAGGAATATGCCGAAAGGTCTTTCCGCAAAGGTGAAAGCGGACGTTGCGGACAATGCTACCGAAATGACGATTACCATAAGCGGAACACCTACGGAAGCGAAGGCTGAATCCTTGTGGATAGAAATCCCTGTCGGTACATTGAAAACGACAAATTACGGAATGACTGTAGGCTTTGAAAATGCCAAATATGACATCATTTCGGGTACGCTCGTTGATTGTCCTGAAGGAATTAAAGGGCTTGTTTTCAACAAGTCTGAGCAAGACGGAATTCCTGCAAACGTAGCCTATACCGTACAGAACGGCAGAAAAATATATGCAGGAAAATATACGGCAACACTGACTCTTAAGACAGGTTATAAATGGTCTGACGGAACGACTGCGCCGAAAACGGTTGAATGGGAAATCGCACGTCGTCCTATTGAAGTGGAGTTAACGATTGAAAAAGATACGTATGAATATACGGGTTACGCCATTACACCTTCGCATACCGTCAAGGATAAAGTTTCGTTAAGCGTATTAGACGCAAGCGAATATTCTGTGTCTTATGAACGCAACAAAGAAATCGGTACGGCAACGATGACTGTAAGTGATAAGGACGGCGGAAATTATCAAATCACTGCTCCTGTTTCAAAGACGTTTAAAATTGTCCAAGGCACAAAAACTCCGCCTTCGGGATTGAAAGGCATTGCTCCGTCGGATGAAGGCGCAACGGACGGCAAGATAACGGGAACGACCGCCGATATGGAATACTCCACCGATACGGAGTTCACTTCACCCAAACCTTGTACGGATACTGAAACAACCGGTCTTGCCGAAGGAACGTATTACGTTCGCTATAAAGCAACCACTACCACCGCAGCAAGCAATTCTGTTGCCGTTCACGTAAGACTGAATACTGTTACCGTTGTTGACGGCAACGGCGAAACCGTTACCAAACACAAAAGCGGAACAAGCGTTACCGTGACAGTTACGATACCTACGGGCAAGTCGTTCAAGAAATGGGTTTATGAAGGCGTTACCATTCCTGCGGCGGACGTAATGAAACAGGAAATTACGTTCACTATGCCCGAAAAGGACGTTGTATTGACTGCTTTGTTTGATGATATTATTTACAATATAACGGTGACAAATGGAACGTCGAACGCACCTACGGCAAAATATCAAGATGAAGTCACCGTGACGGCAAATGCGCCTGCAACGGGAAAAGAGTTCGATAAGTGGGTTGTTACGGGAATTACCTTGTCCAACGAAGATTTGGCAAAATCGACGGTTACTTTCGAAATGCCTGCAAGCAACGTGACAATGGAAGCAACGTACAAAGACGTTATTTACAACATAACGGTGACAGACGGAACGTCGAGCGCGCCTACGGCAAAATATGGCGAAAGCGTAACCGTAACGGCAGAAGATAAAGAAGGCAAAGTATTCAAAGGCTGGAAAGACGAAAGCGGAGAAATCGTCAGCACCGAAAAGAGTTATAAATTTACAGTATCAGCAGAAAAAACCCTTACGGCTGTGTATGAAGATGCTCCCGCGGCAAAGAAAGGACTTTCGGGCGGCGCGATTGCAGGTATCGTAATCGGTTCGGTGCTGCTTGCAGGAATCGGCGGATTTGCAATCTTCTGGTTTGCAGTCAAGAAAAAGACGTTTGCAGACTTGGGCGTTGCTTTGAAGAAAGGCTTTACGGCAATCGGAAACTTCTTCAATACTCTCGGAGCAAAAATCAAAGCATTGTTTACTAAGAAGAAATAAGATGGCATAATAACAACGAGCCGTTCGTAGTCAAATGCGGACGGCTCAAATTCTAAAAGGCGATATTTTAATTTACAGGAGCGGATATGGCTAACGAAAACAACAAAATCAAACTGCTTCTTTTGTGGGATATTTTAAGCAAGAACACCGATGAAAACCACGCAATGAACGCAGACGAGATAAGGGAAGAACTTGCAAAGCGTGGGATAAGCGTAATGCGTAAGGTGATTGCAGACGACATAGCCGTATTAAATGAATATGGATATGAGGTGTTGTCCTACAAGAAAAAGTATTACTATTATTACGTTGTAAGCCGTCCGATAGAAACTGCGGAAGTAGTTATGCTTGCAGACGCGGTCAACGCTTCAAAACTCCCGGCTACGCAAAAGAAAGCACTTGTAGAAAGGCTTTCGAGCTTTCTGTGTTCTCATCAGGCGGAGAGTGTATCAAAGCACATTATTTCGTTTGAAAAAAGCAGAAAGGGGAGCAGTTCTCTTATATACAACGTGGACTCAATAGAAAGAGCTATCAACGAGAACAAGAAAATATCGTTCCTGTATTTCGACTACGACGACAAGCATAAAAAGGTGTATAGGAAAGATGGCAAGAGATACGTTGTCAGTCCTGCCTATATGGTGTGGAATAAGGATAATTATTATTTACTATGTTTTTCTAACGGGTATGCGGATCTTGTAACGTATCGCCTTGACAAAATGGACGACGTAAAGGTGGATGAAACCGAGCGCGAGCCGCACCCCGAATATGAAAAGTTCAACACCGACGAATACAGAAAGCAAGTGTTCTCTATGTTTGGAGGGGAGCTTTGCAACGTAACGCTGTTGTTCGAGCCGAGCATACTTTCGGATATGTTTGACAGGTTCGGCGACGATATACGGATACGCAAGGTTGATGACAACGTATATTCCGTTGACGTAAGCGTTCAAGTGTCAAAAACGCTTTTTGCGTGGATTGTCGGAACGCAAGGTAAAGTGAAAATCAGATCTCCAAGAAAAGTATTGGATGAATTTAATAATTTCGTTGCGAAAATCAAGGAAGAATACTAATCAAACATTAACAAATTGTTGCTCTCGCTTTTGCGGGAGCATATTTTTTTATCTGCTCACAAAAAAACTTTTGAAAAAACCTTTCAATGCCAAATATTTGGAATTGAAAATTTGAAATAGATAGTCTTTTATGATATAATACGGCTACAATCTAAATTGAACGCAAAGTTCAGTTTAGTAAAAAGAGGTACTACGGATGAGAACGCTCAACACGACGACATTGGACAATATGGAAAAATTCATTATCGACTACCAAAAGAGAAAAGGCAAATCGCCAAGTTTCAGAGAGGTAATGAAAGCATTGAATATGAGTTCGCTTAACCTTGTAAGAACGTATATCCTTGCGCTTGAAAACAGCGGCAGGATAGAGCGGACAAGGCTCGGCAATATAGATATGTTGCCGAAGCTCCGACCGAGCGGAGTGGCAATCACGCCTATCGTCGGTTCTATCGCGTGCGGACAGCCTGTTGACGCGGTGGAACAGATAGAAGAAAGCGTTACGCTCCCGCGAGCGATTTTCGGCGGTGGGGACTTATTTATTCTTCATACGCACGGCGATAGTATGATTGACATCGGTATCAAGCACGGCGATCTTGTCGTTATCAGAAAACAGAACTCGGCAGAGAACGGCGATATAAAAGATCCGAACGATAAGAACAAGTGGCTTATTGACGAAGAAGCGGCAACGGTTGTAAGAAGAATATTCGGACTTTGTATGCAGGGCTTCGGTCCGACGCAAATCTCACGGATATTGACGGACGAAGGTGTCGATACGCCGAAAATACACGCTAAGAAAATGGGCAGAAAGGTTACGATAAGAGCGAACGAAATGCCCGAAGCGTGGGCAGACCAAACGGTTGGAGCAATACTCGGTTATTGGGAATATCTTGGGTGGACGGTAAATTTCAAGACGAAGAAGAAATCGTTTAAGTCGAAAAAGGTTATCTTGTTACCTTCCGATGAATGGCAGATTTTCAAGGATACGCAAGAGCCGATCATCGACGAAGAAACGTTTTGGGCGGTGCAGAAAATCCGAGAAGGGAAACGTCGCCTTGACAGTCTTGGCGAACCGAACGCATTGTCGGGAATGTTGTTTTGCGGAGATTGCGGACATAGGCTATATTTACGCAGACAACGTGATCCGCACCAAAAAGATTATTTTGTATGTTCGGTTTATCGAAAGAAGCGCAAATATTTCTGCACGTCACACTTCATAAGACTTGCGGACATTGAGAAAATTCTTTTACGGGATTTGCGTCAAGTAACGGCATTTGCAAGAGAACACGAAAGCGAGTTTTTAGACTTGGCAAAGAAACGTTCTTTAAGAGAAACCGAAAAATTGCGAGCCGAAAACAAAGCGTCGCTCGACAAAGCTGTCAGACGCATTGCCGAAATAGACGGAATTATTCAGAAACTTTACGAAGATAACGTTTCGGGTAAAATAAGCGACGAGCGATTTGCAAAGATGACGGCAACGTATGAAGCGGAACAGAACGGATTACAGCAAACCGCTCAAAGGCTGAAAGAAGAAATATCTGTCGTTCGGGAAGAGGGCGAAAGCGTGGATCGGTTTATGAAGTTGGTAAACAAGTATTCCGACATCACAGAACTGAACGCCGAAATCATAAGAACGTTTGTGGAGAAAATAATCGTTTATGAAGCCGAAAAAATTGACGGTATAAAAACGCAGAGAGTGAAGATAGTCTATAACTGCGTTGGAACGGTGAGCGTTCCGAATGCCGACAATGAGCCTGTAAAAACAGACAAAACCAAAATTATAGAAGTGGCGTGACAATGAAAGCCGCGCCACTATCTAAAAAGAAAGAAAAATCCCTGTGCCTATTGATTGTGCGTTCTCGTACTGTAGCAGACTTACAAGCATTACCATTCCCGACAGCGTCACTTCTATCGGCAACTCTGCGTTCAGCAGTTGTGACAGACTTGCGAGCGTAACAATCGGCAACGGCGTAACTTCTATCGGTGATCGAGCGTTTATGGGTTGCAGCGGACTTGCGAGCGTAACAATCGGCAACGGCGTAACTTCTATCGGCAACTCTGCGTTCTATGGTTGCGGCGGACTTACGAGCGTAACAATCCCCGACGGCGTTACTTGTATCGGTAGTTTTGCATTTTATGGTTGCAGCGGACTTACAAGCGTAACAATCCCCGACAGCGTTACTTCTATCGGTGATTATGCGTTCCGGAATTGCGGCAGACTTACGAACCTAACAATCCCCGACGGCGTTACTTCTATCGGCGATAGTGCTTTCAGCAATTGTCGCGGACTTGCGAGCGTAACAATCGGCAACGGCGTAACTTCTATCGGAGATCAAGCGTTCAGCGGTTGCAGCGGACTTACAAGTATAACTTTTAACGGAACTAAAGAGCAATGGCGCGCTATAATTTTTGACTTGGGCTGGAATAACGGAGTGCCGGCGAGCGTGGTGCATTGTACCGACGGAGATATAAGCATTAAATAAACGGGATTTGTCCGTTAGTATAGTCAACAAATTTAGCAGCCGCGTCTCAAAAAGTTGAGACGCGGCATTAAAATAAGTCCGTCGTGGCGAAAGGCGGAATATCAAACGAAGTTAATCGGTATAAGCAAACAAAAAAACGACGGACGCACTTTCAAGTGCGTCCGTCGTTTAGTCTGGTGGGGGCGGTAGGGCTCGAACCTATGACCTCTACCATGTCAAGGTAGCGCTCTAACCAACTGAGCTACGTCCCCGAACGTCGAGTTATATATTAACAAAAAAAAACCCGTTTGTAAAGAATTTTTCGACGTCTTTTCGCATTTTTTGAAAATTTTTCGGAAACGAACGCCGCCGCGCGGCGTTATACTCCGGATATTCTGACTATTTCAGAGACTATTTTTTCGTTGGGCGCGTCGGCGGAGCATTTTTCGCAGGCGCGTTTAAGTGAATCGCGCGCGGCGTAAGTCGCGAAAATTTCTTTAATCAGCGCGTCCGTCGTAAGGTTCTTTTCGCTAAGAACGCGTATCGCGCCGCGACTGCGGTAATACTCGGCGTTTTCTTCCTGATCTCCGCGCGAGTTGCCTTTGGGCAAGGGGATTGCGAGCGTCGGAATTTTTAACGCGACGAGTTCCGTCAAAGCGTTCGCGCCGGCGCGGGTAACGCATACGTCCGCCACCGAATACGCCGCGCCCATATCCGCGATATATTCGTATTGTTTATAGTCCGCTTTGTTTATTCCGTTCGTCTTGCCTTTGCCTGCGGAATGTATGACGCAGAAGTTTTCAAGCAGTTTATCCGCCGCGAGCGTTATTGCGTCGTTTACGGCTTTCGCGCCGCGACTTCCGCCCAGAACGAGCAGAACGGGCTTTTCGTCTTTGAAGCCGTAACCCTGTTTAATCGCCTTACAGTCGCGGTTTCTCGTCAGTTCGCGCCGCAAAGGGTTGCCCGTAAACACGGCGTTCGGGTATTCTGCCGCGGTGGACTTAAACCCCGTCATCAGCGTTGCCGCGCGTTTTAACGCGAGTCTGTTCGCAAGCCCCAGAGATATATCCGATTCGTGCAGAGCGACGGGTATTTTCAGCCGCTCCGCCGCAAGGGTTACGGGCAGGGCGACGAATCCGCCTTTCGAGAAGACCGCCGACGGTTTCAGATCTTTCAATAGTTTTTCGGCTTGGCGGATTCCGCGTATAAGCGTGAACGGAACGCTTAAATTTTTCAGCGTGAATTTTCGCGTAAGTCCGACGCATTTGACGGCGTGATATTCAAGCCCGCGCTTGGTAGCGAGTTCTTTTTCTATACCGTTTTCGCTGCCTATATACACTATTTTGTCGAACCGTTTTTTAAGGTCGGGCAGCAATGCGAGACAGGGCAGACAATGCCCAGCAGTTCCGCCGCCCGTCAAAACTATGATTTTTTCGCTCATAATAATATATTATGCTCTTTTTTTTGTTGAATTGACTTGAAATTGAGTAAAATATATAGTAAAATATAATCAAACCAGTAAAATATAATCAAACGTTAATCAAGGATATGCGATTATGAAAAGATATATCGTGGCGTTGGACGAAGGTACGACGAGTACGCGCGCGATTTTATACGATATAGCGTCGGATAAAATCGTTATGCAGAAGTCTTCGCCCGTGGCGCAGATTTATCCCGAACCGTCGTTCGTGGAAGAGAACGCGAACGAGATTTACGCCGAGACGCTTTCGTCGCTCGTTGAAATTCTCGAAAGCGCGGAAAGTATCGACGAGATTGCGGGTATAGGCGTTACCAATCAGCGCGAGACCGTTATCGCGTGGGATAGCGAAACGGGCAAGCCGCTGTATAACGCGATCGTCTGGCAATGCCGCCGAACCGCCGCGTTCGTAGAAGAACTCGGCAAAACTCACGGCGATATTATCCGTAAAAAGACGGGGCTGTTGCCCGACGCGTATTTTTCGGCGAGTAAAATCAAATGGCTTATAGACAACGTACCCGCAATCGAACGGCGGCTTAGCGAAGGCAAGGTGTACTTCGGTACGGTCGACAGTTTTCTGATATATAAACTTACCGACGGAAAGTCGTTCGTAACCGACGTTACCAACGCGTCGCGGACGATGCTTCTCAATCTCGAAACGCTCGATTACGACGACGAACTGCTCGACCTGTTCGGTATTCCGCGTTCGGCGTTGCCGAAGATAGTCGCTTGCGACGAGACCGTCGGGGCGTTCGTCTATCGCGGAAAGGAAATACCTATCTGCGGCGTGGCGGGCGATCAGCAAGCCGCGCTCGTCGGTCAGCGTTGTTTTAACGCGGGCGACGTAAAAGCGACGTACGGCACGGGCTTGTTTATGCTTTGCAACGCGGGTTGTAGCGTAGCCGAAACGAACGGCGGGTTGCTTACCACGGTAGGGTATAAGATAGGCGGTAAGGCGGTTTACGCGTATGAAGGCAGCGTGTTCAACGCCGGTAGCGCGATACAGTTTTTAAGGGATAATTTCGGGTTTATATCGTCGTCGGAAGAGAGCGAGACTCTCGCGACGTCGGTAGAAGACAACGGCGGCGTGTATTTCGTACCCGCGTTTACGGGTATGGGCGCGCCGTACTGGAACGGCAACGCGAAAGGCGGAATATTCGGCTTGACGCGCGGCGTTACCAAAGCGCACGTCACGCGCGCCGCGCTCGAAGCGATGGCGTATTCCACGCGCGATCTTATCGAAGTCGCGGAAAATTGCGGCGGGCTTGAAATCCGTATGATACGCGTAGACGGCGGCGCGTCCGCCAACGATTTTCTCGCTCGGTTTATCGCCTGCGTTATCGGTAAAGACGTGGCGCGACCGGACGAAAAGGAGAGTACCGCGCTCGGCGCGGCTTACCTGTGCGGCATAGGTCTCGGTCTGTTCACTATCGAAGACTTATCCCGAAAAGACAAAACCGAAACCGTTTTCCGCCCGCTCGGCGGCGACGAATACGAAAAATATTATAAAGAGTGGAAAAACAACGTAAAAAGGTGCTTATTATGAAAAAACTCGATTTCAGCGGTCACGACGGCAAAAAAATCACTTACAGAGAATGGCTTACCGAAAGCCCGAAAGGTCTCGTGCAGATCGTTCACGGTATGGCGGAGAGCAGCGACAGATATTCGGCTTTTGCGGAATATCTCGCGTCGCGCGGCTTTATCGTGTTCGCCGACGATCATCGCGGGCACGGCGAAACCGATCCCGACAGGCGCGGCTATTCCGACGGGGATATGTGGAACGACACTCTCGAAGACTTATGGCGGCTCAACTCGGCGTACCGCGAAAAATACCCCGATCTGCCGTGCGTGGTTTTCGGGCATAGTTACGGCTCGTTTTTAACCCAGCGTTTTATCGAACTGCACGGCGACGTTCTCGACGGCGCGGTTATCGGCGGAAGCGCGTATCTCGGCGGCGCGGCGGTTACCGTGGGCAGGTGGGTGGCAAAACTCAATTGTCTGTTCGGCGGTAAAGACAAACCCGCCAAATTCATCAAGGCGGTTACGTTCGACGCGTATAACAAAAAGTATAAAGACGGAACGACTTTTATATCGCAGATTCCCGAAGAGTGCGACAAGTACGCCGACGCGTGGGATTGCAACTTTACGCTTTCAAACGCGTTCTATAAGAGTTTTTTCAGCGGAGTGCCGCAAAACTATAAAGCGAAGAACTATTCGCGTATCCCCAAAGATTTGCCGATTCTGCTCGTTGCGGGCGACGGCGATCCCGTCGGCGGTTACGGCAAACTCGTCGATAAACTCTATCGTTTCTATAAAATCAAAGTCGGGCTCAGGTTCGTGGAAAAGATAATATACCCCGACGTCAGACACGAATATCTCAACGACACCGTGCGCGACGAAGTAAGGGGCGAAATCGCCGCTTTTGCGGAAGCGGTATCGGCAAAGAAGGTAAATGGTTAAACTCGACGTCGGCGCGGCGTCCGAACTGATAAGCGCGTTGACCGCGCGCGGTTACAAGGCGTACGCCGTAGGCGGTTGCGTGAGAGACCTTTTGTGCGGAAAGAAGCCTTGCGATTACGATATAGCCACGTCCGCGCTCCCCGACGAAGTCGCGGAAGTTTTCGCGGGGCAAAAGGTTATCGGCACGGGCTTGAAACACGGCACGGTAACCGTTATAGTCGGCGGCAAGCCGTACGAAATAACCACTTTTCGTAAAGACGGAGACTACGCCGACGGTCGCCGCCCCGACAGCGTGCAATTCGTCGGCGATATAGTCGGCGATTTAAGCCGCAGAGATTTTACCGTCAACGCGATGGCGTATAACGACGAAGACGGGCTTATCGATCCGTTCGGCGGCGAAGCCGACCTTAAAAACAAGATTTTGCGTTGCGTGGGCGAACCCGAGCGGCGTTTCAAAGAAGACGCGTTAAGAATTTTACGCGCGGTCAGGTTTTGCGCGGTTTGCGGTTTTACGCCCGAAGAAAACACGGTAAACGCGGCTACGCGTTTGCGCGACGGGTTAAAGCGCGTCTCTGCGGAGCGTATTTTCGCCGAACTGAATAAAACTCTGCTCGGCGATTACGTCGTCGGCGCGCTGTTGAAATTCCGCAAAGTAATTTTCGCGGTCATACCCGAACTCGCCCCGTGCGACGGGTTTAAGCAGCGCACGCCGTGGCATCTGTACGACGTGTACGGGCATATCGCGCGTTCGGTCGGGTTTGCCAAAAAGGACGAGAGCGAGCGGTGGTGTATGCTTCTGCACGACGTGGGCAAGCCCGAAACCTTTTCGTTTTCCGACGGTAAGGGGCATTTTTACGGGCACGCCAAAGTCTCGGCGGCAAAAGCCGATAAAATACTGCAAAGGCTGAAACTTCCGACCGCGCTCAGAAAAGAAACGCTCTTCCTTATAGAGAACCACGGCTATCCGCTCAAAAACGACGAACGACATATCAAACGCGCTATGTATAAATTCGGCGATAAGGCGTTTTTCAAGATACTCGACGTACATTCCGCAGACAATCAGGCGCAGGGCACTACGCTTTCGGCGGCTGAAAAAAAGGTAGTGGAACAAGTGACCGCCACGGCGGAGAATATCGTAAAACGCGGCGACTGCTATTCGTATTCCGCGCTTAAAATAAACGGCTCGGATCTTGCGCGAATAGGTTTCAGGGGCGAAGAGATAGGTGTAATTATGAAGAGATTACTCTTCGACGTGATAGACGGAAAACTGACGAACGACGGGGCGAGCCTGAAAGCCGCCGCCGTAAAGGCATATGAACGACAAACTCGCGCTTAAAATTTCAATGCTGCCGGAAGATTCCGGCGTATACGTTATGCTCGACAAGGACGGAAACGTCATCTACGTCGGCAAAGCGAAGGTGCTTAAAAACAGAGTAAAGCAATATTTTTACTCTAACAAAAAGCCCGAAAAAGTCGCGGCGATGGTTTCTAACGTCGCCGACTTTTACTATATCATCACTTCGAGCGAGATCGACGCGTTGTCGCTCGAAAACAACCTGATTAAGAAATATAAGCCGCGCTATAATATACTTCTTAAAGACGATAAAACCTATCCGTATATACGGGTAAACTTAAAAGACGATTTTCCCGCGTTTTCGGTAACGCGAAAGATCCGCCGCGACGGCGCGAGATATTTCGGTCCGTTTATGGGCGGAGTGAACGCCGCGGACACGCTCGAAATAATCAACGTGGCGTTTTCGGTAAGGACTTGCGCCGTAAAAATCGACGCGGATAAACCGCGTAAACCCTGTCTCGAATATCATCTCGGCAAATGCCTTGCGCCGTGCGCGGGGCTTGCGGATAAAAAGGCTTACGCCGAACGCGTTCGCGGCGCGGTCGATTTCCTTTCGGGCGCGGACGAAGACGTGGAAAAACTCCTGACGGAAAAGATGCTTAAATTTTCGGCGCTCGAAGAATTCGAACTCGCGCTTTCGTACCGCGACAAACTCCGTATGCTCGAAAAAATCAAATTAAAGCGTATAACCGCGCTTAACAAATTCGTCGATATGGATATAATCGGCGTAACCACGAACGGGCTGTATAGCGCGATTAACGCGTTGTTCGTGCGGGGCGGAAGAATGCAGGGCGGAAAGAATTTCGCGCTTGAAGACGCAAGCGAAACCAACGCCGAACGCCTGCGCGGTTTTATCATCGGCTACTACCGCCACGACGCCGAACTGCCCGACGAGATAATCGTTTGCGAAGAAGTCGAAGACCGCGCCGCCGTCGAAGAATATATAAAATCGACCTACGGCAAGACCGTGAAAATATCCGTTCCGCAAAAAGGCGTAAAGAAACAACTCGTAGAAATGGCTGAAAAAAACGCCGAAGACTACCTTGAAAAAGAAGTCGATAAAATAAAGCATAAAGACGATATGACGGTGCAGGCGTGCAAGCGACTGAAAGAAGTGTTATCGCTGAAACGCTATCCGCGCCGAATGGAATGTTACGACATATCGCATATAAGCGGAGTGGATAAAGTCGGCTCTATGGTCGTTTTCATCGACGGCGAACCCGACAAAAACTCGTACCGCCGCTTCCGCATAAAAACGGTCGAAGGCAACAACGACTTTGCGTGTCTTAAAGAAGTGTTAAAGCGCAGGCTTGACAAATTGAAGTCCGACGAAGCGGATAAATTCCCGCGCCCCGACCTTATAATAATAGACGGCGGCAAAGGTCAACTTTCGTCCGTAAAATCGGTTTTTGACGAAGAAGGTTGCGATATAGATCTGATTTCGCTTGCCAAGCGTGAAGAAGAGATTTATACTGTATACGACGATCGCCCGATAACGCTTTCGCACAGAGACTACTGTTTGCAGACCTTGCAGCGTATCCGCGACGAAGCGCACCGTTTTGCGATAACCTATCACAGGCAGACGCATATCCGCCGAAACCTTGCTTCCGAACTCGACGGAATAGTCGGTATCGGCGAAAAGAAGAAAAAACTGCTTGCGGACAAATTCGGCACGGTTGAAAATATCCGCCGCGCAAGCGAAGCCGAACTTGCCGAAACGCAGGGCATAGGCAAAAATCTTGCCGCAATCATAAAGGAGTATTTTAACGAAAATGAAGAATAGAGTGATTACCGCGCCGTCGGTTGAAGTAAGCGTAAAAGATTTCGCAAAAAGTCTCGGTCTGACCGTCGCGTACGCGGGCAGGGGTACGGTCAAACTGCAATCGATAAGCGTTTCGCGCCCCGGCTTGTTTTTGTCGGGCTATACCGCACACTTCGACGATACGCGCGTAGAGATCGTCGGTCACGCCGAAAGCGAGTATTTAAGGAGTATGAACGCCGAAAAGCGTCACGATCTTCTCGACAAACTTTTCGGCACGCGTCTGCCGTGCCTTATCATATCGCGCGGTCTCGACTTTATCCCCGAGATATACGAACTCGCCGCGAAGTACGGCTGTCCGCTTTTGCGTTCCGAAAAAGTAACCACGGTGCTTATCAACGACATCACGGCGTATCAGAGCGAGTTGCTTGCGCCCACCGAAGTCGTGCACGGCGTACTTATGGACGTTTTCGGCATAGGCATACTGATAATCGGCAAGTCGGGTTTAGGTAAAAGCGAAATCGCGCTCGAACTCATATCGCGCGGTCACCGACTCGTTTCCGACGACAGCGTAATCGTCAAGAACATAAACGACCGACTCGTCGGCAAGTCCCCCGAAACCACGCGTTATTATATGGAGATAAGGGGAATAGGTATCATCAACATTCAGCAGATGTTCGGTCCGGGCTCGATACGCCCCAGCGAAGAGATAGACATAATCGCCGAACTTTCCCCGTGGGAAGAAGGTAAGAACTACGACAGAATAGGCACGGAAGACGCTTTCGAGAATATGCTCGGCATAGACGTGCTTAAAGTCGTTATCCCCGTAACTCCGGGGCGTAACATACCCGTAGTGCTTGAAACCGCCGCGAGAAAATATCGCCTTAAACAAGCGGGATACGATCCTGCAAAGGCGTTGATGGAGAGCGTTTTCGGCGTTGACGAGCAATAAAAATTTAATACACAAGAACATACGTTCGTGTGGATAACTCGACTAAAAAAGTCAAGTTATCCACATTTTTTATCGGGTTATCCACCGTCAAAACGCATAATCGCTTATAAAATCGGCGATTATGCGTTTTATTCATAGTCGTTATGAATTATGTATGAATAATACGAATATAGTATCGTATGAAAATGCAAAAACGGGTAATTATCGCCGCGGCGTGTTGCGTCGCTTTTCTTGCCGTAGCGTCGTTCGGCGTAGCCTTAACCGTCGCCAAATCCCCGAAAAACCGTATAACGGTAGTGCTTGACGCGGGGCACGGCGGAATAGACGGCGGAGTAACGGGCGCGGTCAGCGGAGTAAAAGAAAGCGAACTCAACTTAAAAATCGTAAAAGAACTGAAACGCGTGCTTGAAAGCCGCGGCGTAAAGGTGGTGTTGACGCGTTCATCCGACGCGGGCTTGTACGGCAACGCGACGCGCGGTTTCAAGCGCAGGGATATGCTCGCGCGCAAGCGTATAATAAACGGTTGTAACGCGTCGGCGTTCGTGTCGGTGCATATAAACTATTATTCTTCGCCGACGCGTCGCGGCGCGCAGGCGTTTTTCCGCGCAGACGACGCGCGTAGCGAAACGCTTGCCGCCGTCGTCCAAAGCCGCCTTAATACGCTTAGCGGACAGCCCGCGCGCCTTTCCGCACTCGTCGGCGACTATTACGTTCTAAACGAATCCGAGCCGCCGTCCGCGCTGGTCGAGTGCGGTTTTCTGTCCAACGCCGCCGACGAAAAGTTACTGCTTACCGAAGAATACCGTAAAGAAATCGCCGCGGCGATAGCCGACGGCGTTTTAGAATACCTGTTCGCGTTAAACGCCCCCGCGTAGCCAAAAAACGGGCGTAATCGGCACAGCCAAAACCGGGCATAAACGGAGTGTTTGCAAAAAGGATATAACGGTTCGGATTATAATACGCCCCTGCCGTCGGTCGCAATCTGCGCCCGACGGCAGGGGCGTTTTTTAAGTTTTCTCCGCGTTGCTTTTCGCTTTCATACGAAATTCTTTCGGTTTCATATTAGTTGCCTGTTCAAAGACGTGCGTAAAGTGCGCCGAATCGAAAAACCCGCATTCCTGCGCGATGAACGCTATCGACTTGTCCGTTGCCGCCAATAAATTAGTCGCGTGCGAAATTCTGATCTTTTTAAGGTATTCCATAGGCGTGGTATTGAACACCTTTTTGAAATATCTGAAAAAGTTAGGCGTAGACATATTGACCAGCCCTGACAAATCGTCCACCAGAATTTTAGAAAAATAGTTGTCTTCCATATACTGCGTGGTTTTGAGTATAACGTAATCCGCCGCGTCGCGGTTTTCTTCCGCCGCCGCGTATTTTTGCGATATAATTCTGCCGAGTTTGCATAACAGGCACGCGGTTTTAAGGTCGAACATCGCGCCGTCGTCGTCGTATTTTTGCCTGTCTATGTTAATCAACTCGTCAAACTCGGTAAATAGTTCCGGCAGTTCCGATTTAGGCACGTTGATATTGAGCGACAGATCGTTGAACGCCTGCCGTATCTGCGGCTCTACTTCGAACAGAATTTTAACGCCGGGGTACTTGCCGAACTGTTTTTTATAGTCTTCGAGTACGTTGTTTTTAATTATCAGGTGGAATATGCGCGCTCCGTCGTTTTTCGCGCGGTAGCCGTGTTCTATGTACGGCGGAATCATAAAAACGTCCCCGACCTTTGCGGGGTGGCTTTTGTTATTGAAATAATGCCTGCATTCTCCGCGCGTAACCACGTTCAGTTCGTAATAGTCGTGCGAGTGCATAAGTATAGGCTTATCGAGCGTGTGATAATACGCGAACCCTTGCGAGAACGCCGAAACGTCGTTCAGCGAATAAAACGGATTACTGTGCCGTTCGAGTTTTTCGGGATAATTCGTTGCCATAATGAAATGTTTTCCATAATAAATCTACGGTTATTATAACACGTTTTGCCGATAATCGCAACGGATAAACGAAAATTTGTTCCTTTTTTGCGTATAAAGGCGGTTTTATAGAAAAATCAGCAAAAAACAAAAAACAGAGCAATTTATAGCAAAATTAGGATATTGAAAACTCCGTGAACGGGTGTTAGTATATATGTGCTTGAAAGCAATCCGTTACGGCGGTTTGCGCTCTCCGCACCGTAGTCGCGTGCAAAGAGCCGCGCCCGTCGCATATCCGCAAACGCGTTTTGCGGTTGACTTTCGCAGGAGAAAGTTATGAATAAACTCAAACTCTTCATCTTGGTGTCGTGCGCAATTTTTGCGTGCGTAATTTTCGTTTGTTGCGGAAAGGTCGGCGGCGCGACTAAAGGCAACGGCGGCAACGTAATCGAAAACGTAACCGATCCCGACGACGAGAATAAAGACGATACGGGCAAAGGCGAAACGCCGTCCTTGCCCGACGATGAAAAGAACCCCGAAGATACGCCTTCCGACGAAGGCGGGGACTGGTCGCCCGTAATCGGCGGCAAATAATTAAAAACGATAAAATATGTTGGAGGTAACTTTGATGAAACAAAAAATCGACGAGCCCGTTCTGCGGGCTTATGAGAAGGCTACGGTAACCATTTTCCGTTCCGTAGACGTACTTACGACGAGCGACGCGCTCGGCGTTAAGTGGCAATGGACGGTAGGCGACGAATGGGGGGATTTGAATAATGGTTAAGACCGTATCTGCTAAAAAACGACTTTTAGTCGCGCTCGTGGCGTTTGCCGCAAGTTTGTTTATGGCTGCCGGTCTTACTTTCCGCGCCCGCGCGGAAGGCGAGTCTGCCACGCAGTTCAGGGTAAAAGGCGCGTCCGTGCGTTACGTCGATAACGCGTATACGCCCGCCGTCAAGTTCCACGTTCTTTTAGACAAAGCCACGTTCGACGGCTTGTCCGAAAGCGCGGAAACGGGTTTGAAACTCTGCCCGACCAAATTATTGAACGGCGAGTCTTTGGCGACTTCCGAAAGCGCGCAAGTAGTCACTAAAACGGCTGCCAAAACCGACTGGAAGGTCAGCGAAACCGATCCCGGAATGATGGAATTAGTCGTTTTCGTGTACGACATACCCGCTACCGACTACGGTACGGATATAAAGGTCGCGGGCTATATTACCGACGGCGGAAAGACGACGTATACCGAAGCGAAAAACGACACGTTCTCGCTCGCCTACGTTGCCAAAGAAGCGGCGAGTTTAGACTCCGACAAAGCGGCGCAGTTAGAAGGCTATTATAAATTCGATTTCAAGGCGTACGATTTAAGCGAAAAACTTATCGGCAACGCGCAGACCGTAGAATACGGCTCGTCGTTAACCCAACCCGCTCCTTCGTCCGTACTTACCTGCGGCTGGTACAACAAATCCAAAACCCAAAGATGGGATTTCTCTGCCGACGCAGTACGCGGCAACGTCTCGTTATACGAAGTCGAGCATACTTTTAACGCCGACGGCGTTTGCTCGCTTTGCGGCGTAACCAAAAAAAGTAAATTGATTTCCGCCGCCCCCGGCAACAATTCTACCGTTACTTATATGGAAGGTAAGGGCTGGGAAGTTAAGAGCCTTGACGGTCAACTTTGGTATTGTACGATTTCGAGCAAGTTAATGAAGAGTTATATCGACAGCGGTTGCACCGAAATGGAAATAACTTACGTCGATAAATTCAGCGGCGTTACAAACCCCAACGTGGGTGCTTTCGTAAACACAAAGTCGAGAATTATACCTTATAAAGCCGGTGGCAGCCAAGATTGGAAGTATCCGTCTTCATACAAATATATCAGCGCCCTTCCGTTAGTCAACGGCGGATACGTTTGTACTGTCGATTTGACCGATTCCGCCTATGATTTTACTACGAAAGATACGCAAATCGTGTTTGAAAATCACGATAACAAGAATCAAGCCATAACTTGCGGTTATATCAAAGATATAAAGTTTATAAACCACGCGGATAAAAGCACCTGGGTATCTCCTAATGGCGCAAACTCGGCGGTTACCTATATGGACGGCAAGGGCTGGGAAATCAAGAGCACGAACGGCAACGGTTGGGAATGTGCTATTTCGGCAAAGGTAATCAAGCATTACGTTGACATGGGTTATACGACGATGAATATTACTTACGTAAATGAGTTCGCCGGCGTTACAACCCCCAACGTGGGCGCATTCGTAAACACGAAGTCGAGAATTATACCTTATAAAGCCGGCGGTGGCGAAGATTGGACGTACAACTCGTTGAACACGAAATTCATCAGCGGTCTTCCGGCAGGCAACGGCGGATATGTTTGTACGGTCGATTTAACCGATACCGCGTACGATTTCGTTACGAAAGATTCGAGAATTTATTTTGACAATAAAGATAACAAATCGAATGCCGTAACCTGCGCTTACATTAAGGATATCGAATTCGTTAAGGGTACACTCCCAAACGCATAACGCTGACTGCGTATTACGGACCTGCGATAGGCGCGTATATGGTAAACGGGGCGCTCGTAAGTAACGTTACGGGCGGTCCCGTTTACAAAATGGCTACCGTAGAAGACGTAAAAGCGTACTTCGACGCGGGGTTTTCCTTCGTGTTGGGCGACGACGCCGATTATATGGCTTACAGGGCAATCGGACACGCAGTCGGCGACGGTTATAGTGAAATTGACGGCAACGGTTATTATCTCGGTTCGGACGGAATAAAACTTCTCGAACTCGTTCAGGAATATTGCGAACGTTACGGCGTCGCGTACGACGACGCGAAAGTGCTTGTAAAGTCGCTGTATCTCGAAGGGGCGATGAAAGGCGAATCCGGTCATACCGACGATATGATCAGAATAAATATCGGCAAAATGTACGCCAAACTTAAAACCTACCCCTGTTTCGGCGGGTTTATCGTTTGCGACGAGCCGCGCGGGTATCAGGCGGAGACCTATAATTACTGGTACGACTATCTCGTAACGGGGCTCGGCGTTTATAAAGACGGGTACTCGCTGTACGGATCTCTGCTCGGTATGAACGCCGCGCCCGTTCACGTTGCGGACACCGCTAATAGCGGCGCGTCTCAAGTGTTAGGGCTTACGGCGGAGCAGTACGAAAAGTATCTGCAAAAGTTTATCGCAAGGCCCGTCGATAAAGTAAACGACACGCTTTGCTTCGACTATTATCCGTTTGTAGAAACGGTTACGGGCAAAAGAAAGGGTACTTTTATAAATTATACCTATTATCACGAAACGAAAATTTCAATGCTCGGGCAATATTTTCAGAATATGGAGATATTCGCAAGGCTTTCAGAAAAAAACGGGTATAAACGCAGCGTTTGCATACAGTCCGTCTCTTTCCGTAACAAAACTTTGTACGATCAGATTGTAAAGGACGAGAAGGATAGTTACGGTAAATCTACGCGGTACTGGGGTAAAGTCACGCAGGAGATGATGACTTATCAGTTATACTGCGCGCTTGCTTACGGTTACGATCAGGCTGCGTATTTTACCTATATGCAACCGTCTAATCAGACCGACGGCGAATGGTTCGGCGACTCTGCGTACGAGTGGCAGTTGCAATCGGACGGAACGTATAAGGCGGTCGCCACCGAAACTTATACGGCGATAAAGAACGCCAACGCCGAAATTCTTGTAATGTCCGAAAAGGCTTCGGGGTATAAGTGGCTCGGAACGGTTTATTCCGTCGGCACATCCGCCACGGGCAACGTTTTCGGCGGTACGACTTCGTATTCGAATAGCGCGTTGTCGGCGGTCTCGTCCGACTACGACGCAATCGTCGGCTGTCTTAAAAACGACGACGGCAAGTTCGGGTTTATGGTAGTAAACGCCGACGATCCGCGAAATAACAGGGCGGCTTCGGTCACGCTTTCTTTCGGCGGCGGATATACTTCTGTAACCTATTACGACAACGGCGTTAAAAAGACCGCGTCTCTGACTAGCGGCAAAGTAACGCTTAACGTCGGCGCGGGCAAGGGTTTATTCGTAATTCCCGCCTGACGGCAGGGTTTTACAAGTCGAATAAAATCAAATTTATAAACTAAAAAGACGGGTTCTCTCCCGTCTTTTTTTAATTTCTCGCGTTTTTGCAAGGTTCGTATTCTTCTCGTCGCGGCATAACGCCTTTTTTGAAAAAAGCAATCGAACGGCGAAAAAAAACGAACTCCGTTTTTATATCGGAGTTCGTTTTTTTCATCTGTGGTGGACACATTGGTAAGATGTCCGAACAATTAACGTAATTATTATCCCGACTATCGGTATCGTCCGAATCGTCGGGATTTTTGCGTTCCGTAAAATTAAAATATATCTCGATTTTATCGTCATATACGATTATGCTTTTAACGAGAATATGAAGCAAGAAACGCGGTTCTTGTCGCAATGAGTGCGTTAGATATTCAACGATTTCCTGTTTCGTCAATCTTTGGCTTTCACCATATTGTGCGATTACAATTTTATCGTTAAGCGTTTGTTTGCGTTCTTCCAACTCTTTCATACGGCGTTGAGTAGTTTCGGTTATAATACCTTGCTCGATGGCTCGCATAATGTTATCGAGTGCTTTTTGTACTTCGTCGCGGTCGCGTTTCAGCAAATCGACGACGGAATGTTCTTTTAATTTATCGTTATAGACAGCCATTACACAATCGGCAAGATAATTTATACGACTTTCAGTACCGAAAATTTTAATAATGATTTCCAGAATTAAATTCTCAAATTCATCTTTTTTCAAGACGGAAGCGTGGCAAATATGCTTTTTCTTTCTGCCCATACATTTGTAGTAGTAAAATTTCGTTCCGTTTTTGCTTGTGCCGCTATCTCCTTGATAATGAGTGCCGCAACAGCCGCAAGTGATTTTGTTTCTTAACAGGAAAAGCGATTCAGGGCTACGCGAGCCGATTTTGTTTGCCGCAAGAATTGCTTGAACGCCGTCGAAAACTTCTTTGTCTACAATTTGCGGGTAGATATTGTCATAAACTCCGTCGTCGTACCTTGCGATACCTACATATTTTTCTAATCGAAGAAAGTTGTAAATAGTATTTTCGGCAAACGCTTTTCCGCGATACAATATTCCTTGTTCGGTAAGGTCGTTTATAATCTCTCTTACGATTTTACCCGAAAAATATTCTTTGAAAATATATCTGACAACGTTTGCCTGTTCTTCGTTTATGAAAACTCGTTTATCCTTGTAGTAATAACCGTATGGCGGTCTGCCGCCGCTACAAAATCCTTTTTGACGGCTTTCGTGCAAACCGCGGCGTATTTTTTGCGAAAGTTCGGCGGAATAGTATTCAGCCAACCCGATATACATATTTTCGAGTATGATACCGTCGAGGTTTTTCGTTCCGTCGATATTTTCGCTCATTCTTTGCGTAGCGGATATAAGCATTTTCTTATTCTTTTTTAATTTTTGCTTGTTGACGGCGATTTCGATAGAATTTCTACCGAAACGGTCGATGGCATAAACAAGAACGATATCCCACATAACGGGTTTTTCGGCATCTTTCAGCATTTGTTGAAACGCGGGACGGTTGTCGTTCGTTCCGGTCATAGCCCTGTCTATATAAGTATCGAGGACTTGCAATGCGTTTTGTTTCGCAAAATCGTTGCATATTCGCAACTGGCCTTCGATGGATTGCTCGGTTTGTCGCTCACTTGAATAGCGGGCGTAAATTACACAATTTTTCATTTAGATTGCTCCTTTTTCTATTTTTTGTTTCAAGTATAAACCTGCAATTATTCAATAGCCAGAACCACGGCGTGCCGAATTTGTATCGAATTTGTCCGTCTATAAATTCCGAACGTGAACGGATACAAGCAGTATTGAAACCGCAAAGCGATATATTTGAAACTTTTTTTGTCGATTTGTCTTTTTTCTTTCGACACCCCGAACTCAATCGGGAAAGCAACGCAGTCTCTCAAGGAAAAAGAAAAAAATATTGCGTTTTTATTTTTCCTTTTAATGTTTTACGCGATAATTTTTTCCCTTGACAGCAAGTGCTTTTCTGATACGATCCAACCCAAAAATAGAGAAAGAAAAAGTGTAAGTCGTAAAGTTGTCCGAGAAAACAAACGGCAAATCTTCTCGTTTCGATAATGGTTACATTGAAATCACAATCGGGTTACGTTCGTGTTTGTTTCAGGTTGCCATAGAGTTGCTTTTATCTCGCGTTTCCGTTACAAAGAAGTCCTTTTTGCTCACGCCGATGTTCTGGTTTTTCAAAGAAACACGGTGTATAGTGGTGGCAGAAAACAAAAAGGAGGTAACGTCGGATGAAAGAAATCGTATTGAACGATAATCCAACGAAAAAACGTATCTATATCGAAAACACAGAACCGGATTTCTCAAAAATACCGAAAAAAGATATAGATTTATTCGTTTCGTTGTTAGGCAATAAAATGTACGAACATTTCAAAAACCGTCGAAAGCATAAATCGAGAGATTCCCCACGAAACGCGTAAAACAAACGACCTGTGCATAAATTTGTACACCCTGAAAAATTTCACGAAAACGGGCTTACTACTCCTTGACAATATGAATTGAAACGAGTATAATAAAAACACTTAAATGAAATATATGTTTTAGATAGGTTGTGGGGTTCTTTTATGCGCAGTAAGAACGAAGAAGTCTTAAACAAAATAATCGAAATAATTAACAACAGTTATTTTCAAGAAAGCGAAACGCCTTCGATGAAAGAAATTGCCGACGAATTGAATATAAGCGTGCCTACCGTATGCAGATATATCACCGAACTTATAGAACGCGGCGAGATTGAAAAAAGCAGTAGATTTCGCGGAGTTCAGACGGCAAAGATAGCAAGGTTAAAAGCGGAAGCGAAATGCCCCGTTGTAGGCGAGATTGCTTGCGGCGTACCTTTATTGGCAGAAGAAAATATCGAATCGTATATTACTCTTTCGCGGGAATATTTAGGTTCGGGTAAATTTTTTATTCTGCGAGCGAAAGGCAACAGTATGATAAACGCAGGCATATCCGACGGTGATTTAGTGGTGGTAAGGCAACAGGAAACAGCCGAAGAAGGTCAAATCGTAGTTGCTCTTATCGACAACGAAGCGACTTTGAAACGCTATTATCTCGATAATCGGCATAAACGCATTCGATTACACCCTGAAAACGATAAAATGGAAGATATGTTTTATAAAACGATTTCCATTCAAGGCGTTGCGGTCAAGGTTATAAAAGACTTACAATAATTTTGGTAATAATCCGAGCGGAATGCCCCGTCCGCAACGATTTTTTACAGGTACAAAAGATGATTTACCGCGATAACGGATTTCCCGACCGTATCAAGCAGTAAATCAAATACAAATCTTTATGTGCTATGGGAAAAAAGGAGTATATGTATGCAAAATACGACTTTCAAACGCGGCTCTGCCGGACTAAGAAAGGAATGTCCGGACTGTCACAGGTATTTTACGGCACAACTTAATGCAGACGGTGATTACGTCGGTAAGTGTCCGTTTTGCGGCTCGTGGTATTTCGAGCAATTCAGAAAGAACGAGCATTTTATAAAAACGGTACGCAAAAATACGAATTTTTAACAACTAAATTAAAAACGAAAACGTCTATCCCGACAAAGCAAGGTCGAACTGAAACAGCGTTCAAGATAAAGCCTTGTTCCCCGTCGGAATAGGTAAGATTCGATAGGAGAAAATGTCCCCGAACCGAATGTAAACCTTTGAAAAAGTTTACAAACCGCGCGGGGGCATTTTTTATGCTCCGGAGCGGAAAAATCTAAATTTTCAGGAGCATTTTATATATGAAAAGTTTTGAAGCAATCCGAGAAGATTTGCGAAACATAAGGTATTACTACTCGCGTAAAGAACAGATGAGCGCGACGGCAAAAATAGTCGGCGAAAGCAACGTTTTGAAAACGGTAAATGAATATAACGAAATAGTCTGCCAAGCGCCGCCCAAACTTTACGAATTATATTTTTGTATGTATGTAGAAAACAAAACACAGGAATCGGCAGCCGAAGAATTCGGTTATGCCCGCGAACACGTTACAAGGCTGAACAAACAGTTGTTACGTTTTATCCAAAATCATTTAGCAGCATAAAGGAGATGAAAAACCATGAAAAATTTAATACCGTATTTTGTTATCGGCGCAGATAACGTTTACAGAACGAAACATTATATCGTAAAGCAAAGTATCAAAAAGATCGAACATTTAACGGAAGATAATATGCTCGTCAGCCATGACACGTTTTATTTAAGAACGCCGCATAGGGATATGCTTTACAATATGTACTACGCAGACAAGAAAAATAAAAACGGCAAAAGATTTCCGTGTACGACTTACACGCGAAGGTATGTCAACTAACGAAAAGCAAGGCTTAACCGCCTTGCTTTTATTATGCCGAAATTACAATGTTTCGTTGTGGTTACATTTATGTTCCAAACCCATGTTTTCCCTGTTTCAATCGCGTTTTTTGTGGCTACAAAGATGTCCTTTTTGCTCACGCGGGTGTTCTGGCTTTTTGAGTTTTCTGGGTTTATACTGTATGCGTAATCGAAAGCGAGAACAGATTTCCGACTGTTGCTTGCGGACTTTTGCAAAGATAAAGGCGGCCGCCTTCCGACAATAAGTCGCACGAAGCAGAACGTTTCAAAAACTCGTAAAGATTACAAAAATTATAATTTAATATTTTTTCATTCGCTGTGCTAACGGCAACACGGGCAAATTACAAAAATCTAAATTATAGGGAGTTTACAAATGGCAAAAGAAAGCAAAGCCGCTGCTAACAAAGGCGGCGAAAAAAGAGAACGCAGGTGGAGCGTGCCTACAAAACGCGCCAAAGGTTACGCGGAAGAACGCAAGGCAAAAGTCCATCAGCACGGAGAAAAAGAAGGTAAAGAACTTACCGACTACGAGGCAGGTCTTCGCTCCGGTTATTTACAATGTCAGAGCGACCATAGCGGACTGTACAAGTACAAAAAGGCGCTCGACGAAGGCAAAAGCAAAGAAGAAGCAACAAGAATTTCCAGAGAAATCGGAAGCAAAAAAACAAATCACAAGGAGAAATAAAAATATGGCAGAAAACAAAATTAAAAACCCTATCAAGGTTGAAAGAGAAACTTTTGAAATGGACGACAAACAGTATTTTTCTTACTTTATCAGGGGAACGGTTCGCGGTAAAGACGTAAAAGTTGCAATCGTACCCCCTGATAAGGGCGGTTACGTTGTGTTGGATATCGTATTTGACGGAGCAATGGAAGCCGAACTCGTTGTTATTCCTTACGAAATGAAGGATGATAACGGCAAAACGATTAAAGGCAACACCTATGCGGTTCGTTCTTACGACGATGACGGTACAGTTTACGAATGTAAAGTAAAACCCTTCCGTTATTCCGACAAAAACATTCTCGATATGCTTTTGAGGTAATTATAAAAATAAAAAAAGAGAGGTAAAACGAAATGAAAAATAATAAACTTTTCAAAATTCTTATGAGTGGAACGCTCTGTATCGCAGCCGTAGTCGGAAGCGTTTTCGGACTTGTGGCTTGCGGAAATAAAAACGACGATTCTTCGCAAAAGTCGGCGTATAAGCCGATTATCGACGATATTGTCGGTGAAGCAGATAATGAAAATGGCGTCGGCAATGTGGATTATGACATAGGCAATACGCCCAACATTAAACTTATGGCAGTAAGAAAGTCTGCCGCTAACGGAAGTCTTGAAGAAAGTGAACTCGAAGTAACGGCAACGATTACGCCTGAAAACGCCACGAACAAGGCTGTTGATTGGAGCGTTGCGTTCCAGAATGCAAGTTCCGCGTGGGCAAGCGGTAAAAACGTTAGCGATTACGTTACGGTAACACCCGATTCAGACGGTTCGCTTAAAGCGACGGTTAAAAATCTTAAAGCGTTCGGCGAAAAAATCGTCGTTACGGTAACGTCGAGGGCAAATGCGGCTGTGAAAGCGACTATCGTCTGCGATTACAACAGAAAAGTTACGGCTATTTCTTCCGCAAATCTTGTAAAAGGCGGCGCGTCGGTTGCATTTAACAATATCTTGATAGGCGGACTCGGCAATGCAAGCGACAACGCGGCATACACCATAGGTCATACTTCCGCATTCTCGGATTATACGGTAGCGGGAACGGAAAAAATTACGAGCAAAATCAAGTTCAACGACGCTTTCGTTGACGGCGTAAAGACCTTGCTTGCAACCGAATATAAAACCGTTTGGGAAGATTGTATGAGAACGGCTTCCGCAGTGGATAAAACCGCATACGATTTCTCTACTATGGCAGGTTTAATGCTGACGAAAGACAACTCTACCGCAACCAAAAATAAGTTGGCCGCAGGCGTTCTGAACGCTTGTATGGTAGCGGTGGATTCGTGGATAAAGGCTAATCCTACCACGGCTTTTGCGACCGTTACGGTAAAATCGGATATGCTTAACGCTTCTAACGTAAGTTATCAGGATATATCCAAAGATTTCTCGCTTATGTTTGCGGCAAACGGACATTATATCCCCGTAACCGGCGTAACCGTAACTCCGGGAACTATTATCTGGTAATAGATTATGAGAAAATTTATGGCAGGGCGAAGTGTTCTTCGCAACATAATTACGGTGGTAATGTCGCTGTCCGTAGTCGTTCTGGCAAGCGGAGCGTTTGCCTTCCTTGCCAAGAAAGTATGGTCTCCTTCGGATAACGAAATTCCGGTTAAAGAAATAATCGTCGATACGTTGACGATAGATTTTTAGCCAAAGTAAAGGGGGCTTGAAATACAGTCCCCTTTAAATAAAAAATAAATTATGGAGGTATTAAATGCAAAACTTAAAACACGGCGAATATGCCGTTAATCGACATATAGCCGCACTTATAACGTTTATTCTGCTTATAACGAGTATCCTTACGATATTCGCCTCTTGCGAGAAAACGGAAGAAAAATCAACGATTCAGAACAACGATTTAGCATTTGAAGATAACAGCCTTAATGCGAATATGTTGTTTTCGCCTATTAAACTGAATGCGGCAGATTCTTTGGCTTTGGCTTCTTACACCGTTAAAGCAACAATTCAGCCCGCAACGGCAAGTAATCAACAGGTGGATTGGAAAGTTGAATGGGCGTCTAACGCGCCGTTAAAAAATCAAAAGATAAGTGATTATCTTTCCGTAACGCCCGACAGCGACGGTTCGCTTTCGGCAAGAGTCGATTGTTATAAATCGTTCATAGGAAATACTGCCGTATTGTCTGCAACGACGAGGAATGGCAAAATAAAAGGAACTTGCAATATCGTGTTCATAGGTAAAGCAACGGACATTGCCGTTGAAAGCAAGACTGTTAAAAAATCGACAACTGAACGCGGTGAATATTACGAGGTTTACCCTAATAAAACGCATACGTTCGATATAAATCTCTCAAATATATTCAACAGCGTTGCCTCACCGAAATTTACCGTAACGCGAGGCGGTAACGGTTCTGTGTATTTCGGAACGGAATATGCAGCCCCCGACATAACGTCTTACAAAGATATAACAAAAAAAGACATAAATGAATTCGCGGACATGTTTATAACTTCGGCAAGCGTTTCCGGTTCTACTCTCACCATAAAAACCGGCGATAAAAAACTTGAAGAATTTTATTCTTCGTCGCAACCCGACGGCGCGTTATGGGGAACTACATATTACGACAGATATATCGAAGTCGATGAATTTGATTTACTTATGGATGACGAATACGACAAAAAAGCCGAGCAAAACGTGCAATGGCTCAAATCCTGTTATTTTTATGTAACCGTAAAAGACGAAGTGAGCGGACTTTCCGAAACGATAAAATTATTCTTTGTGGACGCCCCGAAACCGCTTATAAATTATACAACCGATTTAACGCCTACGACGACAGCCGAACGCGGAACGTTTTATCAATTACAGCCGAAAAAAACTTACACGTTTAATCTTTCGGTTGAAAATGCGGAAAACCCGACATTCTCCGCTGTCAGAACGGGTACGGGAAACGTATATTTCGGTACGGAGTATGCTGCTGCGGATGTTACCACGTTTTCGGACATTACAAAGAAAAATCTTAATTCTTTGGTAAATCAGTTTATCACATCGGCTACGATCTCAAACGGAGTTCTTACCATAACTACGGGAGATAAAGATCTGAACAGTTATTATTCGTCATCTAAAATGGACGACGCTATGTGGGGGACATCGTATTATGACAGATATGTTTTCGAGGATGAATTCGATATGGTCGGCGGAACGGACTTTGCCGAAAAATCCAAAGAAAACATAGAACTTGTGAAGTCGTGTTATTTTTCGGTCACGATAGTCGTAAAAAGCGACGGCGTAAGTTCTTCGAAAGCAATCAGATTCTTTATATAAGGCGGTGACGGATATGAAAAACAGTTTAATCAAAACAATTTCATACATAGCGGTTCTGCTCGTCATCTCGCTTGTAATCGGGTTCGTAATATTTCTTACAAACGGTTTTACGGAAGCGCCTAAAAATTTCTATGTGGAAATAGGTAACGAAAGAGTTGCGTCGTCTACGGGCGGCTACACTTTTGAAAAAGGTAAACCTACCGACGTGAAACTGATATTTATAGGGAACGGCAGTAAGGAATACTCCGTAAAAATCACACCGAAAACGGATTATGATTTTTCGTTTTTCGCAGACAGCGAAGAAGTAAAATTTTCGGCTGCGGACGATTATAGCGATTGTTTTAATATCGTAAAAAAGGACAACGGGTTCAGTATTGAGCCGAAAGGAACTTTATATACCGTTCTAATGCGGAAATATTCCGAAAAAGATATTAAGATTGACAAATCGGCAATTCCCGACGGCGATATGTTTACGCTCGAAATTAAAGCCGCGTCAGCCGAAGCCACTGTCAAGATAAATTTCAAAGTGCCTAATCCCGAGGCTGAAATCGTAATAGATCCGACGGAGATAATTATTTGAGATTTATCAAACGATTAGCCGTTTTATGCGCAACGCTTTGCCTTCTCTTTACGGGAATGCAAAGCGCCGCAAATGTGGCTTTTGCGGAAGATAAAACGGCTACCGATGTTCTGGAAGATTTAAGCAGGGATAAGTCGTTCAATCCGGACAACTATCCGACCAAAACGGACGACTATTCTTTGCAGATAATTCAACTTGCCGAAAGCGTAGATAAAGAACTTTTCGTTTATATCTACCAGCCGAGTGGAAAAGCCAAAGACTTCAAAGCGTCGTCTATCAACATTTCGACCACGATAAACGACAACATTTCGTATCTGAATTACAAACTCGAAATGCTAAATGGTAGCGGCGTGTTTTACAAATACAAAGTTTCGGGACTTACGGTCAAGGACGAAAGCGTGAGATATTACGCTATCAGTTCTATATATCGTCCGTTCGACGAAAGCATAGATAAACAAGCAAGTGGCGGCAATACCGTTACCGAAGTAAATTACGCAGTCAATAAGCAGTATGCCTTCGGTTCAATCAACGGCAAACCGTATGTAAATTGCGTGGATATAGAAACCATCGTCGTTACGGATAAATTCGTGGGCTTTGTAAGGTATAAAGACGGTTTTAAACTATACGTTGGAGCGTGCGACAGCCATTTCGTGGCGTTCAACACGGACAAGCCCATAGACAAACTCTTGGAGGCGGACGTGTATTACACAACGCAAAGTTACGATTGGTCTTCCGCTCCCTTTGTCGGAGTAAAAGAAACTTTCGGGGATAAAGCGGACAAATACGCCTATCTCAAATACACGGATAAAGTCGAACATACCGGTGACGGCTTATTTGCGGGAACGTATAAGTGGGACAGAATTCAGACGATTGACGACTTTATAAAAGGCGAAAACCGCGAGAATATCTACCACGGCGCAGTCCTTGACGTAAAGACTTCATCGAAACTGACGGACGAAGCCCTGACCGAACTCAAAGGAAAGAAATGGGTATTGCGTTTTACAGAAACAAGTTACTCTTTAAGCGGTTATTCGACAACCGGTTCTACGTTTGAAAGTTATACGCTCGTGGGCGACGTTACCATACTTCGATTGAAGTTTGAAACGGACGGCATAACCTACAACTTGGGCGTTATAGACAACAAGCAATCGGGCAGCAAAGATCCGTCCAACGAAACGGACATCGACATAAGTCTGAACAAGCGCGGAAAGATGATTTTGTATCTCTTGATGCTCATACTTTTAATCATACTTCTCGCCCCGATTTTGCCGTATGTTCTGCAAGCAATTGTATGGATAATTTCGCTGCCGTTCAAAGGTATTTCGGCGGCTGTAAAATCCACAAAACGAAGGCGCGCCGAAAAGCGTGTACGAAAAGAATTTGCCGACCGATGGAAGGATATCGAACAGTAAAAAACAAACGAAAAATGCCGGCGGATCTGATGGTTCGTCGGCATTATTTTTATCAATAGATCAAGGAGTTTTTAT
>CAKQQQ010000005.1 GCA_934271065.1 uncultured Clostridia bacterium | reverse complement strand
CGAAGGGGTTAATACTGTCCGTATAACCCGTGAGCGCAACGCAGTATTAGTCAAAAACACACCGTCAGACCATGGTTTGTATTATTCTTGTCTGGCATGGACGGTTTGGACGTATTCGGCTATTACGAGTGTGAAAAAGGTATAAAATACGCAGCAAAAATTCAATCCGAAAGCGAAGTCGTTTTGCGTTGGAACGAATATATGAAAGACGTTATGTATATGCCGCCGGACGAAAAAACGGGCGCGCAACCGCTATTAACGCGCGTATTTGACTTTAATTGATTTAGGATTTTTCCGATGCTGAATTAAATTCCGATAAAAAACGACGGGCAACGCCGCAAGGCGTTGCCCGTACTTTCGTTTTCGGAGTTGCTGAACTAACCCTGATTGAATGCTTCGTTCCACGTTTTACTATAACCAAAACTTTTTTCCGATTAACCACAGGTAATTGCGTTAGAACCCGCCAAAACGTCGCAATTTTCGCGCTTTTTGTCAAATTCTCGCTTGACGCATTGATATACACCTGCGCTCGCCTTTACCAAAAAATCATCGAAAACATCGGCGTTTTTGCAAGGTTCGTATTATTTTTGTCCGGCATAGCAAATTATTTAATAACTTTTAAGTCGTTAATCTTTACGGAAATGCAATCGCCGTAATAATTTCCGTTTTTATCCGTTCCCGAAAAATCAACTTCGATATAATTTCGGACGGCATTATTATCCATTACGCACCCGACGTCTCCTTTATGCGCTCCAAATCTGGCATACCTTTCTTCTTCGACCAAAAGTTCAACCATATCATATTCGTTTATCGCAATGGGCGCAAGAACGTCTTTTGCTCTTGATTTCAATGCGTCCGATTCGGACGACAATTCCTTTTCGAGTTCCGTCGGAAGTTTCTCTTTTTCCGATTCTAAATCTTCGTTTTTTATATTGACGACGGCATAGTCTCCGACGTTGTGCGGATTAAAAAATAAAACGTCCGTATTATCGTAATCTGTTTCGATTACGATTCCGCGCATATCTTTGGCTAAATTATGCGATTTATAATTGTCGTTTTTAAGTTTTACCAAATCTGATTTTTTCATTTTATCGTTTGTAAATTCCGACGGGAATAAAACGACGGGCAACGCCGCAAGGCGTTGCCCGTCGTTTCGTGTCTGGAGCTACTGGCCGGACTTGAACCGGCGACCTGCTGATTACGAATCAGCTGCTCTACCGACTGAGCCACAGTAGCGAACGCGATTATTCGGGCTAAAAACGCGGTTTTACCCGAAACGCTAAAACATTATAGCATATAGTTTGCTATTTTGCAAACGTTTTAAGGCGTTGCGGGCATAAAATTTTTCCGCGCGACAGTATAATAAAACGGGATAATAAAACGGGTGAGTTATGTTGGAAGATTGCGTTGAAAAGGGGTTGTACTGCGAGATAAAACCCGAAAGTTTCAGATATTGCGTTTGCGGCAGACGGGGCGGAGTGTTCGAAGGCGTTAAAAAGATACTCGAATGCGAGCCGCAAAAAATGCTTTTTGCGACACGCGGCGGAACGATTTGCGTTTCGGGCGAAAATCTGCGCATAAAACGCTTTACGGAAAACGAAACGGCGATAACGGGCGTGATAAAATCGGTGCAGACGCTATGAAAATTCCGACTACGTTCGTAAGACTGCGCGCCGACGGGAACGGCGCGGAAAACCTGCCCTTGGCGTGTTGCGACCGAAAATTGTTCGTAAAAGACGTCGTTTACGGCAAAAATTATTGTTTTTTGACCGTAAAATCTGCCGACGAGCAAAAAATTTTTGCAATTTCACGCAATATGTGTTATAATGTGGAAAGAATAGGCTATAAGGGCGGGTTTTCGCTTTTTAAGAAAATCGCGCTTAAAGCGGGCGCGTGTCTGGGCGCGGCGGCGTTTACGGCGTTCGCGGCGTTGTCCGATTCGGTCGTGTCGGAGATAGTATATAAATCCGACGCGGCGGGGTTCAGACGCGAAATTCTCGCCGCGCTTAAAGCCGAAGGCGTGGAAGAAGGCAGGGTTTGCAGGGCGGATTGTTCGTCGCTCGGCGAAAAACTCGCGCTCGGTATAGACGGCGCGGCTTACGCGACTGTCGAAAAGGTCGGCAGACGAGTTATAGTAGACCTTAAACGCGAAGCCGAGAAGAATCTTCCGCTCAACGTCGCGGGGGACGTTATCCGCGCCGACGCGGACGGAACGGTCGTTGAGATTAAAGTCTTTTCGGGGCGCGCGCTCGTAAAAATCGGCGACGCGGTAGAAAAAGGCGACGCGCTTATAGTCGGCGAGTACGAACACGCCGATAAAATCGTTAAAACGTACGCGCTCGGCGAAGTCGCGCTGGAATCGACTTACGTTTACGAATACCTTGCCGCAGGCAAGGGCGACGCGTACGAAAACAGAGCGGTCGCGCTCGGCAAAGCCTTTTGCAAAGACTTGCAACTGCTTCGCCATTCCGTGACGGAAGAAAGCGTTGCCGGCGGTAAAACGCTCTATAAGGTAACTTTCGTGTATTTACATATAATCGGTTAGGAGAGAGATATGGCAGACGTTTCCGTAGTCGCGGAGATGGGTAACTTAAAAAACTTATCGCAACTGCTCGGCGCGTTCGACGAGAACCTTAACGTCATCGCGAGAGAGACGGGCGTAACGGCGTTCGTGGACGGCACTAAAATACGCCTTCGCGGGGAAGCGGAGAACGTAAAACTCGCCGAAACGGTCGTGAACAAACTCGCGGATATTATCAGGGCGGGCGAGCCTATCGACAAAACGCGCATAATCTATTGCGTGGAACTTGCCAAAGAAGGCAACGCCGACGACATAGAAAAGGTGTCTGCGGGCGTGGTGGCGATAACTTCGCGCGGGAAGATAATCAAGTGCAAAACCGTAGGGCAGAAGAAATACGTCGAGTCCATCAAGAAGAACACGGCTACGTTCGGGATAGGCCCTGCCGGCACGGGCAAGACGTATCTTGCGGTGGCGATGGCGGTGGCGGCGTTCAAGAACAAGGAAGTCGAGAAGATTATTTTAACCCGACCTGCGGTGGAAGCGGGCGAAAAACTCGGCTTTTTACCCGGAGATTTGCAGAACAAAGTCGATCCGTACCTGCGCCCGTTATACGACGCGTTGCAGGAAATGCTCGGTCTGGACGGGTACGTCAAACTGCTCGAACGCGGCGTAATAGAAATCGCGCCGCTTGCGTATATGCGCGGCAGAACGCTTTCAAACGCGTTTATAATACTCGACGAAGCGCAGAATACCACTCGCGAGCAGATGAAAATGTTTCTGACGCGTATGGGTGGCGGAAGTAAAATGGTAATAACGGGCGATCTTACGCAGATAGATTTGCCCGACGGCAAAAAGAGCGGTCTTAAACACGCCGCCGATATTCTGAAAAACGTAAACGGGATCGGCATACGCTATCTCAACGCGTCGGACGTCGTAAGACATTTGCTCGTAACCGAGATAATCCGCGCCTACGAGCGCGCCGATTCGGCTGAAAAATCAGGTGGAAATGAAAAAAACTAACGAAAAACTCAAAAAGTGGGACAGATCGACCGTAGCGAAAACGGTTTCGTATTTCGCGGTGCATACGGCGATAATAATGCTGCTGTTCGTACTCGCGCTTGCGCTGAGCGCGGATTTCGATATGGCGTTCGCGTGGGAGAAGTTCGCGGGGACGGGCGTTGCGGGCAGAATAGTATACCTTATCATAGCCGTCTGTCTCGTATCGGTCGGGATATTCCTTTATTTCTGGTTCGAAGACAGAGATTTTCTGCACGACGGAAAGAACGTGAATATGCTGTTCGTCATCATCGAAGTGTCGATACTGATGCTTTACGTCGTGGGCAAGTGGCGTAGCATTTACGCAAGACCGTTCGCCCTGTGCGCGTTGCTCGTGCTGATGGTGTCGGACAGGCGTAAAGCCGTGTTTACCAACTGCGTAGTGTGTCTGCTCGTCTTTATTTCCGACGCGTTCGTGTCGATAGATATGACGGACAACCGCGCGCTTTACGCGTCGCTGGTAATAGGTTTCGTCGCGGGGACGATGGCGATTTATCTCGTAGACGGGCAGAGCGCGAGATTCAAAGTGTTGTTGCTCGGTCTGCCCATCGCCGCGCCGGTCATAGTCTCCTGTCTGCTTCTCAACGTGGAGACCATACCCGTAAAGTGGGCGACGTACCTTATAGACGGGCTGGCTTCGGGCTTGTTGTCGGTATTTTTAATGACGTTGTGGTTACCGCTTTTCGAAGAAGTATTTTCCGCGCTGACCAACTACCGACTGTCCGAACTGACCGACCATAAAGCCCCGCTGATAAAGGCGCTTATAGAAAACGCGCCCGGCACGTTCAACCACTCGGTCGCGTTGTCGACCTTAGCGGAGAGTTGCGCTACGGCGATAGGCGAAAACCCGTTGCTGGCGCGCGCGTGCGCGTATTATCACGACGTGGGCAAACTCAAAAACCCCGAATTTTTCACGGAAAATCAGACGGGCAGAAACCTGCACGACGAACTCACGCCCGAACTGTCTACCGAAATTATCCGTTCGCACGCCAAAGACGGCTACGAACTCATACTCAAATACCACTTGCCGAAAATACTCGCCGACGTAGCCTTGCAGCATCACGGTACGCTGCCCATCAGGTACTTTTACGTCAAGGCGACCAAGTTTACCGACGGCGAACTCGACATCGCGAAATTCTCGTATTCCGGCCCGAAACCGCAGACCAAGATGGCGGCTATCATAATGATCGCGGACGGTTGCGAAGCGAAAGTCAGAACTCTTAAAGACCGCACCGCCGATAACGTAGAAGCCGCCGTAAGGGAGATTATAGAAGAGAGAATGGACTTCGGTCAATTCGACGAATGCGACCTTACGATGAAAGATATAGACCTTATCCGCCGCACGATAACGCGCGCGCTCGCGGGGATTTACCACGGCAGAGTGGAATACCCGAAACTCAAAATAGGTAAAAAGCACGATGAATAATCTTGAAATAATAGGTTTAGACGACGAATTCCCCGTCCGCAAAGTTGCGGAAGAAGCGTATAAACGGCTTAAACAGACCGCTCCGCTCGAAATAGACGTAGCGTTCGCAGACGAAGACGAAATACGTCGATTGAACAGGGAAACGCGCGGCAAAGACGCCGTTACGGACGTGCTGTCCTTCCCCAACTTCGACGGAATAAGATATAAAATTTTAGCGTTAAGCGACTATCCGACGGACGTTGACGAAGAAAGCGGAAGACTGCCGCTCGGCTCGATTTGCATCTGCAAAAAGCGCGCCGCGGAGCAAGCCGAAGAGTACGGACACTCGCTTGCGCGCGAGATCTGTTATCTTGTCTTGCACGGCGTGTTGCATTGTTTCGGTTACGACCACATGAACGCGGCGGACGAAGAAGAAATGACCGCTTTGGCGGAAGAGATTATGGCGGCGGCGAACGTCGGGAGAGATTGAAATGAAATGCGGAACGGTAGCGGTAGTAGGCAGAGCGAACGCGGGTAAATCCACGCTCGTAAACGTGCTTGTCGGCGAAAAGGTGGCTATCACTTCGCCCAAGCCGCAGACGACGCGCGACAGGATATACGGCGTTCTGACGACTGACGAGTATCAGATAGTGTTCGAAGACACGCCGGGGCTGTATAAAGCCAAAAACGTGCTCAACGCGCGTATGCAGCGCGCGACCGCGCTTACCGCCAAGGACTGCGACGTGATTTTGTTCGTCGCGGACGGACACGCCGGCATTACCGACGAAGACGTAACCACGATAAAAAAATATTGCGGAACGGGCGTTCCGACAATAGTGGCGGTATCGAAGACCGACATTACCGACGCGGCGCGTGTACCGTCTAACCTTGCGGCGTTGTCCGACTGTGGCGCGGCGGAGATTATTCCCGTGTCGGCGCGCAGGGGCAAGAACGTTAAAGAACTGCTTGCGACGCTCATAAAATATCTGCAAAGCGACGAGTACGTTTTCGATCCTGCGGCGGTTTCGGACAAGTCCGAAAAATTTATGATAGGCGAACTTATGCGCGAAAAAATCCTGCTTAAATACGACAAGGAGATTCCGCACGGGGTTGCCGTCGTGGTCAACGAGTTTTCGCGCCGCGACAGCGGTATATACGACGTGGATTTGGATATAATCTGCGAAAAACCTAACCATAAGGCGATTATCATAGGCAAACAAGGTCAAGCCCTTAAAGAAGTTTCGTCTTTCGCGCGGGAGTCTATGGAAAAGTTTCTCGGCGCGAAGGTGTTTCTGAAAGTCTACGTCAAAGTAAAAGAGAATTGGCGCGACAGAAGCGACCTGCTCGATCAATACGGGTATGGCAAACCCGAATAAGGCGCGCCGTCGTTTCGGCGGGCGAATTACCTGTGGATAGTTCCTTATCGCCGCAAAAAGAAGCGGTAATAAGGAATAATTACCGATAAACCGCGCAAGATACGGGTATGAAAGATCCTGAAAAAATCGCGTGGGAACTCTTTGAAAAAACGGGCAAAACGGGTTACTATATGCTTTATAGAAAACTGTCGGGCAAAACGAAAAAATAAGCGTGACGGTGCGGCGAACGAAAGCGGCGTGCCGCAGACGGGCGAAAAATGGAAGTCAAAGTCAATGGAATAACGCTTTCCGCGGTCAATTATAAAGAAAGCGACAGAATACTCAACGTATTCACGCTCGAACGCGGAAAGTTGACGGTAAGCGCGCGCGGCGTGAGAAAAGCCAACGCGAAAATGAAGGCTCTTTCCGAGCCGTTTTGTTTTGCGGAAACCGTGCTTGCGGAGCGCGGCGGCAGGTACACGGCGGTGGAAGTAAACGCCTTCGATACCTTTTACGCCTTGCGTTTAGACGTGAAAAAGTATTACGCGGGGCTTTGCGCGCTTGAATTTACCAACGCGTTCTACCCCGAAGAAACCGTCTCGGAAGAACATTTTTCGTTGCTCGTCGACTATCTTAAAAAACTGTGCGAAGCGCGCGATGCGGAAAAACTGCTGATAGAATTTCTTATAAAAGCGGTAAAAATAAGCGGGTACGCGCTCGATCTGACCGTCTGCCCGATCTGCGGCGAAATAATAGAAGAGAAAGTGTATTTTTCGGCGGCTGCCGGCGGAGCGGTGTGTAAAAACTGCGTGGGCGCGGGCGATAAAGAGTTTTCGTTTGCGACGTACGCCGCGTTAAGGCGGATAGCGCGCGAAGACGACGCTCCCATCGAAGACGGCGAAGACGCCGCCGCGTTAAAGAACTGTCTCAAATTTTTCGCGTATTATCTGTCCGTCACGGCGGGCGTTACGCTCAAATGCCTTTCGGCTCTGATAGCCCTGTAACGGCTTATGATAGACAAAAACAATACGGGAAAAACAGTAAGAAAAAATAATTTAGAACGATGCCAGATAAAAATAATACGAACCGTGGTCTGACGGTGCGTTTTTGACTAATACTGCGTTGCGCTCACGGGTTATACGGGCAGTATTAACCCGCTTACGCGCCTTGTCTTAGCCTAAAAACACGCCGTCAGACTTGCCGGCAACAAAAACGCCGATATTTTCGATGATTTGTTGCAAAGGCGAGAACGGTAGTACTGAACGTACATCGTCCGAGAATTTGCAAAAAAGCGCGTAAATAGCGGCGTTTTTGCAAGGTTCGTATTATTTTTGTCTGGCATAAAACGCGGGGCGGAAGAAAATAATTTTTCTTCCGCCCCGCGCGTTTCGTATTTAATTATAATTTTGCAATTCGTATTAGGTTGCGGTTTCGTTAAGTATACTTTTGCGTTTCGTATTTAATTATAATTTCGCAAAGCGCGTTTAATTATAGTTTCGCGAAAAGGTATTTGCGCTCGAAGAACAACGCCAGAACGAGAAACGACGACGCGCAGAGTATCGCCACCACGCATTTTATAAAGTCGTCTTTGCTGTCGTAGGTAATCGTTTCTAACGACACGAAGCCTTCCGCTCCGTCGTTAAAACGCACTTTCGCAACGCCGTCCGCGCAGTAAAGCACCCGTACTTTGGTCTTGCCCTTTACCGTTTTTATAAGCGAGTGGTTTTCGTCGTAAACGCTTACGCCGTCTTTGTCGTAAACGTAGCCGCTTTTTTCGGTTTTGACGCCGCTTGCTTCGATGGGTTCTTCGGTCAAAAACGTGGCGTTGATAAACGCGTTTTTGCCGTCTTTAAGGGTAACGAGATAGGTCTTGCCGTTAAAGTTCAGTTTGCCGACGACTTCTACTTTTTCGTTACGCGCGTAGGATACGTCGCTCGCGTACGCGGCGTTGAAGACGGGCAGGGAATAGGTTGAAAAATCCAGCAGAGCGTAATACGATTCGGTTTGCGCTTCCACGCCCGCCGAAGCGGAAACGTCCGTATTTCGGACTATCGCCGCGCCGTAGCCGTTTATCGCAAGCGAATATTTGTCGTTGATTTTTACGAACGCGTAGTCGTAGCCTTTGGTTTCGGTAAGATACCCGTTTTCCGAAAATTTGAAATATTTGCCGTCTATCGCGGTCTCGTCGACTTTGAACAGTTTGGCGTTTGCAATCGTCTTGCCGTAAGAGATTTCGTTTGAATAGGCGTAGCCGAATCCGCTCGGAACGACCACGTTATTTACTGTCGCCACGCCGAGCGCGTCGTCGCCGTCGCCGTCCGTTCTTAAAATAAGCCCGCCGAACACGAAGTACGCCTTACGCGTTTCCGCGCCGAGACACGCCGAGACGGGGTTGCCCACGCCCGACAGGTTTTCGGACTTGATTACGTTTACGACGGAAGGTTCGCCGTACCCGACCGTTTTACCGTTTTCGTCGGTAATTCCGCTTAAAACGGCAATCTTGCCGCCGTCGCTTAACATATACAGTTTTCCGTCGAAGTCGGTTTGGACTTTGACGATTTTTTCGCCCGATATTATTTCGCCGTTATGCGAGTACACGGTTTTAGCAGCGCCGCTTTCGTACGCGTACACGATATAACTCGTTTCGTACTTGGCGAGAACGTAGATTTTGTCGAACGGATCTACCGCGATATATTCCGCCGTGCCTTTCGCGGCCGAATCGAATATCGCCGAACATTCGCCCGTTTTTACGTCAATACGCAAAATCACGGGGTGGGTATAGCCGCCGTCGAGCGCGTTGGTAAGAACGTAAAACGCGCCGTCGCCGTAAACGAGATCGTAAATCTGCCCGTTCACGTTAGGCTCGCTCACGCGCGCGGTAATCGTCTTTTCGCCCGCGAGAACATATTTGTTTTCGTCGGTTTTATCCGTTTCTATTTTGCCGTATATAACTTCTCCGCCGCAGGCGTACGCCAGATACCCGCCGCCCGCCGCGAATTTGTCGGCTTTGGCTTTAAGGTCTATTCTGTGATAGTCGCGTTCGTCCGTAGGCTTGTCGGCGTTGCCGATAACCACCACTCGGTTTTCGTCAAGCGCGTAAACCGTGTCGTTGTAATAGGTTACGTCTTTCGCGTTTTCCGACAGTCTGTTTATCGCGCGGGAGTTGGTCGTTATGGCGAATTTGGTAAACTCGTAATTGCCGTCGGAAAGGTCGATTTCCTGTACGGCGTTGATGTCGCTGTCCACCGCCCAGATACCTTTGCCCGTAAGGCACAAGCCCTGCGGCTTCCATAGTTTGCCGAGATCCTTTTCCGTAGAAGCGTCCGTTTCGGACACGGTTTTGATCTCGGTTTTTTCTTTTGTGGCAAGGTCGAGCGCGTACACGCCCTTATCGCAGGAATAGTAAAGTTTTCCGTCGCCTTTGCCCGATTCCGCAAGGCAATATACGCCTTCCGCGTCGGCGACTTTGCTTATCCGCGCGGTTGACGGATCGTATTCGCAGATACGTTTCGTATCGAAGTTGCGTTCGTCGTAAAAATAGGTCTTGCTGTTGACCGACTGCAAAACGGCGCGGGTTTTGTTGTTGAGTTCGCCCGTTATGCCGCCCGACTCGGTCGCGGTAAGGTTGCCGTCTGCGGTTTCGGCAAGCGTATAGAAAATTATACGCGTGCTGGTGCATACCGCCAAAGAATCGCCGAGTACCGAAAAGTCTTCGCCGGCAACGCCGTCTATCTTGATCGGCGCGGCGGGGGTTTCGGCGGTTACGTCCACGAAATAAATGGTGGAGTCGGTAGAGAAGAGCAGGTATTTTCCGTTAAAGAGTTGTAGCGACGGCACGCCCTGCGAAGACATGGCGAGTTTTTCGTTGGAGACTTCGGAAAACACTCCGTCGCGGTAGACGACTATCGCGCCCTTGTGCGAGATTGCTACGAATTCCTTGCCGTCGACTTCTTCGCGGCAGATGGCGTACGGGTTTTCGAGTTTATAGTATTGCAGGTAAGTGGTCGGCAGGAATATTTCCGTACTCGCGCCGCCGGAGCCCGTTTCTCCGTCGGCTTTTACGCCGCGCGCGGGCAACGCCGCCCCGAACGCGCACGCTCCGCAAAAAATAAATATTAAAACCAAAGTAAAAAATCTGTTTTTCATAAGTGCTTATTTTAAGTATATCATTAAACGCGGCGTTTGACAAGGATTTTCGACAAATTCCGACGATTAACGCGGTTTTGCGGAAAAATTTCGGAATTTTCGCGCCATAAAGCCTTTTCGCGCCGAAAAAAAGTATGACAATGAATGACGGGGATAGGGTGCTAAAATAACGTCGTAAATGCGAACAAACGTTCGGGTTAGCCCCCTCGCGCGTTTGTCTTTGCCGAAAAATTTTTTTGGCGAACAGCGTTCAGTAAATCTTGAAAATCGTTAAAAGGCGATATATAATGCGCCCGAATTTACGCGTTACGGCGAACGATAAAAGGAGATGATAAAGAGTGATTTACGAAAAGACCGCGTTAGAGGGCTACACGAAAATAGGAGAAATAATCGAGTGGATGGACGAAGCGTTCCTTAAAAGAGCGAGCGCGCCGTACGTCAAAGGTCAGACCGCGCAAAAGCAAGCCGAGCGGCTTATAGATTTAATCGAAAAGAAGAAACGGCTTATAGATTTTTATTACGACGTAAAGGAAGCGACCGAATCGCTTAAAGAAGAACACGGATTGCTGCTACGGGAAAAATACGGCGTTATCGAGCCGATGAATATAGAGCGGAACAGAAATTATTTTCGTAAATTACTGCTCGCGACGGATAAGTTCGGCAAGGCGATGGAAGAGCGCGGCTACGACGAAACGAAATATAAAAAACTCATAAAGGAGTTCTTTTTTCTGTCGGAGATTTACGCGCGGAGAAAAGCCAAAGAAGAAGCGTGCAGAAAGCGCGGAGTTTTACATAATTTTACGGGCGTATCGCTTGTCGGTTCGCGGTAAAACCGTCGATAGCCACAAGTAATTGCGTTCGAATCTCGCTCGGCTAACCGACTTATTCGTCGTCAAATTCGCTGCGCGCTATGACTTCGTCTTTGACTTTTTGCGACGACGGGCGGAATAGCAGATAGACTATCGACACCGCGACTACGGAGACGGCGACTATTAAAAGTATCTGCATATTGTTGCCGAGCGCGTTGTCCGCCGCGGGCTTGTCGCCGTCGTCGGAAGGCTTTGTTTCGTCTTCGTCGGGGCGTTCGATTTCGAGTCTCGGCACGGTAAAGGGGTAAACGCAGTCTACGGGCAGATAGCCGACGTACTTGTCGCCCGAAGCGGAGTTGACGTACCCGTAAACGTATTGCGTTCCGCCGGGGCGCGTTAAAATACCGTAAAAATCGACGGTGCTGCTTTGGGTTATCGTCTCGGTAATGGAGAAGTCCACGTCGAGATACAGCAGACAGGTTCTGTCAACCGTGAGCGTCAGCGACGGGTACGGCGCGGACGGCGGAGCGGCGGAAATATTAAGGTCGGCGGCGGCGACGTAACCTTTCGCGGACGGTTTGCCCGCGCCGTCGCCCTTGTATTCCACTTTCGCGCACGCGCCGCTTACGCTGCGTACCTTGACGTAGTACCCGTAAGGCAGGGTAAACCAAGGCACGGTCAAAGCGGAGTCCATATATAGTATAACCGACTCCGATTCGACTCTCGAATATTTCGTTTCGTCCGCCCCGTCGGCGCGCGGAAGCGGGTACGCAATCAGGCACGCGAGAAGGGCGGCAGTAAGGCAAAGTTTTTTCATACGCCGTAATTATACTACCGGGCGAAAGTCGACGCGTGCAAGAAATAATAAAATAAAGGCGGTATTTGTCGATGTCGGGCAAAGAAAAAACGCGTATCGACGACGAGATCGTTCTTGCGCTTGCAAAAATAGAACGCGAGATAGAAAAGCGCGCGGCTTATCCTATATATAACTATAACAAAGGCGAGTTAGTTCACGAGAAACAACTCGCTTTTCATAAATGCTTAAAACGCAATCGCTGGGTGTTCGGCGGTAACAGAAGCGGCAAAACCGAGTGCGGAGCGGTCGAAGCGATTTATCTTGCGCGGGGTATTCATCCGTACAGAAAGAACAGAAAGGATACGTTCGGCTGGGCGGTGTCGCTTTCGCGCGAAGTACAGCGCGACGTGGCGCAGAGCAAAATACTCAAATACCTGCCGAAAGACTGGATAGCCGACGTGGTTATGAGTTCGGGCAGAAAGGACGACTACGAAAACGGCGTCATCGACCAGTTGAAGATTAAAAACGTGTTCGGCGGAATATCCACGATAGGGTTCAAGAGTTGCGACCAGGGCAGAGAGAAGTTTCAGGGCAGTTCGCTCGATTTCGTGTGGTTCGACGAAGAGCCGCCCGAAGACGTGTACCGCGAGTGTAAAATGCGCGTACTCGATAAAAAGGGCGAGATTTTCGGCACGATGACTCCGCTTAAAGGTCTGACCTTTATCTACGACGAGATTTATCTTAACTCCGCCGGCTCCGACGAAGTGTGCTGCGAGTTTATAGAATGGGCGGACAACCCCTTTCTCGACGAGAACGAGATAGCCGAGTTTTCGGCAACTCTGCCCGAAAGCGAACTCGAAAGCCGTAAATTCGGGCGGTTTCGCGACGAGTCGGGGCTGGTATATACCGAATTCGACGAAAACAGGCACGTCATCGATCCCTTCCCCGTGCCGTTCGAATGGCAGAACAATCTGTCGATCGATCCGGGGCTGAACAATCCGCTGTCCTGTCATTGGTACGCGGTGGATTACGACGGGCGGGTTTTCGTGGTGGCGGAACACTTCGCGGCGAAAAAGGATATAGACTACCACGCGGAAGAGATTAAACGGATTTCCGACGAGATAGGCTGGCGCAGAGATTACGACGGGCGTATATCCGCGCTCATCGACTCGGCGGCGAACCAAAGGACTCTCGCGAGCGTGAAGAGCGTAACCGAACTTTTTTACGAACGCGGCGTGGCGGTAAACCCGAACGTAGACAAAAATCTGTTTTCTGGCGTGGCGCGGGTAAAGGAATATTTCAAAACCGATCGGATATTCATATTCCGCTCGTGCGTCAACCTTATCCGCGAACTCAAATCCTACCGCTGGGGCGACGGCGACGCGCCCGTAAAACGCGACGACCATTGTCTCGACGAGTTGCGGTATTTTATCTGTTCGAGACCTAAAACCGAGCGGAGCGAGTACGCCAAAACGCCCGTTCAGCGGGACAAGGAACGACTTATTAAAAAATTATCAAGGAGAAAGGGCAGAATGTGAGAGACAAAAAGACCGTAAGCGAAAAGGACGCGGTAAAGACCGCGCTGTACAAAAAGGCGGTCGGGTACGACAGCACGGAAACCGTGGAAGAGTATTCCGACGCGGACGGCGATCTCGTACTCGTCAAACGCAAGGTTACCGTAAAACCCGTTCCGCCCGATATAACCGCGATTAAACTGCTGCTCGGCATAGACGGCGGCGACGAAGACCTATCGGCCGTTTCCGACGCAGAACTCGAAAAGCGGAAAAAGAAACTCTTAAAAATAATAAAGGAGAAGTTAAATGAAGGTAACGAAAACTAAACTCGCGTTAAAGTGCGACACCGACGGGTGCGACAAACTCGTCGAAAGAGAGATCTACCTTAACGGAGAACGCGCGCAACTCGGACTGTGCAGGGCTTGCGCCGAGAAACTCTACGACGCGCTCGCCGCGGAATTTTGCGGGCGCGGCAAAGGAGACAAGGCGCGATGAGCAAGAAGACCGAAAAGAAAGAATTTTTCTACGAAGACCTTGTAAACGCCTTATACGAAGACTTTTATACCCGTCAGCGCGAACGCAGAGACGTTGAAAAGCGTTGGGAATTAAACCTTAACTATCTGTGCGGCAGACAGTATTGCGAAATAGGCGTGAACGGCGAAGTGGAAGAAGCGGACAGATATTACTTCTGGCAGGACAGAAACTGTTACAACCATATCGCGCCGATAATGGACTCGCGCGTGGCGCGGCTTACGCGCGTGCGCCCCGTGATGAGCGTAAGGGCGGCGGGCGGAGAAGAGAGCGACGTAAAGACGGCGAAACTCGCCACCGCGTTGCTCAATTCCACCTACGGCAGACTGAATATCGACGACCGTATTTTCCGCGCGACGGTATGGAGCGAGACCTGCGGCACGGCGTTTTATAAGGTAACGTGGGATAATACCGCGGGCAAAAAAGTCGGCGTTAAAGACGGTAAGCCGATTTACGAAGGCGACGTGTGCGTGGAAGCCGTTTCGCCGTTCGAAATATTCCCCGATTCGCTTTGCGCCGAGAGTATGGACGAAGTCGAAAGCCTTATCCACGCCAGAGCGGCGCGTTGCGAAGAGATTTACAGGGCGTACGGCGTAAGGGTAAACGGCGGAGACGTAGACGTGTTCTCGCTCGGCTCGGGTTCGGGCGACGGCAAAGGCGTGCTGCACGATGCCGCGCTCGTCATAGAAAAATACGAACGCCCGAGCGAGAAATTCCCCGACGGCAGAATGATAGTCGTCGCGGATAAAAAGTTGTTGTATATAGGTCCGTTGCCGTTCGTCAACGGCGCGGAAGGGCGAAGGGATATTCCGTTCATAAGGCAGGTGTCCATAGCCGAAGCGGGCGCGTTTTTCGGCGCGTCGATGGTGGAGCGGCTTATACCCGTTCAGCGCGCTTATAACGCGGTTAAAAACCGTAAACAGGAATTTCTCAACAGGCTGAGTATGGGCGTAATTACCGTAGAAGACGGCTCGGTGGACACCGACGATCTTGCCGAAGAAGGGCTTTCGCCGGGCAAGATAATCGTGTACAGGCAGGGCAGTAATCCGCCGTCGATAATGGGTACTGGCAACGTTCCGAACGACCTTTCGTACGAAGAAGACAGGCTGCTTAACGAGTTTATCTTAATCAGCGGCGTAAGCGAGTTTTCGCGGTCGTCGTCGGCTAACGGCGTGGTGACTTCGGGCGTGGCGTTGCAACTGCTGATCGAGCAGGAAGACACGCGTATGACGGCTTCGGGCGAGAGCGTCAGAGCCGCCGTAAGGCTTATGGCGAAACAGATCATAAGGCTGTTCAGACAGTTCGCTTCCACCGACAGGCTTATGAAGACTTCGGGCGAGAACGGAAAGGTGGAGACCTTCTATTTCAACGCGTCCGATCTTTCGAGCGACGACGTGGTTTTCGATACGGAAAACGAGTTGTCGTTCACGCCCGCGCAGAAAAAGAGCGCGGTTTACGACCTGATAAAGACGGGCATTTTATCCGACGAGACGGGGAAAATGAGCGAGCGTACCAAGGCGAAAGTGCTTGAAATGCTCGGCTTCGGATCTATAGATAACGCGCTCGATCTCGAAAAACTGCATATCAACAAGGCGGAAAGCGAGAACGTGGCAGGGTATTTAAGCCCGACCGCCGTCGACGAATACGACGACCACGCTCTGCATATCGCCGAACACACTCGGTTCTTACTCTCTTCCGACAGCGAAGAAGTGAGAAAAAACCCCGTCGCCAAGGACAACGCGCTCGCTCATCTGCGTGAGCATAAAGCGCGGCTCGGCGCGGCGGAAAACTAAAAATAAAGGGAGAATATTATGGAGCAGAACACGGATATAAGCGACACGACTTCGGCGCAACCCGCGAACGCGGAATTATCGGACGGCGCGACGGAAGCCAAGCCGCATATAGGAAAATTTACGAGCGTCGACGCTCTGTATCGCGCCTACGAGCGTCTTGAAGCCGAGTTTACGAGGCGCAGCCAACGGCTTAAAGCGTTGGAGGAGGGGGTTTCCGACAGACACGACGAAACAACGGGCAAAACCGCTTCGTCAAAGGTCGCCGGGAACGGGGCAGACGCTTCGGCGGACGGCGGCGACGCCGCCAAGGCAATAGCGGATACGACCGCGTACGACGGCGACGGAAACAAACCCGACGGGGCTTTTCGTTCCGCCGACGACGACGGGCGACCGTTCGGTACGTATTCGCCGGCAAACTTCTGCAAGGGCAGCGCGCTCGTCGCGCCGCCGTTGCGACCGCGAACTCTCGCCGAGGCGGGAGAACTCGCAAAACTATATATCAAATATAAAGGAGAAATCTGAATGGTAACTACGACCAGCGCGGATAAGGCGCTTAAAACCTTATATCTCGGAGCGGTAACCGAGCAACTCAATACCGAAATCAACCCGTTTCTTGCAAAAATCAAGCAAAGCACGGCGGACGTCTGGGGCAAAGAAATCAGACGCGTGGCAAGATACGGCATCAACGGCGGAATAGGCGCGGGCAGCGAAACCGGCGACCTTCCCACGGCGGCGGGCAACAACTACGAACAGTTCGTGTCCACGCTCAAAAACCTTTACGGCACGATAGAAATATCCGATAAAGCGATGCGCGCTTCCGCAAACGACGCGGGCGCGTTCGTCAACCTTCTCAACGACGAAATGGACGGATTGCTGAAAGCGTCCGCGCTCAACTTCGGCAGAATGTTGTTCGGCGACGGATCGGGCAGACTCGGCAGAGCCCTTACCGCCAACGACGGCAATAACGTAAAGGTCAATAACAAATACTTTATGACGGGTATGCTCGTCGAAATTTACGACGAAAAGGGCGCGCCGACCGCGCTCGGCAAGAGAAGAATCGTCGATTGGGATCCCGTCAACTGCATCGTTACGCTTGACGGCACTCTCGCCGCGGACGCAATCAAATCGGGCTACGCGTTTTACGTTCAGGGTTCTAAGGACGGCGAAATAACCGGTCTGTCGGCGTTGTTCAAAGACAGCGGCACTATCTACGGGCTTGACAGAAGTCAGCACAAATGGCTCGTGCCGTATATGCAGAGCAACGTAGGCGAAATAAGCGAGACGATTATTCAGAGAGCGATAGACTATCTCGAAGAGAACGCGGGCAGCAAAGTCAACTTCATCGTCTGTTCTTCGGGCGTAAAGCGCGCGTTCATGAAACACCTTGCGACGTATAAACGCAACACCGACGTTATGGACCTTAAAGGCGGATTCAAAGCCCTGTCCTTTAACGGCATACCCATAGTCTCCGACCGTTTCTGCCCTGTGGGAACGATGTACCTGCTCAACACCGACGACTTCACGCTTCATCAACTCTGCGACTGGAAGTGGCTTGAAAGCGAAGACGGCAAAATTCTTAAACAGAACGCAGGTAAACCGACTTATACCGCCACTTTGGTTAAGTATGCCGACCTTATTTGCAGCAAGCCCTGCGGTCAGGCTATGTTAAGCGGTATCGCCGAAGAGTAATTTTAAGGAGGACGGAAGAATGACCGTAAAAGACGTAATCATAGAAGCGGCGTATCTCGTCGGCGAAGACGAGTTCGCGAAAGCGGCGGCGGACGGACGGCAGACGGACGCGGACGAAACCGCGACGTTTTTAAGATGTTATAATCTCGTTCTGCACGAAACCGCCGTCGAGTACAAGCCGATAAGGCGCGTCGCGACCGTTCAGGGCGGAAAGGTAATTTTTTCCGCGCTCGGCGATTCCGTTCTCCGCGTGGTCGGGGCGTACGACGAAAACGGAGTCGCGCTCGATTATAAAACGTTCCCGTCGTACGCCGTATTCCCGTCGGGCAAGGCGACAGTCGTATTCGACGTCGCTCCGTCCGACGCCGCGCTCGGCGACGAGTTCGTGTACGACGGCACGCGTATCGGCAAAAGAGTTTTCGCGTTCGGCGTGGCAAGCGAGTATTGTTTCGTCAAAGGCAGATATTCCGAAGCCGAAAATTTCGCGCGGAAGTATCGCGACGGGGCGGAAGGCGCGCCCGCGACGCGCGGAAAAAGTATGCGCACCGTCAAAAGGTGGGGGTTATGAAAAGATATTCTTATCTTGCGCCGTCGCGTACCAAAATCGGGGTAAACCCGATAGGCAGAGTAAACGGCAGGCTTGCGGACGGAGCGGGCGGTTACGCCTACTCCGTCTGTTCTTACAACTTCGATTTATCGCGCGGCGATATGCGCGACGGAAAGGGGTTTCGCCCGTACGGGAATCCGATAACGCTTGCAAACCCGTCCGAAAACGACAGAATTTATTTCTATAAGCGTACGGACGGCAACGGCGGCGCGGACGACCGACTGCTGTATTATTACGCGGCGGGCGGCTGCGTTTACGAACGCGCGGCGGGCGCGCTTACGGCAAATAAGGTAGACGGGCTGAACTTCGACGATCCGCCGTCGGGCGTTTGCTATAACTATAACGGCGAAGACGTGATGATTTTTTCAAGCAAGAGCGGCGGAATGAAAATTTACGACGGAACGGCGGTTACGGGCGTGGAAGACGCTCCGCCGGTAACGTCTATGTGCGCGCACGGCGAAAGGCTGTTTTTAACCGACGCCGACGGCGACGCGGTATGGTTTTCGGACGACTTCGACCCGGCGAACTGGAACGTGTCGTTAAGCGAAGCGGGGTTTATCGATTTCGGCGGAGCGGGCGGGCGCGTACTTAAAGCGGTTTCGTTCGGCGGGTACGTTTACGTTTTCAAGTCCTACGGAATAAGCAAGGTTTACGCCTACGGCGAACAAAACTCGTTCTCGGCGTCGGAGATATTCGTCTCGTCCGGCAAGATACGCGGCGACTCTATAACCGTCTGCGGAAACTGTATTCTGTTTTTCGCGTCCGACGGGTTGTACCGCTTCGACGGCTTGTCCGCGACGAGAATTTCCGACGCGTACGCAGACTTTCTCGATCTGTCTTACGAACGCGTCAAGGGCGCGTATTACGACGGCAAAGCCTACTTTTCGTTAGCCGACGATTACGGCGGAACGTCCACGCAATGTATTCTGTCGGTAGATCCGCATAACTACGCCGATTACTACTTTATAAAAGGCGTAAAGCCTACGGATACGGCGGTTATCGCGGGCGAAGACCGTTACGCGCTCGTCGTTCTTTCCGACACGGGGCAAATACTCGAACTGACCGACGCGGACAATGCTTCCGATCTGACCGCCGAAAAAATTTGGATAGGCAAATTCGGAGACTTCGGTTTGACCGCCAGGCGGAAACTGCTTGAAGAAGTCTCGTTCTATTCCGACACCGCCGCGAGCGCGGAAGTCAACGCCGACGGGGTTATCCGCGCCTATAGGACGGAAGCGTCGAAAAAGCGGCGGGTTATCAGACCGAACGTCCGCGCCGACAGGTTTTCTATAAAAATTAAGTGTACGGAGAAAAATTCAAGGGTGGTCGGCTTAACCCTGAAATTCAGTTATTACGATGAATAAAGGCGAATATTACGGCAGACTTGCCATTGAAAAAACCGAGCGGCTGGAAAGGGAAATAGGTCGGATACGGAGCGGCGCGGAGACCGACGTTCGCGGCTACGCCACGCAAACGACTTCCGAAACGCTTTCGTCTTCTTCGACGGACGGCTCGATCGTGAAAAAGATACGCTGGACGGTGTTGAGAAAGACGGGCGCGCAGATAAAAATCGTGTTCGCGAGCGCGGCGGGTTCGGCGGTAAAGATAAAAATCACGCTCAACGGCGAAGTGAAAATAGACGAGCCGTTAAGGGGCGAAACCGCCACGCTGCACGTTTCGGGTACTCTGCCCGAAGGCGGAAACGAAGTCGAAGTAACGGCTACGTCGGACGCGCCGTTCGACGCGACGCTTAGCGTAACTTTTTACGGCTACTACGAAATTTATCCCGTAAAAAGCAGACTTTCGCGCGTCGGCAACGACTGCGTCGGGCTGCTTACGGACGGAACGTTCGGCGTTTACGGTCTGACCGATTTCAAAAAGGCGTTCGAGTTTTACGGCGCGGAGTGTGCGTCGGCGGCCAAACTCGCGAACGGAGATTACTGTCTCGCGGCGGCAACCGCGCGGCGCGGCGCGGAGATATATCTGCTCGACTCGGCGGGCAAACTCAAACGCACGTTTTCGCTCGGCAAGGGGTATACGTCGTTCGCGGTAAGGGCGAACGGCAACGGTGCGATCGCGTACGGCGCGAAGAAATTCCGCCTGCGCGAGATAACCGTTACCGAATCGGGCGTGACGGAAAATCCTACCGCGATAAGGTGCGCGGAAGTGAGTTACGGCGAAAGCGATACCGTGAAAGCGTTGGGCGTGGTCAATCCGTACGGGTACGCCTACGCGTACGAGGTGGAATGATGAAAGTGCTTAAACGAACGGGAATAGGCGTAAAAGACGAGATTATAATCGGCGCGGACTCGCGCGCGGAACTCGCTTTCCGCGTGGGCGGAGAGTGGTTTTTAAGACGGGTGAGCGACCGCAGAGAAAAGTCCGTCGCGTATATCGGCGCGGCGGATTCGGCTCTGCTCGCGCCCGACGGCAGAACGCTCGTCTACGCCGACGGGAAATTAAAATATCTATAAACGGAGAACGATAAAATGAACGTAAAATCTATAAAAAAAGCCGTTCTGGAACTCTTTGATTCCGCGGACGGGGAGAAGAAAAAAATTGACGACGAGAACTCGGATAAGACGGGCGGCGGAGCGCAGGCGCGCGGCGCGGCGAAGGAAAATCTTTATAAGAAACTCGAAAAAATAGACGAAGACTACGCGAAAGAAGACAAGCGTACTTACGACGGCAAGGTTTTGCCGAAGTACGATAAAAAGACTTACGACGCGCCGAGCGACGAAGAGATAGCCGACGCGGCAAAGCAAGCCGAAAAAAGCGTAACGGCGGAGAAGAAACGCCTTGCCGAAAAGGAAGCCGACGATAAAATCGCCGTCGTCAAGGACAAAATCGCCGACGTGAACGCCGCCGTAAACGAGTCGGGCAAGCGTATAAACGACGCTTACGCGCAGGCTAAAACGAACGCGGCGGCGGAAGCGGTAAAGCGCGGAATAGCGCGGTCTTCGATAGTCGCCGAACAACTCCGCAGTCTCGACGAAGACAAAATCGACAGGCTTGAAAAAGTCTACGGCGACGGCAGACGACAGACCGACGAACTGAACGACGAAATCGAACGGCTCAACAAGTCTATGAGCGACGCGCTGAAAAAATACGACGTGGAAGAAGCGATTAAAATCAACGAGCGAATAATCACGCTTAAAAACGAGCGCGAAAAAACGAAGAACGAAATCGCGGCGTACAACAACGCTTTGCAGGATAAACGCAACAAAGTCCTTAACGAACTCGGCGCGCGCGGCATAGAAGTTACGGAAGAAAATTCCGACGAATACAAAAACGCGCGCGTGGCGAAAATACGCGCGCTGTACGATTATTATAAGAACTCGCCCGACGCGCTTGCGGAGTTGGCGCAGGATAAAAACATCGTGGAACGCTACGTCGGCAACGACGGTTACGAGTATCTGGTAAGGAACTTCAAGTAACGCCGAGTTTTATAAAAAACCGAGCCGAACTTTAAGTAACGCCAAGTGCAAATAAAAAGAGCGGGGAGGCAAACCGTTTGGTTTGCCGCCCCGTTTTGGGTTATATTTAATTATTTATCTTCGTTTTCGCCGTCGGCGTCGCCGTAGTCGTATTCGGCGGCGCGATCGTCTTCGTCGGGCGCTTGTACGTCTATCGCGGGCTTGCCTGCGGGTTTAGTCGGCTTTTTGGCGTTCTTTACGGAGTATCTGCTCGCGTTTTCGTGCGCGGTCTTCTGATTGTATCCGGTGTAGTAAGAACGGGTTTTAGCCTTCTTGCGTTTGCCGTTGTCCACGGCTTTTCTGACGATTACCGCAACGAGCGCGATTATTATCGCCGCCGCGATTATTATCGAAACGATTTGCAGCCAGACGTAACTCTTTACCGCCTGGTTGGACGAAGAATCGGTCGAGTCGTCGTTATCGTCGTCCTTATCGTCGTCGGTTTTCGCTTCTATAATATAGTTTACGTCGTCGAAGCGGTAGAGACGGATAGTGGCGTTTTCTTCGGTTACTTCGGAGATGGCGGCGGTCTTGGGCGCGGCGTAAACGTACATAGTCTGCGCTTCTATAACCTTTTCGCGAACGTCGCCGTCGGAATCTTTAAGGCGTTTGCTCGCGTCGCCGGAAGTCGCGTCTTTTTCGGATTCGTAGTAGTAAACGGTCTTCTTGTCTACGGTCTTGCCGCCGAAGAGATAATCTTTAAGAGTGCCGTCGGCTTTAAGGGCGGCTTCGTCTTCTATCGACGAAGAAGTGCCTGCTTCTACCGCGCCGACCATCATAAGTCCGTTGCCTTCCACGCCGAATTCGAGACGAAGTTTCTTGGCGGTCTTGCCCGTCTTTACTATGAAGCGGACGAGAACGTACCCGTCGTCGAGCGCGGCGGAGTTGTCGGAGACTTTTACCATAGCGGTGTAGTCGGCGGAGTTGACGCTAAGTTTAAGGTCTCCGTCTTCCTTGCCGCTTTCGATGGAAGCGATTTCGTAGAGTTTAACGAACGCGTTAGTGCCGTCCGCAACGCGGAGTTTAACCGTAAATTCGTAAGCGGTCTGGGCGGAAACGGATTTTTCCGCGCCGGCAAGAACGGTAGAACCGCCTTTGCCGAGTACCATTATCGGCTGAACGTGTTTGTTCTTGTTGGACGAGTCGAGCGCGGTTTTGCGCGCGCCGTCGTTGAGATAATCGAGCAGGGTTTTGATATTCGCGTTGCCGTACTTGGTAACGTACGCGTCGGCGTATTCGCTGTTTACCACGCCCGTCGCAGAGTCGCTTTCCGATTTGATTACGGAAAGGGAAGTGGTGGTGTCGTAGATATTGACGGCGGAACGCTTGATGGTCGTCTTCGCGTCGACGTCCGAAACGGAGAACGTATAGGTGTCTTTGGTTTCGTCGTCGTCCTTTTTATAATCGGAGAGATGATCGCCGAGCAGAGAAGCCTTTACGGCGTTGGTCGAAGACGAAGCGTTGTACTCGTCGAGCGTAACCGCGTCGTAAGTGAAGTCTTTGAATACCGCGTAACCGGTAGGAAGAAGATCTACGTCGTCGGTCTTGTCGGTAGGTCCGAAACTGAATTTGACGGAGAAGCCGATATCTTCTTCGTACTTGGTGCAAAGATAGAAGGTATATCTGACGTACCCGTCGGTGTATTCGGTATCCGCGGCGGTCGTGGTAAAGAACGAGAATTTACCGCTCTCGCTCGCGCTCGCGCCGTCGTTGTCCATAATCGTTACGGACGCGCCGTTCATCGAACTCGCGTCGGTCTTGACCTTCGCAAGGAAGGACAGTCTGTAATAAGTGATCTGCGAGTCGTCGTCGAGCGTATAGTTCGCGGCGGTTACTTTAAGGTCGTTGCCGCCGAGTTTGTTTATCGTGTAACTGTAAGACGAGCCCTTTTCGGCTTTGCCGTCCGCGCCCTTGGCGGGGAATACCGCGTACACGGCGTCTTTGACCGTTTCGGTAACTCCGTCAAGGTTAAGTTCGGTATCGGCGGAAGCGTAACCGACTTTGCCTATTTTGGAGACTTCGTAACCGTCGGTACGGACTTCGTTGTAACCGCCTTCGCCGTCGGCGGCTTTAACCGCGTACGATTTGGCGAAGTTTACGCCTATCACGCGTTCGGTAACCGAAGTATAGTCTTTGCCGTATTCGTCGGCGGAGATCGCCGCGCCGGTATAGTCGTAAGCGTCGGCGGCGGTCACCGCGGGAGCGGCGGAATTTTTAACGGTAACGTAACTCGCGTTGTCGAAATACGCGAAACCGTCGGCGTAACGCGCCATATTACTCTGCGAACCCCTGCCGAGCCCGACCGAAATCGAAAGGGAAGTGGTCGCCGTGGCGGACGGGGTTACGCTGATGACGTATCTTACCCACTTGCCGTCGGTGTTGATGTTCTCTATATACGCGTTTTCTATCGATTTAGAGCCGATCGTGCCGGAAATTTTGATATACGCGCCCGTCTTCGCGCCGTTTTTGGCGACTACGTCTTTGGTGTTGACGTATACCGAGAAGACGCCCGTCGCGCCGGCGGGAATCGTCTGGGTTTTGGAAGACGTCATATACTGCGCCGTGCCGTAGAGTTCGGAGTTGCGGAGCATAAGCACCTTTTTACCGTCTTTCTTGACGTTTTTGTCAAGGAACGCGGTATCGTCCGTAATCTCGGGCGCGCCGGGGTTGAATTTGCCGTCCGTTCCGTCGGGTTTGTACTTGTCTTCGAGTTTGCCGTAGCCCGTTTCGGAAGTGTCTATAATGCCGTAATTGCTTTTCGCAACCTGCGCCTTGTCCGCGGAAGATCCGTCGGCGTTTCTCGTCCACTTAATCGAAGTGTGGTAAGGGGTAGTCATCGAAACGTCGTCGGTATACCACTCGAAGTCGCCGTTATAAACGGTCTGCTTGTCCGTGGGCTTTTCTTCTTCGGTTTTCGAGTCGTCCGAAGACGAATTGCCCTTATTCGAGCCGCTCTTATTCGAGCAAGCCGTCGAGAAGGCAAGGACGAGCGACAGCGTAAGAACGACCGTAAGCGTAAGCAACGCTTTGAAATTGAACTTTTTGCCAAGTCTTGTCATATTGCACCTACGAAACCTTCGCGCCCGTTTTGCCCGAAGCGTAAAGGTCCACCTTATTTTTATACTCGACCATTATACATTATTTTTTCGACGATTGCAATTTTTTTTAAGACGATTACGCAAAAATCTCTAAAAATTCCGCAAAATCGGGTTAAGACGGCATATTAGCCACAGGTAATCGCGTTCGAACTCGGTCTTGCCTTGTGTTTTTGACTAATACTGCGTTGCGCTCACGGGTTATACGGGTAGTATTAACCCCTTCGCGCGCCTTGTCTTAGCCTAAAAACGCAAGGCAAGACTTGCAGGCAACCAAAACGCCTATATTTTCGATGATTTTTTGGTAAAGGCGAGCGCAGGCGTAAATCAATACATCAAGCGAGAATTTGACAAAAAGCGCGAAAATTACGCCGTTTTGGCGGATTCTAACGCAATTAACTGTGGCTAAAAGGGAATAATAGTCGAACGGAGCGTAAAAATGACCGAAAATATAAAGAATAAACTGTATCTTATACTTACCGGAATCGCCACGGGCGTCGCCAACGGCTTTTTCGGGGGCGGCGGCGGAATGATAGTAGTGCCGCTGATGACTTTTTTGCTGAAAATGAAGACCAAGATAGCGCACGCTACGGCTATCGCCGTGATATTGCCGATCACGCTAGTCAGCGCGGTCGTCTATTTCGCCAAGGGGTATTTCGAGTGGAAGACGGGCGTTCCGTCGGGGATAGGCGTGGTGGTCGGCGGCGCGGCGGGCGCGTGGCTGCTCGGCAAAATGAACTCTCGTCTGGTAACGCGCGTGTTTGCCGTGGTTATGCTCGCCGCGGGCGTAAAACTCGCGTTTTTCTGATATGTTGAAGGTTGTTTTACTCGCGCTTGCGGGCGCGGCTTCGGGCGTTTTGGGCGGAATGGGTATGGGCGGCGGAACGGTGCTTATCCCCGCGCTTACGATATTTTTCTCGGTCGGGCAGAAGACGGCGCAGGCAATAAATCTCGCGGCGTTCGCGCCGATGGCGGCGGTGTCGCTGTTCGTGCATATAAAAAACGGACGCGTTAAAAAAGACGGGCTTTTGTGGATAATAATCCCGGCGTGCGCCTGTTCGGTCGGCGGAAGTCTGCTCGCGGCGAAAGCGAACGCCGAAATTTTGGGCAGAATATTCGGCGTATTTTTGCTGATATTGTCCGTGTTCCAGTTTTTCTCCCCCGAAATAACCGAGTTTATCGAAAAAAAGCAAAAAAAGAAAGCGGAAAAGCCCGATTCGGCGACAAATTGCACGAAAACCTGAATATTTTGCACAAATGTAAAAAAATGGTCTTGCAAAATTCGGGGTTATATGCTATTATTTTCGCAAGTTAATTTATTAGAATTATTTACGCTGGAAAAGCGTCTGCAAACGGCGGCGTTTTTTTCGGCGAATTATTTTGGAGAAGAGAGGTTTCTCGTGGAAAAAATCGGAATAATCGATCTCGGGTCTAACAACGCAAGGCTCGTTATAGTCGAAATGCTCGGCGACGGTCATTTTATCGTCGTGGATCAGATAAAAGAAAGCGTCAGACTCGGCAAGGATATGGAACGCGACGGGTTTCTTAAACCCCAACGCATCGCGGAGACGATGCGCACCCTTAAAATGTTCCGCAAACTCTGCGACGCTTACGGCATAGAAAAAATAATCGCGGTGGCTACGGCGGCGGTAAGACGCGCCAAAAACCAGCGCAGTTTTCTTGACGAAGTCGCTACTACCTGCGGCATTAAATTCAGAGTTCTCACCGCCGAAGAAGAAGCCATTTACGTCTATCGCGGCGTTATAAACACTATGGACGTGCCTAAGGGCGTCATTCTCGAAATCGGCGGCGGCAGCACGAAAATAGTCAGATACGTCAGAAAAAATCTGCTTAATTACGAGACTTTGCCTTTCGGCGCGGTCACGCTTACCGAACTTTTCGCTCAGGACGGGCTTCGCCCCGAAGAGCAGGCAGCCAAGGTGGAAGAGTTTTTTACCGAGCAGTTAAAGCGCGTCGAGTGGCTTAAAGAACTCGATCCCGAAACCAAACTCATAGGCGTGGGCGGCTCGTTCAGAAGTCTTTGCAAACTCAGCAAACTTATGAAAAAAAGCCCGCTCAACAACGTACATAACTATCGCATTACCGCAAGCGAATTCGATAATATCTACAATATGATACGGGTGCTCGACCTTGACAAGAAGAAACGCATAAAAGGCATATCGAGCGAACGCGCGGACATTCTGCCCAGCGCGCTTGCGGCTATATCCGCGTTCGTAAAATACGTAGGCTTTGAAGAGATCGCCATATCCGGCTGCGGGCTCAGGGAAGGCATAATGTTCAACTACGCCGTTCCCGCAACGATAGAAAAGCCCATTACCGACGTACTCGGTTACAGTTTGCAGACGCTCGTCAAATTCTACGGTTGCAACGCGCCGCACGTCGACCACGTCGTAAACCTTTCGGTACAACTTTTCAAGCAACTGCGCGTACTGCACAAATTCCCGAGACAGTATCTTAAAATATTGAAAGTTGTCGCCACCTTGCACGACGCGGGCGCGGCGATAAAATATTACGACTACGAAAAACACACCGCGTATATCATTCAGAACGCCAACATCTACGGGCTTACCGCAAGGGAAATGATACTCGCTTCGCTCGTTGCGGCGGCGCATAAAAACGACGAGTTGCAGATGAGCGATATAGTGCGCTATAAAGAGTTTATCGGCGAAGAAGACGTAGACGCGATAAGAAAACTCGGTATAATGCTCCGCATAGCGGAAAGTCTCGACAGAAGTATGTCGGGGTGCGTACTCGGTCTTAACTGCGACGTGCTCGGCGATTCGGTTATAATGAAAACCGAAGTCGACGGCGACGCTTCGCTCGAAATCAAAGACGCGCTCAACGCCGCCAACGATTTCAGGCGCATCTTCCGCAAAAATCTGGAAATACTCTGAGACGGGATTTTAATAAACGAATGAAAACGAACGCGGGCGGGTGGATAACCCGCCCGCGTTACGTCGGACGAAACGTGTTCGTCCGCGAATAAGGCGATTATGTATAAATTAGAAACTCACTTGCACGTTCTCGGCACGTCGCCCTGCGCCATGACCGACGAAAAGACTATTGCCGGAATTTATAAAGATAAGGGCTACGACGGTATTATATACTGTTCGCACTACAACTCCTTTCTTCTCGGCTATTACGGAATGACCGCGCGCGAATATAACGCCAACTTCGTCGCGCATTACGAAAAGTTGAAAGAAGAATGTTCCAAAGTCGGCGTAGACGTGTTTTTCGGTATGGAATTTATGCACGACTGCACGTCGTACTACAACGCGGCTACTCCCGACAAAGCCGAATTTCAGATATTCGGCATAACGCCCGAATTCGTTTTGGACGGCGGCGAAAAACTTTTTCCGCTTTCCGTTAAAGACGTGAGCGAACTCTGTAAAGAAAAGGGCTGGATGTTTTCGCAGACTCACCCGTTCCGTAATATGATAACCTACCGCAACGGCGCGCTTTTAGAAGCGTGCGAAGCCTTTAACGGGCATATCGGGCATAGCAACGGCAACGATCTGGCGGCGAAGTGGTGCGAAGAGAACGGATTGATTCCGCTTTCCGGCAGCGATTTTCACGAACCGCATCAGGCAACTTGCGGCGTTCTGCTTGAAAACGCGGTTAAAAATTCCGACGAACTTCTTGCCGAACTGCGCAAGAGAAGACATACCCTGATAAAGGTAGGAAATTGAATTTTAAGCGTTAAAAACCCCCTTGCTCCGCGAAAACGCAGAGCAGGGGGGTTACTTTTTCGATTATCGACGCGATTATCCGCATATCGATTTTTGTTCGCCGTCAGAACGAGAAGAGCGGCGTGGAAAAATATCTGTCTCCGCCGTCGGGTAAAATCACGACGACGGTTTTGCCGTGATATTCGGGGCGTTCGGCAAGCCGAGTCGCCGCCCATAACGCCGCGCCGGACGATATTCCGACCAGTACGCCTTCGCTCCTGCCGAGTTCTTTCGCCGTCTCGAAACATACGTCGTCGGGTACGTCTATAACTTCGTCGTACACGCTCGTATCGAGCGTGGCGGGTATAAATCCCGCGCCGATGCCTTGAATTTTATGTTTTCCGCTTTTGCCGAGCGTGAGAACGGGCGAGCCTTGCGGTTCTGCCGCCACGACTTTAACGTCGGGTAGTTTCTCTTTAAGAAATCTGCCCGCGCCGCTCAACGTTCCGCCCGTGCCTACGCCCGCGACGAACGCGTCTATTTTTCCGTCCGTGTCTTCGTAAATCTCGCGCCCCGTGCCGAAATAGTGCGCGCGCGGATTTGCCGGGTTGTCGAATTGCCCCGCGATAATCGCGTTCGGGTGCGTTGCGGCAAGTTCTTTGGCTTTTTCTATCGCGCCCGCCATACCTTTCGCGCCGTCGGTCAGCACGACTTCCGCGCCGTACGCCTTTACTATGTTTCTGCGTTCCACGCTCATCGTTTCGGGCATAGTCAGTATTACCTTATAGCCCTTCGCCGCGCCGATAGCCGCCAGACCTATGCCCGTGTTTCCCGAAGTCGGTTCTATGATGACCGAGCCTTTTTTAAGCCTGCCGCTTTTTTCGGCGTCTTCTATCATCGCTTTCGCGACTCTGTCTTTTACCGAGCCCGACGGGTTAAGATATTCGAGTTTTGCGAGCAGGGTAGCGTTAAGTCCGTGATTTTTGCAATATGCGTCAAGGCGTAAAAGCGGCGTGTTGCCGACTAATTCGTCTATACCGTTATAGATTTTCATATAAGGACGCTCCTTCGTCCGCCGTAATTATATGCCTTGTCCGGCGCGCGTGTCAAGACCTGACGGCAAAAAAATTCAAGTACCGACAAAATTTCGTAAATTTTTTCCGCCGTAACGGAGTATACTGTATATAGTCGCGCGTTACCTTTATTTATCGGTATACATACCGCGCCGCCGATTATACCGCAATCCGCAGTATAATCGGCGGATTGCGGCAAAAGGGGGCGCGAATGAAAGGCAGAGTAGAGATTTGCGGGCTTGATACTTCGGCTATAAGGCGATTATCGGCAAAAGAGAGCGACGAGTTGTTGCAACGTATAAAGCGCGGAGACGAGCGCGCGCGGGAGTTTTTCATTACCGCGAACGCGCGGCTGGTGCTGTCGCTCGTCAGACGGTTCGATAAGGGCAAGGCGGCGGCGGACGATCTGTTTCAGGCGGGAATGATAGGGCTTATCAAGTCGGTGGACAACTTCGATTTGTCCGTCGGGGTAAGGTTTTCCACCTACGCCGTGCCGATGATAATAGGCGAATTGAAGCGCGTAAGCAGAACGAGCAACGGACTGCGCGTTCCGCGAAGCGTGCGCGATACGGCGTACAGGGTTTTGCAGACGCGTACGGAGATAGAGAACGAAAAGGACGTCGTCGCCACCACCGCCGAGATCGCGCTGCGAATGGACGTACCCGAACGCGAAGTCGTTTACGCGCTCGACGCCATATCCGACCCCGTGTCGCTGTTCGACACCGTTTATAACGGAAACGGCGACGAGTTGCTGCTTATGGATCGGATAAGCGACGAAAAGAACACCGACGAGCGGTGGACGGAAAAGGTCGCGCTCGACTCGGCGGTTACGGGGCTTTGCGAGCGCGAGAGAAAAATTCTGTATATGCGCTATTACGAAGGCAAGACGCAGACAGAAATATCCGAAGAAATAGGTTTGTCGCAAGCGCAGGTCTCGCGGCTTGAAAAAAACGCCTTGAAAAGCATAAAAAGCAAGGTATCGTACTAAACGCCGAAAAGCGTTAAAAAGTAAGGTATCGTACTAAACGCCGAGCGGTCGGGGAAAATATCCCCGACCGCTCGGCGTTTTTGCAAGGTTCGTATTATTCTTGTCTGGCATCGCCCGTCGCGAACGAGAAAAGAAACGCTACCCGCAAAACCGTTACGTGGGCATTTTTTTTAATTATTATGGTAAGAAACTTTATAGACTTATCCGAATTTCGATGATATAATAAATAAAAACAACATTGAAGATACGTTCGGCGGGTATGTTCGGCGTTATGCCGCGACGAAACGCCTGACGGGAGTAGAGAATGAAACTGCCTTTCAAAATAGACTTAAAAGGGAAAACGGTTGTCGTTACCGGCGCGGGCGGAATAATCTGCGGCGAGTTCGCAAGGGCTCTCGCGTCTCAGGGCGCGAACGTCGCGCTGCTCGACATAAATTACGACGCCGCCGAAAAAATCGCCTGCGAAATAGGCGAAAACGCGCTTGCCGTACGCTGTAACTGCCTTGACAAAGAGAGCATAAAAGAAGCGTATAGAACGGTTAAAAACGCTTTCGGTAAAATCGACGTGCTTATAAATGGCGCGGGCGGAAACAATCCGAAAGCGACCTGCGACAACGAGTATATGTTTCCCGATACCACGGGCGTAAAGGACTTTTTCGCGCTTGAAGAAAGCGGGCTTAAATTCGTTTTCGACCTTAATATAACTTCGGCGTTTTTAGTGACGCAGGTCTTTGCGGAAGATATGGTAAAGACGGGCGGAAACATAATAAACGTATCGTCTATGAATGCGTACCGTCCGCTTACCAAGATCCCCGCGTACTCTGCGGCGAAAGCGGGCGTAAGCAACTTCACGCAATGGCTTGCGGTGCATTTCGCGCCGTGCAATATCCGTTGCAACGCGATCGCGCCGGGATTTTTCGTAACCAACCAGAACAGGGGGCTTTTGTTTGACGAAAACGGCAAGCCCACGGCGAGAACGGAGAAAATTCTCGCGGCTACGCCGATGCGCAAGTTCGGCGAAATCGACGATCTGATAGGTTGTTTGTTCTGGCTTGTAGACGACTCCGCCAGCGGTTTCGTCACCGGCACGGTCATTCCCGTCGACGGCGGGTTTTCGGCGTACGGCGGAGTGTAATTCGGAGAGAATATGAAAGTAGGAATTATCGGTATAGGCGCTATCGCCCGTATTCATATCCCCGCTCTGTTAAAAGCGGGACAAACCATAACCGCGCTCTGCGATATAAAAATCGACAGGTGCTTGTCTGCAAACCGAGACTTCGGGCTTAACGCAAAGGCGTATGAAGACTATAAAGAAATGCTTTTGCGTGAAAATTTAGACGCGGTGCATATCTGCACGCCGCATTATCTGCACGCCGAAATGATATGTTTTGCGCTTGACAGAAATATAAACGTTTTATGCGAAAAACCCGTGGCAATCGACTTCGGGCAGTTAAGCAGGATAGAACGGTCGGTAAACGGGTCTTTGGCGCAACTCGGAGTTTGTCAGCAAAATCGGTATAAAGAATCGATACTGTTTATCAAAGATTACTTTAAGGATAAAGAAATAACGGCGGCAAGCGGTTATTTATGCTGGCAGCGCGATAAGGCTTATTATGAAAGCGAAGATTGGCGCGGAAAGAAAAAAACCGAAGGCGGCGGGGTGGTTATCAATCAGGCTCTGCATACTCTCGACGTGCTGCAATGGCTGTGCGGTATGCCTACGTCGGTTATAGGGCATACTTCCTGCGACACGTTAAAGGGCGTTATCGACGTGGAAGAGAGCGCGATAGGAATATTCAATCTTAAAAACGGCGGGCGGTTTATCTTAAACGCCACCAACTCCGCAACGACGAGTTTTCCTATAACTATTATGTTGCATTCGGCAAAAGATACGGCGGTTATCGTGAACGACAATATAATACTGAACGGAAACTTTTTAACTAAAAGCGACGGGCTTCCGCTTTTCGGCAAAGAAGTCTGGGGCGCGGGGCATATCGTTCTTATAGACAAGTTTTATAAGGCGTTGAAAAACGGCGAAAAATTCGATATAGATTTTAACGAAGCGAAGAAGGTTGTTACGCTTTTGCTTAAATTATACGAATCGGAAGGAAAAGAAATTAAAATCTGAAAGGTGATGTTATGAAAAGAATAGTATTTTTAGGATGCGAAAATTCACATTCTGCCACGTTTATAAACTTTATTAAAAACGATCCGGCGTACGGCGACGTGGAAATCGCGGGCGTTTACAGTCACGACAGAAGCGCTGCGGAAAAACTTGCCGAAAAGTACGGCGTTCCCGTCCTTGACGATTATTCCGACGCCATGGGAAAGGTAGACGGCATCGTGGTAACGGCAAGACACGGCGATAATCATTTGAAGTACGCGCTTCCGTATCTTTGCAAAAATATGGTCGTTTTTATGGATAAACCCATTACCGTAAGCGAATCGGACGCGCTGGAATTTGTAAGGGCGTGTATAAAAAACAGCGTTAAAATCACGGGCGGATCTTCGTGCAGATTCGACGCGTTCGTAAAAGAATTGAAAAGCGACGCCGAGAATAAAATCGGCGGAGAAACGATAAGCGGCTTCGTAAGATGCCCGATGAGTATCAATAACGTAAACGGCGGATTGTTTTTTTACGCGCAACACCTTGTTGAAATAGTAGGCGAAATATTCGGAAGATATCCGAAGTCCGTCAAGTCCTATCTGAACGGCAAAAAACTCACGGTCGTATTCCGCTACGAGAGATACGACGTTATAGGGCTGTTCGTTGACGAGAGTTATAATTGCTATTACGCGATGCGGGTAGTCGAAAACGACGTGAAAGGATCTGTTTTTACCGTAAACGGTTCAAATCCTTGCTTTAAGGAAGAGTTTGACGAGTTTTATCGGATTTTATCGGGAGAAAAACAAGTTGCCGATTTCAAAGATTTCATTGCGCCCGTTTTCGTTATGAACGCCGTTCAGCGTTCGCTCGACAGCGGTAACGAAGAAAAAGTCAGGGAGATTTCGATATAATGGCGGAATATAAAGTATCGGCTTTTATCGACGAATATTCCGACGATTTGGATTTGCAGATCGCGGCGTTGAAAAAATACGGGATAAAATACGTCGAATTAAGGCGTTGTAACGGTAAAAACGTTTCCGAATTTAACGAAACCGATAAATATATCGTAAAACGCGCTTTCGACAAAAACGGCGTGTCGGTCTCGGCGATAGGTTCTCCGATAGGGAAATTCCCGATTGACGGAGATATTGCGGAGCATTTGCATCTTGCCGAACGCGTTTTTGAAACGGCGAAATATTTTAGCGCGAAAAACGTAAGAATTTTCAGTTTTTATATTCCGAAAGGGCAGAAAGCGGAGACGTTCAGAGATAACGTTATAGACGCCGTGGGGAAACTTATCGGTGCGGCGGATAAATACGGTTTAACGCTCTGTCACGAAAACGAAGCCGGAATTTACGGAGAAAGCCCCGCTAACTGTCTGGATTTGCTTGAAACGTTCGGCGGAAAACTGAAATGCGTGTTCGATATGGGCAACTTCGTTTTAGACGGGTACAAACCTTTTCCCGACGCTTATCGCTTATTGAAAAAACATATAGAGTACTTCCATATAAAAGACGCGCTGTACGCGGGCGCGGTAGTTCCCGTCGGCAAAGGACAAGCGGAAATCAAAGAGATTTTACGGGATTTTCGTAGCGACGGCAGAGAGGCGTTCGTTACGCTCGAACCGCATTTGCAGACGTTTGCGGGGCTTAACGCGCTGGTCGGAAAATCTTTTGAAAATCCGTATAAATACGAAACGCCGCAGGCGGCGTTCGACGACGACGTGGAAAAATTTTATAAAATATTAAAGGAGTTATGATGATTAAATCTTTTTTCGCGGATAAACTGAAAGTTAAAATATTCGAAAACAGGGCGTTGATGGGCAAAGACGCGGCGACGGACATAAAAAACAGAATTAAGGATTTATTGTCCCGCAAAAGCGAAATAAACGTGATTTTTGCCGCCGCGCCGTCTCAAAACGACGTTTTGAAGGCTTTAACGGAAGATAAAGAAATAGAATGGAACAGAATTAACGCTTATCATATGGACGAATATATCGGTCTCGATAAAAACGCTCCGCAAGGGTTCGGAAACTTTCTTAAAAGGCATATTTTCGGTTTAGTACCGCTTAAAAGCGTTAATTATATAGATATATCTGCCGAAAATCCCGAAAGGGAAGCCGGAAGATACGGAAAGTTGTTGTCGGAAAACCCCGCCGATATAGTGATAATGGGTATAGGCGAAAACGGACATATCGCGTTCAACGATCCGCCCGTTGCCGATTTTCACGACCAAAAACTCGTAAAGCCCGTTAAACTCGACGAAATCTGCCGCCGTCAGCAGGTGCACGACGGTTGCTTTGAAAATATAAACGCCGTGCCGACGCACGCGATGACTTTAACCGTTCCCGCGCTCGTTGCCGCACCGTATCTGTTTTGTATTGTCCCCGCGAAGACGAAGGCTCGCGCCGTATACGAGACAATAAACGGCAAAGTGGACGAGCATTGTCCGGCAAGTATTCTGAGAACGAAAGAAAACGCGGTATTGTATCTCGATTCCGACAGCGCGAGTTTGTTATGATTGAAATTAAAAGCAATCGGATAATAACCCCCGACGGACTTTTCGACGGGTACGTTTATATCGACAAAGGAAAAATAGATTGCGTAACCGCAAAGCGGAAAACGACGGACGAAAAGTACGATTTTACCGATTTATTCGTGTCGGCGGGGTTTATAGATATTCATACGCACGGCGGCGGCGGTTTTCCGTTCGTCAACGGCACGAAAGAAGACGTCGTTCGCGGCGCGAACGTTCATCTGCGGCACGGAACGACTTCTATCGTTCCGACGGTTTCCGCCGCGCCTTTTACGATAATGAAAAAAGCCGTCGCGAATATAGCGGCGGCGATGAAAGACGAAAATTCAAAAAGCAATATTTTAGGCGCGCATCTGGAAGGTCCGTACCTTTCGGCGGCGCAATGCGGGGCGCAATGCCCCGATTTTATAACCGAGCCGATCGAAAAAGATTATAAAGGGCTGATAGAAAAATACGGCGAATTTATTTCGCGTTGGACGTACGCGACCGAAAAGGACGTCGACGGGGCTTTTTGTAAGTATCTGACTTCTCACGGAATAATCGCTTCGGCGGGGCATACGGACGCTCGGTACGACGATATGAAAACCGCGATAGATAACGGCTGTAATCTCATAACGCATCTGTATTCCTGTACGTCAACCGTCACGCGCGATCACGGTTTTCGGTCTCTCGGCGTTATCGAAAGCGCGTTTTTGCGCGACGAATTATACGTCGAAATCATCGCCGACGGAAAACATCTTCCGCCCGAACTTATCGAAATGATCGTAAAAATCAAAGGAATGGACAAAGTGGTTGCGGTTACGGACAGTCTCGAAATCGCCGACACCGATATAAAGACGGGCGTAATGAGCGGCACTCCGTTTATGGTTGAAGACGGCGTTTGTAAACTTAAAGACCGTTCGGCTTTTGCAGGGAGCATTGCGACTGCCGATAAACTCGTCAGGGTTCTGGTTAAAGATTGCGGTTACGACGTCGCGTCGGCGGTAAAAACCGTAACGAGCGTTCCCGCCGAAATTCTTAAACTCGATAAAGGCGAGTTGTCTCGCGGCAAAGACGCCGACGTTATAGTTTTCGACGAAGATATAAACGTTAAAAGCGTTTTCGTGGGCGGGGAAAAGGTCAGGGTTTAATAGGCTCGTCCGACGGCGCGTAGCCGAAAAAATCAAGATAACGCTGATAAAACGAAATGTAATTGTTAAACCCGCACCGATTGAAAATCGCGGTGGGCTTTTCGCCTTCGGAAAGCAGTCTCTGCGCGTAAAGCAAGCGTTTGGTCGTAATATATTTTTTGGGCGACGTTCTGATTTCTTGTTTGAACAAGCGGAAAAGATGAGTTTCCGAAACGTATAAATGCCTGCACACGTCCGTTACGTCTTTAATGTCGAAAAGATTTTCGTTGATGTATTCAAGGGCGTCGGTTATCGTCTTGGACGAAGTTGAAAATTCCTGTTCGATAACGGTATCGCGCATTTGAAGATTATAGCATATTTCCACGAGCAGATTATTCAATAAAACGTTGAAATCTTCGGTCGCGAAATGCTTGTAGTAGGTTTCCGTTTTTTTGAAGCAATCGATAATCGTCGGAATATTTTCGCAGTTGACGACTTCAAGTTTCTGCGAGAGAGCGTCAAGAAGCCGCACCAACCGTTTACTCGAATTTACCAAAATATTTATCCGGCTGTATTTTTGCGAGCCGTAAATATCTATACTGTGAAAACTCATAGGCCGAGTAATGACAAGGTCGTATTTTTTGATCGGATAGGTTCGCCCTTCGGTCAGTACGGTTGCCGTGCCGGACAATAAAAAAAGGATCTCGTACGCGTTATGGCAATGCGTCGCGTAAGTGCATTCCGACGTCAGCGTATTTAGGTTGTAATAAAAATCTAACGACGGCGCGCTCGATTTATAATTGGTTTTTTTCATAACGTTAAGCCCCTTCCGAGTTTTTTTAAGTATAGAATAAATACCGTAAAAAGTCAACCGAATACGGTAGTTTTGTTAATGCAATATGTAGTTTTATATATGTACATTTGATTTATTTTCGGTTATAATGCAATTAAGTTAAACACAAGCGACCGAATTTGAATGCAGTCGCTTGCGGCTAGCCGAGCGAGATTCGAACCCCATTAAGTTTTAACGGCGCAAAATTTGTAAAATCGGCGTTAAACTCTCTTGTAATACGACAAGTATGACTGCGTTCGTTTGCCTTGATTTTCCTAAATTTATCGCTGTTAAAATGCGTAGCACCTTAAAGCCGTATTTTTTAGCAGATTGTTGTAAAGGCGAACGAAGGTGTATATCAATACATCAAGCGAGAATTTGCAAAAATATGCAGAAAAGACGGCTTTAAGGCTTGATGGGTTCGAATCTCGCTCGGCTAAACGGGAGTCAGTAATGAAAAAATTAAATTTAGCAATAATAGGGCAAGGCAGAAGCGGTAAAGATATTCACGGGAAATATTATATTTCCGACAAAAACGAATATTTTAACGTAAAATACGTGGTGGAAGCGGACGAACGCCGCCGCAGAATTTCAAAAACTCGTTACGAAGGCTGCGAAGTGCTGTCCGACTATAAGGAATTGTTTGACAAAAGCGATATAGATTTGGTGGTGAACGCATCTTTTTCGAATATGCACTTCGAAATCACTAAAAATCTGCTTGAAAACGGTTTTAACGTATTGTGCGAAAAGCCTTTCGTCCGCGATCGTTACGAATGCGACGTTCTTACTAATCTCGCAAAAGAAAAAGGAGTTACGCTTGCGGTGTTTCAGCAAACTTTTTACGCTCCGTTTTACCGCGACGCTCTGCGCGTTATAAAAGAAAAAGAAATAGGCGACGTATTGCAGGTAAGTATTCGCTATAACACTTTCGCGCGTCGTTGGGACTGGCAGACGCTGCAAAAGAAAATGGCGGGAAACGCTTTCAATACCGGACCGCATCCGTTCGGAATGGCGCTTGGCTTTCTTGATTTCGACGACGAATGGAGCGTGGCTTTTTCGCGTTTGCGGCATACGCCTATGTCAAGCGGCGATTCGGACGATTATTGCAAGGTAATACTGACCGCGCCGGGAAAGCCCGTCGTGGACGTGGAAATTAACAATACCGACGCGTTTTCGGGATATAACCTGAAAATACAAGGCAGTCGCGGCACGTTCAGATGCAGTACGACGAATTACGAAGTCAAATATATCGTAGACGGAGAAAATCCCGAAAGACCCGTGATAGAAGGAATACTTCAGGACGAAAACGGAAATCCGAAATATTGCGGCGAAAATCTTGCCGCACACCTACTAAGCGGGAAATACGACGGCACGGCGTTTGACGTGGGTACGGCAGAATTTTACAAGGATTTATATTTTAAGTTGAGCGAAGGGCGCGAAACGTACGTAACGCTCGATATGGTGCGGAAAATAGTCAATCTTATCGAACGGTTGTACGCAGGCAGTACCATGCCCGTTAAATATTAAATTCCGGGAGCGAACGACGTGGATAACGAATTGATTTTTCCTAAAGGCTTTTTGTTCGGCGCGGCTACCGCTTCGTTTCAGATCGAAGGCGACAGGCAGGGGCGCGGAGACTGCATCTGGGACGATTATTGCCGACGAGAAGGTAATATCTTAGACGGCTCTGACGGCGACGTTGCGTGCGATCACGTAAATCGTTATAAAGAAGACGTTGCCATTATGAAAAAAATGGGATTGAAAGCCTATCGGTTTTCCGTTTCCTGGCCGCGCGTTTTTCCCGACGACAGCGGAATTCCCAACGAAAAAGGGGTTAAATTTTATAACGACCTTATAAACGAACTTATCGCAAACGATATTGTGCCGTTCATCACTTTATTTCATTGGGATATGCCTTCCTGGGTATATCGCAAAGGCGGTTGGCTGAACGACGAAGTGTCTGAAATTTTCGGGGAATACGCGCGCTTTATAGCAAAAACTTACGGCGACAGAGTTAAATATTTTATAACGTTCAACGAGCCGCAGAGTTTTTTGCCAGCAGGGCATCATTCGGGTAGGCACGCTCCGGGGCTTAAACTCGACGTGAAAGAATGGCTGCGTGCTTCGCACAACTTTTTCCGCGCGCACGGTTACGCCGTCAAGGCGATAAGAGAAACCGTTCCCGACGCAAAAATAAGCATTACGATGTCTACCGACGCCGATTTCCCGCTTACCGATTCGAAAGAAGATATAGAAGCGGCAACGAAGTCGATTCTTACGATAAAAGAAGATTATTACTGGCATATGAGTTTGCGCTACTGGTGCGATCCGATATATCTCGGCGAATATCCGCCGGAAATGTACGAGCGGTTCGGCGATAAAATGCCCGTCATGAGCGAAGACGACAGAAAACTCATATCTCAGCCGCTGGATTTCATCGCGCAGAACTGTTATTCCGCTTCGGCAATAGTTTCCGACGGAAACGGCGGATTCAAAGTGGCGAAACAGCCGCTCGGCAAAATGAAAAATTCGCTCAACTGGTCGGTTACGCCGCGCGCGATATGGTTCGTCATAAAAACGCTGTGGGAAAGGTATAAATTGCCCGTATATATTACCGAAAACGGCATTTGCTGTAACGACTGGATTTGCGAAGACGGTTTTGTTCACGATTCTTACAGGATAGATTTTTATAAAAAATATCTTAAAAACGTGCGCAGAGCAATTACCGAAGGCGCCGACGTACGCGGATTTTTCGCGTGGTCGCTGATGGATAATTTCGAGTGGGGCAAGGGGTATTCCGAGCGGTTCGGATTAGTTTACGTGGATTACGCCACGCAAAAAAGAACGCTTAAAGATTCCGCTTTGTTTTATAAACAACTGATATATGATAATGAAAAGGAGTAAACGATATGAAAAAATTTATTGCCGCAATTATTTCCGCCGTGCTGTTATTTTCGGTGTGCGGAACTGTTTCGGGTTGTAAGAAAAAGGATTCAAACGTCGTGCGTATCGCGCGTTGGAGCAACGAAGCGGACGAGCCCCGCTTAAAGGCGTGGACTGCCGAGTTCGAGAAGAATAATCCCGATATAAAAATCGAGTGGGAATTCAAAGAATACGGCACTCATTTTTCAACGATGAGAAACGATCTGATAGGCGAAAGCGCGGCGGATATAATTTTTCTTAACAACTGGGGATTAAGCAGGTTGAATTTACAGGAAAAAGACAAAAAAATGTTTGTCGATTTCAGTAAAGTGGAAGAGTTAAAAGAAACGCGCGAATCGATTATGCCGTCCGCGAAAGATAAAATGAAGATAGGCGACGCCGTTATAGGTATGTCGATAGGGCTCGTTACGAGAGTTCCCGTAATCAACGCCACGATTTGGGAAAACGTTTCCGAAAGCGCCCTTAAAGGCGGAATACCGTATAACAGAACGGAAGCGTTTACGGGTAAAGAATTCGTCGGTTTAATGAAAAGCGTAGGCGCGGATCAGAACATTTTAATGGGCCTTAACGTCAGCCATAACGAGGCGTTGCATATGTTTCTCGGCAGCGTAGGCGCGCCGATGATAAATCAGGACGGGACAATCGGCTGTAACAACGAGGCGGGCTGGAAAGCCGCGCAGCAATTCAAGGAATTCGTAAGAAGCGGTTGGGTTGTGCCTTATTCCGAAAGCGGCGGCGGAACGTACGGTTCGGTAGAGAACGCAATACTCAACGAAAAATGTCTTGCGGGCTGGGGAAATTTCGCCACGCTTACCAATTTAACGGATTATTATAAATCGTCGGGCACAAAAATAGCAACGATCGCTCCGTTCAAAGCCGAAGATATAACGCTTCGGGACGGAACGGTTATTAAAGCCAAAGACATCGCATACGGCGATTATAACGCCTTGGTTGTACCGTCGTTCAGCAAAAATCAGGAAAAGGCTTTCAGAATCATCAAATGGATGCTTACCAAAGAGCAGCAACTGAAATACGCGAAAATTGCCGATATCCCCGTGAACGCCGAAGCGTTCGGCGTCGTTTCTGAAAATTCCGACGGCGAATGGGATCCTATGTTGTATTCTTCGTATAAAATCGGGCTTGACAATTTATACGTCGCGCCGATTACGTCGTCTGAATTTGCCAACCATTTTTCCACTTATTTCAGTAAACTTTGCAATGACGCATCGTTCAGCGGTAAAGAATTCTGCGCAAAAATGGCAGAAGGAGCAAAATATTTATGATAAGCAAAAGGAAGGGCGACTTGCATAAGGGGAAACTCGGCTGGGTATTCGTAAGTCCGTGGATCGTCGGATTTTCGGGATTTACCGTCATTCCGCTTATGGTTTCGTTTTATCTTTCGTTTACCGAATGGAACGGTTTCGGCGGAATAGGCTCTGCCGAGTGGATAGGTTTTAAGAATTATAAAAATCTGTTCGGCGCGTCCACGAAATACGGCGAATCGTTTTACGCGGCGTTGTCAAACACTCTGATTTATACCGTAATGGCGTTAATCATAAATTTCGTCGTAGGTATAACCGTCGCGTGGGCCATTGCTAAAAAAAGCAAAGTAAATTCTGTTTTGCGAACTCTTATATATATGCCCACGATGACTATAAGCACGGCGTTTGCGATAATGATGGACTCGATTTTCGGCGTAAAAAATCAATCGCTTATAAACAGAATTTTAGCGGCATTTTCGCTTCCGAATCAATCATGGCTCGCAACTCCCGGGCAGGCGGTTTGGGTAATGGTTTTGCTGTGCTTCTGGGGAGTCGGCGGCGCTATGATGACGTACTTATCGGGAGTTAAAAACATAGACGAGCATATCTACGAAGCGGCGAAAATCGACGGCGCGGGCAATATGACGCTATTGATTCGTATTTGCATACCGCTTATGTCGGGAGTAATCGTATACCAGATTATCATGGGGCTCGTTTTCGGATTACAGGTCTTCGACCTTGCCGTGGGATTATCTTCTATCGTCGGTGCCGGCGACGGCGCTATGGGTAGGGGAAATTCGCTGGCAACGCTGGTGTTTTATCTTTATAACAAAAGTTTTGTCGACGGAGAATTCGGTATGGGTAGCGCGATCGGGTGGACGATTTTCTTTATTTCGCTCGTTGCGAGTTCGGGGCTGCTCGTATTCGTTCAGAAAACGGGATTTTACAGCCTTGACGATTAGGAGAAAATATGAAAAAGGCATTTTGGGGTAAAAAACCTGCGGTTTCGTCGGTAATATTCAAAATAATTACGATAATACTCGCGATGATTATCGTGTTCCCGTTTTTGTGGCTGATCTCGACGTCGCTTCTCACTAGAGAAGAGTTTTACAGCGCGGGACAACCGTTTTTTTCCGCTTCGCCTCAATGGAAAAGATACGTCACCGTTCTTATAGAGAAAAAGTTTTACAGAAGCATATTTAACAGCGTTATGCTTGCTTCCGTTGCGGTGATACAAAATATTTTCGTAAGTTCGTTCGTGGCATACGGACTTTCGCGTTTCCGTTTTAAGGGAAGATATGCGGTTTTCATATGTATGTTAAGCACGATGTTTCTTCCCGCGCAGGTAACGTCGATACCGAAATTCTTGTTCTTTAAGTCGCTCGGATGGCTTTATACTTATTTTCCGTTGATTGTTCCCGGCTTTTTCGGCGCGGCGACGAGCGTGTTATTTATAATGTCGTTTATGAGAAGCGTGCCGAAGGAGATGGACGAAGCGGCAAAGTTGGACGGTTGCAATGCGTTTAAGATATGGGCAAAAATACTTCTGCCGCAGTTAGTTCCCGTTTTGTGTCTGGTCGCGCTGAACACGTTTTTAGGCAACTGGAAAAACAGTTACGGTCCGATGGTTTATCTGCGCGATCCGGAAATGTTTACCGTTCCGCTCACGTTATTGAAGTTCCAGACGAACGACAGTCTGTCGGAAGTCGGAAGACTACAACTTTATTCGGCTCTGGTAATCGCTATCGTGCCGATCATCATATTGTTTACTTTTTTACAAAATACTATGAACAAATACGTCGTCGTGGCGGATTTGAAATAAAATGCGGATTTGAAATAAAATAAGGTGGGAAAACATGAAAAAAAGAATAAGTGCGGTTTTTAGTTTATTATTGGCGTTGTGTATATGCTCCTGCTCGGTAAGTTCGCCGAAGCAAGGCGCGGTCGACGTGGGTAAAAATTATGCGCAAAAGACTGTCGAGACGATAAGGTCTGCCGTTAAAAATCAGATAACCGGCGCGGAAGACGCCGATTATAACGTAACGACCGTATCCGAAGACGAGAGTTCTTCGCGCGTTGCCAACGAAAAATTCGAACTCAACGTTATAGGCAATATCAAGGGCGTGAACGTATACGATCCTTCCGAGTCGGATATATACGGGCAGTTCGTTTCGCCTTCCGGCAGTCTTTACACGATGCCCGCGTTCTGGCATAAGGGCTACGAAAGAAAGTTTGAAGAATACGATTTGAACGCCGAATACGATATGACGTCGAAGGGACGGTATTTCGCGCAGGGCAACGCAAAAATAAACGGCGTTCTGGAAGAAAAAGACGGCAATTTAGCGCCTGTTGCGAAAATATCGTTCAGCCTTACCAATCCCGCGCAGAGCGGAAGCGGCGGAGCGGTTATAGGAAAATCGGGTATAGGTCTTGACAACGATACCGTTTCGATATGGTTAAAGGCAGGCAAAAACTTAAAAACGGACGGCTTGTTCCTGTATTTTTACGGAAAGGACGATCAGGCTTACGCTAAACTTCCGCAATTATCCGACGAGTGGACCAAATATACCTTTTATTACGGCGCGGAAACGGAAAAGGTTGTAAAAAAGGACAAAAAGGGCAATCCCGTATTAGATAAAAACGGAGAAGAACAAGAAATCGATTGTCTTGCAAACGCCGATAAAACCGATTTCGTTCACGCTAACGTTTACAATCCGCTCCCGCTTACGAGTATTTATTCGGTAAGAATTCAGCCGAACAACAGCGTTGCCGCGGGCAGCGCGGGGGCTGAAAGATATACCGCAACCGGCGATTTATTCGTATCTGCCGCAGAATTTTTCTGGTCGGATATGCCTATTAAAACCGCCGTTTTATCCGATTTCATAGCCGAACCTTTGAAAAAGTACGTCAGCGGAGATCTGTTCGGCAAAGAAACGATTACCGCTACGGGCAACGACAATTACAAAATTCGTTTCCGCTTTACCGAAAGCGGCGAGTGGTTGTACAGAGTAGTCGGCAAGAAAAACGGAAAAGAAAAATTCTCTTATGTTTCGTCGGTTACCGTTTCGGAAAATCCCGACGCGAGCAAAAATAAAGGCGTAATAACCGTTGAGCAAACGAAGAAAAGAAATTTCGTTTTCGAAGACGGCACGCCGTATATGCCCATAGGAATGAACGTTTGTTACAGTCAGGACGTGGCGCTCGGTTCAACGCTTTACGACGTGTATTTTCCGAAAATGAAAGCGGCGGGAATGAATTTTGCGCGCGCCTGGCTTACGGATATAGACGCCGCTTACGGCGCTCAGAACGCCACGGGCGGAATATTGAATTTCGACGCAAGGCAAGACAAATCTTACCAGTTTGACAGGGTCGTATCTCTTGCCGAAGAGAACGGACTATATCTGCAAATACCTATGCAGGCGATTTCGGCGTTCAGAAAAGATAACGCCGACGCTACGCTTTCTCACCGCTGGGATACTAACCCGTATAACAAACTCAACGGCGGATATTTAGACGAGCCGTGGGAATATTTTACCGACAGGCGCGCGATAGAAGACACCAAAAAACTATATCGTTATTACGTCGCCCGTTACGGGTATTCGCGCAATATTCTCAACTGGGAACTTATGAACGAAATAGGAATGGACAGCACTTGGTACGGAGTTGAAATTACACAGGAACAAGCGCGTGACTGGGCTGACGAAATAGGCGATTATATGCATTCCGTCGATCCTTATCGTCACCTTGTGTCTATAAGTTCCGGCAACGACCATTCCGACGCCGTGTATTCGGCAAAATCGGTTGATTTCGTAAGTTTCCATTGGTATTACAGTAAGGGCAACTATGCCGTTGCGCTTGCGAACGAGTGTTATTCGGTGTGGAAAAGATTCGGAAAACCCGCGTTGATAGGCGAAACGGGTGCGAGCGGCACTTCGGAAGCGTATAACCACGACAAAGATCCTTACGGAATGCTGAACAAACAAACCGCATTTACCTGCGGAATGGGCGGCGGCGCGGCGGGCGCGATGACTTTTTGGGAAGAATGCGTAAATAAATACAACCAGTATTCTAACTATTCGAACGCTGCGGAAATGTTTAAGTTATTCGGCAACGACTACGTTACTCTCGACACGCTCACTTCCGAAAATTACGTAATCGACGGTCAAAACGCTTCGAGAGTATGGGTGGCAGGCTATTTCGGTAAAGAGTCGGTATACGCCTATCTTACGGATACTTCGTATAACTATTCCAACCTTATTCCCGGCAATCTCGGCGATATGCAGGTAACCTTTAAGGGCGGATACGGCGGAAAATACGGCGTTACGGTATTCGATACCCAAAACGGAGTTATCTTAAAAACGTTTTCCTGTCAGGCGGAAAACGGCAACCTGACGATCGCGTTGGACGGCTGGTCGTGCGACGTGGCTTTAATTATAAACAGAACGGGGGAATAAAAGATGAAGAAAAGATTGATTGCTTTTTTGCTTGCGGCGGTAACGATGCTGTCCTTATCGGTAACGGCGTGTAAAAAACGAACCGATCCGCCGTCTCTTCCGCAAGGCGCGGAAGTCGAGCATCGGAACGTCCCGCTCGGCGAATTTGAAATAACCGCGCCGCAAGCGAATTCGGTTACGTCGGATATAAACCCGCGTATCGTATGGACGGAAGAAAAAAACGCCGAAAAATATCTCGTTACTTTATCCGAAAACGCCGATTTTACGGAGATTTGCGCCGAAGAAACGTCGGTTATTACGAACGTTACCGTCAGCGCGACGCTGAAATATTCCACTAAATATTACGTTCGGATATACGCGATGAAAAAAGACGCGAACGGAGCGGATAGAGCCCTTTCTTACAGAAGCACGGTGTTTTTTACGCAGGAAAAACACGAAACTCCCGTCCCCGACGTTACGAAAGTGAGAACGATTTACGATTTTGAAGAGTTTTCGGACGACTATGCGCTCGGCGAACGGTTTACCAGACACACCGGCGGCGACGATTTTATTCCCACTCTTGCAAAAGGCGAAGGCGTAGGCGGAAGCACCGCTATGAAACTTACGTATAACCGTTCGGGTAAAGGCTGGGCTGTCGTTCAGTCGATAAACCCGCCGGACAAGAAAAACTGGGGCGGCGCGGACGGAATAAAATTCTGGCTTTTAAGCGACGGCAGCGGCGGGAAATTTACCGTTTCGTTAGGTAAACGCGGGTATCAGAGATGGACCGCGGCTGTGACGCTCAACGCCGTAGATCCGTGTTACGTTACTATTCCGTTTGCCGCGTTCGAAGACGCGGGCGGCGGCGACGGAGTATGGGATCCTACGGGTATCGTTCGTCTGTGGTTTTATTATCATCCCGCGTCTTCGACGAAAACGTCGTCGGTTTTAATAGACGATATCACAATCGGCGCGGGCGGCGAATATCTGACGGATACGCGAAGCAAGGTGGCTGAAATGCCCAAAAAACGTATCGTTACGGATACGCCCTTCGAAACTTTCGACAATGCGTCCGACGCAAATAAATGGAAACTCGTTTACGACGTCAACGAAAACAGAGATCTTACCAAGTCCGTATCGAAAACAGGGCTTAAAGTATACGATCCCGCTTCGTTCGGCGTGAACGAATACACGCTCGAAGCGGCGGAATACGATTTTTCTAAAACCGATTTTTCGGCGGTAAACGGATTCAGAATGAAAATTGCTTCCGCCGTGTTCAACAATTCGAAAGACGCCGTCGGCGTAGTTGCGACTTTAACCGTTACGATAGGTTCGGAAGGCAACTATTATCAGGCTACGAAAGAGTTTTTCAAAGACAACAACTCGTCGGTTATGGTTTGCGATTTTGCCGCAATGAAGGCTGTAAACGGTAGCGATAAACCGATAGATAAATCGAAAATCGACACCTTAAAAATTACTTGTAAAGGCGTCTATCCGCAAACCAACGCCCATCAGTTCGTGTTTGACGATATGGAGTTTTATACCGCCGCCAACGGTTCGCAGAAAGCGGCTTTTGCCGCCGATTTTTCGGGAAACGGCACGCAGAAATGGAATAACGGCATTACGATAAAAGACGGCACGGGCACGGCTACCGACGCTAAAAAAGATATTCAATATACTAACGATAAATGGGTTAACTATCAGAATACGTACGCAATTCGCTTTTCGGTCAATACTACGAACGTTACGAGTATAGCGGTAAACTTAAAAGACGGAGCGGGAAACGGTTTGCTGTATACCGTGCCTGTCGAAAGAGACGGATTGCACGAGATAACGATATATTACAGCGATATGTCGGCTCTTACGGAGACTCATCATACGAGCATGAAATTCAGATATATTGTTCTTAATTTGGATTACGGCGGAACGGGTAGTGCCGTATTTAACAAAATAGAACTTCTCATAGGCTGAGAAAAGGAGATTATTTATGAAAAAAGAATATAAAAAACCCCTTTTTATGGTACGATTGCTTAAAACCGACGTGATGACCGAAAGCGTCTACAAACCGCTCGACTCGGTCGGCGACGACTCGCACGATTACGGCGGAGAATGGAAATGGTGAATAAGGGGGGCGGAATAAGATGAAATGCAGTATAAAAAAATTGATAATCGGCGTATGCGCCGTAATAGGTCTGACGTTAGCGTCTTTATCGGTTGCGTCTTACAAAAACGCGGCTTTTGCCGCAGCAGGAGAAGTTCCGACTATCGACGGCGCGTCCGTAAGGTTGAGCGAGTTTTCGGGTTTGCGTTTTCAGACGACGGTAAATTCTTACAACGAAAACTACGTTTACGGCACTCTTTTATTGCCCGAAAATAAAACGGAAGAAGGCAAAGAACTTACGTTTGAAACGCCCTACGTGCTGAATATTCCCTGTATTCCTTTTGAAAACGAGAACGGAACGTATAGTTTCAGGGCGGTAGTTTATAATATCCCCGAAAGCGAGTACTCGACGAACGTGGTCGCGCGTAGTTACGTAAAGCGTGCAGACGGGCAAATCGACTACGGTAAATCGGTCGTAAGAAGCATTTCTTACGCCGCAGGCAGGGCGTTGTCCGACAAAAACGCGACTTTTACGACGGAGCAGAAAACGCAACTTGAAAAATTTGCGGGCGAAGCGCATTATACGGTGGAGCATTATTTTGAAAACGTAAACGGCGAATACGCGATTGACGAAAGCAAAACGCAATCGTTAAAAGGTTTTTGCCATATGGACGTTTCGGCTGAACCGTTGAGCGTGGCGCGCTACTTAGAAGATACGGCTCACGCAGACAGAGTCGCTACGGGTGTGATTAAGAGCGACGGAACTCTGGTCTTAAAACTTTATTATAAACTCGACAGAGTGAGCGTAACGTTTAATTTCGGCACGAGTCAGCAAAACGTGATTGTCAAAGTAAGGCTCGGCGGAAAAGTATCGGCAGATTACGCTACAAAAGACGCCTTATATCCTTACGACCTTATAGGGTGGCAAAAGGACGGAGCAGACTTCGATTTCAGCGCGCCGATAGAAGAAGACGTTACCTTAAACGCGGTATTCGCGAATTCGCGCGTGTTTGACGATTTCGAAACGGAAACGACGAAATGGAAAACGACGGGAAACACGACGAATGAATATATAACCGACGGGGCAATATCGGGCGTAAAGAGTTTACTTTTCACCACCGACGGCGGGTATAAAGGAATATATCGCGACAATCTTGATAAAGAAATCGATTTCAGCGACGTAAATTACGTTACGTTTAAGGTTAAATCAAGCGCAAACACAAGAATAACGTTAAGGTTTTTTAACGAGAACAACGTTTTCGCTTCGTCGTATCTGCAGTTCGGACAAGACGTAAAGGCAGACGGGGCGTGGCATCTCGTGCGCGTGGATATGGGAAATTTAAGCGCGACGGGAACGGCGTTTGATAAAACCGAGATTAAAACGATGTTCGTTATGTCAAGCGTTGTCGCTTCGGTAAAAACGGACGATATCGTGTTTACGAAAGACGAGTCGGCTATAAGCGACGTAAAAACATGTTATGATTTCGAAGACGAAGCGGGCTGGAACGTGAGCGGTAGCGGCAACACGAAAGAATATATAACCGACGGGGCAATATCGGGCGGCAAAAGCCTTAAAGGAAAGGTAACCGTGTGGAACGGGCTTTTCAATCAATCTGTTGCGGGCGCGGAATTGTCGGACGTAAAATACGTTTACGTCAAGGTAAAAACTTCCGTCAACGCGCAGATATCCGTAAGATTTTATTCGGGGCTTGGCATAGGGCAAAATTACGTTTCGCTTAACGCCCTTGCGGTCAATGCCGACGAGAACGTCCACACTATAAAGTTCGATATAAGCAACTGGGATTCGCTGAGTTCAACAGGCACGAAGTTCAAAAAAACCGACGTAAAAACGATTTTAATAAGAACGAACGTCGCTTCCGAACTGACGATAGACGACGTTGTGTTTTCGGCGGGCGAATTGTAAAAAATACAAGTAGATCGTAAAGAGCGGCAGGGGAACGCAAAACGCCGTCCTCGTGCCGCTCCTATAAAATTATAGGTAAAGGAGCGCAAAATGAAATATCTGGTTGCGGTTGATATGGAAGGAGTGAATTACGTCGTAGGCGAGCCGTATAAAAGCCTGCATAAAGGTTGCGTACAGTACGATATCGCGGTTGCCGAAGCGACGAAAGAACTTAACGTGATTATAAGCGCGTTGTACGATTACGGTGCGGAGCAGGTTTACGTTTGGGATAATCACTCGGTAGGGCATAATTTGGATTTTAACGACGTAGATCCGCGCGCGAAAGACGTGGGGCTCGATAATTCGGCGGCAGAGCGGATGAATTTTGCCGATTCGCTTGAAATCGACGGCGTAATATTTTTAGGTTATCACTCGAAGGAAGGAACTCTGAGCGGTGTGCTTGCCCATACTTACAGTTCGGAAAGCATTCAATATTTCAAAATAGCGAACAAGGCGGTCGGCGAATTTTTTATCGATTCGAATATCTCGTTGTCTAAAAATATTCCCGTGTTAATGCTCGTTTCCGACGACGTTTGTCTTCGCGAGATAACCGACGTGTCAGACGATATAGTGGCCGTGGTAACAAAGCGCGCGAAAGGGCGAAACGACGCGGATTTTCGCGGCGAAGATTTATACACGGAATTATACGATAAAACGATTAAAGCGTTATCCGAAGCAAAAAAAATGAGATACAAAAAACTCGTTTTCCCGGTTTCGCTTGAAATCCGATACACGAGAACCGAAAAGGCGGCCGCCGTTAAACAGGCGGTTAAATCGAAATACGGCGTAGACTGCGAATTTGGCGAAGATTGCCATATTCTGAAAACAACCGCTCGAAAAATAGAAGATATAAAGGTGTTTTTATAAAAATGATACGTTCTTTTTTACTGATAGGACAATCTAATATGGCAGGCAGGGGCGAATTGTCGGAAGCCGCGCATATAGACGAATCGCGTATTAAAACGTTGCGTAACGGGCGCTGGCAGCCGATGTTCAGACCGATCAATCCCGACAGGTCATTTTCGGGCGTAAGTCTTGCCGAAAGTTTTGCCGAAAAGTATGCGGAAAAATTCGGCGTCGACGTAGGGCTTATATGTTGCGCGGACGGCGGAACGAGTCTCGATGAATGGAAAAAGGGAAGTTTATTGTACGATAACGCCGTGTATCAGACCGAACTGGCAACGAGAACGTCGTCTTTGTCGGGGATATTGTGGCATCAGGGCGAAGCCGATTGCGAAGAAAGTCTTGCGCGGACGTATAAACCCCGCTTTGAAAAAATGCTTTCTGCGTTAAGAAAGGATTTGAACGCATTCGATATTCCCGTTTTGGTCGGCGGTCTCGGCGATTATTTGAAGGACAATGAAATGCTGAAAACTCAAGGCAACTATTATATCGTCAACGAACAATTGCGGCAAATCGCAAAAGAAAACGAGATGGTCGGATACGTTTCGGCAGACGGTCTGACTTGCAAAGAAGACGGCTTGCATTTTAACGCGAAATCTCTTTACGAATTCGGGTTAAGATATTTTGACGAATATTTAAGGATTTACGAAAAATCCGTTTAATTCAAAAACGCATACTATTCTTGACCGGCATTGAAACAGCCCCGCCCCGCGAGCGTATCCGCTCGCGGGGCGGGGCTGTTTCTAAGAAATAGTCGAGACTTAAAAAGGCATTGGAAAGGGGAAGACCGATTACCGAAGAAGATATAGACGAAGATTTTCCTTTAACGGACGAAAACGGCGATCCTATATCATATTAAATCGTTCGACCGATAAAACGTCAAAAAGGCAACCGCGCTTGCGAAAGCGCGGTTGCCTTTTTCGATAAAAAGAAAAAACGGATAAGTATAAAATATCCGTTTTTGTTCCTTTTTCGATAAAATCAATATCCGATTTTATTCCTTTTTACTTTTGATAAACGTAAAAGCGATTATTCTACGGGTAAAACGAGTTCGCCCGAATCGACCTTTTCCGCGAGCGAGCGGATAGAGCCTTCGTAAACGGGTTTTATATAGTCGAGCAGAAGAAAGTCTTTGGGGCGCATAAGGCTGGTGTCGTAGGGCAGTTCGAGCCCCGCGCCGTCGTGGAGCAGGTTGGCGACGAATTGCGAACAAAACCGCTTATACTTAAAGGTCTTTTTAATTCTGAACGCGCAGAGAAACGCGCCTAAAATGGCGTATTTATATTTTTGTTTTTCGTCTTCGTAACGCTTTATTTCTTTCAAAAGATTTGCGTACTGCTCGTCGTCGACGTCTATTTCAAAGATCTTGCAAGGGCAGTAATCGTATTTTTTAAGTACGTTGGTGCGGATATTTTCTTTTACGAAACCCGACGGAAGGGGTTTAAGCGTAAACCGACCGAACGTATACATACAGTCGAAATTTCCGTCGAGCGAAAGCGTCGAGTGGGTGTTTTTGCTTCTCGTGAAAAACGAAACGCATTTTGAAACGCCGGTTTGCGTACCGGATATAAAAAGGTAAATTTTTCTCATAAGTTCCGTCCGAATTCTCTCACGGTTACGCCGAGCGCGCTCGCCCGCCTGACCGTGTAATACGTTCCGCCTTTTTTGATTCCGTTGTAGTTCGCAAGCAGCAACGAACAGTTCTCGACGAGAAAATCGTTGCGCCTTAACATACAACCGTCGAAATAATCGCTCGGTTCGGCGATAACTTCGTCCGCAACGCCGAGCATACGCGCGTACTCTTCTTTCGCCGCGGCGGGAAATCTTGCCGACTGGTCTTTGCACGGTACGACCGCCACTATCTTTACGTTCTTGCCTTTTTCGCGCAGGGCTTCGAGCGCGTGAAAACATTCGGTGTCGAAACCGCGCGCCATTCCTATCAGAAAATACTCGTAGCCGTCGTCTGCTATATCCGACAACTCTTTTTCGAGTTCCGACGGGTTGAAATCCCGTCTCATAACTCTATGCCCCGTAACGGCGCACGTTACGTTTCGCGTCAGCGGCGGAAGGGTGTTTATAAACATTTACTTCGACAACTCTTTGATAGCCGCCTTATAGACGGAGAATTGAAGTTCGATATTCTCAATCGACGCGAACTCGTTAGGCTGATGAATCTTAAAATCCGTGCCTGCGGTTTCAGGACCGAACGCGACGCCGTTTTTCATTGCGCGCGCGTACGTTCCGCCGCCTATCGCCACGGGTTTAGCCGTTTCGCCCGTTACGTCGTTATAGATTTTAAGAAGCGTCCGAACGAGTTTGCCTTCTTTATCCGCGCAGAGCGGAAGTTGGTGCGACAGTCTTTCCACGGTAGCGTGTTTACGGAATTTAGCCAGAATCTCGTCGCCGAAAGCGGTAACGGGATAACGCACGTCCACCGAGACGTAGACGTTTTCATCGTCGCTTTCTATCACGTCGGGACTCATCGTAAGGAATCCCGAGTGGTCGTTGAGCGTGGTCATACCGAGTTTATCGTCGAACAAAAGTCGGATAATATCGTCGCCGATCAACTTTTCCGCGCGGAGCGCGTCGAGCATTTTCAGCATCGCGTTTTCGCCGAGTTGCGGCGTAGAGCCGTGCGCCGATTTGCCGTAGGCGACGTAGTCGTTTTCGCCGATCTTTTCCAGCCCGTATTTTTCGGGGTGGGGGATATTGCCCTTTATTTTCGCTTCGCAACGGTCGCAGACCATATTCACGCGTTCGCCGCCGCTTATCGAGACGATCCCGCGCGGTTTGGGGAAAGTGAATTTAAGGGGCATAATGCCCTTTTCGGCGTAAATCACGGGGAAGTCCGCGTCGGGCGAAAACCCGTTTTCGGGCATTTCTGATACGGAATTGAAATGCTCTATGCACTTCCAACCCGTCTCTTCGTTGCAGCCGAGTATGAGCCGTATTTTTTTATTCGGAACGTAGCCTTCGTCTTTGAGCGCTTTCATCGCGTACAGGCAGACCATCGCCGGACCTTTATCGTCCGTCGCGCCCCTGCCGTAAATTTTACCGTCCGCTTCGGTAGCCGAAAAGGGCGGATAAATCCATTTGCTTTCGTCGCCGGCAGGCACTACGTCGAGATGGCACAGCACGCCGATTTCTTCCTTTCCGTCGCCGAAAACCACTTCGCCGATATAGTTGTCGTAGTTGACGGTCTTAAACCCCGCGTCTTCGGCGGTTTTCAAAAAGAAAGCGAGCGCGTCTCCGACGGCTTTGCCGAAAGGAAAACCCGCCTGCGGTTCGGACTGTACCGACGGGATCGATATAAGCGTTTTCAGATCGCCGACGGCTTTTTTTACGTATTCGTTCATAATATCACCGTAAAATTTTGAAAATTACTTCAAATTCATTATACACTTTTTTTATTTTATGGTAAAATAAAAACGAACGATATTCAATATTTTTTGAAATTTTCAAGGAGAATACTCACAATGTCAACCGTAAGAACGAGATTTGCGCCCAGTCCGACGGGCTTTATGCATCTTGGCGGGCTTCGCACCGCGCTTTACGCATACCTTTACGCCAAAAAGAACGGCGGGAAGTTCATACTCCGTATAGAAGACACCGACCGTCAACGCTACGTCGAAGGCGCGGTCGAACTTATATATTCTTCGCTTCGCGAGTCGGGGCTTATCTGGGACGAAGGTCCGGACATCGGCGGAGATTACGGCCCGTACGTTCAGAGCGAGAGAAAGGAAATTTACGCCAGGTACGCCAAGGAACTCGTGGAACGGGGCGGCGCGTACTACTGTTTCTGCGACAAGGAACGGCTTGAAAGTCTTACCGACGAAAACGGCAACAGAAAATACGACAAGCATTGTCTCGGTCTGCCGAAAGAAGAAGTCGAACGCCGTCTTGCGGCGGGCGAGCCGTACGTCATTCGTCAGAACGTACCCGCCACGGGCGTGAGCGAATACCACGACGAGATTTACGGGGATATTAAAGTGGACAACTCCGAACTCGAAGACAACGTGCTTATAAAAAGCGACGGTATGCCCACTTACAACTTCGCCAACGTGGTGGACGATCACTTAATGCGTATCACGCACGTCATACGCGGCACGGAATACCTTTCTTCCACGCCCAAGTATAACCTTATGTACGACGCGTTCGGTTGGGAACGTCCCGTATATATCCATCTGCCCACTATAATGAAAGACTCCACGCGCAAACTTTCCAAGCGTTACGGCGACGCCAACTTCGACGACTTCCTTAAAAAGGGCTATCTTAAAGAAGCGATTATAAACTACGTCGCGTTGCTCGGCTGGTCGCCCAAGGGCAGCAACGTCGAAAAGATGACGCTTAAAGAAATGGTCGAACTCTTCTCGCTCGACGGCGTGTCCAAATCCCCGTCGATATTCGACGAGACCAAACTCCGCTGGCTTAACGGCGAGTATATCAGGGAACTTAGCGAAGACGAGTTTTACGCGCAGGCTCTGCCGTTTATAAAACAATCTGCGGCGCATAAAAAATTCGACCTTAAAGCGGTGGCGAAACTTATGCAGCCGCGTATAGAAACTTTCGGCGAAATACCCGAAAAACTCGACAAACTTGCGGAAATAAGCGAGTACGACCTGTCTTTGTTCGATAACAAAAAGAATAAGACGTCCGCCGCGCTTGCGAAAGAACTGCTGCCCCAAATAAGGGAGTATATCGCGAATATCGACGTTTTCGAGAACGACGTGCTGTATTCGACGCTTTCCGCGAACGCGGCGGAAGCGGGCGTAAAAAGCGGCGCGTTTTTCTGGATTATGCGTATAGCGATCACGGGTTGCGCGGTAACGCCCGGCGGAGCGACCGAAATGGCGGCATTACTAGGAAAAGAAGAGACGTTAAGACGCATCGACTTTTCCTTATCCCTGCTTAACGCCGCTTAACGCAGAGTAAAAATCGCGGTCTAATTCGTTTAACGCCTTGCGTAAAGCGGTCGCGGTTTAATCCGAAGCGCGGAAGGAGAAGATATGGCTCTCAACGCCGGACAGAAAACGGCGGTCGAGACGTTCGACCGCAACGTGTTGTTGCTCGCCCCCGCGGGGACGGGCAAGACGTTCACGCTCGCCCATAAAGTGGCGCGGGCGTTGCAAAAAGGAATAAAGCCCGAAGAGATACTGCTTATTTCGTTCACGGTAAAAGCGCGCGACGAGATAATAAGCGACGTAATTTCTTACGCGGGCGAAACCGCCGTAAACGCGTATACCGTTCACGGCTTTTGTTTTGAGATAATAAAGGAATATTCTTGCCGATCGGGCGCGGCGAGCGCGGTGTCGGTCGTGGACGACTCGGATTCCGCCGAACTGCTGAAACGTATCGCCGACGGAATGATCGCCGAGCGTACGGACGATAAGGAAAAACTCACGACCTTGCCCGAAAAACAGTTTTCGCGGATACTGTCGGCTATAAAAAAGAAAAAGGACGAACTCGGTTTTCCGTACTCGTCCGCGGAAGGTTACGCCGTCGCCGTGAACGAACTGTTGCGTAGCGACGAGTTTTGCGACGCGTTTTCGTACCGCAAGTACGGCGCGCAGGTAACCGACTATAATTTTTACAATCTGCTTAAAACGCGCGGCAAGGAATACTGCCTGCGTTACGCCGACGCGCTTTCTTCGTCGTCGCTCGTAGACTTCGACGATCTGTTATATTACGCCAAAGAAATAATATCGTCGGGCGGGGCGGAGACCGATAAGTATAAACTCGTCGTTCTCGACGAGGCGCAGGACGTTGATTTTACCGAATATTCCATAATCAAAAACTTCTTTTCGTCGGCGCGGGTAATGCTGTGCGGAGACGAAAATCAGACCATATACGGCTGGCGCGGCTCTGATCCGAAACGCATATTCGACGATTATAAAAAGAACTTTTCGCCCGTCGAAATCCGCCTTACCGAAAACCGACGTTCCACCAAACTTTTGCGGCGCGCGGCGGAAGGGTATATCGAAAACGCGTTCGGGCGAAAGAGCGCGGGTAAAACCGAGACCTTTCCCGACGCGGAAAAGATAGAAGTGTACGGGCTCGATTCCGCCGACGAAGAAGCGAAAAAGATATTCTCGCTGATAGAAAACTTCGACGGAAAGCGCGGCGACCTGTGCGTTATGACGAGATCCAACCGTTACGCCGCCGCGCTGTACAAACGCCTTAACAGAATTAACCTGTCGCTCGAAAAAGGGCGCAGAATACCGTTTTTTACCGCCGACGCGGACAACTCGTTTTACAAACGCCCGATTATTAAAGATTTTACGGCGTTTTTAAGGCTTATAGTCAACCCGTCGGACGTAACCGCGCTCGACAGGGTGTGCAAACGATTCGTCAAATCCGTCAAGACCGATCTCGTTTCCGCGATAAACGCGTACGGGGCGGCGGGCGTGTCTCTCGGCGACTTTTTCCGCGAAGACGCGTACGTTTACGGCGACGGATTTCATTCGCTTACGGCGGCTTACGAGAAAGGCACGCTCGTGGTGTACGACCTTGAAACCACGGGCGCGAATCCTGCCGAAGACGAGCCCGTTCAGATTGCGGCGGTAAGAATCGGCAAAGACGGCGAGCGTGAAGAGTTTAACGAGTTCGTTATCCCCGAACGGGAGATTTCAAAAGAAGCGTACCTTACTCACGGCTACGATCTCGAATACGTTAAATCGCACGGCGGCGTTCCCGTAAATACGGCTATAAGGCGGTTTAACGATTTTATACGCGGTTGCGTACTCGTGGGGCATAATTCCGCCGCGTTCGACGACGCGGTGCTGAAACGGATCGCTAAAAGAGAAAAAGTCGCGCTCGGCGCGGCTGGGTTTTACGATACGCTCGTCATAGCCAAGACCTTTTTCAAGAACGAGAAGAATTACAAACTCGCCACGCTGTGCGAAAAGTTCGGGGTGATCAACGAGCGCGCGCACGACGCGTTTGCGGACGTGGTTGCGACGGAGCGTTGCCTTACGGCGATGCTCGACGGGTACGTTATCCCCACCGAAAGCGTAAGAAAGACGGTAATGCGTTCCAACCTGTCGGCGTTTAAGGGCTGTTACGAGAATATGAAGAGATTTTATTGCGAAGCGGAAAACGGAGATATTTTCTCGCTCGTGAGAGATATAGCGTTTACCTATTCGCTCGTGGGCGAAAACTCGTCTGCGGAAGACAGAGAATCGGCTAACGATCTGTATCTCGCGCTAAAAGACGCGGGCAACGCCGACAACCCGATAGCGGCTATCTCGTCCTTTCTTTCCGACGCGGCTTTGTCGGGCAGCAAACTCGATTCCGTCATAAAAAAACTCGACAAAACGCCGATAATAACCGTGCATCAGTCAAAGGGTTGCGAGTTTTCCGCGGTAATACTCGCCGGCGCGGGCGAAGACGAAATGCCGTCCTTTCCGTCGCGTATGTCGGGCGACGATTCCGAAGAAAGGCGGGTGTTTTACGTCGCGTTGACGAGAGCGAAGAAAAAATTGTATATAACCTACGCGGCGAAAAAGTTGTTCGGAGCGAACGAGTACGCGTCCGCGCCGTCGCCGTATATAGCGTATATCCCCAAAGAGTGCGTGCTGACCGAATGACCGCCGCCGCGGCGTAAATGTCGTTGCCGCCGACCGCGGTACGAACGCGGCGTAAAAGCGGTCGATATAAAGGTCGCCGCCGCTAATACGGTGTAAAAGCGGCCCCCGCAAAAGCGTAATTTTATATATGAAAAAGCCCCTTTGAAAAGGGGCTTGATTTTTTATGCTCGGATAATCAGATTTCGACGTCTTTAAGCATTTTTTCGTCGTTTTCGCGGAGTTCTTTCGGTACGATGATGGTGTCGAGATCGATGAAGTATTTACGGGTATGAATGACGTAGTAGTCTACGGTTTTCATTCCGCAAACGAACAGCGACGAGAACGGCAGAACGAGTGTAGTGCCTACGCCGAACGTGAACATCAGCGTCGTGGCGAACAGATAAAACACCACGACGTTTATAAGCGCGTACGACGCGTACATTTTCCAGAAATATCCCTTTTGCGGGCGCAGACCTTCTTTCAGCGCGACTTTAAGGGGCTTTTTCTCTATAAGAGCCTTTGCCGTAAACTGGCTGGTAAGCGTATTGTACAGACCTTGCAGAGAGAACGTGACGAGCAGCGTTACGAGCGGAGTTATAAGCGGCGCTACGGATAAGAGTAATTTTGCCAAGCCGTAAACCGCCGCGACCACCGCGAGCGCGTAAACGCTTGCGAAGCAGACTTCTACCAGCAGATATTTTACTATAACGCCGAGATTTTCAAACGCCGTCGCGAAGTAGGGCTTTTTGATAAGGCTTTCCATATACCCGTCGAGAGTTATCATCGACACGCTGTCGGCGATACCCGAAAAGAAACGGTGCGCGAAGAGCAGCGCGAAGATAATAAGCCCCGTAACCAGCATATCGCCCACGCTTGCGGACAGATATTTGGCAAGCGCGTCAAGGCTCTCGCTGAGTTTGGCGGCGAGTTCGTCGGTCGGATTTGAAGCGAAAACCGCTTTGACGATGTTCAGTCCGTCTTTGAGTACGGGGAAGAGTTTTTCGTACAGCCCGCGCGAGCGGACCTGAAGCGTCAGCCCCGTTAAAAACGCGAACACGGCGAACACCGCGATTTTATACGCTAAGGTTTTGTAATAAAGAATGTAGTTTCTGGCGACTATGCCGAATACGTTTCTTACTCTCATAACGATATTATATAATAAACCGCGCAAGAAAGCAAGGAATCGGCGGCGTTTTTATAAGGTTTATGCGATATAACGCGTAAAAACCGCGTAAATCAAACAGCAGTCCGCGGAACTCTCCGCGAACTGCCGTTTGAAAAATATATGATAAGGGGGAAAATGATGAGCGAATCGACGTAAACCGAACGCCCGCACGGGCAAATTCAATTTACACCTGCATAATAAACCTTTCCGAAAAAATTGTAAAGCGTTTTTAAGCAGATTTTTTAAGTATAAAATATTTTATAAATTTTTTGTTATATTATTGTTGTCCGATGCCGGACGAAAACAATACGAACCTTGCAAAAACGCGCGCGAAAGATGAAAAAATTAAAAAATTGCGGCGGGCTTGGCGGTATTTCATTTACTTTTACGGGCGAATATGTTAATATAATCGGGACAGGAGTACCTTAATAATGAAAAAATTCATCGCGGGCGCGCTCGCAATCGTAACGGCGACGATTTTTACCGCCGGTTGCGCGCAAAACGTAAAAAACTTTTCCGCCACCTATTTCGATAAAGGGGCAGCCGTGAACGGCGTCGCCGCCGTAGACGAAACTCTGTATTACGACGTGTATTCTTACGCAAGCGAAGACACGCGCGGCAATTCGGACAAATTCCCCAAGATAGGCGTTATCAACCCTAATCTTTCTTTTTCCGTAGACGAAACCCATTCGTCTTACGTCACGACGATAAAGACGAGCGATAGCGGCGACTCGTATAAATTCACGTCCACGCTGACGGTCGTCGGAAAGTACGTTTACGGCGAAAATAAAGAATACGCCGTTGAAAAGGACGTTACCGTAACCGAAGTCGAGTTTCGCGGCATAGATTCGTCGTTCAAACCGATAAGCGTTAAAAGAACGGCGGTCAACGTCGTTCCGCTCAGCGGTTCGCCGTCTTCCGAAAACGATTTCGCGAAAATAGATTATTCGTATACGGTAGATTACGGCAAAACCGCGAAGATAAACGTTACGGCGAACGACGAAACGAGCAAAAAATACCTTAAAAAGCAGACCGAGAAAACCGTAGAGATTAAAAAGTACGCCAAAAAAGATTTCGTGGAAAACGATATTCTGTTTACCGTTTTCCGTAACTTCGATTACGCCGTCAACTTTACCCACTCGTTCAACGTAATAGACGCTATATCCGGCACTCTTACTTCCGTAGCCGCCGGCGTTCTTGCCGACGCCAACGCGAAGTCCGCGGTCAAACTCGTCAAAATGCAGGATACTATGCTTTACGGTGAAGCGGTAAACGCGTTTAACGCCGTGGGCGTGAAGTTTTCCACCACCGGCACTTACGGCAGAGCGTTCGCGTATTGTTATTACGCCAACTCCGTAAATTCCGGCGATACCGTTTCGGAAGAGACCGACGCGAAGAACAAGACTCGGCGCGTACCCGTTCTGATTGCGCAACCTTCCATTTTCAATACCGGATATATCGTATTCGCGCTTAAATCGGCAAGATAAGCCGTCGGTTCGTAGGCTTGTCTTACGGCGCGTTGCGGTTCGGACTCGCGGCGGTAGAATAACCGCCGCTTTTCATACATATATTATATCGATTTGTTACCGCAGGAGGTATAATATATGTTACAGGCAGAATATCAGACTATAAAATGCGGACGGGAGACGCGCGCGGAGACAGGGGCTTTTGCCGAAGCCGCGCTAAAACCGCGTTACGAAGTCAAGAAGTCGATTTCGGTATCCGCCGACGCGTTCGTGGTCGCTACGGAGAATAAAGACGGAGTTACCGCGGCGCGGGCGCAGGTGGCGTTTTCGTTCGCGTATCTGTCGGAAGACGGGTTCAAAAAAGCCGAGTGCGTAACCGAAGTGCGCGGCGAGTTGCCGATAGAAAACGCGTTCGTTACCGTCAGGGCGGATAACGCGCGCGTAACCCGCGTCGGCGACGATTATTCGGCTAAATGCTCGGTTACTTTTATCGGCGAAGGCTCGTTGGCGGACGAATACGCCGCGGTGGTCGGCGGAAACGGGCTTATCGTAAAAGAGACGATGCTGAGCGCGGACGAGAGCGCGGGCGTTGCCGCAGACGAGTTTACCGTTACCGACGAGTTTGAAATACCGTATTTCGTCAGCGAGATTTTATCGCGTTCGCAATGCGTGCGGGTAAAGAGCGTGGAGAGCGGCGTTTCGAGAATTATCGTAAGCGGCGAAGTCGTTACCGAACTTAAAACCCTTTCCGCCGACGGCGACGAGTTTACTTCGGAGCGGCGCGTTACGCCGTTCAGGTGCGAAGCGGCGTGCGTGGGCGCGTTGCCGGATATGAAGGCGCGCGGCGGCGCGGTCGTCAAACGCGCGAATTATAAAGCGTATTCCGACGAGACCAAAAACAGAAGCAGCGTTTCGGCGGAGATAGTCCTTTCGGTTTACGGCGAAGCGATAAGCGAGCGCGAAATACCGCTCGTTACCGACGCGTACTCGCTCACGGACGAAATTACGCTCACGCGCGAAGAGTTCGCCGTGGAAAAGTTCGACGAAGAGATATATAAAGAAGATCGCGTAGTGTTCGCGTCTTCGGTCGCCGCGCCCGACGGCGCGAGAATAATAGGCGCGCTCGGCGAACGCCTGACCGTATTCAACGTCGAAAAAACCGAAAACGGAATAGCGATAAACGGCAGCGTCAGAGCCGACGTGGCGTTCCGTAACGCGGATAACGGCGTGTCGTGCGAGCAGGTTGAAGCGCCGTTCTCTACGGAGATAAACGACTGTAAAGACGCGCGCGTAACTTCGGTGGTTCTGTGCGGGCTTAACGCGCGGATAAGAAACGGCGCGATCGAACTCGAATACTCTGCGGGCATTCGTTACCGCAGGTATACGGTGGAAAAAACCGAACGCGTGTCGCGCGCGGAATCGGTCGGCGAAAGAAAGAAAAACGAGTGCGCGATAAGCGTTTACATACCGCAACGCGGAGACGAATCGTGGGATATTGCCAAGCGGCTGGGGCTTACCGAGTCCGAAATCGCCGCGCTTAACCCCGACCTGAATTTTCCGCTCGGCGGCGACGAAAGAATACTCGTTTACAGAAGAAAGACGGTGTAAAACCGCGTCACGACAAAACGTATGAAGGTAAAATTAAAAACTTACGCGAAAATAAATCTTACGCTTAACGTAGGCAGAAAAGAAAACGGTTGGCACCCGATAGACAGTCTCGTTACGACGGTCGGGCTTTACGACGAAATCACGGTCAGAACGCGCAAAGACGACGCCATAAAATTCACTATGACGGGGCTTGGCGAATACGACGTGAAACAAAGCGAAAACAACGCCTATAAGGCGGCTTGCGCGTTCAAGGAACGGTTCGGTTGCGGCGGCTTCGATCTCGAAGTGAAAAAGCGGATAGCGATAGGCGGCGGCTTGGGCGGCTCGTCTGCGGACGTGTCGGGCGTACTCCGCGCGCTGAAAAAACTGTTCGGTACGGACGGCGATATTAAACCGATTGCGGACGCGCTCGGCAGCGACTGCGGTTATATGCTATGCGGCGGAACGGCGAGAATACGCGGTCGCGGCGAAATCGTTACGCCTTGCGAAAGGGATCTCGACGGTTACGCCGTGATAGTTTACGCCGAAAACGGAGTGTCCGCAAAGGACTGCTACGCGGCGTTCGACGAGACCACCGTCGAATATAACAAAGCGGATAACGCCGCCGCCGTGAGAGCGGTTGAGAAGGGCGATTTTTACGCGCTTTGCAAAACCGTAAGCAACGGGCTTACGGCGGCGGCGGAAAAACTCAACCCCGAAATTACCGTCAACCTTGACAGACTCAGACGACTTTCGCCGTCGGCGTACGCGGTTACGGGCAGCGGCTCGTGCGTGTTCGCGCTGTACGAGACGAAAGAACTCTGCGAATGGGCGGCGAGCAAACTTAAAAGCGACGGCGCGGATTGCGAAGTCGTGAAATTCGTTCCAAGGTACGAATAATATCGCGTCGGTTTCGTTTTTTGTCCGGCAAACGGAAGTTTTCATATTTTTCAATATATAACGTTGCGTGTGGTATAACCCCCGCCGCGGCTGTCGATAATGTGTTTATCGAACGCCGCGGCGGGGTTTCGTTTACCGACGAAAGCCGCGGCGAATAAAATCGTATTACGGTATTATATATGAAAAGAAAAGCGTTGAAAATTTGTTGCATAAGTTTTTTGCCGATATTCATAATACTTTTAAGCGTATCCTGCGCGTTTTGCGGCGCGAGCGTGAAAAAGACCGAATATCTGCGCATACACGTCAGGGCAAACTCGAACTCCGAAGACGATCAGCGGGTTAAATATCTCGTCCGCGACGTTCTGGTCGATAAACTCGCCCCGATCGCGGCGGAGTGTCGGGACAAAACCGAAGCGGTAAAAAAGATAAAGCGGATAATAAGCGAACTCGAAAGTGCTTCCGACGACGTTCTTAAAGCGAATAACTTTGCCTATAAGACGAAAATCGGGGTGTATAACGAGAAGTTTCCCACTCGCGTTTACGACGGAGAAGTGTTTAACGGCGGGTATTACGACGCGCTTATAGTCTCGCTCGGCAAAGGCGAAGGCGACAACTGGTGGTGCGTGGTTTATCCGCCGCTGTGCTTTTCGGGCGCGAAGCCGATTTACCGATCCAAGATAGCGGAAATCATACGGAATTTTAACGCGCGCAAAAAGTGACGGGCAGAGATACGGGGAGGAAATTTATTCGATGAACAAAAAGATCAAAGCGCTTGCGTGCGCCGTGCTGGCTGCAAGTCTCGTCGGTGCGGTGGGCGCGGCGGCGAACGCCGCCGTCGGAAACCGCACCGTAACCTACGGCGAAAACGTATTCGTCGGGGCGGCGGCGATAAGGCAGGGAAACAGGGGCGATACGGTAAAGCGTATCCAGCAAAAACTAAAACGTTGGGGGTATTACTCCGGCAAAGTCGACGGCGTGTTCGGCGCGGCTACCAAAAAAGCCGTAATATCCTTTCAGCGTAAAAACGGGCTGTCCGCGGACGGAATAGTCGGCGCGAAAACGCTCGCCGCGCTCGGTCTGTCGGGCGGCGGAACGTCGTCGAAAGGCTCGTCGTACACGAGTTCCGATACTCAATTGCTCGCTCGGCTCATTCACGCCGAAGCAAGGGGCGAGACGTATTCGGGCAAAGTCGCCGTCGGCGCGGTGGTGCTGAACAGAGTTAAAAGCCCGTCCTTTCCGAACACCATATCGGGCGTGATTTATCAGCCGTACGCGTTTACCTGCGTGGCGGACGGGCAGATAGGTCTGTCGCCCGACGCTTCCGCGCTGTCCGCGGCTAAAGACGCTATGAACGGCTGGGATCCGTCTTACGGAAGTCTGTACTATTACAACCCGTCGGTGGCGACGAGCAAGTGGATTTTTTCGAGAAAGACCGTGGTTACGATAGGTAAACACGTCTTCGCGCTGTAAGGGGGTATATATGGAAAACGAAAAAAGAAAAGACGCGGCGTTGAACAAGGTTGAAAAGATCGCGGACGAAAAGACGGCGAAACCGCGCGCCGCTTCTTCCGCGGCGGTAAAGCCCGTAAAGAAAAAGCGCGCGACCGAAAGCGCGGCGGCAGACGGCGTTACGGCGCGTGAAAAACGCGAAGAAGCGGCGGTCAAAAAACTTATCGAAAGGCAAGCCGCAAAAGAGAAAAAGCAAGCCGACAAGGAAGAGCGACGGGCGGCAAAATTGCTCGGCGAAGAAAAGAGAAAGACGAATGCCGAGAAAAGAAAAGCCGTAAAAGCCGAAAAGGCAGCCGCGAAAAGGCGGCGCGTCGCGGAAAAAAGAGCAAGGCGCATAGCGAAAAAAGCCGAGAAAAGCGCGAACGGTAAAAAGGGCGTAGGCGGCTGGATTGCGGCGGTTGCGACGCTCTCCTGCGCGACGCTTATACTCGCCACGCTTTTAACGGCGCAACTGTCGGGGCGGAATTTCGGCAGACACCCGGCTGCGGACGCTTCCGCTACCGCCGCGCGCAGTTTTTACGATTTCGTCGGGTTCGTGGACGGTATGGAGACGGATATGTCCAAAATCTTCGTTTCGACCGACGACGGCGGCAGACAGAGACTGCTTTGCGAACTCTCGCTTAAAAGCAATCTCGCCGATTCCGCGCTGACGCAATTGCCGATTGCGGACGAATCCAAATTCTATACTTCAAAGTACGTCAATCAGGTCGGCGATTACGCCAAATACCTTAATAACCGACTTATAAGCGGGGAAAGATTGACGGAAAAGGATATGAGCGACCTGCGCGGGCTGTACGAGATAAACCGTAATCTTAAAACGGCGTTGTCCGCGCTTGCGGATTCGATCGGCGAAAATTACGACTTCAAAAATCTTGCCGACAACAACGCCGAAGACGTTATAATTAAACGGTTCGGCAGGCTCGAAGAATCGGCGGCGGACTATCCTCAGATGATATACGACGGACCGTTTTCCGACGGGCTTGACGCAATCAGACCGAAAGGTTTAAGCGGCGAAAAGATAAGCAAGGCGCAGGCGGAAGAGAATTTTCGTCGCGACTTCGCGGACTACGGCGTTAAAAAAATCGAGACGACTTCGGTTGCCGAAGACGTTAAAATCGACCGTTACAACGTGCTTGCGACGACCGAGTGCGGCGACGTTTTCGCGCAGTATTCGGTAAACGGCGGCAAGTTATTGTCATTTCTCGCAAGCAAGACCTGCGGCGAAGAGAAGATAAGCGAAGACGGAGCGACGCGCGGCGCGGAAGAGTTTCTGGCGAAGATCGGGTTTAAGGGAATGAAACTCGTATGGAATTATTCGACGGACGGAACGGAATATTTCAATTACGCGTACGAGCGCGACGGAGTCGTCGCGTATACCGATCTCGTCAAACTCACGGTCTGCCGCGAGACGGGCAGAGTAACCGCGATGGACGCGGAAGAGTATTATCTCAACCACGTCGCGCGCGGCGGATTCGTCGCCGAAAAGACGATTGCCGAAGCCGAAGCGAAGGTGAGCGAAACCGTAAACGTGGTAGCGCGCGGCAGGGCGATCGTTCCCGTCGGCAACGGAAAAGAAAAAAGGGCGTACGAGTTTATAGGTACGTCGGGCGAAGACGAGTATTACGTCTACGTCGACGCGGATACTCTTTCCGAAATCAGAATCTACAAGGTCGTCGACACGCGCGAAGGCAGACTTCTGGTATAAAAATCGGCATAATTCGCCCCGAAGCCGAATAACATAATACAGACGGTAGGTGTCAGGTGTTATGGAAACGAGTTACGGCGAATTAAAGAAAAAGAACGTCGTCAACGTGCTTGACGGCAGGGATTTGGGTAAGGTCAGCGACGTCGCGTTCACTTATCCCGAAGGCAAGGTAAAGGCGATAATCGTTCCGGGCAAGAAAAATTCGTTTTTCCGCTCGTCGGAACTGATAATCAACTTCTGCTGCGTGGAGAAAATCGGCGACGACGCCATACTCGTGCGACTGCGCGAAAACGCCTGCGAGGCAAGGCTTGCCGCGCAGGCGGAGACCGACGAAGAATAAAGCGGCGGCGAACGGATTTTCCGTTCGCCGCCGCTTTATTTGATTGATTTATTTTGCCGTTTGTGATATAATGTTTACTATGTTGAAGTATGACGAAAATCTTTCTGCGGAAAAGGTCGAAAGAATCAATCCCGTCGCGCTCGCATTCGTGGGCGACGCGGTGTATTCGCTGTTCGTGAGAAAATCTCTCGTCGCGGCGAAAGATTACAAGGCGGGCGATCTTAACAAACTATCGGCGGGCGTGGTATGCGCCGCCGCGCAGGCAAGGCTTTCGGAAAAACTCGAAAGCGTTTTTACCGACGAAGAAAAGGATATTTTCCGCCGCGCGCGAAACGCCAAAAAACCGACCAGAGCCAAACACGCAAGCGTAGCCGATTACAACGCGTCTACGGGTTTGGAAGCGGTAATAGGTTATCTGTACCTGATCGGCAAACACGACAGACTCGACGAAATCTTAAATTACGCGGAGAACGAACTGCAATGAAAATCGAAGGCAAAAATTCCGTAAGGGAATTACTCAGAAGCAAGAAAACCATAGACAAAATTCTTATCGCCAACGGGTTGCGCGACGAAGAGAGCAAAAACCTGCTGAACGTAATAAAATCTTCGGGCGCGAAATATCAGTTCGCGGACAAGTCCGTGCTTGACAAAGAAAGCGCGGGCAGAAGACATCAGGGCTTTATCGCTTACGTTTCCGACTATAAATACGCCGAACTCGACGATATTCTGACCGCGGCGGCGGATAAGGGCGACGCGTTTCTCGTTATGCTCGACGGGGTTGAAGACCCGCACAATCTGGGCAGCGTGATAAGGGTTTGCGAATGTGCGGGCGTAGACGGGCTGATTATCGGCAAACGCCGCAGCGCGAGCGTTACCGACGCGGTTATGCGTATATCCGAAGGCAGCGCGAACCACCTTAAAATAGCGCGCGTTACCAACCTTAATTCCGCGCTCGACGCTATAAAGAAAGCGGGTTTCTGGGCGTACGCGCTCGAACTCGGCGGAAGCGATATTTACAAAAACGAACTCACGGGCAGAATATGTATGGTAATCGGCGGCGAAGATTCGGGCGTGAACGAACTCACGCGCAAGAAATGCGACGCGCACGTCTCGATACCTATGTACGGGCAGGTCAACTCGCTTAACGCGTCCGTCGCGTGCGGAATAGGCGTTTTCGAAGCCCTGCGTCAACGCAAAAATGTATAACGAACTTGACGATAACCGACTTATAGAAATGTATAGGTCGGGCGACGGCGACGCTTTCGAAGAACTGTTCGGGCGGTATAGGAATTTAGTAAAGAGAATATCGCGCGCGTACTTTCTCGTCGGCGGCGACGGCGACGATCTGATTCAGGAAGGCACGCTCGGCTTACTGAAGGCGGCGGACGGTTATTCTGAAAACGGCGGGGCGAGTTTTGCCACTTTTGCCGCGGTGTGTATCGAGAACAAGATAAAAACCGCCGTTACGCGCGCCACGCGCAAGGGGCAAGAACCGCTTAACGGCGCGGTGTCGCTTGCGGAATGTCTCGGCGTTTATTCGACCGACACTCCGCTCGATAAAGTCATACTCGACGAGTCGGCGACCGAACTTCGCGACAGGCTCGAAAAAAACCTTTCCGCGTCCGAGCGGACGGTACTTAGGCACTATCTCGAAGGAATGTCTTACGCGGAAATCGCCGACGCCGTACGCGGCAACGAAAAGAAAGTGGACAACGCTTTGCAGCGAATTAAAAGAAAACTAAAAAACGCAACTGACTGACGGGGATAAAAATATGGCGTATCTCGCGCTTTACAGACGGTTCAGACCGAGCGGATTCGATTCGCTGATCGGGCAGGAACACGTCGTAAGAACACTCGTAAACCAAATAAATTCGGACAAGATAGGTCACGCCTATCTATTTTGCGGCGCGCGCGGAACGGGCAAGACTTCCGCCGCTAAAATTTTCGCAAGAGCGATAAACTGCCTGTCGCCGATAAACGGCTCGCCGTGCGGCAAGTGCGAAGCGTGCAGATCGCTTGCCGATCCGTCCAATCTCGATATAGTCGAAATGGACGCGGCTTCAAACAACAAAGTCGAAAACGTACGCGAAATACGCGATAAAATTCAATATCCGCCCGTAAGCGGCAGGTATAAGGTTTATATTATCGACGAAGTGCATATGCTTACCGCGGAAGCGTTCAACGCGCTGCTTAAAACGCTCGAAGAACCGCCCAAGCACGCGGTGTTCATACTCGCGACGACCGAAGTGCATAAACTTCCCGCAACGATACTGTCGCGCTGTATGCGTTTCGATTTCAGGCTTATCTCTACGGGCGAAATAGCCGCGCTTATAGGTAAGATTTATAAAGAAATAGGCAAAGATTACGACGAAGACGCCGTGAACGCGATAGCGCGCGCGGGCGCGGGCAGCGTGCGAGACGCGTTGTCCGTCGCGGATATATGCGCGTCTTATCGCGATGGAAAACTCTCGTATAACGACGTACTCGAAGTGCTCGGCGCGACCGACGGCGACAAGATACTCTCTCTGCTTGACGCGGCGTTCTCGTCCGACGCGGGCGAACTGCTCGCGGGGGTGGAAGGTCTTGCCGATTTGGGCAAGAGCGTGGGCGTGCTTTGCAAAGACGTGATTTCCGCGCTCAGGGAAGTCGCCGTCTGCAAGACGTGCAAAAACGGCAAAGAGATTTTGTCGCTCCCGGACGACGAATACCGTAAACTCGTCGCGCTCGGCGAAAAGGTGGACGAACGGCGACTGCTCAGAATAATAGAGATTTTTACCGAGGCGGAAGGCAATCTTAAATACGCGTCTTCGCCGCGCGCCGTACTCGAAACCGCGTGCGTAAAGGCTGCGATGCCGTCTGCGGACTATAATATCGACGCGCTGTTATCGCGTATAGCCGCGCTCGAAGAAAAACTGAAAAACGGCTTCACGCCGACGGAAAAGCCGCGTATAGAGCGGTTAAACAAGGTTGAACCCGACGTGGCGGCAAACGAACCCGCAACCGCCGCAAGCGTTGCCGAACCCGAAGATTACGGGTATCCGACTCCGCCGCCCGAAGAAGAATTACCGTTCGACGGCGGGTACGGAACGGGCGAACGCGTCGTAAAACCCGCCGCGAAACCCGTCGCAACGCCTACCGAAAAAGCCGCGCCGACGGTTGAGACGCAGGCGGCGCAGACGGAAGAAGCCGAACCCGCGACGCCGCGCGCGAATATGAGCGCGGGCAGGATATGGGGTACGGTAGTGAGAAAACTCCGCGCCGACAGAAACATAGTGCTTTGGGTGGCGTGTCAGGATATGACCGCGGCGTTGGACGGCAACACGCTCGTAATAACGGCGGGCGACGAGCCGGGGTATAACGCCGTAATAAAGGAACAGAACCTGCAAACGCTTACCGCGGCGGTAAGGTCGGTAGGGAATTACGCCGTTAAGGTAGTACTCGGCAAAGCCGAAGAGCGCGACGATTTCGCGGACGGCGTAGAACGGTTAAAAAAGAATTCGGGCGTTAAAAACGTCGTGATAAAGGAGTAAAATATGGCAGGATACAGAGGCGGTTTCGGAGGCTTCGGCGGCGGAAACCAGATGCAGCAACTTATGAAGCAGGCGCAGAAAATGCAGGAGCAGATGGCAAAGGCGCAGGAAGAACTCGAAGAAGCCGAGATAGTCGGGGAGAGCGCGGGCGGCGCGGTAAAAGTAACCGTAAACGGCAAGAAAGTCGTTTCGGCGATTTCGATCGATCCGTCGGTCGTGGACGCCGACGATATAGAGATGCTCGAAGACCTTCTGATCGCCGCGCTTAACAACGCGTACGCGGCGGCTGACGAACTGCGCGAAGAAAAGACGGGCGCGTTAGGCGGAGCGGGCGGTTTGTTCTGATAATGGCTACTTTCATCGAACCCATAGGTAAACTGGTAAACAGGTTTACCGCTTTGCCCGGCGTAGGCACGAAAACGGCTTTAAGGTACGCCTACAAAGTCATCGATATGACCGAAGAAGAAGCCGAAGAATTCGCCGCCGCCATAATAAACGCCAAAAAGAACGTCCGCTATTGCGAAATATGCGGCAATTTTACCGACAAAAAAGTCTGCGACATATGCTCGACGCGCGATCGGTCGGTAATATGCGTCGTCAAAGAACCCAAAGACGTAATGGCGATGGAAAAGGCGCACGAATACAGGGGCGTATACCACGTTCTGCACGGCGCGATAAGCCCTATGGAAGGCGTAACGCCGGACGACATAAGAATAAAGGAATTATTGAAGAGAATTGCCGATGGCGGAGTTTCGGAAGTGATAATGGCAACTAATCCGGACGTCGAAGGTGAAGCGACGGCGATGTATATATCGTCGCTGATAAAGCCGCTCGGAATAAAAGTAACGCGGCTCGCGCACGGCATACCCGTCGGCGGCGAACTCGAATACGCCGACGAAGTGACCATTTCGCGCGCGCTTCTCGACCGTAAAGAAATTTGATTTTTCAAATAAAAAAGAAACCCCCTTCGCCCGACGCGGGCGAAGGGGGTTTTATCACGGCTAAGCCGTTATCCTACCATATTTACTATTATCGGTTTTACGGTTTTCCGAGTTTTTAATTCTTCTGCCATTTTCGCGAAATTTTCCGCAATATCCTTGGTATCGGTAACGGGTATATCGTAACCCGAAAGGTCTACGGCTTTGTTGGCGAGCATATTTATCGCGCTTTCGCTGTTGCCGAAACCGTTTGCCACCGAGAAACAGCGCAGGCGTTTTTCGAGCGCGCTCTGGAACGACAGTCTGACGTTCGGGAAGGAGAAGCCTGCGAACGCGACCGACGCGGCGGGCGCGGCGAGACGGAAAGCAAGGTCGAACGCTTCGCCCGAACGTACGACGTGTACGACTTTGGCGGTCATTCTGCCGCCCGTCAGCGACGAGACTTCCTTTTCGACGTTACGCGCGGAGTTGACCGTATAGTAAACGCCCGCCTGCGCCGCGAGATTCAGTTTCTCGTCCGACGAGTCGATAAGAATGGGTACGCCCTGATAATATATGATGAGTTGCGCTATGATAGAGCCGAGCAACGTCGCGCCGATAACGGCGACGTGCTGCCCCTTTTCGATTTTGAGTTCGTCTATTACCGACAGCGCGAGTTTGATAAGTTCGATATAAATCGCGTCTTCGTCGCGTATGCTCGGCGGAAGAACGTATACGTCCTTGCTCGGCACGACCGCAAAGTCTTTCAAAAACCCGTCGCGCGTTTTACCCGCAACGGAAAACTCGTAACAACTTTCGGGGTGGTAGTTTACGCAACGCGGACATTTACCGCAATTCCTTACCGCGGAGACGTAAACGCGCGTACCCTTTTCGAAGTACGGCGATTCGACGGGCAGTTCGTTGATCTGCGCCACCGCCGCGGTACAGGGTACGACGGGGAATTTGACTTTTTTATCCTCGCCGAGATAGGTTACTACGTCCTCGCTCGTTATAAGCGTCTTGGTTATACGCAGTTTTACGCTGTCGATATCGGTCAGCGTTTCGACACGGTCCACGAGATCGATTTGTTGTGTTTTGGTTATCTGCCAGGTTCGCATATTGCCCGTCCGTTATAAATAATAGTAAGGTTCATATCAACCTTACCGCTAATAGTATATACCAAAACTCGGAAATTAGCAACTGATTTTACAAAACCGAGCCGAAGACGCTAAAATTAAAAATCGCGTTAATGTGCTTTCAAACGATTGACACGACGAAATAAATAGTATATAATGTGTAAGCATTTAGCGGCGGTAGGGGTATTTTCTCCGTTGCCGACCGAAATCCAAACTGTGAGGTGAGAGTATGAAAGCGGATATACATCCTTCTTATAAGATCGTTACCGTTACCTGCGCTTGCGGCGAGACTTTCCAGACCGGCACTACTAAGAACGTTGACAACCTTAAAGTAGACATTTGCAGTAAATGCCATCCGTTCTTTACCGGTAAGCAGAAACTTGTCGATACCGGCGGTCGCGTTGACAAATTCAAGAAAAGATACAACATCTGAACTTAACGGCTTGCGGAACTTCCGTATAGTCGCGGTCACGCTCCGAGCCGTGCGGCTCGGAGCGTACTTTTTTATTAGAAAATGAGCAGAAAAAATAAAAAACCGCGTAAGACGAGCATAGGCGGTCAGGCGGTACTCGAAGGCGTAATGATGCGCGGCAAAACCGCAATGACAACCGCCGTGCGCGACACCGACGGCGAAATCCGTCTCGAAGCCGAACGCCTGCACCCGTCGAAAGCGCAAAAAAAAGCGTCGTCCGTTCCGTTCGTAAGGGGCGTGATAAGTTTTTTCACGTCGCTCGTCACGGGTACTAAAATACTTATGCGCTCGGCGGAAGTGTACGGCGAAACCGACGAAGAGCCGGGCAAATTCGAAAAATGGCTCGCCAAGACCTTTAAGGTGGACGTAACGAGCGTTATAACCTTTTTCGGCGTCGCGCTGGGGCTGATCTTTTCGATCGGTCTGTTTTTCGTTATTCCCGATATTTTAGGCAGGGTGTTCGTTAAGTACACCCCCGACTTCGCGTATAAAGAACTGTGGCGAAACCTTCTCGAAGGCTTTATAAGAATATTCATTTTCGTATCGTATATACTTCTCACGTCGCTGATGAAAGACATTCGCCGCACCTATATGTATCACGGCGCGGAACATAAGACTATAACCTGTTACGAAAAAGGTCTCGAACTCAACGTCGCGAACGTCCGCGCCTGCCGCAGAGTCCACGACCGTTGCGGAACGACGTTTATGTTTATAGTAATGGTAATAAGCATACTCGTCTTTTCGCTGTTCGGGTATTTCGTGCCGCAGGTCAGAAACGGCGCGCTCAAACTCCTTTGCAAACTCGCGCTTCTGCCCGTAGTCGCGGGCATCTCGTACGAGATTTTGCGCCTGCTTGCCAAAACCGACAGTCCGCTCGTATACCCGCTCAAAGCGCCGGGGCTGTTGTTGCAGAGAATTACCACGCGCGAGCCGGACGACGGAATGATAGAAGTCGCGATAGCGGCTTTTGAAAAAACCCTTAAAATGGACGAAGACGAAACCGAACCCGAATGTAAATTCGTCTGCCCCGAAAAGGCGAAAGAACTCGTCGAACGCGTAAAACGCGGATTTGCGGCGGCGGGCGTCGAAGACGAAGCCGACGCGGAATGGCTCGTCTCCTGCGTTGCGGGTATTAAACGAAGCGAACTTTCAGACGATAAAAAGGTCGTTTCGGCAAAGAACGTAGAAAAGATAAACGCGTTTGCGAAAGAACGCGAAAGCGGCAGACCGCTGTGGTACGTTCTCGGAATGTGCGACTTTTACGGCTACGAATTCAAGGTAGACGAAAGGGCGTTGATACCCCGCCCCGAAACCGAAGAACTCGTCGAAGTTGCGATAGGCTTGACGAAAGCGGGCGACGAGACGCTCGACCTGTGTACGGGCAGCGGCGCGATAGCGATAACCCTTAAACTGAAAACGGGCGCGAACGTCACTGCAAGCGATATTTCCTTAGGCGCGTTGAGCCTTGCGAAAGAGAACGCCGACAGGCTCGGCGCGGACGTTAAATTCGTCGAGAGCGATTTGTTTGAAAATATAGACGGTAAATTCAACCTTATAGTAACCAACCCGCCGTATATAAAAACGGGGGATATAGAGCGGTTACAGCGTGAAGTGAAAGATTACGAACCCATATCCGCGCTTGACGGCGGCGAAGACGGGCTTGATTTTTACCGCCGCATAGCCGTCGGCGCGAAGTCGCGGCTCGTAAACGGCGGAGCGGTGATAGCGGAGATAGGCTACGATCAGGGCGAAGCCGTCGAAGAGATTTTCGCGCGCGAAGGGTTTACGGTAAAAGCGTTCAAAGATCTGTCGGGCAACGACAGAATAATATCGGCGGTGAAAGTATGATAGAAAAACTCGAAAAAATACTCGAACGGTATAACGCGCTCGGCGAACTTCTTGCCGATCCCGAAACGCTTTCGGATATGGACAAGTGGAAAAAGTACGCCAAAGAAAGGGCGGACGCGGAAGAAGCCGTCAACGCGTATATCGAGTATAAAAAGATCGAAGAAGAAGGCAGGGCGGCGGAAAGCGCGCTTGCGGAAGAGACCGATCCGGATATGAAAAAGATGCTCGAAGACGAGTATTACGATTGCAAAAAGCGGCTTGCGGCGATGACCGACGAACTTAAAATACTGCTTCTGCCAAAAGACCCGGACGACGATAAAAACGTAATCATCGAAATCCGCGCGGGCGCGGGCGGGGAAGAAGCGGCGTTGTTCGCGTACGAACTGTACAGAATGTACCTTAAATTCGCCGAAAAGAACCGCTGGAAGACCGAACTTATCGACGGTAACGAGACCGAACTCGGCGGAATAAAAGAAGTCGTGTTTTCGGTAAGCGGCAAGGGCGTGTATTCTAAACTCAAATACGAAAGCGGCGTTCATCGCGTTCAGCGCGTTCCCGACACCGAATCGCAGGGCAGAATACACACTTCCACCGTTACGGTAGCCGTACTGCCCGAAGCCGAAGACGTAGAAGTCAATATCGACGAAAAAGACCTTAAAATAGACACCTTCCGTTCGAGTGGCGCGGGCGGACAGCACGTCAATAAAACCGAGTCGTGCATACGAATGACGCATATCCCCACGGGGATAGTCGTTACCTGTCAGGACGAGCGTTCGCAACTCAAAAACCGCGAAAAGGCTATGAAGGTAATGAAAAGCCGCCTGTACGACTACTATAACACCCGTTACAGAAACGAGTACGACGCCAACCGCAAAAGTCTCGTCGGTACGGGCGACCGTTCGGAGCGGATACGGACGTATAACTTTCCGCAAGGTCGCGTTACCGATCACAGAATAGGCTATACGGTTTACACTCTCGAACAGTTTCTCGAAGGAGATATAGGCGAGTTGACCGACGCGCTCGCCGTCGCGGACAGAGAAGCCCGACTTTCCGAATCCGTCGAATAAAGGAGAAAATAATGAACGTATCCGAAAAAGCGAAAAGCGTTACGCCGTCGGCGACGCTCGAAATAACGGCGCGCGCCAAAAAACTCAAAGCGGACGGCGCGGACTTAATCGCGTTTACCGCGGGCGAACCAGATTTCAACACCCCTGATTTTATCGTGGAAAGCGCGATAACCGCCTTAAAGCGCGGGTATACCAAATACACCGCGTCTGCCGGCATACCCGAACTTCGCAAAGCCGTAGCGGAAAAATTCCGTAAAGACAACGGGCTGGAATGCGACGAAAGCAATATAGTCGTCTCGTGCGGGGCGAAAGCGTCGCTTTATCACGCGTTGCTTGCGCTTATCGACGACGGCGACGAAGTTATCGTTCCGTCTCCGTACTGGGTAACGTATACCGAACAGATAAAACTCTGCGGCGGTACGCCCGTTACGGTACGCGCGAAGAAAGAAAACGCGTATAAGATGACCGCGGAAGAATTCGAACGCGCCGTTACGCCCCGAACCAAGGCGTTGCTTATCAACTCGCCCTGTAACCCTACGGGCGCGGTTTATTCCAAAGCCGAACTTATATCGCTCGCGCAGGTCTGCGAAAAATACGGGCTGTATATAATTTCGGACGAAATTTACGAAAATCTCGTATTCGACGGCAAGAAGCATTATTCGATAGGCGCGCTTACCGACTACGCGGCGAAGCACACCGTAACCGTGAACGGAGTTTCCAAGTCCTACTCGATGACGGGTTGGAGAATAGGTTACGCGCTCGCGCCCAAAGAAGTCGCCGCGGCGATGTCGGCTTTGCAGGGGCATACGACGAGCGCGGCTTGCACGTTCGCGCAGTACGCAAGCGTAACCGCCTTGCGCGACGGCGACGCGTTTATTGCGGATATGCGCGCGGAGTTTGCAAGACGGCGCGAAACGCTCGCGGAAGAGTTGAAAAAAATCGACGGAATAAGTTTTTCCGTACCCGACGGCGCGTTTTACGTTTTCGCGGACGTATCGTCTACATACGGCAAAAGTTTTAACGGCGCGACGATTAACGGAAGCCGTGATTTCGCTGCCGCTCTGCTCGATTTCGGCGTGGCGGTCATACCCGGCGCGGCGTTCGGCGACGACGATTCCGTAAGGCTGTCGTACACGCTTCCGCCCGAAGAAATCGCGCGCGGAATAGCCAAAATCCGCGATTTTATCGCAAGTTTAAGATAACGCCGAATTTTTCGCAAAAAATTTTCGAAAAACTATTGAAAAATCGCGGGCGTTGGTATACAATATAGACAGATAAAAACGGAGGTATCGTTTTATGATAAAACTTATTTACGGCCCGAAGGGCTTCGGCAAAACCAAAATTATACTTGACGACGTAAACGCAGCCGCTGCCAAAGCAAAGGGCAACGTAGTCTTTATTACCGATAAAAGAATGTGCTCGGTCGCGATAGACCTTAACGTAAGATGCGTTTATACCGAAGAATATGGCATACACACCGTAGACGGATTCGAAGGTTTCGTAAAAGGCTTGCTCGCGGGGAATCACGACATCGAATACCTTTTCGTCGACGGAATTTTAAGAATTACCGATTCGAGTCTTGTTGACCTTGAAAAATCGTTCGAAGAGATCAGAAAGATTTGCGAAGCGAACGACGTCGCGCTTGAAATTACCGTTTCGGCAACCAAAGAACAGTTACCCAAATATATGCTCGGATACATCGCCTGACGGCGACGCGGCGGAGAAAGAATTTCTTTCTCCGCCGCTTTTTTTACCGCCCGAAAATATCGGTGTTTTTACGGGTTATCGCCATTTTAATCAGAAATCCCATTCGGGAATGAAACTCTCGCTTGCAGAGCCGAGTTCCTGCAAAAAATAATCGGTTATCCCCGACGACAACAGTTCTTCGTAGACGCGCTCGTACTCGCGCGCGGTCAACGGGCGTTTAAGTTCGGGGAATTTATCCGTGTTTCCGAACGGAGTGTACTGCGCCATCAGCGAAAAGTACGCTCCGTTTTTTGCGTTTTCCGCAAACCAGCGCGTTATTTTTTTGCTGTCTTCCACGCAGAGCGGAATAATCATATGCCTGACTATCACGCCCGACAGCATATTCCCGTTTTCGTCGAAAGTCGTTTTTTTGGCGTCGAACATATACTTTATCGCCTTGCTTGCCGCGTCGAAGTAATCCCGCCTGCCGGTATACCGCTCGGAAATATCGGGCGAGAAGAATTTAAGGTCGGGCAGATACACGTCCACGAATTCTTCGAGAATTTTAAGCGTTTCGATCGTCTCGTACGAATGGGTGTTGTATACCGTGGGTATTTTCGGGCGATAGATATTATACGCCTTTGCGATAAGCGGCGCGAAGTGCGTGGGGGTTACGAGATTTATATTCGCCGCGCCGTCGGCTTCGAGTTCGCGGAAAATATCCGCAAGTTCTTCGGGCGTTATCTCCTTGCCCGTTTCCGAACGCGACAGCGCGTAATTCTGGCAGAACGCGCATTTAAGCGAACAGCCGCAAAAGAATATCGTACCCGAGCCTTTCCTGCCCGTAAGCACGGGTTCTTCGTATTTATGCAGATAGTATTTGGCTATACGCATCTGATTTTTTTCGCCGCATCTGCCGACTACGGAATTTCTGTCCGCGCCGCAAGCCGCGGGGCAAAGCGTGCAATTATTTAACATAAACTCATTTTAACATAACCGCGCGCAATTGACAATCGTTTTTTATTGTTGTATAATATGCTCGCGCGGGGCGACCACAAATCTTTTCCGCGCGAAAAGGATTTTTTATGAACAAATTTTTTACCAGCGAAAGCGTAACCGAAGGGCATCCGGACAAGATCTGCGATCAGATTTCCGACGCCGTACTCGACGCCATTCTGGCGCAAGACCCTTACGCAAGGGTTGCGTGCGAAACTTCCGCTACCACAGGGTTAGTTCTCGTCATGGGCGAGATAACCACGGACTGTTACGTCGACGTGCAGTCGATTGCGCGTAACACCATCAGGCGCATAGGCTACGACCGCGCCAAATACGGGTTCGACTGCGACACCTGCGCCGTGCTTACGTCTATACACGAGCAGAGCGCGGATATAGCGATGGGCGTAAACGACTCGATGGAACACCGCAGCACGGGCGACGAAGCCGACAGATTCGGCGCGGGCGATCAGGGTATGATGTTCGGCTACGCGACCAACGAAACGCCCGAATATATGCCGTTGCCCATTACCTTGGCGCATAAACTCGCGCGCAGGCTTACGGAAGTGAGAAAGAACGGCGAACTCGACTATCTCCGCCCCGACGGCAAAAGTCAGGTTACGGTTGAGTACGAAGACGGCAAGGTAAAGAGAATAGAAGCGGTGGTGGTATCCAGCCAGCACAGCGAACGGGTAACGACCGAACGTCTGCGCAAAGATATAGAAGAACGCGTTATACGCGCCGTTCTGCCCGCCGAACTTATGGACGAAAACACTAAAATATATATCAATCCGACGGGCAGATTCGAGATAGGCGGTCCGCACGGCGACAGCGGTCTTACGGGCAGAAAAATCATCGTTGATACCTACGGCGGCAGTTGCTCGCACGGCGGCGGCGCGTTCTCGGGCAAAGATCCGACCAAAGTCGACAGAAGCGCGGCGTATTTCGCGAGATATATCTGCAAAAACGTAGTCGCGGCGGGGCTTGCGGACGAATGTACGCTCGAAGTCGCTTACGCGATAGGCGTGGCGCGCCCCGTATCGCTGTTTATCAACACCAAAGGCACGGGCAAACTTCCCGACGAAAAGATAGCCGATATAGTCGCCAAGGAATTCGATATGCGTCCGTATTCGATTATCAAAACGCTCGATTTACGCAGACCTATCTACGAAGCGACCGCGGCTTACGGGCATTTCGGCAGATCGGAATTTCCGTGGGAAAGGCTCGACAGGGTAGATGACCTTAAAAAATATCTTGAAAACGCCTGACGCGGTTTTGCGCGGCGGCGGACGAGAATAATACGAAAATAATAAAAGCGGCTGTCGTACGAGAAGTACGACAGCCGCTTTTCGCGTCGGGTAAAACCGTCGGCGGTTCGCTTTTTGCAAGTTAATCGGTTTGCTTTATGCAGGTAGAAAATTTGGGGCAAGTCGGTTTTGCGGGTTAATTTTTTTTAACCGAAACGCCGTCTTTGGATATCATTACGGTATAGCCGGAGTTGAGAATCTGCGCGCGGAGCGCGTCGGCGCGGGCGTAGTCTTTGTTTAGCCGCGCGGTTTGCATTTCGCCGGCGAGATCGAGTATGGTTTTCGGTACGGGTTCGCTGTGTTTGCTTTCGTAACCCTTGACGTATTCGGCGGGATTTTTTAAGAACAGCCCTAAAAGCGAGTACGTCTTTTTAATTTGCGCAAGCATCGCGCCCGCCTTATCGTCTTTTTCCGCGATAAGCCGTTTAATAGTCTTAAAGTAGCCGTATAAGTCGGATATCGCAAGCGCGGCGTTAAAGTCGTCGGACATCGCGCGATCGAATTTCTCGTCGATTTCGGGGTATTCGCCCTGAATTTTCACGTCCGCGTTTTCGGCTTCGGCGTAGACTTTGTAAAACTCGTAAATATGCTTTTCGGCGTCGGGGAAGAGTTCGGGCGTAACGTTTATGTCGTTGCGGTAGTTGCTTGAAAGCAGGGCGAATTTAATCGCTTCGTCGGAATATTCTTTAAGCAGGTCGCTCATCAGCAGCGAATTGCCGAGCGATTTGCTCATCTTCTGCCCGTTCACTTTGATAAGCCCGTTATGCACCCAGTATTTGACGAACTGTTTGCCCGTCAACGCTTCGCTTTGCGCTATTTCGTTCTCGTGATGGGGGAATATAAGGTCTCTGCCGCCGCCGTGAATATCTATCTGGTCTCCGAACGCCTTTTTGTTCATCGCCGAACATTCTATATGCCAGCCCGGTCTGCCCTTTCCCCAGGGCGAATCCCAGCAGATTTCGCCTTCTTTGGCGGACTTCCAGAGCGCGAAGTCGAGCGGATCGCGTTTGTCTTCGTCGTTTTCTATTCTCACGCCGTTGAGCGCGTCTTCGAGATTTCTGTGCGAAAGTCTGCCGTAGGCGGGGAATGACGCCACCGAAAAATACACGTCGCCTTTTTTCGTCGGGTAGGCGTGTCCTTTTTCTATCAACGCCGACACGAAGTCTATTACGGTATCGATATTGCAGGTCGCTTTAAGCCATATATCCGGGTCGTCGATATTCATTTCGCGCATAACCTTATCGATTTTTTTAATCATCATATTCGCGTAAGCGTCCGCGGGAATACCCGTCTCTTTTGACTTTGCTATAATCTTGTCGTCAACGTCGGTGTAGTTGCGCGCGTAGGTTACGTCGTAGCCCTTTTTTATAAGGAATTTACGGATAATATCGTAAATGAGCGCCTGATAGACGTGACCTATATGCGCTTCGCCCGAAACGGTTATTCCGCAGGCGTACATATTCACTTTATTGCCGTGTAAGGGGATAAATTCTTCTTTTTGACCTGAAAGAGTGTTGTAAATTTTCATAACAGAACCTTTATAATATCGTCGGTTTTTCTATTTTTCATTCGCATTATTTTGTCCGGCGTCGAGCAGGGCGTTCAGACGCGTTTCGAGTTCGTCCGTCCGCGCGCGGAGCGCGCATATTTCTTCCAATATAACGTCGCGGCATTGATCCTTTTCGTCGTCAACCCGTTCGCCGTTGATTCTGACCACGCGGCCGGGTACGCCTACTACCGTGGCGTTTGGCGGAACGTCTTTCAGAACCACGCTTCCCGCGCCGATCTTGGCGTTTTCGCCTACGGTTATGCCGCCTAACACTTTCGCCCCGCACGAGATTATCGCGCCTTGTTTAACGACGGGGTGGCGGCGTTTGCCGCAGTCCTTGCCCGTGCCGCCGAGCGTTACGCCCTGATAGATTATTACGCCTTTTTCGATTTCCGCCGTTTCGCCTATCACTACGCCCGCGCCGTGGTCGATAAACACGCCCGAAGCGATTTTCGCGGCGGGGTGGATTTCTATCCCCGTCAAAAACTTGGTGTTCTGGCTGATTATCCGCGCAAGCAGTTTAAGCCCGATACGGTAAAAGAAGTGCGCCGCCCTGTGCCGCGACAGCGCGTGTACTCCCGAATAGGTAAGCCACACTTCGAATTTGGAGCGCGCCGCCGGATCGCTCTTTTTTGCAAAATTTATATCTTCTCTGAGTCTTTTGAAAAACATAATATTCTATAAAAACGAAAATAAACGCCTTTTCTCATAACGCCGCTATGAGAAAAGGCGTCGACTAACGCTGTTCCACTTTTCTTTCGGGGCAAGCCCCCTTATTTTACCTTTTACGCAGGTTGGCGCAGGCTGTTAACCCGTCTTACCGCCGAACGCGAAACGCGCGCGCGGAGCGGAACGCACCTTCGCGTAAAACCCGTTCAGGCTTGCACCGACCGCCTTTTCTCTTGCCGCGCGTTTTACGTTACTCTTTTCCGCCGTAGATTTCTCTTTTACGATATGAATTTTAACACATAAAACGTGAATTTGCAACCGTTTACGCTTAAAATAATTGCTTTTAACGGAATTATGGTGTATAATTTTAACGACAATCTGAGCAGACGAAGGAGATTATTATGCTCGACCTTAAACTTATAACCGAAAATCCCGAACTGGTAAAGCAGAGACTTGCCAAAAAGGGTTGCGACGCGGACTTTACCGAAGTGCTTAAACTCGACGCCGAAAGAAAGGCGTTGATGTCTGAAATCGAAACGCTCAAAGCCGAAAGGAACAGAGTTTCGGCGGAGATTCCCAAACTCAAAAAGGAAGGCAAGCCCGTAGAAGAAATTTTCACGCGGATGCGTAAAATCGGCGAAGAAATAGCCGCCGGCGACGCGAAAATAGACGAATATCAGAAACGCGTAACCGACTACGTCGCCGCGCTTCCGAATATGCCCGACGACGATTTGCTTTCCGGCGGAAAGGAAAACAATCAGGTAATAAAAGTCTTCGGCGAAAAGCCCGAATTTGCGTTCAAAGCCAAAAATCACGTCGATCTTTGCACGTCTTTGGGCATTATCGACTACGAAAGGGGCGTTAAACTGTCGGGTAACGGCTACTGGCTGTACCGCGGCGACGGCGCGCGGCTCGAATGGGCGTTGCTCAACTACTTCGTCGCGACGCACCTTAAAGACGGTTACGAAATGATTTTGCCGCCGCATATGCTCGGTTACAACTGCGGCTACGGCGCGGGGCAATTCCCCAAATTTGCCGACGAAGTTTACTGGGTGGACAGCGAAGACGGAGACCTTAAACGCGCTAAATTTATGCTTCCCACCGCCGAAACCGCGCTCGTCAATATGTACGCGGGCGAGATTATCGACGAAAAGAAACTTCCTATGAAATATTTTGCGTACACGCCCTGCTACCGCAAAGAAGCGGGTACTTACAGAGCCGAAGAACGCGGAATGATAAGGGGGCATCAGTTCAACAAGGTCGAAATGGTGCAGTACGCTCATCCGGACGATTCCAAACGCGCGTTCGAAGAACTCGTAAACAAGGCGTGCGCCTTAATGGAAGGGCTGGGTTTGCATTTCAGACTTTCCAAACTCGCTGCGGGGGACTGTTCCGCGTCGATGGCGAGAACGTACGATATAGAAGTATGGATTCCGTCTATGGGCATTTACAAAGAAGTCTCGTCCGTATCCAACGCCAACGACTATCAGGCGCGCAGAAACAACACTCGTTTCAAAGACTCCGAGACGGGCAAAACGCGGTTCGTGCATACGCTTAACGGATCTGGGCTTGCCACGTCGAGAGTGTTCCCCGCGCTTATCGAACAGTATCAGAACGAAGACGGCTCTATAACCATACCCGAAGTTCTCAGACCGTTTATGGGCGGGCAGGAAAGAATAGAAAAAGGCAAACTGTAATCCGAAGACTAAAAAACGGGCTTAGCCTAAGCCCCCGAAAGGGGTTAGGCTAAGCCCGTCGTTTTTTTATAAAAGCGTCAATCGTTCAGATTCCAGTCTATGGGCGACTGCCCGCGCGCGACGAGAAATGCGTTGGTTTTTGAAAAGGGTTTACTGCCGAAAAAGCCGTTATAGCAGGATAACGGGCTCGGATGCGCGCTTTCGAGAACGAGATGTCTCGTTCCGTCGATAAACGCCTTTTTTCCGCGCGCGTTCGCGCCCCATAAAATAAACGCCATCGGTTTTTCCCTTGCGGCGAGTTTTTTAATGACTTCGTCGGTAAACTGCGTCCAGCCGCAGTTCTTATGCGAGTTCGCCGCGCCCCTGCGCACGGTAAGGGTGGTGTTGAGAAGCAGCACGCCTTGCTTGCCCCACTTCGTAAGGTCTCCGTTTTGCGGCTCGGTAATTCCGAGATCGCTTTTGATTTCTTTGTACACGTTCACGAGCGACGGCGGAAGTTTTACTCCGCTCGGCACGGAAAAACACAACCCGTGCGCCTGATCAGGCTCGTGGTACGGGTCTTGCCCGAGAATGACCGCCTTTACGTCGTGATACGCCGTCAGCCTGAACGCGTTGAAAATATCTTCCGCAGGCGGATAAATTTCTCGTTCGGAATATTCCCGTTTAAGAAATTCGCGTATCGCCGCGTAGTTTTTACCGACGAATAAATCGTGTAAAACTTCGTCCCAGTCGTTGCCGATCTTTACCATTTTCTTCTCCTATGCTCCAACTTATATTACCATTTTAACAGTTATCGCGGCAAAAGTAAACGAAAGAAACGAAAATGTAACCGAAACGCCGAATATTTTTTGACAAACGCGCGTAAAAAGGTTATAATTACGGTATAAATATCCGCGAAAGACGCGTTGGAATTTTCGTCGCGCCGATACGTTCGGTTTATCGGTCGGGCGGCGGGGTTTAACGCCGTGAACGCGGCTGATCGGGGGTTTTCCGAGATGGATTATAAGGTAGTTTACGACAATTGGCTTACCAGCCCGTATCTTTGTCCCGAAGGGGTTAAAGAACTGCGCGAAATATCCGACGACGATAAGGCGATAGAGTACGCGTTCGGCGCGGAACTCGAATTCGGCACGGCGGGTATGCGCGGAATTATCGGCTACGGCACTAACAAAATGAATATCTACACCGTCCGCCGCGCTACGCAGGGGCTGGCGGAATTTATTAAAGCGAAAGGTTATTCCGCGATGAAGAAAGGCGTGGCGATTTCTTACGACACGCGCCGCAACAGCGAACTTTTCGCGCGGACGGCTGCGGGCGTGCTTTTGTATAACGATATAAAGGTCTACGTCTATCCCGAACCGCGCCCCGTACCTATGCTCTCGTACGCGGTAAGAAAACTCGGTTGTTGCGCCGGAATAATGATAACGGCAAGCCATAACCCCAAAGAATACAACGGCTATAAGGTATACGGCGCGGACGGCGCGCAGATGAGCGTGGAAGACACCGCCGAAGTCGTTAAATACATATCCGCCGTAACCGACTATTTCTCGGTAAAAGAGACGCAGGTCAAAGAGATTAAAAAACGCGGCAATCCCGCCGCGCTGTCCGTCATCGATAAGCGCACGGAGAAGAGTTATTACGACGAACTCGTAAAACTTACGCTCTCCAAAAAAGCGGTAAAAGAAGTCGGAAAGAAAATCAAAATCGTGTACACGCCCGTTCACGGCAGCGGTTTCGTACCCGTAACCACGATTCTCAAACGCCTGAAAATACGGGTTACGCCCGTCGAAGAACAGACGAACCCCGATCCCGACTTTTCCACGGTGGAAGTGCCGAACCCCGAATTCAAAGAGACTTTGAAGATGGGCATCGCGCTTGCCGATAAAATAAAAGCCGACGTGGTGTTCGGCACCGATCCCGACTGCGACAGACTCGGCGTTGCCGTAAGGAACGACGACGGCGAATTCGTCGCGCTTACGGGCAATCAGACGGGCGTATTACTGCTCGACTATATTTTGTTACGGCTCAGGGCGGAAAACAAAACCCCGACTAACGGCGTGGTTATAAAGAGTTTCGTTTCTACGGGGCTTGCCGCGCTCGTGTGCGACAATTACGGCGTCGAACTCGTCGAAACGCCCGTAGGCTTTAAGTTTATCGGCGAAAAGATAAAGGAATACGAAGCCGACGGCTCGCATACGTTCATATTCGGTTTCGAAGAGAGTTGCGGCTACCTTCGCGGCACGCACGCGCGCGATAAAGACGCGGTCGTCGCGAGTATGCTGTTTGCCGAAATGACCTGTTATTACCAGAGCGTAGGCAAGAGCGTTTACGGCAGACTTAAAGAGATTTACGATAAGTACGGCTACGTTGCCGACGTTACCGACAGCGTTAAATATTCCGGTCTTAACGCGATGAGCGATATGAACGCCGCCGTCGAAAGAATGCGCGAAAAGAAAGTCGAAAACGTGGGTATCTACTCTATAAGCGCGGTTCGCGATTATCTTAAAGGCGAAAGGACTTCGGGCGGAGAAGTTAAAAAACTCGACATCGGCGGAGTAAACTGTCTGTATTACGAATTGTTGAGCGGCGGGTTTATATGTCTGAGACCGAGCGGAACTGAACCTAAACTTAAAATCTATTATTCGGTAAAGGCGAAAGACAAAGCCCACGCCGATAAAGCGATAGAAGAACTGCGCGCCAACTTTAACGAGTTGCTTGCCGCGGAATAAAAACTTGAATAAAACCAAAAGGTCGCCCGAAAGCGTAACGCTTTCGGGCGACCGTGTTATTACCGTAAAATTTTACGCTTTTCGCGATTTTCAGTCTTTTCTTCTTCTCACGCTCGCGATTATAAGCAAGAACCTGAGAAGGTACAGTAAAGACACGAGCAGGGCGGCGACGTAAGTTAAAGCGGCGGCGGTAAGAACCTTGCGCGCGCCGCGGCGTTCGCTGCGTTCGAGTACGTTCTGCTCGTCAAGCATTTTCATCGCGCGCGCCGACGCGCCGATTTCGACGGGCAGGGTAATCAACGAAAAGATAGTCGTCAGCGAGTAAAGAATCACGCCGACGCAGAGTATATAAGTACCCGCGTTGCCGCTCGTACCCGCCCCGCCGAGCATGGCTTCTATAACTACGCCTATAACGGCTACCGGCACGGCGAGCATCGAACCGATATTCGTTACCGGCACGAGAAAAGAACGGAGTTTCATTAAAAAACTGCCTTCGTGCTGCTGGCGCGCGTGGCCGCATTCGTGCGCGGCTACGCCGAGCGCGGCGATACTCGAACTGCCGTATACGTCCTGCGAGAGCGATAACACGTCGTTCGACGGGTTGTAATTGTCCGTAAGATGCCTTTCTATCGGTCTTACGGTAACGCCGTTACAGTCGTAACGTTCCATAAACATACGGCTCATCTCGTCCGCGGTTATGCCGGAACTTGCCGAGCGTTTGGAATACTTTTTATAGGTAGTTTTTACGAGAATTTGCGCCACGAAAGCGAAAATCAGACCGGGGATTAAAATTATACCGGAAATATAATAAATAATATAGAACCACATATCGCGTACAGTTTAACACGAAACGCCGCGTTTTGTCAAGTCAAAATGACGTTTTCTATAAGTCCGCCCGCAGTTTTGACGTCGGCGTATTCCACCTTGTCGTCGTAGAGCAAGGTTACGAAATCGGGCGAAACGAAATCGGGCGGCGGCAGAACGGCTTTGAACTCGCCGAAAAACTCTTTGAACTCGCCCGCGCGCGGCTTGATTTTCGGCGTTAAGAAGTCGGTTACGTCTCCGCCGCAAAGCAATTCTTCGAAAAAGGCGTACGGCAACAGTTTTTCGTTCAGCGAGTATATATCCCGCTTGCGCCTTACCGAAAGCGTCGCGCCGACCACTCCGTCCGAAAACTTCCATTTTGAAATTATCGTATGCCCGAGTATATCGTCCGCGTTTTCTACGAGCGTCAAATACGGCGGCGCGAACGAGTAATCGTCGCACGTTCTTTTAAGCGCGGGCGTTATCGCGTCGCTTATTTTATACGCGCACACGAGCGTGCGCCTGCCTATTATTACCGCGGTAAGGTATTCGTTGCCGTTTTCGGTAAGGTAATCGAACCGCGCGTCGGTAGGTATAAACGGCAGAGTTTCGACGAACATATCCCGCTCGGTCTCTATAACGAGCCTTACGCCCGTCTCTCTGTAACAGGTTACCGCAACCGTGCCGCGCGAAAACTCCTTTCTGCCCCTGAACAGCAGTTTGAACTCGCTCGTCAGCGCGTGGCGGAACGACGGTATAAGCAGATACCCGCCGCGCATATCGTAGACTTTCATCGTCTCCGAACTCTCCGGCGCGCCGCCGAGCAGAGACGTTACGGCGGAGAACCGATCGTCGAGCGGCGTGACTTCGAGCAGGGCTTCGTCCGCCTGAAAGGCAAAATAATTGCCGTCGGTAACGCCCCTGAATTTGCCGTTTATCTTTACGACTGCCGCCGTCCGCGAATACAGATAGTATTTCATAATACAATATATTGTCGTATTTTAAGTTATATGTATAACGCGCGCGCCTTGCGTCGATAATTCGTACGGGAGGAGTTTATGAAAGATACTATGACGGACGAACGCGCGAAAAAATTGTTTTCCGCCGCGACGGAAGCGAAAAAGAAAGGCAGACCGCTCACGGCGGTGTTTGAAGAATTTGCCGCGGAGTACGGTATGGCTAAGGGCAGCGTGAGAAACGCTTATTACGCGGCGGCTAAACGGGCGGCGGCGGATAAGCGGTACGGCGCGAAGGTTTGCGGCGGCAATAAACCGCAAGTCGGAAAAATAGTCGAATTCGACAAAGCCGAAGCGCGCGTTATGCTCAAAAAGATTTTGATTAAGGCGACCGACGGCAGGTCGGTGCGCGGCAGTATAAGCCTTATCGCGAAAGACGCCAAAACCGCGCTCAGGTATCAGAACAAGTACCGCAGTATGCTCGTGAGCGACCGCGAAACCGTAGAGAGCGTCGTCGCCGAGATAAAAAGGGAACGGGGCGAGTGCTATAACCCGTATTCCAAACGCGGCGACGTGGTTTTAGAGAAGTTGAAAGCGGAGATAAACGCCCTATACGAGCGTATCGCCGCCGATCTTAAAACCAAAAACGCCGCGCTCGAATTAAAGGTAAAACGCCTTGAAGCCGAGAACGCGGCTTTGAAAAAGTCGGCGGCGCGCTCCGTCGCAAGCGATTATTTCGAGAGTGTGGACTCTCGCCCAAAGCGCAGAATAGAAGGCGCGAAGTAAGGCGCGCGCATATCGCTACTTTGCATAAAAAACGGCTCGGTCGGAATTTTTCCGACCGAGCCGTTTTTGCGCGGACGTTTTAAGCCGCGAGTCGTTGCGTTTAACGCCCGCGACTATTTATTCGTTTACGGGTAAAACGGGTTTCGGGTTTACGCTCGCTATCAGATTTCTTACGCTTGCGGAAGCGAACAGCAGAGCCGCGGCGATTACGTTGATTGCGAGTTCCACGAGTACGAACGAGTTATACGCGAAACTGTACGCGATCGGGCTTAAATTCCAGTCGTTGCCCCATACGCCGAACACGAAGTAACCGCTTATAACGTGCGCGGCGTATCTGAACACGCACGCGATAGTCATACCGACGATGATTTCGGCAATAGCGTTGCCTTTAAGGAATTTGAATTTCTTTGCGATGCCCGCAAGACCGAGCGCGGAGAACGCGACGGGGTAGTCGAGCAGTATCTGCATCCATTCGTATACCTGCGGGTTCTGTATGAATTGCAAAACGCCGTAGATAAGCCCCGCGAACACGCCCTTTCTCGCGCCGAATATATACGAATAAATCATAAGCGGAAGCATACTCGCGAGAGTTATCGAGCCGCCCATAGGCAACGAGAAGAATTTGACGTAAGAGAGCGCGAACGAAAGCGCGATGCAAACGCCCGCGTACGCAAGGTTTTTAGAAGTATTAGCCGTGCCTTCGTCCTTTCCGAACACGAACGACAACGCGAGTATCGCCGCTACGAGCAGGGCGGATATAACGTAGTAAACCGCTTTATGTAAAGGTTCGACTTCGTTTTTGTCGTAAGATTTGGTAAATCTTATGCAGACGATAAGTACGATCGTGTAGATAACGACTATCGAGTACGCGATATAAACGAAGTACTTAAACGCCTGCGGAGCGCGCGACTTCATTATCGCGCCGACGGCTACGAGAACGAGCAGGGTTACGAAAAAGCCTATAAACAGCCAGAACGCGCCGTCCGTCTTGCCTTTAAGCGTCATTCTCGAAATTTGCAGGAACAGGAAAGTCGCCACGAGCGTTACCGAGAAGCCGACTATAACGCCGACGGCGAATTTTCTGAAAGCGGGCAGAGCGTCTTTCTTTCTGAAAAAGATTACCGCGAACGCTATCGCGAGAGCCGCCGCCACGCCGAGCGCGAGCCATAAAGAGAACGCCTGTAAGCCGCCGATTACGGTTTCGAGCGTCTCTTCGCCGAGTTGCAACAATTTGTCTATATCTTTCATAAAAACTCCTTTCGTCGGGGGTAATTCTTATTAAAAGCCCCTTTACGCCAAAAGGCGTAAAGGGGCAACGCGGCACAGAAAAACTATCTCCCCAGTCAAGCATTACCTTGTCGGGTTCAACGGGTATAATCTCAGCCGTGGCGAAAGCCACCGCACCCCTGACGATTAAATTCGTGTAAATTATACGCCGACGCGCGGAATATGTCAACGATTTTCGGCGTCGCGCGGAAAATTTATTTAATCCTGACGCTCGAAATAAGTTTGCCGTAATCGCGTTTGGGCAGGCGTAACTTTATTCCGTGTTTTTTAAGCAACGCCGCGACGAGCCATATAAGCAACGCCAGAACGATTACCGCAGGCACGCCTACGAGTATCCATAACGGAAGGTTACCGACTTTTACGTCGCTCCACATATCGTTAAGGCGGCTGAGTTCGTGACGGTTGAGCGCGGTCATTATCGCGCAGCGGTCGACTATGTCTTTGGTGGGGTATTGCGTGGTAAGTTGTCTGCCGATATTGTCGGCGGAAGAGTATACCACGGCGTTTTCCACGTTCGTGAAGAAGTAAGAATAGTCTATCTTTTCGGTGTTGTCTTCGGTCGGTTCGAGAGTAAGGTCGTAAGTTTCAAGCATATGCTCGAACACTTCTTCGCCGGCGATCGGGCTGACGTAGCCGATATAGTCCATATTGCTGATAACGATTTCGGGCGAAGACAAAAAGTCCACGAACATCTGCGCGAGTTCTTTGTTCGCGCCCTTGGGCATAACCCACGCGTCGAACCAGATATTGCTGCCTTCTTTGGGTACGGCGTAGTAAAGCGTCGCGCCGTCGTCTTCGTCGGCAAGGTCGAGAGTGTACGCGGCGTCGCCCGACCACGCGAAGTTGATTGCTATTTTACCCGCCGCCATATCCTTTTTGCCGCTGTCCACTTCAAAGCCGTACACGTTGTTTTTAAGCGTTTTCAATTCGCGTTCGGCGGCGTCTACCGTGGCGACTCCGTTAAGCGCGTTCACGCCGTCTTTAACTATCTTTATCGCTTCGCGCGTGCCTTCTTCGTCGGCGCGGAGTCTGACTTCTTCAAGCCCTTCTATATCCGCGACGAGATCGCTGTCGACGTTGTTGAATATCTTGACGAGTATTTCGCGGTATTCTTCCACGGGAATTTTCCCGTTTTCGTAAAGCGCGTTGAGTTTAAGCAGACAGTCGCGGTAAACGTAGCCTACCGCAAGCGCGTAGGTGTCGCGTATACTGTCTTTTATCGTGCCGAGATTTTTGTAGTAGGCGTTCCAGGGCAGTTCCCACGAAGCGACGAAGGTCTCGGAAGCGGTTACGAGTTCTTTGCCTTCGAGTCCGTCGATAGCCGCGGCGAAAGCGGCGTTGTTGGCGGCAAGGACTTTGGGGTTGTAAATAAAGCCCATCGTTCCCCACATATACCCTACGGCGTATTCGTTCCAGCCTTTGTCGGCGAACAGGTCGGTGATAAAGCCCGACGCGTATTCGTTGTAATTAGGTATGCTTTCGTACGAGCCGTCGCTTTTAACGTCGTACTTTTCAAGCATATCTTCTTTTATCATACGCTGAATCATATAGTCGGACGGGCATACGAGATCGTAGTTGTAAACGTATCCGTCCCCGCTTTTACGCTTGGTAAGTTGCAACTCGTTGTACATATTTTCGATCGTGCCGAAAGTCGAGTATCTTACCTTGACGGTATGCCCGCGTTTTTCGCTTGCGTATTTTTCGAATTCTTTCAGCACGTCGACGGTTTCCCACTCGGCGTTGTATTCGGAAATATACTCTTCGGCGTTGAACACGTTGAGATATTCGACGTTGCTTTTTTTGGTCTTTCCGCACGAAGCGAGCGGCGCGACGGCAGCGAACGCCGTAAGGGCGGCGGTCAGCAGACTAATACTTCTTTTCATTTTTCTTAGCCCCCTTTACTGCGATTACGTTCTTTACCGCGACGTAGATTACCATTATAAGGAAGATTATTGCCGACAGCGCGCGGAGCGCGGGTACGGACGAGCCTTTTCCGCCTTTCGCGTAAGCGTCGAAGACGTACGTCGAAATGGTATCGAACGTCGGCGGGCGGGTAAACGTAGTGATGATATAGTCGTCGAGCGACAGGGTTATAGCCAGCGTAAAGCCGCTGAGTATACCGGGTAAAATCTCGGGCAATATGACGGAAAACAAGGCTTTGGTCGGGCTTGCGCCGAGATCGAGAGCCGCTTCGTAAAGATTGCCGTCGAGTTGTTTGAGTTTGGGCAGAACCGAAAGGTACACGAACGGGAAGCACAATACTATATGCCCGATTAAAAGCGAAGCGTAAGTCCTTCCGAACGCGAACATAGTACAGACGAGCGCGATTGAAATTGCGGTTACTATTTCGGCGTTGATGACGGGTACGTTCGTTATCGTGTCGAAAGCCTTTTTAACCTTTTTCTTGGAGTAGAACGAGCCTATCGCGCCGATCGTGCCGAGTATGGTGGAACATGCCGCGGCGAGCAGGGCGAGAATAATCGTGTTCAGAACCGTGGTTTTAAGGCTCTCGTCCGTGAAAAGGTCTTTATAGAGTTTGAAACCCCATTCCTTGGACCAGACGCCGATAGACGGCGAAAGGTTGAACGAGTAGATCGTGAGCAGGACGATGGGCGCGTACAGGAACGCTATTACGGCGAACAGATAAACCCATTTGAGAACTTTTTTTACCATAATCCGCCACCTCTCGTATTAACTTCTTCGTCGCTTGAGAATTTGTTGGTAATGAGCATCGTTATGAATATAAGCACGAGCAGTATCATCGCGATTGCCGAGCCGGCGTGCCAGTCGAACATAGTCGAGAACTGATTTTCGATAAGTTTGCCGATAATGGTAACGTTACCGTTGCCGAGCGTATCCGAAACGACGTAACTCGTGGTAGTGGGCAGAAGCACCATCGTAACCGCGCTGACGATTCCGGGCGCGGAGAGCGGAACTACCACCTTAAAGAACGTCTGTCCGCTCGTCGCGCCGAGATCCTGCGACGCTTCGAGTACGTTCTTATCGAGTTTGATAAGCACCGTATAGAGCGGTAATATCGTAAAAGGCAGGTAGTCGTACACCATACCTATCACGGTATTGAAAAGACTCATTTTGTTGGAGTTGTAAAAACCGAGCGCGAACAGTAATTCTTTCATCGCCGCCGTGCGGAGAACGAAGTTGATCCACATCGGCAGTATGAATACCATAAGCAGTACCGAGCGGGTTTTGAGTTTTGACCGCGCGAGAATGTACGCTACGGGGTAGGCGACGATAAGGCATACGACGGTGGTTATTATCGCGAGCGCGAAACTTATATATACCGCGCGGATATTCGTCGCCGAAGTGAAGAACGCCTTGAAGTTGGCGAGAGAAAACGTGAACGCCGAAACGTCGTTGTTGACGATTTCTCTGTTCTCTACCGTAAAGGCGTACAGAATTATCAGAAGCAACGGAAACACCACGAACGCGATCAGAAACACCGCGTAGGGGATACCGAGATTTTTTCTTGAAAATTTCAGAGCCTTCATTTTACTTCGCAGCCGCCTTTAACGAAAGTTTGATTTTGTCCGCGGGTATTTTAACCGATACGCGGTCGTTTTCGTTCCAGGTATATTCGGTGTCTACTACGAAATCTTCTTCTTCGTCGTCGGTGCGGATAATTACCTGATAGTGATCGCCTTTGTAAACTATCTGAACGATCGTGCCTGCGGCTTCCCCGTCCACGTCGTTGTCGATAATTTCGACGTCTTTAAGCCCGACTTCCACGTTGACGTCTACGTCGGTAAGGTCGATTTTTTCGCCTTCTTTGGTTACAAGATAGCCTTCTTCGTCGAGAACGCTGCCTTCGCAGAGTTGGGTTACGTCGCATTCGAATTCGCCGTCGGCAAAACATACCGTGTTCTTTTTGGTAATGTAGCCCGCGTAACGGTTGACGTCGAATTCCTTTTTCATTATGTGAATGTCGTCGGGGCGGACGATGACCGAGCATCTTTCGCCGACCTTTCTTTCGATGGTATCCTGCGCGACTATTTCGGTTTTACCGACCGTCACCACCATTTCGTAATGCACGCCCTTGAAAATCGACGAAGTTACCACGCCGTCGACCTTGCCTTTGCCTTCGTCGACAAGGAACACGTCTTCGGGGCGGACCACCACGTCCACCTTTTCGTTCTTCGGAAAGTCGTCTACGCAATCGAACACCTTATTGATAAAGCGCACCTTTCTGTCGCCCGTCATCGTGCCGGAGAAGATGTTGCTTTCGCCTATGAAGTCGGCTACGAACGCGTTTTTCGGCTCGTTGTATATATCTTTCGGCGTGCCTATCTGCTGTACCGTTCCGTCTTTCATAACGACGACGGTATCGCTCATCGTAAGCGCTTCTTCCTGATCGTGCGTGACGTAGATGAAAGTTATGCCGAGTTTGTCGTGCATCTCTTTGAGTTCGAGTTGCATATCCTTTCTCATTTTAAGGTCGAGCGCGCCGAGCGGTTCGTCGAGAAGCAGAATTTCGGGTTCGTTGACTATGGCGCGCGCAATCGCTATACGCTGTTGCTGTCCGCCCGAAAGGGTGGTTACGTCGCGCTTTTCGAACTCTTCGAGATCTACGAGTTTAAGTACCCGCGAGACTTTCGCGTCGATTACCTTTTTAGAGAGTTTTTCGACTTTTACCACCTGTTTTCCGTTCTTGTCGACGTAGGTGTTGCGGTAGCGTTTGAGTTTAAGCCCGAACGCTATGTTGTCGTATACGTTGAGATGCGGAAAGAGCGCGTAACGCTGAAAGACCGTGTTGATAGGTCTCTCGTAAGGGGGCAGATTCGTTATGTCTTTGCCGCCGAGCAGTATTTTACCCTTGGTAGGCATTTCGAATCCCGCAATCATACGCAGGGTGGTGGATTTACCGCAACCCGACGGCCCTAAAAAGGTGATAAACTCGCCTTTTCTGACGTAAAGGTTGAGATTTTCGACGGCGGTCTGACCGTCGAAGACTTTTTCGACTCCGATAAGTTCGATGATCTTTTCTTCTTTTTCCATAGTATCGTCCTTTTTTAATTAAAACGTCGGCGGAGCGGCTACCCAGATGAATTTAGCCACGCGGTCGGTCGGGTTTTCCATATAATGAGTTTTTGCGGCGGCGAAATAAAAACTTTCGCCCTTGTTACATCGGTATTTGCGGTTGCCGAGATGCACCACCACGCTGCCTGATAAAACGTAGCCGAATTCTTCGCCTTCGTGCGGTACGTCCGCTTCGGTAAACTTACCGGGCATAAGTTCGACGATTATCGGCTCCATTTCGTTTTTCTGCGCGTTGTTTACCAGCCAGTTGATTTTGACCGCGCCCGTATCCTTTTCGATGAAGTCTTCTTCCTTGAAAACTATCTTTTCTTCTTCGTCGTCCGAAAAGAATTCTTTAAGGTTCGTGCCGAGCGCGGACAGTATGTCCACGAGCGTCGCGATGGACGGGCTTGTCAGATCGTTTTCGAGTTGACTTATGTACCCTTTCGTCAATTCGCACCTGTCGGCGAGTTCTTCCTGCGTAAGCGCGCAATGCAATCGCAGTTCCTTGATTTTTATACCGAGTTCCATACTAAACACAAAGTTTAGAGAGTTAAGTTTTTATAAACGAAAAGTTTACAATCCCTAAACTGACGGAAGAATTATATTCTTAATGCGTCGCTATGTCAATCGTTTTAACATACTTTTTCAATATTTTTTTCTATGCCGGACAAGAATAATACGAACCGTGGTCTGACGGTGTGTTTTTGGCTAATAAGTCGTTGCGTTCGCGTTGTACATACATCGTCCGAGAATTTGCAAAAAAGCGTGTAAATAGCGACGTTTTTGCAAGGTTTGTATTATTTTTGTCCGGCATGGGGAATATCGCGGGCGCGACGCGCGTAAAATTTAACGCGGAACACGGGTAAAAATATTACGTTATTCGACGCGTACGGCGAACGTTTCCCGTAATTCGACTAAATTCTCGTGGTAAAATAAAGGAGCGAAAATTGAAGAGCAGATTCGGTAAAACCCTTGCGGTTTTGATAGCGGCGTGCGTCGTTTCCGTCGGATCGGCGGCGTGGCTGGGGGACAGCGGAAATTACGTGATTTATACCGCGGCTACCGCGAAAAAACTGTTGCCGATATATCGCGTGGACAGAGCCGATAATAAAATATCGGTGTCGTTCGATTGCGCGTGGGGTACGGAATATACGGATAAAATTCTCGAAATTCTTGACGAATACGAAGTAAAGGCCACTTTCTTCGCGGTGGAATTCTGGGCGGAAAAGTACCCCGACTATTGTAAAAAGATAGTCGCAGCGGGGCATAGCGTGCAGACTCACAGCAAAACTCACCCGCATATGAGCAAGTTGAGCAAGGGCGAAATAAAAGCCGAACTCGCTTCGTCGAAAGCCGCGATAGAAAAGATAACGGGCGAAAAGGTTACGCTGTTCCGTCCGCCGTTCGGGGATTATAACGATAAAGTGATAGCGGCGGCGGAAGAAGAAGGGCTGTATTCCGTACAATGGGACGTAGACAGTCTCGACTGGAAAAATCTTTCGGCGAAAGAGATAGCCGCGCGCGTGATAAGCCGCGTAAAAAGCGGCTCGATAATACTTATGCACAACAACGGTCTGCATACCGCCGAAAGTCTGCCGCTTATATTCGCGCCGCTGAAAGCGCAGGGGTACGAATTCGTCGGGATAGAAGACCTTATATATAAGGGCGGGTACGAGATTTTGCGAGACGGCACGCAAAGAGAGATAAAAAGTTAAAAAAAGTAACTTGAAAAAGCGTAGCGAAAAGAAAAAACGGTCGCGAACGCCGACGAAAAGTTACGAAGGAGATAAAATAATGATAAACGAAGAAAAGCAAAACAACAGAGTCTTTATCAAAGGCGAAATAGTATCCGAAGCGAGATATTCTCACGAAGTGTACGGCGAAGGGTTTTACGAAACCGACGTGTCGGTAAAACGACTGTCGGGGCAAGCGGATATTTTGCCCGTAACCGTGTCCGAACGGCTTATCGAAAAGCACGCGCTGACGGTCGGCTCGGAAATCAGCGCGATAGGGCAATTCCGCAGTTACAACAAACTTGCGGACGGCAAAAGCAAACTTATGCTTACCGTGTTCATAAAAGAACTTATCGACGCGCCCAAGGCGAAAAACCCGAACAATATCGTGCTTTCGGGGTATATATGCAAGCCGCCGATATACCGCACCACGCCCTTTTCGCGCGAAATAGCGGACGTACTTATAGCGGTCAACCGCGCGTATAACAAATCCGACTACATTCCGTGCATAGCGTGGGGCAGAAACGCCCGATTCGTCCGCAATCTCGCCGTAGGCGAGAAAATCGCGCTCGCGGGCAGAATACAGAGCCGCGAATACGTCAAAAAAATATCCGAAGACGAGAGCAGAACGATGACCGCTTACGAAGTGTCGGTATGTAAACTCGCCGCGTACGACAACGCCGAGAGATTCGATCTCGACGAAGAGTTCGGAATATATCCGCTCGAAGACGAACGCGACGAAAATATAGTTTAAGAACGTGAAAAGGCGGCGGGGAAACGATACGTTTCCCCGCCGCCTTTCGGCGTGACACGCCGCAACCGCAGTCTTTTTTTTGCGGTTGCGGCGATAATTTTTATTCGTTGCTCCGATTATTTTTTAGCCTGAGACGCGCCGCAATACGGGCATACGGGCGATTCGTCGGAGTAATAGGATATAGCCGCGCCGCAATTGACGCATTTTACGGTCAGCAGGCGTTTGTCGGCTTTTCTGTTGTCGTTGTAAGAGAGCGTCGTTCCGTCGAAGAGCAGACCGGTCAGATATTCCTTTTCTATACAGGTCAGAATATCGCGTTTGACGACTTCCGCGGTTTTGCCCGTCTGCTTCGCGATCTCGTCCGTCGTATACAGGCGTTCGTTGAGTATCGCCGAAAGCGTGCGTTTAAGCGACTTTACCGTGCCGAGCGACGTGAACAGTAACGGGCAGGCGTAAAAATCGAAAGCCGTGAATATTATGCCGAGTATCATCACTACGGGCATCTTGCCCGCGCCGATGATAATCATAGGGATGCCCGCGACGAAAAGTATCGCGGAAAGAATTGCAAACGACAACAAGGTCGTTATTTTGGCGTTGATTTTTTTCATAGCCGAAGTATAATACTCGCGACGAAATTTGTCAAGCGATAAAAAGATAAAAAAATATCGATTTAACGCGGTAAGGCTTGAAAAATAATTGACAACGCGGAACGCATTTTATATAATAGATGCGGAAACGAACGGGCGTAACGCCACGCTCGGCTAAATATGCGAATAATAAATATCGGAGGATATAAAAATGGCAAACGTTAGAGTTGCAATTAACGGTTTCGGTCGTATCGGCCGTCTTGCGTTCAGACAGATGTTCGGCGCGGAGGGTTACGAAGTAGTCGCAATCAACGACCTTACCAGCCCGAAAATGTTGGCAGATCTTTTGAAGTACGATACCGCTCAGGGCGGATATTGCGGCAGAATAGGCGAGAACCTTCACACCGTATCGTATAAAGAACCCGTTTTCGAAGAAGACGGAAAGACCGTAAAAGTTCCCGGCTCGATAATCGTAGACGGAAAAGAAATCACTATATACGCTATGCCCAAGGCTCAGGACCTTCCCTGGGGTAAACTTGACGTAGACGTAGTGCTTGAATGCACGGGCTTCTACTGCTCGAAAGAAAAATCTATGGCGCACGTTCAGGCGGGCGCGAAGAAAGTCGTTATTTCCGCGCCTGCGGGCAACGACCTTAAAACCATCGTTTTCAGCGTAAACGAAAACACGCTTACCAAAGACGATCAGATTATCTCCGCCGCTTCCTGCACGACCAACTGTCTTGCGCCTATGGCGGACACGCTTAACAAATACGCGCCCATCGTTTCGGGTATAATGAGCACCATTCACGCTTACACGGGCGACCAGATGATTCTTGACGGACCGCACCGCAAAGGCGACCTTCGCCGCGCGAGAGCGGGCGCAGCCAACATCGTTCCCAACTCTACGGGCGCGGCTAAGGCTATCGGTCTCGTAATCCCCGAACTCAACGGCAAACTCATCGGCTCGGCTCAACGCGTTCCCGTTCCCACCGGCTCGACCACCATTCTTACCGCGGTCGTAAAGGGCAAGGACGTTACGAAAGAAGGCATCAACGCCGCTATGAAGGCTGCCGCTTCCGAATCGTTCGGTTATAACGAAGATCAGATCGTTTCGTCCGACGTTATCGGTATGAGATACGGCTCGTTGTTCGACGCTACCCAGACTATGGTTTCCAAGATCGACGACGACACTTATCAGGTACAGGTAGTTTCGTGGTACGACAACGAAAACTCTTACACTTCGCAGATGGTAAGAACCATCAAATATTTCGCTAACATTTAACGGTTGACGAAATCTCGGCGAGCCGTAATCACGGCTCGCCGTTTTTCAAATTTTTATTACCGATATGGATTTAAGAAATAAAAAGATACTGTTTTTAGGCGACAGCATAACGCAAGGCTCGGGCGCGAGCGGGGAAGATAAAATCTATCACGCCGTCGCCGCCAGAATTCTCGGAGCGACGGCGTTGAATTACGGCGTGAGCGGCACGAGAATAGCGAAACAGACGGTTTGCTATCAGGCAGCCGATTTTCCCGAATACTTTTTGCAAAGGGCGAAGAGAATGGAAAAACAAGCCGATCTCGTGGTAGTGTTCGGCGGAACTAACGATTTCGGGCACGGCTCTGCGCCGTTCGGCGAAATCGGCGATACCGACGGCTCTACTTTCTGCGGCGCGTTCAGAGAACTGCTCGCGTACCTTACGTCCGTTTACGGCAAGGATAAAGTCGTGGTTCTTTATCCTTTGCGCAGGTGGAACGAAGACAATCCGCGCGGCGACGGTTGCAAACCCGCCGACGTGCAACGGCTCGTCGGGTATTATTCCGCCGAAAAGGCGATTACCGAAGAATTCGGCGTTAAATCGATAGATTTGTGGAACGAAAAGACGCTTAATCCCAACCTTCCCGAAGGCAAAAACGACTTCGTCGACGGTTTGCACCCGAACGACGACGGGCATAGGATTTTAGGCGAGAAGGTAGCGCAGGCTTTGCTGCAAATGTGACAGCGCGCCGTCGCGGATTATCCAGAAATCGTTAGTAAAACAAGTAAACAATATATATACGTTAAGAATCGTGACGACGGGCATCGTAACCATAAAAAACAAGTTGCGAAGCCGATATTTGAGTATGAACATAGAGATATAAACGCCTGCCGCGCCGCCGAGCAGCGCGGCTACGAACACGCTTCCGTCGCGGACGCGGCGTTTGCAGTCGCCTTCTTCGTCCGCGTGCTTTGCCGCAAGCATAAGCGTAAAGGCGTATACGTTTATCGCGATAAAATACGTCGCCGCGAGAATTTGCAATAAAACGAGCATAAGTTCCTAAGCGCCGCCGTCATAAAAGCGGCGTTATATAACTATTATTCGCTTATTTGTATATATTTAATCGTTTTTTATAAAAAAGAGTTTTCAAAACCGCGCGAATGTGCTAAAATATAACTGTAGAAAGTCAGGGGTGATATACTTATGAAGTGTATGTATTGCGGAAATCTTGACAGCAAAGTAGTAGATTCCCGTCAGTCCGACGACGGAACGGCTATACGGCGCAGAAGGGAATGTACTAACTGCGGCAGACGTTACACGACCTACGAAACGGTTGAAACCACGCCGATACTCGTCATTAAAAACAACGGCAACAGACAGGCGTACGATCCCAACAAAATCAAGAACGGCATAGTCAAGTCCTGCGAAAAGCGTCCCGTACCTATGTGGAAGATCGACGCGCTCGTAGAAGACATAAGCAAAAAAATCTATAACTCCTTAAAGCAGGAAATTACGTCGAAAGAACTCGGCGAGATGGTAATGCAGGGGCTTAAAAATCTCGACGAAGTCGCTTACGTCAGATTCGCGTCCGTGTACCGTCAATTCAAAGACGTTTCTACGTTTATGAAAGAACTCGAAAAATTACAAAACAAGGATGGCGAAGAAAAATGAAGATAATAACCCGCATAACCGCCTTATGCCTTGCCTTTGCGGCAACGGTAAGTCTTATCGGCTGTAAGAAAGACGCCAAGTATACGGACAGTTGGCGAGTGGTGCGTTACGCTTCCGGCGGAGAAGAGCAGAAACAATACGTCGGGTTTAAGGTAACCAAAAAAAGCGACCGCAACATCAAATCCGTGTGGCTGCGCGTAGACGGTTTCGATAAAAACGTAACGTCGGCGGACGTGACGATAGAAAAATACTCGTCGAGCAACCTTACCGGCGAAGTCAGCAACGGCAAGCCCGTAACCTATACGATTAAAAAGCCGTCGGGTTGCAAAAGGTCGGTCGGCTGGGTAGAAATCGTGTCCGACTGGACGTATACCACCACGTTGACGTCGGTTTACGTCAGACTGGTATTGAAGGGCGGCGTAACGCTCGGCGAAATAGGCTTTTTGGACGATCAGGGCAAAAAACTCACGGTTGCGGTCGATTCCGCCAACGTGTATATTCAGGGCGGAAACCCCGAAACGACCAACAAACAATTCTCGTATACCGAACTTACCGAACAGAAAGATAACGCGAAGAACGGTTTGCCGCTCTATCTCGTAGACGAGCAGGGCGACTTCAAAAAAGGCAACGAATAAATCAACAGCATAAAACGTATTAAAGTCGGGGCGTTGACAAACGCCCCGACTTTACTTATATTTATCGCCTGCGACCACAAAGTTCCGCGCGACGGCAACGCCCAGACTTGATAATTATAAATAAACGCGGCGGCAACCGATAATCGGTTGCCGCCGCGTTTTTCATTAGTTAAGCCTTATTATTCTTTGCCGGCAAGTTTCTTGTATCTGTCAAGACGCTTGTCGTTTTCTTCTTCGGCTTTTTCAAAGAGTTTTTCCGCGAGTTCGGGCTGAGCCTTTTTAAGCGTAGCGTAACGGTTTTCGCCTAAAATGAAGTCCTGATAACTTGCGGTCGGATCTTTGCTGTCGAGCGTGAACGGGTTGACGTCCGTTCCGACCTTTTCGGGGTTGTATCTGTACAAGTGCCAGTAACCCGCTTCTACCGCTTTCTTTTCTTCGTTCTGCGAGTTTGCCATATTGATACCGTGGTTGATACAAGGCGCGTAGCAGATGATGAGCGACGGACCGTCGTACGCTTCCGCTTCGGTAATGGCGTTAAGGAACTGTTGTTTGTTAGAGCCCATAGCGCATTGAGCGACGTAGACGTAACCGTAGTTGATTGCCATCATACCGAGATCTTTCTTCTTCGTTCTCTTGCCGCCCGCGGCGAATTTCGCAACCGAGCCGGTAGGCGTGGATTTACTTGCCTGACCGCCGGTGTTGGAGTAAACTTCGGTGTCCACGACGAGAATGTTGACGTCTTCGCCCTGCGCGATAACGTGGTCGAGACCGCCGTAACCGATATCGTAAGCCCAGCCGTCGCCGCCGAAAATCCAGATAGATTTCTTGATTACGCAGTCAAGCGAGCCCTGAACGGTTTTAAGCAACTCTTTAAGTTCGCCCTTGTTGTTCTTGATAGCCGAAGGCAACGAAACTTCGAGAGTTTTCGCCACTTCTTTGGTGGCTTCGGCGTTCTTTCTGTTCGCGAGCCATTTTCTGAACGCTTCCGCAACTCTGCCGCCGAGACCGAGATCGAGAGCCTTCTGCATCACGTCGCCGAGACGAGCGCGTCTTTGCGCGTAAGCAAGGTTAAATCCGTAACCGAATTCGGCGTTGTCTTCGAAAAGACTGTTCGCCCAGGCAGGACCTTTGCCTTCCGCGTTCTTGGTGTAGGGGCATGTCGGGGACGAGCCGCCGTAAATCGACGAACAACCCGTCGCGTTGGCGACTACCATTCTGTCGCCGAACATCTGAGTGATGACTTTGATATAAGGCGTTTCGCCGCAGCCGGCGCACGCGCCCGAGAATTCGAAGAGCGGTTTATTGAACTGCGAGCCTTTGACGGTGGTGGGTTTGAATACCGAAGTATCCGCCTTGGGCAGAGTTTCGCTGAATTCGTAGTTGACGGTCTCTTCCGCCACCACTTTTTCAAGCGGGATCATCGTAAGAGCCTTTTTGTCTTCCTTGGTCGGGCAGATGTTGGCGCAGACGCCGCAACCCATACAGTCGAGCGGACTTATCTGCATTCTGTACGAATAGCCTTTAAGACCTATCGCGGCTTTCGTTGCGAACGACGCGGGTACTTCCGTGCCGTCTTTTACGAGAGCGGGACGAATACAGGCGTGCGGGCAGACGAACGCGCATTGGTTACATTGAATACAGTTTTCGGCGTTCCAGGCGGGTACGTTGACAGCGACTCCGCGTTTTTCGAAACGGGTAGTGCCGGTGGGAACGCTGCCGTCTGCGTTGAACGCGGAAGACGGTAACTTGTCGCCTTTAAGCGCGAGTATCGGGTGGATAACTTCGCGGAAGTATTTGTCGTCGGCGAGTTTTACGGGTTCTGCGCCGGTGGTGGCGTTTGCCCATTCCGACGGAACGGCTATTTCTTTAAGTTCGGAAGAAGCCTTGTCGATAGCGGCGTAGTTCATATTGACTACCGCGTCGCCCTTCTTGCCGTAGGACTTCTTAACGTACTGTTTCATCCAGTCTTCGGCTTCGGCGTAAGGCATTATTTCGGGGTTGATTTTGAAGAACGCGGCTTGCATTATGGCGTTCGTTCTGCCGCCGAGACCTATCGACTGCGCGATCTTGATCGCGTCGATAACGTAGAGTCTGGCGTGTTTTTTGGCAAGCGTAACTTTCATAGACGCGGGCAGGTTGGCGTCGAGTTCTTCGACGGTGTTCCACTCGCAGTTAAGAAGGAATTTGCCGTTTTCTTTAAGGTCGGTAACCATATCGTATCTCGTAACGTAAGACGGTTGCGAGCAGGCGATAAAGTCTGCGGCGTCTATAAGGTAAGACGACTGAATGGGCGTCTTGCCGAAACGGAGATGCGAAACGGTTATACCGCCGGACTTCTTACTGTCGTAGAAGAAGTAACCCTGCGCGTACATATCCGTGTGGTCGCCGATGATTTTAATCGAGTTCTTGTTCGCGCCGACCGTGCCGTCCGAGCCCAACCCGTAGAATTTACAACTGATCGTGCCTGCGGGCGCGGCGTTGTACTGCGTGGAGAAGTCGAGCGAAGAGTGGGTAAGGTCGTCGTAAATACCGACGGTAAAGTGATTCTTGGGCTTATCCTGTTCAAGGTTTTTGTAAACCGCGTAAATCATCGACGGGTTGAACTCTTTCGAGCCGAGACCGTATCTGCCGCCGAATACCTTGACCTTCTTCTTGTTGTTTTCCGCAAGCGCGGCGCAAACGTCGAGATAAAGGGGTTCGCCGAGCGAGCCGGGTTCTTTCGTTCTGTCGAGAACGGCGATTTTCTTAACCGTTTTGGGCAGGGCTTTAACGAACGCCTTTGCCGCGAACGGACGGTAAAGTCTTACTTTGAGTACGCCGACCTTATGACCTTCGGCGTTCATCTTGGCGATAGTCTCTTCTATGGCTTCCGCGCCGCTGCCCATAATGACTACGACGTTTTCGGCGTCGGGCGCGCCGACGTAATCGAACAGATGATAACTTCTGCCCGTCAAAGCCGAAACCTTGTCCATCATTTTCTGAACGATAGCGGGCGTAGCGTCGTAATATGCGTTAGCCGTCTCTCTGTTCTGGAAGTAGGTATCGCTGTTCTGCGCCGTACCTTTCTGAATGGGGTGGTCGGGGTTAAGCGCGCGCGCTCTGAAATCTTCCACGTCCTTCATATCTACGAGTTTTTTCATATCTTCGTAGTCGATGGCTTCTATCTTGGAGACTTCGTGGCTCGTTCTGAACCCGTCGAAGAAGTGCAGGAAGGGTACTTTCGATTTAAGCGTCGAAAGGTGCGCTACGAGCGCAAGGTCCATAACTTCCTGAACGGAATTGGACGCGAGCATAGCGAAACCGGTCTGACGGCACGCCATAACGTCCGAATGATCGCCGAAGATGTTAAGCGAGTGCGCCGCCAACGCTCTCGCGCTGACGTGGAAAACGCAGGGCAGCAATTCGCCCGAAATCTTGTACATATTCGGGATCATAAGCAGCAAGCCCTGCGAAGCGGTATAGGTTACGGTAAGCGCGCCCGCCGCGAGCGAGCCGTGAACCGCGCCTGCCGCGCCTGCTTCCGATTGCATTTCGGCAAGACGAAGTTTCTGACCGAACATGTTTGTTCTGCCTGCGGTGGACCATTCGTCCGCCACTTCCGCCATCGGCGAAGACGGGGTTATCGGGTAGATAGCCGCGACTTCCGAAAACGCGTAGGCAACGTGGCTGGCGGCGGTATTACCGTCGATAGTCATGATTTTCATTAAAACGACCTCCGTAAAAATTATCTTGTTTTATTGTCGGGAGACTTGTCGCCCCGACAGATTTATCAAATCTATATTATTATAGCGAATAGTAAAAGTTAAGTCAATTATTTTAATAAAATAACTAAAATTTTCTTCAAATTTCCTTATTTGCGGCACTCCCGAACTTACTGCCGTAAGGGGCGGGCATTTACGCGTAAAATTACAGATATATCGTTTCGAGCGACGCCACGTTGAACAAAATGCAGCGCGTAACGCGCAGTTTAAGCGTTTTTTCCACCGCCTTTTTGTAGATGGCGAGTTGTTCCGCGTACGCGTTTTTCAGCGCGGCGGCGGACTTGCCCGAAGTTTTGTAGTCCACGACGATCGCTTCGTCGCTCTTTATCGCAAGCAGGTCTATAACGCCCTGAACGAGAATGTTTCCGTCGCTTTTCGCGTCGGAGACTTCGCTTGCGGGCAAGGAAGTTATAAACGGCTGTTCGCGGTAGAGTTTATAACCGTCGAGCGCGGCGAACACGGGCGAAGAAAGTATCTTTTCGAGTTTTTCGTTTTCGAGCAGCGCGAATTGTTCGTCGGTAAGCCTGTCTTCGCGTTTAAGCCGCGCGATATTGTCGGCTGCCGTGGCGGAAAAGTCGCAGTATTGCAAAAACGCGTGGTACGCTATGCCGCCGAGCCGCGCGTCGTCTCCGCCTACGAACGCGCCGTAACTTGCCGACGCGCTCTTTATCGCCGACTCTTCCGCAAGCCGCGTTACCGCGCGCTTTACGGGCAGGTTCACGTCGCTTTCGTACGGGTACGAGAAAGACAGATACTCGTAAATTTTATCCGTGAGCGACGGTCTGTCGGCGGAAAAATAAACGGGGCGTTTCTCTTTCGCGGCGGAAGCCGTCTCGTCGTCGAATTCGATTATTTCGTCAAAGTAATCGGTTTTTACGAAGTCCGAAAACTTCCCGGCGAAGAGTACGGACGTAAAATCGTCGTTTGTCGCCACGTCGCTTTGCGATACGAGATAGAGCCTGTCTTTCGCCCGCGTCATCGCGACGTAAAACACGCGCAGTTCTTCTTTGATAAGGTTGAGCCGCGCCCGTTCTTTGAACGCCGAGCGGACGAGCGTGCTTTTTACGCTGCGGTCGGTCTCGTCGTAGAGTTTTAACGCAAGCCCGTCTTTGCGGTCGGCGAGAATTTCGCGTTTCAGGTCGTCGTCGTTGAATTTTTTGTTAAGCCCCGCGAGTATGACTATCGGAAATTCGAGACCTTTGGACGAGTGCATACTCATAACCGTAACGCTGTTTTCGCCGTCCGAAGAGCCTACCGATACGTCTTGCGTGTTGTTTTTGAGCCTTGATAAGAATTTGCGTACCGACAGTTTTTCGCCGCCCGCTTCCGACTCGGCGATAAACCGTTCCACGCGTTTGATTCGGGTTTTGCCGTCGGGCTTTGACAGAATTTCGAGATCCAACCCCGTTTCGGAAAGTACGCGCGAGAGTATTTCGCCCGCGCTTTCGAACTCGGCAAGCAGTCTGATTTTGGCAACGTAGCCGTCGAACGCCGAAAGTTTTTCGCGCAGGGCGGCGTCGTCTCCGCGTTCGAGATAGTTTAGATAACAATCCGCGAACGAGAGTTTCGTCGCGCCGCTCGCTTTGGGCGCGAAACGCCGTATTTCGGCAAGGTCTTCTTCTTTCAGCCCGCCTATCGCGCTGAGCAGACAGGCGGCGAGCGGCGCGTCGCCCGTAAAGCAGTCGATTATTTTCAGAAGGTCGGTAAGAAGTTTGATTTCGGGGTAGTCCGACACGGAATTTTTAGACGCGGACGAGACGGGTATTCCGCGCCGTTTTAGTCTCGTAACTATTTCGGTGGTAAAGCCCGAAGACGTGCGCGTAAGCACGGCTATATCTTTTAACGTAACCTTGCGTTTCAAACCCGTTTTCAGATCGAAAATCTCGTCGTCGAGTTCTTTGGCGATGATTTTCGCGATAGCGTCGCCTTCCGAAAACGCGCTATCGTCGTCGTATTCGGCGGCTTCTTTTTTAAGGTCGTAAACGCCGATTCTCTTTTCGGTTTCCCGCTCGGCGCGCGTAATCTTGCAAAGAACGGTTTTGCCGTAATCGTCGGGATACCCGCCGTAGCCTTTCATCGGGTTTTTCGCGTAGTCCGCGCCGCCGAAGTCTTTGGTCATAACGGGCGAGAAAGTCTTGTTCACGGCGGATAAAACGGCGTTGCTCGATCTGAAATTCACGTCGAGCGAAACGGGTATGCCCGCGCCGCGTTCGTACGAGTCGAATTTTTCGGCGAATATCTCGGGATTGCACCCGCGGAATGCGTATATCGACTGCTTTACGTCGCCGACCATAAACGCGTTGTCTTTGGCGATAAGCGACAAAATCGCTTCTTGCAGACCGTTTACGTCCTGATACTCGTCGGCGAAAACGTAGTCGTATTTTTTACGCACTTCTTCCAGCACGTCGGGATTTTCGCTAAGCAGTCTGTACGCGAATTTTTCAAGGTCGGAGAAGTCGAGCGCGAGTTCTTTTTCCTTTTCGCGGTCGTAGTATTCGGAGAATTTCAGCGTAAGCCCGCACAGCGCGGCGGTCGCGCGACTCGTCGCGAGATAGTCGTTAAGATCCGCCTTTTCGTCTTTTAACGGGGTAGACTTGATAAGATTTTCGCATACCTTTTTCAGTCGGGTTTTGCAGTTTTTGATTTTTTCTTTAAGCGCGTTTACGCATTCGTCGTCGCTTTTTACCGACGGAGTGTTATCGACGCTCAACGCCGCCGCGCCGAACGCTTCGCGATAGTTCTTCGCGTTAAGGCAGGCGTCTATTTTCGCCGTTATCGTTTTAACGTGCGCGGAAAGTTTTTCGATACCGAGATCGTCGCATTCCGCCTGCAAGTTGGCGAATATCCGTTTAAGTTCCTTAAAGTACGACGAGAATATCTCGTAAAGTTCGTTTTCCGCTCTATAAAAGGCTTTTTCGGTAACGCCGTCTGCGGCGTTTTCTAAAAATTCCGCGAAGGACTTTTCTGACGAAGCAAACTCGAACAGTTTTTTGACGTGCGTTTTCAACGCGCCGTCGCTGCGCCCCGAACGGAATATTCTCACGAGATATAAAAAGTCGTCGTTCTTATCTTCGTACAGGTCGTAAAACAACTCGTCCGCCGCCTTGTTTTTCAGTTCTTCGGATTTCGCGTCGTCGCACACCGTGAAAGACGGATCGGCGGGCAGGGCGTAGAAGTACGTTCGTATAAGGTTTGCGCAGAACGAGTGGAACGTCGAAACGCTTGCCGTAGGCACTTGCGCCAGACTTTTTCTGAGCCGCTCGACGTCGTTGCCGCCGCCGTTGATTTCGGCGACTATGGCTTTCACGAGTTTTTGCTTCATTTCGTCCGCGGCGGCGGTGGTGTAGGTAACGGCGAGTATGCGCCCCGCTTCGGTTTTGCCTTCGAGTATGAGCCGTATGACGCGCTCGATCATAACGTAGGTTTTGCCGCTGCCGGCGGAAGCCGAGACGAGCAGATTTCCGCCTTCGGTTTCCACCGCTACGCGTTGCATCGGGGTATAGTCTTTATCTGCCATTTTCGTCTTCGCCCCCTTTCGACGTTTCTTCCGCTACGGCGGATACTATATCGGCGGACTTTATTGTGTCCGACACGTTGCGCGTTCTGCCCGTAAACCCTTCGTCGAACCCGCACGCCGAGCCGTATTCGCAATACTTGCACTCGTCCGCGAACGGCGAAGGAACTATCACGCCGTCAAGGACGTAGTCCGTCGCTTTCTCGGCGAGAATTTCGGCGTAACGCATATACGCCGTCATCGAACCTTCGTCCGCGAACGCGCCGTCGAGCGTACTGCCGCTTTTTAAGTTTTTAATTCGTCCGTTTATTATTTCGCTGCCGCCGTTTACGAAAAAGTTGCGGTCGGTCGCGCGTACGACGTCGTCGTCGCCGAGCGTTCTGCCGTACATCGACACGCGTTTTTCGTCGGGTTTCGCGAACTTGTCGTCAAGCGCGTAATAATACGCCCCCGCGGGTTTGATTCCGTCGCGCGCAAACGCGTTCATATACAGGTACAGTTGCGTGTTAAGCCCCGCGTAAAAGCGTTTGTCTTTAATCTTGTCGTCGGCGTGCCCCGTCTTGTAGTCGATAATCCTGACGTAATCGCGATACCTGTCCACGCGGTCGGTCTTGCCCACCAGCCTGTACCCTTCGCGACGGGTTTTAAGCGGAAAGGCTTTGATTTCACTCGAATCCGAAAACCATACTTCTTCGCCGATCGGCGTAAAGTCGGAAGCGAGAAATTCTCTGTAAAGTTTCACGCAGAGATTTTTCGCTTCGCTTTTCGTCAGCGATAACGAGTACGCAAGGTCGGGGCGTACGAAAAACCGCTTGTATTCGGGCGCGGAAAGCAATTCGTCCGCGATCTTTTCGGCAAACTCTTCGCAATCGCTTTCGCTTTTCATATCCTTTACGTTTTTTACGAACTTTTCGGCGACGGCGTGCAGAACGTTGCCGTAGTCGAAAGGCTTTACTTCGCCCGTTTCGGTCTCGCCCGCGCCCACGCAGTAGCGCATAAAGCACTTGTACGGGCAGGAGTAGAAACATTCGAGAACGCTTGCCGTAACCGTCTTGTTTTTGAAATAGTTTTCGGCGGGCAGGTTTCTGTGAAAATTCTCGTCCCCGTCGGGTTTACCGGCAAGCCTGTCGCAGGCGGCAAGCCCGTCTTCGTCGCCGAGCCTGACGAGCGCGGCGCGGAAAGACGATACGGCGATAAGATCGTCCGTCGCGCCTTCCGCGTAGTCTTCGCATTTTCTGAGCATAGAGAAGTAGGACGGGCGTTTCGCGAGAAAGTCGAACGCGTCCGCCTTATCGCGGCGCGACGGCGACATAGCGTACTTTCCGACTTCGAGATCGTTCGTCGAAAATACGGTAAACGGTCTCGTATCGTCCGAAAAAATGCTTTCCAGATAATCGGTTATTCCGCTTTTTGCCGTGGGCGCGCCCGAACGCGACAGCGCGGGGCGGGTAAGCACGAGATTGTCGCCGAACGACGCGAGCGCGAGCGCGGTCGCTTCTTTTTCGCGGTCGTTTACCGCTTTTATTTTAGGCTCGACGTACAGCGCGAGTTTTTCGAGATCCGCTATATCCCCGTCGAGCAGCAGGGCGGAGTCGCCTTTGACGAAAGGCACGTCCGACGTCATTCCGACGGCGAAGAGCGTGGAGTATCGTTTGTAACGGCAATTTTTCAGATCGCCGAGATATACGCAGTCGTACCGTTGCTGAACGGTGGACATTTCCGCGGCGTTTTCACCAGATAACAGCACGCGCCTGTACGCGTCGAGCGGAATAACCGAATCGCCGAGTACGCGTTCGGTCTCTTCCACCACGCTCAAAAACGCGTCCTTTTCGCTTTCGAGCAGGGCGGCGTTCTCGTCGGAAGACAATCCGCGCAGTTTTTCCGCCGTTACGGCGGCGTTTTCGTCTGCGCCGCACTCGTCTAAAAACGCGCGCACCGCGGCGGCGTAAGCGATTGCCGTATCGCTGCGTTTAACGCGCGTAAGATATTTGACCAGCAATTCGATTTTTTCGTCCGCAAACGCGTCGCCGACGCGGAATTTACCGTCGATAAACGACTTATAGGTGGACGAACTTGCGTTAAGCGACCTTATTATGCGGTCGGAATCGGCGCGGTCGGAGATAAACAGACAGTTTGCGATAACGTCTTTCGCGTCGTCGAGACTTCTGCGGTAAATCGCCGAAAACAGCGAGTTTACGAGTTTGGAGACGGGCAGAGACGAGAGCAGAGTTTTTTCGTCGGAATAGTACGGCACGCCGTAGTCGGACAGTTTGCGTTTAAGCGTTAAGGCGTACGCGGCGTAATCGCCCGCGCCGACGGCTATATCGCGATAGCGCGCGCCGTTTTCTATAACTTCGCGCCGTATTCTTTTAGCGACGTACTCGGCTTCTTCCGCCGCGTCGTCGGCTTCGAAAAGATGAATTTTATCCGTACGCTTTCCCTTTACGGTAAACGTCGTCGGGTTGAAAAGCCCGTTCAGCAGTCTCTCGCCTTCGTCGGTAAGCGTAGAGACGGTCGCTTTCGGCGACGGATCGAATTTTTTAACGAAATCGTAAAACTCGTTCGTGAACAGGTCGGGGTTATCGCCTTTCACGGCGAAAAAGTCCGCGGACTTCGCCGCGCGCGCTATGGCGGTTATCGCGTCCGCAGACTGTCTCGTAACGGACGAAAACCCTAAAAACACCACCGCCGAGCGGGGCAGAAGTTCGTCCGCGGCGATCGCTTCGGAAATATCCGAAAGGGCGTTGTTGCTGTCGGTCAGTCCGTTTTCGGCAAGAAACCGCTCGTATTCGGCAAAGATATTCGCCACGTCGCGTATCTTGGCGGCGGATTTGCCTTCAAGCCCGTCCGTCGCGGCTAAAAGTTCGTCGGGGCGGATTTTGGCGGATTTGAGTTGCGCGATGAGTTCGCCCGTCTCGCTTGCGAGCGTGGGCGAAGCCGCCGCCTTTTTAAGCGCGGATAAATTCGGCGCGACGTTCGTCAGAATTTTTTTGACTGCCATTGCCGCGCCTTCTTTTGAAAGGTAATTGCGTTTTTTAAGCCGCGTAGACGCGTATCTGCCGAGCGACGTTACTTCCACGTTGAAGTTTCCGCCCGTCTTTTCCGCAAGCGCGGTTTCCACGGTCATCGTCAGTTTGTCTTCGCAGAATATCAACGCGGGGAAGTCGAGCGACGTAGGAAAACGGGCGACGTAATCCGTCGCCCCGTTCACGCAGTCGAAATAAGTTTTACAGGTAAAAACCGCCATCTTTTCTCCCTTGAAATTCGTTTTGCGTCAGTCGATAACCGCCTTTATGCGGCGTACCCCTGCGGACGACGCTTCTTCTTTCGTTATTCTGAAATGATGAAGTTCGCCGGTAGCCGCGGCGTGCGGACCGCCGCAAATCTCTTTACTGTATTTGCCGATAGTGTAGACTTTGACTTTTTCGCCGTACTTGGCGGAGAAAACGCCTATCGCGCCCTGCGCCCGCGCTTCGTCGGGCGTCATCTCTTCGAGCGTTACGGGTACGTTCGCCGCGATGGCTTCGTTCACTTCGTTTTCTACCGCGCGGAGTTCTTCGTCGGTCAACTTTCTGTCGAAGTTGAAGTCGAAACGTAACCTTTCGGTGGTTATGTTAGAGCCTTTCTGATTAACGGAATCGTCGTGAAGCACTTTTTTAAGCGCGGCGTTGAGTAGGTGGGTAGCGGTGTGAAGTCTCGCGGTTATCTCGTTCTGTTCGGCAAGCCCGCCCTTGAACGCGCCTTGCGGCAACTGCTTGCTTTTTTCCTGATGTTCCTTGAAGGCTTGGTCGAAGCCCGCTTTGTCCACCGTGAAACCGACTTCCGCGGCGAGTTCTTCGGTAAGTTCCACGGGGAAGCCGAACGTGTCGTATAATCTGAACGCCTGCTTGCCGCCGATCTCGCTTTCGGGAACGTACGCCGCGTCTTTCGCGGACATAAACTCGTTTTTGCGTTTTATACCGTCGACGCACTTGTTGAATTCTTTAAGCCCCGTGGCGAGCGTGGTCTCGAACTTGTCCGCTTCTTTCGCTATTTCGGAGAGTATATAGTCCTTTTTCTCTACGAGAAGGGGATACGCTTCGCCGTAAACGCGGGTTATGAAAATCTCGCTCGCGCCCGTGAGAGCGGAAGAATCCAGCCCCAACTTTCTCGCGTAGCGGATGGCGCGGCGTAAAAGCCGTCTTAAAATGTACCCCGCGCCGACGTTAGAAGGAAGTATTCCGTTTACGTCGCCGATGAGCATAGTAGCCGTTCTGACGTGATCTGCGACGATACGCATAGCCTTTCTCGCGTCTTCGTCTTCGTCGTATTTCTTGCCCGATTTTTCTTCGAGCAGTTCGATTACGGGCGTGAACAAGTCGGTTTTATAGCCGTCGGTCACTCCGTTAAGGAATGCGAGCAGCCTGTCCAGACCGAAGCCCGTGTCTACGTTCTTGTTCGTAAGCGGTTCGTAACCGGTCTCGGTTTTTTTGTACTGCATATACACGTCGTTGCCTATTTCGACGTATCTGCCGCAACCGCAATCCGGTCCGCAATTCGGTCCGCACGGTACGTCGTTACGGGGGTAGAACCATTCGTTATCCGGCCCGCACGGCGTGCCGACCGTGCCTTCGAGTTCCCACCAGTTGTCCTTTTTGGGCAGGTAGAATATGTGTTCGGGTTTAACGCCGACTTTTTTAAGATAAGCGGCGGTCTCTTCGTCGCGCGGCGCGGTCGCGTCGCCTTCGAATACGGTGGAACAGATTTTTTTGCCGTCCAGCCCGAAAACCTTTGTTAGAATATCGTACGACCATTGCGTTTTTTCGGCTTTGAAATAATCGCCGAGCGACCAGTTGCCCATCATCTCGAAAAAGGTGAAGTGAGTTGGGTCGCCTACGCTTTCTATATCGACCGTTCTCACGCAGCCCTGCACGTTGCAGAGTCTCGTCTTGCCCGACGGGTGTTTCGCGCCGAGAAGATAGGGCATAAGCGGTTGCATACCCGCTACGTTGAACATAACGCCGGTCGAGCCGTCGCCGATAAGCGAGACCGAGCCGATATTTTCGTGACCGCGTTCCTCGTAAAATTTAAGCCAGGAACTACGCAATTGTTTAGACGTAATCATAAAGTTACCTGCACAATATATAATTTATGCGTATATTATATAATACGAGCGGGAAAAAGTAAAACGTTTTTTCGCCCGTCTTTATTCTATGGGCGATTATTTTTCTTAAAACCCGCGCGAACGCCCGACGGAAGGCTGAATCCGTCGGGCGTTCGCGTGAATTATTCCGTTTTATATCAAAACCATGCCGTCGACGTAAGAGACGAAATGTTCTTTAAGTCCGAGCGTCTTGGTTACGTCGTTAAGGGTTATCTCGCCGTAAAGTCGGTCGGCGTACAGTTTTTTAAGGCGTTTTTTGGTTTTAGACATACCGACGGTTTGGGCGTAAGACGCGAACATCAGAAGCGACTTGTCGTACGCGATCGCGACGTATTCGCCGAGCGACGAAAACTCTTTAAGGTCGCGTTGCATTTTCGTGTTCGCTTCGCCGCCGAGCGTTTTATATATATCGAAATACGCCTTATAGGCTGATTTAGCGTCATCGAGCATCGCCTGCGCTTCGTCTTTTTGCCCGTTGTCGTACAGGTACAGATAGGTTGAAAATTCGGCTAAACCTTCGTCTAAGTACGCCGAGTTTATCTGGTCGTTTCCGACTCCGCAACACCACCATTGATGCGCGACTTCGTGTATGACGGCGTATTTACGTTCGGTTTCGGTAAGCGCGTCCGAAATAAGGCACAGCCCCGAATATTCCATACCCCCGCACGAGAAAGGCGCGTCCGCCACGTTCAGGCTTTTGTAAGGGTAGTCGCCGAAAGTCTTTGAAAAATAATTCAACGCCGCGGCGGCGGTCTCCGCAAGCGCGACCTGATTGCCTTTTGCCGAAAACGCGGTTACGGTAACGTCTCCGTCACGCCGCGATTCCACGCCGAAATCCTTTGAAAGGACGAACGAAAAATACCTGCCGCCTTTAAGCGAGTAGCAATAAGTCGTTTTTTCGCCGTCGGCGAGCGTTTTTTCGGGGCAGCCCGACGACGCGACGGTATATTCGGACGGAAGAGTCAGCGATACCGAAAAATCCGCAATGTCCGAGCGGTACGGATCGCCGAACGGCGAGTACAGACATTCTTCTCTGCCGTTTTCGGTAAACTTGCAGGGTACGGGGTAAAAGTCGGCGAGATTGATCGTGGTCGCCGTCTTGCCCAGCCTTAAATCGGCGGTAGGCAAGGTCGTGACGAACCCCAACTCCACCGAAACGCGTTCGTCGGGGAAGTATTCGTCGCAGATTACCGCAAGCGCGTTTTCGTCTTCTCCGCCCACCGTGAACGCTGCGTCTTTTCCGTTCGCTTTCGCGTACTCTATCCGTATATTGCCGTAGCCGCCTTTGAACGCGTCGGCTTTTTTCTTTTCTTCTACGGGCGAGTATTTCGCGCTCTTTTCGTAGGCGTTGGCGTACAGGTTGAATTTTACGTCGGTATACGCGTCGTTGCTTTTATTAGTCAGCGTATAGAACGCTTTACCGTGTATTTTCCCGTCAAGGTATTCAAGCGACAAAACGCATTCGTCGCGTTTTTCGGTCGTTTTTTTACACGACGGAAACGCGCTAAACGAAAGCGCGACGAGCATTACGACGAGCAGCGCCGATAACTTTTTTCTGAAAAAGAGCATAAAAAATCCCCCCGTAAATAATACGGGGAGACGAGTGGTTTTATGCAGATTTAAGATATTCTTCGGGGTCGACTTTTACTCCGTCTTTAATCACTTCGAAGTGCAGGTGCGCGCCGTCTTTGTATTCCTGTCGGTTGTTGTCGGACACCGCGCCTATTTCGTCGCCCGCTTTAAGCGACTGCCCCGCTTTCAGACCTTCTTTGGCTTCTACGGAGTTGTACACGGTTTTCAGCCCGTTGCCGTGATCGACGGTTACGGTAGTGCCTTGCAGATAAGTGGTGGTAACGCTTTCGATCGTGCCGTCGTAGGCGCATACGACTTTCGCGCCCGCATCCGCGCTCATATCCAGTCCGGTATGCCCCGTATATACGCCCAGCGTTTTATTGAATACCACCGTCGAGTGCGTAAAGCCCTTGTCGTACTTCGCGTCGGCTACGGGCAGGGTAAAGATTATCTTGCTTTCGGTCGGCTCGTCGGGCTTATCGGGTTCGTCGGGTTTATCGGGTTTATCGGGCTTGTCCGGTTCGTCGGGTTCGTCCGGCTTGTCGGGTTCGACTACGGGCGGCTTGTCGGGGCGTTCCGCCACGTTCGGCTTTTTCTCGTTCGTGGCGATAACCGCTACGGTTACGGTAATTATCGTTATCAGCGCGACGCCGATAAGCAGATAATAGAGATTGTTTTTTACGAAACCGAGAATTCTCGAGTTCTTTTTGTCAGACATTTTATATCCTCCTAACGTCTTGTTCGCGTAAGGTATTGACGCTTTTCGCGCGTTTTATACCGTTTGACCGAAAATTTTAACGGCGGCGGCAAATCGGTACTCGCCGAAAATCGGTATCCGCTGAAAATCGGTATCCGTCGAAAATCAGTATCCGCCGAAAATCAGCGGCGCGCCCGCCTTTATCCCCGCGCGGGTTTCGGAAACGTGCAGATTTACCTTTTTGCCGCCCACCACTAAGTACCCGCGTATTTTCGGCGAGTAATAATAGACGTTTGAAAAATCCGAGCCGCGTTCCGAAAAAACCTTTTTCGCGCGCAGGTCGGCAAGCATTTTGTCAAGTTCGGCTTCGTCGGTTATATACGCGGCTTCGCCTTTGACGTATTTTTTCAGATATAAACCGCCCGCGTCGGATACCGTGCGGCAGGCGGCGGAATCGCCGTACAGATAAATTTCGCGCCGCGCGCCTGCGGGCAGGGCGGGCGATAGTCTCACGGCGAAGACGGCGAGCGCGATCGTCGCGAATATCGCGGCTGAAAGGGTTTTTAACGCCGAATCCTTAAAAAATCGCATAAAAAATACTCCTTGCGGTTGCAAGAAGTATTGACGTCAACTTGAAAATTTATTCAGTCAGTTAAGTCCCGATTGCGGAATTTTAGAAAAGAGTTTGATACGCGCGGCAAGGTCGGGTACGGCGGCGACGGTCTTTTCGGAAAACAGCCCGTCGCTCGGCGATATCGACGCGGAAATTTCGTGACCGCATACCGCAAGCGCGCTTTCGAGATATTTGCCCGCCGTCTCTTCGCGTCCGAACGGCTCGCCCGCCTTTTTGCGCGGACGGTCGATAACCTTTCTCGAAAGGGGCAGAAAACCTTGCCCGAACGCGGCGTCGTAAAACTCTTCGGGGGTAAACCCGTTGTTTCTGTCGGGTTCTACGCACACGGCTTTTACGCCGAGTTTTTTACAAGCCGCTAAAAACTCGTCGAGCGGCGCGCCGTTGTAGATGGCGACGGAAATTGCGCCCGCTTCGTCGCAATACGCAACGAAGTCTTTTGCCTGAATAGTCGTTTCGGGTATATCTTTTACGCCGAGATACGCTCGGAGAGTCGCGGCAAGGTCGTGAAGGTATAAGGGGTTGGTCTCGTCGGCGAGACGGTCTCTGCTGCTTTCGTCGAGTTCGAAGCCGAGCCCGTTCGTAAGATAGTCTACCACTTCGCCGCCCGTAGGGAATTTATCGCGGATTTTCGCCGCGAGCGCGTTGTACAGATTTTCCGCGCTGGCGGTTCTGTTCTTTGCGAGCAGTAAAAGGTCGGGCGGAAGATAGAATTTAATATTGTCGGTTTTGGCGTTGATAAGTTCGCGCAGGCGGTTGACGTGCGCCGCTTTAAGGCTTCTTGCCTTCGCGAGTTTTTTGTGCAGGGATTTTACGTTCATATGCGGAATGCCTATCGCCTGCAACGCGAGCCGCATACCCTTGACGCGCGAGTTTACGCCCACGCCTATGTAGCCCGTTCCGCCCGTCAACGCGACGGCTTTAAGAAACTCGTTCGCGCCTTTAAGCGTGGCGAAGTCTATAAGGCTGACGGTTGCCGAGCCGTAAAGGGCGGATTTGTACGCGCACATAGACGGCGTGAACGCGAACCCCGAATATACGCTTCTGAACTGTAACGAATCCGCGCCTGCGGGGGCGGGGAATTCCGTATCTTTACATAACGCCGCGAGCGCGCGAAGACGTTTGCGCGGCAGTTTGGAATCGAGTTTATCTATAAGTTGTTCTTTTTGCATAATCGTAAAAACCGGTGAACCACGAAAATAAATACGGTCGCCGATTTATCTCATTATAGTATAGCCGCGCCGTTTTGTCAAACGTATTTGCCGAAATTTACGCCTTTACTTGCGCCCGAGCCGATTAAAACCGCGTTTACGGTTGACAAACGCGAAAAGGCGTGGTATAATTACGTATGCCAAGCGGAAGTAATACGAACCGTGGTCTGACGGTGCGTTTTTGCAAGACGTTATTATTCTCGTTCGGCGTGCTAAACGAAAGTTATGCGTAGCGATATACGGGCTTTCGCGCGGCGTGAAAATGCTCACTCATTTCTCCACTTCGTCGAAGGACGAAATACGGGCGGTTGCGTTTTACGCAACCGCCCGTAGTGGTTTTTTAAGGTATTATTACGCGTTCATCGCCTTTTCTACGGCAACGGCAACCGCAACGGTCGCGCCGACCATCGGGTTGTTGCCCATACCGATCAAGCCCATCATTTCGACGTGTGCCGGAACGGAAGACGAACCCGCGAACTGCGCGTCGGAGTGCATTCTGCCCATAGTGTCGGTCATGCCGTAAGACGACGGACCTGCCGCCATATTGTCGGGGTGGAGCGTTCTGCCCGTACCGCCGCCCGAAGCGACCGAGAAATACTTTTTGCCGTTTTCGATACACCACTTTTTGTACGTTCCCGCAACGGGGTGCTGGAATCTCGTCGGGTTGGTGGAGTTACCGGTAATGGAAACGGATACGTTTTCGAGTTTCATTATCGCCACGCCTTCGGGAACGTTGTCCGCGCCGTAGCATTTGACTTTCGCTCTCGGCCCGTCGGAGTAAGCCTTTTCGTAAACGACGGTAACTTCTTCGGTGTAGGGGTTGAAAGTTGTTTCGACGTAAGTGAAGCCGTTAATTCTCGAAATGATCATAGCGGCGTCTTTGCCGAGACCGTTAAGGATAACTCTTAAAGGTTTCTTTCTTACGGTGTTGGCGTTGAGCGCGATTTTGATTGCGCCTTCCGCCGCCGCGAACGATTCGTGACCGGCAAGGAAGCAGAAACAATCGGTATCGTCCGAAAGGAGCATCGCGCCGAGATTGCCGTGACCTAAACCGACTTTGCGGTTTTCGGCAACCGAGCCGGGAATACAGAACGACTGCAAGCCCACGCCGATCTTTTCGGCTGCCTGCGCCGCTTTTTTCGCGCCGCTTTTAATCGCTATCGCCGCGCCTACCGTGTACGCCCATACCGCGTTTTCAAAGCAGATGGGTTGGGTGCTTCTTACTATATCGTCGCAATCGACGCCTTTCGCAAGGCAGATTTCCTTACATTCTTCTACGGATTTGATGCCGTATTCTTTAAGGGTGGCGTTGATTTTGTCTATTCTTCTTTCATATCCTTCAAATAAAGACATATTCGTTCTCCTTATTCCTTACGCGGATCGATATACTTGAAAGCGTTTTCAAATCTGCCGTAGTGACCTTTGGATTTTTCGTACGCTTCGTTGGGGGTAAGACCTTTCTTGATAAAGTCGGTCATCTTACCGAGCGAAACGAACTCGTAACCGATGACCTGACTGTCTTCGTCGAGAGCCATACGGGTAACGTATCCTTCCGCCATTTCAAGGTATCTCGTGCCCTTTTCCTTAGTGCCGTACATAGTGCCGACCTGCGAGCGGAGACCTTTGCCGAGATCTTCGAGCCCCGCGCCCACGACAAGCCCGTCGTCGGAATACGCCGACTGGGTACGCCCGTATACGATTTGAAGGAACAACTCTCTCATAGCGGTGTTGATGGCGTCGCATACGAGATCGGTGTTAAGTGCTTCGAGAATGGTTTTACCGGGTAAAATTTCCGACGCCATAGCCGCCGAGTGCGTCATACCCGAGCAGCCGATAGTTTCGACCAACGCTTCTTCGATAACGCCGTTTTTGACGTTGAGCGAAAGTTTGCACGCGCCCTGTTGGGGAGCGCACCAACCCACGCCGTGAGTAAATCCGCTTATATCGCCTATCTGTTTGGCTTCTATCCACTTTCCTTCTTCCGGAATGGGAGCGGGACCGTGTTTAGGACCTTTGGCGACGCAGACCATATTCTTAACTTCGTTTGAGTACTGCATAAAATGCCTCCAAAAAATTTTCAGATTCGTGTAATTGCTTTCCGTAAGCCTTCGCAACGCGGGTTTTGACAAACCTGCGCGTACATTGTAACATAACGCGGAACTTTTTTCAATTATTATTCGCGACTTTTCGTTAATATTTTAATTATTTTTCCGTCGCGGACGTTTCGGTTATTTTTTCCCGCCGCGGATAGTTTTATCGTTATTCGGCGGACGGGCGGCGGATAAAATCCGCGCCGACGCGTTAAAAATGCCGATTTTTGCCGCGTCGGCGGCGCGTAATTTAATTTTTTTCCAAATATTCACTTAATTTCATTGAAAAAATAAACAAAATATAGTAATATATACGAAAGCGGGCGAAATTTGCCCGTCAATTTATTTATTTTAAGGACTGTTTATGGGACTTATCAAGTTTATTTTAACAAGCGACTCACGGGCGAGTCTCCGCAAAATCAAATCGCAGACCGAAAAGGTACTTGCTCTCGCGCCGAAATACGAAAAGATGACCGACGGGGAACTCAAAGACCAGACCGACGTACTCAAATCGAGACTTAAAAAAGGAGAAACGCTCGAAGACGTTATGTTCGACGCGTTCGCCGTCGTAAGGGAAGCGTCTTACAGGGTGCTTAACATGCGCCACTATCCCGTACAGATAATGGGCGGTATCTGCGTGCATCAGGGCAGAGTCGCCGAACTTAAAACGGGCGAAGGAAAAACGCTTATGGCAACGCTGCCGGCGTACCTTAACGCGCTGACCGAAAAGGGCGTGCATATCGTTACCGTAAACGATTATCTTGCCAAGCGCGACGCCGAGTGGATGGGTAAGGTTTACAGGTTTCTCGGTCTTACCGTAGGCGTAAACCTGCACGATATGACCGACGACGAAAAACGCGCCGCCTACGCCTGCGACATTACTTACGGCACGAACAACGAATTCGGTTTCGACTATCTCCGCGACAACCTTAAAATCCGTATGCAGGATATGGTTCAGCGCGGGCTTAACTTCGCCATAGTAGACGAAGTCGACTCTATCTTAATCGACGAAGCGAGAACTCCGCTCATCATCTCCGGCAGGGGCGAAAAATCGTCCACGCTCTATTACGACTGCAACCGCTTCGTAAAAACGCTTACCCCCGACGAAGACTATACCGTAGACATCGAAGACAAGTCCGTTCAGATAACCGAAGCGGGCGCGAAAAAAGCCGAAAAATTCTTCGGTATAGAAAACCTTGCCGATATTGAAAATTCCGAACTCAACCACCACATACAACAGGCGCTCAAAGCCCACTACATTTTCAAACGCGACAGCGACTATATCGTAAACGACGGCGAAATCGTCATAGTAGACGAATTTACGGGGCGTCTTATGATCGGCAGAAGATATTCCGAAGGTCTGCATCAGGCGATAGAAGCCAAAGAAAACGTCGTGGTAAGGAACGAGAACAAGACCTACGCCACCATAACCTTCCAGAACTATTTCAGGCTCTATCATAAACTTTCGGGTATGACCGGTACGGCAAAGACCGAAGAAGAAGAATTCAGAACCATTTACGGGCTCGACGTACTCGAAATCCCGACCAACAAACCCGTTCAGAGAATAGACTATCCCGACGTCATTTACTCGACCGCGTCGGGCAAACTCCGCGCGATAGTGCAGGAAATAATCGAACGCCACGCGACGGGGCAGCCCATTCTCGTAGGTACGGTTACGGTAGAAAAGTCCGAAGAAATATCCCGCTGGCTTATCAAAAACAAAGTAAAACACAATATACTCAACGCCAAAAACCACAAGCGCGAAGCCGAAATAATCGCGCAGGCGGGCAAGAAGGGCGCGGTTACGATCGCGACCAATATGGCGGGGCGCGGAACGGATATACTGCTCGGCGGCAACCCCGAATTTATGGCTATACAGGATCTGCGTAACGACGGGTATTCCGACGCGGATATAAGCGTCGCGACTTCTTACGTTCAGGATATAACCGACGCACAGCGCGAAGTCAGAAACAAGTACCGCGAATACCTTAAAGAACACGAAGCGATTACCGACGCGGAGAAGAAAGAAGTCATCGCGCTCGGCGGTCTGCACATCGTCGGCACGGAAAGACACGAATCGCGCCGTATCGACAACCAGTTGCGCGGTCGTAGCGGCCGTCAGGGCGATCCGGGTTCGTCGCTGTTCTTCATCTCTCTCGAAGACGATCTCGCCAAGCGTTTCGGCGGCGAGAGATTGCAGAGCATTTACAGGGCGTTCAAGGTCGACGACGACACGCCGTTGCAGTCCAAAATGCTTTCCCGCTCCATCGAGAACGCGCAAAAAACCATCGAAGGCAAGAACTTCGGCATAAGAAAGCACATAATCGAATACGACGACGTAATGAACCTTCAACGTAAGATTATGTACGAAGAAAGAATGAAAGTCCTGCGCGGCGACGACGTGCATCAGGACGTGCTTAACCTTATCCCCGACTTCGTCGCGGAGATAATCCGTTCGGTTGCGGACGTCAGACAATCCCCGTCCGACTGGAATAAAGACGCGCTCAACAAGGCGCTCGAAGACCGCGCGTTGCCGCCCGAAACGGGATTTATTACCGACAAAATTCTCGAAAACTGGGACGCGGACTATATCATCGACAAAGCGACCGAAAAAGTCGTCGAGTGCTACGAAGAGAAGATCGCGGGCTATAAAGAACAAGGTCTCGACTTCTCGGAATTCGAGCGGTTTATATTCCTTAAAGTCGTCGACAGCAAGTGGATAGACCACATCGACGCGATGGACAAATTAAAACGCGGCATATCTCTGCGCGGCTACGCCAACGAAGATCCCGTAATCGCCTATAAAAAAGAAGGCGTGGAAATGTTCGACGCGATGACCGCGAGTATTCAGGAAGACGTAGTCGCGTTGCTGCTCAAATCCGAACTCCGCAAAGCCGAAGAGCCGAAAAGAGAGCCTACGGCGGATCTCGTCGAAAACGGCGGATCGGACGACGGTATTCGCGGCGGAAGCAGACCGATAGTCAAGACCGCCACGGTCGGCAGGAACGATCCCTGTCCGTGCGGTTCGGGTAAAAAATTCAAAAACTGCTGCGGCAGAAATCTTTAACGCGTCGCCGATCGCCGACGCGCGGGTGGTAACGCCGAAAGGAAATCGTATGGTACGCTACGACGTATATGAAGACAAAGTAAGGGCGTTGAAAAAGACGCTCGAAGAAGCGGGCTATTCGCTCGACGTGGATAATCTCAGGATACGGCTCAAAGACCTTGAAGCCGAACTCGAAAAGCCCGAGATTTGGTCGGATATAGAAAAGTCCAAGCATATCAGCCGCGAAGCGCAGCAGATACGCAACAAACTCGACGTGTTCGACAGGGCGGGCAAAGCCGTCGCGGACGCGGAAATGATGATAGAACTCGCCGAAGAAGAAGGCGACGAATCGGTACTCGAAGAAGTCGATAAAGATTTAAGCGAAGCCGAAAAAGAAATCGAAGACATCAGACTCCGCACTCTGCTTAAAGGCAAATACGATTCCTGCGACGCTATTCTCACTCTGCACGCGGGCGCGGGCGGCACGGAAGCGTGCGACTGGACGGAAATGCTTTACCGTATGTATATATGCTACGCCGAAAAGCACGGCTATAAACTCACGGAATACGACAGACTCGACGGCGACGGCGCGGGGCTTAAATCGGTATGTTTCAAGGTGGAAGGCGAAAACGCCTACGGTTACCTTAAAGCCGAAAAGGGCATACACCGTCTCGTGAGAATATCCCCCTTCGACGCCAACGCGCGCAGGCAGACTTCCTTCTCGTCGGTCGACGTTATGCCCGACATTCAGGAAGACGGAGATATAGAAATCCGCCCCGAAGAAATTAAGGTAGACACCTATCGTTCGAGCGGCGCGGGCGGACAGCACGTCAACAAAACCGAATCCGCCATAAGAATAACCCACTTGCCCACGGGTATAGTGGTCGCTTGTCAGAACGAGCGTTCGCAGGTTCAGAACAAGGAACAGGCTATGCGTATGCTCCGCAACAAACTTCTCGAAAAACGCGAAGAAGAGCGTATGGCGGAAGCGAGCGCGATAAAAGGCGAAATAAAGAAAATCGAATGGGGCAGCCAGATCCGTTCTTACGTATTCTGTCCTTACACTATGGTCAAAGACCACCGCACCGGCAGCGAGACGGGCAACGTTCAAGCCGTTATGGACGGAGATATAGATCAGTTTATTATTGACTATCTTAAAAACACTTAAAGGCTTATTCATCCCGAACCGCGGCGTTTCTGCTTCGGCTCGCGACGCCGACGACCGACAAGGTCAGTCGTCGCCGCTCGCCTGTGCGAGCCTTGCGGTTCGCGCGACTAAGCCTTTAAGACCGTGAAGATAAAGGCGTGAAAATATCGTCGTTTCGGCGTGTTTCAACGCGATTGCTTGCGGCTACCTGTGCGAACCTTGCGGTGGCGGAGATCGTTACCGAAAAGACGGCGGCGGTCGGAAAACACCGTTCCCGAAAGAAAATGTATAGTGACGAAATAAAAAAATTCAAAATCAAAAAAGACGCCGTGATTCTCGCGATAGAGTCGTCTTGCGACGAGACCGCGGCGGCGGTAGTGAAAAACGGACGGGAGATACTCTCGTCCGAAATATCTTCGTCGTGTACCGAACATATCCGCTTCGGCGGCGTAGTACCGGAGATAGCGTCGCGCGCTCATACGAGCGCGATTTCTTTAACCGTGCAAAAGGCTGTCGATAAGGCGAATATCGGGCTTAACGATATAGACGCTATCGCCGTAACGTACGGGGCGGGGCTGCTCGGCGCGCTGCTCGTGGGCGTAAGTTACGCGAAGACTCTCGCGTACTCGCTCAACGTGCCGCTTATACCCGTAAGCCATATCAGGGGGCATCTTGCGGCGGCGTATCTGTCGGATAAAGACCTTAAACCGCCGTTCGTCAGTCTGCTTGCAAGCGGCGGGCATACGGCAGTTATCGTCGTTAAAGATTATACCGATTTCAAGATACTCGGCGGAACTCTCGACGACGCGGTCGGCGAAGCGTTCGACAAGGTTGCGAGAGTGATAGGTTTGAACTATCCCGGCGGACCTAATATCGAACGGCTTGCGAAAGAAGGGCGCGACGTGATAAAATTGCCTAAAATGTTAAAGGGCGCGGGCGGTTACGACTTTTCTTACAGCGGACTGAAAACCGCGGTCATAAACTACGTTCATCACGCCGAACAGACGGGCGAAGGGTACTCCGCCGCGGACGTTGCCCGGTCTTTTCAGAGCGCGGCGACGGATATACTCGTAGACAAGGCGATAGAAGCGGCGAAGGAATACTCGCTCGATACCGTAACCGTGGGCGGCGGAGTCGCCGCGAACGGCTATCTGCGCGAAAACCTTAAAAAAGCCTGCGATAAAGAAGGGTTCAGGCTCGTACTGCCCGAAAAAATACTCTGCACGGACAACGCCGCGATGATAGGCGCGGAAGGGTATATACAATATCTTAACGGCAACTTTGCGGATATGACGCTCAACGCTTCCGCGCGCGTCGACCTGAAATAATCGTTTGAGATGCCCGACAAAAATAATACGCCCGAAGCGAAAATTCGCTTCGGGCGTATTTATATCTCGACGTTTGCGCCGCAACGCAACCGCGACTGCTTAAAACGTGTACGCCGCAACGCAATCGCGACCGCTTAAATCAGAATAATTGTTTTAAGCGTTCCTTTTTGGAAAGTTCCGCCAACTTCGTGCCGTCGGCGGCGACGGAAGAATTGAGATTGTACGTCGATTTTACAGCCTGTTTTTTCATCGAATAGACTATTTCGTAGTGCTTTACGCCCGCGCTGAAAATAGCAAGCAGCCCTTCGTAAGAGTCGGTAACGGTGGTGTAAAGGGTTTTCGACTTGTTGCTTTTTACGTCCTTTACGGCAAAGTCGAGATTGCCCGTGGTGTTTCTCGGCGGTTCTTTGTCGATAAGCGAATTGAGCAGTTTTTCGTTGTCTTCCTTTTTGCCTATGGGGTCTACCGTCAGCGTAAGGCGCACCTGATAAATATCGCTCGTTTTTACGGGCGTTCCGTTTACGACTATTTCTTTCGGTTTGACTTCTATAAGCGGAACGTTTTTCACGGGGTATTGCTTGAACGCGCTGGGAATCATACTTACCGCGAATACGAGACAGACGAGCGACAACGCGCCCGATATAAACGACATCGTTCCGCCGTTGTTACGGAGTCCGCCGACGATGATCGTCGCGCCGAAACCGCCCATAAGCAATATGAGCAGCGCGGCGAGCGTAATCGTCTTTCTGCGTTCTTTTTTGTTGAACGCCACGTCGGGGTAAAACGCCGTGGCAGACTTTTTTTGTTCTTCGGTCTTATACTCTTCGTTGTTCATTTCGGTATCCTTTTTTTGTAAGTTTGCGCACAGTATACTATATTTGCGCGCGTTTGTCAAGACAATTCTCCGCACCGCGTTTTTATAGACGCGATAATGTTGTTTTGAGTTGATTTGTGTTGTTTTTATGTCGATTGAGACCGTTTATTTTGGGAATTTCAAGAAAAAACAACAAAAAACAATATAAAACTATTGACAAAACGCATTTTATGCTATATAATGAAACCGTTAAAGGGCGTATTACGCTTCCGAGACGGACGAAAAAACGAAAAACGGAGAGAATTATGCCGAAATATTACGCGGGCAAAATAGCCAAATCCGACAGAATCGATTTTTTGAAAGACACGCTTTACGCCGCTATGCCGGAGATCGAATCCGACAGGGCGGTGCTTGTAACCGAGTCTTATAAACAAACCGAGGGCGAGCCGATAATCCTTCGCAGGGCGAAGGCGTTTAAGCATATTCTCGAAAACATACCGATCGTTATCCGCGATAAGGAATTGATAGTCGGCTCGGCAACGATAAAACCGCGTTCGTGTCAGACCTTCCCCGAATATTCTTTCGAGTGGCTCGAAGCCGAATTCGACACCGTCGCCACCCGCGCCGCCGATCCGTTTTATATATCCGACGAGACGAAAACCGTCTTACGCGAAACGAATAAGTATTGGAATGGCAAGACGACAAGCGAACTCGCAACGTCGTATATGTCGCCTGAAACGCTCACCGCGATGGCGCACGATATGTTCACGCCCGGCAACTATTTCTATAACGGAATAGGTCACGTTACGGTAGACTACGGCAAGATACTCGCGGGCGGTTTTTCCGCGCTGATTTCCGAAGTGAAAGCCGAACTCGAAATAACCAAGCCCGGCGACGCGAATTATTGTAAAAAACACGCGTTTTTAACCGCGCTCGTAATTTCTTACGAAGCGGCGATCGCTTACGCGAAGAGATACGCGCGGCTTGCGAAAGAACTTGCGGATAAAGAACGCGACGCGGCTCGCCGCGAAGAGTTGCTCTTAATCTCCGCCAACTGCGAACGCGTACCCGAATACGGCGCGCGGAACTTCTACGAAGCCTGCCAGAGTTTCTGGTTTATTCAGATGCTTTTACAGACCGAATCGAGCGGCCATTCCATTTCGCCCGGCAGATTCGATCAATATATGTACCCGTACTACGAAAAGTCGAGAAACGGCGGTATGACGCGCGAATTCGCGCAGGAACTTATGGACTGCGTATGGGTTAAACTCAACGACCTTAACAAGTGCCGCGACAAGGCGTCCGCCGAAGGTTTCGCGGGGTACTCGCTTTTCCAGAACCTTATCGCCGGCGGGCAGAACGCCGCGGGCGAAGACGTTACCAACGACCTGTCGTTTATGTCGATAACCGCTACCGAGCACGTCTTTTTACCCCAGCCGTCTTTCTCGGTAAGGGTGTGGAACGGCTCTCCGCACGACTTTTTAATCCGCGCCGCCGAACTTACGCGCACGGGGATAGGCTTCCCCGCGTATTATAACGACGAAGTAATCATTCCCGCGCTTATGGCAAGGGGGCTTACGCTCGAAGACGCGCGCGAATACAATATAATAGGCTGCGTCGAACCGCAGAAAGCGGGCAAGACCGACGGCTGGCACGACGCGGCGTTCTTCAATATGGTACGCCCGCTCGAAATGGTATTTTCCAACGGTTACGAGAACGGCGAACGCGTCGGTCCGCAGACGGGCGACGTTACGACGTTCAGAACCTTTGACGAATTTTTCGCGGCGTATAAAGCGCAATCCGATTATTTCGTATCCTTGCTCGTAAACGCCGACAACGCCATCGACGTGGCGCACGCCGAACGCTGTCCGCTTCCCTTCCTTTCGGGAATGATAGAAAACTGCATCAAACGCGGCAAGAGCGTGCAGGAAGGCGGCGCGGTCTATAACTTTACCGGTCCGCAGGGCTTCGGCATAGCGAATATGGCGGACGCGATGTGGGCGGTAAAAACGCTCGTCTTTGACGAAGGCAGATACACGCTTGCCGACTTTAAGGAAGCGTTGGAGCATAACTACGGCAAGGATATGGACGAAGACCACGCGCGTAAACTTACCGTTACCGTTTGCGGCGAACTTGTAAAGTCGGGCAAAGAATTAAGCGAAGCCGATATAAAGTCGGTCTATAACGCGATTAAGACTAATAACTGTTCGGAAGCCGATAAGGCGAAATACGCGCGGCTTTTAAGCGATATACAAGACCTGCCGAAATTCGGCAACGACCTTGCCGACGTGGACGCGCTTGCTCGCGAAGCCGCTTACGTTTACACCAAAGAAGTAGAAAAATACCGTAATCCGCGCGGCGGAAGGTATCAGGCGGGGTTGTATCCCGTTTCCGCGAACGTACCGCTCGGCGCGCAGACCGGCGCGACGCCCGACGGAAGACTTGCGTATACTCCGATAGCCGACGGCGTTTCGCCCGCGGCGGGCAGAGACGTAAAAGGTCCGACGGCTTCGTGCAACTCGGTTTCCGCGCTCGACCACCTTATCGCGTCGAACGGAACTCTGTTCAATATGAAATTCCACCCGACCGCGCTTGCGGGGCGTAACGGGCTTGAAAACTTCGTTTCGCTCGTTCAGGGCTTTTTCGATCGCAAGGGTATGCATATGCAATTCAACGTCGTTTCTCGCGAAACGCTCCGCGACGCGCAGAAGCACCCCGAAAAATATAAATCGCTCGTCGTAAGGGTTGCGGGGTATTCCGCGCTGTTCACGACGCTGTCCAAATCGTTGCAGGAAGATATTATCAACCGTACCGAGCAAGGGGGCTTCTGATGCAGGACTACCTTTCGGTCAAGGGCAGAATATTCGATATTCAACGCTTTTCGGTACACGACGGCAACGGAATACGCACGATAGTTTTTCTTAAAGGCTGTCCTTTGCGTTGCAGATGGTGCTGTAACCCCGAATCGCAGACTTTCGATATTCAGCAGATGACGCTTGCGGGTAAAACCAAAACCGTAGGCAGAGACGTTACCGTCGGCGAAGTCATAGAAGAAGTCGAACGCGACAGGGCGTACTTCAAGCGTTCGGGCGGCGGGCTTACGCTTTCGGGCGGAGAAAGTCTCTGTCAACCCGAATTTGCCGTCGCGCTTTTACGCGCCGCGAAAGAACGCGGGCTTTCTACGGCTATGGAGTCCACCGGTTTTGCGGAATTTTCCGTAATATCGCGATATCTGCCTTATCTTGACGTTTATCTGATGGATATTAAGCATACGGATAGTAAAAAACACGAAGAGTTTACCACCCGCCCGAACGGCAGGATTCTCGACAACGCGCGAAAGATCGCCGAATCGGGAATGTGCGAACTCATTATCCGTACCCCCGTTATTCCGACCTTCAACGCGACGAAAGAAGAGATAGGCAAAATAGCCGAATTCGCGTCGTCGCTTAAAGGCGTTAAGAAAATGCACCTGCTGCCGTATCATAGAATAGGCAGCGACAAGTACGCGGGGCTGGGCAGGGAATATTTAATGGAAGGCGTAGAGCCCCCGAGCAAAGAACTTATGAACGAACTTCTGCAAGTCGTAGAATCGTACGGCTTACAGGGGCAGATAGGTGGCTGAAATGGATATAGAAAAAATCGTGGCGGAAGTCGTTTCCGCCGTTCGTAAAGACAAAAAAATGACGCTCGCGCTCGCAAGGGAGTTGTCGCGCAGAATGACCGAAGAAGGCGCGAAACGCGGTAATAAACTCGTCGTTTCGATAGTGGACGAAAAGGCTCGCCCCGTGCTTACGGAAGTTATGGACGACGCTTTTCTGGCAAGTTACGACGTCGCAAACCGCAAGGCGTACACTTCGGTGGCGTTAAAGGCAAGCACGGCGCAACTCGCCGCGGCGGTAAAGTCGGGCGGCATACTCGACGGGCTTGACGATCACGACGGATTGATATTTCTCGGCGGCGGCGCGCCGCTTAAAGTCAACGGCAGAATTATCGGCGGAATAGGTATAAGCGGCGGAACGGCAAGCGAAGACACGGCTTACGCCGAGATCGCCGAGCGCATATTCGACGAATTAGTGTAAAAGCATATAAAATAAGCGGCGGACGCGTTTTTTGAAAAACGCGTCCGCCGCTTTCGGTTTGTGTTTATGCCGTTTTAGGTTCGGGTTTATGCCGCTTTCGGTTCGGGTTTCCGTCGTATTAAGTTCGGATTTCTGTCCTTATTTTTTTAATTCGTCGTGAGCGCACGGCTGAACGCCGACGGTTTTATAATTGACGTAAAGCACGCTGCCGGGTTTTGCCTTGGGCGGTTTTTTTACGTTTTTGCGTTCGGTATAGTCGATCGGCACTTTTCCGCCCTTTCCGTCGTCGGAGTAAAACGCGCATATCTCCGCCGCGGTTTTCACTACTTCGTCGGGTATTTTTTCGCCCTTGTATTCTATTATCACGAACGGAGAATGAAAGGCTTTGGCGTGCAGCCACAGGTCTTCTTTGTACGCGCGCGCGAGCAGTCTGTCGTTCTGAACGTTGTTCTTGCCGCACTTTACCGCGTAGCCGCAAACGGAGTATTCGCGGTAGGGCGATTCGTATACCTTTTTGGTTTTTACTTTCGGGGCGGGCAATAACCCTTCGCCCGTAAGTTCGCGTTCGACGTCTTTGAAGTCGTCTTCGGTCTCCGCGAACGACAGTTCGTGTTTAACCGATTCGATATAGTACAGGTCTTTTTCGGTCTGTTCTTTCTGCGGCGTAACGATTTCTATCGCGCGTTTTTCTTTGGCGTATTTTTTGAAGTATCTTTGCGCGTTGGCGTTGGGCGTAAGGTTTTCGTCAAGGGCTATTTTCAAAGGTTTATAGTCGTCGTAATAGTTTTCGAGTTCGCAACTTTTCATTCCCTTTTCGAGTTTGTACTGGTACGCGGTTATCAGTTCGCCTTTTACGCGCAGTTCGTCGTAATTCGCCGACGAAAGCAGTTTTTCGCTTTCGCCCTGTAACTTTTTACCGAGTTTTTTTATCTGCGCGTTGATTTTGTCGGCAAGGCGTTTGTAATTCGCGTCGAACGCCTTTTTGGTTTCTTTTTGCGAAAACACCGCGTCCGCCGCTTCCGAAATCGACGAAAAATATTCGGGTTTGTCTATCAGAGTACGATAGTCGGTAACGTAATAATCGCGCTTTTTTCCGTCGCCTTTCGCGTTGGGGCGGACGGTCGGCGAAAGATAGAAATTTTTTACCGTTTCGTATACGCCGTCTGCGGATTGTCCGTCGGCGATATAAGCCGCTTCCTGCGCGGTTACGAACGACAAACCTTTAACGTTCTCGAACAAAAATTTTGCAAGGTTGCCGTCAAAAGCGCGGCTATAACGCGATTTGAACGACGTTTCGTCGGTAATATCGGCTTTGTCCTGAGACTTGGGCAAAGCGTATTCCGCGCCCGACAGGGTAAGACGAGTGGTCGCCACGTCGAGCGGCGCGTTCTTTAAGCAACCTAAAATTTTGCCGTTTTCGGTAAGTATCAGGTTGGAGTATTTACCCATTATTTCGCAGTACATAGACTTTTGCACGGAGTCTTTGAAGTCGTTTTTCGTCAAAAAATCTATTTTAATTATCCGCTCGAACCCGACGAGCGACACGTCGGTTATTTCCGCGCCGAGCAGGTGCTTGCGCAGTAACATACAATAGGTCGGCGCGGACTGCGGTTTAGGTTTTTCGCGCGTGGAAAAGGCTACGCGGCAGTATTCGGCGTTCGACGAAAGAACGAGCGTTTTCGCGCCCGTTTTCGTATAGACGTAAAGGTACACGTCGTCTCTGTCCGGCTGAACGATCTTGTTTACCTTCGCGCCGACGAGCGAATTTTTAAGTTCCTTCGTCGCGTGCAGTAAAGTAAAAGCGTCTTGCGGCATAAACCCCTCCGTAACTAACGATATAAGCGTTATAGAACGCGCGCGGCGGCGCGTCGTATAAATTATATATAAAAAGTAGATGAAAGTAAATTATTATACGGAAAAAAATTTGCAAATCGCAAAAAAATGTGCTAAAATGAACGGGATAAAAAAGTATAAGCCGTCGTTTTCGGCTTTTTACAGGAGTTAAAATGAAGTACAGCATTACGAAAGGCGAAAAAAGCACCGTTAAAATCACGATTTCCTTAACGGCGAAGGAGTGGGCGGACGCGCAGGATAAAGCCTACGAGAAAAATAAGGGCAGATATCAGGTACCCGGTTTCAGAAAAGGTCACGTTCCCAAAGCCATTATCGAACAGCAATACGGCAAGGGCGCGTTTTACGAAGAAGGCATAAACGAAGCGTTCGGCAAATATTATTACGACGTACTCGATAAAGAAAAGGATCTCGAACCGATCGACCGCCCCGACGTAGCGATCGACAAACTCGACGAAAAAGGTCTTACTTTGACGGCTACCGTACCCGTAAAACCCGACGTTACGCTCGGCGATTACAAAGGTATAAAGATAAAGAAAGTTGAGTATAATGTTACCGATGCCGACGTTCAGACCGAAGTCGACAGATTCCTTGACCAGAACTCTTACGAAGAAGAAGTTACCGGCAGGGCGGCGCAGAACGGCGATATTACCGTCATCGATTACAGCGGCAGCGTAGACGGCGTAAAATTCGACGGCGGCACGGCTGAAAATCAGACTCTTACGCTCGGCAGCGGCGCGTTCATACCCGGTTTCGAAGACGGAGTCGTAGGTATGAATATCGGCGACGAGAAAGATATAACCGTTAAATTCCCGGACGACTACGGCGCGAAAGAACTCGCCGGCAAGGAAGCGGTGTTCGCGGTTAAATTACACGCGCTTAAAGTAAAGAAACTTCCCGAACTTACCGACGAACTCGTCAAAGACAAAACGGGCAGCGAAACGGTTGACGCGTATAAGTCGTCCGTCAGAGAAAGGCTTGAAAAAGCCAACGCGCAGAGAGCCGAGAGAGAGACCGAAGACGCAATCGTAAAGGCGATAACCGAAAAGAGCGAAGTCGAAATCCCCGATTCGCTCGTAGAAAGAGAAATCGACAATATGATTCAGCAGACTTCGTACAGACTTATGTACCAAGGGCTGAAATTCGAAGACTATCTCAAATACACCGGTCAGACTATGGAGACTTACAGAGACGGTTGCAAAGAAGCGGCGAAGAGCCACGTCAAAACCCAACTCGTAATCGACAAAATCCTTACCGTCGAAAACATCAAGGCGGAAGAGACCGATATAGAGGCGAAAATCAAGGAACAAGCCGAATCGCTCGGCAAGACGTACGAAGAGTACGCCAAAGACGTCAACGACCGTCAGCGTTCGTATATAGAGAACGAAGTGGTTATCGACAAACTCTTTAAGTTCCTTAAAGCCGAAAACGAAATCGCGTAAACGACAAACGACGGGGGTAATTGAGAAATTACCCCCTTTTAATATCGAAGTAAAAGGAGAAATATATGGCTTTGATACCTATGGTCGTGGAACAGACCGACAGGGGCGAACGTTCTTACGACATTTACTCTAAACTTTTAGAAGAGAGAATAGTTTTTATCACGGGCGAAATCAACGACGCGCTTGCCGACACGGTAGTCGCGCAACTTTTATATCTCGAAGCGAAAGACGCCACGAAAGATATAGACGTATATATCAACAGTCCGGGCGGAAGCGTAACCGCGGGGCTTGCCATTTACGACACGATGAACTTTATCAAGTGCGGCGTGTCGACCATATGCATAGGTATGGCGGCGAGTATGGCGGCGTTTCTGCTTTCGAGCGGCGAAAAGGGTAAAAGATTTGCTCTTCCGTCAAGCGAAATAATGATTCATCAGCCCTTGGGCGGCGCGCAGGGGCAGGCGAGCGACATCAAGATTCAGGCGGAACATATTTTAAGAACCAAAAAGAAACTCAACGAAATTCTCGCCGCAAACACGGGCAAGCCCTACGAGCAGATCGAAATCGACACCGACAGAGACAACTACCTTACCGCCACGGAAGCGGTGGAGTACGGGCTTATAGACAAAATTTTCGTAAAGAGATAATCGGCAGGAGACTATATGGCAAATAACGATAAACGCGGAGACGATCTGTTCTGTTCGTTTTGCGGAAAACCCAAGGAACTCGCAAGAAAACTGATAGCGGGCCCCAACGGCGTGTATATCTGCGACGAATGTATAGATATTTGTAAAGAAGTACTCGAACACGACGAAGTCAAAGAAGACAAGTCGAGCGTTCGGCTGCTTAAACCCAGAGAGATAAAAGCCGAACTCGACAAGTATATCGTCGGGCAGGAAAAGGCTAAAAAGGTGCTTTCCGTCGCCGTCTATAACCACTATAAAAGGGTAAATATGGCGGGCGGAAAGAACAATAAGGACGATACCGAGATAGAAAAGAGCAACGTATTGCTGCTCGGCCCTACGGGTTCGGGCAAGACCTTACTTGCGCGGACGCTTGCGAAGATACTCAACGTTCCGTTCGCGGTTGCGGACGCGACTACGCTTACCGAGGCGGGTTACGTCGGCGAAGACGTAGAAAATATCCTTCTCAAACTCATACAGAACGCCGACTACGACGTGGAAAGGGCGCAGAAAGGCATAATCTATATCGACGAAATCGATAAAATCGCGAGAAAGAGCGAAAACGTATCCATTACCCGCGACGTAAGCGGCGAGGGCGTACAGCAGGCGTTGCTTAAAATTATCGAGTCTACTATCGCGTCCGTGCCGCCGCAGGGCGGAAGAAAGCACCCGCAACAGGAATTTATCCGCATAGACACCACCAACATTCTGTTTATATGCGGCGGGGCGTTCGTAGGGCTTGACAAGATAGTCGGCAAGCGCAAAGACAGTTCGTCGCTGGGCTTTGCGGGCAAACTCAAAGAAGAGACCGAATCGTCCGACGGCTACGTTGACGAAATTCAGCCGCAGGACCTTACCAAATTCGGGCTTATACCCGAATTCGTCGGAAGAATGCCCATAGTGGCGGGGTTGCGCGCGCTTGACGAAAACGCGCTCGTCAAAATTATGACCGAGCCTAAAAACGCGATAGTCAAGCAGTATAAAAAACTCGTCGGGCTGGATAAAGTCGAACTCGTCGTGACCGACGACGCCGTAAGGGAAGTCGCCAGACGCGCGATAGCCTTAAAGACGGGTGCGCGCGGACTGCGTACGATTTTTGAAAACCTTATGCTCGAAAGTATGTACGACATTCCGTCCGAAACCGACGTGGAAAAGGTTATAATCGACAAAGAAGTGGTGCTCGGAAACAAGCAACCCGAAATAATAAAAAAAGAAATAGCGTAAAACGAAAAACGGCGGAACGGGTAAAATCAACCCGTTCCGCCGTTTGCGTTGACAAAACCGCAAACGACGGTTATAATATAAATATGAAATTCATACATACCGCAGACACCCATCTGGGCTCTAAAATGGACTCGGGTTTACCGGGCGACAAGGCGAAAGAACGCCGCTCGGAAATCCGCGCGACCTTTCTCAAATCCGTAGAATACGCCGCGCGCGTAAAGGCGCGCGTATACGTCGTGGCGGGCGACCTTTTCGACGACGACAAACCCCTTAAAAAAGATAAGGAATTCTTTTACGATACCGTAAAACGCTTTCCCGAAGTAGATTTTTTATACCTTCGCGGCAATCACGACTCGGGCGAAGCCGCCGAAGACCTGCCGAATCTGAAAACCTTTTCAAAAGAATGGACGTATTACCGTTACGGCAAAGTGGTTTTCGCCGGGATCGAACTCTGCCCCGAAAACGCGTTGTCGCTTTACTCGTCGCTTCGTTTAAGCGAGAAGGATATAAACGTCGTCATAATGCACGGCGATATATCCGAAGGCGCGGGCGCGGACAAGATAAAACTCGCCGCGTTAAAGGATAAAAACATTGACTATCTCGCGCTCGGGCATATCCACTATTCCTATACTAAATCGCTCGGAAGTCGCGGTATAGCGCGGTATTCGGGCTGTTTAGAAGGCAGGGGCTTTGACGAAGCGGGCAAAAAGGGCTTTTACGAGATAGATATAGACGAAGAGACGGGCAAAACGACGGATAAATTCGTATCCCTGTCGCAGAGAACGATTTACCGTTACGAAACGGACGTATCCGCCGCAAAGACGCGTTCGGAAGCCTACTCGATAGTCAAAAACGCCGTGTCGGCGACGAAAAACGATATAGTTAGAATCGAACTCGTCGGCGAGAGAAGTTACGACGACGAAAATCTCGAAGACGACCTTACCGCGTACCTTAAAAACGACTATTACTTCGTGTCCGTAAAGGACCGTTCCGTCCGTAAATACGACCTTAAAGACTTCGAAGGCGATACGTCGCTGAAAGGCGAATTCGTGCGGCAGGTTATGGCTTCCGACATGTCGGAAGAGCGGAAAAGCGAAATAATATCGCTCGGATTAAAGGCGTTGTCGGGGCGGGAGGTAGACTGATGAAAATTATATCCTGTTTCGTAGAGACCTACGGCGCGATCGAAAAGCAAAAATTCGACTTCGACGAAAACCTGACCGTTTTTTTGCGCGATAACGGAACGGGCAAAACCACGCTCGCGTCCTTTATCCGCGCTATGTTTTACGGCTTGCCCCCGACTAAAACCAACTCCATAACGTTTAACGACAGAGAGCGGTTCTACCCGTTTTCGGGCGGGAAATTCGGCGGAACGCTCACCTTTGAATCACAGGGCAAAACCTATAAAATAGAGCGGTTTTTCGATAAGAAAAGCGTTAATAAAGACCAACTTAAACTATACGAAAACGGCGACGAAATCGAGTGCGACTACTCGGTCGGGTTGCGATTTTTCGGCGTGGACGAGCGCGCGTTTACGCGCACGGTGTTTTTCGACGGCTCGTCTGCGGACGCGGGCGACGACGCGGCGGCGAAACTGTCGGACTTCGTCGACGATACCGACGGCGCGTCTTACGAAGAAGCGTATTCAGCCGTTGAAACCGCGCGTAAAAAATACAAAGCGTTACGCGGCGACAAGGGCGTTATAGCCGACCTAAAAGCCGCGCGCAGAGCCGCCGAACTGCGGATAGAGAATTACGCCGAAATCGAAAACGATTTAAGGCTGAAATATACGGATAAAGAGAAAGCCGAAGCGGAAGCGGACGCGCTCAAAGCCCGTTATGCCGCCGCGGTAAACGCGCAGACGGTAAAGGCGAAACGCGCGACTTACGAAGAGAAAAAAGCCGAACTCGAAAAGGTAAAAGCCTGCCTTGCGTCGTTCCGCGCGAAATATCCCTGCGGCATACCGCAAAAATCGCAGACCGACGAAGCGGCGGAGCGGCTTAACGCCCGAAACGCGAAACTCGCGTCGGTTGCCGAAGCCGAGCAGTCGGCAGAGCGGAAGTACGCTCTGTCCGTTCTCGAACGGGAGTTTACCGAGCGTAGGATCACGCAGACGACGCTCGACTCGGCGAGCCGCGCGGCGGACGAGATTACGGCGATGCGGTACGAGACGGAAAAGATTTCCGAACAGATCGATAAAGCGAACGCAAATCCGCTCGTCAAAAAATTCGACGCAATGCCCGTAAACCCCGACGAATACGAGACCGCGCGGCTTAAAATGGACGAACTGCGCGACGCGGAAGAACGCGTAAGGCTGGCGGACGAAGCGGGCGGCGCGCGCGAAAAAGACAAAAAGAAAGGCGGCAAAATCGCCGTTACGGCGATAGGAGCGGCGATACTGCTCGTCGGCGCGATCGTGGCGTACTTTAACCTTTACGCGGGCGTGGGCGTTATCGCGCTCGGCGCGGTTATGGCGATAGCGGGCGCGGCGTATTCGCCCGACCGCGGGAAAAAGCCGAACGAAACCGATTCGTTTTCGCTTATCGCGCGGCGCGACGGGCTTTGCAAGGATATAACGTCGTTTACCGTAAAACACGGGTATTATTCCCGCGACGGGGTAAAGGTCGATTTTTCCAACTTCGAGCGCGACTACGCGGATTATCTCGCCCTTAAAAACTCCGAGACCGAACTTTGCGAAAAACTCAAAACCGCCGAACGCGCGGTCTGCGAAAAGGAGTCCGCGCTGAAATCCGTATTAAACGCGTTCGGGACGGGAAGCGGCGATTTGCGCGGCGCGGTAAACGCCTTGCAGAAGAAATACGACGAATATCTCGCGCTCGTCCGCGAACGCGACTTTTCCGCGAAGCGCGTGGCGGAAATCAAGCGCGCCGCGAAAGAAGACGACGAGTATCTGACTTCGTTTTTGCGCGCGTATAAAGCGGACGGCTCGGACGTCGCCGCGCTTATCGAAAAACTGCGCGAAGACCGATTGACTTACGGCGAAGCCCTGCAAAAAGAGCAGCGGCTCGAAAAAGAACTCGCGCAATATAAAGATCTGCCCGTCGCCGCCGAAGAAGACGAAATTCCCGTTGCGGAATTAGCCGAAACGCTCGACCGCAAAAACGCGGAAATCGCTAAACTCAACGCCGAAATCGCGCTTGAAGAACGCGAACTCGAAAACTATCCCGACGCCAAGTCGGCGTTATCCGCCGCGGAAGAAGACGTACGCGAAGCGACCGAAAAGTACGAGATTTTAGGCGATACGCTTAAATATCTCGCGCTTGCGGAAAAGAAACTCAAAGACGAGTACGTCGCGCCGACGCTCAAAGCATTTATCGGCTACGCCAAAGAAGTTTCGGAAGAATTCGGCGAAAACGCCGATATGGATAAAAATTTCAGGGTAAAATTCGAGCGGAGCGGCGAACTGCGCGGCGAAAAATATTTCAGCGCGGGGCAACGCGCCGTCATATCGCTGTGTCTGCGTCTGGCGTTGATAGACAGAACGTTCAAGAACGAAAAACCCTTCGTCGTGCTCGACGATCCGTTCGTCGCGCTTGACGAAACGCATTTCGAAAGGGTAAAAGAAGCGGTTAAAAAACTATCCCGAAAAACCCAGACGATATATTTTACCTGTCACGAAAGCCGTTCGATATAATATCGTATAATCCCGTAGCGCGCGGCATAGAATATTTCTATGAAATTAACCCAACTGCCGCCGCAACGAACGGCGGAAATCAAAGAGATAAATCTGCCGCCCGAAGACGCGGCGATTTTATGGGAACTCGGCATCGGGGTAAAATCCAAAATAACGCTCGTCAGATTTTTTCTGCGTTCGACCGCTCTCGTCGTAGTTGACGGAGCGGTCGTTGCGATAGGTAAAGAATACGCCGACGCAATCGAAGCAGAACCGTGTTGAGAGTCGTGCTTGCGGGTAACCCCAACGCGGGTAAATCCACGCTGTTCAATACCCTTACGGGCGAAAGCCGCAGAGTCGGCAACTGGCACGGCGTAACCGTGGACGAAGGCGCGGGATATTTCCGCCTGAACGGGGAAAAGGCGTCCGTAGTCGATTTGCCCGGTCTGTATACCGTAAAGGGCAGCGCGGCGGAAAAGTCCGTCGCGGAAAAGTTTCTGATAAAGGGCGAGTACGATATAATAGTCGTCGTAAGCGAAGCGAAAACCCTTAAACGCGCGGCTCGGCTTGCGGAAGAGTTGAAAGAATACGGCAAGCCCGTGGTTATGTTCGTAAATCTCGTCGCGGAATTTAATCGGCGGGGCGGCGCGATAGATATTAAAAAACTCGCGTCGTCGCTCGGCGTACCCGCGTTTTCGGGCGAAGCGATAAGTTCCGCCGACGTCGAAAAATTCAAAACCGAATACCTTTTGTCGCCCCGTCCGCCCGAAAAGGGCGACGGAAACGACGAGTATATAACCTATCCGAAAATTAAATCGAGATCGCTTAAATTAAACCCGATATTTGCGTTGTCGGCGTTCGCGGTCGCGGTTTTTTCGGCGTTCTATCTTGCGTTCGGGCGGTATTCCCCCGCGACGCTTTTAAGCGGCTTTTTAGGCGAGACCGCGCCGGCTGCATTGACGAAAAGTCTGAATACCGCTCTATACGGCAAGATTTCGCCGTTCGTGTCGGGGCTCGTTATAGAAGGGCTGATTTGCGGAACGTTCTCTCTGCTCGCGTTTTTGCCGCAGATAGCGACGCTGACGCTCTTGCTCGAACTGCTTGACGGAAGCGGGTTTACTTCTTACGCTTCCGCGCTGTTCGACGGAATTTTATCTAAGGTGGGGCTTTCCGGCAGAGCGACTTACACGCTCGCGAGCGGTCTCGGCTGTACCGCGCTCGCCGCCGAGACTTCGCTTTCGATAGAAGACCTTTCCGTACGCCGTCGCGCGCTTTTGTCGTTGCCTTTCGTCAGTTGTTCGGCGCGCGCGCCCGTATACGCGTACATAGCCGTGCAGGTAATGAAAACGCGCGCGTTCATAGTGCTTGCGATAGCGTATATCTGCTCGGTTTTGTTTCCGCCGCTGTACTCGCTGATACTGTACAAGACCGTTTTAAGGCGTAAACCGCGCGCGACTGCGACGGAAATCGCGGAATTTCGCAAGCCGAATTTCTCAATCGCGCTAAAATCCTTGCTAAAAACGCTCTCTCGGTGTATAATAAAATTAGGCACGACGGTGCTGTTATCGTCGGTTTTCTTCTATCTGGCGCGGTCGGTTTCGCCGCGGCTGGAATATCTGCCCGCCGCGCGTGCGGACGAGTCGTTGCTGTCGGTTATCGGCAGAGCGACGGTAATTCTGCTGCGACCGGTCGGTATTACCGACTGGCGTTATTCGGCGGCGTTGCTCAGCGGAATTTTCGCGAAAGAAAGCGTGGTTTCGTCTATGACGCTGCTCTTTCCGCAAGGCGTGGCGTTGAGTTTCGCAAGCGGAGCGGGGCTGTTGACTTTCGTCTATTTTTACACGCCCTGTCTGGCGGCTATGGCGGCGATCGGAAGAAAACTCGGTTTTAAGTCGGCGTTGGCGTCGGCGGCGTTACAACTTTTATACGCGGTCGTGTTTTCGCATACGGCGTACCTGATCGCGCTGGCGGCAGTATGAAGACGTTTTTATCGCGTGGAGACAATTTAATAAAAGAAATCGCGCGGTTTTACGGCGACGACGTATCGTATTCCGCGATAATGAAGTTGTTGCGTAAAAAAGACGTTAAGGTCTGCGGCGCGCGCGTAAGCGGCGACGTTCCGACCAAAAAGGGCGACGAGATCTGCGTGTACTTCGACGGCGCGAAAAAAACTCCGCCGATAAAGGAAATATACCGCGACGAAAACCTGCTCGTAACCGTCAAACCCAAGGGCGTTACTTCGGAAGATTTTTACCTTGCGGTCTGCGCCGCGTACCCGACCGCGATATACACGCATCGGCTTGACAGAAACACCGACGGGCTTATGCTTTTCGCGCTTAACGAGACGGCGTACGGGGAATTGTACCGCGGTTTCAAAGACAGAACGTTTACCAAATACTATACCGCGCGCGTGTACGGGGCTATGCCCGAACGTTCGGGCAGACTCGTGGCGTACCTTAAAAAAGACGAACGCGCCGCACGGGCGAGCGTGTCCGCCACGCCCGAAAAGGGCTATACGAAGATAATAACCGACTACGAGACGATTAAGACCGACGGCGAAACGTCGCTGCTCAAAGTCGGGCTGGTAACCGGCAAAACGCACCAGATACGGGCGCATCTCGCCTTTACGGGGCATTTTATAATAGGCGACGGAAAGTACGGCAAAGAAGAAGTAAACCGCCGCTATAAGGCGAAACGCCAACGTCTGACCGCGACGGAAATAATACTCGCGTTCGGCGAAAATTCGCCGCTCTATTACCTTAACGGAAAAAATTTTATTACGGGAAGTGAAAACGTATGAACAAAAAGATAACCGACGGCATCGAATATATCGGCGTAAACGATTACGATATAGATCTGTTCGAAGGTCAGTATAAAGTCGAAAAAGGTATGGCGTACAATTCGTACGTCGTTATCGACGAGAAGATTGCGGTATTCGATACCGTAGACGCGCGTTTCGGCGACGAATGGCTCGCTAATCTCGAAGCCGCGCTTGGCGGCAGAACGCCCGATTACCTTATAATTCAGCACGTCGAACCCGACCATTCGGCTAACGCGATGCGCTTTGCCGAAAAGTACGGCAACGCGATCGTCGTAGCCACCGCGCCGGCGTTCATTATGCTTAAAAATTATTTCGGCGACGATTTTGCTTCGCGCAGACTCGTCGTAAAAGACGGCGATACGCTTAAACTCGGTCGCCGCGAACTCACGTTCGTAACCGCGCCTATGGTACATTGGCCGGAAGTTATGATGACGTACGAGAAAAGCGGAAAGTTGCTGTTCTCCGCGGACGCGTTCGGCAAATTCGGCGCGGTCGGCGCGGACGAAGACTGGGCGTGCGAAGCGCGGCGTTATTACTTCGGCATAGTCGGCAAATTCGGTGTGCAGGTACAGAGCCTGCTCGCTAAACTTTCGGGCTATGAAATCTCCGCGATATTACCCCTGCACGGCGAAATTTTAACCGAAAATCTCGGCTATTACGTCGGGTTGTACGATATATGGTCGAAATACGACGCGGAAAGCGACGGCGTTACGATCGCGTACACGTCGGTTTACGGGCATACCCGCGCCGCCGTGCGGACGCTTGCGCAAGAACTTGAAAATCTCGGAGTGAAAGTCGCCGTGCACGACCTTGCGCGCGGCGATACGGCGGAAGCGGTTGAAGACGCGTTCAGGTACGGAAAACTCGTTCTCGCGACGACGACTTACAACGGGGATATTTTCCCGTTTATGAAGACGTTTATCGACGCGCTTACCGAAAGGAATTACCGCAACAGAAAGATAGCGCTAATCGAGAATGGAACTTGGGCGCCCGTGGCGGCGAAGATAATGCGCGCGGCGTTCGAGAACTCGAAGAATATCGAGTTTTGCGAAACGACGGTTAAAATTCTCGGCTCGCTCGACGCCGAAAGCGAAGGCAGAATAAAAACGCTTGCCGAAGAACTCGCGAAATAAGCGATCGCCCGCCGCGTGCGAACGCGGCGGGCGGTATCGAAAACGGCTCGGTCGAAAAATTTCGACCGAGCCGCCTTTTATTATTCGTAAATAAGCGAACGTCGCCGGTTGCGCGGCGAACTCACTCTTCTTTCAGGTACGCCGAAAGGTTGTAGCGTTCGGGGTGCGTTATCGCGCCGAGCAGGTTGTCTTTTATCTGCGGAACGTCTCGTTGCAGGTTTTTAATAACGTCTTTTATAAACTGCCGTTGCGTGTGTTTGTCCGCAGGGCAGGGGTTGCGGATAATCGGTTTGTCTTTGGCGAAGCCGATTATCTCTTTTTCGTCGACGTAAATCAGCGGTCTTATCACGGTAACGCCCGACCGCTCGAGTTCGGTTACGGGCGCGAACGCCGACAGTCTGCCTTCGTAGAAAAGCGACAACAAAAACGTCTCCGCAAGATCGTCCGCGTGATGACCGAGCGCGACCTTGTTCGCGCCGCGTTCTTTCGCCGCGTTGTTCAGCGCGCCCCTGCGCATATTCGCGCAAAGCGAGCAGGGGTTGGATTCTTTCCGCACGTCGAACACTATCTCGCCTATACGCGTTTTTTCTATGAAATACTCCACGTTAAGCCGCTCGCACAACTCTTTCGTCGCGTTCACTTCGGCTTCGTCAAGCCCCATTCCCATATCCACGGTAATCGCTATAAGTTCGTAGTTTTCGGGGTAAAATCTCCGCATCGCCGCAAGCGCGCAGAGTAAAGTTATACTGTCCTTTCCGCCCGAAAGCCCTACGGCGATTTTATCGCCCTTGTTTATCATACGATAATCTTCGACGGCTTTTCTGACCTTCGACAACAGTTTTTGCAATTCCATAACCCGCTACCTTTGACAAGAATAATTTTTTTTGTTATACTTTAATATATTTTTAGTAAAATATCAAGCGTTTGGAGCAATAACCCGTAATGAACGACGAAAAAGAGACCGTAAAAGACGCGGCGGCGGAAAATTCCGCCGAAATCGATCTTAAATATAAAGACAAAAAAGAATGGGCGAAAGGCGGAATACTCGGCTTTTTCATAGGGCTTGCGGTAATCGTGCCGGGCGTAAGCGGCTCGGCGGTCGCGATAATACTGCGCCTGTACGAAAAATTACTGTACGCGTTCGGCAATATTCTTAAAAAATTCGTTAAATGCGCTAAATTCCTGCTTCCGATCGCCGTCGGCGGAGTAATAGGTTTCGTCGGCGGATTTTTCGGCGTGAAAAAACTCGTCGAGATTTTACCGTTCGCCGTCGTCGCGCTTTTCGCGGGGCTGATGTCCGGCGCGTATCCTGCGGTCACGGGCGAAATCAGGGGCGAAAAAATTACGCCGCCGCGCGCCGCGCTGTTCATAATCGGCTTGCTCGTACCCGTAATCGCGTCGTGCGTGTCGGTGTTTCTGACGGGCGGGGAAAGAACGCTCGATAACCTTACCGCGTGGCATTACGTTCTGTTTTTATTGCTCGGCTATCTCGTGGCGATAACCCAACTCGTACCCGGTCTTTCCGCAACCGCGCTGTTGATGATTTTCGGGTACTTCAAAGCGATAATGAACTCCGTAAGCCTTACTTACTGGAAATCTTCGCCGCAGGCGTTTATAGTTTACGCCTGTCTTGCGGTCGGTTTTTTGGTCGGAATAGTAACGGTCGCGAAGTTTATGTCGGGGCTGCTCGAAAAACACCGCGTAAATTCGTTTTTTTGTATTTGCGGTTTGTCGCTCGGCGCGATAATAACTATGTTTTTCAATCCCGACATCTGCGCGGTGTACCGCGCGGGCTTGGGCGTATGGGAAATTCTTCTGGGCGTGACGTTGTTCGTCGGCGGGCTTATGCTTTCCTACTCGCTCGCAAACGTCGAAAATAAGAAGAAAAAATCGATTTGACTTGACATTTTCGGGCTTTCGTATTAAAATAGTTTCGGAAATCGTAAACAAGGAGATATAATAATATATGGACGATAAAAAGAAATTTTACGTTGCCGTAAGCAGACAGTTCGGTTCGGGCGGAGCGGAAACCGCATCCAAACTCGCCGTTAAACTCGGCATACCGTGTTACGATAAATCGATAGCCGAAATGACGGCGGTCGTGACCGGGTTCGACAAAGACGTCATTCACGGCAGCGAAGACAAAGCCACCAACGCTTTCTGGTACGGCGGGTTTCTGAGCGGCGAGTCTCTTTCTCTCTACGATAAAATCTATATAGGTCAGTCGCGAGTTATCAAAGACCTTGCCAAACGCGGTTCGTGCGTGCTGGTAGGGCGTTGCGCCGCCAAAATTCTCGAAGACGAAGCGTCGCTTATCCGCGTGTTTATCTGCGCGCCGACCGAGCAGCGTATAGACAGAGTTTCCAAAGGCTACGGAATCACTCCCGCCGAAGCGGAAAAACTCGTCAGACGCAACGACAAAGCCCGCGCGGCTTATTATAAAAAATACGCCGATACCGAATGGGGCAAGTGCGAGAATTACGATCTGGTCGTAAATACCAGAGTCGGTACGGACGCGGCGGCTTCGGTCATCGCCGATTATATAAAGGACGTTATAGGTTAAAACGAGTGCGCGATGCTTGAAAGGTACGACTCCGCGATAGATAAGATAAGAAGAATCGACGGACTGAAAGACGAATTGCGCGCGTTGAAGGGCGAAGACGGAAAACTGTCTTCGTTGGCGGCGGTTTACCGCAAGAAGAACGACCGCAGAGAAAAAATCGGCAACGACGACGCCATTAACAGAATAAACGACCGTCGAAACACGGTCTCCAAACGCGAAGCGCTCGTCAAAGCGGAAATAAAATCTCTGCGTTCCGACGTGTACGATATTTTGTCGTCGTGTTTTGCGGAAGCGAAAAGCGAAGAGCACCGCGCGAAGATACGCGAAGCGTGTATTTACGCGTCCGACGGCAGATACGAAATATCCGAAGTCGGCGAATCGCCGTCCGATTTCGGTAAATGTAAAATCGTCGGCAAACGCTTTACGCGCGATAAAGATAAAGACGGAAAGGTCGAGAGCGTACTGCGCGGCGGAATACGAAATTCGTCGGGCAGATTTCTCCTGTTGCCGGAAATAGTCCTGTACGTTTACGACGAAACCCGCACGGAAGGCGAGTTCGCGTCGGCAAACGAGTATTACGGTAACGAACCCGTCGAAAAAGCGACGGACGCAAAGTCCGTAAAAACGGTAAAAGAAAAGGGCGAAACGCTCGGCGAAGCGAAACCCGACGCGTTCGGAAGCCGATTCGTCAACCGCTCGTCTGCGATAGCGCTAATATGCGCGTTGTGCTATTCGGCGTTCGCGCTGTGGGCGACTTTCATCGGCGGAATAGGTAATAACCGTTACGTTCCGTTCGGGTTCGGCGCGGCGTACGTCGCCGTAAGCGCGGTGGTTGCCGCGTATTCGTTTTCGAGAAAGGGCGGAGCGGAAGGTTCGGACGTGTTCTCGCTGTTTTCTCTGTACGCAGGCGCGCTGTCGTCGTTCGCGCTCGCGCAGAGCGCAGATCCCGTCGCGGCGATGCCTTTGCCCGCGGGAATGTTTCTCGGCGGACTGATTACCGCGTTCGCGCCCGCGCCTACGCGCGATTATGAAAATAAGGACGGTTACGCCGCCGCGCTCGTTCGGCGAATGACGGTGGCGGTATGGTTCGGGCTGCTTGCCTGCGCCCTAAAAACGGGCGGCGAAGAATTTAACCTTCTGTTCGACTGTATTCTGGCGGTCTTCTGCCTTGCGGGGTTCGTTCTCGCGTTGCTGTCGATAAAAAGCAGAAATCCCGCCGCGTCGAAAACGATTAAAAGTCTGGCGTTAAGCGCGTCGCTCGCGATAGGCGTTGCGTCGTTTGCGCTGAAAATTCAAGCCGCGATAGCGGTTGTTGCCGCCGCGGCGGTTATAGCGGCGGTTGCCGCGATCGTAAAAACGGAAAAATAATATGAAAATCAGACTTAACGAAGATAAGTCCGTCGTAGCCGCGATTGCGGAAGGTCTGAAAGCCAAAGACGGATACTGCCCGTGCAGGGTAGGCAAACGCCCCGAATATAAATGTATGTGCGAAGAATTCCGCGCGCAGATCAAAGACGAAAATTTCGAAGGCTATTGTCATTGCAGGCTGTTTTATAAAGAAAAATAGTCTGCGCTATTAACGAATAACGGTATAAAACGGCGGTTTACGGGGCAGCCCGACCGCCGTTTTCGACGTTTTAAGAAAGTTTTATAAAAAGTTTGAAAAAAGTGAAGAAAATCGTTTGACAAACTTTCGCGATAGTGATAGTATATGCGAGCATCGTCGGTGTAGGGCGCTTAAAGCGTTTTCAAAATTCAAGAAAAATACTAAACTTTTTTTGAAAAAGCCTTGAAAAATGCTTGACAACGGTTCTGCCGTTGTGTTACAATAAGCGGGCTATCGACGAGATAGCGCTCGGGTAAACGGTACTGTTTACCAATGCAGATTAAAAATTGAATAGAAGAAAATGAATTGAA
>CAKQQQ010000004.1 GCA_934271065.1 uncultured Clostridia bacterium | reverse complement strand
ATATTCCTTTATTCCGTCAAGACCGTTATTCTCGCAACCGAGCCCCACGAACAGTACGAACGTCGCGTTGGGGTTCAAAGCGACACCGCATAAGAGTTTCTTTATATTCTCGTTATCTTCGCCGAGTTGCGAACAGCCGAATTGATGAGTGAGCGAAAACAGTCCGTCTATGCTTCCGCAAACGTATTTCTGCGCGAGTTTTTCAAGTCTTCTGCAAACGTCGTTTACGCAACCTACGGTGGGTATTATATATATCTCGTTCCTTATACCCGCTCTTCCGTCTTTTCGCTTAAAGCCCTTAAAAGTCGCGCCCGTCTTTATTGCCGTTTGGGGATATTGCGGAGTATATTCGTACTCCACGCTTTCGTCTAAATGCGATTTTACGTTATGCGTATGCGCCCATTCGCCTTTCGGTATATCTTCGGTCGCTCTGCCTATTATCTCGCCGTACTTTATTATATACTCGCCTTTCTTTATATCCCTTAACGCGAATTTATGCCCTGCGGGGATTTTATCCGTTCCCGCAAGGCTTATTCCTACGTTGTCTTTTTCGTTTATTACGACATAGTCTTTCATAATATATCCGTATCGCCGCTTCTTAACTTTTTGACTATAGTTTTAACCGCCGCGGCAAAGCCGTCGTATTTCGTAAGGTCTTCGCCCCACACGCTTTCGTCCTTCATAAATTCAATCACGCAACCGCCGTTTGCAAAATACGCAAGATATTTCTCGTCGTCTTTCATCTCTACGGTTCGGCTCGGCAATTTCGCGTAATATTTTCCGTCGTCGCCTTTCGTCGTGATTTTATACAACGCCATTAAACACGCGAAACCTTTGGTTAAGTTCTCGGGGATCTTGCCGTACTTTTCGTAATAATCCTTAAACGACAGCAATACTCTCGCTTTCCATTTGGATATAGAGTTTAAGGCGATACTTGTAAGTTGATGGTTAAGATAAGGGTTCAAAAACCGCTCTTTTACGCTTTCGGCAAACTCGGTAGTAGCCGTTATATCTTCCGACACGAACGGTATTATCTCGCTTTTCAAAGTGTCGTTCACGAATTTATATAACTTATTATCCGTCATACAGTCGTAAACGGTAACTTTACCGAGCCACAAGCCTGCCGGCACTAAATTAGTATGACTGCCGTTAAGCACCCTTACCTTACGCTTTTTATAATACTTTATATCGTCGGTTAAAACGACTTCAATATTATGTTTGCCGCACTTTATATACTTGCCTATTTCGCCCTTGTTTTCGACAGCCCACAACCCGAACGGTTCGCCGACGGAAACGAGTTCGTCGTTTTCGCCGACGAGTTTATTTATATGCTCTTTCGTCTCTTCGTCTTTGGGATAGCCCGACACTATACGGTCGACGAGCGTGTTGCAATAGTAATTCTCTTCGTCGTTCCACTTTCTGAACGCTTCGGGCAGTTTCCACAGGTCGATATACTTATCTACGCACCGTTTCAGTTCGGCGGCGTTGTCGTCGATGAGTTCTACGGGCAGAATATATACTCCGTCAAGCCCCGCGTTAAACCTTTCCGACAAAAACTTCGTCAGTTTTGCGGGATAGGTTATATCCGCAAATCCGTCGAACTTGTCTTCCGCGTTAAAGCGTATGCCCGCTTCGGTGGTGTTGGAGACTATTATTTTAAGGTCTTTATCTTTCGCAAGCGAAATATACCCGTCGTAGTTTTCAAACGGAGATATAACCGAGTCGATAACGTCGATTTTATATACGTCTTCTACTTCTTTTCCGCCATTTACGCCGCGCAGAACGATATGGTATTTATTATTCTGCCTTTCAAATTTTTCAAGCGAGCCGAAAGTTATGGGCTTTACGATATTCACTCTATACAGGGGTTTATTACCGTTTTCCTTATTGAGCGTATCGAAATACGCGTCTACGAAAGTCCTTAAAAAATTCCCTTCGCCGTACTGTAATACTTTAATCATTTTTATCCCGTTCTCCGTAAGCAAATCCGTCGTAATCGTCAAGGAAAAATTCGGCGCGTTTTCGCATTTCCACGCCGACTTCGTCGCCCTTGAAACCGAGCGTTATAAAAAGATTGCCGAGACAATCGTCTATAACGTACGTTCTTATAAGCAGTTTTTTATCTTCCACCCATTCGGCGACCGCCGCGCAATCGAATTCTCTGCCCGACGGAACGGAGACGCGTTCGGAATAGTATCCCGTTTCGGGAAAAACTCCGCGTTTATAGCGGCACGCCCCGAAATTTATGCGTTTTAATCCGCGCGCGTTTTCGTATACGAACGAGCCGCCGTCGGCGGTAAACTCGAGAGAAAACTTCTTTATACCCATTTCGTTGGGTTCGAGCGCGTATTCCACGCCGTCGATCTCGCGTTGAAAATCGGTATACGCTTTTCCGCGCGACGCGGGCAACGAAAATTCGGAAATCCGCCCGCAAAGAGTATTATAGTCTTCGCCTTCGGCAAGGCGCGCGTCCGAAACGGACTCGTATACGTCCGAAACCCATTCGTAAAGAAATTCGCCGCAAAAATCGTCGCCGCTTACCTGCGTATCGCCGTTGCAAACGAAAATCAGGTCTTTATCGGGGAAAAAGAACGCGTATTGCGAACCCATACCGTACATAGAATAACCCTTGTCGGTTATCCAGAACTGATACCCGTACCCGCAGGATTTACGCGGCGTATAGTCGTTTTGAGTATAGTTGGCGATTTGCCGCGAAGTTGCCGCCGCAAGGTAATCTAGCGGGAGCAGTTGCCGCCCGTCGTGCAGTCCGCCGTCCGCGACGAGCAGGCATACCCGCGCGAAGTCGCGGAGCGTGCAAATAACTCCGCTCGCGCCCCAGCCGTAACCGTCGGGCGATTTTACGCATCGCACGTTTTCGCTTACGCCTATCGCGTCGAATTCGGGGCGAAGATACTCGATAAACGTCTTACCGGTCAGTTTTTCTACCAACACGCCGAGAATGAAAGAACCCGACGAGTTATAATCGAAAAGCGTACCCGACGGCTTTACACCGTCAACCTTGAAGAAACTTTCCGCCCACGGCAAATCGGGGCGTAACGCGTAGGAGTCGGTACGCGCGGCGACCGACATTTTAAGCGCGTCTTCTATCGTCGTTTCGCGGACTTTCGCGTCGGTGTTTTCGTCTGCGTATTCGGGAAAATACGAAGATATGGTATCGGTAAGTCGGATTCTGCCTTCTTTCAGCAGTTTACCTATCGCAAGCGATACGAACGATTTACTGCACGAATACAGTCTGTGCGCGAAATTCTCGTCGAAAAACGGCTTGGCGTAAACTTCCGCCGCGACGTTGCCGTGACGGATAAACGCGAAAGAATGAATATTCATTCCGTATTCGGCGATTTTGTCTATAAATTTGACGACGGAGGCGGAAGGTATGCCTTCCGACTCCGGCGTAACGATTTTCAATTCGTACATAACGTTTTTTAATACGGCATAACGTAAACGGCGTAACCTGCGGAAAGGTCGAAATCTATCTTTCCGTTGCGGAGAGCCTTTACTTCGCTTTTGCCTTTATACCAGATTTTTACCGCTTTGTAATTTTTGCCGAAGTCGAGCGTGGCGTTAAGCGCAACCTTGCCGAATTTGGCGTTAGACGGCGCTTGCGGATTCATAAGCATATACATATAGCGGTCGTTTTTCTCGTCTTTGAGTTCCGTTACGAGCGCCATCTGCGAAGTGCCGATTTCGACGTTTTTCAGCAACGCGAACTCGTCTTCCTTTTCTTCCGCGCCGAACGCGGCGGAAAGGTGCAGAGTCGGGAACGACGTGGGTTTGGTATAGTAATAGCGCATTCCCGTATAGTCGAAGTTGAGCAGTACGGGCGCAAACTCCTGCATTTCGGAATGTATTTTCTGCATCGTGTAATACAGGGGCGTGAGTTTTCCGTCGTGCGTGACGTACGCAGAACCGTCGTAAAACTCGTTATCTACGCTGTTCTGCTGTTTTGCCCAGTAGGTAAACGACGCGTAAGCCTTTATTCCGAAGCCCATATACGCGTTCATCTGCCAGTACATTTCGCTTCTGTCGGGAGATTTGAGATATACCGAATCGCCCGATAATCTGCCCATACCCATAGTCTGCGCGACGGCGTCGAGTTTACAGCCGTACTTTTTCGCAACTCTGTTGAGTATTCTTAAATTTCTGAGATGCGTGTCGAGTATATAATACCCCGACGCGCTGCCCGACTTGGTGTGCTGACGGATAGGATACGAGTCCATACAGATACGGTCGCAACCCGACCATTCGCAGAACTGCTCTAAATAAAGTTCGTACTGATCGTACACGTTGAGACTTCCGAATTCGCCGTCGGGATCCTGAAACCTGCCGCTCGATGCGGTTGCGTCAAGCGGAAGAAGGTTTAACTGAACGTAAATACCGTCGAGCGCCGCTTCGCACGCCCTGTACATTTTCGCCGCTTGCGGAAGTTGGTCGTAAAACGGTTCGTCTACGAGCATAACTCCGAAAAACGCGGGGTGATCTTTATAATCGGCAAGACAGCCTTTTATAAAATCGACGAGTTCTTCGTCGGTTGCAAATCTCGCGCCTTCGCCGACGATAGGCCTAGTCTGTTCGGAAAGGGCTTCTATTCTCGAATCGAACACTATAACGCGTTCTATACCCGCTTCGTAAGCCCTGTCCATAGTCCTTTTCAGAATACTGCCTTCGAAGCCTTCGCCCCTGTACGGTTCGTTGCCCTGAAGAAGCAAGGTGTTAAGCCCCGCGGCTTTATATTCCGCGTAACGCTCGGTGGTGCGGAAATCGCAATTACTGTTAAACTGGTCGTCGTCGCGCCACCACGTTCCGTCGGTCGGGCCCGTATACCCGTAAGTCAGAAATTCGCCCGTACACGCCGAATAGTCGGGCGCGCCGGATAAATCTACCTTTCCGCTGCCGCTCGCGCAGCCGCTCAACGATACGGTAAAGGCTGTCGCCGCGACGAGCGCGAACGCGGTTAATTTAGATAATTTTTTCACTTTGTTCTCCTTATCTTACGACTAAAAATACCGCGTCGCCGGCAGCAAGCGTATACTTGCCGTCGACGCTTTCGCCGTCGGGGTTTCCGAGCGAGAACGCCCGTTCGATTTTGCCGAAGCCGACGTTTACCGAAATATCGCAAGGCTCGCGATAATCGCCGCGCGGATCGTTCGCGTTGAACAGACAAACGACCTTTTCGCCCGATTCGCCTTTCAGTATCGTTACGACGAGCGAAGTTTTTCCGTCGCCCTTAATATCGACTAAACGCTCTATATTACCCCTTTCCATCGGTTCTATATGGCTTTCGGCACGGGGTAAATCGCTGTAATATCCACTCTCTTCGTATTTTAAGCCGAGCAGATAATCCGAAAACTTAGCGAGCGCGGCGTGAAGTTTCTGCATAGTAAAGTACAGCGGAGTCCGCTCGCCGTTCTGCGTCATAAAAGACGTACCGTCAACGAAGTATTCGAGATCGCTGTTACGCTGTTTCCGCCAGTAGGTAAAGTATCCGAGACTCTTTACGCCGAAAGCGAGCGCGCAGTTTACCTGCCAGTACATTTCCGCCGCGTTCGGAGCGCGATAGACGATTTTATCGTGAGCGTAAAACGCCTGCGTCTGACAGACGAAATAGAGATTAAGATTACGCTTTTTCACTTCCGCCGCCGCAATCTGAAAGCCTTGCAGATGCTCGCGGCGGATAAAGTACCCCGCTTCGGGTTCGAGCCGCATAGGATACGAATCGAACATAAGATAGGGCATTCCGGTCATATCGAGATAAGTCTCGACGTACTTTTTATACGCGACCGCTTCGTCGTCGATAGTCGTGCCGTCGTAATTTTCGACGAACAGACTGCCGTGCCCCGGATAGAACGGTAAAATATTGTTCTGTATAAACAGATCGGGCGCGACCTTTCTCGTCGCCTTTACGACCTGCGAAAGGGATTCCAACTGAAACCATCTGGGTTCGTCCACGAGCATAAACCCGTAAAACGCGGGGTGGTTTTTATAGTCCTTTATGCAATAGGCTATAAAGTCTTCGAGTTCTTTTTCGGTCGCGAATCTTTTACCGTCGCCTATAAGCCCGCCGCGGACTTCGGAACAATCGAATATTCTTTTATCGTAGAGAATAATACGATTTATGCCCGCCGAGTGAGCGACGTCCATATTCTTTTTAGTCTGACTCGTCGCCCACGTCTCCCCGTAATAAGGATCGTTGCCTTCGAGCAATAAGGTGTTTAATCCGCATTCGCGGTAATAGGCGTACTGTTCCGCCGTTCTGAAATCTTTATTCTGCGTAAACAGACGCGGCCCGGAAAAATACGTGCCGTCCGTACCCGACGAATATCCGTATAATACAAATGCTTTGTCTTTCATAGTTTTCCTTTTTCCGCGGCGGGGCTTACCCCGCCGCGATTATTTTTGGTTATTTAAGCGGCTTTTTTCACTTCGTACGAGAAAGTTATCGGCTTGCCCGTATATACGTTACTGTTCGTGCTGTAATAGTCGCCCGCGCCGTATACTACGGCGTATCTGTTTTCAAGCGACGGAAGAAGATGCGTTACGGTCTTAATGAGATTCGCAACTTCCGTTCTTTCGCCGTTTTCGTTTACGGTGTAAAGAATGAATTTAAGCGTTACCTGCTTGTCCGTGCCGTCCGAACTTTCGATTCTGTAAACGTAATTCGTGTTTTCGTCAAGCATTTCGATACCGAAACGCGAGAATCTGCCGCCATCCACTTCGTAACTGACGTCTACGCCCATTTCGTAATTCGCGCTTACCCATTCACGATAAGCGGAGTATCCCGCTTCGCCGGGATAATATTCCGGTCCGCCCGCGTCTACGAGATACGGTCCGACGATGACAAGGCGTTTGTTGTAGGCTACCGAGCCGTGACCGGAAGTCTGTACGAACAGACCGGTATTTTCCGTGCCGCCGCCTATCGGGTTAACTCCGTTTTTGTTTACGAACAAACCTACGTTGGGAATGTTCCGACCTTTGAACGTAAATTCGAGAGCGTCGCCGACCTTGTATTCGCCGAGTCCTTTATAATCGTACGTTCCGCCGAAAGTCCATTTCCCGTCTTTTCTCGTTTCGGTTACCGCCGCGGGCTGCAAAGTTATTTCGCTGCTTTCGGGGGGAGTTTCAATCGTCGCTTCGAAAGTAATGGTTCTGCCGTTTTCGAAATCGCCCGTTCCGTACGCGACGGCGAAACGATTTTCAAGAGAAGGAAGCAGATGCGTTACGGTTTTGGAGTACGACGTTACCTGCGTTTCGGTTTCGCCCGACACGGAGTTGAGCGTGAAATTCAACGTTACGGTTGCCGCCGAAGCGGTCTTCGCCGAAGATATTCTGTAAACGTAATCGGTGTTATCGTCAAGAAAATCTATACCGAAAAGCGAGAATCTGCCGCCCTCTTCGTAGCTTAGGTCTGCGCCCATTTCGTAGTTCGCGCTTACCCATTCACGGTAAGCGGGGTACCCTGCTGCACCGGGATAATATTCCGGTCCGCCCGCATCTACGAGATACGGTCCGGCGATGATCAGGCGTTTGTTATAGGCTGCCGAGCCGTGACCGGAAGTCTGTACGAACAGACCGGTATTTTCCGTGCCGCCGCCTATCGCGTTGACTCCGTTTTTATCTACGAATAATCCCACGTTGGGAATGTTTTTGCCCTTGAATCTGAACGTAAGCACGTCGCCGACCTTGTATTCGCCGAGCCCTTTATAATCGTACGTTCCGCCGAAAGTCCATTTATCGTCTTTTTTCGTTTCGGTTATCTTCGCGGGTTTAAGCGTAATTACGCCGTCGGGTATTTCCGCTATCGTGACGACTACCGATTTTACTTCGGAGTCGTGGTCGAACGGCATACGGGCAACGGCTTTATACCAGACCGTGTATTCGCCCGCAAGCGCAGCCGTCGGCACGTCGGCAGAGAACGTCTTATTGTCAAGCGAGTAGCGCATTTCGGAATAATCGTCGGCAACGCCTTCGGTTACGAGCGCGCGGGTTTCGCCGTCCGCAACGAGACCTTCCGCGGCGACGGGCGCGGTTTTAACTACGCAGTCGTGCGCGACTTTATTGAGATATAACGCAACGAGCCTGTCCCGTAATTCGGGGTTCGCCTTGTACGCTTCTCTCGCAACGTACTCTATAGAGCGTACGTTATCGTTCGCCGTGGCGAATTTATAATGCGTTTCGCCGTTTTCGACGTATTTCAAGTAGCCTACGCCGATATATTCGCGTCTGAGATTTTCGTCTTTCATTTTGACGACCGAGCCGTAAAAATACGCTTTGCCGTCTGCTTTGACCGCCATCGCGTCGCCTTCGGCGCAGATGATACGTCTCATTCCCGACGTGGGCGTAACGTTATACACGGGTTCTCCGCTTTCGTTCGTTCCGACCTGCCAGTAATATATGGCGTTGCTTCCGATGAGATGAGTTTCGTCGGCGATTTCTTTGCCGGTGGAGTTGTAACTCGCCGCGGCGATGAACACGCCGTATTTTACGTCGGTATACTTACTCGATTTTGAAAGCGCGTCGTAATCCGAAGCGGACATAGAAAACGAATATCTTATTCCGCTTAGGTCTGCGTTTCCGTCGTCGGCGATTCTTACCGCCGGCCCCTTTTCCATTGTGATTTCCGGCAGAGCCGATTCCTGAGCTAAAGCCTTTTTCACGGGCAACAAAGCGATTGCCGCGCATATGGCGATTACCGCCGATAAAACCGCCGTTAAAATCTTCTTCGTTTTTAACATAGTCTTATCCCCCTTTAATCCTGCCAGCTGATGTCGTTTTCCGTCGCGTCGGACGTACCGGACGACGTTGCGATTGCGTCTTGCGCGTCGATAACCATAACGATTACCTTAGCCTGTTCGTAAATTTTCTTCATAGTTTTATCTCCTTTATCATACCGATTCGGGCTGTTCGCCGTCGATATTATTTTTTCCGTTGATAATAAGCACTTCGTTTCTGACGGGCAATTCGCCGTCAGTCCGTCTTTGCGCGTCGGACGCAAGCCCCGAAACGGAGTTTGCGGCTTTCGCCGTCTCGCCCGCCGCCGTCGGCACTATATCGTAGTCGGGATTAACCGTATACGCGAACGTTATATCTTTACTCGAGAAACTACCCGCGCCGTAAACCGTAGCGTAAACGTTTTCAAGCGACGGCAGATAATGGGTTATTTCTTTTTCGTAAGTCGCAACGAGCGCGATAACCGATTGCTTTACGGAATACAGTTCGCACTTTATTACGACTTTGCCGTCCGCGCTGCCCGCCGCCGTGCTTATCCTGTAAATATACTTGGTTTTGGATTCGAGCATATCTATACCGAAACGCGAGTATCTTCCGCCGTCTACTTCGTAACTGACGTCTACGCCCATTTCGTGATTCGCGCCGAACCACTCGCGGTACTTGAAGCCCGGTATATCGGAATAGTATTCCGGCCCGCCCGCGTCGGCAAGATACGGTCCGGTTATATACAGACGCTTGTTATAAGTAGCAGCGCCGTGACCGGAAGTCTGTAGGAATATGCCCGTATTCTTTTTCCCGCCGCCTACCGCGTTTACGCCGTTAGCGTTGGTAAACAGACCTACGTTGGGTATGTTTCTGCCGTAGAAACGGAATTCGAGTACGTCGCCGACCTTGTATGCGCCAAGCCCTTTATAAGCGAACGTTCCGTCGAAAGTAACGAGTCCGTCTTTCTTCGTTTCGGTTATCTTTGCAGGGGCGAGAGTTATAGCGTCGGGATCGACCTGAACTTCAAACGGATACGGGATTCTTTCGCCCGAAACGGAATAAGTAAACCTTAAATTCGAGTGAATCGAGCCGAAAAACGCCACGGTCTGGGAATTGAAATCTATTACGTCGAAATCTCTGTCTACCGATTTGGTAACGTCCGCCAGCAGGACGGGCGCGTCGCCGCTCGTGTCGTACAGTTTGTAATTGAGCGCGAACACATTGAAATTCGTCGCGTCGAACTTCGCCGAAACGTCGGTAAGTTCGAAGCGGTATTTTTTGCCGTCTTCGAGCAGGTTATAACCCATCTCCGCGCTTACGTTATAACCCGGAGTGCCGCTTGCCGCAGAGCCGAAGTAAGACAACTTGTCTATTCTGCCGTAATAGGGCGGATAGCCGTCGTTACCGCGGTATTTGCCACCCGGATCGAGCCTGTTAGGACCGTTGACGATAAGCCTGCGACCGATAGAACTCATTTCTCCGCTGACGTTGCCGTTTCCGATATAAAAGCCCGTACCCGACGCGGTCGCGCCGCCTACGACGTAGCCTTCGGGCGAGTTGCCGAGATAAATACCTATGCCCGGCAGGTTCTTGCCTTCGAAATCTATCGTAATGGTCGAACCCATACCGAATCCGCTGTTCGCGACGCCGACGTAACCGAGTTGGTCGGTTATACCCACGTCTTTATCGTCGGATATTTTGCCCTGTTGCAAAGTGGCGTTCACTTTGCCGTCTCCGCCGTCGGAAACGGTGCTTTTATAGGTGTACACGTCCTTGAAACCTTCGGCTTGTATCTCTTTTTTCGGGGCTTTTAATATGTTCGCTTCGTCGGGGATATACTGAATATCTATATTGTTGCGTATATCGCCGTAAATTACCGAACTCCCCTGCGAAAAGTCGAAGCGTTTACCCTTTTCGTAATAGAATTCGCCTTCTATACCTATTTCGTGCAGTTTGTCGCCGACTACGCAGCCCGATTTGCCGCCCGCGGTGGAAAACGATTCGACTGCGGAAATTTCCACGTTTACTTTAAGTCTCCACGCGTCGCGGGCCTTGACGTAAGCCACTTCCGAAAGCGAATACTGCATAAGATAATGCTTGTCGTTTTCAAGGTCTTTCAACCCGAAATCGTTTACGCCCGGAATAGGCGTTCTGGCGGCGTTGCCCGTAAGCATATTCGGGAAGAAGAACACCCACTTATGTCCGCTCGACTCCTTCGCTACGAAACTGAAAAAACCGCCCTTGGTCGTTTTTATATTGTATTCGTCGTTACTGCCTTCGTCGGGCATAACGTAAAATCCGAGTTGCGGTACGTTTTTGCCCTTGAATATAAGATTTAATTTCTTGCCGTCGCCGAGTTTGTCGGCTACTACGGCGTAGTTTATATCCGATAACGAACTCGACATTATCTTGAACGTATACGGATCGTTTTCGGCGTATACCACGCCTTTGCCCTTTTCTATAACGCTACTGCCGTCGTCCGCACGAGTGCCTTTAGACGGATCTTTGATTACGTTTACAAGGAAATAGTCTTCCGAGAAGTTGCCTTCGGATTCGGCGCGGACGGTAAACTTATACTCGCCGATCGCCGTGAAGGTAAATACTTCGTCGGTTTCGTCTATTTCGAGTTCCTGCCATTCGGAATTGACGGAGTCTATACCGACGTTTACGCCCCTGAACGACGCCGCGACGACTTTGGTCGTGGCGGTTACGGGTTTAAGGTTCATCGACGCGTTTGACGTAAGCCACTCGAACGCGCGCGTTATCTCGCCCGATTCGGGCATGTCGAGAGTCTGAGCCGTGTGCGATATGCTTATCGTCGGCGGATCTGCGATTACGGATACGGTCATCTCCGCTTTCTTGCTGTTTTTACCGCTTTTGACCGTGTACACGATTTTATGCTCGCCCGTGATTTTGGGGTAGAACACCATATCGTACCCCGAAAAAGATTCGGTGACGTTCTTTGCCGATACGGGATTATAATACACGACGTCTATAAGCGTTTCCGCACCGTCCTGTCTGACGATATAATCGTCGAAATCCACGTCGCTGCTTAAAAACACGGTCGTCTGCGCCGTTTCTTTGAATTGCGGTTGCCGTAATTCCACTTCGTTAGTATTCCCACCGTTACCGCAACTTACCGTAAATAAGCACGCCGAGATTACGGCAAGCGAAGCAAGCACGGTAAGCCATAATTTTTTCTTCATAAAATACTCCTTTGAGTGTTATCCTTTCAGTCCGCCTGCGTTCATATTCGTGAGAATGAGTTTTTGCGAACAGGCGTAGAGAATCAGAACGGGTATCATCGATATGCACACCACCGCGCTGTAAAGCGCGCGGGCGTTCCTGACGTAGGAAATGCTCTTTTCGGTAACGAACAATCCGTACGCGATATTCGGATAATCCCTTAAATAGATGAGCGACGTCGTATAATCGTTCCAGACGGTTATAGACTCCTGTATCGCAAGCGCGGCTATGCACGGAAACGCCTGCGGCAGTACTATTTTGAAAAGTACCGTAAGATTATTCGCTCCGTCGAGTTTCGCCGACTCCGAATACGTCGGACTGATACCGCGGAAAGTGCCGTACAGAACGATAAACGCAAAGTCGAACGCGCTGAACCACGCAATCCACATAAGCGACGGGTTGTTGATGAAGTTGAGTTTGGTAAACAACTTATAACTCGCCGCGCCCGTGCCTACGATGGGAATGGTCTGCGAAAATATTACTACCGCGTACAGGAAGTTCCTACCGGGGAAACGGAAACGCGCGACGGCGTAAGCGAGAAACACGCTCGCCATAATATTGACCGTCACCTTTACGCCCGTTATCCAGAGCGAGTTGAACAACATATCGAAGTAGGTAAAGTTTTTGTATTTGAACGTAGTGAAAACCTGCCGCCAACTCTCCGTCTGCCACTTGGGCCAGGTAAACGGGCTGGCGTTCGGGTTTACGAGCAATTCTTCAAATTCCGACAGTCTTCTGAACGAGTTGAGCAAAATCGAAAGAATGGGGTATATATAGATGACCGTCATCATCAGGAAGAACGCGAAAAACACGCACAGCGAAACTTTTTCGGAAGTGGATTTCATTCCGAACCCGTTTTCGCGACGTTTTAAGATATTTTTAACTTTCATATTCCGCCCCCGTTACGTCTCTACCGCTTCGACTAAACTTTCGAGTATTCTTCTGCCGACGAGAACTATCGGTAACGTGATAAGCGTTATAAACAAACCTATCGCGGCGGGATAACCGTACGGCATCTTTTCCGAACTCGTCAGAGACAGTCTGTATACGAGATACTGAATATAGAAGCCCATAGTATCCAACCCGTAACCGCCTTCGCCGTTAGTGTACAGAAAGACGTTGCCTTCGCCGACGAAAATGGTACACAGCGAGAAAGTAAGCAGCGTGGAGACCGTCGGCCATATGCACGGCAGGCACACGTTGAAAAATTCGCGCCAGAAACCTATTCCGTCGAGTTTGCCTACGTCGAAAAGTTCTTCGGGTATTCTCGAATACGCGCCCGTTACGACGGCGTTTCCGCCCGCTATGCCGTATATGAACACGGACGCGCACAAGGTCGGAAACGCGGTTTTCAGATCGTACATAAGCCCGTCGCTTATAACCGCGTCCGAAAGCCCCGCGCCCGCTTTTTTCATAAGGTATACCACCGCGCCGTAGTTGCTGAGCATCTGCTTCATCGTGGCGATCCATACCACGCCGCCGATAAGGCTCGGCAACATATATATCACGCGGAAAACGTAATGCCCGAACACACGTCTGAACAAAACGTAGGTGGTACAAAGCGCGATGGGGAACACCACGCAGTTAGAGATAAACCACAGCGTAAACGAGCGGAGTATCATCGTAAGAATGTTCGTTCCGTACCTGTCCGCGTGCGTAAGCCCGTGCCACACCTGTCTGAAATTGTCTAACGTCCATTTGCCCGCCGGACTTTTGAACGCCAGCGTAAACGAACTCAGATTGACGTAAAACCAGAAAATCGCGAATTGCAATACCGGCAACGCAATCAATAGGTATACGAAGAGAAAGTCCTTTCTCTCGAACTTCGTATACGTTGCTCTTTTAGTCGTCATCGCATAAGCCTCCCAGCCGCCGCGCGGCGTTTATTTCTTGACGTCTTTTATCCATTCCGCCCAATGCTCTTCGGCATATTTACGGACTTCCGCGAGCATTTCGTCGGCGTTTTTGGTATACAGAGATTTATCGCCCGTCTTTTTGCCGTCCTTATAAATCGTCGAGCCCTTACCTATGATCTTACTGACGAAAGACAGGTCGGAGTTCGGGAATATAAGGTTGTTATGCCCTACTTTAAGTCTTAAATCGGTTGCGTTCATCCACACGGGCGTGGCGTATTCGCTTTCGACGATAGCCTTGCATTGTTTGTTATACGCCGTATCCTTCGCCTGCGAAAAATCGGACATATACGCCGTGAAACCGTTACATTCTCTGTTGTAAAGCGTGGCGTTGTCGTCGCTGGCGAACATTCTTAAAAACAGATAACAGATCTCTTTTACTTTCGACTTTTCGGCTACGAACGCGCCCGCCGCCAGAGACGAACGCGAACAGTATATTCCGCGCGCCTTCATAACTTCGGTTACTTCGGCTTCATTAAGAATAAGTCCCTTTTCGGTCTTAACTTCGTCTACTATCGTTTCGGCGGTTTTGCCTTCGTCGGTCTTGTCGATAACCAGCGACAAAATCTCTTCGCACAAATCGTCGTCAAAGCCGTAAGCGGTCTGTTTGCCGAACAGTTTAACGCCGACGGCGGAAAGTACGGGAACGTTAGCAAAGGCAAGGTTTTCTATTCTTTCCTGATAGTTGGTAATTATTTCGTTATACGCCCAGTTACCGTCGGACATAAACACCGCTCCGCCCTTATCGCTCATAAGTTTCGTATGCGCGGTATCGATCGTATTGTTGTTAGAACCGAGCGCGACGAACGACTTGTCGTACATATTGAACATCGCTTCGAGCATTTTTTCGAGCGATACGTTCTCTTTGCCGTAAACCTTATAGCCGTCGTCTATCATCTCTTTGCCGTTCTCGTCGGTGTAGCCGTAAAAACGCTCGTAATCGGCAATGCCCGCATACTGCGCCTGCCACGCCGTTACGAAGTGTATCGGATAACCGTTGTCTCCGCCGAGAAAGGTTACGGGATAGATCTGTGATTCGAGCGAGCCTTTGATGCCACGAGAAGCGTCGCCCGTATAGATGAGTTCGAACGTTTTGAAAAGTTCGTTGGTGGTCTTGGGGATTCTGTTCACGCCGTATTTCGCGAGTTTGGCGGTATTTACTATCATTCCGCCGATATCGTTGCTCGTGTTGAACCCGTAAACTCTGCCGTTTACTTTAAGCACGTCGTCGGGAAGGGATACGCGCATCTTTTCGGAAATGAGTTTTCCGCTCTCTTCTTCGCCTTTGAAATTGATCGCGGGGCGATTCCATACGGTATCGGTAAGATCCGCTACGAGTTGACCGTATTCGCCGCCTTCGGCGGTAAATTTGGACATAGTGTTGTTTACGTTGACGAAATACAAATCCGCCCAGTCGTCCTTGGTATACAACTCTTTCATCGCGACTTTTTCTTCGAGATCGGTCGAACTTGCAAGAACGTTGGCTTTATAACCCTTATCTGCGTAAACTTCGTTGAACTTGTCCGCAAGCGCTCTCAACCACGAATCGCCGTAACCGCCTATACACGCGCGGATATTTATCGTCTTTTCGTCGCGGACGAGTTTTTCTTTGCGGAAACAACCCGTAAACGAGAACGTCGCGGTAAACGCGAGCGCGGAAACGATTATTCCGGCAATTGCTTTTTTGATTTTTTTCATTTTTTCCTCCTGTATCCGCAAGACGGATTATTTAGAATATTCCGCAACGACTTCTTTCGGCAATTCCGACGCAGAATCGGGATCGCACCATACGGTTACGTCGTCGTGCTTTTTAAGCAGCGTCGCGGGGATTTCTTCGGTAACGTCGTTCGTAAAAGTCTTATATATCGCTTCGGCTTTTACTTTATACGGTACGACGCATAAGATGTGTTTGCACTTCATAATCTGCGGACAAGTCATCGATATAGCCTGTTTATAGGTATCGTCTACCGACTTGAACCAACCTTCGCCGACCTGCTGTTGCAGACATCTCGGCGCAAGCGTGACTATCTTATAAGATCTCGGATCGTTAAAATCCGCAGGCGGATCGTTGAACGCTATATGCGCGTTCTCGCCGATGCCTATCATACCGAGATCGATTTCGCGTTCGTTCACGAGTTCGGTAAGTTTCGCTATCGTCTTGAACGGATCGTCTAAACCGCAGATAAGATGCACTTCGCCGGGTAAAACCTGTTCGACGAATCGCTTCGTGAGATAGTTATTGAAACTCGCGGGGTGATCGGGGGATATTCCGACGTATTCGTCAAGGTGGAACATAACGACTTTATGCCACGCCACGTCCTGCTTTACGAATTCTTTGAAAAATTCGAGTTGGGACGCGCCCGTGGAAAGCAGTAATCTTGCCGATCCCTTTTCGGCGATCGCCGCGTTAAGGACGTCCGCCGCCTGTTTTGCTGAAAGTTTTGCCATTTCTTCGGTACTGTGCGCTACTATGAGTTTCATACCTTCTCCTTTTTATACAAATATATTTCTCCGTTCACGCCGTCGAATTCTTCGGCTGCGTCGAACGTAATTTTTAACTCGTTCTTTCCTTCCTTCCATACGGGCGCGAACGCTTCGTTCTTGGCGTCGTACACCCTGAAAGGTTTGATTTCGTCTTTGGTTATCTCTTTGCCGTTCCAGAAAATCTTATAATCGCCCGAAAGCGTGCCGCCGTCGAACAATACGAGTTCGTCTCCGTCCGCTTTATCGACAATCGCCTTATACACCGCTTTTATCGGGTATTTCGATTTGGCTCTCGGCGCAACGTCGAAGTAAGGAACGACGTATTCGCAGGAATAAATTTCGTCCGCCGTGCCGATCAGTTCGCGTACACGCGAATACTTGACGTTTTCAAACGTCGCGGAATTTTCTCCGTCGCCGATTACCACGTCGTACCTGGTTATCGCGCCCGTCGCGCCGCGCGGCATATACACCCATTGCGGACGCTCTTCGCATTCGAGTAACGCGTCGCCCGTCCGCTCGTAAACGTATTCTTTATCCGCCGCTCTGCTTTCGGAAGCGCAGTCTATTACGATTACGGAGCGATAACCCCGCATACCGACTTTCAACTCGCCGTTCACGGGGCGGGCGTTCAGGTATTCGTCGCGCTCCGCGTCGTATATAACCGTCTTTCCCTTTACGGGAACGGTAACTTCCGCAAACGACTTATCGTTCTGATATAAAAATCTCAACCGCTCTTCGCCGCGATATTTGGTCAACGCAAGCACGTTTTCGCCGCCGACGAATCCGCTGCGCGCGGGGAAGCCGTCGAACGACTCGCCGTCAAACGTCACGCAGTCGACGCAGGTTTCGGCAATTCTGCGACTTGCCGCGGCTTCTTCTTCGCCGCCGCGTATAAATATAACCTTGCCGTACTTACAATCGCCTATCGCCACTTTTCCGCCGACGATCGACGCTTCGTTTATACCTTTGACGTCGGTAACGTCCCAGCCGATCTGATTTTCGGTTAAATATCTCGCCGCCGCGTAAAGCCTGCTCTGCATCGCCTTCGCGCGCTCGCTCGGGAACACTCCGTCGTTACGCATCGGGAAAGGTACTTCTTCCGCAAAGCCGCAACTCGGCAGTACGACGAGCGTATCGTTCTTCTGCTTAAATTCCGAAAGCAACCCGCACACTCTGCCGCTATATCGGGCAAATTCGAGATATTCGTCGAAAAGCGCGTCCTGAAAGAAAAACGATTTGCCCGCGTCCGTGCGCTGATACGCGCCGTATCCGTAATGGAAAGCGTGCGGCGCAAGCGCGTTAATTCCACAGGCGAACAACCAGTCGCCCGTCTTTCTCAATCCGTCGTAACCGAAGTTAAACGGATTAAGCGCGAAACACTCGGCAATCGCCCTATCCTTGCCGTTTTGCACGGCAGACGAAACTACTATCTTCGCGCCGATTATAAGCGCGCAATGCTCTCTGTCGCCGACGTATCTGCCGATTACGTCAAAGCCCGGCATACCCATAAGTTTGGTCTGACGGTACACGCTCTGCGCGCAAAGCGAGCCGGACAGCGGATCTTCTTCGCCGTAAAAATGCCCCGTCGCGATAAGCCCGTGACTTTCGCACCATTCGGTTATCGGCGTGATAAAATTGTCTATAAACAACCGAGTTATGGTCTCTATATACTCGCGGCGGAATTTTTTGCCGTCGCCGGTATACTCGGGCGATAATTTATAATAATGCTCGGTCGCGTCGTAGCCGAACGCCGCGGAAAACTTTTCCGCCACTTCGTCGGTATACGGCAGCAACCCGCCCGCGGAAGGCTCGTCCATAAACACGCCCGGTATAGCCGTGCCGAAATACTTGCCGACGTATTCGGCGTATTTTTCGTGAGTACGGGCTATAAACTCTTCGGTCGTGCGCCTGTTAAGGCAGTCCGCCTGCAAGCCGTAATGCCCGTCCGTGCGCACGGGTTCGAGATACGCCGCGTACACTTCCGTCGCGTCGCCGACGGCGGCTTCGAACATTATTTCCGAATACGACGTACCCGCCCTGACGTGCGGGAAAAACAATTTGCCCTGCATATCGCAATAATACGTCTTGTCCATATCCCTGCGATACCAGTATCTGCGTACCACGCCGAAACAATCGGTAATTTTTTTGCTTACTTCCTTATCGCCGTCGCGCGTCAATGCGTAACCGAACAAGCCCCTGACTTTGCCGAGAACTTTTTTAGCCACGCCGTTTACTATTTCTTCGGGTTTGAGTTTTACGACTTTAAGGCTGTACGCCTGTAATTCGGGGCGTTCTATCGCTATCTGCCCGCCCGCGTTGCCGCTCGGAAAGGAATCTTCGTCGTAAAGCCAGACTTTAAGTCCGCGTTTAACGCTTTCTTCTACGATGAATTTTATCCGCCCGAAAAACGCCGCCGTGCCGTAAGTTTCGTCCGTAATACCGTCTCTGACGTGCAGAAAAAACGCGTTCACGCCCTTTTCTTTCATCACGTCGAGTTGGATTCTTATCTCGTTCTCGTTAAACGTGTCGTTAAGAAAATAAAACGGAATCGGCTCGAAATCTGCTCTTCTCATATGATTTTCTCCTATTAAGGGGATTTTCTCGTCGTCAGACGAGAAAAGGGGTACCCCTTCAATCCGTTTTTCGGTTTTTATTTAAGACTTGCCAGATATTCGGTCACGTCTACGGTTCTGCCCGTTTTTATGCTTTCGTTGGCGGCTATGCCGATCATCGCCGAAACCATACCGGCGTAACTGTCGGCTTTCTGCCCGAGCGGATCGCTCGTCTCGTTGCCGAAAATCATCGCGATCAGTTTATCGTCGCCGCCGGCGTGAGTGCCGTTCGCCTTATCGAAAGTTATCGTTTCCGTTTTATAATCTCTGTCCAGAACCACTATATTATACTTATCCGCAACGCCGTAACCGTGTTCCCAGCACTCGGCGATTATAACGCCTTTTTCGCCGGTAATCGCCATTCTGTACCCTTCGTGTTCGGAAAACAGATTCAGCGTGTAGGTAAGCAGCGTTCCGCCGTTATACGCGACCGAAACGGACATATTATCGTAAATATCGCCGCTGCCGTCGAAACAACAACGGTCGCGGATATATCCGTCTTCTTTTTCGGCGTCGAAATACAGCGTTTTGTCGAGCGCGTCCGTCTGCGACAACGCCGACTCGCACACGCTCTTATGCGAACAATCCCTGCACCGAGTGCCGAAACGTTTGGTCTCGTCGCTATAATACACTCTGTTCGCAAGCGCGGTAACTTTCTGCGGCTCGTCGTTCAACAGCCAGTTGACTATATCGAAATGATGCGTGCTTTTATGCAGCAACATTCCCTGCGAGTTGCTCATAAGCCTGTGCCAGCGCTTGAAATAATCTCCGCCGTGCCAGCGGGTAAGGCAATACTCGTAATTTATGGCGAGAACCTTACCTATCCTGCCGGACGCGATCGTCTTTTTAAGTTCGTAAAAGTACGGCATAAACCGACAGTTAAACGTAACCGTAACGCTATGCCCGCTACGCTTTTCGGCGTCTCTGATCTCCTTGCAACGCTCGTAAGTGTTCGTCAGCGGTTTTTCGGAAATGACGTCGTAGCCTTTATCGAGCGAACGGACTATATATTCGTGATGAACGTTGTCCGTGGTGGTTACTATAACCGCGTCGGGGCGTTGCTCGTCGAGCATCTTGTCAAAATCGTCGTAAATAACGCAATCGTCGCCGATTTTGTCCCTGAAAACCTTACAACGCGTTTTATTTATATCGTATACGCCCGTTATCTTCGCCTGCCCGGCGTAATTTTCGACCAGCCGCGTAACGAACATCATATAGCAGCGCGCGCTCGCGCCGACGATGACGTATCTTTTCATTGCTTACTCCTTCGCGCGGACAATCTCTCCGCCGCGTATTACCTTCGTTACTTCGAGCGCGTCGTTCATAAACACGAAATCCGCCCGTTTACCTACTTCTATCGCGCCGCGATCGGTAAAGCCCATTACCCTTGCGGGCGTTGCCGACGCCATTTTGCTTATATCCGTCAGACTTACGCCTATACCCGCCATAGTCCTTACCAGCCTGTCCGTCGTTGCAACGCTCCCTGCAAAACTTTGCCTGTCGAGCGTTTTGGCGACTCCGTCTTCGACCGTTACCGGCAGACCGTCGTCCTTTCTTCCGAGCACGGAACGCGCGCCGTCGCCAAGCCCCGCCGCGCGCATGGCGTCCGTTATAAGACAAACCCCGTCCGCGCCTTTACATTTATATACGAGTTTAAGCAGCCCCGACGGAAGATGCTTGCCGTCGGCTATTATCTCTACCGCAAGTCTGTCGTCGTACAGCCCCGCTTCGACCGCGCCCGCGGTTCTGTAAGCGTTTTTACGCGTTACGCCCGCCATACCCGAATACAGGTGCGTCATAAGCGTGTAACCGTTATCCGCCGCTTCTTCGATTTTATCGAAATCCGCGTCGGTGTGCGCCGCCGAAACCACAAGCCCCGCCGCCGCGCCCGCTCTGCCCGTTTCGATTCCGTTTTCGAGTTCGGGCGCAAGGCTGATTCTGCTTACAAACGGATATTTCCCGATAATCGCGCGCAGTTTTTCTTCGGCGGGCAAATCCATTTTTTCGGGCGACTGCGCTCCGCATTGCGCGGGCGAAAGCCACGGCCCTTCGAGATGCGCGCCCGTAAGCGGCGTGTCCTTGACCGCCGAATAGTAAGCGGCAAGCCCGTCGAGAGCGGCGGCGATATGCTCCGCCGTGTCGGTCATCGTCGTGGGAACGAGCGTAGTCGTTCCGCAGGACTCGTGAAACGCCGCGATTTTACCTATCTCTTCGGCGGTGGCGTCCATAAAGTCAAACCCCGCGCCGCCGTGGCAATGCAGGTCGATAAACCCCGCCAGCAGATACTCTCCGCGCCCGTCGATTATCTCGGCGTCGCGCAATATCTCGTCGCCGACGTACACGATTTTACCGTTTTCGTAAGCGACCGTCGTCCGATCGGATACTCCGCTCGGCAACACCGCTTTAACGCATACTATCTGTTTTATCATAGCGTACACATTTTATCAAAATTATTGCGCCTTTTCAATATCAAAACGCACTTAAAAAGTAAAAATTACATAAATCGTACCATTTCTCTTGACTTGGGCTTTCCGACCGTTTATAATCTTATAGCAATCCGCGCCGACGCGGGCAAACGCGAAAAGGAGATTCGGATTATGGAATTTTTAGAAATAGAACGTCGTAACGAAACGCAGGCGTTCAATATGTCGTATACGCAATTTCACGATTATTATGAAATTTATTTTCTATTGTCGGGCGAAAGAGAGTTGTTCATAGAAAACAGGTTGTACCTGCTGCACAGCGGCTCGATAGGCGTTATTCCGCCCTTTTCTATGCACAAAACGGAAGGCTCTGCGTACGAGCGCGTAAACGTTTACGTCAGCAAGAAACTGCTTGACGATAACGAAAACGCGTTCCTGATGAAAATCAGCGAGACGGGCGCGTTCTCGCTTTCGCGCGAGCAGATGCAATTTATTTTTCCGCTCGTTAAAGAAGCGTCCGCGACGAAAGCCGCAGACGCTTCGCAAAAATATAATTTTTTAATGTCGGTTACGCGAACTGTAATCTCTTATCTGCAAATGCAGACTCTGCAACCCCTTCCGCCGACGGGCGCGACGTATAACTCCAAACACTCCGACACGCTCATAATGCACGTCGTCGCGTTTATAAACAAAGAATATCGGCAAAAACTCACTCTCGAAACTCTGCAAAAACAATTCTATATATCGAAAAACACTCTATGCCGCCGCTTTCAGGAACAGATGAACTGTTCGCCCATTCAATACGTTACCCATATACGGCTCAACAAGGCGAAAATGTACCTGTCGTCTACGGATAAAAGCGTAAGCGAAATCGCGGAATTGTGCGGATTTCCGTCCGCTAATTATCTCGGTATAATTTTCAAAAAGCAAATAGGTATATCCCCGCTCAATTACAGAAAAAAACGATAACTTGCCTTTGCAAAAACCGTAACGGGAGTTGCGGCTAAGTAAATTGTTAAATAAAAAACTGCGGCGTCCGCATATTGCGGACGCCGCAGTTTTTATACCCCCGACTGTTTGGCGTCGGGGTTGATTTTTATGGACAAACCCGCGTCGGGCGTTGATTTTAACGCCTGTTTACGCCGCGATCAGTCAATCGCGATGCTGTGGGTTTCGGGAAGCGCAGGCTTTTCTTTGGGTATTTCTACCGTCAACACGCCGTTTTCGTATTTCGCTTTGACGGCGTTTTTATCTACTTCGCCGACGTAATAACTACGCGAAAGCGAGCAACTTCTCTCTCTTCTTATATAATTCTCTTTCTTCTTCTCTTTGCCTTCTTCTTCGGGCTTATCGCAGGTCTTCTTCTGCGCCGAGATCGTCAGGTAGCCGTTTTCGAGCGTTACCCCGATGTCTTTCTTGTCAAAGCCCGGAACTTCCACGTCGAGAACGTAAGAAGTCTCGGTCTCCTTAATATCCGTCTTCATAGCGTGATGTTTTTCTTCGTAAAAAAGCGGTTTCAAAAATCCGCCGAAGGCGTCGTCGAAAAAGTCAAGCTCGTTACCGTTACGATTCGCGTTTACAATATAATTCTTCATAAATATCTACCTTCCTTTTTATATTTTTTATTTTTAGCAGTCTGCGGTATCAAGTGTTAGCACTCTAACCGTTTGACTGCCAATATTATATACCGCGTTTAGCGGTTTGTCAAGTACTTTTAACGAAAAAAGTAAAAATTTTTAATAATTTTTTTTACAAAGTTTGCAACAGGCGCGACAAATCGGCATATACTGTTATATGTTTTTCTCGAAAATGCACGCCAACGGCAACGATTACGTTTTTATCAAAGACTACGACTGCACCGACGCCGCGCTTAAAAACGCGGCGGTTAAACTTTCCGACCGCCGCAAAGGAATAGGCGGCGACGGTTTGATTATCGTCGAAAAAATCGACGATTATACGATAAAGATGCGGATTTTCAACGCGGACGGCTCGGAAGGCGCGACCTGCGGCAACGGTATGCGTTGCGCGGCGTACTTTGCAAAAAAATATCTCGGCGTTACCGCGGACGAAATTACCGTCTCCGCGAAAGCGGCGGATTATAAGGTAAGATTGTTTGAGCAGGGCGGAAAAATTTTCGCCGAAGCGGACTTCCCCGTTCCGAAAGAATTTTTAAGCCGCGACAAACTGCAACGTGCGTTGGCGGCGGAACGCGAGCGGATTTTCGCCGTAAACGCGGGCAACGAACATCTCGTCGTGGTGGACGCGGCGCGTTCCGCGCGCGACTACGCGCTTTCGGTTGAAAGCATCGGCTTGTTCAAGGACGGGGTAAACGTTGAAACCGTAACCGCAGACGGGAACTCGGCAAACGCCGTAATATACGAGCGCGGCAGCGGATATACTTCGGCTTGCGGAAGCGGCGCGGTGGCGATAGCGTTCGTCGCGCGGCAACTCGGCGCGGGCGACGTAATACGGGTAAATACGGCGGGCGGAACGTCTACGGTAACCTTTTCCGCCGACAAGGCGACGCTTAAAAGCGAAATAGCGGAAGTTTTCGACGGGGAATTTTACGAAAACGCCCTAAGCGGAGAGAGCGGCGTATGAATATCAACGAAAACGTGACCGCCCTGCCCGAAAACTACGTTTTTACCGCGCTGAAAAAAAAGGTCGCGGCGTTTTACGAAAAAACGGGGATTCGCCCCGTGGATCTCGGCGTGGGCGACGTCAGACTTCCCTTGTTTGAAAAAACTATAGCGGCGATGAAAACCGCCTGCGACGAGTTGGGCGACGGCAGAACTTTCAGGGGGTATCCGCCGAGCGAAGGTTACGCATTTCTACGCGAAAAAATATCGCGATTCGTCTACGGCGGAAAAATCGCTCCCGACGAAATATTCGTAACCGACGGCGCGAAAGGCGAACTCGGCGGCGCGGCGCGGCTTTTCGCGCGCGGCGCGAAAGTGTGCTTTCCCACCCCGTCGTACCCTGCGGGCGCGGAAGCGAACGTATTGCTCGGCAATTCCGTCTATTACCTGAAAACCGACTTACAGAGCGGTTTTCTACCCTTTCCGCCGCGCGATAAGACCTTTGACCTTATATATTTATGCTCGCCGTCGAACCCCTGCGGAAGCGTGATGAGCCGCGAGTTGATTGCCGAATGGGTGGACTACGCGATTAAAATCGGTGCGGTTATAATTTTCGACGCGGCGTACTCGGCGTTCGCCGCCGCCGACGAGCCGAAAAGCGTATACGAAATTCCGCGCGCCGACGAATGCGCGATAGAAATCAACTCGTTTTCAAAATCGCTCGGTTTTACGGGCGTAAGGTGCGGTTACACCGTCGTGCCGAAAAAAACGGGGAGATTATACGACGCGGCAAAGCGCGTTTCGGGCGTGAACACCAACGGTGTATCATACGTTTCGCAACGCGGCGCGGAGACCTTTTTCGACGAAGACGTGCAGGCGCGGCTGAAAATTCGCATAGATTTTTATAAAACTAACGCCGACGTTATTAAAAACGCTTTGAAAACGGCGAATTTGTGGTATAATAACGGCAGGTCTTCGCCGTACGTCTTTTCGTCCTGCCCCGACGGGCAAGGCTCGGAAGCGTTCTGCGACGAACTACTTGAAAAATACGGCGTGGTCGCCACGCCCGGCAACGGCTTTTTATCGGGCGGAGAAGGTTTCGTCAGATTTTCGGCGTTCTGCACGCGTACCGACGCGCTGACGTTTTACGACAGATTCGCAAGGTAGCGGCGCGCTACGCGAACGGTTTACGACAGATTCGCAAGGTAGCGGCGCACTACGCGAATGGTTTACGACAAATTCGCAAGGCGGCGTTACGCTACGCCGACGGTTTACGACAGATTCGCAAGGTAGCGGCGCGCTACGCGAACGGTTTACGACAAATTCGCAAGGCGGCGTTACGCCGCTTTGCGCAAGGTTTTGCTTATGAAAAAGAATTACGGAATTTTAATGCCCGTCTTCTCTCTGCCGGGGGATTACGGAATAGGCACTTTCGGCAAAGAAAGTTACGATTTTATCGATTTTCTGGTAAAAACCGGCTTTACCATATGGCAAACTCTGCCGCTCGGACAGACTTCGTTCGGCGACAGCCCGTATCAGACCACGTCGGACAAGTCTTTTAACCCTTATTTTTGCGATCTCGAAGACCTGCGCGACAAAGGGCTTATAACCGACGCGGAACTCGACGCGGAAAAACGCAAAGTGACTAAAATCAACTACGGCGAACTCTACCGCAGGCGTTACGCGCTGCTTAAAAAGGCGTACGCGCGCTTTAACTTTACCGACGAGTTTCTGTCGTTCGTCAACGACGGCGAGTTTTTCGATTACGCCCTGTTTACCTGTCTTAAAAACGAATACGGCGAACTTAAAAACTTCCCCGAAGACGTAAGACGGCGGAAAAAATCGGCGATGAAAAAGTATTCCGAAATTTACGCCGACGATATTCTGTTCTACGAATTTATACAATTCACGCTCGGTAATCAGTTTTCGAAACTGCGCGCTTACGCCGCAAAAAACGGTATTAAACTGCTCGGCGACCTGCCGCTTTACGTCGCGGCGGACAGCGTGGAAGTCTGGCAAAACCCGTCGCAATTCCTGCTTGACGAAAACCTTAACCCCGAAAAGGTCGCGGGCGTTCCGCCCGATTATTTCAGCGCGGACGGGCAACTTTGGGGCAACCCGCTCTACGACTACGAGCGTATGAAAAATGACGGTTTCAAGTGGTGGAAACGCAGACTGCGATTCGCGCTGTCGCGTTACGACTATCTGCGCGTCGACCACTTCCGCGGGCTTGACCGCTACTGGGCTATTCCTTACGGCAAAAAACCCATAGACGGGGAATGGGAAAAGGCGTACGGCAGAGAAATTCTGAAAGGAATGCCGAAAAACCGTCTTATAGCCGAAGATTTAGGCGTTATCGACGACGGAGTGAGAGAGTTGCTGAAAGAGACGGGGCTACGCGGAATGAAAGTTCTCGCGTTCGCGTTCGACGGCAACGAAAACAATCCGTACCTGCCGGAAAATATCGGGCGGCGCAGCGTATGTTACGTCGGTACGCACGACAACGACACCGCCGTCGGGTATATATCGTCGCTTGACGAATCCGCCAAAGCCCGACTGAAACGCGAAATAGGCAAGCGACTGAATATCCGCCCGTCGTCGCTTACGAGCAATAAAAAGATCGCGCGCGCGATGATACGCCTTACCGAAACGGTCAAATCGGATATAGTGGTGCTGTCGTTCGCCGACTGCGCCCTGCTCGGCTCGGCGTACAGAATAAACGAACCGTCGACGCTCGGCAACTGGGTGGTCAGATATAAAAAAGAGTTATTCGCAAAGGATTACGGCGAATATACAGAAAAAAATAACGGTTAAAAAATTGCCGCGGCTAAGAGTTTTCTCTTAGCCGCGGCTATCCACCTGTGGCTATATATATTTACGCTTTAAGTTAAAATTTTATCGTCGGAAACCTTACCGACATAAACGCGTCGTTGAAAAACTTATCGGCAAACCTGCCCAGGAAAGTTATCGCTTCCGCGCCTGCGGCGCGCCGACCGTAACGGAACACCGCCAGCATTACCAGCGACAAATCGAAAACCACTATAACCGTAGCGACGATTGCTACCGTAAGCGCGATTTTAGGCGGGATTTTTTTAAGCGTTTTATCGAGCGGACGATATATCCCGAAGATGACGGCGGCGCACAACAGCCCCCAGAACAGCATTATCGGTATAGTCGTTCTGCCGTTGATATTCAGCGGCAACGAAGAATAATCCCAGAACACCGCGCCGAGTATCTTTTCGCCTAAAAACGACAGAACGTACTCCATTATTCCGCCGCCGAGCGCGCCTATAACGTACACTTCGTAAAACTTTTTCTTATTGTGCAACAGCATTATTATAAACACCGCGCCCGCACCGTAAACGAAATTAAATGGCGTGATAATGCTTCCGTTGCAAAATACGAAGCCCTTGCCTTTAACCAGATTCAGAAGCGTTTCGTGAACGCTGCCCACTATTCCGCCGAGCAGATATATAAATACGTACTCCGCAAACCCTATTTTGTTGTTCTTGTCGACGGTCTCTTCAACGACGGGCGCGTCGACTCTTTTGACTAATTCCGCGTTTCCCATAGCGACTTTATTTTAGCACGCCTTAAAAACGGTTGCAATACACAATAATAATCATTGTCTAAAAATCAACACCGTTTAATAAATTGTCGTAATATCGTATCTCCGCGCCGCCGATAATATTAGCGGCGGGTTTTCTTTTTGCGTAGCAAAAAGCCGAAGGCGTTCGCCTTCGGCGTTAAACCGTTTTTATTACCGCAGGCGTTTTTTAAGCGTCGCAAGCGTCTCAACGCTGCTTTTTCTTTACACATAAAAACAGTCTCATCACTATCTTCATATATTGGAAAGTTAAATTCGATTGATTTTAATGGTGATTTCTTTTCCCAATGCGAATTGAGATTGATTTCCTTTATAAAATACATAAGTAAATTCTTTTGCTCTTGCTCATAGTCTTAATTGTTGAATTTTATTAAATTGTTATACCCTTTGCCTTTAAGATATCTCCTATTGTTGTAGTAATATCTTCTTCACTTGAATATCTTATTTTATCTTTTTTTAACTTCCGTTCTTTCTCTTTTTTAAGAAAAGAGCTTTCGTCCGGGAACGGCATTTGAGATAATTGATATTCTGTCACTTTTAATATTCCTAACAATTCATCAAAAGATATTATATTAATTTTCTTACCGTTTTCTATTGCTTGATTTACATATTTCAATTTTGAACACACTCTTTCACTTCCGTCGTCATTTAGAACAACTTTCGTTACCATATAATCGCATTCCGAAGCTTTTAATTTGTATATGCAATCGTGATTTTTCAGCAATTGAATAAGCGCAAGCATTTCTTTATAATGCACGTTTTGATAATTAAGTGTAATTGTCAAACTTTTTCCATTTAACACACTAGGGATAATTTCTCCTTGTCTTTTTACACCATCTAAGAACTGCATAAATTTAATGTAATTATCGCTATATAAACTATTAGAATGGTCTGTTCCGTTTCTTTCACGTTCTTCCCTTTTAGCTTGTGCTTTTTCTCGCGCTATGGTTGTAATTTTACCATCTTTCGTTTGTCCTGCACAATCTTCAGAAAGCTCTATAAGCGACATTAAATCCATATCTAATTTTTCGCACATCTCTTTTACTATAAGCATTGTTGTAAAAGCATCATCTTCTGCACGATGTTCATGATGACGTGTTTTATTTCCAAATGTCTGGCTTATTTTTTCCAAACCGACACTTTTTTTGATGTTTGAATAATCGGAATACATATACTTTGCATCATAAAACTTATAATTAAAATAAGTTTTTTTATATCGTAACGCCTCGTCATTTAAATATTTAGCGTCAGTATCTATCGTATGTCCAATAAATATAACATCGTCGAGTTCAAAAAGTCGTTTTATCTTATCATAGAAAGTGTTATAATCTTGCGCTGATAAATATACTTGTTTAGGATACGCCAACATGTTGTTCAACACGTATTCATCAAAAGGTGCTTTGGGATTAATTATATATTCAGCAGATTCAATTTTATTAAAGTTCTCATCCGTAATTAAATACCCAAACTCACAAATCTTACCACGAGAAACGCCATTGTTGTCATTAAAGCAATTTGCGCACTCTATGTCAAAAAAACAATACATACATACCCTTTCTCCACGCCGTTTTTCAATTCTTGTTCGTATATATCTTTCGCTTCTAACGAAATAATATGGTAGCCCTTGATTTCCATTTGAATCTCTCCTTGCCACTATTATACGATATTTAACGGATTTTTTCAATCGAAACCGATACGCAAAGAAAAAGAACTCAGACACAAGTTCCAAGTTCCTTAATTCTTATTAAATTATCTCGAAATGTTTAAGGGAGTCTTTTATCGCTTCTATCATTTCGGCTGTTGGATGTGAACGCGGACGTTTCAGTTCGTCCACAGCGTTCGGTGCATCGTACATCGGCAAGCCGAGTTCGCGCTTTACTTCAGCAACATATGCTGTATGCACCTTGAAACCGTAATTCTCTTCAATCCATTCCTGAATCTTTTTATATGTCGTCTTTTCCTGCGGTTTTCTTTTTTCCGCTCGTTCCGCAATCGCCGTTTTATCAAGCGCAGTATTATCAAAATCGATTTTCACTTCAAGATGAGAATCAGGTTTTTTTGTGGGATAATACCACCAACGTTTCGATGTGCTTGGTCTGCGGAAACATATCGTAGGGCTGTAACGAAACCAATTCGTAATTACCCTTGCCGTCGCCTTTGACGAGTTTTTCTCCGTCGCGGACGAGCGTACCCGTAAGCAGCCCGACGTCGCGCGCAAGCGTTTGCGGCGAACACGATACGTATAATATTCTGTCGGGAAGCGTCTCGTTGACGGCGGCGATAAGTTTTTCGTCCACACCCTGTCGCGGCGGATCGAGTACAAGAACGCAGTCTCCGCCGTCGGCTCTCGCCTTTTTTAATATTTCGGGCAACGCGTTTTCGCAGGCGGCGTTGACGTTTTCCATTTTTCCGTCGAGCCCGTTACGCCTTTTAAGGTCGTCCGCGCACTCTACGGCTTCTTTAACTATCTCTATGCCTATCGCTTTTTTTGCTTTGGAAGCGAATATCGCGGTAAGCATTCCCGCGCCGCTGTAAGCGTCGATAACCGTCGTATCGGGCGTTATTTCGGCGGCTTTTACGGCGTCCTGATAAATCTTTCGGCGTACGCCGTCGTTGACCTGCATAAACGAACCCGGACCTATCTCGAATTTAATGCCGAGATCGCTGCTCGCGACGTTTTTACGCCCGTACAGGCAAACGTATTCGTCGGTAAGTATGACGTTATCGTTACGCTCGTTGACGTTGAGAAACAGGCTGAATTGTTTGAAGTTGGCTTTAAGCAATTCGATGAGCGCGTCCGAGTGCGGAAGTTCTTTTCCGTTGACGACTATCGTAACGAGCAGTCTTCCGTCCACGTCTCGCACGACGACGTGTTTTATAAGCCCCGCGCGGGTTTCGTCGCTATAAACGGGTACGGAATATTTCTGAACGTACTCCTTTATCGTGGCGATTATGCGGTTGCACCATTCGGGCTGAATCGGGCAGCCGTTTATAGGCACTACTCTGTGGCTGTTCTGCGCAAAAAAGCCGATAACGCACCCGAATTCGCTGTCTCTGACGGGTAATTGAAGTTTGTTTCTGTACCCGTATTCGAGTTCGCTTCTGACGGCAAGCGGAACGTCTGCGTCAATAAACGCGATTTTGGAAAAGCAGTCTTTTACTATCTGGCTTTTGAGTTTGAGTTGAAGTTTGTACTTTAAGTGCTGTAATTGACAACCGCCGCATTTTTCGTAAACGGGGCATTTGGGGCGTATACGCTCCTCCGCGGGCGTACAGACTTCTATAACCTTGCCGAACGCCACGTTCTTTTTGACTTTAAGTACCTTATACCTGATTTTTTCTTGCGGCAACGCGTACGGAACGAATATAGTACAGTCTTCCGTTCTTACTATTCCTTCTCCGTTCGAGCCGAGTCGGGATACCACCCCGACGTAATCCTTGTTTTTTACCATTGTGTAATAACTAGTCGCCGACGCGTCGGCTTCCCCTTAAAACCCCGATGTAGCGGCTACGTTCGGGTTTATAATTTCAATCTTTGCACGGTATAGTCGACGAACTTCTGAAATCTGTTCATAAGCAGGTCGTACACGACGAAAAGCAACGCTCCGCCGACCGTAAGTATAAGCAACGTATACTTTTTGATTTCTTTTCTTTCAAAAATCGTGCCTTCGGTAAAGAACTCGCCGAAGGTAAAATATATCAGCAAAATCGCGCCTACGAACCACGCCGCTTTTATCAGCACGCCGAAAAATTTATTAAAGCGTTTCTCGCGCATAACGTAGTTGACCGTCGGGTGCAAGCCGAAAAACACGGCGTAGAATATTATGGACGCGGGCGTGGAAACGACCGCCGTGAACGCCGATAAAATACACGTCGCGATAAACGACAATACTGCGCCCCTGACGCTGTTTTTCGCCAAGGGTATCATCGTGCATAAACTCGCGATGAACAGCGCGGAATATTCGAATACCGGAACGTACGCGCCGACTATCAGCGAGACGACCGCGAGAGCCGTCGCCACCGCCGACAACGCGATTATTTTAGAGTCTTTCATTATCTGCAATTACAGCAGCAGTTAAGCGCCATATTACAAATCGCCATTTCGCAACACCATTCGAGACAGGCGTTGCCGCCCATCTGCGACGGTTCGGAATCGTAATCGGGTTTCGCGTCGCGACCGGTAGAATAACTCGTAAAATTCTTATCGGAATCGTGTTCGATTTTTTTAACGAGTTTTTCGTAAGACGTTTTATACTTCGCGTTGTTCGGATCTGCTTCCATCGCTATTTCGAGTTGTTTTTTACTGTCGTTAAGCCAGTTTTTCTTATAAAACAACACCGATTGCAGATAGTGCCATTCCGCGCCGCGCTCGTTTAAGGCGTCGAGTTTGTCCTGCGCGTCGCCGAGTTTGCCGTCTCTTATCAGGGCTTCTATATCCTTGAAAACACCGCCGTCGGTCTGCTGGGAAGATTCCTGTTCGCGACGCAGAGATTTCAGTTCGGAATAAGCCGCTTCGAGTTCGGTAAGTTTTTCAGCCGCCGCGTTGCCCTTTTCGCCTTCCAGAAATCTGTCTTCGGAGTATTTCGCTTTGAGTTCGTTGTACTTTGCGTCCAACTCTTCGTCGGTAGCCGACGAGTCCAAGCCGAACGGTTTGTAAAGGTCGTTCATTTTTTTTCTGTTCCTTTTTTAAGAATTTGAAGCGTTACCGACGGAATACCGCGCAGTAACACGTTGTCTATCAGGTCGTGATTAAAGTAAAAAGTTGTGGATTTAAGGCTTTCTCTCAGCCCCGCGAACACGCTTGAAAACGCAAAGTTAAGATCTTCGCCGCGTTCCGCTTTAAGCGTTTTTACGTCCGTCGGTTTGCCGAACGCGTAATAAAACGGGTTATAGTTGCCGTTTTTCACGTCGGAATCGTAATCGTCGAGCGCGTCTACGAGATATATCCACTTACCGAGATTGTAAAAAAGCCGTCTGCCGCTTTCGGTCGCTTTATCGCCGAGCGCGAGATCGGATATACTCGCCATCATCGCCGAGAACGGCTCTGCCGCCATATCCACGCTGTCACATTCGTTTTTTTCGAGCGTGGCGAGTTTGGCGTACCCGTCGGAGACTATTTTTGAAAGTTCGGGGTATTTTTTGTCGGCGCGTTTTTTGCCTTTTTTGAAAAATGCGGCTTTCAGGTTGCCCTTGTTCTCGTCCGCAACGTCGTCTAACAGTTTATAGTAAACGAGTACGGCGTTCAGGCAAGCCGAAAAGTCGGTAAGGCGATCGCTTACCGCTATCGGACGGCGTCTGAACCAATGCGCGACGCAACGCGCGCGCTTTACGGTAACGTCTTCGCCCGACATATTATGGACGAGCGCGGAAAAGAACGCCACGTCGTACGTCAGGGCGAGCCTTGACCTTTGCCCGCAACGCTTGCCTATGCTTTTGCAGACTCCGCAATACAACGCCTTATACAGCGTATCGTCTTTTATATACAGATATGGTATTTCTGGCTTAACGTAACCGAACATAACCCGCCGATTTTGCGTAAAATTCCGCAATTTACTAAACTATTTCAAATATAATAATATACTATTATTTTACTTTTGTCAAAGATTTTTACAGCCGCTACGCATTTTAGCCGAGCGAAAGTCGAATTTGGCAAAAAACGCGTAAATATCGGGGTTTTGGCGGGTTCAAACGCAATCACCTGTGGCTAACGCGCGTTATTCACGTTCGGCGGCGGTTTTGCGCGCGGCAAAGAGCATAAAAAAGCGGAACGGCAATCACGCCGTTCCGCAATTCGGGTTATATTTGCAATCAGCCGACCTTGTCTTCGGTCTGCGCCGCCGTAGCGGAGTTAAACTGCGGAGAAAGGTCTTTATAAGCCTTGACGCCCGTACCGGCGGGAATGAGTTTGCCGATAATGACGTTTTCTTTAAGCCCCATAAGCGGATCGATCTTGTTGTGAATAGCCGCGTCGGTAAGGACTTTGGAAGTTTCCTGGAAGGAAGCCGCCGAAAGGAAAGATTCGGTTGCAAGCGCCGCCTTCGTGATACCGAGAAGTACTCGTCTTACGATGGCAGGTCTGCCGCCGTTTGCCAGAACTCTCGCGTTCTCTTCGTCGAGCGTGAGCATATCCACACATTCGCCGGGCAAAAATTCCGTGTCTCCGCCGGCAAGCACCCTGACTTTACGAAGCATCTGATTGACGATGATTTCAACGTGCTTGTCGTTGATGTCAACGCCCTGACTGCGGTAAACGGATTGTACTTCTTTAAGGATATAGTCCTGAACGGCTTTGAAGCCCTTGGTTTTAAGAATGGTCTGCGGATTTACCGAACCGCCCGTAAGCACCGTACCCGTATCCACGAAGTCGCCCGTCTTGACGCGGAGTTCCGCGCTGAACGGAATAACGTAGTCCTTGGTGGTGTTATCGGTTTCGTTCCTGACGCTGACGTGTCTTACGCCGTCCTTTTCCTGAACGGTTACGACGCCCGTATGCTCGCAGACGACCGCTTCGCCCTTGGGTTTTCTCGCTTCGAAAAGTTCTTCTACACGCGGAAGACCTTGCGTTATATCGCCCGCGGACGCTATACCGCCGGTATGGAAGGTTCTCATCGTCAACTGAGTACCGGGTTCGCCGATGGACTGCGCCGCGATGATGCCTACCGCTTCGCCGACCTGTACGGGGAGCGAGTTACTCATATTCTTGCCGTAGCACTTGGCGCATACGCCGTACTTCGACTTACAGGTAAATACGCTTCTGATAACGACTTTCTCGATGCCGGCTTTGCAGATCTGCTTAGCCTTGTCTTCGGTTATCATTACGTTTGCGGGAACGATTATCTCGCCCGTGGTCGGATCTATAATATCCTTCGGGCTGAATCTGCCGTTGATACGATCTTCGAGACTTTCGATGATTTCGCCTTTTAAGCCCTTGATCGCTTCGATTTCCATGCCCTTTTCGTCGCCGCAGTCGTCTTCTCTGATGATTACGTTATGAGAAACGTCTACGAGCCTACGCGTAAGGTAACCGGAGTCCGCCGTCTTTAACGCCGTATCGGCAAGACCTTTACGTCCGCCGTGCGACGAAATGAAGTATTCGAGTACCGAAAGCCCTTCGCGGAAGCACGATTTAACGGGTATTTCTATTATCTTACCGTTGGGGTTGGTCATAAGGCCGCGCATTCCGGCAAGTTGTTTGATCTGGTCGATAGAACCACGCGCGCCCGAGTCCGCCATCATCCAGATGGGGTTAAACTTACGGAGCGTGAGTTTGAGTTCTTCGGAAACGTCCGCGGTCGCTTTCGTCCAGACGTCGACGGTCGCTTTATAACGCTCGTCGTCGGTCATGATACCACGTTTGTATTTCTTTTCTATGCGAATGACTTCTTCGCCCGCCTTGTCGATAATCTCCTTCTTCTCTTCGGGAACTTGCATATCGAATACCGAAGTCGTGATCGCGGCGACGGTGGAATATCTGTAACCGAGAGATTTGATGTAGTCGAGAGTATCAGCCGCGCAGACCGAGCCGCGAGACTTGAAGCACGCGTCTACGATCTTTTTGAGTTGGCTCTTGCCTACAAGGAAGTTGATTACGAATTGAAGGTAACTGTCTTTATCTTCGGGATTTCGTTCGGTAAAGCCCTTGCCTTCTATATCCTGCGGAATCTGCTTGTTGAAGATGATTCTGCCGGCGGTGGTTTTGATTATGCCCGTATGCTTTTCGCCGTTCGGAAGTTCCGCTTCGCGACGAACGTATATCTCGTCCTGACACCAGAGTTGTTTGGTCTGATACGCCATAAGCGCTTCGTCGACGGACGAATATATATCGGGTTCATAGCGGTTAATCGTCGTATAGACGGGCGTTTCTTCGCCGTCTTTCGCGATTTTACAACTTACGACGACGTTTTTCAGTTCGCGTACGCTTCTCGAATACAAGCCGTCTTTGTCGGGCTCGGTAACGACGAATTTCTCCGCGAAAACTTCGTCGGACGGAACGAATTTAATATTCTTTTCGTCGTAGAAGCAGCCGTCGTCTTTAAGGATATACTCGTTATCCTTTTCGTCGTAATACTTGCCTTCTTCTCTGCGGGTAATGGTAAGGTAATAGCAACCGAGTACCATATCCTGCGAAGGCGACATAACGGGCTTGCCGTCGGAAAGTTTAAGAATGTTGTTGGAAGCGAGCATCAAAAATCTCGCTTCGGCTTGCGCTTCTATCGAAAGCGGAACGTGTACCGCCATCTGGTCGCCGTCGAAGTCGGCGTTGAACGCGCCGCAGACGAGCGGATGAAGTTTTATCGCTCTGCCTTCTATAAGCACCGGCTCGAAAGCCTGTATGGACAGTCTGTGAAGCGTGGGCGCGCGGTTGAGAAGCACGGGGTAGTCTTTGATGACGTCTTCGAGAATATCCCATACTTCGGGTTTCATTCTCTCTACCGTTCTCTTCGCGCTCTTTATGTTATGGCACTTGTTCTGCTCTACGAGTTTTTTCATAACGTAGGGCTTGAAAAGTTCTATCGCCATTTCCTTGGGCAGACCGCATTGATAGAGTTTGAGTTCGGGGCCTACGACTATAACCGAACGACCGGAATAGTCTACGCGCTTACCGAGCAGGTTCTGACGGAAACGCCCCTGCTTACCGCGGAGAATCGCCGATAACGATTTAAGGTCTCTGTTGCCCGCGCCGGATACGGCTTTGCCGCGACGGCCGTTGTCTATGAGCGCGTCGACGGCGTCCTGCAACATTCTCTTTTCGTTTCTGATAATGATTTCGGGCGCGCCGTATTCGATAAGTTTTTTAAGACGGTTGTTTCTGTTGATAACGCGTCTGTAAAGGTCGTTTAAGTCGGAAGTGGCGAATCTGCCGCCGTCGAGTTGAATCATCGGGCGAAGATCGGGCGGAATTACGGGGATTACGTCGAGTATCATCCATTCGGGGCGTGAGCCGCTCTTGCGGAACGCTTCCACTATGTCCAGTCTCTTAATAGCCTTCTGGCTCTTCTGACTGTCGGGGTTCTCTTCGATAATCGCCTTTAATTCTTTGCTTTCCTTTTCAAGGTCTACCGCCATCAGAAGTTCTTTGATCGCTTCCGCGCCCATACCTACCTTGAAGGAATTTTCGCCGTATTTTTCTACGGCTTCTCTATACTCTCTGTCGTTGATGACCTGTTTGTATTCGAGTTCGGTCACGCCGGGATCGAGTACGACGTAACAGGCGAAGTAGATGACCTGTTCGAGTTGCTTGGGCGGCATATCGATCATAAGACCTATTCTCGACGGAACGCCCTTGAAGTACCAGATGTGAGACACGGGCGCGGCAAGTTCTATATGCCCCATTCTTTCCCTTCTCACTTTGGCTTTGGTAACTTCTACGCCGCACTTTTCGCAGACGATGCCCTTATATCTTATTCTCTTGTACTTACCGCAATGGCATTCCCAGTCCTTGGTCGGTCCGAAAATCCTTTCGCAGTACAAACCGTCTTTTTCGGGTTTCTGCGTGCGATAGTTGATGGTCTCGGGGCGGGTAACTTCGCCGTACGACCATTCCCTTATTTTTTCGGGCGACGCCACGCTTATCTGTATGGAATTGAAATTGTTAAGTTCAAACATTCTCTTACCTCCGCTTAGTTATCGTCTTCGTCGTCCGCGTCGATGTCGTCGAGATCGTCGAAATCGTCGAATAAATCGCCCGACTTAAAGTCTTCGTCTTCGGCAACGGTCGTATCGTCGAATTCGTCGAAGAGAAGCGACGTTTCGTCGTCCGCTCCGTCGTCGGTTTCTTCGCCCGCGTCTCCGCCGAGATCGAGATCGACGTAATCCACACGCTCTTTCGCTCTCTCGTTAAGGTTGACGTCGTCCGCGTCTTCGGTAAGGTCTTTAAGGTTGATTTCTTCGTGATTTTCGGTAAGCACTTTCATATCGAGCGCAAGCGACTGCAACTCTTTGAGAAGTACCTTAAACGATTCGGGAATACCCGGCTCGGATATATCGTTGCCTTTTACTATCGATTCGTAGGTCTTTACCCTGCCGACTACGTCGTCGGACTTGACGGTAAGAATTTCCTGAAGAATGTGCGACGCGCCGTAGGCTTCGAGCGCCCAGACTTCCATTTCGCCGAAACGCTGACCGCCGAACTGGGCTTTACCGCCGAGCGGCTGTTGCGTTACCACCGAGTACGGACCTACCGAACGCGCGTGAATCTTATCGTCTACAAGGTGGTGCAACTTGATCATATACATATAGCCCACCGTTACGCGATGCTCGAAAGGTTCGCCCGTTCTGCCGTCGTAAAGTTGAATCTTGCCGTCTACTTCGCCGTAAGGATTGACGAAGTGGTTTTCGCGCAGTAATTCCCTGATGTCGGTCTCGCTTGCGCCGTCGAAGACGGGGGTTGCGATCTTCCAGCCGAGTTGCTTGCATACGAGCGAAAGGTGTACTTCGAGTACCTGACCTATGTTCATACGCGAAGGAACGCCGAGCGGGTTAAGAACGATCTGCAAGGGCGTTCCGTCCGCAAGGAACGGCATATCCGCTTCGGGCAGTATTCTCGAAACGACGCCTTTGTTACCGTAACGTCCCGCCATCTTATCGCCGACGGAAATCTTTCTCTTTTGCGCGATGTATACTCTTATAAGTTTGTTTACGCCGGGCGAAAGTTCGTCTTTGTTCGCTCTCGTAAATCTCTTTACGTCTACTACTATACCGCCTTCGCCGTGCGGAACGCGAAGCGAAGAGTCTCTTACTTCTCTCGCCTTCTCGCCGAAAATCGCGCGGAGCAATCTCTCTTCGGGGGTAAGTTCGGTTTCGCCCTTGGGCGTGACCTTACCTACGAGAATGTCGCCGCTCGTGACTTCCGCGCCTATTCTTACGATACCTTCTTCGTCAAGGTCTTTAAGCGCGTCGTCGCCGACGTTGGGTATATCTCTCGTAATCTCTTCTTCGCCGAGTCTCGTCTCGCGGCACTCTATTTCGTGTTCTTCTATGTGGATAGAAGTGAAAAGGTCGTTCTGAACGAGTTTTTCGGAAAGAAGAATAGCGTCTTCGTAGTTATAACCTTCCCACGTCATAAACCCGATAAGAATGTTCCTGCCGAGCGCGAGTTCGCCGTTGCAGGTCGCAGGTCCGTCCGCAAGAATATCGCCCTTGTTTACCTTATCGCCGGTTTTTACGATGGGGTGCTGGTTGAGACACGTTCCTTGGTTGGAACGCGTGAATTTTTTAAGCGTATACGTTCTGTCGCGACCGCCCGTAGTGCCGTCGTCTTCGGTAACGATTATCTCGCCGCCCGAAACGTACTTGACCGTGCCCGCTTCTTTAGCGATGGCAAGTACGCCCGAATCGTACGCGATTTTGGCTTCTATACCCGTACCTACGATGGGGTTTTCGGGTTTGAGAAGGGGTACTGCCTGACGTTGCATGTTAGAACCCATCAGCGCGCGGTTCGTATCGCAGTTTTCAAGGAAGGGAATAAGCGCGGTAGCGACCGAAACGAGTTGTTTGGGCGATACGTCGACGTAATCTATCTCTTCTTTGGGAAGTTCGGTTATTTCGTCTCTTCTTCTGCACGCGACACGCTCGTTGACAAATCTGCCTTCTTCGTCGAGCGGTTCGTTGGCTTGCGCGATGACGAACGCGTCTTCTTCGTCGGCGGTAAGGTAATCGACTACGTCCGTAACCTTGCCCGTCGCCTTGTCCACTCTTCTGTAAGCGGACTCGATAAAGCCGTATTCGTTGACCTTGGCGTAAGTCGAAAGCGAAGTGATAAGACCGATGTTCTGACCTTCGGGAGTCTCTATCGGACACATGCGCCCGTAGTGGGTGTAGTGAACGTCGCGGACTTCGAACGTGGCGCGTTCTCTGTTAAGACCGCCCGGACCTAACGCGGAAAGTTTACGCTTGTGCGTAAGTTCGGCAATGGGGTTGGTCTGGTCCATAAACTGGGAGAGTTGCGAAGATCCGAAAAATTCCTTGATCGCGCTCGAAACGGGGCGGACGTTGATAAGCCCCGTGGGCGATACGTCTTTGGGATCTTGCGTGGACATTCTCTCTTTGATGACTCTTTCAAGTCTCGAAATGCCTATTCTGAACTGGTTTTGTAAAAGTTCGCCTACCGAACGTACCCTTCTGTTGCCAAGGTGGTCGATATTGTCTACCGAGCCTACGCCGTAGTTAAGGTCAAGGTTAAGCGAGACGGCGGCGACGATGTCGTCTACCGTGATATGTTTATGGTTTAATTTGTCAAGCGCGAGTTTGACGTTCTTCTTTTGTTCCGCCGAAAGTTTTTCGGGAACGTCTCCGCCGAGAATATCGAACAGAGCCGAGCAGGAATATACGAATTTTCTGCGGAGTTCTCTTCTCTTTTCGGCGTTCTTCTTTTCTTCGGGTTTAAGTTCCGCGCCGTCGGCGGCGACAGTCTCCTGCATATAGAAAACGTCGTTGATTTCGTCTATATGTCTGTCGGCGACTTCTTCCACGCTGCTGCCCTTTACTTCTTCCGCGAGAGCCTTCTCGAATTTGAAGTTGGGATAGTGGATATTTTCGGTAAGCCCGAAAACGTGGTGATCCAGCCCCGTTACGGCTCTGAATTCCACTACGTTATTCGCGATTATCTTATGCGGACCTTCGCTCGTCGCGATGAGAATTTCGTTGATGCCGCTGTTTTGTATGAGTTTTGCCGCTTCGGCGGAAATGACGTCGCCCTTTTTGACGAGCAGTTCGCCGTCTTCGTTTATAATATCTTCGTACGCTACGCAGCCGACCGCCCTAACGCCCATATTGAGACGCTTGTTGAATTTATATCTGCCGACTTTGGCGCAGTCGTAACGACGGGGATCGTAGAAGAGATTTTTAAGTTGAAGCCTTACCGCGTCTTCGGTGGGGACTTCGCCCGGGCGAATACGTCTGTAAAGTTCGTAAAGACCGCCCGCTTCCGTGCAGTCGGTATCCTTAGCCATAGTCGCCTTGATCATAGCGTCGTCGCCGAATAAGGCGGTTATCTGCTCGTTAGTACCGAAACCGAGCGCGCGTAAAAGCAACGACGCCGTAAGTTTACGCGTTCTGTCTACTTTTACCCAGAGAACGTTATCCGCGTCCTGCTCGAATTCGAGCCACGCGCCCCTGTTGGGGATAACGGTGGTCTGATAGAGTTTTTTACCCGACTTGGAATACTCGAAGCCGTTGTACACGCCCGGAGAACGAACGAGTTGGGAAACGACTACGCGCTCCGCACCGTTGATGATGAACGAGCCGTTTTCGGTCATCTTGGGCAATTCGCCCATAAAAACGTCCTGATCGATTATCTCGTCCGTTACCTTATTGACAAGCCTGACTTTTACCTTTAACTGAACGGCGTAGGTAGCGTCGCGGTCGCGACATTCCTTTTCGTCGTACTTGGGTTTTTCCGCAAGAGAGTGGTCAAGGAAGTATAATTCAAAGCGGTCGGAATAGTCGGTAATAGGCGAATAATCCTCAAAAACTTCGCTTATACCTTCTTCGATAAAACTCTCGTAAGAATCACGCTGAATCTCGATGAGATAGGGCATCGGCTGCACTTCTTCGATCTTCGCGAACGTTCTTCTTTCGACGTTGCCGAACTTCCTGATAGGTAAATTGCGCGTCATTAAAATCTCTCCTTTGATTTTTATTGCAAATTATCTTGATTTAATTTTCGTTTAGGTGTATAATCCGTATATGAAAAGCCGCTTAAACGGAAAGCAAATCGTGCGTTTTTTACGCAAAAAATACCCCGAAACGGCAAAAATGCGCAAAAAGACGCTATTATAGATTTTATAGCATTATAGAATTATAGAATAAAATCCACAATCTGTCAAGGGTTTTTACGCAAAATATAAAAATAGCGTAATTTTTTTAGGTTTTTTATGAGAATAGACAAATTTTTGAAGGTCGCGAGACTGTTAAAACGCAGAACGGTAGCCAACGAAGCGGTCAAAGGCGGCAGAGTTTCGGTAAACGGCAGAGACGTAAAGCCGTCGTACCAACTTAAAATAGGCGACGTGGCGGAAGTGCGGTTCGGCGACGAGACCGTTAAATTCAGAGTTCTGTCGCTTAACCCCGTCGTCAGAAAAGACGAAGCGACTTCCCTTTACGAGATAATATCATGACTACAGCCGTACTCGTATGCGCCGGGAAAGGCGAACGCGCCGATTTCGGGTTCAATAAACTGCTTAAAGAGACGGGCGGAACGCCCGTTTTTCAAAAAACGCTGTACGCGTTTTCGATAAACCCCGACGTTGACGAAATAGTGGTCGTCTGCGCCGAACGCGACGAAGCGGCGTTTAACGCCTTAGCGGAAAAACTCGGCGTAAAACCGACCTTCGTACGCGGCGGCGATACCCGCGCTCAATCGGTTTTATGCGGCGTAAAAGCCGCCGCGGGCGATATAGTGGTCGTTCACGACGGCGCGCGCCCCTTCGTTTCGCAACGCCTGATTTCCGAATGCGTCCGCTCCGCCGCCGAATACGGTTCGGGGGTGGCGTGCGTACCTGCGGTGGACACCGTTGCCATAACCGAACGCGGCGCGGACGGCGATTATATAGTACGCGCGTCGCGCGCGGGCGTGCGTAACGTACAGACTCCGCAGGCGTTCGACAAGGCGACGCTGCTTAAAGCGTTCGCGCTTGCGGGCGAAACGGAAACCTTTACGGACGAGTCGGGGCTGTACGCGAAATATATCGGCAAATGCAGAGCCGTCGCTGGGGAAACGACGAATAAAAAACTTACCCTGCCCGAAGACTTCGCCCCGTCCGAAAATCTGCGCGCAGGCACGGGTTTCGACCTGCACAGGCTGGTAAGCGGAAGAAAGTTCGTTCTGGGCGGAGTGGAAATTCCGCACGACAAAGGTCTGCTCGGGCATAGCGACGCGGACGTATTGCTGCACGCGATTGCGGACGCGCTTTTGTCTTCCGTCGCGCTCGGCGACATAGGCAGACACTTCCCCGACACCGACGAAAAGTACGCGGGGATTTCGAGCGCGATATTATACGCGGAAGTTTTGAAAATGCTTAAAGAGCGCGGATACGAACCGCTGAATATAAGCGCGGTTATAATGGCGCAAAAGCCCAAACTTGCGCCTTACGTCGCCGCCGTTACCGAAAACGTGGCTCGGCTTTCGGGCTTGTCGCCCGACCGCGTGGGGATAACCTGCACCACTCTCGAAGGGATAGGCTTAGTCGGGCGCGAAGAAGGCGTTGCCGTTCAGGCGTACTGCCTTACGGCTAAAACGCGCGACGGAAAATAGCCGCCGCGACGAAAACGCGAGACGGTAAATAGCCGCCGCGACGAAAGGAGAAATTATGAGCAAAAGTAAAACGACGAGCCGTTACGTCTGTACGGAATGCGGCGCGGTAACGCCCGGCTGGCTGGGCAGATGCCCGTCTTGCGGAACGTTCGGCACTATAACCGAAGAAATACTCGAAACCGCTGCCGAGAAACCGCAGAAGGCGGCGAGAAGTTACGAACGCCCGTCTAAACTGTCGGAAGTAGCCGCCGAAAAAACGGTAAGGATAAAATCGGGAATAAGCGAACTCGACGACGTTCTGGGCGGCGGAATAGTTCCGTCGTCTTTCGTACTGCTCGGCGGAGATCCCGGCATAGGCAAATCCACGCTTATGACGCAGGTCGCGTGTACCCTTTCAAAGAATTACAAAGTGCTTTACGCGTCGGCGGAAGAGAGCCGCGCGCAGGTAAAAATGCGTTGCGAACGGCTTAAAGGCGATTATTCCGATCTGATGGTAATAAACGAGACTTCGCTCGACAATATTCTCGACTGCGCCGAAGGGTACGACTTTCTTATAGTCGACTCCGTACAGGCGGTCTATCTCGAAGAATTAAACTCTTCCGCGGGGAGCGTAAGTCAGGTAAAGGAATGCGCTTCGCGGCTGATGCGGTTTGCGAAATCGGGCAAGACCACGGTTTTCGTGGTCGGGCACGTCACGAAAGACGGAGCGATCGCCGGGCCGAAAGTTCTCGAACACGTTACCGACACCGTGCTTTACTTCGAAGGTCAGCCGCGCGACAATTACAAACTGCTGCGCGCGGTCAAAAACAGATTCGGTTCGGCACAGGAAGTCGGGGTTTTCGAAATGCGCGAAGACGGTATACGCGGCGTTAAGGACTACGACGGAATTTTCGTCTCCGACGAACGCGGCAACGAAGCGGGTACGATTGTGACGCCGACGATTTCGGGCAACCGCTGTATGGCGGTCGAAATACAGACTCTGCTTGCCAAAACGGCGTTCGGAATACCGAGACGAATGCCGATAGGTATCGACGTAAACAGACTGCTTTTAATGCTCGCCGTTCTCGAAAAACGCGCCTATACGCCGTTTTACGCGCTTGACGTGTACGTCAACGTAATGGGCGGAATAAAACTTTCAGAGCCGTCTGCCGACCTTGCGGTCGCGCTCGCGCTCGTAAGCGGACAGAACGGAATACCCGTCGGCAAGGAAGTATGCGCGTTCGGCGAAATAGGTCTTACGGGCGAAGTACGCGGAGTAACGCAGGCGGACAAACGCGTTGCGGAATGCGCCCGATTAGGCGCGAAAACCGTTTTTCTGCCCGAAAAGAACCGCGAATCGACGCAGAAATTCGCGTCGCAGATAAAACTCGTATACGTCAAACACGTCTATCAGGCGATTAAACTGTTATTTTCAAAGTCGGACGATTAAACGATTAAGATAAAATACCGCGGGCGGCGCATAAATGCGCCGCCCGCGGTATTTTATTTATTCTTTATTTTTCCATCGTTCTTTCAGGTAGAACGCCGCGCTTTTGGGTTGCCGTTCTTTGGTAAACACGCCTTTGCGGTTACCGCGCACGCGCATCGTGCCTTCCCTGGTTTTGAAGTCCGCAAAATTCCATACCTGCTCGCCGACTATGTACGGCAGAGTGTCGAGTACCCTGCACGTTTCCGCAAGCAGTTCGGTCTGGAATTCTTCCGAGAACATTTCGCCCTGTAACGAGTGAAACCCTTCTATCGTGTCCGCGCCGAATTCGGTTAAGATCATCGGTTTACGGAATTTAGCGTAATACTTATCCAGATCGTCGCGGCAAAGCGTTTCTATCGCGTCGAGTTCGGCAGGTTCGTCGTACCAGCCGTAATAGCGGTTGACGCAGATTATATCGAGCATATCCGCCACGCGCGAGCCTTCGAACGACTTGGTGGATTCCGCAAGCGTAATCGGCAAATCGGTAAGACTTCTGGCGTGGTCGATGACTTCTTTATAATACGGGCGCGAAGCGTCTTCGTAAGTCGCCGTTTCGTTGGCGACCGACAGCATTATCACGCACGGACGGTTTTTATCCCTGTCTACGAGCGCGGATATTACCTGCTTATGCAACGCGAGCGTTTCTTCGTCCGCCCTGCCTTTGCCGAACGTATAACCGTTCCAGAACCCCACGCCCGCCGCGGGAACTTCGTCTATGACCATTATTCCGTAGCGGTCGGCAAGATCCATAATCTCTTCGGCGTACGGGTAATGGCTGGTGCGGATAGAGTTGGCGTTTATCCATTTAAGCAACTCGAAATCTCTGACGTTTACCGCCGGGTTGTTGCCCTTGCCGGATATGAAGAAATCTTCGTGTTTGCCGAACCCTTTAAGGTACACGCGTTCGCCGTTGAGCGTAAGCCCCTTTTCGTCGACCGCTACCTTGCGCACGCCGAAAGTCTGCTCGTAACAGTCGTTTTCGGTCTCCACCCGTAAAGTGTACAAATGCGGATTTTTCGGCGACCACAGACTCGGGTTTTTAAGCGTTATATCTCCGTCGGTACTCGTCGCGACGGGAACTTCGCCGTCGAACACGGTATATCTGACGACCTTTCCGTCGGTCTTCACGTCCACCCTGATTTTTTCGTAATCCCCGCCGACAACGGTCTTAATCGTAACGTCTTCCACGGCGTTTTCGGGCAAGCCGTAAACGAGAACGTCGCGGTGTATGCCCGTAAAGTTGTAGAAGTCGAATTTGATTATCTGTTTCTGCCCCGCGACTTCGGCGGAACGGTCTACGACGTGTTCGCCGCCAAGCACCGAAACAAGGTGATATATCCCCGCCTTTTCTATCTCGCCCATAGGCAAAGTCCTGCCGGTAAGTCGGTTATCGATAATTACCGACAGGCGATTTTTGGCTTTAAGATTTTCAAGCGGCAGGTCTACGGGTATAAACCCGTTTACTCCGCAACCTATCTTTTCGCCGTTAAGATACACTTCGCAACGGTGACTTACCGCCCCGATTCTTAACCTGTAACTCAAACGGCTTTCGACGGGCATAGAAAATTCCCGCTCGTACAGCACTTTGCCGACGTATTTAGCCGAGTTTTTAGATACGACTATATCGTTCATACTTGCCGGCACCGCCATAGGCGACGCGTTTTCGGCTTTGCGCAGGGGAACGTAGTCGTCAGAAACGAACGCGTAATTCCATATTCCGTTTAGGTTGAGAACGCTTCTGCGTTCGTTAGACTGGGGATATAACATAGTTTACCTTCGTGTTTTTTCTTAAAGTAGGGCGATTAAGCGGCGACGGTTTTAAGCGTACCGCGGATTTCCGTGCAGTATACTTCCATCGCGCCTATATTTCTGCCGGCAACGGTCATTACGGGGTCGCTGCTTACGCCGTTTTTAATCTGGAAAACGTCTCCCATACCCCAAAGAATATCGTCGATACTGTCTGCGACGTAGTTGGCGTTATGACCGTTTACGGTGGCGGTATAGTATTCGTTGCCGCCTTCGTCGGTTATGGTAACCGTCCAACTCGGCTTACCGTCCGTTTCGCCGTTGTTTTTAAGTTTGAAGTACATCCAGCTCATATAGCCTTCGCCCCTTGCCGCATTGAATTTACTGGCGGTAATTATCCAGTTGCTCATAACGGCGAAGTTGACTTCGGAATACGCGGTAAGCGCGTAGTCGGATAACGCTCTCCCGTTAAACGTCGTAACGGAATCTTTGTTTTTATAGATCTTGTTAAATCCGCTTGCAACCGTTATATCGGCGACTGTAGCGGTAACGTCGTCTACGTCGAGTTTGTCTTTATCGAATAAAGTGGCGTCGGCTATTATATCGCCGCGATTCGCCGCCCTTGCTTCGGCGGTTCTGTCCGCACGGACTTCCGTTCCCCACATATATTGTCCTTCGGCGAGATTCCAGCAAAAACCTTTCGCCGCTTTGCCCCATAAAATCGCGCCCAGAGAATCGTTGACGTAGGCGCCCGGAGCGTTCTTTTCGCCGCTCATACCCTTTCTTTCGGCTATAACCATACCGCTTTCGTCGGTTACGGTTACGTCCCACAACTTTCCGTCGGCGTTACGCGCGACGGTAAAGTACAACCATCCGCCGTCGGTATAGTCCTTGGAAATAGGCTCGCCATTATCGTCAGTCGTTTCAAGTTTGAAAGTACCGTTGGTCTTAACGGCGAAAAATACGGTCTTATAACCCGTAATGTCAACCGAAGAATACGCGTAGTTCGTCGTGTTTTTAAGAGCCGTTTTGTTTACGCGCGTGAAGCCCGCAGGCGCGGCGACTTCGGTATCTACGACCGTATACGGGTTTATGCTGGTCGACAAATAGAACAATTTGAATACGGAGCCGTCTACGAGCGCGCCGTAATCGAGTTTGACTTCTATCGTGACGTTGTCGAACAATTCCACGTCTTCGTCGTTTTCGGCGTCGACGTCGTAACCTACGTCGGTTACTTTACGATCGGTGTCTTTTTCGGCAAGAGCGATAACTTCGTTGATTTGTTCGCGGGTAAGGACCGAGCCGTAAGGCACTTCGAAACTCTTGAGTTCCGCGCCGTCGAGCGTAAACGCCGCGGTTACGGTCGGAAGGTCTTTCTTAGTTCCGCACGCGCACTTGATTTCGTAAACGCCGCGCGAGATTTTCGTAACCGAGCCGTATTTATGGTTGACGGTCATCTTTACCTTTCCGCTTTCGGCGGCGATATAGTTTTCGTTGCCCGCGGTGTACGCTTTAACGAAAAACTCCGCGCCCGCTACGAGTTCGTTTTCTTCTATGCCGTCCGTCCAGTTTTCGCCGTCTTTGGAAAACTTATACGAAACGGGTAAACCCGAAACGGCGGATACGCCTTTCACGCTCGACGGAAGAGTTTTGCACGTCGTTTTGAAGTCGGCGAGACCGTTGATCGCGTCTGCGGCTTTGTTGATTTTGAAGACGAGCGTCAGTTTTTCGGCGTCGTCGGCGTCGGGCGTAGCCCATTCGTACTTTTTCGCGTCCGAAAGTTTAAGCACGACGGAGTATTCGCCTGCGTTCGTTCCGCCCGCGTTCGCTTCTACGACGTAACCTTCGTTTTCGGGTACGTCGGCGGTAAGCAGCCCGCCCGTGTAAGTCTTTTCGACGATTGCGGGCGCTTCGAGCGTGGTCTTCTTCGGTTCGGCTTTCTTACACGCGGCGAATAAGCCGAGCGCGAGCGAAAGACCGAGCGCGATGGTTAAAATTCTGATAATTTTTCTCATATTTACCTCCCGATATCGCAAATTTTTGCGTTATTCGTTAATTTATGGCTTCGTAAGCGTCTACGGTGTCGTAATATTCCGCGCCGACGAGATTTTTCTCGCCGAGATACGCCGAAAGCGTCGCGAAATTCTGGTACGCGTGTCCGTCCGCGCCGACGAGTAAGGGCTTAACGCCGACGACTATAAGTCCGTCCGTCACGATTTTGCCGCTTATATCCGTAACCGCTCTGCCGAGCGCGCTCGAACGGTCGCGCCTTACGGAGATTATCTTAGCGGACGGTTCTATCACGACTACGTTTTTAAGCGTGATTACGTCCGACTTGTCTCCGCCTATATTGCCTAAAAGCGCGGAGTTCGCTTCCGTCTGCTTTTGTTCGCCGAGTTTGCATCTGACGGTTACGTTTTCAATCAATCCGCCGTCCGTGTTGGCGACGAGAAATTGCGCGCCGCTCTTTACCGCTTCGCCTGCGAGCGTAAGGTTTCTGATAACCCCGTCTTTGCCGAGCCTGTTCACGAGCGCGCCGCCCGATTCAGTCTTAAAGCCCGATATAGTATGCCCGTTTCCGTCTATAACGCCTTCGAACGCGTAGCCCGACATACCCGAGCCGATCGTGAAGCCTTTCGTCCAGGCGTAAGTAAGGGTTACGTCGTTAGCGATAAGAACGTGCGCCTTTACCGTGTTTTTAACGGAATCGACGGTCGCGTTAGCGTTGATCTCTTTAAGATCGGCTTCCTTTTTAACTATCTTCGTCCATACCTTGAAGCCTACGACCGCAAGCGTACCGTCTTTGTACTCGACGATGAGATATTTAGGCTCGTCGCCGACGTCGCTCTTATCGAGTTTTACGGTTTTGCCTACCATATCGGCGGGTTTGCCGTATACGTCTTTTACGGGTTCGGGCGTTCCGTCTATGGCGGGGAAGTTAAAGCCCGACGCAACGTCCGCCTTGTCCGCGTAATATTTATATTCGGCGGAGTTGAGTTTGTCGCAATTTTCGCAACGCGCCGCGGCGTTTTCGCCTTCGCCTTCGATTACTATCTTATGACCTTTTGACGCAACGGGAACGGTTATCACTCTGTCGCCGTATTTATACGCAAGCGCGCCGTCTTCGTCGCAAGTCGCTTCTTTCGCCTGCGGCAGAGAAGAGTCGGGTTGCAAGCCGAGCAGTAAAACTCTTAACTTGTCGAGCGTTTCCGCCGCCACACCGCACTCGTTCACGAGATATTTTTCTATTACCGCCGAAAGAGTTTTTTCTTCGGGGTACTTGGCAAGCATATCGGCGTGCATTTTGCCCCACGCTATATGGTTCTTGCCCGTTACCGAATAGTAAACGCCCGTTTCGCCGTAGCCCGTGGGTTTGCCGTTTTCGTCGGTAACGATATCGCTGCGCAGTCTCAGCCCCTGCCCGCCGAACGAAGTGAGTTCGAAGTCTTTGGTAAGGTCTTCGTAACTTACGCCGAGAAGCCCGTTGATAAGGTACGCGAGCGTACCCGTTCTGTCCGCGCCCGCCCTGCAATGGAAGTAAACGGGGTAATTGCTCTCGTCGGCAAGCAGTTCGATTATCTTCTTGAAGCCCGACTTGGAGTTCGCGTCGTTAAGCGCAAGGTCGTACTGAGTTATATTGATAAGTTTATATTCGCCGTCGAAAGCGCAACCCGTCTGACCTTCCGTCTCGCTGCTCTGGCGCAGGTCGAGTTCGGTTTTCACTTTGAGTTCGCGCGCAAGGGTTTGCTTTCCGCCGTCGTTTATATCGTTGAGTTTCGCGCCGCGATAGAGCATTCCGTATCTTACGGTATACCCGTCGACGGTTTTCCAGCCGCCGAGATCGCGCACGTTTCTCGCCCCGCCTACGGTTATAACGCGCAGCGGATCGGCGGCGGTCTTAATCGTGCCGAGTTGCGCTCTCGCGCCCGTAGCGTCGGTTACTTCGTAATAATAGGTCGCGGACGGCGCAAACGCTCCGCCGACGGATATATTTTTGTCGGGGAATTGCAGTTCGTACGCGTTTTTAAGATCGGTGTTATCCGCTATCTTTACCGTATACGGCGCGACGCCCCTGTCGACGCTAAGAGTTACTTTCGCCTGCGCGTCGTGGTTGGTGTTGCCGTAAGCCTGCATATACTCGAATTGTTCCTGCTCGGTAGCAAGGCTCACGAATCCGCGCGCCGTTGCGTCGGCGGTGTATATATCGTAAACGTGATCGGTAAACTCGAACGTTTCCGTCGGCGGAACGGGCGTTTCTCCGCCGCCGGACGGTTTCTTGCCGTTTCCTTTACCGCCGCACGACGTAAACAGCGCGAGAGAAAGTACGCCTATCGTCGCGAGTATTACGCATATCGTTGTTTTTAAGGGTTTATTAGTCATCTTTTTCTCCTTGAACGCCAAAGCGTGAAGAGTTTTTCTTAAATTCCGCTTATCGCGGTTAAGAAACGCCCCTACGCGATAAATCAGGCTTTATTCTTCCATACCACGGTCTTCGCGGCGGAATCTACCGTCCAGTAATCGCCGCTCCAACCGGCCACGGGGAACGCTGCGCCGTTGTCGCCGCCGTCGTCGTAAGTTACGAACACGCCCGCAACCTTACCGTCGCAACCGTTATTGTACTTATTGCCGCCGTACGTCCTTATCCTTATCGCGTGGTTCTTCCACTCCTTCGCAAGCCCGTTCATCACGAATCCGTCTATATCGCACATTCCGTCAAATTCCATCAGCGCGTAATAGTCCGCGTTGTCGGTAACTTCTTTGGTTTTAAGCCGCCCCGCTATCGCCGAAACGTCTACTTTGAGATTTTTAATAACCGCATCTTCGCTTATATGATAGATTATATACGAGCCGCTCCACAACCACTCGAACGAGCCGTTTGGTCTTATACCGAAGTCCGCCACGCGGATTTCGACGTTTTCCATTCTGCCGCGCGTGCTTTGGAAAAGTCCGCCGAGTCCGCCGAGTTTAAGCCCGTCGAACGAGACGTTCTTTACCACGCCTTTCGCGCCGAGAGTGTAGACGAGCGCAGCGGATGCGTTGTCCGTTATAAGCATATTCTTAATCTTATATCCGTCGCCGTCGAACGTGCCGTTAAATTCGGTGGTTTTGTCTCTCGAAGCGATATTGCCTTTTACCGACATATCCACGTCTCCGCCGAGCAGATAATATCCGCCCGTAACGTCGTTTCTGAACGCGTCGAGAACGTCGTCTGCGGTAGTCAATACTTTGGTAACCGTCTTAACGGTCGCCGTTATGCGTTTACATTCGCCCGTTTTTCTAGTGTACGCAACGAGCGTTCTGTCGCCGAGTTTGTCTTTAAGCGCGCTCGCGTTCACGCTGACCTTGCCCGCAAGCACGGGCGCGTTGCCGAGATATACGTCGCCGTCTTCGTCGGAGATATACAGCGTTGCCGAGTCGCCGAGAACGCTCGACGCGAACGAGAGATCGATTTCAGCCCCGTCCTGCGCGGGTAAGATTATCCGCGAAGTCTGCGTTACGTCGGCGGGTTTAGCCGCGTTTATGGTAACGGTTCTCGTGACGGTAGTGCCGTTGAGAAGCGAAGTCGCTTTGAACGTCGCCGTTCCGCTTTTGACCGATTCTGAAAGTACGAGCATATCGCCCGCAAGCGTCGCGCCGTCGGGAAGTTCCGTAGATTCGGCGTACGCGTATCTGTTGTTGAGTTTAAGGGTTATTCTGTTGCCGGCGTAAACTTCGTCCGCGTCGGACACGAACGCTATCGGATCGTCTTTGCCGACGGTATCGAGACGCGCTTTAAGGAAGGGTATTCCGTTTACGCTCGCCCATTCGTCGCCGAGCGCGGACACCGCCGCGCGGCACGCGCCGCTTTTGACGAGTTCGGCGTAAGTAAACGCATACGCATTAGTACCGAAACAGTCGGCGTATTCTTCCGCGCCGCCCACTACGATAAGGTTTTCTACCTTACCGCCAGACGTACCGAGCGCGATATTGCCCACCGCGCCTTTCTTATACGCGATTTCCGCACGAGCCGCGTCTACCACGCAGTTCCTGACCGTAGCGGTCGCGCTCGCGTTGAACGAGAAGAACGCACCCATTTTCCTTGCGCTGGTCTTGTCGAGATCGCGCGTCGGGAATCCGTAACCCACCTTCGAGAAAACGATTTCTACGTTTTCGATAAGTCCGCCGCCGTAAGAACAGATAAAGCCGTTGTTCTCGTAAACGCCCGCGTCCGTGAACGAGACGTTTTTAATTATTCCGACGGTGTTCAGGCAACCGACGAAACCGCCCGAGCCGTTAGTGAATATCGCCTTTATAGTCATTCCTTTAACGACGTGACCTTTACCGTCGAACACTCCCTTGAAACCGTATTTGGAAGAATCCGTCCAAAGCCCGCCCTTGGGGTTGACGACCGTATAGATTTCGTCGGTATCGGTGATCGACGTGAAAATTCCGTCGTAGTCTATATCCGCGCCGAGAACGAAGTATCCGTCGAGCGCGCCCGTCTTGGTAAAGTCGCCGCAACTCTTCGCCGTCGCGCCGAATTTATCGAGATCGGCTTTCGTCTTTATTATATAAGTGTATACGTCCGCGTCGAAATAATAGTCGTAATTTTCGGTGGTTACGCGGAAGCGTTTGTCTTCGCCGAGTTTGGCGGCGGTCTTGGGGAACGCTTCGCCGTCGAGTTCCACGCTCTTTCCGCTTGCCGATTTAAGCACGCTTATTCCGTCGTAAGAAACGTCTTCGATCGTCTCTTTGACGGACGCGGGGAAGGTCAGCGCGACGGGTTTTTGCGTCTCGATTACGGGATGATAGTCTTCGACGATTACCTGCGCCTTGTTGACGACCATTTCTATTCTTATTTCGGTGATTTCGCCGCTTTCGGACGTGTATCTGCCCGTTATGTCGGTATAGCCCGGCGCGACTTTTCTCACTCTGTACTCGCCGTTGCCGACTTTCTCGAACTTGGCGACGAACGGATCGTAATCGCAGTATTCGGAGTTATAATCCCACGCAATATCCGCGTTTTCGACGCGAGTTCCGCCGTCGTATACGTCTATCTTTATCACGGTTTCGGTAGGTCCGCTTTCTTCGCCCGTCCAGACTTCGGTCTTATAGCCTTTATCCGTCGCGACGAGATTTTCGCCCGAAGGAACGACGCTCGCCTTTTTGCCTATTACGGTTACGGTTATTTTGCGGCTGACCGTGTACCCGTGAAGAGAAGTTACCGCCACGAACGTAGCCGAGCCTTCTTTCTTCGCGTCGAGCGTAAACTTGCCGCGCTCGCCTTTAGTTATCGAACACACCGTCTGCGCGGCGTCTTCGGCGATAAATTCGTATTCCGCGTCGGCGACTTCTTCGCCGTTCCATACCGTCTTCGCTTCGCCGACGTATTCGTCGCCGATTTCTACGGTTATATCGCGGTTGACTTCTATTCTCGGCGCGTTGCTCGTCTTTTCGACCACGACTTTGCATACGCCTTTCGCTTTGCCTATCGCCGCCGTAACCGTCGCTTCGCCGACCTTGACGCCGTATACCGTACCCGTTTCGTCTACGGTTACGACGCTTTCGTCGGAAGACGACCAGTAGATTTTGCCCGCGCCGCCTTCTACGAACGCCGAAAGCGTTTTGCTTTCAAACTCTTCGATCGTGACAAGGTCGGCTATTTCTATAACCGCGCCGCCGTCCGATTTCTTTTTCTCGCAGCCGTTACAACCCACCGCGAAAAGGAGCGAAACCGCCGCTATACACGATAAAAGAATTACGAGTAATTTCTTTTTCATCAGTTTTACCCCCTTAATCGAGATTCCATTCGGGGAAGAGAATTTCCGCCGCCGTGAAGTGTTCTTTATGCGTTACGTTGCCGAGCGCGACGAAGTCGTCTTTGAACGACCTGCGCATAGCGGTAAGCGTTTCCGCGTTGAATTCGTTGGCGTAAGTCGTGCAGAATACAAGTCTCGGGAAGAGCGATTCTATAAGCAGGTGCTTTTTATACGCTTCGTATCTGCTTTCGTCGAGTTTGGTTTTATAATTCTCGATAATCGCGTAAGAATCTTCGATAAGTCCGTTTAATTGAAGTACGAAACCGAACGGCCATACTTCTTCTTTAAGCAGGGCTTCGTCCTGAACGAGTCCGCCCGTTACGCCTTCTTTCGCGTACAGGTTTTTCTGTACGAGTTCAAGGAATGTACGCATATTCCGTTCGGCAGGTCCGAAATAGTGCTTGAAATATTTGTCTTTGAGCGCGGCGTAGTCCGAGTTGACGTCGAACATCGCTTTCGCGTCGAGATAGTCTCTGAATTTGGCGAACGCGGGCGCGTTTAAGTTTTCAAACGTGCCTTCGGGGTAAATGTAGTTGCCGCCGTGTTCTTTATAATATCTGAAATTCTCGATTATCACGTCGTAGTTGTTATACGGATAGAAGTACGCGTGATAGTTTATTTCGTACGCCCAGACGTACAGGTCGCCGCCAAGGCCCGACCACGCGTTCACGGTCTGCGCGTAAGACGCGTTTTCTTTATCGTAGAACGAGTGTATCCAGTTCGCGCCCGAAGGAGCGTATTCCCAGCCGACGCCTTCTTCGCAGACGAGTTTTATTTCTTTGCCGTTCTCGTCTTTCGCGGGCGTTCCGTTACCTTCTTCGTCGAAGTCGTAACGGGTTGTCGGCACGCCCTTGCCGTTCTCGTCGAAAACGTACTTGCCGTTATCCAACTGCACGGGCGCGTTGATGCCCTTGCCGTATACCAGCGCGATAAGGTTTATCTTTCTGTCGGGAAGTTGCTCCGCAACTCTCGCGTTGAGAATTTTCGCCACGTCGTTGGTAAACGCAAGCATAGATCCCGAAACCGTGCCGTAGTGCTTGAACGACGCTTCGCAAGCCTTGCAGGTACATCTCGCGACCATATTGCCGCCCGTAACGTCGTTGGGCGATATACGCACGTTGTTGTCGTTGGGGCGATCCTTGATAAGTTCGAATATCTTGTTTGCGACGGTCTTGGTCATAAGCGCGTAAGACTCGGCGTTGCCGCCTGCGGTAAAGCAGGGCTGACCTATATAACCGGGATCGCCTTCCACCGTCTTTAACGCGCCCGCCGAAAACCATTCGGGGTGTTTTTTGAAATCTTCTTCGGTGAAGAAGTCGTACATATTATGCACCGAGCCGTTGGGAGAAGTCGAAAGCATAGTGCTTGCGGTGGTAAAACCCATTCCGTAAGTCGCTTCTTCGCCGAGTTTGTTGTTGACGACTCTGAACTCGTAATCGGGGCGTTCTTTGATTTTCATCGACGGTAACTTTTCGCCGTCTCTTTCGTATATAACCAAATCTTCCGAAAGCATATCGTAGCCGATGACTTCGCGCATAAACGCCAGAACGCCCATCTGCGCGCCGTGTGCGGTATAAAACGAAATGAACGCGTCGTCTTTGACCGTCTCGATATAGTACCCCGCCGAGCCGAGTTCGGCTCTCGACGGCATCGTGAACGAGTAGGTTTCCATATCGTGATTGTCGCCGAGAATTATATACTTGCCCGACGACGGAACGCAACTGCCCGAATAGTCCACCGCGAGTTGCGCGCCGGTCGCCGCCGCGACGTGTTTCGCGAGAAACGCGCCCGCTTTGGCGTATTTATCCGCAACGACTATCTTGTAATCGCTTTTGCCGCCCTTTACGAAATCGGCGACGGGCGCGGAATAGTCGACTTTCACTTCGTGAAGCGTGCCTTGCGTAACTTTATGGTCGGCAACGTCGTTGACCGTGCCTTTCGCTTCGTTTTTGCCGCCTTTGCAGCCCGCGAAAGACGTAAGCCCCATCGTGAGCGCGAGCAAAGGTATTAAAATCTTATTTATCTTTCTCATAGTTTCCGCTCCTTACTTTACGTCCACGACGTATTCCGCGTAAGCGGCGTTACCCGCTTCGTCCGTAACGTAAACGACGAACGTGTATCTGCCTTTGTATTCGGTCTTTATCGAGTTCGCTTCGCCGAGCAGTATGTGTCTGCCGTTGGGGTTGACGACGAACGCCGTTACGACGAGATCTTCTTTCGCCGTGACGTTGTCGCCTGCCGTATACGACGGCATAACGATCACGTCGCCGAGTTTGGCTTTCTTATCGCCGCCACCCGTAAATCTGACCGTCGGCGCGATTTCGTCGGGTACGAATACCGTGTCGTATTCCACGCCCGCGTCGTTGCCTACCCAGTTCTCTTCGACGGCGGAGTATTCTATCTTATATCTGCCGTAATAGGCAAGTCTTATAACGTATTCTTTATCGGTGGGCGCGTTTTCGAGTTTCAAGCCGTTTATATCGCTCATAACGCTGCCGTCGGGCGCGTAAACCGTCACGCGCGAAGAAGTGTTCGGCGCGAACGTGTCGTAAGAAGTCGCCGCCCTTACCGTGTATGAGTCGTTGAGTTCCGCCACGCCCCCGCGAGAGCCGATTATTTCGAGCGTCGCCGACGAGTAGTCTTTGTCACGCGAAGAAAGCGGATCGCCGCCGACCGAACGGACGTTGTATTTCGCGCCGCTCTCTGCCGACAGAACGTTACAGCCGAAGAACACCTTTCCGCTCGGGAAGCCGTCGAACGGTCTTCCGTCGGCATAGGTCTTTATCGTTACCGCCATCGTGGTTTCGCCTAGCGAGAAAATGACTTTTCCGCCCGAGTATTTCAGACCGAATTCGACGCCTTCGGCAAGCGACAGGTCTTTCGATACGCTCTCCGCGCCGACCGAAAGAACTATTTTGCCTTTGGCGGTAAGCGTTATCCTTACGCGGCAGTCCGCGTCGTAATAGTCGCGGATTATAAACTCGAACGCGTCGAACGCCGTATTTTCGGCGTAGGTCACTATTTCCGTCGCTACCGCGTCGGGAATAAGCGCGTTGGCGAACGTCCAGCCGACGGAATCGGCGGCGGTTTCGACTTCCGCGTCCACGCCCGAACGCAAAGCGGTGATCTTGGCGTTACCGTAAAGGTAGTTGGCGGCGTAAATGCCGTTCTTGCCCTTTTTGGCTATGACCGTCGGAATTTTTACCGTCTTGCTCGCCGAGCCGCAGACGTATTCGAGCGTTACTTCGTCGCCGTTGTTTTCGACCTGCGGAACGAACGTGTTACCGCTCTTAATCGTCCTTTCGCCGCTCTTATCCGTTATTTTAACGTCGCAGAGCCGCGTTTCGAGTTTGCCCGACGTATAGTCGTTGGCGTAATATTCGGGTATCAGATATTCCCCGCCGGATATAAGCGGCGAAGGAAGGCGTATTTCGTTGATGAACGACGGTTTTTCGCCCGCCGTCGCGGTCAGAACGTAACTCTCTTCCGCGGTAACGCCTATATAGTCTTCGGCGACGTATTTTATCTCGTATTCGCCCGCCGTTTCGAATCTGTAACTGCCGTTTATCGTTTCGGTTTTATCGCCGAGCGTTGCCGTAACGGTTACTTTTATCGCTCCGCTTCCGCCCGAAACCGTAGCCGCGCCGAATTCCACTAGTTCGCCGAGAACGGCGGTCGTTTGCCTTTCGGCGGGCAAGCCGAGCGCGACGTCGGGCGTGTTTTCCGCGCTGTAAACGTGCAGTACGGACTCCGCGACGTTACCGTCCGCGTCGGCGGCGGTATATACTATGGAATAATACCCCAACTTCTTGGGCGTGAATTTGCCGTCGGATATTCCGACTTCCGCCTGCGCAGGCGTGCCGTAAGCGGTGTATACCCTTGCGGTAACCTTTCTCTCGCCCGAATATTCGTCGAACGCGGTGGCGCGCGGAACGGGATACGGACGGTTAATTCTCGCGTCGGGCATAATCTCGTAATCTTTTTCGATAGTGATTACGGGCGGCTCGGCGTCGGTAAAGGCGTTGTTTTTCAAATCGTCTGCGGGAACGCCCGCCACGGAAAGTATGCAGAAATTAGCCGTAGGCGCGTTATAGCCGTCGGCAGATACGCTGAGTTGTACCTTACCGCTCTTGAAACCGCTCCACGTTCCGTTCGGAAAATACTCGGGGTTATCGAGATCCGCAACGAGTTTGCCCGAAGCGAACACGGAGTTGGTAGCCGCGTCGTAAGAAATCCAGAACGGCGCGCTGTCGGGTATGAAATCGCCCGCCGTACCCGACCAGGTGTTCGGGGGAAGGTTCGTCTGCGCGACGAACGAGTGCGGAATCGGCGTGCCTACGCCGTCGTTGACGTGCTTTTTAACCGAGCCGTCGCCACTTACTTCCCAGCCGACCATATCCTGACCGTTTCCGCCCGCCGCAACGAACGAAAGCGACAAGCCGGCGACGTTGGTGCTCCATTTATTTACCTGAACGGTAAGATAATTATTCTCGTCGGTCACGTCGGTAAATTTAAGCACGAGTCGCGAAAAGTCCGCGTTGCCGCGCGCGTCGGGCGTAACGAAGCCTTTGATAAGGCTGTCGGCGGAAGTCTTTTCGCGCATATCGATAATGGTAGTGAATTTAAGCGAGTCTTTGTTGGCGAGCCTTACGAGCAAGCCCGTGGAATCCGAGCCGTAACCGACGTATCTCGCAAAAGAAGCCGTACTCGTTTTACCGCCGAATTTATACGCTACGCCTTTTACCGAAAAGGTCTCGCTCGCGCCGTAATACCTGCCGTCTGCCGCGGCGTAGTAATCTACGACGTATTCGCCCGTTTCGTCGAGAAGTATCTCGGCGCGGGCGGTCGTCTTACCGCTCGGATACGTCACGGCGGAGTACGCCGACAGCGTTTTGCCGCCCGCGACGACCGTGCGCGACGGAACGGTCAGTTCGTCGCCCAGCGCGTAATATTCTTCAAAAGTAACTTCGGACCAGAGTTCGTCGTCCGCGGCGGAACGCGAAAAACCCGTTACCCCGAAGACGGTCGCGGTCAGCGCGAACGCCAACGCGAAAGTTGCAATCAATGCTTTTTTCTTCATCATTTATCCTTTCAAAATTTGAGAGTCGTATCAGCCCTTTACCCCGCCTACCGACAGATTTCCGAGCAGTTTTTTGTTGAACGCCACGAACAGTATAACTACGGGCGCAAGCAACAACAGCGACGCCGACATCTGCACGGGTACGAACGTAAACAACGCGTCCGTGTTCTGCGTGATATAGAACAAAAATTCCGCAAGCGTCGGGTGGTTGGGTACGAATACCATAGGCACTTGGTAGTTGTTCCAATAGCCTATAAAGTTTATCAATAGTACGGTTAAGAAAGTGTTGGACGCTATGGGGAAGAATATCTTTACCATAATCTGCATATCCCCCGCGCCGTCGATTTCCGCCGCTTCGCTGAACGCCATCGGCGTGGATTTGAATATGTCGTAGAAAACGAGAAAATACAAACCCAAAAAGTTCGCTCTCATAACTACCATACCCAGCATCTTGTCGTACAAGCCGAGTTTAATCGACATTTCGAGTTCGGAAGTCTGACTGCCGATGATGGGTATTACCATTACGACGAGTACGAGCGAGTATAAGAATTTGGAAAATCCGCAGACGTATCTCGCGCAAAGGTACGCGGTTATGCACGTTACGACGGTATTCGCAAGCGCGCAACCGACGGAGTACAGAAGCGAGTTCCATACTATTTCGGAAAACGCGATTTCGCCCTGCGCCTTGATCATCTTGGCGTTTTGCAGAACGTAACCGAAGTTCTTGAAATAAAACGGGTGCGGAAGCCCCGACATATTCCTGTTGAACGCCATCGGCTCTTTGAGCGCGGTAAGCGCGGTCCAGATAATAAGCGTGAGAAGCGCGGCGCAGTATACGACGAGCAGTACGAGCATTACGCCCGTCAATACCGACAGACGGCTTCGCGTGTCTTTTACTTTCATTTTAACTTTCATCTTTCCGCCCCCTTAGTCTTCGCTCGGCCCGAATTTATCGAGCAGCCATCTCACGAAGAACGTGACGGGTATCGCTATCGCGGTACACATAAGACCGAGCGCGGCGATAGGCGGATATTGCGTAACGTCTTTTTTGGCGTGCTGCATCTTATAGTACATAAGGAAGCCTATCGTGGTCGTGTCGGGGTTCATCGAGTAGTGGAAGAACGAGAAGTTATTGATTTCGTTAGTGAAAATACTCGTTACGCCCGTTACGAGAAAGATCGAAACCGTAGAGAACGTCTGCGGCAACACTATGCGAAAAAATTCCTGCGCGGTGTTCGCGCCGTCGAGTTCCGCCGCTTCTATCACTTCGGGCGATATGCTCGCCATTTTGTTGGAATACAGTAACACGGTCGTTCCGAACCCGACGAAAATGTTATAGAACATAACCGTTCCGTAACGGGTTTTCGTAGACGACAAAAGCGTTTCGTTGACGGTTACGTTAAACCATTTAAGCGAGAGATCGGGCAACACGAAATCGGTAAAGTAAATAAATACCGTTACGAGTACGATGCTCGGAATTATCGACGGCATAAACAGCATTACTCTGAACGTCATCGCGCCCGGTAACTTCTTGAATATATAATACGAGAAGAACAGCCCGAGCGGTACGCTTATAAACAGCGTGATGAAATAGGTTTTTACCGACACTTTCAACGCCCGCGCAAGTCTGTCCGCGTCGGCAGAGCCGGAAACGAACCAGTTTTTGAAGTTGTCGAAAGTAAGGGTGTATTCGTTGGGTTTGAGCAGGTCGGGTATGTTCTTGAACGCCAGCGCGAACGAGTTGAAGTTCACGCCGATATAGAACACGCAGAATTGCGCTATCGGCCATATCAGAAAACAGATATAGAATATAAGGCTGCGCCTGCTGCGGAATGCCCTGTGTCTTCGTTTGGTATCGGTCATTTTATTTCTCCCTTTTCGGGCGGAAAAACGACGCGTTCACGTCGTTTTTCCGTGTTTATGTCGCTCGGTTATTTCTGCCAGAGCGATCCGTGTTTGTTTTTAAGGAAGTCGTAGTACGCGGTAAAGTACGCTTCCGCCGACATCTTACCTTCTCTGAAACCCTGCGGCACGTTGGAATATCCTTCGCAGGCGTAAGCGACGTCGTATTTGAATATCGCCTGATTGTTATTGAAGAAGGAGTCGGAAGTGTATCTGTAAAGCGTGTCGGACGCGTTTACCTTTCTCAACAGACTTGCCGAGAAGGACGACAGATTCATCTCTTTGATTTCGGCGTCGGTGAGTTCGAGCGAGTAGCCGCGAAGCGCGCCCGTCTCTTTGGCGAACGTCTTTAACGCTTCGTCGGAACTTATATATTCAAGGAATTTGAAGCACGCTTCTTTTCTCGATCCGGAGTTTTTGGTCATTATAACCATCGTGTTAAGACTGTCGTAGAAAACGCTCTTCTCGCCGGCAACTCTTCTCTCGTACTTTTCCTGCGTGGCGGCGGGAAGCGGCATCCAACCGAAGTTACGGTTTTCTTTCGCCCACTTCTTATCCATCAACGCCATACTCTTCATAATTTCGGACGCTTCGTTTTCCCACCACGGTCCGTCTACGAGCATCGCTATTTTCTTTTTGCCCGTAACCGTCCAGCCGTTTTCGAGAAATGCCTGTTCCGCCATCGTCTGCGAAGTCTGTTTATACGCGTCGTCGGTGTGGTACTTGTCGGTGGTCATCAGTTTGTTCAAAAATTCCATCGCGTAATACTTACCCGGCTGACGCGCCACGTCGTAACCGTTGGTTCTCTTTACTTCGGTTTCTTCGAGTATAAGGTTGCCTGCGGCGTCTTTCGCGACCGTTCCGTCCGCGTTGAATTTGACGAGTTTTTCCGTGCCGGAGAAGGTGTAGTTGAGTTTCATATCGTCAACGCCTTCGTAATCCGCGACGAGCGAATCGAGAAGTTGACCGAGATAGTAGGTGTAGTTCGCACCCGACCATACGAACGGAATTATCTTCTGCGCGCACATTTCGTCGAGCAACTTGAAAAATTCGGCGTAAGTTCTCGGCAGCCCGTCGTCTTCGTTACCGGGTATGCCGTCGGGCCCCGCGCTTCTGACGGGGTTATCGTCGCTTATAAACTCTCCGTCTTCGGCAAAGTAAAATCCCCTGTCTTCGAAAAGGTCTACGTTATAGATGATACCGCTCGTGCCGTAATAGTGCGGCAAGCCGTAATAATGCGCGTTACCGTCGTCGCCCTTAATACCGAAAAATTCTTTCTGCTGGGCGTTGAGTTTGCTTTCGATAGTCTTGCCGTCTACCGAACTTACGCCCTTTACGAGCGAAGTAAGGTCTTCGAGCCCGTCGCCGCTCGTGTCGGCAACCGTCGTATAGTAAGACTGGTTCTGCATAAAGTATATATCTATGCCCGAAACGTTCATCTGCGCCTGAGTAAGATCGTCGAAACTGTCGGCCTGAACGACTACCTGCGCGCCTTTTTTGCCCGAACCCGGCTCGAATTCGGTCTCGGCGTACTTCGCTTCGAAATCTCTCTTCCACGCGTCGAGCCAGTTTCTGCCGTAGCCCTTGGTGTAAGAGCGGACGTAAATCTGAGTTTTGGTCTTGTCGATGACTTCGTTCGTTTTCTTTTTACAGCCTATCGCCGAAAAAGCGGTTGCCGCTACGAGCGCGGCGCAGAGAAGTCTTTTAACAATTTTATTCTTCATAATCGTTCTCCTTAAAGTGTCCCGTCGTCCGACGGGAAAGGGTTTGCCCCTATGCAAAAATTTTCGTTTTTAACCTGTGGCTTTTTAGCCGAGCCGCCCGCCGCCTTATATTCGCATTTATAATGATTATAAACGGCGTCTGCCGAACGGTCGGAGCGGAAAAACCCCCGTTCTGCCGTCTAATTATATCACGCCGCCCGACCGATTTCAATACTTATTTTGCTTATCTTATTTCTTTTTTTGCTGATTTTATAAAATTTTTTTTCGGCGGTTTCCGTTTTTTACGGTGCGGACGAACGCGCCGTTTTCGCCGTTAAGGGATTGTAACGGTAACTCCGTCGCCCGTTTGCGTTCGTTTGCAAACGGGCGACGGAGTTTCTTTATCGAAAAAAGGCGGACGGGGCTTACGCGCCCCGTCCGCCTTTCGGACTTTTATAATTTTATAATTCTATAAGGTTTTTCTCGCTGCGGCGGTACAGCACGATTTTTCTGCCTATCGTGCATACCACTTCGGCGTTAAGCCGTTCGGCGAGTTCGCGCGCAAGATCGCCCGCGCCGTCGTCGGAATTTTTAAGCACGGTTATCTTTACGAGTTCGCGCGCTTCAAGAGCCGCCGAAAGCCCTTCTACCATATTATCGCTTATTCCGCCTTTGCCTATCTGACCTATCGGTTCGACGGTCTGCGCCATAGAACGCAGTTTGCTTCGTTGTTTAGTAGTCATATTCGTCTCCTTCTTTACGGTTAAGTTTAATCGATATATTCAAATTCGGTCGTGCCGATGCAGACGGTGTCGCCGTCCTTTACGCCGAGTTTTTTAAGCGCGTCGAGTACGCCGTAGTCTTTGAGCGTTTTGTGCATATACGCTATGGAATCCATATTGTCGAGTATGACGTTGCGTTCGAGCAGCCTTACGATAGGTCCGTCCACGACGTAAACTCCGTCTTCTTCGTCGTAACGCGCCGTGAATTTTCTGACGTCTTCCTTTTCGTAACGGAATTCTTCGTGTTCGATGGGCGCGGGCGCGGGCAACTCGGCAAGCAACCCGACGAGATACGCCACGAGTTTATCCGTACCCGTACCTTCCGTCGCGCTTATCGTAAACACCTTACGCCGCCCGTTTATCTTCTTTTTGAACGCCCGTATATTCTCTTCGCTCGCCACGTCGCACTTGTTGAGCGCGATTACCTGCGGACGCTTGCTCAGTTCCGCGTCGTAGGCTTTGAGTTCGGCGTTTATCTTTTTATAGTCTTCGTAAGGATCTCTGCCTTCGCAACCCGACGCGTCCACGACGTGCACGAGTACGCGCGTGCGCTCGATATGCCGCAAAAACTCTATGCCCAGCCCCGCGCCCTGCGCCGCGCCTTCGATAAGACCGGGTATGTCGGCGCAGACGAACGACTCGTCGTAATACCTGACTACGCCGAGATTGGGCGACAACGTCGTAAAGTGGTAGTTGGCTATCTTCGGCCGCGCCGCCGATATGCCCGAAAGCAACGTGGACTTTCCTACGTTCGGGAAGCCTATCAGCCCTACGTCCGCGATGATTTTAAGTTCGAGTATTATCTTTCTCGGTTCGGTCTTCTCGCCCGCCTGCGAAAAATGCGGCGCGTGTCTGCGCGACGTGCAGAAGTGCAGATTGCCCTTGCCGCCGTTGCCGCCTTCGAGTACGAGTTCGGTCTGACCGTTTTCGTACATATCGCATATGATCTTTCCGCTTTCGGCGTCTTTTACGACCGTGCCTAACGGAACGCGGATATATACGTCTTCCCCGTCCTTGCCGTGACACTTGTTAGTGCCGCCCCTGCCGCCGTTCTCGGCGACGTATTTGCGTTTATACATAAAGTCGATAAGGCTGGAACGATGCCTGTCCGCGACGAAATACACGTCGCCGCCCTTGCCGCCGTCGCCGCCGTCCGGACCGCCGTTCGCCACGCCTTTATAGCGCATAAACGAAACCGCGCCGTCGCCGCCGTCGCCCGACTTTATAGTTATGGTCTCTCTGTCAAGAAATTTATCTACCAACATATTTTTTACTACCCGTTATTCTTCTTATAATACTCGCATAGAGCGTTTATCGCACATTCCGCGCACTTGGGCGAACGCGCCGTGCATACCGTTCTGCCGTGCCGTATAAGGCAATGGTGCATCTTCGACCACTCGCTTTCGGGTACGGACTTATTCAATCGTTTTTCGACTTCCGTCGGAGTCTTGCCCTTGCCCAGCCCCGTGCGGTTAGCCACGCGGAAAACGTGCGTGTCCACCGCTATCGCGTCGCCGCCGAACGCCACGGCGTAGACGACGTTTGCGGTCTTCCGCCCCACCCCCGCGAGAGTTTGCAGATCGGCGCGGTCGGACGGGACTTCGCCGCCGAATTTTTCGATTATATCTCTGCTCGCCGACAGAATATGCTCGGCTTTGGCGTGATAAAACCCGCAGGAATATATATACTTTTCGAGTTCGGTTCGTTTAAGACGGAGCATCTTCTCGGGCGTGTTCGCCACGGCGAAGAGTTTTTCGGTTACCTTGTTCACGCGCGCGTCGGTGCATTGCGCCGAAAGCACTACCGCCACGAGCAGTTCGTACGGAGTGCCGAAATTCAGCGCGGGGCGCGCGTCGGGGTACAGGGCTTCCAGCCCGTCGACGAGCCGCAAGGCTTCGTCTTTGGTCATATCATCGATATTTTAGCACAAAACGCCCCGTTTCACAACCAAAACGGGGCGTTTTTCAGATTTTTTATTACGGTTCGACCGCCTTAAACGAAATTCGCGGTTATCTGCTTAAAAAATAAAATCCGCGAAAGGACGGAAATCTTCCGTCCGCAACTCTTCGGGCATAAGGCAGATTTGCGTAAGGAAATTTTACCGACACGCCGCAACCCGCGCCCGATTGCGTCGGGGCGTTCGTTACGCGGCAATCGATCCCCGCGCGGAGCAGTATATCGCAAAATTCGTACGCCTGCGTTCCCGACGCGAAAACCGCAAGACAATATTTCGTCATTTTAGTTTTTCCCCCTGCATTTACTTGCGCCTTGCGCATACAATATTATTACTATGATATATCTCGACAACGCCGCCACCTGCGGCTTCAAGCCGTCCGCCGTTACCGACGCCGCGCTTTACGCGATTAAATTTATGAACGCCAACGCCGGCAGAAGCGGACACGAGTCCGCGCTCAAATGCCGAAAAGCCGTATTCGATTGCAGAAAAGCCGTGTCGGAACTCTTCGACTGCTCGCCCGAACGCGTCGTTTTTACGCATAACTGTACGGCGGCGTTGAACGCCGCCGTTTACGGTTTGTACGAAAAGGGCGGCGAAGTTATAACGAGCGTAACCGAACACAACGCCGTTCTGCGCCCCTTATACGATCTCGAAGACCGAGCCGAAATAACCCTGACCGCGATAAAACCGACCTTGGGCGGCGTGAGCGCGCAAGACGTCGAAAAAGCCCTGACGCCGAACACCAGACTCGTGGTTTTATCCGCCGCGTCGAACGTGACGGGCACGGCGAACGACGTTTACGCCGTCGGAGAACTGCTTGCCGCGAAGAATATCCGTTATATCGTAGACGGGGCGCAGGCGGGCGGACACGTCGAGTTGAGCGTCCGTAATCTACGCGCCGACGCGCTATGTCTCGCCGGACACAAGGGGCTTTGCGCGATTCAGGGCGTAGGTTTGCTTCTATTGGGCGATAAGACGGTTATCCGACCTTTCGCGCGCGGCGGAACGGGCAGCGATACGTTCAATCGCGATATGCCCGCCGACCTGCCCGAACGTATGGAAGCGGGTACGCTCAACCTGCCGGCTATATGCTCTCTTTCCGCCGCCGCGCCGTACGTCAAAACAAACCTGACGTATTTCGGCGAACAGTTGACGTCGCTTACCGAATATCTCGTATCCGAACTCGACCGCCGCCCGTTCGTCAGAACGTATTCCCTGCCCAACCCCTACGGCATAGTCTCGTTCGCGCACGCGGAACTGCCTTCGCAGGAAGTCGCCGCCAGACTTTCGGACGAGTACGGAATAGCCGTTCGCGGCGGGTATCATTGCGCACCCGAAATGCACAGGTTTTTAGGCACGGAAAAATTCGGGTTGGTGCGGGCGAGCGCGTCGCCGTTCAACACCCGCAAAGAGTTAAAAGCCCTGCTTTACGCGCTCGACGATATGTCCTTTTGCCGCGATTTCTGACCGCGGCGGATTTTACGCTTTCGCCTTTAACCTTTTGACGATGGTTTCGAGCATTTTTCTCTGCTTGCCGCTTAAAAACGGCGCGACGGCGGACGCGAACTCGTCGATTTTTTCGTCCGTGAGCGCGCCGCTCTTTCTGCCCTTTTCGGCTTCGGCGAGAATAGCCGACATAACTTCGTCGCCGCTCTTACCTTCGTACGCGCTTGCGAACTTCGCGAAAATTTCGGTCATATCCCCGTTGCCGTCGGCAACGGTTTTTTCTTTCGGCTCGTAACTTGAAAAATCTTTCATTTCGGGCGTTCTCCGATATACTATTTTACGCGCCGCGAGCGTATAAATGTTACAAAGGAAAAAATTATGAACGCCCTTTTATCGGTATTTTTGATTTTGGTGCTTTTCGGCGGCGAAAGAACGGCAAACGTCGCCGAATTTATACGCAGAATAGACTTCGCGTCGTTCAGACCGGTGTTCAACCTGCTCGGCGTAAACGAGAAAACCGTCGATTTTCTCTGCTCGGACGAGTTTTCCGCCGCAATATCTAGCGAAAACTTCACACCGTCCGCGCTAATAAAACTGCTGTCGTCCTTTTCCGCCGACCGCAAAGCGGAAAAAAACGAAAAAACCGACGACGGAGAATCTCCGTCGTCGGCAGAAACCGAAAATAAACTGTCGCCCATAGAAAGCGTCGCGCCCGAAGAAATCGAACGCTCGTTATCGGGCTTCTTTTCATAACCGCAGGCAATTATCGAAATCTTCTTCGCCGTTTTCCGCAACCCGTTCGGGGCAAAAAGTTACGCGCAGAGTTCGAGCGCGCGAAGCAGAACGTAGTCTTTGCCGTCTATAACTTCGGGCGTTTCTATCCTGTCGCCGTAAGGCACGGAAGTTTTCCTGATGCCCACGCCGTGTATGCACGATTTGAGTTCGTCGGGCCAGTAGAGTTTGGCGGTGGTGAGTTTTAACGCCCCGCCGCCGAACGCGCTCGGATAGGTGGTCTGCATTATCCCCTTGCCGTACGTTCTGTACACGGAACGCAACGTTCCGTCCGAGCCCTTTTCCTTGCTTTCGGCAAGCACTATTTTAACTTTCGCGTCCTTGTCGTAAGAGAGCATCGCGCCGAGCAGCACTTCCGAAGCGGAAGCCGTGTTCTCGTCCGCAAGCGCGACCACGCTTTCAAATCCGTAATTATGATAGAGTATCGGCGAGGCTTCGAAAATATCGACCTTGCCTTTGCCGTTTTTATCCTTTTTATATTCCGCCGTCGCTATAATCGGCTCGGATTTAGTCGCCGCGTTCACGAAATACGCAGCAACGTCCGAACACACCGACATAAACCCGCCGCCGTTGCCGCGCAGATCGAGTACGAGTTTGGTCTTTTTATCTTCCGCAAACTTTTTAAGCGCGCCGTCTATCTGCCCCTTAGAGCCTGCAACGCCCTTCGCCGTACCCGAAAACGCCGTGTAACGCAAATACGCCGTATCCGCAGGGAAAGTAGCCGTATAAGTCGATAATTCGCTATCATCGTATTTCACGAGTTTAAGGTCGTCGCCCTTGCCGCTATAACGGTAAGTACCGCTCGCGTCGGCGTAGTAGACGTAAGATTCTCTGTACTCTTCGCGCGCGAGAACGTATTCGGCAATCGCGCCGTCGTATTCGATACGGAGCGCGAATTCTTCTTCGAGAGCGAGCGCGGCGATTGCGTCGCCGAGCGCGGTACGGTTTTTAATCGCGACGAAATCCGCGTCGGAAGCGCGTTTTATCGACTTTACCAGCCCGCCGCGCTTTACGCCGCTGCGTTCCGCGGGAGAGTTGCCGAGTACGGAGTATATTTCGACGTTGCCGTCGGCGTTGTCGTAAAAGGACATACCCACGCCGCCGCGCACGCCCGAAGATATTTTCTTCATCTCTTCGTACTCTTCGCGCGTGTAATATTCGGAATACTCGTCGAGTATGCTTTCCGCCATTATCTTTACCGCGTCGTCGCTCGTTTCAAGGTAGTATTTTTTATAGGTCTTATAAATGAAATCGAGCGCGGCGGAATCGGGATCTTTTATTCTGCCCGTGAAAAATCCGGCGAAAAACATTCCTATCGCCGTAACGACGGCTACCGCTACGGTTACCGCCGATTTGGTCTTTTGTCGCATAACGTCTCCTTAACCGAAAAAATCAGACTAATAATTTATAAAGTATGGTAACGAGCCTGAAAGTCATAGCGTCCTGAAACTTGCGCACGTCAAGCCCCGTCGCGCGTTCGATTTTATCAAGCCTGTACATAAGCGTGTTACGGTGCATATACAGATTCCGCGACGTTTCCGACACGTTCAGGCTGGTATGCAAAAACTCTTCCGCCGTGGCGAGCATTTCGGGATCGGACAACACGCCTTTCGCTTCCGGCTCTAAAAGCACGTCGAGAAACTCCTGTAATTTATACTTCGGCATATCTTCGAGCATTTTTACGAGCAAGTATTCCTTGTAAGTTGACACGACCGCGTTCCGCTCGAAAATTCCGCCCATACGCAACGCCGTGAGAGCCTGCCTGTACGATACCGAACAGTCGGAAATCCCCGCGACGACGCTGCCCACGCCTATCTTTACCGACACGCCGAGTTCTTCCCTTACCGATTGCGCTATCATATTTGCGTAGTCGGAAAGCGATTTGTATTCGCCGTCGGTGTTGACTTCGTCCTGAAACCGAACGTAAGCGCAGGTCGTCTCGTCGGTCGCGACGGCGCAGTCGTACGCGCCGGTCTTGAAATTTTCAAGCACGTCGAGAACGTCCGCCACGTCGCCCGACGCCGACTGAACGACGAACACGGCGCATGGCAGATTGCGCGCGCAGTATTTACGGACGTATTTCTGTACGGTCATTTCGTTGGCGTCGCCCGTCAGAATACTCTTCAACGCGTCGTCTTTGCCGACGGGTGCGTTGCCGAGCGACGCGTTTTCCAAAACGGCGACAACGAGTCCGCTTAGCCCGTCGTTCCCGTCGCCGGATATTTTGCAATAATACTCCGCGCCGCCGCGGCGGAAGGGTATAAACCCGTCGGGTTTTTCCCTGCCTTTTTCGGCGGCAATCACGGTTACGTCTTTGCCCGTCTTGTCTTTGACGAGCCCGACGATTTTGGTAATTTCGTTATCCATAAAACCCTCTGCACTTGAATCGCGTTACTTCTTCGCACTCGTCCACGAGTTTTTCGGCTTTCTCGTAATCGAGATCCAGCCCCGCGAAACCGAGTCTGTGTTTATATAAAAAGTCGTACGCCTTTATCAGTTCGTCTTTGCCCGGCACGCGTATAGTCATAACGTATTCGCCGTTTTCGTCCTTGTCGAACGCCGCCGATATTTTGCTTATTCTCTGCCCGAAATACCGCAGCCGTTCGAGTATGGAATCGGCAACGAAATCGAGCGCGAACACCACGCACAGCGACGGGTAATATTTACGGCTTTTAAGCAGCGCGCGCGAAAGGTCCGTACCCTTCGCACCGTCGGTAACGGTCACGTCGAAAGTCGATTCGATAAGCCGTATTCTCTCTATCGGCGCGCGCGTTCTGACGAGTTCGGATATAGCCACGAAAAACATCTCGTCTCCGTCGCCCGACACCAAAGTTATGCCGTTACGGTCGTATATGCCGAGTTTCTCGCATTTCAGTTTGAAAATAACTCCGTCGCGGACGTAGACGTAATCGGCTTTTTTGTACAGCGCGTGTATTTTCTGTACGAGCGGCCTCGCTTCGCCCGTACCCGCCAACTTCGCGCCGAGCCCTTCCACGGGCAGAATCTTGCCGTCGAACAGGGCGGCTTTGGCAAGTTTATCGACGCGCTCGTTATACGCGTCGTTGCTATGCCCCTTTACCTGTACGAACTCCACCTTTACCGCGCCGACGTAACGGTCGTACTGCTTTTTATAATACGCCGCGACGGGACTTTTCGCGCCCCATTCGCCGCGCGCCCACGCGCCAAGCCCGGAATAGTCGTGATACAGCCTGAGTTTCCCGTAGCCGTTCACGAACGCCCATCTTATCGCGGCAAGCGCGCCTTCGGCTTCCCCCGCCACGTTCCGCGACGAAAGAAAGTCCGCCCTGTCGCCCCGACCGCTGAACTCGCGTACTTCGCCGCTTAAATCGAAGGTAAGCACGCCGTAAGAGTAGGCGTTTCGGGACTGCTCGAAACTGCCGTCGGTATACGCCGAGACGTACCCCGCTTCGCGGCCTAGCCGCACGCACTCTTCGTAAAAGTCTTCTCCGCGAAGATACGCTTCGGCTTCCGCCCTGCTCGCGAAACTTTTTTGCTTATAGCCCTTTTTGTCTTTGAGAAATTCCTTACACTCGTCCCACGAATCGAATATTGAATTTTGTTCGCCCTTGACGGCGTAATATTTAGACATATCGCCATTATACTAACACAACCCGCGAAATTTTTCAAGCAAATATATTTTTATACTCGCTTTTTTAAGTAATTTTTCACGAAAAACGTTTTCGCGGCATATAAATACGGTATGAAAAAATCAAAATACGCCGTAGGCGTAGTCGGCGCGACGGGGCTGGTAGGCGGCTCTTTTATCGCGCTTATGGAAAAAAGGGGCTTCCCCGTAAGCGAATTGCGCGCGTTCGCTTCGCCGAAAAGCCAAGGAAAACGGCTGTACGCGTACGGCGGTTATCTGCCCGTTTCGACGCCGACGGACGGGTGTTTCGACGGGCTCGATTTCGTCTTCTTCGCCGCAGGCAAAGACGTATCCCTTTCGCTTGCCGAAAAGGCGGAAAGAGCAGGCGCGACGGTTATAGACAACTCGTCGGCGTTCAGATATGGCGACGATATTCCGCTCGTCGTACCCGAAATTAACTTTTCGGATATAAACCTTGACGCGCGTCGGATAATCGCAAACCCCAACTGCTCCACGATTCAGGCGGTTATTCCGCTGTCCGTACTTGAAAGAAACTACGGTATAGAGCGAATAATATACACTACCTATCAAGCCGTGAGCGGCAGCGGACGAAAGGGAATAGCCGACCTTCGACTGACGCGGAACGGGTTTTCGCCGAGATATTACCCCGCGCCGACGGCTGAAACCTGCATACCGCAGATAGGCGAATTTCTGCCCGACGGGTACACGGAAGAAGAACGCAAGATGAGCGCGGAGACGCGCAAAATCCTGAAAACCGACGCCGCGATTTCGGCAACCTGCGTGAGAGTTCCCATCGAAAACTGCCACGCCGTGTCGGTGGAAGCCGTACTGAAAACGCCTTTCGACTTAAACTCCGTCCGAAAAGAATTATCCGCAACGGAAAGTGTGGTTACGACGGACGTTCCGTACGCCGCGCAGGCGAACGGAACGGGCAAGGTTTTCGTCGGGCGGTTGAGAAAAAGCGCGGCGGCGGAAAACGGAATAGCGTTTATAACCTACGCCGACAACCTTTTGCGCGGCGCGGCTTACAACGCCGTAGTCATAGCGGAAAAAATAGCGGCGGAATATAAATAAACCTTTTACTTTCTGATAAACACGCTCTCCCCGCCCGAAACCTGTAGTTTCGGGCGGGGAGAGTTACGCGTTTTATCTCGAACGGGCGACGAAAGTCGCCCTTTATTTCTCTTCGGCGGCGTTATTTTTCGTTGCCGCCGTTTCCGATTAAGACGGCGAGCGCGCCGTCGGCGTAAGGCTCGACGAGTTTTACCGCGCGTTTACCCTTTCCGACGTCGCCTTTGACGTAACAGCGTATATAGTTACCGCTGTAACCGACCGAATATCCGTCGATTTTCTCTTCGGGTATAAATTCGGCTATACTACCTATATTCCGCTCTATAAAGGCTTTTTTGAGTTTGTTTTTTACTTCCGTCATTACCCGCATTCGCTCGTTTTTGACCTGCGGCGAAAGTTCTTTCAGTCTCGCGCCGACCGTGCCTTCGCGGCGGGAATACGGGAAGCAATGCACGTCGGCAAACCCGATTGCTTCGGCGAGAGAAACGCTGTCGGCAAAGTCTTCTTCGGTCTCGGTGGAATACCCGACGACTATATCGGTAGTGATCGCCGCCGTCGGAAAATACGCCCTGATGAGTTCGCACTTGCGCTTATACTCGTCGCGGTCGTAATGCCTGTTCATACTCTTTAACACGGCGTTGCTGCCCGACTGCAACGACAGATGAAAATGCGGCGCGAAGTCTTTAAGGTTTTTAAGGTTCTGCATAAAACTCGTCGTGATGACGTTCACTTCGAGCGAGCCGAGCCGTATTCTGCAATCGACCGCCCTGAGCATTTCGATAAGACCTTCGAGTCCGTCGCCGTTTTTATCGTAATCGGAAAGGTTTATGCCCGTAAGCACCGCTTCGCTCGGAGCAAGATACTCTATCTCTTTCAGCACGTTCTCTCTTTTACGCGAACGCGACCTGCCGCGCAGGTACGGAATGATACAGTAACTGCAAAAATTATCGCACCCGTCCTGCACCTTTACGAACGCGCGTTCGCGCTCGGTTTTGGCGGGCAGATATTCTTCGTAATACTCGTCTTCTTCGGTAAGCCGCGCGCCGCGCTCTTTGAGCATAGACAGAATTTTGTCTTTGGATTTCGCGCCGGTAACGAGCGTTACGTTGTTCTTTTTAAGGAACGCGTCGGGGGATTTTTCGGAAGCGCAACCCGTAACTATCACTTCGCAGTCGGGGTTATACTTCCTTGCGCGCGCTATCGCCTGCCGCGATTTTTTTTCGGCTTCGGCGGTGACTGCGCAGGTGTTTATGACGTACAGATCGGCGTAAGAGAGTTCGTCGCTCGTCTCGTACCCTAAACTTTCAAGCCCGTTTATAAGCGACGCGCTTTCGCACGAATTGACCTTACAGCCGAGCGTAAATACTACCGCTTTCATAATTTTCTCATAGCGACGGCAACCCATTCGCCCTTGTCCTTTCTTTTTTCGAGCGCGAAACCGAGCGAAGAGTACCTTTCGATAACTTCGTCGGCTCTGCTCTTAATTATTCCGCTCATTATAATAACCCCGCCTGCCGCCACGCGCGGTTCTACGTCGCGCGACAGCGCGAGCAGCACGTCGGCGGTAATGTTGGCGAGTACGATTTCGCCTTTTACGTCTTTACCTTTCAGCAGATCGTTAAGACAGACTTCACAGACGGATTTAACGCCGTTCATCTCCGCGTTATGCGCCGCCGTTTTAACGGCAACGTAGTCTATATCCGTCATAAACACGCGCTTCGCGCCGAGTTTTGCCGCCGCGATGCCGAGTATTCCGCTACCCGTGCCTACGTCTATAACCGTCTCCGCGCCGCGTACGTATTCCTGCATAAGTTCGAGTACCGTCGACGTTGTTTCGTGTTCGCCCGTGCCGAACGCCATATTGCTGTCGATTAAAATCTTGATTTCGCCCGTCTTCGGCGCGTAGTCTATCCACGCGGGGCAAACGACTATATTCCCGAATTTCATCGGCTTATAGTGCTTGCGCCATATTTCTATCCAGTCGTCGCCGTCCACTTCTCTTTTGACGAGTTCGAGACTGCCCATGGAGACGAAACCCGCCGCGCGGGTTCTGAGTTCCGCCAGATCCTTTTCTATAAGCGGAACGGTTTTATCGGCTATATCCGTCGCGACGTACGCCTTTACGAGCGTGACGGACGCGTTCATCTCTTCAAGCACTTTCTCGTCGATATAATCCCACGTCTCGCGGCGGTTTTCGACGAGTTCTTTCACGTCGAGCGCGTCGCTTATCGCAACGCCGTAGTTGGTGTAATTCCACATTACGTCGGCGACGAGTTCCTGCGCTTCGTTCGTCGTCGACACGGTAACTTCGATAAATTTCATAGCGGATTCATTATAACAAACGGCCGCGAAAAACGCAAACGATTGCGTAGTATATTACGATATGCCGTACAAGAATAATACGAACCGTGGTCTGTCGGTGTGTTTTTGACTAATACCGCGTTGCGCTCACGGGTTATACGGGCAGTATTAACCCGCTTACGCGCCTTGTCTTAGCCTAAAAACACGCCGTCAGACTTGCCGGCAACAAAAACGCCGATATTTTCGATGATTTGTTGCAAAGGCGAGAACGGTAGTACTGAACGTACATCGTACGAGAATTTGCAAAAAAGCGCGTAAATAGCGACGTTTTTGCAAGGTTCGTATTATTTTTGTACGGCATAATAAACGCGGCGGATTTTCGCCGTCCGAAAATCCGCCGCGCGTTGCTCTTTTACGTTTTTGCACAGTTCTTATTATTTATCACGACGCGAACGCGCGCGCGGCTTCGAAAATCGCGCGGTGTCCGACGGCGTTGGGGTGTATTCCGTCGCGGCAGATAAGGTTCTCGAATTCGTTGGTATCGAGAAATTCACGGCGCAAATCGATTACGTCCGCGCCGCACGCGAACGCGTTTTTGAGTATTTCGTTATTGAACATCTCCTGATGACGATGAATGGTGTTCACGTCGCCGCGGAAATATTTAAGCACGCTATCGCCGTCGGCGACCTTGCTTATCACGTTTTCGAAATACCGCTCGGAACTTATCGGCACGATGGTGCAGACTACCGTCTCTATTCCGCCGTCGCGAAGATCCGAAAGCAATTTTTTATACATTGCGGAAAACTCTTCGATTTTTGTTTTGGGGAAATGCTTTCCGTCGGGCGCGGCGGCTACCGCTTTCCAGTCGAAGTCCGCGTCGTTTCCGCCGAGTTCTATCACCGCCACGTTACGCGCGTTTTTATCCGCTTCGGCGATATAGCGGTCGATTACGCCCTTATCCAGCGTCCGTTTGAGCGACTGCCCGTACCCCGAACGGTTGTCGATTGCCAAGCCGCTCCAATCCGAATACAGTTTCGCGGCGTTATCCTTTATAACTTCTATCTTTCCGCCGTCGGTAAACACTCCTTTGCCTATCGAATCGCCGAACAGCGTTATTATTGCGTCTTTCATATCGACGTCCTCCTTGTTTTGGTCTCGTCGATATCATCTTAACCCGTCGGGCGGCAAATTACAACCTACCGTTACGAAATTTTTTATAAACCGGAAATCCTGCGCGTAGAGCGATTTTTTCTCTTTCTACGGCGTCATTTTTTACTCTACCGCAGGTAGAATTTCGCGGCGTTTCGCCAAAATTTTTAATTTTTACTAAGTAACGCTTCTCCGTTTTTTTTAGCGATACGGAAAGTCGTTTCGACCATAATTATCATTAAAGCCGTAAATACCGATAAATACAAAGGCATTATCGAAAAGCCGACCGCCCTGCCGATTAAGCCGAAAAGCGGCGGAGCGAACGTAGTTCCGACGTACGCGCTTGCCATTTGTATACCGATAATCGCGCCGGAATTTTCAGCGCCGAAATTTTGCGGCGTGGAATGAATGATACAGGGATAAATCGGCGCGCAGCCTACCCCGATCGCGATAAAAGCGATAACTGCGGTTATATACGAATTTATCGGCAACGACAACGCGACTATTCCGGAAAAAACCACCGCCGTTCCGATTATTATCAGTTTTCTGTCGCCGAGTTTGTCGGTTATAAAACCGCAAATAAATCTTCCCGCGGTAATGCCGATATAAAACAACGACGCAAACGTTGCCGCTCTGTCGGCGGCGACGCCCTTCACTTCTACGAAGTAAGTGCTTGCCCATTGCATAGCGGTTGCTTCCGCGGCGCAGTAAGCAAAAAATCCGATTAAAAGGAACGGAACGCCTTTTATTTTAAGCGCGTCGGTTATTCCTAAACTTTTTTTCGTTACTTGCGCGGAAGATTCGTTTACTCTCCATACGGGAAGCGTTACGAGCAGAAGCAACGCTATCGCAAGTTGAATGAAACCGACGATACGATATCCGTCGTTCCATACCGTACGCCTTAAAGCGTACCCCATAATAAACGGGCTTGCGATCGTTCCGACGCCCCAAAAGCAATGCAGCCAACTCATATGCCTTGCCTTATAGTGTAGCGCGACGTAATTATTAAGCGCGGCGTCTATCGCGCCTGCGCCTAACCCGTAAGGAATCGCAAAAACGATCAGCATCGGAAAATTTTTTGAAAACGAAAAACCAAACAAGGCGATAACGGTCAGAAAAACGCTTATAACGGTTACGATTTTCGTCCCTAACTTCGCCGTCAATTTATCTGAAAAAAGGCTGGATACGATCGTTCCGCCCGAAATAACCATGGTTACGATGCCCATAAAAGATACGGGAACGCCGAGTTCTTCGTGCATAATCGGCCAGCCCGAGCCGAGAAGCGAATCGGGCAAACCCAGACTTATAAACGCGATATAAATAAGAGCAAGTAAAAGCGAGTACATATTTCTTAATTCTCCACGATCCCGAAAAAACGGTTTGCGTATTTTCAGTAAATTTTACGGTAAATCTTACGGGTTTTCAGCCGCAGGCGATTGTCGCGCTTGTCGTTCGCCCGTTTTCGCAGCGCGCCCCGACAATCACGCCGATTATATCCCGTTCAAACGCCAAAGTCAATAATTCGCCGCCCGTGTGAATAAAAATTCCGTCGCAAATTGCGTTTTTTGTCTTTCTACGGCGTTGTTTTTTTCTCTACCGCGGGTAGAATTTCGTGGCGTTTCGCCAAAAAAATACTATTTCGCCGTATAATCGTTTGATTTTTATCGTCATATATGCTAAAATTACGATGAACTACCGATCGGAGTCGTTTATGCAAGACGTTAAAATTATTTTCGCTCAAAACTTAATATCTTTGAGAAAACAGATGAAATTGACGCAAATCGAACTTGCCGAAAAGATAAATTATTCCGACAAGGCGGTTTCCAAATGGGAACGCGGCGAGTCGATACCCGACGTCACGGTGCTTATGTCCATTGCCGAACTCTTCGGCGTGACGCTCGATTTTCTCGTGACCGAACGAACCGAACCCGACGTTATCGCCGAACAGACTTCTTACGCGAAAGCCGTTAAAAAACGCAATCGGCTGCTAATCGCGGCGATAACCTTTATAGCGATAGCGGCGGTCGAGACGGTAATCTTCGCAATCGTTCAGTCGCTGTTTGGCAACCTTCTCGCAAATCTCGTTTACTGTTACGTCTACCCCTTGCCAGCCGCGGCGATCGTGGCGATAGTTTTCGCGTCGATGTGGGCGCCGAAATCGTGTCAATTCTGGGCGGTTACTCTGCTGATAGCGTCGCTGACGCTCGACGCCTTTTTAATTCCGCTGCGTCTTACGGGCAGAGCCTTCCCGTGGATATTCGCGATTTTACTTCCCGCCGAACTCGTAACTATGCTGAGTTACAAAATAATTAAACTGAAAAAATGATTCCTTCGGCGAAACGATCGTAACCGTTTCGCCTTTTTTTATAACGCAATGGAAAAGTTACACGAAAAACACAGAGAGAGAATGCGCGCCCGCTTCGCGGAATCGCCTACGTCGTTCGATAAACACGAACTTTTGGAACTCGTGCTTTTTTACGCCGTGCCGAGAACGAACGTCAACCCCGTCGCGCACAGACTTACCAACAAATTCAAAGACATTTCGGCTATTCTGCACGCAAGACCTAACGAACTGCGCGCGATAAAGGGCGTGGGCGACAACACGGCGATTTTTCTCAACGCGCTCGGCAGACTTTGCGACGAGTGCGCCGAAGAGACCTTGCTTACCGACAGAATTTACGATTACTCCGCCGCCAAAGCCTATTTTTTAAGGATATACAGGTTTTATCGGCACGAAGTGTTTACCCTGTTGCTGCTTGACGCAAACAGACGCGTGATAACCAAAAAAGAGTTTTCTAACGACCACCCCGATTCGGTCGATCTGCCGTTCGAGCCGTTCCTGAAAACGATAAACACCAACACCGTAAAATCGATAGTCGTGGCGCACAACCACCCCGGCGAAACGCCGCAACCGTCGCCGAACGATATTCAAAGCACCATATCGATGAAAGTGCTGTGCAGAGTTATAGGCGTTCAACTCGCCGATCACGTCATCGTCGGCGAAAACTCGACTTACAGTTTCTTTCACGACGGCAACCTTTCGAGCGAGGAGGCGGACAAGGTATGAAACGCAGCGTGATTTTAATCAACTCGTTCGACGAGACGGAATCCTATCTCTACCAGCCGCGTCGGCTCAAAGAAGAGTTCGACCTGCTCGGCGCGGACGTGACGATAGAAAAGAACGACCGCGCGGAATTTTCCGTCGGCAAAAAAACCGACCTGCCGTTCGATAAGCCCGATTTCGTCGTCTATCTCGACAAGGACAAATATCTTTGCCGCGCGCTTGAAAACGCAGGCGTAAAGGTATTCAATTCGTCCCGCGCGATAGAAGTTTGCGACGACAAGGTTTTTACCTATATCGCCCTTTCGCAAAAAGGCGTACCCGTACCCGAAACCGTACCCGCGCCACTGTGCTATAAATCCGGCAAAACGCGCGGCGACGAGTTTATAGACGGGGTTATAGACAAACTGTCGCTGCCGCTTATCGTCAAACAGTCGTTCGGCTCGCTCGGCAGCGGAGTCTTCCTTGCCGAAACAAAAGCGGAAGTAAAAAAATACGCGGACGCGCTTATGCGCGTTCCGCATTGTTTTCAGAAATTCATAGCCGCAAGCCGCGGCAGAGACGTGCGCGTAATAGTCGTCGGCGATAAAATAATCGGCGCGATGGAACGGCGCGCCGCCGACGGCGATTTCCGTTCCAACGTCGGCGCGGGCGGTTCTGCCGCGCCGCGCGAATTGACCGACGAAGAAAAATCCGTCGCGCTCGCGGCGCATACGGCGTTGGGGCTGGAATATTCGGGAATCGACTTATTGACCGACGAAAACGGAAAACCCGTCGTTTGCGAAGTCAATTCCAACGCGTATTTTTCGGCGTTCGAACGCGTTACGGGAATAAACGCGGCAAAGGCTTACGCCGAGCATATTTTAAGTACGATTTAACCTTTACGCCGATTAAGTACGGTAACGCTTACGCGGCAACCCGTTCCGCCGAACGGTTTACGAAACGCCGTCTTTTTTGCCTTTCAAAGCAAAAAAGACGGCGTTTTTAAGTCGGATAAATCTATATCAGTCTATTCTGTCGAGAACGGAGACGTCGAGATACAAGCCCAACGCGCCGTCGTCGCCCTTTTCGATAACGTACCCGCCGCCTTCCGCCGCGGTTATTTTTTTATACCGCCCGCCAGTCAGCGCAAGGTTTACGTCGTAACTGTATCTTTCGCTGTCTTCGAGATAGGGTTTGAGCAACTCCGCCCGCTCGCCCGAAATATACCCGACGTGATGAAACGCCTTTATATCCCAGTCGAAAACGTACGCTTCTATCGTCTCGCCGTTAAGTAAGAGTCCGCCGCGACACAGTTCCTGCCCGGCGTACTCGTAAGCCTTTTCGCCCGAATACTCTTCTTTGAGTTCTTTGGCTTTAAGCCCGTCGAATTTGGCGATTTTACCTATCCTTTCGCCGATTTTGATTTCGGCTTTTACTATATCGGATATTTTAACGCCTTCGTAGTTCCTGCCGTCGACGCCTTCCACGACGAATTCGCCGTAAAACAGCACGTCTTCGGCGTTATAACGCAATCTGCGCCTGCGTCTGGCGCAAAGATAGTCGGCGATTTCGTCCATATCGCACGGAGCGGTCAGTTCAAAGGTTTTTTTTTACGCTTTTTCGCCTTCGCCGCCTTGCGGACTTCTTCTTCGTCGCCGTCGAGACTGCCTTCTTCTTCGAGAATGGTCTCGGTCTCTTCTTCGGAATATTCAAGCGGTACTTCTTTAAGTTTATCGCGCATAATCAGGTTCTTTTGTATTTTTCGGCTTGCGCCGCGATGAGTTCCGTATCGGAAAAGTAGTTGATTTTCATCGCCGATTTTACTTCGGCAAGCGTCGCGCCCGCCGCCTTTTCGGCTTTTTCGCTGCCCTTTTTAAGCATTTCGTAAACGGACGGAATATCCCGCTCATAAAGACTTCTGCGCGCCCGTATCGGTTCGAGCGTCGTCTGCAACACTTCGTTTAAGAAGCGTTTGACTTTCATATCGCCCAGCCCGCCGCGACGGTAATGCGCTTTGAGTTCGTCGAGATTCGCGTAGTCGGGCAAAAACGCCTTGAAATGTTCTTCGGTGGAGAACGCGTCGAGATAAGTAAACACCGTGTTGCCTTCCACCTTGCCCGGATCGGAGACTTTGATATGGTCGGGATCGGTAAACATACTCATTACCTTGGTTTTAACTTCGTCCGCGCTGTCGGAAAGGTATATGCAGTTGCCGAGCGATTTGCTCATTTTCGCCTTTCCGTCCGTACCCGGAAGTCTCAGACACGCCTTGTTATTCGGTAAAACCGCTTCGGCTTCGACGAGCGTTTCGCCGTAAACCGAGTTGAATTTTCTGACGATTTCGTTGGTCTGTTCGATCATCGGAAGTTGGTCTTCGCCGACGGGTACGATATTCGCCTTGAACGCCGTTATGTCCGCCGCCTGACTTATCGGGTAAGTGAAAAAGCCTACGGGTATGCTCGCTTCGAAGTTGCGCATACGGATTTCGCTTTTGACGGTGGGGTTGCGTTGAAGCCGCGAGACCGTAACGAGATTCATATAGTAGAAAGACAGTTCGGTAAGTTCGGGTATCTGCGACTGAATGAATATGGTGGTCTTTTCCGGCGAAATTCCGCAGGAAAGATAGTCGAGAGTGACTTTTATCAGGTTCTGCCTGACCTTTTCGGGATTTTCCGCGTTATCGGTAAGGGCCTGCGCGTCGGCTATCATAACGTACATTTCGTCGTAATTGCCGCCGTTCTGTATTTCGACTCTGCCCCTGAGCGAGCCGACGTAATGTCCGACGTGAAGTCTGCCCGTCGGGCGGTCGCCCGTTAAAATAATGTTGCCCATTTTTTCGCCTCTCAAATTTAACTATCGTTATTTTAACACATTTTATCCGTTAAATAAAGCGTTTTGCCCCCGAAAATAATTTATTTCGGCTACGGTGTTATTTTGGCGGCGTAAAGTCATATATTTTATTATGAAAAAGGCGAAACGGGCGATTTCGTTCGTCGCGCTCGTCGTCGCGCTGGCGTTTACGCCGCTGGTCGCGTCGGCAAAAACGCGCAAGGAAACCGATTTCCCGCTAAAACCCGAAGAATATTCGGGAATACTTCGGTTATGGCACGTCGAAACGTTCGAGGGCGGCGTGGGTTCGAGAGCGGATTTTCTTACCAGACGGGCGATCGAGTTCGGCAGAAAGGGTTTGCACGTTCTCGTATCCGTTCACACCGCCGAAAGCGCGGCGACGGCGATTTCGGAAGGCGAACGCCCCGATCTCGTCTCGTTCGGCGCGGGCGCGGATTTCGTCGCTCCGCTCGCGAAGAGTTTTTCGCTGACCGTGAACGGCAAACGCCTGAACGAACACGCCTACCCGTGGGCGCGCGGCGGATATTTTCTGTTCCGCAAAGCAGGCGATACGTCGCCTATAAAAACCCTGACCGTGTCCGACGGCGGAAGCAATATTCCGCTCGGCGCGGTATACCGCTCGCGGCTCGCGTACGAAAAACTCGAAACGGTAAAATCGACGGACGCGTACCTTAAACTCGTTACGGGCAGAACGGACGCGCTTATAGGCACTCAACGCGATATACGCAGATTCGCCGTGAGAAATTTCGCTTACGACGCCACGCCGCTCAACGCCTATTGCGACCTTTATCAGTATATATCCGTAACGGCGGATAACGAAACCGACTTTAAGGCGGCGGTTGATTTCGTGCGATACCTGCTCGACAAATCCGTCGCGGAAAAACTTCCGTCGCTCAATCTTACGTCGGCGTACTACGCCCCGCAAACGGATTTTCCGCTGTCGTTGCTTGCCGAAAAAGCCGAGACGCGGCTTGCTCCGTTCGTTTCGCAATCGCTTATCGACGAAATAAAAGCCGACCTTGCGGACAGCCTTACCGCAAATAAAAATTGTCTACCGTTCGAAAACGCTTGTATTTCGGAATAATTTAATGTAAAATAGGAGAGAATAAAAATGATCGATCGGCAAGGGTTGAAAGCAATCGCCGAAAAGTATAAAGACTGTCTGACCGTCGGTTACGACCTTTCTAAAAAATGTTCGTACGGAACGGGCGGCGCGGCGGATTACTATTTCGCCCCGAAAACCGCCGACGCGCTGTCGTCGCTCGTCGGCGACCTTAAAGCGGAAAAAGCCGAATATTTTATTCTCGGCGGCGGCTCGGACGTACTCGTCTCCGACGACGGTTACCGCGGCGCGGTAATTTCGACGGAAAATCTCGCCGACCTTAACCTGCGCGGAAAAATTCTCACCGCGGGCGCGGGCGTAAAAATCAAAGATCTCGTCGGGTACGCGCTTTTAAGCAGTCTCGGCGGCTTGGAATTTTTAAGCGGAATCCCCGCGACGGTGGGCGGAGTAACGGCGATGAACGCAGGTTGTTTCGGCAAATCGGTCTCCGACAGAATATGCTACGCGGTTACGACCGACGGCGTATACCCTGCGGACGAATGCGGTTTTTCGTACCGCGACAGCCGTTTCAAAAACAGCGGCGAATGTCTGCTCGAAGTCGCGTTCAGGCTCGACAACTGCGAATACGAACAGTCCGAAAGCAAGATAGAATACTACAAAAACCTGCGGCGGAACAAACAACCCAAAGGCAGGTCGTGCGGCAGCGTGTTTCTCAACGACGGGTATTACGCGGGCAAACGCATAGAAAGTTGCAACCTTAAAGGTAGGCGAATCGGCGGCGCGCGCGTTTCCGAAAAACACGCAAACTTCATAATAGCCGACAAGGGCTGTACGAGCGGCGACGTATACGCGCTCGTACGGGAAATAAAAAAAGTCGTCCTTAACGAAACGGGCGCGGAACTCAAAGAAGAGTTGATTTACTTAGGAAATTTCGACGATGAAAATAAATTTTGACCTTCATACCCACACCGTGTACAGCCACGGAAAAGGGACTATACTCGAAAACGCCGAAGCGGCGAAAGAAAAAGGACTTTACGGGATAGGAATAACCGATCACGGCTTCTCTCACCCCGCGTTCGGTATGCGGCGTAAAAAACTGAGCGAGATGCGCGAAAAATGTCTCGAAGCGGAACGCGAAACGGGCGTTAAAGTGCTGCTCGGCATAGAATCCAACCTGCGCGGCGAGTGCGGCGCGATAGACGTAACCGAAAAAGACTACGAAAAACTCGACCTTATTTTGGCGGGCGTGCATCGGTTCATATTTTATAAAAGTCTCGGCGACTTCGTACACCTGCTGTGCGGAAACGTATTCCGTTCCACGCTGAAAAGCCCGCCGAGCAAACGGCTGGTAAAATACAACGACCGCTGCTACGTCAACGCCGTCAAAAACAACCCCGTAGACGTTCTTACGCACGTCGGCTATCTCTGTTATTGCGACCCGGTAGAAGTTGCGAAAGCCTGCGCCGACTACGGAACTTATATAGAAATCAACACCAAAAAAACGCACCTGACGGACGAGCAATGGCGCAAGGTCATAGATACGGGCGTTCGATTCGTGGTGGACAGCGACGCGCACACGCCCGACCGCATAGGCGATACGGCTCTTGCCGACGACCTGTTCAAAAGAGTGGACTTCCCGATGGACAGGATAGACAATATCGACGGCAGAGTACCCGACCTTCGCTTTGTGCGTTATAAAAAAGAACACGGCATAGAACGAAAGTAAAAACGCTTAAAACCACCCTATAAGGCGATTATTATGAACTTTTCGGAAGAAGTCAAAAGAGAAATACTCGGCGGCAAAGAGACTACCGACGGCGAAAAAAAGGCTTTCGCTTCGGCGTTTTTACGTTCGGCGGGTACTCTTGCGGTTAAAAACGGAAAGGTCAGTTTCGAAATCTCTACGGACAACGCGCTCGGTGCGAAGACGTTTGCGGAGTATTTCGCCGCCGTATACGGGTTGAGAGTAACGCTAGAAAGCGACGATAAAAAACGCAACGGGCGCGTAACCGTTTCCTACGCCGACGACGCGACCGAAATTCTCGAAGATCTCGGCGTACTCGAAGTGGACGCGGAAGGCGTAAAACTGAAATTCGGCGTAAAATGGAATCTCGTGCAAAGCGACGGCGAAAAGGCTGCGTTTTTACGCGGCGCGTTCTCCGGCGGCGGCAGCGCGACCTTACCCAGAAGCGACGGCGGCTCGTCCACGGGCTATCATCTCGAATTCGTATTCGGCGATTACGTTCTCGCGACCGACGTATGCGAAATTTTAAGCGAGTTGTATTTTATGCCCAAACTGATTCAGCGCAAAGACGCGTTTATAGTCTACCTTAAAACGCGCGACGAAATATCCGACCTTCTCGCCCTTGCGGGCGCGAGCAAAGCCGTGCTTAAACTCGCCGAAATAACCGTCGAAAAGGATATGAACAACAACTATAACCGCCAACTCAACTGCGAAATGTCGAATATGAGCAAGCAGATAGACGCGTCGGTAAAACAGATACGCGCTATCGAAAAACTGTACGCGTCGCTCGGCAAAGACGGGCTTCCCCCGCCCCTTAAATCGGTTGCCGAAGCGCGGATTAAAAACCGCGGAATGACGCTTACGGAACTTGCCGAAACGCTCGGCTTATCGAAAAGTTGCCTTAACCACAGACTGCGTAAAATAGTTGAACTTTCCGAAACCGTCTAAATCGTTTTTATTGTTTGAGAGTTTTGTTATACTCTTAAATGATAGACAACCGTAAAAGAGCCTACCTGCGGTTTGAGAGCTTTGTTATTTTGTTATACTCCTAAATAAGTACAGCCAAGTGAAACCCGTTTGAACGATAGAAAGTTCAAACGGGTTTTTGACTTTTTAATACGAAACCGCCCCGCCCCGCGAGCAGATATGCTCGCGGGGCGGGGCGGTTATTCCGAGTATGCAAATTAAGTAAACTTATATGCGCCAAATGTTGAATTTCGGTAATTAACTATGCTATAATGTAAACGACAGAGTAAAAAGCGGGGCGAAAAACCGTAAAAGAACAAAAAAAAGTTCTGATTGACAGAACTTTTCGTTTCGCCGATGCGAATAAGTGGTTAGACAAAGTTTTATTTGAACTCGCTTTGTTATTTTGCAAGGTAAGTTTAACATAAGAAAAATATAAAGTCAAGGGAGAAGCACGAAAAAATGGAAAAATTTTATCTGGGTACGGATATAGGCACAAACTCGGTCGGCGTTGCCTGCACGGACGAAGAATACAGATTACTTCGGGCAAAGCGGCAGGATTGCTGGACGGTAAGGCTTTTCGACGAAGCGAAAACCGCGGCGGAAAGGCGCGGGCTAAGAACGGCAAGAAGAAGGCTTGCCCGCCGCAAACAACGCATTAACCTGCTTCAGGAACTTTTTGCGCCGTATATTGCGGATAACACCTTTTTTATTCGCCTTAACAACAGTCAGTTATTAACCGAAGATAAAGACGAGTTGTTGTTCGGCGACAAAAACAACCTTTTTGCGGGCGATTACGACGATAAAAAATATCACCGCGACTTTCCGACGATTTTTCATTTAAGAGAAGCGTTGACGGCGGGCGGAGATTACGATCTGCGTCTGTATTATCTTGCGATTCATCATATAATCAAATATCGCGGCCATTTTTTATTTGAAGGCAGCGTTGACGAAATGCGCGACTTTTCGCGATTATTGAAAGATTTGAACGCGGCGATATACGACGTGTTCGGCGACGAAGTTTCCGGTTTTTCCGAATCCGCCGCCGAAGACGTTAAAAGGATACTGCTTGACGGTTCTATCGGTATCAGAGACAAACAGATCGCCGTTGAAAAATTACTTGCGGTAACCGACAAAACGAGCAAAGAAATAATTAAAGGCATAATCGGCGCGAAAATATCGGCTGCTACCTTGTTCGGCGAAAAGTATAAAGAGTACAAAAGTTTTTCTTTCAAAGACCTGACCGACGAAACGTTCGAAGGAATGCTTGCCGATTACGGAGACGATTTTGCTTTACTTAAAGCAATGCGCTCGATATACGGTTTTATAACGTTCGAAAAACTGCTCGAAGGGCATAAGAATATCTCTTCCGCAATGATTGCCGTTTACGAAAAACATAAAGCCGATTTATTAAAACTTAAAAATTTTATTCGAACCGAAGCAAAAGCCGACTATAATAAAATATTCAGAAGCGCGACCGAAGCCCACAACTACGCAAACTACGTCGGACACACGAGCAAGGACGGTAAAAAGACGAAAGTTAAGCCTTGTAAAGACGAAGAATTTTTTGATTATCTTAAAAAATATCTGAATTCGCTTACCGACGTTTCCGACCGCGCAAGCCTTGAAGAAATTAAAGCCGAAATAGATAAAGGTGTCTTTTTACCCAAAATTCTGCATAGCGACAACGGATTGTTTCCGCGTCAGGTAAACGAAGCCGAACTTAACGAAATCATTAACAATATGGTTAAAGCGCACCCCGAAACCGCCGCTTTTGCCGATAAAATCCCGACGCTGTTCAGATTCAGAATCCCCTATTACGTCGGGCCTTTGACGGGGAAAAACTCCTGGGCGGTAAGAACGGACGAAAAGATTACGCCGTGGAATTTCGAACGGGTTGTCGATTTAGCAAAGAGCAACGAAGAATTTATGCGCAGAATGACGAACAAATGCTCGTATCTGCGCGGCGAAGACGTTTTGCCCAAGTCGTCGATATTATATCAAAAATTCGATACTCTGAATCAACTTAACAAACTCCGCGTGAACGACAGACCGATTCCGACGGAACTGAAACAAAAAATTTTTAACGAATTGTTTTCGGTTTATCCGAAAGTGTCCGACAAAAAGATTAAAGAACTTCTCGTAAGAGAAGGATATTTATCCAAAGAAGAAGCGGAATCGGCTACGCTCGGCGGCAAGGACGGCGAATTTAGGGCGTCGATGTCGTCGTACGTACGGCTTAAAAAAATACTCGGCGATTTTGTCGACCGCGATTTACGAACCGGCGGCGGCGTTTGCGAAAATATCATACTGTGGCACACGCTCAACACCGACAAAAAAATCGTCGAAAACCTGATAAATAATAATTACGGTTCGATTGCGGAAATCAAAAACGCCTTGCCCCGATTAAAAGGTTTGACTTTCAACGATTTCGGCAAGTTATCGGCTAAATTTTTGAACGGCGTCACGGCAATAAATAAAGTTACCGGCGAAGTGGTAACGATTCTGGACGTGTTGTATGAAACGAACGAAAATCTGAACGAGATTCTCTACGACGAAAACTATACTTTTCAGGAAGCGTTAAAGTCGGAAAACGACGTCGAAAACGAAAAGGCGGATTATTCTTCGGTAGAAGAACTGTACGTTTCGCCGGCTGTTCGGCGCGGCATATGGCAAACCCTGTGTATAATCGACGAATACGTAAGAGAGATAGGCAGAACGCCCGATAAAATATTCGTAGAAGTAACGAGAGAAGACGGCAAAAAAGGCGACGAAGGCAGAACGCAGCCGAGAAAACGCGCTCTTCTCGAAAAATATAAAAACGTAGGCGAAGCGTATGCAGACGTGATTGCCGAACTCGGCGACGAAAAATACAGCGATATGAAACTCCGTCAGGAACGCCTGTTTTTATACTTCCGCCAACTCGGAAGGTGTATGTATTCGGGCAAGCGCATCGACCTTGAAAACCTTAACACCGATACTTACGACGTAGACCATATTTTGCCGCGCGCGTTTATTAAAGACGACAGCCTTGACAATAAAGTACTCGTTCTGCGCAGCAAAAACGCACAAAAGAAAGATACTTACCCGCTACCCGCAGGCTTTACCGATCAGCGCGGTTTCTGGAAAATGCTTCTTGAAAAAAACCTTATTTCCCGCCTGACGTACGACAGACTTACAAGAACCGAACCGCTCGGCGAAAACGACTATAACGATTTTATCAATCGGCAAAAAACGATAACCGATCAGACTGCCAAAGCCGTAATCGAACTGCTTAAAATAAAATACCCCGAAACGAAAATAGTTTTCAGCAAGGCTAAAAACGTAACCGATTTCAAAAACAAATTCGGTCTGTTCAAGTGCAGAGAAACCAACGACCTACACCACGCCCGAGACGCATATCTCAACGTGGTCGTGGGAAACGTTTACGATACCGTTTTTTCAAAGCGACTCGAAACGTATCGTAACGGCGACGTGTGGCGTGCGTATAACCTTGAAAAACTGTTTACGCGTGACGTTGCCGGAACGTGGAACGACGATATGAAAAAAACCGTCCTTTCGACCTTTACGAAAACTTCGATGACGGTAACGAGATATGCGGTTTGCAATAAAAACGGATTTTACGATCAAACCGTTTACCCCAAAGGCGAAAGCGGAATTACCGCGCCGAGAAAAGGTCGCGGACCGCTTTCCGACTATTCGAAATACGGCGGGTATAAATCGCAATCGACGGCATATTTTGCGATCGTATCTTCGACGGGGAAAAGGGGCGAAAGAATAAAAACGATCGAAGGCGTTCCCGTACTTGTCTTTTACAGACTTAAAAACGATGCCGACGCCGCGATTAAATACTTTAATTCCTATTTGAAAGATCCTGAAATAATTATTCCCAAATTAAAAATAAAACAACTTGTCTCTTATAACGGAACTCCTTGTTATTTGTCGGGAATAACCGGCTCGCGAATTGCGGTATATAACGCAAATCAACTGTTTACCGATAATAAAACCGACGAATACGTCTACGCTATTCAGAAACTTCTGGATATGGACGGCAAAAAAATAATTAACCGCGAAGAAAAGGAATACGTTATAAAAACAAATCGTTTCGGCACTCGTAAACTCGTCGTTACGAAAGAAAAGAATCTCGAACTGTATAATAAGTTAAGGGACAAACTCGGCAACAAAATGTATTCGGGAATATCGTCTTTCAGAACTTTCAAATCTAATCTCGATACCGGCGAAGAAAAATTCAAGTCGCTTTGTATCCCCGATCAGTCTATGGTAATTATGCAGATACTGAAAGTATTGAAATGTAATGCCGAAATGGCTGATATAACCCTTATCGGCGGAAGTTCAAAAAGCGGAAAAACGCTGATCAATAAAAACATAACCGACGTCGATTTTAAGATAATCGACCTTTCGCCCGCGGGGCTTACGCAAAGGATAAGGAAGGTATAATATGGGGTTTCGGACGGTTGTTGTAAATTCAAGAAGTAAGTTGGAGACGCGGCTGAACTTTTTGATAATACGCGGCGAAACCGAAAGACGCATTTATATCAACGAAATAAATACGTTGATTGTTCAAAGTACTGCGGTTTCGCTTACCGCCGCCCTTTTATCCGAACTTATGCGTAACAACGTGAAAGTCATATTTTGCGACGAAAAATGTAACCCTTCTTCCGAATTACTTCCCTATTATGGGGCTCACAACACTTCGAAACGCATTAAAACGCAAACACGGTGGGAAACCGCCACCAAGGGAAAGGTTTGGCAGGCGATTATTAAAGAAAAAATATACCGTCAAAGCAAATTGCTTTTAAGCAACGGATTCTTAACCGAATCCGAAACGTTAAACGAATATGCGGCTGACGTTTCCGAAGGCGATACGACCAACCGTGAAGGTCACGCCGCAAAAGTGTATTTTAACGCCATTTTGCCAAGCGGCGTAAATCGGCGCAGCAATAATTTTATCAACGGATGCCTTAATTACGGATACGCGGTATTGTTATCGGCAGTTAATCGTGAAATCGTTTCAGCAGGGTATATAACGCAATTGGGCGTATGGCACGATAACGAGTTTAACTTTTTCAATTTAGGCTCCGATTTAATGGAGCCGCTTCGCCCGATCGTGGACGAAACCGCCATATCAATCGAAGACGGCGATAAAGATTTTAAGCGAAAAATGGCAAACGTGCTTAATTATAACGCTGTATTTGCCGGCAAAAACACAACGCTCGATATCGCGATACGGCAATACGTAAAAAGCGTTTTATACGCGCTTGAAAAAAACGACGTCGGCTTGATTACCTTTCCCGACTGCGTAGCCACAGGTGATTGCGTTTGAACTCGGTCTTGCATTGTGTTTTTGGCTAATACGTCGTTGCGTTCGCGTGTTATACGTACAGTATTAACGCGCTCGCGCGCCTTGTCTTAACCTAAAAACGCAACGCAATACTTGCTTGCAACCAAAACGCCGATATTTTCGATGATTTTTGGTAAAGGCGAACGCAGGTGTATATCAATACATCAAGCGAGAATTTGACAAAAAGCACGAAAATTGCGACATTTTGGCGGGGTCAAACGCAATTACCTGTGGCTAAAAATCGATTTATGAATAACAGATTTATGAGATTGTTGATTTTTTTTGATTTACCGATGGAAACTTCCAAAGACAGAAAAGAATATTCCTGTTTTCATAAATTCTTGATTAAAAGCGGGTTTATTATGATGCAAAAGTCGGTTTATTCCAAACTCGTAATAAATAACGTAACGAGCGACGCCGTAAAAAAGAAGGTGGCGGAAAACCTTCCGCCCGCCGGCGTGGTAGAGTTGCTTGAAGTAACCGAAAATCAGTTTTCGCGTATCAATTATCTCGTGGGCGAAAAACAAACGCTTGTGGAAGAAAGTACGGAGCGACTTATTGAAGTATGATAAGAATATCCAACAAAAATCTCGAAACGCCGATTTTTTTAGAATCGGCGTCCCCTTTCGTTCTGTCCGTCGAAAATTCAAGGGAATATTATAAATTCGCAAACGACTTAAAAAATGCGTTTTCGGGCGAAGAAAGCGAATTCAGTTTTTGGAACGGAGACCAGGGCTTTTCGCCCGATAAGCACGGAGATATTATTTTAAGTCCGTTCTATTTCGACGTGTCCGATAAAAAAATAATCAATCTGCTATATAAAAAATTACAGTCTAACTTTAACGACGGCGCGTTCATTACCGAATTTAACACGATAAACGCCCGAATTGAAAATTTTTTATTTGACCTTTGCGCCACCGTGGATTTTTCTCTTGACCACGACTGTATGCGTTTAGAAGACCTTCTGAAATCTTGCTCGGTAAAACCCGCAAAAACCTATGACAGTCTGCTCGAAAAACTCATTTGTTACGTCAATATTTTCATTTCGCTCAAATCGATCGACTTTTTTGTGCTTGTCGGAATAAAAGACGTGTTGTCCGATGACGAAATGCGTGAATTATATAAACATTGCGCGCTTAATAAGGTCGCTTTGTTCCTGTTAGAGCGCGGAAAGGGCGAAAAAACACTCGATTGCGAGCGAAAAATAATTATTACCGAAGATCTATGCGAAATAGTTGAAAATATTCCCGAAATATATTAAAATGTAGTCGAAAAACAAAATAACCGCGCGGCGGCGCGTGCTTTTGACCTTATTTGAGGTTTGAGAGCTTTGTTATTTTGTTATACTCTTAAACCTTGTGTAATTCGCAATGTCAAATAGATTAGTTTGAGAGCTTTGTTATTTTGTTATACTCTTAAACCATATTAACCCCCAAGGAAGATTTTAATCGGTTTGAGAGCTTTGTTATTTTGTTATACTCTTAAACGATATAATCGCGATAAGATAGTTTATGTCTGTTTGAGAGCTTTGTTATTTTGTTATACTCTTAAACACTTTAACACCGGGCAATAGTTCAAGATTGGTTTGAGAGCTTTGTTATTTTGTTATACTCTTAAACAATTATTTGACCATAAGGTCATTTATAATAGTTTGAGAGCTTTGTTATTTTGTTATACTCTTAAACCATGCTGCCGTCGCGTCTATCTCAACTGCCGTTTGAGAGCTTTGTTATTTTGTTATACTCTTAAACCTTTGGGAGTGTTACCCGTTCTGAATGGGGGTTTGAGAGCTTTGTTATTTTGTTATACTCTTAAACACGCGTATCAGCATTTAGCGGCGTCCAACAGTTTGAGAGCTTTGTTATTTTGTTATACTCTTAAACTAAACGCCGCACCAAGTACGGGTAAACTATGTTTGAGAGCTTTGTTATTTTGTTATACTCTTAAACACCGATAAGTTTCGGAGTACTATCAGCAGGGTTTGAGAGCTTTGTTATTTTGTTATACTCTTAAACAGCCGTTTGTTTATCGTTACCCGCGAAAGTGTTTGAGAGCTTTGTTATTTTGTTATACTCTTAAACAATGAACAACCGTAAAAGAGCCTACCTGCGGTTTGAGAGCTTTGTTATTTTGTTATACTCCTAAATAAGTACAGCCAAGTTAAACCCGTTTGAACGATAAAAAGTTCAAACGGATTTTTGACTTTTTAATACGAAACCGCCCCGCCCCGCGAGCAGATATGCTCGCGGGGCGGGGCGGTTACTATGGCAAGGTATTACTATGGTAAGGCTATTACCGTGCCGAATAAAACTAATTAAGCATTTAACGAAAAGCCTTCGCAATTCACGCTTCCGTCAGAAAAAAAACCGTAAAAGAATCCGCCGTCGTACGTTCCTTTCTCAAAAACGATTTTACTGCCGTTGACTTTTCCTTTCAGAGTTTTACCGACCGCTTTCGAGTCTCCGCATTTCTCGTTTTCGCTTTTATCTACGAACGTAAACTCTAAATCCGCGCTGCTAAAAACGGCGGTAAAATAAAATTTAACGTCGCCTGAAACTGTCGCCGTAAGCACTCCCGAAATCGTCGGCGAATCGTCGAAATCGACACTCATCGGTATGTTTTCGCCGTCGGGATTTTCATACCCGCCGTTGAAAGTTTTTCCTTTGAACGGATTTTCCGTCGGCTCTTCCGCCGGCTCTTCCGCAAAAACGACGATCTTATCCGTCAAATCTATCTCGCCCGACTCCGACAACGCGGTAAGCGCGTCACTCGCTTCGGCGGTTTTTACGTTTATTTCGTAACCTTCCGTTCCGTACCACGCGTACGACGGACAACTTAAAATACTCGCGGTGTACGCGCTCGACTTTTCGCCTACCAGCGTATCGACAAGTCCGTACAGACTTCTCGACGGAGACTCGTTATTCGTATACTTTCTTGATAGTCCGTCTTTTTCCGTATAATAAGCGACCGCCTTAAATTTCAGTTTTCGGTTTTTCTCCAACACGTTCACTATAACGCCGTTGGCGTACCAGTAATCGGTTTCTCCGTCGTTCGTGCCTTTATATATCTTTGCGGAGTCTACGCCTATCTCCAAACTTTTCTCTATGCTCGCATAGTCTTTATCCGCTACCCGATCGAACAGAATTTCAGGGGCGATAACTATCGTGAGTTTACGCTCGCCGTTTTTAATCGGTTCGGCTATATCATCGCTCATTTTTACCCTGAAACGGATTCCGCCGTCGTTTGCGATGCGAAGCGACGCGCCGTTCGTCATCTCGAACACCCCGACGGGCTTTGCGACGTCCGCCGCCTTTACCCCGACCGACCGATTAAATGCCGCCGCGCAAACGATAAGCGCGAATAGAGCGATTATCCGTACAGTCAAACTTAATCTTTTGGTTTTTACCGTTCCTGCCGTCGTCATTCTTTTATCTCCCATTCGAAATCGTCTGCGAGAGAATCCATGTCGCTGTTCGGTAGCGACGCGTCAACGACGACTCTGACGTCGGTTTTAGTTATGCGTACCGACGGCTCTTCGTAAGTCTTCATTTCTTTCGTATTATTCCTCCGTAAAAGGCTTTCCGCGTTGCCGCGGAAAGCCTGTCGACAATTTACCGATAATTATACTCTTGCCGTTATTTTATGTCAATCGTATAGTACCCTATCGCCAAAATTTACAAAAACTTTTCATTTACGTTATTTGTCTTCGCTTGCTTATTTACTCGTATCCGAATTTGCTACGGCGCGAGTTTCTTTTTTTGAAATCTTGCTAACAACGCAAATACTCGTTATCGCTAAAACGTACGCGCCGAACACCGCCCACCAGACGTTACGGGTTTTCTAGATTTGCGACGTCGTTATTTCGGTAAAAGTGCCGTAATGGTCTTCCGTATAAAAAACTCTTCTCTTTTTAGAATTTGCGGTATATAAAAGCCGCTTTATTCCCCTGTATGAAGTTTCAAGGTTATACGAATTGCCTTTTATATCGCACTCTTTAAGTTTTACGTCGCCTTTAAGTTTATAATCGCTTAGCCGAGCGAGAGTCGAACCACATTAAGTTTTAACGGCGCAAAATTTGTAAAATCGGCGTTAAACTCACTTGTAATACGGCAAGTATGACGGCGTTCGTTTGCCTTGATTTTCCTAAATTTATCGCCGTTAAAATGCGTAGCACCTTAAAGCCGTATTTTTTAGCAGATTGTTGTAAAGGCGAACGCAGGTGTATATCAATACATCAAGCGAGAATTTGCAAAAATATGCAAAAAAGACGGCTTTAATGCTTGATGGGTTCGAATCTCGCTCGGCTAACTTTTCTACGTCGAAAAAATTATCTCCGCCAATAATTTTGCCGCTCACGCTTAAGCCGTGTTTTTTGGCATAATCGTTTCCGCCTTTCGTAATATAGTTCTTTGGTAATTCATTGTAGGTTTTTATATACAAAGCAACGTCGTACTTATCTTCGTATTCCGCATCCACCTTGACGCGCTTTGTCGTAGCAAAGGGCATAATTAATAAAAAGACGAACAATAACACCGCTATCGATATAAAAATTTTTCTGTGTTTTAGATAAAACTCTTTCATAACTTCCCCCGTTTTAATTCGATATCGCTATCGCGCCCGAACTCGGTCGGCTTTATTCCGATTATAATTACACGTTAAAATATTTTTTGATAACCTCGAACGCTTCTTCGGTGATAACGTGTTCCACGCGGCAGGCGTTTTCTTCCGCCGCGTCGGGCGAAAGCCCCATCACGACAAGGGCTTGAGTCAGCGATTTATGCCGGGAAAAAATATTTTCGGCTTTATCCTTACCCGTTTCGGTAAGGTCTATAAGTCCGTCGGCATGCACAACTATAAAACCGTCTTTTTTCATTATTCCCACGGCGCGGGAAACGCTCGGCTTGGAATAACCGAGTTCTGCGGCGACGTCTATCGCACGCACACAGCCATTTTTCTTTTTTAATCTAAGTATCGTTTCGAGATACATTTCCTGCGATTCGTTGTCTACCATATTTTTCTCCCGCGCATTTTATACATTATATCACATTACCTAGAAAAAAGCAATTAAAAATCCCGTCCGAACGTCAAGCAGAGTTTTCCCTGAAACGCAGTCGGCTTATTTTATTTTCCACTTTCCGCTTGCCGATTGCAAATCGACCATACGGGCGTAAATACCGTTTTTATTATATAGTTCGTCGGGGCTTCCCTGCTCTGCCACGACGCCGTCCGCCAAAACCACGATTTTATCCGCTCCCGCAACCGTTCTCATCCTGTGCGCTATGATAAGCACGGTTTTATCCTTTATAAGGCGGGAAAGAGCGGTTTGAATCATCGTTTCGTTTTCCACGTCCAGACTTGCCGTCGCTTCGTCGAGAAGAATGATAGGTGCGTCTTTCAGGAACGCGCGCGCGATCGAAATACGCTGCCGCTCGCCGCCGGAAAGCTCGCATCCGTTTTCGCCGATGTTCGTATTCCATTTTTCCGGAAGTTTTTCGGCAAACTCGTCGACGTTGGCAAGCCGAGCCGCGTTAAGCACTTCTTCGTCCGTCGCGCCCTTTTTGCCGAGACGGATATTTTCCATAATCGTATTATCAAACAGCGTTACGTCCTGAAAAACTATAGAATAAAGACTCATCAGTTTTTCCGGCTCGATTTCTGCGATATTCATTCCTCCGACGGTGATTTTTCCTTTCTGTATATCCCAAAACCTTGCGGCAAGCCTTGAAACGGTTGTTTTTCCGCCGCCCGAAGGTCCGACAAGCGCGGTGACTTCACCTTGCTTTGCCGTAAACGAAGCGTCTTTTAACACGACTTCGCCGTCATTATATGCAAAGCCGACGTGATCGAATACGACATCGTAACCGTTATTCGTAAGCGTGTCGCTCCCGGTCTGAACGGGATATTCCAGAATTTCGTTCATACGCGCAACGTTTGTTCGCATTGCGATGATCGCCGCAAGATTCTGAAGCGCCGCCTGCATCGGATCGTAAAGACGGGACGCCGCGAGCAAAAACATAAAGAACGTTAAAACTCCGAGCGTTCCGTTTACGAGCAAAGCCGAACCGACCAGAGCCACGGATGCTATTCCGAGTTTCAAAACCATTCCCGCGCCCGTTACGAACACGGCGGTAGTGAGTTCCGCTTTTACGTTACTCTTTTCAACGTCCTTAATCTTATTCTTTAATCCCAAAAGGTAGTTTTCTTCGGCGTTGTTTGCTTTAAGATCGCGTACCGTTTCGATATATTCCTGTATTCCGTCCGCGCACGACATTTTTTCCGCCATAAATTTAACAAGCACTTTATCCTGCACCTTATAACTTAAAATGACGATAAGAACCGAAACGGGAATAACCCACAGCGCAGCGAAAGCCATCCGCCAATCGAACGCAAAAAGTCCTGCGCTTATAATCACGGTGGAAATAAGAGAACCGAACAAGCCGGGGATAAAATGCGAAGTACTTTTTTCTATCACTTCGCAATCGGACATAATCGTACTCGTCAGGTCGGCAAGATCTCTTTTACCGAAAAACGACAGCGGAAGTTTGCGCAGTCTTTCGGCTAAACCGAGCCTTCTTTTTCCGCTTTCTTCGTAAGTGGTAAAATAAGTGCCGTTATACTGAAACCACGTGGTTAAAAAGATAAGCGCGAAACAAATTATGCAGCCTATAATATAAAAAGTTATTCTTCCGCCTTGCACTCCGCCGCCAAGCATATCGGAAACAAGAAAGTATAAAAGCGTGGTCGGAAGCATAAACGCCATATTTTGAAACGCGCAGGCGATTATTCCTTTCATAATCCCCTTTGCTCCCTGCTTTGAAGAAGCCGTCTTTTTTTGTATCGTTTTAACGAGCGACATCGCCTTTACCCTCCTTTGCCACTTTCCATTCTACCGAAGCGGCATATTCTTTCCACATTTCGGCAAATACTCCGTTCTTTTCGAGGAGTTCGTCGCGCCTGCCGCTTTCCGCAATAAGACCGTCTTTTATTACGTAAATGCAATCGGCGTCCGCCACGGTAGAAAGCCTGTGCGCAATCATAATTACCGTTTTACCCTTTGAAAGTTCGGAAAACGCTTTCTGCACTTTGGCTTCGTTATCGGGATCGGCAAAAGCCGTCGCCTCGTCGAGAATAATAATAGGCGAGTTTTTCAAAACGGCACGTGCTATTGCTATCCGCTGTTGTTCACCGCCCGAAAGATATACTCCTTTCGTCCCTATCGCCGTATTGATTCCGTCGGGAAATTTTTGTATGATATCGTCGCACTGCGCGGCGTGAAGAGCCGCCGCTACTTCTTCGTCCGTCGCGTCGGGTTTTCCGAGTTTCACGTTCTCCGCGATAGTCGCTTTGATAAGTTTCGAATCCTGAAAAACAAACGAAACGGCGTTCATCAGTTCATCTTTCGGAATTTCCCGTATGTCCGCGCCGCCGACTTTTATACTTCCGCTTTTCACGTCGAAAAACCTTGCCATAAGCCCCGCAAGCGTGGATTTTCCGCCGCCGGACGGACCGACGAGAGCAACCGTCTGCCCCGCGTCTATATTCATCGACACGCCGCGAATCACTTCGTTTTTACCGTCGTAGGAAAAATGCACGTCGTCAAGTTCGACGGACGAGTCGGCGGGGTGCTTCGGGGTTTCACTTTCGCTCATCGGACCGACGGATAAAACGCCGTTGATACGTTCAAGCGCGTCTTTGACGATCATATTGTTTTCGCTCATATACATCATTTTAGTCAAGGTAAGCGATATGACGGGCGTAATCACGATATAAAATATAAGGTTAAGTAAAAATTCGTTCGTTACGCCGTCTGCCGTAAACCATAACGCTCCGGCAATTAAAAAGGCAATTACGCCGTTGATTGCAGCGGTGTAAAACATCATAGGTACGCGCATATCCTTCGTGTAAGCGACCACCCACTTCTGATATTCGTCTATCGTACTTTTGAATTTTTTGAAGGAAAAGACCGACTGCCCGAACGTTTTTACTACGGGTATTCCGCGGACGTACTCAACCGCTTCGTTGGACATGTTTTCAAGAGCGTTGTTATATTGTTTCATCTTTTCCGCCATGCGCTTCCCCGTCATTGCGGTCATTACGACAAAGGCAAGCACAACGGGAACAAGGCTCAATAGCCCGAGCCGCCAGTCGAATGCAAACAACAAAACGAGCAACCCTGCTGGCGTTGCCAGAGCGGCGTATTTATCGGGAAGTTGATGCGCAAGGTAATTTTCCGTCGCGCCCGTAGAATCGTTTATGATTTTTCTCAATTTTCCGCTGCCGAAACTATCCGCAAATCCGAGCGGAAGTTTTGCTATATTCTCCGTAACGGCTATACGCATATTCGTGGCGACTCTGAACGCCGCAAGATGCGAACACATAAGCGCGCCTATATAGACGAGAAACGCCGCTATGGCAAAAACCATTGCCATAATTCCGTTATGCACAAGCCCGGTTGCCGAAGAAAAATCCGGCGCGACGAAAAGCACTTCTTTTATTATCTTCCAGATATAAATAAACGGAAGAAGCGCCATAAGCGCGCTTATCGCCGCAAGCAGCCACGAAGCATAAGTAAAATACCTGTGCTTACCGGCATACCCCGTAAGTCTTGAAAGAACCGATTGTTTTTTCATAAAAACTCCCTGAAAATCAAATTTTTTCGGCGGTTTATTTACTCCTGACCTTTAAGCGCTTCAACCATATCTATCTTTTTGTTTTTGCGCGCGACCAAAAGACTGACGAGTAAAGACATTCCTATCGTAAGAGCCGCCGTTATAAGATAAGAAACTACGCTTATAGCCATTTTCATTTCGTATTCGGGCGCTAAAACTTTCAAAAGATACGACAAAGTCAGCGCGCCGAGCGGAACGCCTATTATAATGCCTATCACGGATAGAACAAGATTTTGTTCGGCGAGAAGTTTACCTATCCTTTTATCGCGGAATCCGACGACTTTAAGCGTTGCCATTTCGCGGTAACGTTCGGTATAACTCATCGTGCCGAGATTATAAAGGACGATAATTCCGAGAAGCAACGCTCCGCCCACGAGCAGATATACCATCATATCCATCATAGAAAGGAAAACTTCGAAAGAATCCATTATCATTTGCTTGGACTGCACCGATTTAATAGCGTCTGACTGTACTACGTCGGATTTGACCACGTCGGTATACACGGAATCGATAACGTAAGGTATTCCCGTTTTTGCGGCGTATTTATCGGTTATAACGACGTTTTCGGAAACGCTTCTGAACAATCCCGCAACCACGAGATTATAAACGTCGTCCGTTCCGAACGGACTAACCGAAAACGAATCGCCTTTTTTCAGACCGAATTTTTCGGCAATGCGCATACAGATATACGCGCCGTCATCGCCGAGAGTAAATTTTTCGTCGTTGTCGTTGACGAATCTTATTTTGTCGCGCGTAATATCGTAAACGTCGAGAGAAACGGTCTTTCCTTCCACCTGAACGCTGACCGAACCGCCGAAGTCGCCTTCGTATTTGTTTATTATTTCTCGCTTTTGTTCGTCGGTAGCCGTTTCGGTAAAGAATATTCTCGAAGAATAATTAAGCCCGTTGTCGTAATAAATATTCAGAAACGAATTCATCGTGTCTTTCATTCCCAAAGAAGCGAGAATCAGAATCGTACAGCCGATAATGCCTATAAGACTCATAGCCGTTCTCGATTTATGCCTTACGATATCCCGCATATTCCAGCGCGTGCCGAAAGAAAGTTTATGGAAGAATTTGGTTTTTTCTATCAGCATAGGCTTGACTTTTTTCGGCGTGTACGGGCGAAGAGCGTCGGCGGCGGTGCCTGCAAGCATTTTTCTTACCGACAAATAACCTATCAACGTAAGAATCAGTACGATAGCGACGATAATTGCCGCGCAGAACCCCGGAATAACTAATTTCCATTCGGGAAGATCGAGATATGTCCCCATCATTCCGTTCGGATTCATAATCATACGGGCAATCAAAAACCCTAAGCCGATACCCAGCGCCGTACCGATTATCGCCACGAAAAACGCAAACGAAGTATAATGCGCGGCGATTTTTCCGTCGTGGAAGCCGAGAGATTTTAAAGTGCCTATCTGCGTTTTTTCTTTGGCGGTAAGCCTGTGCATCGTGGTAACCATCGTAAGAAGCCCTATCAGAAGGAAAAGCGCGGGCAGAACGCTGCCCATGGTTTTTCCTTCGTCTACTTCCCCTTCCGCCTGCGAATATGCGATGGTGTCTTCTTTTGTTAAAACGATAGTCGTTTTACCCAGAGCGGCGTTTACTTTTTCCGAAAAAACGTCTTTTTGCAAGTCCGAAACAACGTTGATTTGCGGATAATAATCGAGCCCCGTCGCGTTTTTATATAACGCGGGCGAAACGTAAGCGTATCCATGCGTGGAAAAGTCGGGCATCAACTGCGTTTTATCGCGAACGCAAATCATCTGTTCGGCGGCTTTTATAAACCCTTTTATTTTGCCCGTGATTTCCGCGTTGCCGTATACAAAAGATATGGCATCGCCTTTTTTAATACCGTTTTTTGCGGCGTATCTGTCTGAAATCCACACTCCGTCCGCGCTTTCCGGGTCGTATTCGTCGCCGCTTGTAAGGACGAACGACGACACGTTAAAATTCGTCGTAACCGCAAGCGCGACACTGTTACCCGCCGCGTTTTTCACGTCTACGTTGACGGTTAAAAATCTGCCGACGGAATCCACTCCTTCTATATCGGCTATTTTTTCTGCGTCTTCGGCGGAATAACCGCGCTCGTTTACAAGGCGATAGTCGGCAAAATTACAATCGTCGAAAAAGGAAAACATATTTTTTTCTATACTCGCCCATTCCATATTAAACCCGACGAACACACCCACGCCGAGCATAACCATCAGAATCATCGAGATAAACTGCGCTTTATACAGCCACGCGGTGCGAAGCATTTTCTTTACTAACATACCCTGCTCCTTATTACCAGTCTATTTCGTCGGCGGAAACGGGATTTCCCTGATTTTCCGAAGAAACTATTTTCCCGTTTTTAACGTGAATAACGGTGTCTGCCATTTTCGCTATGTTCTGATTATGAGTAACTATAACGATGGTTTTGCCGTATTCGCGCGCCATTTTAAGAAGAAGTTTCAATACAAGCACGCCGGTTGCGGAATCGAGCGCGCCCGTCGGCTCGTCGCATAAAAGAATTTTCGGATTCTTTGCGAGCGCTCTCGCAATGGAAACGCGCTGCTGCTCCCCGCCCGAAAGTTCCGACGGGAAGTTTTTTGCGTGATCCGCAAGCCCCACTTCTTCCAGCATTTTCGTCGCCGAAAGCGGATCTTTTACGATTTCTTTTACGAGCGTTACGTTTTCGTGAACGGTAAGCGTAGGAATAAGATTATAAAACTGAAATACGAATCCTACCGTCTCCGCTCTGTAATCGGCGAGTTCGTTTTGGGTGAGAGTTGAAATATCCTTTCCGCAAACAGTAATCGTCCCCGAAGTCGGACTGTCCAACCCGCCAAGCAGGTTCAAAAGAGTACTCTTCCCTGCGCCCGAAGGTCCTAAGATAACTACGAATTTGCCTGCGTCGAGAGACAGGTTTACGCCGTCGAGAGCCTTCAACTCGTGGTCGCCGCTCGTGTATACGCGGCTGACGTTTTTTAATTCTACTATTGCCATTATTGTTTTTTTCTCCTATGAGTTTTTTACGTTTTGTTTTTTTGAATTCGTCCGACGTCGCTTATATCTCGGTCTAAAACATATGGTTAGCGTAGGCTAACCGCCGATCAAATAAAAGGATCTCCTGAAAAGGGATCGCATTTTATCATAAAAGATTTTTCGGGGTTAACACTTTAAGATAACCCTAATAAACTGTCCCAGCCCGCGTTAAAGAAACATTGCAGATCTTTAACGTACTTAACGGCGTCCGCTTTCGTGAAATCGTGTTCGACGACTTCGAACATACCGTTTATCATAGCCGTCGCGAGCATATGCGACAAATCCGCGCGAACGTCGTTGATTTTTATCCCCGCCGCGCTTAATTCGCCGATAAAGCGCATGGTGTTTTCCGTTTCGATTCCGATAAGTTTATCGACGAATTTTTCGTATTCGCTGCCCTTGCTTTTGCAGATAATTAGTTTGAAAACGTCGAAATTATCGTAAACGATACCGAGCATTTCTTCCACTTTTTTATCGACGTACCCGTGCATGTTTTTGTACTGATCTTCGGGGGCAAGCAAGGCAAAATCGCTTTGAGCCTTCATAAAAAAAGAAATAAAGCCGTCGGCAACGCCGCTAACGATCGCTTTGAAAAGTTCGCCTTTATCGGCAAATCTTCCGTAAAGCATACCCGTGGTGTAACCTGCGTTTTCGGCGATATTCCGCATAGAAGCCCCTTCGAAACCTTTTTCGAGAAACTCATGCTTGGCACATTCTATAATTTTATCTATCGCAAGTTCGTCCTTTTTACGCATTCTGCACCGCCGCTTTTTAATAACAATGTTATTATAACATCGTTATTTTATTTCGTCAAGAATTTTTCGCTACAAAACGGCAAATTTTTTTCGTTTTTTTAACTTCGTTTTTCGTATTTTATTTACGTTAATATTCATTAAACGTCTGCCTATAAGTCGATAAACGCACTTTTTTAATAAGTTCATCGTCTGTCCGTGTTCTCTTAAAAGCGAATCGGGATCGTCGTAAACTCCGAAGTCTCGCACAATTCCTTCTTTTTGTATATAGGTATCGCAACAATTAAATTCGACCGGCGGATTTATAAAGTTTTTCGTCGCAACGCCGTAACCGATAAACGAACCGTCATTATTCGGCTTAAATATTTTTTGCAATGCGGAAAGGTATTTTTTATCGAGAATAAACCCTTCGAGGTTATACCATTCCACGCAAACGTACGCTTCGACATAACTGTGGAAAATCTCGTCGGGCGCAAACTTATAAACCAAACCCGTCATCGCACCTTTCTGCAGAATTTTATCTATCGTAAAACCATGTATTCGGCAAGGAATGCCGCAGGCGCGAAGAAGAGCCATCAAAAGCGTCCCCTTTGTATTGCATTGCCCGTAACCGTCTTTCAGCACCCGACTTGCCTTTACGCTGTCGTCAACGTTGTAGCCGAATAGAATCTCGTCTTTAACGAAATTATAAATTGCTTTCACCCGTTCCGTTTCCGGTAAATTCTTCCACTCACGGTCTTCTACAAGCAGTTGAATTTGCTCGGATGAATAATCGAGTATTTTTGTTTCTCTTGAAAATCTTGACCAATCGATTTTCTCCACTTTAATACCTCCGCCGCCTACAATTCATTTACGACGTTCGAATTACAATTTAAACGTCCTTAATACTTCTTATGCCAGACAAGAATAATACGAACCCTGCAAAAGCGCCCTTTTACAAATAGCATTTTCACATGATTATATTATACGGCAAAACGATGTAAAAGGCAAGCGGTTAGCACAAACTAACCCATTTATTGTAAACAATATTGACGTATTCAATGCTTTTTAATACTTGTGAGTTATATCGATAATTCTGTTTTCGTCAAGGTGTAACTCTTCCTTTTCTTTCTTTAACTTTTGATATTTCCAAACAGTCATTCGGGAACAACCGCAAAGGGTAGCAACCTGCTTATTATTGTTGCCCTTTTGTGATATTCGATGATTAACCTGTATTTTACCATAATAAAACTCCTTTTGCTTGCCCCTTTATGATACAGCAGTACCTATTGCTGTGTGTAAAAAAGCGGGAACCACCCGCCCTTTTCAGGGTGTTTTTTCGTTTCAAATCGAGAAAAAGTAAGAAAAAAGGCAACCGCTCTTTTGCAAGAACGATTGCCTTTGTAACGTTTTATTGTAAAATATAGTGCTTTTTAGCCGATTTTGGCTATTTTTGCTTTACCTAGGCTTGCGAATATTAGCCTGGGCGGCGGCAAGACGCGCGATCGGTACTCTGAACGGAGAGCAGGATACGTAATTCAAGCCGATAGCGTGGCAGAATTCGATACTCGACGGATCGCCGCCGTGTTCGCCGCAGATTCCGCAATGAATGTCTTTACGCGTCGAATGTCCGAGCTTGACTGCCATTTCCATAAGTTTACCTACGCCGACGGTGTCGAGACGCGCGAACGGATCGCTTTCGTAAATCTTGGCAGCATAGTACGACGGTAAGAATTTACCGGCGTCGTCACGCGAGAAGCCGAAGGTCATCTGCGTTAAGTCGTTCGTGCCGAAGCAGAAGAATTCCGCTTCTTTGGCGATTTCGTCGGCGGTAAGAGCCGCTCTCGGAATCTCTATCATAGTACCGACTTCGTATTTAAGGTCTACGCCCGCAGCCGCGATAACCGCGTCGGCGGTTTCTACGACGGTCTTCTTGCAGTACGCAAGTTCTTTGACTTCGCCTACGAGCGGAATCATTATTTCGGGTACGACCTTCCAGTCGGGATGACGGCGTTGAACGGCGATCGCCGCTTTGATAACCGCTTTGGTCTGCATAACCGCGATTTCGGGATAGGTAACCGCAAGACGGCAACCCCTATGCCCCATCATCGGGTTAAATTCGTGAAGCGAATCGCAAATTTCTTTTATCTGTTTAACCGTCTTACCGGTCGTCTTCGCGAGAAGTTCGATATCTCCCTTTTCGGTGGGTACGAATTCGTGAAGCGGCGGATCAAGGAAACGTATGGTAACGGGCATTCCCTTTAACGCTTCCATCAAACCTTCGAAGTCGGCTTGCTGCATCGGCTCGATCTTGTCAAGCGCGGCAACTCTCTCTTCAGGGGTTTCGGAACAAATCATTTCGCGGAATTTATCTATTCTGCCTTCGCCGAAGAACATATGCTCCGTACGGCAAAGACCGATACCGGTCGCGCCGAGTTGTTCGGCTCTTTCGGCGTCCGCAGGGGTGTCCGCGTTGGCTCTTACGCCGAGCGCTTTATATTTATCGGCGAGTTTCATTATTCTGCCGAAGTAACCGCTGCTCGGATCTGCCGGAACGGTTTTGATTATTCTGTCGTAGATATGACCGGTCGAGCCGTCGAGCGAAAGTTCGCTGCCTTCGCGGAAAATCTTGCCTGCAAGTTCGAAGTACTTCTCTTCTTCGTGCATCTTGATTTCGCCGCAGCCGGAAACGCAGCAAGTACCCATTCCCCTTGCGACTACCGCCGCGTGGGAAGTCTGACCGCCTCTTACGGTAAGAATACCTTGCGCGTACTTCATACCTTCGATGTCTTCGGGCGAAGTTTCAAGCCTTACGAGAATGACTTTCTTGCCTTCTTTACCTTCTTTGGCGGCTTCTTCGGCGGTAAACACTACCGTACCCGCAGCCGCGCCCGGCGAAGCGGCGATACCCTTGCCTACCACGTTGTTCTTGTCGGCGTCTTTAAGGTCTTTTACGTCGAACGTGGGGTGAAGGAGCATATCGAGCGACTTGGCGTCGATCTGCATAAGCGCTTCTTTTTCGGTTATCATACCTTCGTCGATAAGGTCGCAGGCGATCTTGATAGCCGCCGCCGCGGTACGCTTACCGTTTCTGGTCTGAAGCATATAGAGTTTCTTGTTCTCGACGGTAAATTCCATATCCTGCATATCGCGGTAGTGGTTTTCGAGAACCTTGCAAACTTCCTGGAATTGAGCGTAAACTTCGGGGAATACTTCCGCCATCTTCGCTATGGGCATCGGCGTTCTTACGCCCGCAACGACGTCTTCGCCCTGCGCGTTGGTAAGGAATTCGCCCATAAGCCCTTTTTCGCCGGTAGCGGGGTTACGGGTAAACGCAACGCCCGTGCCGCAATCGTCGCCCATGTTGCCGAACGCCATCATCTGAACGTTTACGGCAGTACCCCAACTGTACGGAATGTCGTGGTCCATACGGTAGATGTTCGCTCTGGGGTTGTCCCAACTTCTGAATACGGCTTTGATCGCTTCGAAAAGTTGAACCTTCGGATCGGACGGGAAATCGCTGCCGAGTTGTTTTTTGTATTCGGCTTTGAATTGATTTGCGAGCGTTTTAAGGTCGTCGGCGTTGAGTTCGACGTCGAGAGTAACGCCCTTCTTTTCTTTCATCTCGTCGATGAGTTTTTCAAAATATTTCTTGCCGACTTCCATAACGACGTCGGAGAACATCTGAATAAATCTTCTGTAACAGTCCCAAGCCCATCTGGGATTGCCGGATTTTTTGGATAATACTTCTACAACTTCTTCGTTCAAGCCAAGGTTAAGAATGGTGTCCATCATACCGGGCATAGACGCTCTCGCGCCCGAACGGACCGATACGAGAAGGGGGTTTTCGAGATCGCCGAATTTCTTGCCGGTAATCTTTTCCATCTTCTCGATGTTCTCCATTATTTCAGCCTGAATGTCCGCGTTGATCTGCTTGCCGTCTTCGTAGTATTGAGTACACGCTTCGGTCGAGATGGTGAAGCCTTGCGGAACGGGTAAACCGATGTTCGTCATTTCCGCGAGATTCGCGCCCTTGCCGCCGAGCAGTTCGCGCATCTTCGCGTTACCCTCGGTAAACAGATAAACGTACTTTTTCTTTGCCATTAAAAATGTTCCTCCTGAAAAAAGACGTAAAAATTCGTCTTAAATTTTTGTCCGTTTATTATTGTATTACATTTCGCCTATTTTTTCAAGCAAAATAACCGCGTTTCGGCGAGTTTTTGCAAAATCGCACGATTTTTTAATATTTTCTTTTCTTCGGCGGCTTTCGTAGCGCCGTCCGTCAATAAAGCAGGCGCGCCTTTTCGGGTACGCTCATCGCAAAGTCGTTATCGCCCTTTATAAGGAAAAACTGTCTGTGATAGGTCTTATGCGGAATGACGTACACGCGCTTGTTCTTCCAGATTTTTTCGACGTCGTTTTTAAGGCATTTCTTCGCGAATATGTATTCGGCTATATCCACGTTAACGTCGATAATCGCGTTATCGTAGCCGTTTGCGAACAAATCGAGCAGCCCCGCGCGGATTTGCATCACGACGTAGTCGTTGGAACGGATAAGCCCCGTACCCTGACAGTACGGACAGGGCTGAACGAGCGCGGACGCGCTCTCTCTGCGTTTTTTCTTGCGGGTTATCTCCACCAGCCCGATAGGACTCATACCTATTACCGCGCACTTTTCGCGGTCGTGAGAAAGGCGTTCGGACAACTCTTCGAGCAGGCGTTTCTTATGCTCTTCTTCGCGCATATCGATAAAATCGACTACTATTATGCCCGAAATGTTCCTTAGCCGCAGTTGGCGCGCTATTTCCGCCGCCGCTTCTATATTCGTCGTGAACGCGGTGTCTTCCATATCGTCGCCGCCGACGAACGAGCCGGTATTGACGTCTATGACGGTAAGCGCTTCGGTCTTGTCGATAACCAGATACGCGCCGCTTTCCAAAGGCACGTTATTGCTTAAAAGCGCGTTTACGTCGCCGCTTAGCCCGTAACGCGTAAACATATCCGTCTTTTCGTTAAACAGCGATATTTTGGGTTTAAGTTCGCCGGCGAATTTTTTGGCGTAGTCGATAACCGTCTTATAGGTCTCTTTATCGCCGACGACGAATTTATCTATATCGCGCGCGCACACGTCGCGGACGAGCCGCAACGCAAGATTGCCTTCTTCGTACAGCAATGACGGCGCGGGCGCTTTTCTGAATTGTCTTACAATGGTTTCGTAACGTTTTTTCAGCCCCGTTATCTCGCGTTTTACTTCCGACTTGTCGGCGGTCTGCGCCGAAGTGCGGATAATCACGCCCATATTTTTGGGGCAACATTCTTTGGCGATTTTCATAAGCCTTTCGCGCGCGTTCTCGTCCGTAATCTTACGCGAAACGCCTTGGAAAGATATGGTGGGCATAAGCACGACGTATCTGCCCGCGAACGACAGGTTGGACGTAAGCCTTACGCCCTTATTCCCCGCGGGATCTTTTATCGCCTGCACCATTATTTCGTCGCCGACTTTAATATTAAGCACGGGCGGTATATCGACGTTGCCGACGAGTTCCGACCTGTCGGTCAGCACGTCGCCCGCGGCAAGGTATCCGTTACGGCTCAACCCGACGTCTACGAACGCCGCGCTCATTCCCGTCAGCACGTTCTCGACTCTGCCCTTGAACACGCTGCCTATCGCGACCGTTTTATTGATCGTTTCGAGCCTGTATTCGATAACTTTTCCGTCTTCGACGATCGCGCCGACGTAATTGCCGCCGAAACTGTCTACGTATATGCTTAAAGACATAGGATACCCCTTTTTTACGAAAACCGTTAGTTATTATATCACTTTTTGCCAAATAAGGCAAGAAATTTTATAAGTTTTGCTATTTCGTTGACAAAAAGACGGAATAAATATTATACTGAAAACAGCCGAACGTACGGCAATTCCAAGGAGATAAATATGAATAAAACCATAGCGTATATACTGAACGCGGTCGTAGTCCTTTTTTGCGTTATAGCGATTTCGTGTTATTTTTACTCGCCTATGCTCGATCTTAAAATAGGCGTGAAAGTAACGCAGGAAGTCGCCGACGAACTGAAAAAAGCGTTGATCACCGAAGACGCGTCCGCCCCGACTCAGCCCGGAGAAGTCTCCGAAAACGACGTTATAAACGAAACGCTCGACCAACTGGTAAAAGACGAGATAACGCTTAAAGCGAATATCGCGGTTACGACTTCGGGGTTGTTTACCGCAATGTTCGACAGAGCGGCGACGAAAACTTCCGTCCGCAAGGCGATAACCGATAACGTCGACGGTATGCTCGACACCGTGTCCGCAAGTATAGACAAGGTCGTGGAAAGCCTGTCTAAATCGATGGTAAAAACTTCGGTCAAATCCGCGCTGTCGGACACCGTTTCGCAATACATTAAAGATAAAAATCTCGCCGATAAGACGGTTGACGCGGTGTTGACCGATCTCGGTCTTACGGACGAATTTATCGATAAGAAAACCGAAACGCTCACGACGGCGTTGCTCGCCGACGGCGCGACGGTAGATTCGGTTACCGCAACGGCTATGCAACTGATAGACGAAACCGTGTCTACGCTCGCGTCGAACGCCACGGGCGACTACGCCGATCTCAAATTAGAAGAACTCTCGCCCGAAGTCAAATCGCGCATAGAAACGTCGGTAAGAGACGTGCTTTCTAAGGTCGCGGACGAAGACGGAAACGTGGATATAAATTCGCTCGTGTATAACTTCATAGGTCGCGCGCTCGACGATTCGTCAAAGCCCGATACCGGAAGCGGCGAAGGCGAAAAAATCGCCGCGGTTAAAACCGCGATAGCCGCCGACGCGGCAAGCGGCGCTACGGGCGGTACTACGGGCGGAGAAAGCGGTACTACGGGCGGCGCAACGAGCGGCGAAGAAAAACAGTACACCAAGGAAGACGTAGAGAAACTGCTTACCGATCGCGTCGAAAGCCTGTTCGGCGAACAAGCGATAAACGGCGTGACGACCGCGCTCGCCGTCGGCGGCTGGGTAACTCTGCTCACTATGCTGCTATGGCTTTACCTTATAGTAAAAATCGTGATAAAACTGTTCGCTCAAAATCCTATGATAAAACTCGGTTTGCCGATATGGCTGGGGAACTTCCCGTTCGCGACTTTCTTCGTTCTGCCTTTCGCGGCGAGCGTCGCGCTGACCAAACTCGGCACGGACTCGTCTTTGTCGTCCGCGCTCGCTTCCGTTCTTCCGAAAGAACTCATAGACGGAATAGTCAAAGCGGGCGGAGCGATAAGCCTGAGCGTATCTTCCTGCGCGGTGATTTCGGCGATACTTACCGTCGCGTTCGCGGCGTTCTCGATATTTTATATGATATTCAGAAACAAACTTAAAGAACAGGTATAATATGGCAAAAAAATACAACGAAGCGCGCGCCGTCAAGGCGGAGAAAACTTCCGTCGCGGCGGACGTTAAAGTGAGCAAAAAAACGATTAACAAAATTAAAAAATCGCCCGTGCTGATTATTTTGGTAATATGTCTCGCGATAGGCGCGGCGGGCGGATTTTTCGCCGCGAAACGGCTGTGTTACTTCCGTTTATCCGAATTTTCCGTGAACGGAGTCGTATCGGAAGAAAACGACTACGCCACCGTAGATTTATCCGAAATAAAAGAAGCGATAAGAAGAGAACGCGGCGACGATTCGTCGCCGATAACGACGGAAGACATAAAGAATAAACTCGTCGTAAAAGGCGGCGGCGCGGAATGCGTGTTTTTAGGAAAGTCTTTGAATAAGTCGATTACCCGCACCGTATATTACAGAGTAGACAAGTCGCAACCCTACGCCGTAACCGACGAGATAGACTACTTTACGCCGGGCATTTATTACGAAGAATACACTTCGTCGCACTTTGCGTTTTCAAAATCCAGACTTATAAGAACTATCGTCGTGACGGGGGTGGAAGAAGATGGCTAAAAGACGGACCAGACTCAGTCTCGTTACGGTATGTCTTGTAACGATATTTTCGCTCGTAATAGGTTTATGCGGCGGCGCGTTCGGCGCGATTTATCTCTCCGCCGAAACCTACGTCATTCCGGAAGCGGTTGAAATAACGCATACTTCGGCAGGCTCTATAGACGTCGGCGTCGTCAAAGCGGCGGACGCTTCCGTACACTTTCTCGAACTCGGCAACAAGTACACGGGCGACTGCGTGTTTATAAAAAGCGGCGAAACCGAAATTCTCGTGGACGCGGGCAGCAGAGCCGACAGCGTGGACGATATATATAATTACGTCTCCCCGTTCGTGGACGGCGCGCTCGACTACGTTATCGTAACCCACGCGCATCAGGACCATTACGCGGGCTTTGCCACCAAGAAATTCGACGACAGTCTGTTTGCCAGATTCGAAAGCGTTACCACCGTGGTAACGTTTGCCAAAAGCAATCAGAAAGAAACTTCTTCGCTGTATAAAAACTTCAACGACAACCTTGCGGTTTTAAGAACAAAGGGTACGGAAGTCAAAAAGGTCAACGAATACTTCAACGGCAACGCGCCCAAGCCCGATGCGAAAATTTCGCTCGGCGCGACGACTACGCTCGAATTTTTATACCAGAAATATTACGACGAAAAAGCGTCTACCGAAAACGATTACTCGGTATGCTTCCAGATCCGTCAAAAACGCGGCTCGGACGAAGACCTGTATCTCTTCACGGGCGATCTCGAAGCCGACGGCGAGAAGAGTCTCGTCGACGAAAACGCGGGCAGACTCGGCAAAACGAAACTCTTCAAAGCGGGGCATCACGGTTCTAAAACTTCGTCGTCGGATAAACTGCTATCCGTAATTCAGCCCGACACGGTATGCGTTTGCGCCTGCGCCGGCAGCCCCGAATACACCAAGAACAAAGACAATCAGTTCCCCACGCAGGCGTTTTGCGACAGAGTTTTCAAATACACCGAAAACGTTTACGTCACTACCCTTTGCGTGGATTACGAAGCGGGGCGATACGAGTCGTTCAACGGCAATATCGTGTACTACTCGGCGGGCGGAAAGAGCGGTATGTTGTTTTCGGCAAGCGCGCAAAAACTAAAAGAAAGCGACTGGTTCAAGGCAAATCGCCGTTAGTCGGCGTTTATAAAACGAATTAAAAAAGGCGGCAGCCCTGCCGATTTACTCGGCAGGGCTGCCGCCTTTCGTTTACGGAAGTTCGTCCGCGTGTTCGTTCAACGCCTTTAACAGCAGTCGAACGGCGGGGTTCTCTTCGAGAAGGTTTATCGTGGTTATCATCACGATTTCGTCGCCGACGCGTTTATAAGACAATATCTCTTCTCTGCCGAGATTCACGCCGCAATACCTGGGTTTTACCACGAGCGGCGTAAACCCTTCCGACGTGAACGCGTTGTCGGCGGTATAACTTATCATATCCGTCTTCTTATCGTACAGCCATCTGAGATCGTCTTTTTTAAGCCCGCCGAAAAATTCGGTTTCGGGCGTTTCGATAAAATACACCCCGCCGGCGTACATATCGAAAACCCGTACCTTTTCGCCGCAGACTTCGGTCTCGCCGCGTTTTTTGAGTTCGATTATTTTCAGTTTTTCGTTTTTGGCGTAAGTTACGGGCGAGAAAATCTCTATTTCGATCTCGTTTACGCTCCGTTCGCAAGCGTTTGCGTCGTCAACGTAATACGAACGGATTTTGAATTTTTCGCGACCGTTTACCCTTACCGCGTCGAACGCTATCGTGTGCGCGTAAGCGGAATCCCATGGCGCGCAGGCAACCCTCTCTTCGCCCGTAAGCACGGTCTGACCGAGCGAGTTTTCCACGGCGTAGAACACCTTACCGCTCGTTTCGCGGTCGGTGTCGTTACATATATAGTTCTCTATTTTCACTTTTTCGCCCGTGAAATAGGTATACCTGTCCGTTCTGAAACTCGTAATCACGGGCTTTAACGCGGCGCGGTATGCAAAGTACGCGGGCTTGGGCGTTCTCTCGCAGTCCATAATCGCTTTCATCCACCCCGCCGGCCACGCGTCGATGAACAGATGCACGGCGAACGAGACGTTATAGCGATCGCGGCGGAAAAACTCCGCGACGAATTTCACGGCGAACGCCTGATACGCGCGGCTTTTCTCCACCCACTCGTCCATAGACTTGCAAAGCGGGTAAAACGCGCTACGGTTGGCTGCCGTCTGCGAGTACAGGATATTCGACGGATCGAAGGGTTCTTTTATCCATTCTTTCGGGTAGCGGCGGCGCATAAGGTCTACGGTGTCAAGCCCTTCCGCGCCGAATTCGCCGCAGCCGTAATACCAGTTTTTCTTGACGGGCAACCAGTACCCTTTATTGAATCTGTGGAACAACACGGCGTGGTTGTTATACCACATATTATAGTTATGATTGTCGGGCAGATCGTCGCAGGGCGGATCGTAATCGCCGTCGACGGACTTTATCACTCTGTCGGGGTTGGATATGCGCACGACGGATTTGCACGCGTCGAAAAACGCTTGCAGTTCGGCGCGAGTCATATGCCTGTGCGGCTCGCCGCGCCCGTTCGCGAACGGTTCGTTTATAAACGAATCGACTACGGCGCAGGCGTGCGCGCGGACGAGCCGCTCCGCTTCTTCCGCCTGCCTTACGCCTTCGGCGAATTTGTTTTTGCGCATTACCCCGAACAGCGGAAGGTCCGTCTGCACCATCAATCCGAGCATATCGCAATAATCGTAAACTTCTTCCTGCACGGGGCGTTGAGTTATACGCCAGAAATTCATATTACAGATTTTGGCAAGCAGAATATCGTCCGCAAGTTGCCGCAAATCTCCGCGCATAACGTCTTGCTGCTCGAAACCCATAGTGTTCGCGCCGCGCAGTTTTATCTTCTTTCCGTTCAGACTAAACGCGCCCTTTATCTCGCTTTGAAGATCCTGCGTGAACGTTCTAACGCCGAATTTACGCGTTTTAACCTGTTCGTAATCGCCGTGTTTAAGCGTGATAACCGCCTTATACAGGTACGGAGTATCCGTATTCCACAAACGCGGCGAAGGTATCGCGAACGGGAATTTAAGCACGTTGAAGCCGTGTTTTATCTCTACGCTTTCGCCCGCGTCGAGCGTTATATCGCTTAAAACTTCGCCGCCGAAGTTAAACCCGTAAACGCTCAGTTTAAGTTCGGGTTGTATCGCGTCGTAACCGAAATTAAAAATTTCGATCCACGCTTCGCACGAATAGTCGGGCAGAATACGAATGAAAATATCGTCCGCCACGACCGTATCGCACTCTTCGACGAACACCTTACCGGTTATGCCGAAGCCCGCGGGGCAATGGTGCCAGCCGAGCAAAGGATCGTCCCACCCCGCGCCCGTGCAGGCGTAAAGTTTTTCGCCTTCGAATTTTTCGCCGTTGAGTTCGCGCTCGTTGCCGAGATAGGTAAAATCGTTTCTGACGACGACTTTAAGCCTGTTTTCGCCGTCTTTTACCTGCCCCGTAATATCGAAAGCGAACGGAGCGAAAAACCCTTCGTGCATACCGACGAACGCGTCGTTGACGAAGACTTCCGCTATATAATCGACGGACGAAAACGCCGCGCGATAACGCTTGCCCGATTTCTTTTTAAGGTCGAACACGGTCTCGTAAACCTTTACGGCGTTGCCCGTCGGTCCGCCGTAATCGGGTATCTTAACCGACTTGCCGTTTACCGTAAATTCGGTTATCTGCCTGCGGTTTACGCCCCTTTCTTCTATCGGGTTGACGTCGGTAAGGAACGGGCGGTATTTTCTCCGCGCCGCTTCGAGTTCCGCCGATAATTCTTCGGCGGTGTCCTTTTCGTTCGGGAAAACGATCCGCTTGGCGGAAGGTTTCAGTTCGCATAATTTTTCGTCGAACGGCTCGGGCGCGCGCTCGTACAACTTTTCGCGTTCGGGTAATTTCCGATTCGCAATATCTATAAACTGATCCATACTATTTCACTATTTTAATCGCGGCGTAACAATAAAAGTCGTCTACGCCGAACGCCGCTTTACCGTCTTTATAAGTAAAGTCGAGCCTTTTGCCGCCCGGAAGAAGAGTTACTTCTTTCGGTTTCGGCAGGGTTATTTCTACGTTTACACGCGACAAGGTAACTATATCTTCGATCACTTCTATCAAGCCTTCGCCGCTGCCGCGAACGACGGTGTTGGCGTAAACGAGATGCAGAACGTAATGATCGCCCCTGTCGCAAAGCGTAACCTTGCCCGAAGACGGCAGGTCTGTCTCTATTATCTTTTTTCCGCTTAAAAGCCTGTCTATAAGTCGGATAACTACGGTTTTACCCGTCAGACCGCCGTCGGTGTAATACAGGTTGAAGAGATCCGCGCACAGCGCGATGCCGTGTCTGCCTTCGGTTATCGCGGGCGAGACCTTGTTATAGTCGCACGGGGTTTGCTTATGCGAGCAGAATCTTTCGCCGTCGCGCTTAAAGTACGGCGAGAGTTTTTCGCACAGGACGTTGCCCGTCGCCCTTAAACTATACGCCTTGCCGTACGCAACGAGCGGAACGCCGTCAGCGACGGGCAGTTCGTAAAGGGGTTTAAGGTAACAGGGCGTAGATTCGTCTTCGCCGATAAATTCGCAACCGAGATCCACGCCGACTTTTCCGAGCGCGTCGACGGTTCTGCCCGTCGCCGCGATCTTGCCGCCGCGAAAGGCGTAGTCTTTTAACTTTAACGCGAGTTCTTCGCTTAAATCGCAATCTCCGCCGACGACTATAAGCGGATATTTATCCGAAATCTCGTTTTCGTCTATCACGTCGAAAAGGTATTTGCTTTCAAACAACATTCTCGCCGCGCCGTACCGTCCGCCGCAATCGCGCGGAGTGAACAGGGCGAGTTCGGTAACGAAGTCCCCGCCCGACGAAGCCTTGTTCGCGTTGAAAAACTTGAACGCGTTACCGATTATTTCGTAAGTGTAGTCGTCCGTTCTGCCGCTCGGGTGGAGTTGGTCGCCGACGATTACGCCCGCGCCGAAAGCAAGGTCGAGCGCGGTTTCGTAAACGAGCGCGGCGGAATATTTATAGCCGCCGAATTCGCCCCAGCCGCGATGGAATTTGCCCGTCATACCCAGATACTGCTTTTCGCGACGGCGCATATACGATACGAGCGTCGGGAAATGGTCGTAACCCCAGCCGCCCGTGGGCAGAGATTCGAGTTCGAGCCGCGAGCAGGCGTTGATTTTGGCGTAAGAGCCTACGTTGAAATCGGAGTTGTGAAAGACCGTCGTTTCGGGGCTTATTGCCGCGACGGCGGAATTTATGACCTTGTAATACTCGCTTAAAGTATCGTCGGCGTGGCGTTGCGCGTCCTTTTCGTCGTCGGGGTTCAAGCCCTTTTTCTTCATATCCGCAAGGCATTTTTCGCAGTAGCACGGATAGTTGCTTACTATATCGAAAAACACGCCCGACGGACGGTATTTTTTAACGACTTCTTCGGTCTGCGCACGCAAAACGTCGAGATAATCGGTGTTGAAACACAGCCTGCGAAATCCGTCGGACGGCTGCGTTTCGCCTTTTTTGTAAACCTGCACCCATTCGGGGTGCTGTTTTGCGATATGCTCGTCGTAACCGGCGGAAATATATATCCGCGCTTCCGCGCCGGCGCTTTCGCACGCCGCGATCTGCTCGTCAAGTAAGTTACGGCGCATATGCGGGTGTACGAAAAAGCGGCTGTCTTTATAATAAAAACAGCCGTGATGGCATTTGGCGAACAGAGTTACGGACGTAACGTCCGCCTTTTTAAGCGTAGCGGTAAACCGCTCCGCGTCGAAATCGTCGCCTACGCCTTCTATCAGTTCGGAAGTATGAAAGTCGAGATGCACCGCGCGATCGTCGCGCGGTATAGTCGTATGGGTTAATTCTGTATTCAAAACGGTCTCCCACGCGCCTTGCAAAAATTTGCCCGACGCCGCGTTTTTTCGTTTTTACAAACCTGAAATAAAACGCGAATTTATTATAACCGCCGCCCGTGAAAAAATCAACGACTTTTCTAAAATTCGGTAAAAATATTTTCGTATGCCGGACAAGAATACAGAATTCCATTGCGTTTTCGGCATAGGCGTGCTATAATCACGTTGTAAAAGAATTTTGCTTTCGCCCGTCGTACACGCGTCGTCGTTCACAGGCGATTATCGTTTTTATTAAATAAGGAACTATGTATTTTACCGTTACTTTATACGCCGTACTTATAATGTTTTTCGTCGGAGCGATAGGCTTCGCGCTGAAAAGAACAAATCTCGTCTCCGACCACGCGTCGAAAGATTTATCCAAAATTCTCATCTACGTCTGCCAGCCGTGTCTCGTGTGGTATTCATTCGATAAATGCCGTTTTACCGCTTCGTCGCTTACGAATATCTGTATCACGTTCGTTTCGACGGCGGTGTTAATGTGTCTCGTCATATTCGGCTTTTATCTGATATTCCGTAAAAAGTACGACGACGTAGATTACAGAATTTATACCGTATGCTCGGCTATGTCGAACTTCGCGTTTTTCGGAATACCCGTTCTTACGGCGGTATTCCCCGATAAAATCTCCGACCTGATGGTTTTGTCGGCGACGGCGGCGGTCGTTCTCAACCTGATAGGTTGGTCGCTCGCGTGCTTCGTAATCACGGGCGAAAGAAAATACGTCAGTCTCAAAAAAATCCTGCTCAATCCGTCGTTACTCGTGTTAATCGTCGTATTGCCCCTGTTTTTTTGTAACGTACGCCTGTCGGGGAACGAAAACGAATTCCTTTCCCTGTTCGGGGATATGGTGGAACTCGTCGGAAGAACGGCAACGCCCGTATTTATGCTCGTACTCGGTATGCGGCTTGCGTCGTCCGACTTAAAAGGAATTTTCTGCAATTACCGCCTTTATATCATCTGCTTTTTCAAACAGGTGGTACTGCCGCTCGTCGTCTTTGCGATTTTTTATTTCTTACCCGTCGAAGTCGAACTTAAACAGACGCTGTTCGTGCTGTTCTGCTGCCCGATTGCAAGCGTTGCGCTGAACTACGCCGAAATGGTCGGCAAAGGGCAAAACACCGCCGCAAACGTAGTGTTGCTGTCCGTCGCATCGTCGGTAATCACGATACCCGTAATGACCTTGTTATTAAACGTATTCTGACGCAATTGCGGATAAAATAGCGGCGGAGCGAGAAAAACTCGCTCCGCCGCCTTATTTATTTCCCGATAAAGATATTCGCGGTTAAACGACGAGTATTCTTCGTATTTCGGCAATTTCTTTTTCGGTAACGCCGTTATCGATTAAAAAGGCTTCTATTCCGCTTTTTATATCGGGCGTCTTATTTCCCTTTAATTTCGAATATTTGAGAAAATAGGTCGTCATACTCTTGAAATTAGCCGTCATATTCTCTATCTGCTTGTTCTTATCGTCGTAATCGACGCAACCCGCCGCCGAAAAACACGAAAGTTCGTAATCGAGCGCGAGATCGTTTTCGTTCGCGCCGAGAAGCCCGTTTATTATAAACGCGAGCGTACCCGTTCTGTCTCTGCCGATCTGACAATGAAAATATACGGGATAATTGTTTTCGTCCGCAAAAATCCCGACGGATTTAACGAGCGCGGAAGTAAACGGTTCTTCGGTCAGACTTCTGTCTCCGCGAACGTAGCAAGGTCCGCCCCTTTCGGGCAGATCGATATACTTTACGCCGGGCAGAGTTTCCTTTCTTTCGGACTTTTCGCGCAGGTCGATTATCGTCTTTATCCCCAAAGCCTTAAACTGCCGTAACCCCGCCGCGGAAATGTTTTCCGGCGTCGCGCCGCGATAGATCAAACCCTGCTTCGTTTCTCCGCCCGACACGGCGTAACCGCCTATATCGCGGGTGTTGGAAACGCCGTCTATTTTGACGGTTCTCGGTCCGCGCGCGGTCGTGAAATTTTTAACGCCGCTCTCTTTCCCGTCTGCCGCGGATTTTACTTTGCAGTAATACGTTCTGCCCGTGAATAATCCGCTTATTTCGGTTTGCAAACCCTTTACTTCGTACGTTACCGAATCGGAAAAGTCTTCGCTTAAAGCCGTAGTCAGTTCGTAATTCCCGTCCGCGTCGCCCGTCCATTCGACACCGACCGCCGTCGGGAAATACCGATCTCCCTTTGCCTTGTTTATATATCCGAGACTTTTACCGAAATAATAATCGTCGACAAACTCGGTTATTTCGGGGTTGTTAAGAGAAACCGCGCCGTCGGGCGCGATTATTTTAAGAGTTCCGACCGCGTTTTTACAAGACGACATAACGCATACCCCCGCAAGCAACGCCGTAACTGTTTTTTTGTTTTTCATATTCCGCCTGCCCAGTATTTTTATATTATTATATCATATAAGCGGAGCGGGTTCTATATCCGTTTTTTACGCGTTGCAGTCAAAACTTAATAATTTACGGCGGAAAGGCGGGCGAATTATAACTCCGCTTTTCTCCGCAAGCGTTGCGCCGAATTACGCCGAAACGGTCGGCAAAGGACGAAACGCCGCCGCAAACGCGGCGTTGCCGAACGTCTTTTAACGGCGGCGTGGTTTTATTCTGTCAAAATAACCGATGACTTTGTTTACGTTTTCGACGTAACTGAAACAATCGGGGTACTTTTTTAATATGTTTTCAAAATCGACTATTTCGTTTCTGGTTACCACGCACATAAGGCAGTCCTTTTCTTGGTTGGAATACGAGCCGTAACCGACGAATCTCGTGGACGTATGCACGAGATTTTCGGCTATGTCTTTTTCGATTTCGCTTATCCTGTCGGATATAACGAAAAATTTACAAGCCGATTCTCCGCCTTTGAGTATCTTGTCGCCTATGACGTTGCTTATAAAATCGCATAAAACGCACATACACGCGGGGGCGTAACTGTACGTTTTTCGTCCGTCTGTCAATTCGGGGAACACGAAACACGAAACTATCGCTATCGCCGCGTTTATCGCAAAATTTATATAGAAAAAATTAAAGCGCGGATTTCTTTTGTTTATGAATTTAGACACGATGTCCACGCCGCCCGTAGACGCGCCTTCGCGGAACAAAACGCCGTACACGACGCCCGTAAGCACGCCTTCCAATACGACGGGGTAAATAGTATTTCTTCCGCCGGAAACGTATTGCAACGCGCCGTTTGCGTAGTTGTCGCACAGGGCGTAGGCGATCATATACGATACGGTATACAAACCCGTTAAAAACGCGAACTTTTTACTTATGCAAAAAAACGCGAACACGCAAAGCGGAACGTTCAGCGCAAGTTGCCAGTAATTGACCTTCCAGCCGATTAAGCGTTCGAGTAATATGGAAATGCCTTCTACCCCCGCGGAAGCGAAGTCGTTGGGCGTTACGAACGCCCAGCACCCGATTGCCGCGACCGCGCCGAATATTATCGGGAATACGCACGATTTTACGTTTAATTTTCTTTCGATCATTCAGATTTATCTCCCGTTGTTCAAAGTATGCCGGACAAGAATAAGTACGATATTATACCATTTGCGGAGTTTTATTTTTACGTCGTCTTCCCCGTTCTCTTTCCGTTGCCGACCGCCGCAAGCGTCGGCGGGGGCGGGTTATAACTCCGCTTTTCTCCGCAAGCGTCGGCGGAAGTCATAATCGTTTTTCAAAATAATAGAATTCGTCGTCTTCGCGTTTGAGCGCAAAACCGCAGGCGAGTATCATCTTTTTCGATCGCTCGTTCTGCTTATAACACTTCGCCGTGGGCGTTAAGCCTAAACTTTCCGCAAAAGCGGCGGTCAGGGCGAACGCTTCCGTGCCAAGCCCTTGCCCCGAATATTCGGCGCGTATTCTGCAACCCGTTTCGGCTCTGCCGTTGACCGTGGCGTTGTACGTTATCGTCTCGCCGACGAGTTTTCCGCTCGACTTATCCCTTACGGCAAAGTTTATAGAATCGCCTACGGCGCGGTCGAACGCGACTATATCGTAAAAGGTGTTTTCGTCTATCGCCGACGTTATGTTCTCGTCCTTTTCGTAGTCGTAGCCCCAGTATTTATTGTTTTCTTTATCCGCGCACAGCGCGAGATAGTCGTTTTTGTCCTGCTCGGTTATTTCCGAAAGCGTTACCTTTTCGCCCGTCAGCACGGGGATTTTCACGTCGGCGTACGGCGAGTTTATCTTGACTATATTCTTTTCGATAAGCGCGACGGGGTTATATTGCAGTTTGGAAGTTCTCAACCCCGCGTCTCCGCTATCGTCTTCGCGGTTGACGAATTTAAGGTCTTTATACCTTTCGCCGACGAGATTTACGAACGCGTTGAACGTTGCGGGATACGCGCCTATAACGCGTTTAAGAGCCTTTTCGACGTGAATTATAAGCGTATCGCCCTGTACTTCGCCGATGGTAAACGACGCGATTTCTCCGTCCGTAACGTACTTGCCGCCGATCAGCCCCAACTCGTCGAAGCGTTCGAGCAGTTCTCTGCTGTGGCGAAACTCGTCGGTCTCTTCGAGATTCGTTCCCGTGTGTTCGAGACGGTATTCGTCAAGGAATTTTTTAACCGACGGAACGTCCGCCGCGCAAAGCGGAGAAAATTCCGCGTTCGGGTACAACGCCCTGAATTTGTTGACGTGGTTGCGCTGTCCGCCGAATTTTCTGCCGGAGAACCTGCGCATCTCGTCGAAATCGTAAACGTAGTCGCTCCACTTGCGGTCGAACGCGTAGGAGATTTTATCGAATACGGGGTTGCTTTTAAGCCTTTCGAGCGTCTCGCCGCTAACGCCGTAAAATTTAAGCGGCAGGTCGTTTTCCTTGCAATAGTTCAACAGTTCGCGCGAAGCGGCGATTTCGTCGCCGCCGAACGGGTAACTGAACGCCGTCTCGCCGCTGACGTCCTGTCGGGAAACGAACGAGCCGTCCGCGGTAACGCAGAACGCAAGGTTTACGTTTTCGTGCCACATAAAAAAACTACCCGTTGAAACGTCGTTGACTTTTAGCGGGCTTTTTTCGATTATCGGAATATATTTTTTTAAGGTCTCTAAAGAATATTTTTCAAATTTCAACATTTTTTCTTTCGTCGTCCTAAAACCCCGTATAAAAGCCGCGTTTATCTGTCGGGATAACTTTCGCCGAACGCGTTTTCGCGGGGTAAGCGGGTGCTTTTCTATGCTATTTGCCGCCGAATATGTCTTCGGATTTGTTTTCGGCGTAGTCTACGAGTTCCGACAGACGGTCAAGGTCGTCGCGGGTAAAATAGTCTATGTAGATACGCCCTTTGTCGTCGTTGCCGATAGCGGAAACCTTTGTGCCGAACACCCGCTGCATACGGTTTACGAGATCGCTCAGTTCGAGACAGATTTCCTTTTTCCGTTCGGGTTGACGGTCGGGGGTTTTGCCGTTGAGTTTACGCAAAAAGGCTTCCAACTCGCGGACGCTCCAACCTTCTTTCACGGCTTTGCGCGCTATCGCGGACTGTTTTACAAACGGCATCGTTACGAGAGCGCGCGCGTGGCCTGCCGTGAGTTCGCCGCGCTGTACGAGCCGCGTGGTTTCGGGCGAGAGATTGAGCAGGCGCAAAGTGTTCGCTACCGCCGAGCGGCTTTTGCCGAGCCGCTCGGCGACTTCGTCCTGCGTTAAATCGAATTCGTCCATAAGCCGTTTAAGGGCGCGGGCTTCTTCTATGGGGTTAAGGTCTTCGCGTTGCAGGTTTTCGAGCAGCGCGACTTCTTTGATTTCGCGTTCGTCGTAGTCTTTGACTATGGCGGGTACGGTTTTCAGCCCCGCAAGCACCGACGCGCGAAACCGCCGTTCGCCCGCAACGATCATATAACCGCCGTGGGATTCCGCGACGGTTATGGGTTGAATCACGCCGTGTTTGAGAATACTCGCGGCGAGTTCTTTAAGCGCGTTTTCGTCAAACGCTTTTCTCGGTTGTTCGGGGTTGGGGAAGACTTCGCTTACCGCGAGTTCCTTTATTTCCGCCGATTGATTTTCTTGCATATTATCGACGATTATTCGCTTTTACCGTCTTTATCGTCTTTCGCGGATTCAGCCGCGCCGTCGTTGCCAACGGACGGAGTTTCGGGGCTGCCGGTAGGCTTGTCGTCAGCCGCGGCGGTAACGGTCGGCTGCGCCTTTGCGGAAACTCTTTCAAACGGGTTTTCGGCGGAGTGCTTTTCGCGTTCTTCTATATACGCGGAGATTTCCGCCGCCGACTTGCCTTCCATAATAAGGTCTACTTCGTCCTGATAAATGGTCTCGTGTTCGATAAGCACGCGCGCCATCACGTCGAGCAGGTTCTTGTGTTCGGAGAGCAGTTCGGTCGCTTTTTTATGCGCTTCCTTGATGATTTTTTCCACTTCGGAATCTATAAGCGCCGCCATACTTTCGCTGTAATTGGCGCGAGTCTGATAATCTCTGCCGACGAAAATCTGATCGTTGTCGCCGTAGTTTACGGGCCCGATCTTGTCGCTCATACCCCATTGCGTAACCATTTTACGCGCGTGGTCGGTAACTACCGAGATGTCGTTGGACGCGCCCGCGGAAATGTCTTTTATGATGAGTTCTTCGGCAACTCTTCCGCCGAGCGTCATCACTATATCGTCAAGCAGTTTGGCTTTTTCGATATGGTTGTTGTCGTTGTCGGGGCGAGTCATGGTATACCCCGCCGCCATACCGCGCGGAATGATGGATACTTCGTGAACGGGATCGCAACCGGGCAGAAGTCTGGCAAGTATCGCGTGCCCCGATTCGTGATAAGCGGTTATGCGCTTGTCGGTTTCGGTAACGAGCCTGCTCTTCTTCTGCGGGCCTATCATTACTTTATTTATGGCTTCGTAAAGGTCTACGTTGGTTATCGCCTTTTCGTTTTCACGCGCGGCGAGTATCGCCGCTTCGTTCATAAGGTTGGCAAGGTCCGCGCCGGAGAAGCCCGCCGTCATACGCGCAAGGACCTTGAAGTTTACGTCAGCCGCAAGCGGTTTGTTACGCGAATGTACTTTGAGTATCTGTTCTCTGCCGCGAACGTCGGGCATATTGACGTAAATCTGACGGTCGAATCTGCCGGGGCGGAGCAACGCGGGATCGAGTATGTCCGCGCGGTTGGTCGCCGCGATTATAATAATGCCTTCGTTCGCTTCGAACCCGTCCATCTGAACGAGAAGTTGGTTAAGCGTCTGTTCTCTTTCGTCGTTGCCGCCGCCGAGCCCCGCTCCGCGTTGGCGACCTACCGCGTCGATTTCGTCGATGAAGACGATGCACGGCATACTCTTTTTAGCCATTGCGAACAGGTCTCTTACCCTGCTCGCGCCGACGCCTACGAACATTTCGACGAAGTCCGAACCGCTTATCGAGAAGAAGGGAACGTCCGCTTCGCCCGCGACCGCTTTCGCGAACAGGGTTTTACCCGTTCCCGGAGGGCCTACGAGCAGAACGCCCTTGGGTATTCTCGCGCCGAGCGCGGAGAATTTACGCGGATTTTTCAAAAATTCGACGACTTCTTTGAGTTCTTCTTTTTCTTCTTCCGCGCCCGCGACGTCGGAGAAACGCACTTTCACGTTCTGATTGACGCGCGCCTTGGTCTTGCCGAAGTCGAGCGCGCCCTTACTGCCGCCGCCCATCTGGCGCATAAGGAAAGAGAACGCGAGTATGCCGAGTACGAGCATTATTACCGGCATAACGAGACTCGACCAGAACGAGCCTGCGTTAGGATCGGCGCAGTCGTACGCGATACCGTGCGCTTTGAGTATTTCTATTTCCTTTTCGGTGGTGGCAGCGAAAATGTCGCGGTAAGTAGTGTTTACTATCTTGCCGTTTTTAAGACCTTTGATCGTGTAGGTGTCGATTAAAATACTGTCGAACGCCTGTGTATCGGTAAACGAATATCTGACCGATCCGTCGGCGGCGTTATAGGTGTACTGCACGCCCGCCTTTTCGAAAAAGTCCTGCGTGGACAATTTACGGGCGGAACTCGTCAACGCCCCGGCGAGAGCCAGAATACCGATGACGGAGATCAGCGCGATTGCCACGATGATTATTGTTCTCGTTGATTTTTTCATTTAACGTCTCCTGTACGGACGAAATCTTTACGCGCGAACGAGCGGGCGCGGACGAGACTTCGCCATAATTTGCCATAATACTGTTAGTATATATATTAGCACAAAAAATACAAAAATACAAATAAAAATAAACGACCGAACGAACTTTTCGGAGAGTTATAACGAAATTTTCATTTTTCGTTTACAAAACGGGCTTCGGGCGTTAAAAAAAAGCCGCGTACGGTTTCGTACGCGGCAACGTTTTTATATAATTATTTAGTGACGGCGTTTTTAAGTTCGCCCGCAAGGAACTGAACGATGCCGTAAAGCCATTCGCCGAATTTTTCGACGTACTGCCAGACGTATTTGCCTACGACGGGCGAATCGGCAAGCGACTTCGACCAGAAATCGCCTATCGCTTTAACGTTGGGCGCGAGAACGTAGTTGACGAAAAGCATTACCAGCGCGAGCGCGACCGCCGTAAGAACGAGCGCGTAAGCGAGACCTAAAATACGGTCGAACACGTTGATGACGGGCATATCCGCAATGGGGAACACTATCTTTTTAAGGAGTTTGAACGCAAGCCCGATAAGTATCGAGAGAACGACGAACAAAATAGCGTTCATAACGTACCCCGCCCAGAGTTCGCCGCTCGTCTTGCCCTGCTTCGCCGCGTACTCGGTTATCTTAGTGCCGAGCGCGCCGAGCCAGCCGTCGGTATTGAACGCCTTTGCCATTGCCGAAAGCAGGTTTTTGAAGAAGTCGAACCCGTAAAGGAAGTCGTACGCGAGTTTTACGAGTAAAAACGCGCCTATGACCGCCGCGAAAAAGCCGACGAATTTGAAAATCTGGCGGGCGAAACCCCTAAAGACGCCTATCAGCCCGAACACGAGCAATACCGCGCCGCAAACTATATCGAGTATCATACGAATTTCTCCTTAAAACGTACCGCGCGCGGATATACTGCCGCCGCCTCATACCTTAACTATTATATTGCCATTATATCACGGATATAAAATTTTTGCAAGCAAGTTTACAAAAATATTTTTCCGTAAATAATAATTGTATGAAAAGCGTAGGTTTTGCCGTCGAAAACGCGCGCGCGGCGCGCGGAATTTCGGGGTTTTTGTCGGAAATTTTCAAGGGCGAACGATTCGTCGCGGCGTGCGTCGGTACGGACGCGGTTATAGGCGACAGTCTCGGCCCGCTGGTCGGAAGCCTGCTAACGGAACGCCTGAACGGCGAGACTTTCGTGTACGGAACGTTCTCCGCGCCCGTCACCGCCCGAGACGTAGAACCGCTTGCAAGATTCCTGCGGCTCGCTCACCCCGACGCAAAAGTGCTTGCCATCGACGCGGCGGTCGGAAGAGAAGAAGAGTTGGGTAAAATAAAACTTTCCGACGAGCCGTTACAGCCCGGTTTAGGCGTAAAAAAACGCCTTTGCCCGCTCGGCGACGCGAGCCTGATAGGCGTAATCGCCGAAAATTCCGCCGCGACGAGACCGCTCGGCGGGGTACGAATGGCGGAAGTCTGGAAAGCCGCCGCGGTAATCGCCGACGGCGTGCGTTTATACTTCGACGAACTCTGCCGCCGCTGACCGCGCTCCGTTAGCCACAGGTAATACGCGCCGAACGCCGAATTTTTATAAAAAAACACGGAAAATTTTTAAGGAAATCGAATAATCGTTGACTTGTTTTCGCGCGTGTGATACAATACCGCTATGGATAAAATGATAGCGTTGCAAATCGATCTTGCAAGACAAAAAGAAACCGAAGAATATCTCAAATCCCTTGTGGATTTTGCAAAGAAGTCGGGCTATAACACGATTTTCTTATATCTTGAAACTTGCGTAAGAACGGAAGACACGCCGTTCTTTTTAGTCGACGAGACGTATTCTCTTTCCGAAATGAAACGCATAGTCGACTATATAGAAGGCTGCGGAATGACGGCAGTTCCCGCATTTGAAAACTTCTACCATATAGAGAAACTTCTTTTCTACGACGAATTTGCTTATCTTGCGGAGTTTTCCGACGAGAGAACGCAGGGCAGAGGCTGGGCGCCGCCCGTCTATCCGCGCGGCGCGGTGGGCTGTACTTCCAACCCCCGTCTTAACGAATTTTTCGATAAATATATCTCGGACGTCGCCGCGTTGTTTCACGGGAAATATATCCATATGGGGCTTGACGAAATCTTTGAATTCGGCGAGTGCGAACGGTGCAGAAAGCGTATCGGAAACGGCGAGACCAAAAAGGATATTTTCTTAAAACAGGTTTTACATAACTACGCGCTCTGCAAAAAACTCGGCAAGACGATGATGATGTGGGACGACTTTTTCGAGTATTACGATATACTCGACAGCCTGCCCAAAGACGTGGTGCTGGGGCATTGGAACTACAACTTCGTCGGCTCGGAAACGCGCGGGCATTGGACGGGCAGAGTCCGTCGCGACTGGTTGTCTTTATACGACGAACTCGGCTTCGAGTACTTTTTCTGTACCTGGAGCAGATCTACTTCCGCTACCTACAACGTCGATTCGCTTACGAAATACGCGCTTAAACATAAGCCTATGGGCGCGCTCAATACCGAGTGGGAGCGTTCCGACGGGTTTTATCTCGGCACTTATCCGCTCGTCGCGTATTCCGCCAAACTCTGGAACGGCGAAATCCGCAGCGAAGAAGACGGCTTAAAGGTTTACGCCGACGTTATCGGCGACCGCGAAGCGGCAAAAGCGGCTTTTTACGCCGTGACGGTCAACGCCGCGGCTTATAACGTATCCGTCGGCAAGATAACCGAAGACGACGCGCTTGTCAAACTCGCGGCGCGCCGACAGATGGGCGAAACCGTCGAAAAAATCAGAAAACGCCTTGATAAAACGAGCGGACTCGGCGCGGACGTTCTGACGGATATTTACTGCGAAACTTACTACCGCTACCTGATCGCCGAACTGCACGCGCTCGGCGAAGACGTGTTCGACGGTTACGAGACCGGCAGAACGGATTTTTCGTTCGTATATAAAAAACTCGACGAAATCGAACGCGGCGCGGACGAAATAAACTCGCTTACCGACGCGCTCTGGAAGAAGTACCGCGGCGACCTTAAAAGCGTCAAGGGGCAGTACGAAGCCACTAAACTGTACCGTAAAAATCTCGCCCCGACCGTAAAGAAACAGATAGAAGAGAATATCGGCTGCGGCGTTTTATATCTGGATATGGTTACGATAGACGGGTTCGCGTCGCCCAAAATACGCGTAAGAATCAAATACGTCGGCGACAAGGAAGAGTCGCTCGTTTACGACGGCGGAATAAAACCCGGCGTAAACTCGTTCGACGTCAGCGGTTGCCACACCTTCCGTCTCGCGATAAAAAACCAACCCGTAGAATACGTCTCGCTCTCGGCGTACGGCGAAGGCTCGCTTTGCTCGTCATCGCTCAGAACGCTTACGCTCGGCAAAAAGAGAGAACCGCGCGGCGTGGAAAAACTCGGCGGCAGGGTTATTAACGAGACCGCGCTGCTTACCCCCGACGTATCGTTCTGCGAATACGGCTATCCGGACGCTTTGGCGCACCTTGACGACGTAACTCTTTCGCGCAAGGAAAGCGGCGTAAAAATATATTTTTGATTAAAGGGAATCCATTCGTTATCACTAATTACCGAAAAGGCGTCTTTTTCGCCATTTTCCGCGACCGTTCGGGTGCGGTACGTCAAGTACAGCAACCCTTGCGTTCGCAAAAAATCATCAAAAAATACGCTCTTTTCGGTGCGAAGCATTTTTGCGGTTGAGAAACCGACCGCAATGCGGCTCGTTTAGGCAAGGCAAACGCCCGAAGTCGTACTTGCCGTACTACGAGCGGCGTTTAACGCCGCATAAATCGGTTTATCACCGCAAAAATAGTTAGTGATGACGAATGAAATCCCTAAAGAGAGAACGCTTATGAAAAATCTTGTTTACGATTCCGTTCTGCTTGGCGGAAGATACCCCGAAACCCTGACCTTGCCCGACTTCGCGAGAGACGAAAACGGCAGGTTTTCGAGAGAGAAAAGTTTAAGGCTCATACTCGAAAACGAGTACGGGCTTATCGACGAGACGGGGCTTAAAGTTACCGTTTCCGACGCGACGGACGAAAATTTCGCCGCCCTGCGCGGATATTTCTTCTGCGGCAAAGCGAAGTATTCCGCGATACGGTTCACGCTCGAAAAAAACGGACTGAAAGCCGATTTCGTGTGCGACTTGTTCCTGCCGATGCGGGTAAGCGAGTATAAAACGGTCGTTCATCTCGACTTTCTGAAACATTTACCTACCAAATACTGCCCCGTCGAAGAACTTATGGACGGCAAAATCGCCGTGGCGCACCTGTACTACGAAGAGATTGCCACCGACGACGGCGATTTCGGCAACGGAATCGCGCCGCTCTTTAGCAACCGCAACGAACCTTTCTCCGCGGGCAAACTCTCGCTGTGGTCGTTCGCGGCGTCGCTCGTCGGCAGATACCTTATAGAAAACGGCGTGGCGACGAAAGATACGCTCTACGTCGCGGGGCATTCCCGACTCGGCAAAACGGCGTTGCTTACCGCCGCGCGCGACGAGAATTTCGCGGGGTGTATGGTCAACTGCTCGGGTTGCTCGGGCGCGGCGATCACGCGCGATAAACGCGGCGAAACGGTAAGCGCGATCGTAAAAGTATTCCCGTTCTGGTTCACGCCCGACTACTGCCGCAGATACGCCGACGGCGTAGGCGATATGCCTTTCGACCAGCACTTTCTCGAAGCGTGCGTCGCGCCGCGAAAGATTTTCGTGGTGGCGGCAAGCGAAGACGACTGGGCGGACACCGACGCACAGTACCTTTGCTCGGAAGCGGCGAGCGCGGCGTACAGAGAACTCGGTCTTACCGGTCTTTACCCCGCGAAAAAACGCCCCGACGAAGGCGAGAGAAACGACAGGGGCGAAATAAAATTCTTCCACAGATTCGGTCCGCACTTTTTCAGCCGCGAAGACTGGGCTTTCTATCTCGACTGCATCGCGGAATAAGTCCGCATAACGGCACTACGGCTATATACGCACGCGCCGCCGCGAATTTTCGCGGCGGCGTTTTTGCAAATTTCGTATTGTTTTCGTCCGTCGTCGATCTTATCGACCGAATTCGACTTTCCGCCCGTTCTAACCCGACCGCCGACCGCATACGATATAGTAAAAACGGTAAAAGGAGTTTTTTTATGAACGACGGTTCGGAATACGCTGAAATGTTACAGACGATGGCATCTTCCTGCGATCTGGTGGTAAAACCCGCGAAGCGGCAGAGAAGAAGAAAAGACGTAAAAGAAGACTTGGTGGCGAAAGTCAACGAAAACGCAGCGGGCGAGAGTTTTAACGACGCGGCGACGCTTTTCGCCGACAAGCCCGAAGAGCCTTTAACGCGGCGCAAACGCGGTTCGTTTTTCAAAAAAGCCGCCGATAAGGCGGAAAACGACGGTAAGAAAAAATTCAGTCTCGATATAGTATATATTGAAGGAATAATCGCTTTCGTACTCGTCGCGGCTATTTTGCTTACGAATATCTTTTGGGAAAACAGCGGCATAAACGTCTTGTTCAAAAAGGCGTTCACGCCCGCGCAGACCGTGACGGACGCGCGCTCGTACAGCAGTTTCAACGCGCAAAGCCCGTCGTCGTCGCTCGAACCGAGCGTGTCGGACGGAGTGATGACTTTTTCGGGTAAGGGCGCGCTCTATCCCGTATGCGACGGCAAGGTTTCCGCGCTCGAAAAATCCGCCGACGGCAAGTATACCATAACCATCGCGCACAGCGGCACGTTCAGCACGGTTATAAGCGGCGCGGACTTCGCGTACTGCGAATCGGGCGAAGACGTGTTCAAATACGTTCCCGTATGCTACGTCAACGGCGGCGAAGCGACGGTTACGATGTACGACGAAGATTCCGTACTGACAAATTACGCGCTCGAAAACGGCTCGATAGTCTGGTCGGTATGACCTTTTCGCTGCACCCCCTGTTTTTAATTTTTGGAATATACTTTGCTTTTACCGGCAAAGTATTTTCTTTTTTGACTTATACGTTTTGCGCCGTGATACACGAATTCGGACACGCGCTCGCCGCCGAACGCAGGGGGTTCAGACTGCGCAGAGTGTCGCTTATGCCCTACGGCGCGGTGATTAGCGGCGAGACCGACGGAATGACCGTTACGGACGAGATAATTACCGTAATATGCGGACCTTTGGTAAATCTCGCCACGGGGCTTTTTCTGCTCGCGCTGTGGTGGGTTTTTCCGTCGGCGTACCCGTACACCGAACTCGCGGCGACGGCTAACTTCTCGCTGTTTTTCGTCAATCTTCTGCCCGCGTTTCCGCTCGACGGCGGAAGGCTTCTGCTATGCCTTTTAACGCGCCCCATCGGCAGAAAAAAAGCCGTTATCGTAACCAAATCGGCGGGCGTAGTTTTGTCGCTCGCGCTTGCGGCGGCGTTCGTGCGGTCGTGCTTTTACGCCGTCAATTTCTCGCTACTGTTCTTTGCGGCGTTCCTGTTCGTCGGCGCGATCGGAAAGCACGCCGAAGACCGATATATCCGTCTTATAGACGCTTTTTCGCCGGCGAACGTAAGACGCTCGCGCCCGCTTAAACGCATAGCCGTAAAGCAGGGTTTTACCGTAAAAGACTTCTACGCCGCAGCCGACGGGGCAAGCCTTTACGAAGTGGAAGTGTATTCCCCGTCGGGCAGGCTTATACGGCGGATTTCGCCCGAAGAACTCGCGGAAGAACTCAGGCGCAAAACCCTTAAAGAACCGCTGTGACAGACGAAAAATACGCCGCCCGCCGCTTTTGCGGCGGGCGGCGTATTCACGCGCGCGCGTTTAATTTTTAATGATTGTTCGTCATAGAATATTTCATAGAATTTTTCTTCGCGTACTGCGACGGGGTAAGCCCCGTTCTCTCCTTAAAGAACACGCAGAATCTGGCGTGAGTTGCGAAACCTATCGCGGCGGCTATCGACTCGTTTTTGACCGACGACGTGGTAAGCATTCTCTTTGCGCAGGCAAGCCGCTTGTCGCGTAAAAATTCCGACGGCGTAACGCCCACTTCGGCTTTGAAAATGCTGTTTAAGTGCGAGTACGAGTAGTTGGTCTGCGCGATAAGGTCGCGTAGCGGCAGTTTAAGGTTTTCGGGATCGGAAAGCAAGCCGATAAACGCTTCCACGCCCGCCGAATAAGTCGGTTTAATCTCTTTCGGAACGGTTAAAATGATTTCCGTAACCGCAAGAAGAAGTCGGTTACAGGTAGTATAATGGCTCTCTTTCGTGGCGTAATACTCGTCCGTTATCTCTTTAAGCAGTCGGGTAAACGCCGTGGTCGCCTGCGCCTGCAAGGTTTCGGCTTCGTACAGATCGCCGTAGAGTTTCTCGTCGAGAACGCCTAAAAACTCCTTAAAATAATTGTCGTTTACGCACAGTACGAAGTACGACGACGGCGAAGACCTTTCTATAATGCAATGCGAGTCGTTAGGTCTTAAAAGTATGGCGGCGTTCTTTTTATGAACGATCCGCTCGCCGTTGATAACGTGGTTATACTCCCCGTCGGTAACGAAAATAAACTCCCAGTACCCGTCGTGGCTGTGCGTATACGGAAAACTTCCCGTTCGGAAATAGAAGTGCGAACGGTAGTAATTCGCGCCTTGCCCGTACGGCTTCGGCATCACGAGTTTTTCCATTATTCTCCCCTTTGAAAAAGTTTCTTTTTTTTATTATAACGTTGAAACGCAACGAAAATGAATTTTCGTTATTGCGACGTCGTCGCCCTTGTTTTTCTTCCGAAAAACCCGTTTCTGTTGAAAAACTTCGTAAAAATACCTGCAAATGCTTCGCGCTTGCGTATTTTTACTCGTATTATATCATTAACCGCACAGGTTGTCAAGTTTGATTTACTTTTTTTGTGTGATTTGTCAAACATTTTTCAGTAGTTTTTTGAAAATTTTTGAAATTTTTTTTAGAAAGTGCCGAAAGCACCGAAAAAACACAATAAAAAAGCCTTTAAGCCTCTTGATTATAACCTTTCCGAAGAAAAAAGTCAACCGTATCGCTTAAAAGCCTACGACAAAACCCTCCACCGTTGTGGAGGTCAGATTTTTATTCAGTTACAGCAGTTATGCTGCCCTTTTCAGGAAACGAATTTTAATTTCCTTATCGTTTTCGTCCTTAAACCCGTTTTTCTTATAATCTTCCATAAGTTCGGCTCGCTTTTGCAGCGGTGTAAGCCATACACGCTTTCCCTCTCGGTTCCTGAGCGAAGAGTGTGGACGATTATTATAGCGGTTGAGCCAATCAGCCATTTTCTCTTTTAGTTCCTCGAACGTTGAATATTGCAGGTGGTTATAAAAACATTCCTGATCGGTTCTATGAGAACGTTCCACTTTCCCGTTGTGTCGTGGCGTGTAAGGCTTTATAAGTTTATGCCTGATACCGTATTTCGTTAAAAACCTGTCTACCGAGTTTACCGTTGTTTCTTTTGCGTTCTTCGGCGGGGTAAATTCTGTTCCATTGTCGGTCTGAATAATAGCAGGTAAATACCCGAAGTATACCAACGCCCTTTGTAGAAAGTCAACCGTTGAAAACGTGCTCTGTTCTTTGTAAGGATACAACTCTCTTGCAAGATTGTTTACGATAATGACGTTATCGTCGCGGCAGGCAAAATAATAATTTGTCTGCACCCTTGAAACCTTAAAACTCTTAAAACCGTGTTTTTCGAGTTCTTTAATGTCTACACCTGATTTTAACTTTAACATTGTTTTGCTCCTGCTTTTTATTTCCCTTTCGGGAGGGGTAGTTTCCTACCCCAAAATTACAACCTCGCCGCTCTCGATTTCCTCTCTAAGTTGTCCTTCAAGGAAATATCTGATATAAGATTTCGCCCTTATCTTCCACGCGCCGCCGTCTGCCTCGTAAAGCGAGAATGTTCTATCTGGGCTAACTCTGAATAAGAACTCCGATTCTGGCTGCATAGCCTCGATAAACGTGCGATACGGTACAAGTTTACGAATAGGAGCGGCTTTTATATTTTCCGCGAGAGTTGCGCCAGACTTAGCCACAACCGATTGAGAAACGCCGTCGTCGTTCATTTCAACCGATTCAACGCTTGCAAATTTCTTTAAGAGTTGCAACAAGTCTTTTGCGTCGTCGTTTTGCTCGAAAAGCGAACGAATAGCGATTACAAAACTTTCGTAATCATAGGAACAGCCAAAACGGAATTTGCTGCCCGTGGTTTCTGCCGCATAGGGAATTTCCCGCTCTTTCTCGTTATCCATAGAGGTTATAACAGACACCCTTGTTTCGTTCTCGATATTGACGTAGAGCGGAAGATTAAATCTGCCTTTCTCTCTTTTTGCTATCTGAACGATAGACGAAAGGTCTGAAAAGGTAAGCCTCGCCGCCGTGGGCTTATACGGTTTTACCTCTGTGAGCCTGTCGTTCGTAACAAATGTGCGGTCGCCAACTTGAATTTGTTGTACCAGATTTTCTTTTACAATTCTTTCGATTTCCTTTACTGTGCTTGCGTTTACGCTTTCCATAATTTTTTAGTCCTCCGTTTTTTGAATTTCAAGTACGTTTGTTTCGTGTACTTCCCCGAATATATCTGCCTGTCCGTCAATATAACCGCCGCCCGTTTCGACAAGGCGCATTGTATTGTCGGCAAGTCTTGCCATAGCCATTTGCGCATAAACCGCGTCAGTCGGACGCAATTTTGTTTTTACCGTCATTTTTGTACTGATTTCGCGTCGTGAATTTATCGGCGTGAAGTCCATTTCAATGGTAAGTTTCCTTGTTTTTTCGTCCGTATTTGGGTTAGAAATGTTTTCGAGTACCTTTCTCATTTCGTAATTGATACGTCCGATAATTGCAGAATCCGCGAACTGCAAAACGCTGTCTACATTTTTCATTTTGTGATACCTCCTATTTCGTATCGAGATTGCGGGCGTTATATAGTGCCGCAATCATATATTGCATTTTGTTTCTGATTAAGCCCTTTTCATATCGGCTTTCAACGTCGGCTATTGCCTTATCGAGGTTTGATATGTCATTGTTTTGTTTGATATGGCTGCATAAAACCTCTAAATACCGATATGTAGGTACTTTTTGCCCGTTTACAACCACATACTTTTTGTCTTTCACGGCGTTTATAACGCCCCAGAAAAGATTTCTGTAATCGTAAACGTTGTGCCCGTCGAGTTGTTCCATAGTTGCTCTGTCAAGCCAGCGATTGAGCATTTTATCGAAATTATTTACATAAAAATCGACTGCCTGCTGCTGTTCGGCGGCGGTAACTCTTTCCTCGTCCTCGCCTATTTTTACTTCTGGCAGTTCGCTTTCGTCTGGCTTGTTCCAGCGTTGACCGACAGCCTCTCTGCGTATAGCAGAAATTTTTTCGCGTTTTTTTATGTTATCCAATACCCGCTTTGAAGTGATTACGCCTTTTTTTGAACTAAACGTATCGCAATTTTCGATTACTTCGAGAATTTTGTTTGCGTCCGTATGCAAGTTGTACGCTATGCCGTCAATGTCGGATTCTTTTATTTCGCCGCCATTTTCGTGCATAATCTCTACAAGGCACCAATAAATGCCATAGCCCTCTAAACCGCATTTCATTCGCAGATTACTCAGATTATCGCGCGAATAAAAATCGTGAGAAAAGTATAGTTTATTTTCACTACTCATAGCAGCCCTCCAATATTGAGTTCCTTTAACTCGACAATCAATTTCGGCTCATTACCGTAATATTTTTCTGCCGATAGTCGAATAACTTGCGTATCGTCTTTGTATGCTACCTTATTCAAAGCGTCGCATACGCATTTAACGACGTTATCAATATCGGGCTTTTTCGTAGGTCGGAGCGCACAGTTTAACGCCTCTGCCTGTTTTTTCTTGCTGAACGATTTCGGGATAGCGTAAAACGCTTTGATTGTTATTTCTAACGGACATTCCCAGAACGGCGTTTGTTTGCCGCGCAGGGCGGTAACGAAAGAGAGCATAATAAGGTTTTCATAACTTGCCGTTTTTTCAGGTGTATAAGCCTTTGCAAACCCGCCTCTTATCGTTACTCTTGCCCGCTGCTTGCCCTGAGGTTGTCCTAAAACCTCAAAAAACATATCAACCCTCCGTTGTATCGGAAACCGCCTGTGCTGCGCCTAATAAAGAATTTTCGGGCGCGTCCGCTTTTAATTCTTGCGCCTTTTGTTCGGCGGGTGTGATATAATCTTCGGGAGCGACTACATAATCGTCGCTATCTTCCATAGCCTTGCTGTCATTCTCGTATGCCGTCTGCATATCAATGCTCATAATTCCCCACTTTGAAATAAGTTGACGGAGCATTGTTTTGTATGCCATAGCGTCAAAATCTTTGTACCAGAACGACGAATATTTCCACATTTCCGTTTCTGGCACCTTTCCTGCCTCATAGTCGGCATAAGACACTTTTGGATATTTGCCGCCCGTTCCGTTAAGGCTGAAAGCCTTTGAGTACTTATCGGCGTGAACGAGCATTTTCTTTTTCGACCAGTACAACGTTTTTATGAAACCGTTGCAAAGTTCAAACATTGCATAATATCCGATTGTAGGCTTTGCCTCGCGCTCCTCGTCGTCCGCAATAATATGGACGAATAATTCTTCCGTGAGCGGATCGTATTTTACGAACTCGCCCTCTTTTATCGCGATTACGTTGATTTTTTTGTAATTGCCAGAACGGATAGCAAGTTGAATATATCCCTTGTAACCAAGTACAAACGTTGCGACGGTTCGGTTATTTTTCTTGTCGTCGAACGGGACGAGATACGCAAGCCCCAACTGCGGGGAAAGCGATAAATTCAGAGCGTTTGCAAGCAACGCTGCCGATAAAATCGTGCTGTTGTCGCACTCTTGCAAGGCAAGATTAGTGCTTGTTGCCGAAAGAATACTCGATACAAATTTTTGAGCCTCTTTCTCTGTGCCAAGCATTTTATTCAGGCTGGCTCTAACCTTTTCGCCCGAAAGAAACTGACTTACCGTAAGTTTCCCGCTGCTTGCTCTTGTCTGTAAACTGTTTGATACTGCCATTTTGGTGTCCTCCGATTATTTTATAATTTCGTATTTTAAGTTGTTTGCTTTGAGAAATGCGTCGAGCGCGTTTATCTGCTCCGCCGTTCCCGTTATCCTGAACGCGATAGAGAATTTCGGTATGTCCTCGTCTTTCGGCTGTTCTGGTTCTTTTACGAGTGGCTGCGCGGGCTGTTGTGCCTGTTCCTGAGCGACGCGCTGTTCTTCTGCCGCTTTACGCTCTGCGGCGGCTTTCTGAGCCTCTATAACCCGTTGCCGCTCTGCCTTTCTGCGTTCATTTGTTCTGATAGCCTCTGTAAGTGAAAGGGTATTGTAATAAATCGTTTTAAGTTCGATTTCGTCCTCGCTTTTAAGGGTTTCGATTGTCGCCAGTTCCTGAGAAATTTTATCCAGTATAGCGTCAATTTCTTTCTGTATGGCAGGCATTTTTACGGTAACGTTAAGCCATTTTGCATTGTGTATTTTTTCATACCCGACAAACGGTTTAAGCCCGACGGGAATATTATCCTCGAAATACGTCTTGATTTCCGCAAGTTTTTCTTCCTGCTTTTTTGTTTCGTAAGATTTAACCTGTTCGTCGATTGCCAACGCAACACTTTTTACCGCTGAACTAACCTCGTCCACTTCCTTTTTGAATTTCTCATACGGCGCAGCGTAAACCTTGCCGATTCTGATACGTTCGCTATCGAGTGATTTCACGAAGTTATTTAACGCGGCTCTATCCGCTTTCGCCTCTGCGATAGAGTTTTCGTCGTAAACTTTGCCTTTGTAATTTTCAAGGCTTTTGTTTACCTGCGCCAAAAGTTCCGTATTGTTCCACGCTATAAGTTTCGGCGCGAGTTGTTCGATAGGGGTGCTGAGCACCAGTTCCATAGTTGCCATTTTATAAGTCCTCCGATTTAATTAAAATTTTTTTAGATTTGTGGTAGCAATAACGGCGGTCGCCGTTTGCTTTTTACACATTCCCAGAACTCCCGTTCTTTTTCGTCGAGATATTTCATATCGTCCAACACGGACGAATCGGAAATGCGAATTATTACACGTTTGCATTGCGTCGCTATTTCGCCGTTTTCGTCTTTCCAACGAAATTCTGGGTTTAATACGTCGAATGTCCTGCCCGTTACCAGCATTTGGTGCAAAACTTGAACGTAATATTGCTGCGGCACTTTGCCTTTCCAGTTTTCCCAGACTGCCGACGCGCTTGCGTCAACCGTCTTTCCCTCGTATATTCCGAGTTCGCCGCTCGAAATATCTGTAAGTTCGCCGTCCAGACTTGCAAATTGAAAACCGTCTTTCAGGTAAACCGTTTGTTTATCCACTTTGACTTTGTATTTGTCCGCATACTGCAAAGCGAATAATTTGACGAGCGGCGTTTCGGCTGCCGTACCATACCTAACGTGTTCATTATCTGAAAGGTTTTTCGGCTGCCGTAGCCCGACTTTTTCCTCCCAGAGTTCTACATTCGTAGTCCACTTTGACAAACCGAGTACCGCCGCCGCGTCGCTTGCCCCTATGCCCTTACGCCTGAACGCCAGCCATTCGGGGCTATTGTGCTTTAACTTGATTTTCTCTACGCTCATACCGATTGCCTTGCAAATTCTTTGAAAACTTCTTCGCGTTCGATTCGCTTTTCTGCCACGCTCGCGTCTTTCAATTCGGGGTGTTCTTCCTGAATTTTGCGACGGCAACGCGTAATGCTTTCAAGTTGTCTGAGTTCGCCGCGTTCCGACAGTTCCGCAAACGGTCTGGACGTATCAACGCCGATACGTTTCAAAACGCCCATAACCAATGCGGTGTCATTTCTGCGCGCGCTTTCGTTTTCGACAAGTTCCGCATATACAACCGTTTTCAACTCGTTAAGTCTTTTCATATCCGCTTTACCTCCTGTTTTTCTTTTTCCACAAAACGGGCTTTTTGCCCGCTTTGGCTCTTTTGTAGTCAACAGCAAATGATGCAATCATTCCCGCCGTTAAAACGACGATTACTGAAATTAAAACTATGTTGAGTATCATTGTTTCCCCTCCGACTTGAAATAACTTTTGATTTCTTCGAGTTTTTTTGCTGTTAAGTGCGGTAACACTTTGCCTCGCCCAAAGCACTTATGGCAAACGCCACTATCAACCTCCGTGTAAGCAACAGATTGAGCATAACTTCCGCTACCGCCGCAACGCGGGCAAGTGATCGCGAAATGACGCAATGCTTTACGAAATGCTATCCCGTGCAATTCCTGCGGGGTTTTAAGCGTCGTTTTGTCTTTGCTTTCAATGTCTGGAAACACCGACAAAATAAGACTTCGCTCGGTATCTGTCAGCATTTCAAACTTAATATCCCAGAATTTCCGTATCGCCTCGTCGCCCGTATATACATTTTCCGTTTCACAACTTTTCGTCTGCGCCTCAGTAATTCCGCAATACGCCTCTGTTTCCGAACCGTTCGGATAAATAGCCTCCAAATAAAACACAGGCTGCGTATAATTCGTTTTATAGGTTATAAGTTTTGTAATTCTCGCGCCTTTCATTGACTTACCTCGTTTTTCTCTACCGCTTTGATTGATTCGACCTTGCAGCCGCCTAACGCGCATATACGCTTTACTGCGGCGATTGCCGATTTTTCAGTTGTTCTTGCGTTTCCAAGCGGTGCAAAAGTATACGAACCGTCCGCGTTTTGATTTGAAAAATTGTTTGTCCGACCACTCAGAAACACCGTGATTTTGTATCTTTTATCCATAGCCGTCTTAAAGCCCCACCATTACGTCGCGAACGATTGCCGAAAGAGAATCTGCTGTAACGTTTATGTCTGTCGTATAGCCGTTCTCGTAAATAAGCGTTACAATTTCGTCGTGCTCGCTGGTTTTGCGATAGACAACGTTTACAACACCAATACCTAACGCCACTACAAGCGGTTTCAAACACTTGTCTACAAATGCAGGTTTATCCTCTTTTTCGTATGTTGCGCTCTGTCCGAACAACGTAATAAGAGAGTTCTCACGCCCCGTGAGCGGCAGCCCGAGCGCCATTGCCCGCCTTAAATATTCTTGTTTTATCGTCTGAGTGTTCATTTCATTGCCTCCGTTTTTAATCGTTGTGATTTGCGATATACTCTTTGAGTGCGATTCTTAAAATGTCGCTGAACGTAAATTCTTTCTTCTTTGCGATTTCAGTCGCCTTAGCGTAAGTGTCTTTGCTTATCCATACGCCGATTTGAATTTTGTCGCCGCGCATTTTCTTCGTGTTCTTCGTTGCCATATCGTACCTCCTCGTTTTGAATATAAAAAAATAGGCTTACCAGTTAAGGTAAACCTACTTGCGAGCAATAAAAAAATGGGCTCACCGTTTACTGGCAAGTCCATTGTATAATATCAGATTTACTTTTTTTGAGAATAGTGTTATAATACGGGTATGGTAAAGTTATGGTTAAAAGTTTATAAACACGACAAAATCGTAAAACAGACGGTCGTCGAAAAGGACGAAAAGTTCTATTATTCCAAGTTTTCGGAATATTTGTCCGAAGGTTGTTACGCGCTTGACGAAGCCACGCCCGTGGTGCTTAAAACGCACGTTCTCAACTTCGCCAAGTACCATATGGTGGCGTTCAGACCGTCCGATTTCGTAGAGTCGTTTAATTACGACCGCCTTATCGTCGAAAATCTCGACCGATAAACGTCTTTCGCCCCGAAACTCGCCGCCGTTTTTTCGTTCGGCGTTCCGCTCGGTTTACGGTCTTCGATTTTCCGTTCGGCGTTCGGTTTCGGTTTTTCTTTCGGCTTTTCGGTTACTTTTCGGTTTTATTTTCGCCGCCCGTCGTCGGGCGGCGTATTTTTTTATCTGAAACGCCGAAAATGTTATATCAAACGTTTGACAAAGATTTTCGGCGGTATTATAATATCGGCGGAAATCCTACCAAAGCGGTAGGAATTAAATTTCAATCGGCTCGCGGCGGAAAATCATTCCCGCCTTGCGACCACAGGTCGGTAATGAAAATATCTTCGAAAACCCATTACGGAGTTCAGGTCTTATGCCTTATCGCGGCGAAAAACCAAAGCCTTTCGGCAAAGGAACTCGAAAAATACACGGGCGTGTCGAGCAAGTATCTCGAAAAGGTGCTTAAAATTCTGCTCAAAGCGGGCGCGCTCGAATCGCGGCGCGGCGCGGGCGGGGGCTACACTCTCGCGCGCCCCGCAAGCGAAATCAAGATGGGCGAAGCGGTAAGAGCGCTCGAAGAAGATAATATGGAAATTATCGGCTGCGTAAATAAAACGGGGTGTTGCTGCCCGTCGAGCGCGCTCTGGAAAAAGTTATTCGACGGCATAAACGAAGTTCTCGACGGCGTGACATTACAAGACGTCGTCGACGGGAAGGTATAAACCGATGAAAGAAATTTATCTCGACCACGCCGCGACTACGCGCGTAGACGACAGAGTGGTGCAAAAAATGCTTCCGTACTTTACCGAAATTTACGGTAACGCCAACAGCCAGCACGGCTACGGCAGAAAGGCGCAGGAAGCGGTAGACGAAGCGCGCGATACGATCGCGCGGATTATCGGCGCGAAACCCGCGGAAGTATACTTCACTTCGGGCGGAACGGAAAGCGACAACTGGGCGTTGCGCGGAACGTGCCACGCGCTTAAAAATAAGGGCAAACACGTCATCATATCGAAGATAGAACACGCCGCTATGCTCACCACCGCGCACGAACTCGAAAAAGAAGGTTTCGAATTTTCGTATATAGGCGTGGACGGCGAAGGATTTATCGACCTTGACGAACTTAAACGCTCTATACGCCCCGATACGATACTGATAGCCGTTATGGCGGCAAACAACGAAATAGGCACGATCGAGCCTATAAAAGAGATAGTTAAAATCGCCAAAGAGCGTAAAATAGAAGTGTTTACCGACGCCGTTCAGGCAATGGGCGCGCTGGATATAAACGTGGACGATCTGGGCGTGGATTTAATGAGTTTCTCGTCGCACAAATTCAACGGTCCGAAAGGTATGGGCGCGCTGTACGTCAGAACGGGCGTGCCTTTGGCGCGGATAATCACGGGCGGGCATCAGGAACGCACGCGGCGCGGCGGAACGACGAACGTTCCGGGCGTGGTAGGGTTCGCGGAAGCCCTGCGCCTTACCAAAGAGACCATCGCAAAAGACCGCGAATACGTCTCGTCGCTCCGCGACAGATTTATATCGCGCGTAACGAACGAGATACCCTATTGCAGGCTCAACGGTCCGAAAGACGGAAGCAAGAGACTGCCCAACAACGCCGATTTTTCGTTCGACTATATCGAAGGCGAGTCGATTTTGTTCAGTCTCGACCTTGCCGGCATAGCGGTTTCGTCGGGCTCGGCGTGTTCGAGCGGTTCGCTAGAGCCGTCGCACGTTCTCATCGCCTGCGGCGTACCCGAAGAAGTCGCGCACGGCTCGATACGGTTCACGTTCGGCAAAGAAAACACCGTCGAAGAAGTCGATTACACGGTGGACAAGTTAAAAGAAATAGTCGATCGCCTGCGCGCGATGTCGCCCTTATTCGATTTGAAAGGAGAAACGAAAAATGTATAACGAAAAAGTAATGGAAGCGTTCAAAAACCCCAAAAACGTCGGCGAAGTAGAGAATTACGACGGACTCGGCAAAGTCGGCAACGCCGCCTGCGGGGATATAATGCAGATAACTTTGAAAATAGACAACGACGTAATAACCGACGCTAAATTCAAAACCTTCGGTTGCGCCGCCGCGATAGCCACGTCTTCTACCGCGACCGAAATGGTCAAAGGAATGACCGTGGAAGAAGCGCTTAAACTTACCAACAAGCGCGTGGTCGAAGAACTCGAAGGCTTGCCGCCGCAGAAAATCCATTGTTCCGTACTCGCGGAAGAAGCGATTAAAGCGGCGATAGAAGACTACCGCAACAGACAAAAAGGCGTAAAGACCGAAAAAGAGCCGGAATACGTTTAATCGTTTTATTCCGACGACGATGCCAGACAAGAATACAAGAAACGCCGCCGAACCCGACAAGGGTTCGGCGGCGCGTTTTATTATATTCCGTATTATATTCCGAGTTTTTTCTTATAGCCCTGAATTACGAGCCCGCTTTCGTAAACGTAACTGCGCTTACGCTCGACTACCCTGTCGTATTCGGCTTGTTTGCAGGTCTTGTCGGTTATGCCGAAATCGGTATCGTCGAGTTCTTTTTTCAGCGTTTTCATCTTCGCGTAAAACCTGCGCAACTCGTCGTTGCTCTCGTCTATATACGACTCGTATTCGGCTTTTACGCGCGCGTATTCGTCGGCGGTAAGCGCGGGCGCGGCAGGGCCGAACGGGGCTTCCGCATTTATTTCGCGATAAGCCGCAAAGCCCGTATTTTGACGCTCGTCCGTTTCCGTTACGGTTTCCGTCGCCGCAGATTCACTATCCGCAACGATAGGTAACGCCGGAGTCGCCGATACGCCTTTTTCGTCGTCGCCGGCCTTTGCAACAGCCGCTCCGCCGTCGTCCGTCTTCTTTTCTTTTATCACGTTTTCGTTTAATGTTTCGCCTGCTTGCGCCGACCGCGCGGCGGCGTATAGAGCGTTTATCCGCGAGTTGAACGCCGCGGCGTAGATTACGAGCGTAACGCCCGAAATCGCCGAGCCGAGCGCGTAGAACGGCGCAAAGTAAAATTTAGTGGAAGTATAAACGGTCAGCGCGGTCGCCCTTGCGAACGGCGCGAAACCGAAGTGCAGAAGCGCGGTCGCCGCCGCCGCGACGAGCAGCATTACCGCCGCCGTATAGCCGAGTTTTTCGGGCGCGGAATATTTTTCGTACGCGCCTTCGGTAAACGTTTCGCCGTCGCTTTCGACGAACGAACAGAGTTTTTCCCGAGAAGGCTGAACGAGCCGTTCGAGATTACCGAGCGCCGCGCCCGCGCATAACGCCGTAAGGGCGGTAGGCAACAGGTACACGAACAGCGACAACAGCAGTACGGGCATTATATCTTCTCCGCCGACGAAGGCGTTGCCCGTTATCGCGCAGATTTCGGAAAGATAGCCGTAGTTACAGAAAATTCCCGCTCCGGACACGAGATACGCGGACTTTTCGCCGAACGAGAAGAGCGTCAGCGACGCTTTGCTGTCGTAGTACGAGACCTTGAAAACGGGCAGCGCGCACACTATCGTAAGCACGCCGACGGACAGCGCGAAGCGGATTAAGCGATAGAAAAACTCGCCCGTTTTCGGGCGCAACAGGGGCGACGCGTAGTTGCCTATAAGCGACAACACCACGCCGAGCAGGGCTATCGAGCCGTAGATTATATAGTATTTGCCGTACAGCGCGACGGAAAGTTCGACGACGTAACTGCCGAATTCCCTGCCGAATTCGTCGAAAGTGAATATAAGCGAGTTGAAAAACAGCGAATACACGACGTAGCCTACGAGCGCGGATAAAATCGCGAAATAAAAACTCGTGGTCTTTAACGCGTCGAGCCTGTTTCTGCGTTTTATTTTAACGACGAATTTAATCGCCGACACCACCGCCGCCACGATAAAGACTATCGGGAACGCGAGATCGAGTATAAGCAGGTAGTTTTTGGGATCGCCCGCCACGTCGAGCGCGGAAATAGTCGTGGTAAGCAACGTAAGCAGACTTAAAGTGAGCCGCCTGCCGTTTACGACCGCCGGTATCATCGGAACGAGCGGCAGCAGCGCAACAGCCGCCGTCGCGAAAAATCCGTAAAAATATGCGGGGATAAGACTTCTGGTTTTATCCGCCGCGTTGAAAGGAAAACTAAATCGTTTCATATTACATCGTACTTTACGGGCGATAAATTTTTATTCCGCCTTTAACTATCGAAAGGTCGAAATCTATATTATCGTACAGTTCGCCGTCTATCTGCACGGTTACGGGCGCGTCGAATTCGAGCCTGACGCGTTCGACGGATTCCATCGTAGTAAAATCCTGCTCTAAAATCTTGCCCTGCATAAGTTTCACGAACGCGAACGGAATACGCCGTTTTTTGAGTTTGCCCGCTATGACGAAATCGAGCAAGCCGTCGTCGATTTTTGCGTTCGGACACATTCTTATTCCGCCGCCGAAACGCGTACCGTTGCCGACGCAGGCGATAAGCGCTTCGCGCTCTTCCGTTCCGTTTTCGCGCACGACGCGGAATTTATAGAATTTGAATTTTATAAGGCTTGCGATAAGCGAAATCAGATACCCGCTTTTGCCCTTGAAAATTTTGGCTTTTTTATAGCGTTTGAGTATGTCTACGTCTATGCCCGTGCCGATGACGTTTATGCCGCGCACTCCGCCGCAGATCATATAGTCGGTGGCTTTTGCTTCGCCGTCGAGTATAAGTTCGACCGCCTTTTTCTCGTCCGCGGGGATTTTCGCCGTCGCGATAAAGTCGTTGCCCGTGCCGGACGGAATTATTCCGAGCCTGACGGTTTCGGGGTTGATGCCGTTAAGCACTTCGTTTACCGTACCGTCTCCGCCGAGCGCGATTATATCCGTCGCGCCTTCTTCGGAAAGTTTTTTCGCTATCTCTATCGCTTCTTTTTCGCGAGTGGTAAAATGCGCGGTAAATTCCACGCCCCTTTCTTCGAGTATCTTTATAACCCGCGCGGCTTTTTTCGCCGCCATGCCCCTGCTGGCGTGCGGGTTTACGATTAAATCGTACATCGTTTTCTCCATTGTGTAAGGTCGTATATATTATATAATACGACGGCGGATAAATCAACCGAAAACGCGCCCGAATTGACGAAAAGTAAACCGAAAGTAAACTTTTTGCGATTTTTTTTGTCGTTTTAACCAAAATCCGCGCGCGGTTTAAGGCTTTGGCGTTGACAAACCGCGTCGGGCATATTAAAATAATAGTATAAATATATATTCGATAATTATATTCAATAATCCGTTCATAGGAGAAATTCAATGAGCAAGATATTCAAATGTATCGTCTGCGGGCTGATGGGCATAGTCGTGGGCATATCCGCCACGTTCGGCGCGATGACCGTCGCCACTTACTACGCCTACGGGAACGTTACCGTCGGCGGAGTTACGGGCGACAAGTACAAAGCCGAACTCGGCGATCTCAACTCGTTTTCGATAGAAGACTTTTTAGGCTTAGCGCAGAAAGGCAAAGCCAACCCGTCCAACTACACCTTCCGCGACCTTGAAAAGCGGTACGGCTTCGATCTCGTCGGGTTTATCAACAAACTCGGCGGCGGCAAAGAACCCGTCATCGCCACGGACGGCAGTAACGACAAATACGTCGAAGAACTCAAAAACGTATCGCCGTTTACCCTGCTTGACGGCAACGGGTTTCAGAAGTTTATAGACGACCTGCCGTTCGGCGCGGTATTGTCGTTTATTCCGTCGTCTACGCTGTTTACCGAAAGCGAAAGAATAAAACTCCGCCGTTACACGGTCGGGGATATGCTCAAAAAAGATCCGATAACGGGTACTACGGGCGTGATAGAAGCCCTGCGCGACGTAAAAGTCGGCGGAGTTATCCCCGCGCTGTATTCCTTTGACGAGACTACGGGCAAGTATAAGGTAAAAGACGGGTACTATTCCGGTCTCGACGTTATAGGCAACGTCGCGCTCGACTCGTTTATCAACGTGGTTACGGGCAAAACCGACTGGGCTACCGAGTTTACGGAAGGCGGACTTAAAGAAGCGGGCAACACTTCGATAGGCGATCTCGTAAAACGGCTGGGCGTGTCGGACAACAAGATAACCGCGCGCATAGACGCCGCGCTGTCGTCGCTTACGGTTGCCGATATACTTAAAAAGAACTACGAAACGGGCAAGTACGACCTGTCGATCGAGAGCCTTTTGGGCAGTCTCAACGTCGGCGGAATGCTCGGCTATACTTACGACGGCGGAAAGTGGTATTCCGACGCGGAAAAGACCAAACCCGTAACGGGCTTACTCGCCGCGATTTCGTCGTTCGATATGAAACAGGTTTACAGGGCTTTGACGAGCAAGGAAGACTGGTGGGAGAAAATCCGCCAACTCACGCTCGTCGCCGAAGACCTTTCCGTCGGGGATATTCTCGAAACGTTCGGGTATAAGAAAGACGAAAGCGGAAAATGGCTTAAAAACGGCAAAGAACCCAAAGTAAAATTACTCGTCGCGCTTGCGGACACGTCTCTGTACGATATTTTCGGCGGCGCGAACAAGATGACGGCGGACGACGTAAGAAGAAAAGTCGCCAGAGAAATCGCAACGCGTTGCTACGGTATGACCTTCGGCGAAGCGTTCGGCGAACTTATGTCGATAAAGAAGTCGGACGACGGCAGCGTATACGTCTGGTCGACGGGTAAAAACGCGGGCAAAGAAGTAAACCGCGCGCTCGGCGAATTCGCGTTCTTCCGCGTGGACGAAGTAGCGGAACTCTTCGCGGGCGAAAAGATAGACAAAAACAAGGTCGAAAAAACCCTGCTCGATTTGCTTGACGGCGTAAAAGTCGGTTACCTTTGCGGCGCAACCGAAAACGGCGACGGAACGTGGAAAGACGTCGACGGCGTAAATCCGTCGAAATACGCGCGTTTTTACGAAGTAACGCTCGACAAACTCGTCGAACCTTTCCTTCACGGCGAAAAGAACGTAATGCGCGTACTCGTGGACGCGTTCGGCGAAGAGACCACGGTAGGTCAACTGTTCGCGCCTATGTTCGGGGCAAAAGAAAACCCCGACGGCACTATTAACTACGACGGCTCGCGCCTGTCGGAATCCCGCTACGCGGCGGACAGATTCTTCTCGATAAAACTATCCGCGCTCAAAAACGCAAAAGATATACCCACGGTCTTTAACGACGCGTTCAAATCGATAACGTTCGGCGACGCGTACGGTTGCAGACGAGACGAGTCCGGCAAGTGGATCGGCACGGACGGAACGGAACAGAAATTCGACGGCAGTTTCGGCGATAAAATTCTCGAAAAACTGCTCGATAAGACGCTTATCGAACTCCGCAAAGGCATAGACTTCAACGAATTGACCAAGGACTTCTACGTCGGCGAAATTATGGAATACAAGCGTTGTTACGTCGACGCCGACGGCAACCGCGTATGCGACGTTCCCACGCACGGCGCGACGCACGCGGACGGTTGGTACGACAAGACGGGCAAAAAGGTATCCGTTACGGAAGAAAAGATTGCGGACAAAACGCTCGGCAGCCTTATGAGCGGCGGGCTCGACCTTGCGCAGACGTTCAAGGGCGAAAAACTCGGCGAAGCAATGGGTTACGTCAAGGACGGCGAAGTATGGAAAGACGGCGCGGGCAAACCCGTTACCGATCCTATATTCAAGCGCGTGAACGATCTCGATCTCGGCGACCTGCTCGGCGGTAAAATCGACTTCGCCACGACCTTCGACAGTCTCGAACTCGGCGAACTTATGGGTTATACCAAAGACGGCACGACCTGGAAAGACGGCGCGGGCAACCCCGTTTCGGGCGTTACCGCCTGCATAGTCGGGTACACGCTCGCCGACGTAAAAGCCGACGGCTTTACGAACAGACTTACCGAGAAGATAAAGACGACGGTCAAGGTAAAAGAAATACTCGACTTCGACGCGACCAACCCGATGTCGCTCGTCATCGACGAGAACACCACCATCGGCGAAATCCCCGCAAATATGGCTAAACTGAACGAGAAAACCTTGGGCGACTTCTTCGACGTAAAAGTCGTAAACACCAACCCTGCCGATCTCGACTCCACGTTCGTAACCATACTGAAAGCGATAAATAACCCCACGTTTTCAACTCAATTTTCGGCGGCTGTAAGGGATAAAGCGGCTACGGCGACCGCGGCGGGCGGAACGGACGAAGAAAAAGCGAGACGGTTATGGCGCAGCCTTACCATCGACGAAACCATCTCCTGCGTGGTGTCGATGTCGAACATCGTCAAAAGTTACGTTTAATAACGTGTAACAAAACGCTTGACAAGGTGTAACAAAACGCTTGACAAACGGAATAATTATATATATAATAAACGCACCGATGCCAGACAAGAATAATACGAACCTTGCAAAAACGTCGCTATTTACGCGCTTTTTTGCAAATTCTCGTACGATGTACGTTCAGTACTACCGTTCTCGCCTTTGCAACAAATCATCGAAAATATCGGCGTTTTTGTTGCCGGCAAGTCTGACGGCGTGTTTTTAGGCTAAGATAAGGCGCGCGAACGGGTTAATACTGTACGTATAACCCGCGAGCGCAACGCAGTATTAGTCAAAAACACACCGTCAGACCACGGTTCGTATTATTTTTATCTGGCATGTCTCCGCGCGTAAATCTGCAACGCGGCGACGCGGTAAATACCTTGATTACGGCAAATCCGTAATCCGAATAAGTCCGGGAGGTAAATCTATGAACAAATACGAAATGATCTACATTTTAGACGCCGCATTGTCCGACGAAGACAGAGACGCTTTGATCTCTAAATTCGAAGGCGTTGTTACGAAGAACGGCGGCTCGGTCGAGAAGATCGATAAGTGGGGGGTTAAAAAACTCGCTTATCCCATCGATTACAAGACCGAAGGTTATTACGTTTATATGGCGTTTTCGGGCGACAGCAATCTTGTACAGGAAGTCAAGAGAGTCGTCGGCATTACCGAGCGCGTTCTGAGACGTCTTATAACCAGAGTATAAAAAGGAGACTTTACTTATGAATAAAGTTTACTTGATAGGGAATTTAACGCGAGACCCCGAAACTTCCGAAACTCCGAGCGGAGTACCCTTTTGCAGATTAGGTTTGGCGGTCAACAGACCGTACACGGGAAGCGACGGAGAGCGCGCGACCGATTTCTTCAACATAACGGTATGGCGTACGCAAGCCGAAAACTGCGGCAGATACCTTAAAAAGGGCAGCAAGGTCGCGATAGTCGGCAGCATACAGAACCGTTCGTACGAAGATAAAGACGGCAACAAACGAACCGTTACCGACATCGTCGCGAGCGAAGTGGAATTCCTTTCGGTCAGAAATTCGGGCGAAGGTATGCCGGACGAAGGTCCGCACCCCGCGCCGCGCGTCGTGGACAGACCTACCCTTCAACAGGTCGACGACGACGATTTACCGTTTTAATTTAGTTTATCGTTATAATTTAGTATAAAAGGAGTTAAAGTCATGGAAGAAAAGACTGTTGCGCCGGTAACCGAAGCGTCCGCTACGCCTGCCGTTGCGCCCAGAAAGCCGATGAGAAAGACGGCGAGAAGAAAAGTATGCGCGTTCTGCGTTGACAAAGCGGAAGCGATCGATTATAAAGACGCTAACAAACTTAAAAAATACGTTACCGAAAAGGGCAAAATTCTGCCCCGTCGTATGACCGGCGTATGCGCAAAACACCAGAGAATGTTGTCTTCTGCGATAAAGAGAGCGAGAATCGCCGCTTTATTGCCGTTCAAAGGCGAATAAAAACCAAACGCAAACCCCGCCTGCGGCAACCGTCGCAAGGCGGGGTTTTTGTTTTACGCGGTACGATAACGACACCGCAAAGGGAGTGTCTCATAGGGATTTTTTAGAGCAAGTGATATTGTTTGCATAGCAAACAGTTGTATTTTTAGATGAAGTCTAAAAGTTATATTTTGACTTATAGTCAAAGTTATATTATATTTGCCATAACTTACCCTATGGGTAAATATAACTTTGCGTTGCAAAATATAACTGCGAAAGCAATATAACTTGCCGATAGGCAAATATAACTAGTGCGTCAGTAATAATCCCTATTACTGACGCTCTAAGGCGGGGTTTTTGCTCGTCTAAAAGCGAAGTCGGACGAGAACGCCGCAAAACGCCGCAAGGCGGGATTTTTATCCGCGCGACGTAACGGAATTTTGCCCCTATTTACAGGAGATATAAAATGCTTAGAAGAATGCGCCCCGACGAATACGAAGGCGTGTACGAGATTATGAACGAAGCGTTCCCCGCGGACGAGAAGCGCACTTTCGACGAAGAAAAAGAACTTCTCTCGAACCCGTCGTTCGAAATTCTGGTATGGCAGGACGCAAAGTCCGAAAAAATAAAGGGTTTTATAACGTCGTACCGTATGAACGGGTTTCGTTTCATAGAACATTTCGCGGTGGGCGCGAAGTATCGCAACGAAGGTATCGGCAAAGCCGTACTCGGCGAACTATGTAAAGCCGACGAGCGGTTATGTCTCGAAGTCGAGCCGCCCGTAACCGAACAAGCCGTACGGCGTATCGAATTTTACCGCCGCAACGGGTTTTCGCTCAACCCTTACCCTTACGTTCAGCCGCCCATTTCAAAAGGCACTAACGCCATTCCGCTTATGATTATGACCACGGGCGGAGAAGTAGACGAGACCGAGTTCACGCGGATAAGGCGCGCGCTTTATCTCGACGTTTACCGCGTCCGCGCCGACGAAACGTTTTTATAATACCGCTTGCGCGAAAATTTGCGCCCGCCGTCGCCCGACGGCGGGCTTTTTTTATTTACACGGTAGCCGCCAAACGCTTGCTTTCGGCGCGGATAAGTGCTATCATCTTTCCGCAAGGTTTTCGGATAACACTTGCCAAAATGCCGTACACCGTACGAGAATTTGCAAAAAAGCGCGTAAATAGCGACGTTTTTGCAAGGCTCGTATTATTCTTGTACGGCAAATAACAACCGAGGTAATTTAATATGTTCAAATCGTTCTTTACGGCTCGCCGTATGGCGAGAGCGGGCGTAATAGCCGCTCTGTACGCGCTCCTTACGGTTGCATTGCAATCTTTTTCGTTCGGAATAATTCAGTTCCGGGTTTCGGAGGCGTTGACCGTTCTCCCCGCGATTTTCCCCGAAGCCGTTCCCGCGCTGTTCGTAGGCTGTCTTATAGCCAACCTGCTCGGTAACGGCGTTTACGATATAGTGATAGGTTCGCTTGCCACGCTCGTTGCGGCGATACTCTCGCGCGCGGTATCCGTCGCGATCAAAAACGTATACTTAAAACCCTTCGCGGCGGCGATTTTCCCCGTTATCTGCAACGCGTTCGCCGTGCCGATTATCTTTATTTTATGCGGAATAGCCGAACACGCGTACATAATCGAAGTTCTGCTTGTCGGCGCGGAAGAAGCCTCCGTCGTGTACACGCTCGGCATAATTCTCTACTTTATACTGCTACGCGTCGGTCAAACGAAACCGATTGACGAAAAATAACGAATTTTGCTGAAAATTCAGGCAAAAACGACGGGAAAATTCGATAAACCGTTGACAATAAGCGGTTTATATGCTACAATCCGTTAGTAAGGGCTTATATATTCGGTTATATAAGGTATATACGATTAAATACGGGTGCAAAATGAATAACGAGAACGAAAAAAAACTCAATTTCAGCGATTTTTTCTACACTTTCAGGAAGAATATCGTCGGCGAAATAATAGCGTTCGTACTGTGTATCGTCGCGGGCGCAATACTTGCGTTTACGTCCCGAAACCACTACGTCGCAAGCGCGGAAGTATCCATAACCCCCGATCTGGTGGCTTCGCCTAACCTGTCCGAGACTTCGGCGGTGTCGATAACCCAGAATTATATGCCGACGCTGCGAAAGTTAATCAAGAGCAAGACGGTCGTTAAACTCGCAAACGACTCTCTCGCCGCTTCTGCGGAAACCGCCGATTTGAAATGCAGCGAAGGCGCGATAACCGTTGACGACGACGGAGAAAAGACCGTTTACATAATCTCTTTGCAGTACAAGGATTCGAGCGCACTTGCGGCAAAGAAGAAACTTGCGGCGATAATAGACGCGTACAAGGATTACGTCGAAGAATCCACCGAAGAAGAAGTACGCGTGTTCAACTCGGCAACGGGCAGTTACGTCTCGATGAAGGTTCAGAAGTCCGCTCACACCCCCATTAAAACCAACGTCTCGCCGCTTTACGACGATACGAATATGCCTACCGTTACGGTCGCTTCTAAAAAGAAAACCATACTCACGCTGTCGGGCGTACTCGGCGTGGCTGCGGCGTTTATATACGCGCTCTGCGTGTACTTTATCGCCGATAAGGTTACGAGCGCGGACAGGCTCGAATCCGTAACGCAGATACGGGCGCTCGCGGTAGTTCCGCGCAAGCGCGGCGAAAAGAAGGACGACAACCCCGACGCGCTTACCGAATTTAATATGAACAAAGCCGCCGACTCGATTATTTACGATTCGGTATGCACGGGCAACAAAGTATATCAGGTTCAGTCCGCAACGAGCGGCGAAGGCAAGACCACGGTAACGGCAAATCTTGCCATAAGCCTTGCTAATTCCGACCGCAAAACGCTTATCATCGACTGCGACTTTTCCAAACCTAACGTATACAGGGCGTTCAACCTGCACAGGCACGTCGGCATAACCGACTATTTCAAGGGCGAAAAGACCTTTGAAGAAGTGGTAAAACACACCGCTTACGAAGGCGTGGACGTGATAACCTGCGGCAACAAGATAAACAATCACACGATATTCTTTACTTCCGACAAGTTCAAACAACTTCTCGAAAAGGCGAGAGAGAATTACGATTTCGTACTGCTCGACTGCGCGCCTACCAAACTCGTATCCGATTATATAAGCACGTCTTCGCTGGCGGACGGAACGATAGTGGTTACCGCCAACGGCAGAGTGAGCGCGAGAGACCTTTCGCGTTGCGTAAAGGATATTAACGCCGCGGGCGGAAACGTGGTCGGCGCGGTATTCAATTTTGCCGAGCAGAAACGACGCGCCCGTAACGCGTATTATAACTATTACAACGACAGAGTTGCCAAAGAAAACGACTCTTCGTTATAAGGCGGCTTAGCCGCCACTCAAAAAGCCGCCCGAACTTAACTAAGTTCGGGCGGCTTTTTTGCGCGCGTTTTTTATTCTTTATTCTTTTGTTTTAATCTTTTTTCTTTTTGTCGTCTTCGTCGGTCTCGCCGTAGACGATATTTTTATTCAACGCCATAAGCGCGGCGGAGAACTCGTCGAAACTATCGGGCGAGATTATTATCCGTAAAGTCGATTCGTCGTTGAACGAAACGGTCAGCACGTCGGTTCTGACGTTCCGTATTATATTCTTTACGTCCGCGGTCTTGTACTCGTCTTTAAGGAAACCGAGCCGTACCGTGAGTTTGCCGTTCTCTGCTTTGTAGTACGAGTTCACGAGCAGCGCGACTATGAACGCGCCGCATACTATCGGCAGCACGAGACAGAGAACGAGCGACGCGTAATCGTACCCGCTCATACCCTTAAATTCCGCGTTGATCGCCCTTATCAGCCTTACGACGTTCAGCGCGAGACACGCTACCGAAACCGCCGAGACCAGCGCGACCAGCACCGTGACGTATACCGACTTGTTTATCTTGTATCTGAATTTCATTTTCCTGCTCCGACCTTATTTTGGTTTGCCGCCGCTTCTATGTCGCAATCTTTCGCGGCCTATCGGCTATCCGCGCGGCTCGTTATTTTGATTATAAAACTTTTCCGATAAAAAATCAAGTCATTAAAGTAGCGTTTTTTAACGGAGTATGTTAAAATTGCGGTATGAGTATATTAGAAATCAAAGGTTTATCGCACAGATACGACGATCGCGACCTGTTCGTCAACTCCGATCTCGTAATCAACAACGGCGAACACGTCGGCGTGGTCGGCTTAAACGGCGCGGGCAAATCGACGTTCGTAAACATTATCGCGGGCAATCTGGTGCAGGACGAAGGCGAAATAAAGCGTATGCCCAACCTGCGCATAGGCTATCTCGACCAGCACGCCACGCTCCCCAAAGATATTTCGGTTATGGAATACCTGCGCGACGCGTTCGCGCGGCTCGATTCGCTTAACGAAAAACTCGAACAGATCTACGCGGATATGTGCGACGCAAGCGGCGACGAACTCGAAAGGCTTATCGACAAATCGGCGAAAATTCAGACGCGGCTCGACGACGCGGGCTATTACGATCTCGAAGCGACGATTAAAAAGGTCGCGAACGGGCTCGGTATCAATAACGTGGGCTACGACGCGATTATCGGCACTTTGTCGGGCGGAGAACGCGCGAAACTGATGCTGTCGAAACTCCTGCTCGAAGAACACGACTTAACCCTTCTCGACGAGCCTACGAACTTTCTCGACGTGGAACACGTCGAATGGCTGGTAAAATACCTTACGTCGTATAAAAAGACCTTTCTCGTCATCTCGCACGACGCGGCGTTTCTCAACCGCGTGGCGACTACGATAGTCAGTATCGAGAACGGGCGCATACGCAAGTTTTCGGGCAATTACGACAAGTATCTCGAACAGCGCGAAATGCTCAACCGTCAGTACGAAGACGACTACAACCGCCAGCAAGCCGAAATTAAGAAAATGCAGGAATATATCGCCAAAAACGGAGCGCGCGCCTCTACCGCGGGTATGGCTAATTCACGCAAGAAAATGCTTGAACGCATAGACGTTATGGCAAAACCGACCGTCGAAAAGGACTGCGAATTTTCCTTTCCGTACTGCGAACTCAACACCAAAGACCTGCTCGTCGTAAAAGGGCTTAAAGTCGGGTACGACAGGCAACTTATCCCCGATATAGACCTGCGTTTAGGCTCGCGCAGCAAAATATGGATACGCGGCACGAACGGCGTAGGCAAAACCACGTTCGTCAAAACGCTTTTGCATAAAATTCCGTCGCTCGGCGGTTATTTCGCGTTTCATCCCGCCGCGAAGATAGGGTATATCGAACAGGAACTGCGTTTCGAAAACGGCAACCTGTCGGCGTACGGAGCGTTTCTTGACGCGTATCCGCGCTCGTCGCAAAAAGAAGTGCGGGCGGCTCTCGCCAAAGTCGGGCTTACGGGCGAACTCGCCACCAAACCCGTCTCCGACCTGTCGGGCGGCGAGACGATGCGCCTTAAACTCGCGATAACGGGCAATTCTTCGTCTAACGTGCTTATTTTAGACGAGCCGACAAACCACCTTGACGTAAAGGCGAAAACCGCGCTTAAAACCGCGCTTGAAAACTACGAAGGCGCGCTTATTCTCGTCACGCACGAACCCGACTTCGCAAACGGGCTGTGCGACGAAATTTTCGACGCAAGAACCCGATAATCGTCTTTTAACTCATTTTGGCGACCAAACCCGCCTTAAAACCGCCTTAAAACCGACGTTTACGCGATTTTTTTTCGATTCCGGGGCGGTTGCGTTTGTGTTTTTTCGCCTATTTTATTGCTTTTTTTCGATTTTTATGGTATCATAATCGCAGTTGCGTCGGGGCGGCGTTCGCTCCGACCGAAAATAATAAAAGGAGATAAAGATGCTTTCGGCTTTATTGGAAAAACTTAAAGAATCGTTCGTTTCGGTGTTCCCCGTGGCGTTGATCGTCGTAGTATTGCACTTTACCCCCTTGGTAAATCTTACCAACGCCGAACTGATAACGTTCGTGATATCGGCAATCGCGCTGATAGCGGGTATCGCGCTCTTTTCGCTGGGCGCGGATCTCGCTATGACTCCGATGGGCGATCATATCGGCGCGGGGCTGTCGAAACTCAAAAAAATCAACCTGCTTCTGTTCGTGTGTTTTCTGACGGGATTATTGATAACCGTCGCCGAGCCCGACTTATCCGTTCTCGCAACGCAGGTCAAAGACAAAATCAAACCCGCGCTTTTAATAATAAGCGTAGGGCTTGGCGTGGGGCTGTTCTTGCTTCTCGCGGTACTTAAAATACTTTTGAAGTTACAACTTTCGATGATGTTGTTCTTCTTCTATTCGTGTATGTTCGCGATGGCTTCGCTGGTGGTTATAACCGGCAACGCGGACTTTCTCGCGCTGTCGTTCGACTCCGGCGGCGTTACCACCGGACCTATAACCGTTCCGTTTATAATGGCGCTCGGCGTAGGTATAGCGAACACGCTCGGCGGAAAGAACCAGAGCGAAAACTCGTTCGGTCTGGTCGCGCTCTGCTCGGTAGGGCCTATTCTCGCGGTTATGCTGCTCGGCGTGTTTTCGGGCGGAAACGTGGAATATAAACTTCCTTCGTACGAAATAAACCTTGCCGCGATACTCCCGACGCTGCTTGCCACCGCGAAAGAAGTCGCGCTCGCGCTCGGGCTTATAGTCGCGTTCTTCGTCGTTCTGCAACTTACCTGCCTTAAACTGCCGATGAAAAGGCTCGTCAAGATAGCCGTCGGCGTGGCGTTTACCTTCTTCGGTCTGCTCGTGTTTTTAACGGCGGTAGCGGTAGGGTTTATGCCCGTAGGCTTCAAGATAGGCACGGCTCTCGCAGCGTTGCCCGACTGGGCGACGGCGTTGCTCGGGTTCGTTATCGGGCTTACGGTCGTTCTCGCCGAACCTGCGGTACAGGTACTTAACAAGCAGGTAGAAGAGATAACCGACAAGGCGGTAGGCAAACTGTCGATGATGATCGCGTTATCGGTCGGCGTGGGCATTTCGGTCGCGCTGTCGATGCTCCGCATATACTATAACTTCAATATCCTTTACTATCTCGTACCGGGCTATCTGTTGTCGCTTGGGTTAGCGTTTTTCGTACCGCCCGTATACACGGCGATAGCGTTCGACTCCGGCGGCGTTGCGAGCGGTCCGCTCACGTCGAGTTTCATTCTTCCGCTCGCGATAGGCGTATGCAGCGCCATTCACGGCGAAACGGCGGTTATGCAAAACGCGTTCGGAATAGTCGCGATGGTCGCGATGACTCCGCTCATCACCATACAACTTTTAGGTTTCAGGTCGGTCTTAACCCGCAAAGTACGCTCGAAGATAGCGATGCGGAAAATTCTCGCGGCGGACGACGACAGAATCATATACTTTTAAGGGGGACGAACGGTTTTGATGGAACGAATTAAATCTTCCGCGTTAAAGGGCGAGAACAGACTTTTCCAAAAAGACGTATCCGCTCCGCACAAACTGTCGCTGCTGTTCGCGATAGTGCCGAGAAACAAGTCGGAATTTTACGCCGACTTCTTACAGGAATACGAAATAAACGCCGAATATCTCTTTTCGGCTTCGGGTACGGCGTCGGACGAGACGCGCTCCGCGCTCGGGCTGGTGTCCAACGATAAGGCGGTTATCACGGGCGTTATACGCGCCGATATGATAAAACCCGCGCTCGAAGGGCTTGAAGAGAAGTTCAAGACCATTCGCGGCGGCAAAGGCGTTGCGTTCGTTACGCCGATGACGTCGCTTATAGGCGTGGCGACTTACCAGTTTTTAAGCAATAAGGAGAAGTAGAATGTATTTACACGAAGTGATTTTTTGTATAGTGAACGCAGGGTTTTCGGACGCGGTTATGGACGCGGCGCGCGAATTCGGCGCAAAGGGCGGAACGGTTTTGCACGCGCGCGGCACGGCTAACCCCGAAGCCGAAAAACTCTTCAATATAACCGTCCAGCCCGAAAAGGAACTCGTGCTTATTCTCGTTAAAACCGAGCAGAAAGACGAGATACTCAAAAACCTTTACAAAAAAGTAGGGCTTAAAACGCCCGGTTACGGAATAGCGTTCTCCCTGCCCGTAAGCGACGTGGTAGGAATAGGAGACTGATATGCGTTACATTTATCCTAAAAAAATAATCGCCTGCGACGGCGAAGTTATAGGCGAAAACACGTTATTTAACGAAAAGACCTTACAGATAGGTCTTTACGAACCCGAATACGCCCTTTTCAAAGGCAAAAGCGGAATAATTCTCGACTTCGGCGCGGAGATTTCGGGCGGAGTGAGAATTTTGACCTACCGCTTCGCGGGCGGCAGAAAAGTCCGTCTCCGCTTCGGCGAATCGGTCGGCGAAACTCTTGCCGAAATCGGCGAAAAGAACGCCACCAACGACCACGCCGTAAGAGACTTCATCGTTCCGCTCGCGTGCCTGTCCGACGCGACTTTCGGTCAGACGGGGTTCAGGTTTTTAAGGATAGACTTTTTAGACGACGCGGAAACGCCCGTCAAGGCGATAGTGGCGGCTTGCGACGCGGACGAACGCGAAAGTCGCGGCAGTTTTGTTTGCGACGACGAGTTGTTCAACCTTATCTGGCAAACCGCCGCGTACACCGTCAGATTATGCCTTAAAAACGGATATATCTGGGACGGTATAAAACGCGACCGTCTCGTCTGGATAGGCGACATTTACACGGAAGTAAAGACTTTGCGCTGTCTGTTCGGCAACGCGCCCGAAATCAAAAACTCGCTCGTGTTCTGTCGCGATCAGACTCCCGACGGGCGTTGGATGAACGATATACCCGCGTATTCGGGCTGGTGGCTTTACAACCTTTGCGAGTATTACGATATGTCGGGCGACGACGAGTTCGTAAAAGAGAATATAGGGTTCGTTAATCGCATTATAAGCGACTTTTCGGCGTGCGTAGCCGAAGACGGAACGACTAACCTTCCGTTCAACTTCATCGACTGGGGCAGTCATTACGTCGACGGCGACGATAAAGACAAGTATTACGACGAGATTGCCGGCACAAACTATCTGTTGCGTACGATGATGAAAAATTCGATCGCGCTGTTAGACAAATTCGGCGAAGACTCTTCGCTTGCGAAATCGGTTTTAATCCGTCTCGAAAAGAAGAGTTATAAGATAAGAAAGTACAAGCAGATAGCCGCGTTCGCCTGTCTTTCGGGCGAAAAGAACGAAAACAATATCGAAGTCATAAAGCGCGGCGGAGCGAAAGGGCTTACCACCTTTCTCAACTACTTCATATTCAAGGCTTTGGCAGAAAACGGCGAGTACGCCGCCGCCGAAGCCGCTATCAGAGAGTATTACGGAAAAATGCTCTTTCTCGGCGCGACCACTTTTTGGGAAGACTTCGACGTGGACTGGTTCGAGAACGCAACCCGCATAGACGAAATACCCGTAAAGGGCAAACTCGATCCGCACGGCGACTGCGGCAGGTTCTGTTATAAGGGTTACCGCCACAGTCTCTGCCACGGCTGGTCGAGCGGCGTTGCGGCGTATATGACGGAATATATCGCGGGCGTGCGCCCGTCGGGTGAAAATAGAAACGAATTTATATTCGATCCGCATTTAGGCACGCTCAACTTCGTAAACGCCGTTTACCCGACCGACAAAGGCGATATAGAAGTAACGGTAAAACGTTTAGCGGACGGAAAAATCGAAAAGACTTTAACCGCTCCCGACGGAATAAAAATTATAGCAAACTAAATTTTTCACGTGAAAAACTCCCGATTTATCCGGGAGTTTTTTCTTTATCGTAATTTCCCTTTTCGGGGTTTTCTTATCATTTATAAATCGAACGGGTTTTTCGTAAGCCTTTCAATGCGTTTAATTATTATAAACTTGCTTTGTAATCCGTTCCCCAGTCGAACATTGCGTCGAGAACGGGTTTTAACGTTTTCCCTAATACGGACAAAGAGTATTCCACTCTCGGCGGAACTTCGGCGAATATTTCGCGTTCGATAAGTCCGTCGTCTTCAAGCGCGCGCAAATTATCTGTCAAAACTTTTTTGCTGATTCCGGGTACGGTTTTAATAAAGTCCGAAAACCGTTGCGTGCCGCTATAAATCAGGTTTCGTAATATAAGTAATTTCCATTTGTTTCCTATAAGTTGAACGGTTGTTGCAACGGGGCATTCGGGCAATTCTTCTTTGGTCAGCATAAAAACTCCTTTCAATTCTTTCTATTTTTATTATAGCAAATATTAAAATGAAAGTCAATGGTTCAAAAAAGAAACCAAGTAACAAATCTATTATCGGGTAATAGAAAAGTAACGTTTATGAAAAAAATTTTTTAACGTGTTATACTTCGGGCGTAATCGATGAGATTGCAAAAAAAATTTTCGGAGGAACAAAAAAATGACAAACGACAACATTCAAAAGGCAAAGGAACTTATCGGCTGTTTTGTAACGGGAGACACGGTAAAAGCAAAATCACTATTGAAAGACAATTACATTCAGCATAATCTTGCATATGCTACCGGCGCGGAAGCGTTCTGCGGTTCTGTTGCATATCTCGGAAGCGCGCCCGTAAAGACCACCGTAAACACGATTCGCGCATTTGAGGACGGCGATAAAGTTTTTATGCAAACCGTATACAACTTTGCCGGTGCAGGCGAACGATGAAGGCTCGCAAAAAAGACTGTTGCGCGCTTTATTAAACGTTCGTCCGCCTATGCCCGTTTCCGCGGAATTTTTATCTTTGCAGGACGAATATCTGACCGAAAGAAAAAACGAGCGCGGCGTAGTTGACGTTAAAAATTTAGCATATATCGACGGTTTTTCGCTGTTCAAGGGAGATATTACGACGCTGAACGCGGACGTGATTGTCAATGCCGCAAACTCCGCCATGCTCGGTTGTTTTCGTCCGTTGCACAACTGTATCGACAACGCAATCCACACTTTTGCGGGCGTGCAAGTTAGGCTCGATTGCAACGATATTATGAAAGGCAGAGAAGCCGAAAACGGCGAAGTTATCGTTACAAAAGCCTATAATTTGCCAAGCCGATTTATATTCCATACCGTCGGTCCTGTCGTTTACGGGCGCGTAACGAAAGAAAACGAATCGGATTTGGCAAAATGTTACCGAAACTGCCTTGCAAGAGCCGACGAGATGAAACTCAGAAGCATTGCGTTTTGTTGTATTTCGACAGGCGTTTTCGGTTATCCGAAGGAAGAAGCAGCCCTGCTTGCAGTAAAAGTAGTGCGAGAATACATGGCGCAAACCGCAAGCGATATTAAAGTTATATTCGACGTGTTTGAGGAGGAGGACTATGAATTATACAGACGAATACTCGGAAAAAATTGATGACTTGAAGGCACTTATCGAAAATGCGGAAGCAATCGTGATAGGCGCGGGCGCAGGGCTTTCTACCGCCGCGGGTTTTACTTATTCGGGACAGCGTTTTCACGAGAATTTTCACGATTTTGAGGCAAAATACAATTTTCACGACATGTATTCGGGCGGGTTTTATCCTTTCGACACTCCCGAAGAATTTTGGGCGTACTGGTCGAGATATATTTTGATAAATCGTTATTCGGATCCGCCGAAACCCGTTTATAACGAACTTTTTGAACTCGTCAAAGATAAAAATTACTTTGTCATAACGACAAACGTTGACCACTGTTTTCAGAAAGCAGGACTCGATAAACAAAGGTTGTTTTACACCCAGGGGGATTACGGACTTTTTCAGTGTTCAGTCCCCTGCCACAACAAAACCTACGATAACGAGGAAATCGTTCGTAAAATGGTAGAAAATCAACGCGATATGAAAATTCCGTCCGATCTCTTGCCGAAATGCCCCGTTTGCGGAAAGCCTATGACGATGAACTTGCGTTCCGACGACAAATTTGTCGAGGACGACGGTTGGCATCTCGCCTGCGAACGCTATGAGCAGTTTATCAAAGAGAATAAAAACAAAAATATTTTATATCTCGAACTCGGTGTCGGAATGAACACCCCTGTCATAATCAAATATCCGTTCTGGCGATTGACTGCTCACAACAAAAATGCTCGTTACGTTTGCATAAATATGGATATGGCATACGCACCTGACGAAATAAAAGATCGGTCGTTGTGTTTTTCGGAAGACATTGCCGCTACGATAAACGCTTTGAAACAAAGTTCTATGAGGATTAATAAAAACAGCATTTCCCCTTTCGCAATATCGGCTACCGGGAAAAAATAATACAAACCTTGTTCGGCACGCATTGACAACGCCCCGAAAATCGTCGTATAATCTGTTTATCACCTACGAAAAAAAGGCAACATTACTTTATGAAAATCGATTTGACTGGAAAATGGAAATTCAAGTCGTCTTTGGACGCCGACTTTTTGGACGCGGTTGTCCCCGGCACGAACTTTGCGGACCTCATTCGACTGGACCGTATGAAAAATCCGCTGTCGGATTTGTCCGCCGTTAACACCAACCACAACGAGTGGTTTCTTCGTGCATGCGGTGACGACTGGATTTATCAAAAAACTTTTGTGGTTTCCGACGACGTTCTCCGTTCGGACAAGGTGTTTTTGACGATAAACAAAATCGACACTCTTGCCCTCGTTTTCCTGAACGATCAGCAGGTCGGACACTCCGAAAATTCGTTTGTACCCTTCCGCGTTGACGTCAAGTCGTTTTTGACGGTCGGCGAGAACGTGCTGGAAGTCAGAATTTGCAGTCCCGTGACCTTCGTCTATGGCGCAAGCAAGGTCGTCAAAACTCCCAAAAATCCCAACGGTCTTACGGGCGACGTCCATATCAGAAAACCCGCCCTCCACTTCGGCTGGGACTTTGCGCCGTTAATGCCCGCGTCGGGTATCCGCGAGGACGTGTTCCTCGAAACGGTGAACGGCGGTGAAATATCCTCGTTCCGCTCCTCGCAAAAGCACAATTCGGACGGCTCGGTCACGCTGTCGCTTTCGGCAAAAATCGAAAGGTACTCCCTTTCCGACTTCGAGACGGTTTTTTCGGTGCTCGCGCCCGACAATACTGAGTTCAACGCCAAAGGCATCGAAATCGAAAAGGACGTCTTCAAGGCGGATATCGAAATAAAAAATCCCGCTCTTTGGTGGACGCGCGATTTGTCGGACAAGCCCGAACAGCCTTTGTATGAGGTCGTCGTCAGCCTGAACTGCGCGGGCGACGTCGTGGACGGCAAAATCGTCAAAATCGGACTGCGCAACCTCGTTTTCGTCAACGATATCGACGAAAAAGGCAGGGATTTCCGCTTTGTTTTGAACGGCGTGCCCCTCTTTATCAAGGGCGCAAACTACCTCCCGCAAGATATCGTGGACGTCTTCGACAAGAAAAAATGCCGTCGCCTCCTTTCAAGCGTCGAATTTATGAATATGAATATGCTCCGCATTTTCGGCGGAAGCGGGTACGAAAACGACTTCTTCTACGACGAGTGCGACAGGCTCGGTATCCTCGTGTGGCAGGACTTCCCGTTTGCGTGTCAGGGATATCCGCTGTTTTTGCCCGCCTTCCTCGAAAACGTCGAAAAGGAAGCGACTTATCAGGTGGAACGTCTGCGCAATCACCCGTCGCTTGCCATGTTTTGCGGAAATAACGAAATCGAGGCGATGTCGATCAACTGGTTCGCCTTCCCGAAATATATCGACTCCGCCGAGCCGTTCTTCTATGAAACGCTGAAAAAAATCGTGCGCGACAACTCCGACGTCCCCTATATTGCGGGCAGTCCGTCGGGGGTGTCCTACCTTTTCGGCTTCAACTCGGACAACGTCGGCGACAACCATATTTGGGCGGTGTGGCACGGGCTGAAACCCGCGTCCTATTACAAAAAGCGTTTTCCGAGGTTTGCAAGCGAGTTCGGATTGATGAGCCTGCCGAACGAAAACAGCATGCAAAATATCCTTGGCGACGAACAAAAATTAGACTTCAAAAAACTGAAACCCCGCGACTTTTCCCGTGGCGGAATAGGCAAAATAAAGTACTACGCCCTCGAAAGATTTAACGCGCCAAAAGACACCGCGGGTTGGATTTACGCCTCGCAAATCGCACAGGCGGAAGGTCTTCGCGAGGCAGTGTCGCATTTCAGACGAAACCGCGATACGACGTCGGGCGCGCTCGTGTGGCAACTCAACGACGTGTTCGAGGGGCTCAGTTGGTCGGTCGTCGATTTTGACGAATCCTTAAAGGCGTCGGCGTATTACCTCAGACGTTATTTCGCCCCCGTTGCAGTCAATATCGACGTTGTGGACGGCGGGTTTTATATCCATACCTTCAACGACACTACCAACGATATTTCGGCAAAACTCGACTTTAAGGTGTGCAATTACGACGGTAAAGTGCTTGTTGAGCGAACTGAAGACGTTACCCTTTCTGCAGGCGAAAGCAAAATGCAGTTTGCAAAAGGTATGGCAATAATAAGAAATCAAAACAAGCGTCTCAGGTGTTTTGCGGTCGCCACGCTCACCACCGACACCGACGTGTTTTCGGACGTGCGTCTTATCAGACGTGAAAAATCGGCGCGCCTGCCCAAGCCCGTCATCACAAGAGAATACGACTTTGTCGAGGACGGTATCCTCAAAATCACGCTGTCGTCCGACATCTTTGCGCACGGCGTAAAACTGCAAAACCTCGTCAACGGTGCAAGGTTTTCGGACAACTTTTTCGACCTTGTCCCCGGCGAAACAAAGGAAATCACGGTAAATCTCGGGCGCACTTGCCCCATAAACGGTCTTGACGAAT
>CAKQQQ010000003.1 GCA_934271065.1 uncultured Clostridia bacterium | reverse complement strand
ATATTCCTTTATTCCGTCAAGACCGTTATTCTCGCAACCGAGCCCCACGAACAGTACGAACGTCGCGTTGGGGTTCAGCGCGACGCCGCATAAGAGTTTCTTTATATTCTCGTTATCTTCGCCGAGTTGCGAACAGCCGAACTGATGTGTGAGCGAAAACAGTCCGTCTATACTTCCGCAAACGTATTTCTGCGCGAGTTTTTCAAGTCTTCTGCAAACGTCGTTGACGCAACCGACGGTGGGTATTATATATATCTCGTTCCTTATACCCGCTCTTCCGTCTTTTCGCTTAAAGCCCCTGAAAGTCGCACCCGTCTTTATTACCGTTTCGGGATATTGCGGAGTATATTCGTACTCCACGCTTTCGTCCAGGTGCGATTTTACGTTATGCGTATGCGCCCATTCGCCTTTCGGGATATCTTCGGTCGCTCTGCCTATTATCTCGCCGTACTTTATTATATACTCGCCTTTCTTTATATCCCTTAACGCGAATTTATGCCCTGCGGGAATTTTATCCGTTCCCGCAAGGCTTATTCCTACGTTATCCTTTTCGTTTATTACGACAATGTCTTTCATAATATATCCGTATCTCCGTTTCTTAGCCACAGGTAATTGCGTTTGAACCACGGTCTTGCGCTGTGTTTTTGGCTAATACGGTGTTGCGCTCGTAGCTTATACTTGTGTATTAAGCCGCTCGCGCGCCTTGTCTTAACCTAAAAACACAACGCAATACTTGCTTGCAACCAAAACGCCGCTATTTTCGATGATTTTTGACGAAGGCGGCTTTGTTCGTACCTTATGTACGGGCGAAGTCGAATTTGGCAAAAAACGCGTAAATATCGGGGTTTTGGCGGATTCAAACGCAATCACCTGTGGCTAACTTTTTAACCGTCTCTTTTACTTTCGCGGCAAAGCCTTCGTATTTCGTCAGATCTTCGCCCCACACGCTTTCGTCCTTCATAAATTCAATCGCGCAACCGCCGTTTGCAAAGTACGCAAGATACTTTTCGTCGTCTTGCATCTCTACGGTTCGGCTCGGCAGTTTAGCGTAATACTTTCCGTCGTCGCCTTTCGTCGTGATTTTATACAACGCCATTAAACACGCAAAACCTTTGGTTAAGTTCTCGGGGATCTTGCCGTACTTTTCGCAATAATCCTTGAACGACGGCAATACTCTCGCTTTCCATTTGGATATAGAGTTTAAGGCGATACTTGTAAGTTGATGGTTAAGATAAGGGTTCAAAAACCGCTCTTTTACGCTTTCGGCAAACTCGGTAGTAGCCGTTATATCTTCCGACACGAACGGTATTATCTCGCTTTTCAAAGTGTCGTTCACGAATTTATATAACTTATTATCCGTCATACAGTCGTAAACGGTAACTTTACCGAGCCACAAGCCTGCCGGCACTAAATTAGTATGACTGCCGTTAAGCACCCTTACCTTACGCTTTTTATAATACTTTATATCGTCGGTTAAAACGACTTCAATATTATGTTTGCCGCACTTTATATACTTGCCTATTTCGCCCTTGTTTTCGACAGCCCACAACCCGAACGGTTCGCCGACGGAAACGAGTTCGTCGTTTTCGCCGACGAGTTTATTTATATGCTCTTTCGTCTCTTCGTCTTTGGGATAGCCCGACACTATACGGTCGACGAGCGTGTTGCAATAGTAATTCTCTTCGTCGTTCCACTTTCTGAACGCTTCGGGCAGTTTCCACAGGTCGATATACTTATCTACGCACCGTTTCAGTTCGGCGGCGTTGTCGTCGATGAGTTCTACGGGCAGAATATATACTCCGTCAAGCCCCGCGTTAAACCTTTCCGACAAAAACTTCGTCAGTTTTGCGGGATAGGTTATATCCGCAAATCCGTCGAACTTGTCTTCCGCGTTAAAGCGTATGCCCGCTTCGGTGGTGTTGGAGACTATTATTTTAAGGTCTTTATCTTTCGCAAGCGAAATATACCCGTCGTAGTTTTCAAACGGAGATATAACCGAGTCGATAACGTCGATTTTATATACGTCTTCTACTTCTTTTCCGCCATTTACGCCGCGCAGAACGATATGGTATTTATTATTCTGCCTTTCAAATTTTTCAAGCGAGCCGAAAGTTATGGGCTTTACGATATTCACTCTATACAGGGGTTTATTACCGTTTTCCTTATTGAGCGTATCGAAATACGCGTCTACGAAAGTCCTTAAAAAATTCCCTTCGCCGTACTGTAATATTTTAATCATTTTTACCACTTCCATTCAAAGACGTGATCAGTGCTTTCAGACCGTCTGAAAAGTATATTTTCAAGCAAAGCGCGTTGCTCGGCGGTATAATTTGCCGTAGTATCGTTTAACGCCATTTGCGCAACTTCTACGATAGACCTTACGTTATCCGCGCCGACGAGCGAATAAAGGTAAATCGTTTTGCCGTTTACGGAGAGTTTTATATACCCCCTTGCGACGAGCCGCGTATCGAGATTCGCGTCGGGAATACCCACTATCGCTATCTGCGCGAAATAGTTTTCTTTATCGCCTACGACGGTTACGTTATTCAGGTATTTTTCGGACGGGTACACCCTTACGTTCGGCGTGGTTTCGTTTATCTCGTAACCGACTGCGGAATTATAAGGCGCGATCATCACGCCCGCTTCGAGCAGATACCCGTCGTTTATAAACGAATCTACCGTCGTTTTATCGTAATAACAGGTAAAGCGTATGCCGACCGTTGCGAAACGCACCGACGCGCCTTTTTTCATAACGACTGCGTCTTCGGCGTAGGCGTTGATTACGTCTCCGCTCTGAACGATCTGTTCGCCGCCCGCTATCACGGAAGTTACGCCGCCGCTTTGCAGTTTATAAAACTCCGAATCGCAAAGCGCGATTTTCGCGCGGACGGAAGTTCCGTCCGAATACCCCGCGACGGACGTATTCTTTCCGTTAAGGGTTATATCCGTTCGGTTCTTCTTGTAAAATTTTACGTCCGAAATAGAAGCCAACTCGCCCAGCACGAAGAAGTTTTGCTTATAAGTTAAATCGAGCGATACGGTTACCGCCTTGATACCCGTACCGTGCGCAAGACACGTCGTTTTGACTGAATTTGCGTCGTAACCTATCCCCCACGACGCGCCGACGCCGCCTCTCGCGGTAAACGAAACCGCGTCGTAACCGTCGGGCGCGGACACGCTTATAACGTTGCCGTTAAGCGTCGCGCTTCCGCCCTGCGTCGTAACGAGATATTCGTCTGCGGCGGCGGTATATCCGCCGGACTCCCCGTCGAACGGCACTACGAAAACGCCTTCGCCCGCGGAAAGGTTAAGGGATAAAACTCCGCCCGCAAGGTCTACCGCAAGCGGCGCGCCGTCCTTAAAGACCAACGCTTTACCGTAGCCCCCGAATTTCGCTTTTACGACGTTGACGCTTAGTGAGTTGCCGTCGGGGTTAGCCTGATTGACTAACCAGTACCCGTACCGATTATGCGTTTTGTCGTAATTTTTGGACATAAGCACGGGCGCGGTATTACTCGTCACGCTCGCGTCGGTAAACGTTCTCTTTTCGGATACGTTATCGATATAGTAATTAGAGCCGTAATAATTAGTGCCGACGTAATCGAAATTAAGAAAGACCTTTTCGATCGCGTGCAGATCGGCGTTGAGTTCTTTCGCCGCGTACCAGTTGGCCGTGCGGTTGCCGAATCTGTCAACGCAGGTATCGACGAGCATATTTTGCGTATCCGACGAAAACGTGAAATACGGGGAATACGCCCAGTAATTCAATTGTTTTACGCCGTAACTTAACGCCGTGTACGCCTGATAAGCGAGTTCGGTTTTGCCGAACATACTGTAATCGGGCTCGTTTATTTCGGGATACACGCTGTAACCCGACGTTTTGCCGTAAACGCCCGCGCCTATGGTCGCGCCCGTCTCGTAACCCTTATCGGCGGCGTGGTTTGCAAGCAACTGATAATTGTATAAGTACGTTTTATAACTTTTACCCGTAGTGTAAGTAAATATTCCGTCTTCGCCGAGCGGATAGTAATCGAACGCCGCTTTGGTATTAAGCCCGCCTTTGATAACGTTTTCGTAATACGCGTCGAGATAGGCTTTATAAGCGGAGGCGCTGTTTGAAAACCCGTGCATAGGCAACAACGACGAGAACAACTGATACTTTCCGCCGTCAAACGAGTTAAGTCGGTCTATAAGGCGTTTATAACTACCCGTCGAGCCGTTTATTATTTCGAGCGACGGTTCGTCTTTGGTCTCGAAACCGATACAGTTTTTAAGATTTTTCGCCTTGATAAGGTCGTTATAGATCTGATCGGGCAAGTTCGCCCAAGCGGGAATACTGCTCTCGGCGTTTACGGCGATCTCGTTAAAATAATCGCTGCCGACGTAATAGTAAATGCCGTACTTTTCGCACAACTTGATTTTTTGAACGGCGTCGGCTACGTTAGTCGCGCCGAGTTGCGAGTCGAGATTCCAGTACACGTCGGTGCTGACGACCTTATAGTCGTTCGGGTTAAGCCACAGCCCCACGGCGTTTTTACCGTCTTTAAGACCTTTGTTTATATAGTTTTTGGCAACGTCGTCAACGGTCATCACGTTAAACCCCGCTTCTTTATAATACGCGGCGTATTCGTCGGTAACGGTAAGCGCGTAGCGGTTTTCTTCGGCGGTATCGACAGACGTAACCGCGTTACTGCCATTCACGCACGTCGCGTAAACGTTGGGGTTCATAGCGTTGTAGCCGTATATGAGCAATTCCTTATCGGAATCGGCGTAGTCGGACAATATTGCCGCCGCGGTCGTTTTACTTTCCGCTTTCACGGGCTTAACGCTTAATATCGGGGCGGCGATTAAAATCGCCGCCGCCGCGCAAACAAGTTTTTTATAAAGTGCCATCTTCGTTTGAAAGGTTCCAGTTCCATTCTTTAACTTCGTCCATTGCGGAATTAGTTAAAACGTCAATTTCAAACTTCTCTATTTTGATTTCGGGTTTCAAATAATACTTCATACGCTTTATCTCCCTGCAAATTTATTTAATATCGCCGTCTGCGACTCGCTCCATTCCTTAGTGGTATCGGCAAGGGCGGCTTCTGCGACTTCTTTTATAGACCGCGAATGTTTAGCTGCGTCGTAATCGGCATAAACGTATATCACTTCGTCGTTTTCAAAAGTGATTTTAACGTACGCTCTGGCACAAACCTTGGTGTCGTAGTTCGCTGCGGGTACTTTTATAATGGCGGCGTTGAATTTATACACGCCGTTATCTTCCACCTTCTTTTCGTCTTTGAATACGAAATTCAGCGCGGAAGCGTTATCTACCGTGAGTTTATCGCTGCCCGTTTCGGTTGCGGGAAGAGTGAGCATACCGAAAGTAACGTCTTTATACTTGGCTTTCAGCGCGTTATACTCGTCTACCGCTATTTCGCTTGTAAACCGTATACCGCCGTCGTCGGAAAACCTTATACTCGCGCCGAACGCGGTAGAAACGTTGACCTTAACGCCTACAAGCGACCCGATGTAGAGCTGACTATAGTATCCGCCTTTTTTATATATGTTTTTATTTGCCATCAGGTTGCTCCAACTGAGCACGATGGTATTCCAGCCTTTTGCAAGCGTTATACCATCTTTACCGCCAACCCTTATCGTGTCGGCATTGCCGGCGTTATACATTCTCCACTCGTAATAATTATAGCCCGGATCTGCGGCAGGCATTAAACTTTCATACTTGCGATTGCTGTCGGTAACCTTAATCATATTAACATAACCGATTTCCGGATCTACTATTGTTTCCGTAGTGGCGGTAGCGCCGAAATCGGAAGCCTTCATTTCTTTATCAATGAAAGTTAATCCGGACGCTTTTTTGCCGATAAGCGAACCGACGTACACGTTTGACCAATCTTCGCCGGTCTTATAGAAATTTTTAGTCGAACCGTTAAGATTAGCCCAAGAAACAACGATAGTATTCCAGCCCTTTGCGAACGGAATATTGCTCTTGCCGCCGATTCTTATCGACGAATCGTTGCCGGCGTTATACATTCTCCATTCGTAATAATCAAAGGCAGGCTCTGCCGCAGGCAATAAACTTGCATAAGAACGCGCGTTGCCGGCAATCTTAATCATTTTAACCTGACCGATTTCCGGATCTGCCATTGTTTCCGTAGTGGCGGCAGCACCGAAATCGGAAGCCTTCATTTCTTTATCAATGAAAGTTAATCCGAACGCCTTTTTGCCGGTAAGCAAACCGAAATGTAACGTTTCATATTTCCCCTCAATATAAAAATTCTTATAAAGATTTAACTCTTCCCAAGTGATAACGATGGTGTTCCAACCGTTTTCAATGGTAATTTTGTCTTTACCGCCGACTCTTAAAGTGGAATTTTTAGCACCGCTGTTATACATTCTCCATTCGTAGTAGTCGTATCCCGGGTCTGCGGTAGGCAATAATTTTTTATACTCGCGAGCATTGCCGTTCAACTGAAAGAGTTTGGTAGTGCCGGTTACGGGGTCTACCATATCGATTTCGGTTGCTTTACCCGTGTCGCCGAACGAGTCGACGGTCATTTCAGCGCCGATAAACGTCGGGTATACCGCAGAGCCTTCCGCAGAAACGCGCGTTACGCCGAACGCCAGCGAGATGAACAACGCGGCGACGAAACACAACGCGAGTTGGATTGCGCTTTTTAGTTTCAAACTTCTCATAATTTTCTCCTTTTGCCTTTTCGGCTGAAATTATTTTTATATTCGTCCGTAGCGTATTCTACGGAATAATATCCGTCGTCGAGTTCGAGTTCGATAGGCGAAAGGTCGAACGTGAAATCGGGGGCGATAACCTTGAATTTCCGTCTTATGACGGTAGTTCCGTCGGCGTTTTTGACGGTTAGCGATACGGCGTATTTTCCGCCCGTACACGCGCCCGTGATTGCAGGCGTCAGGGTTAGTTTATTGCCGTATACCACGTCTACGCTTTTATTAAAGCAGACGGTTTTACAATAACCTTCTTTCAGCGCGTAAAACGCTTGCTTGGCGTAGCCGTAAAAGTCGATGGGCGGTTTTAAGTAACTTGCGTCGTTCGCGCCGCCGCTTAAACTGCACCACATAAGCCCGTCCGCGCCGAGATAACGCATATATTTTACCGTGTTGTACGCGCACAACGCCTGATACGCCTGACTTAGTTTATAGTCGAGTTTATCGTATGCCGAGCCGAAAGCGCGTTTTTCGTCGGCGAGTTCGTAAGAGTCGGTTTTGACGTAGGCTTTACATTCGGGGGTGGTATCGTCTTGTCTGCCGACGACGGCAAACTCTGATATTAAATACGCGTGGGTTTTACTGCCGAACAGCGCGGGTTGAGACTTCCACGCCTGTTTACGGAACAAATCCCATTTATTGCCGTAACCGAGCAGTATTTCGTAGTTATGCGAACTTCTTACGACGGATTCGTCCTTCCAGCCGAACGAACTTTCGGCGGGTTGAAAATTCTGGTCGAAGTTGCCGTCGTCCTGATAATAAAAGCCTTTGTCGCCGTAAAGCCCGCCGCCGTAGTACAGGTGCGAACACGGGCATATGAGACGGGTGTCGTCTGCCGATTTTACTTTCGAGACGAATTCGTCGTACATTCTGTCAAGCCGCTTGCGCGAAGAGTGGAATTCGTTACTGCCTTCCCACATAATAACGCTCGGGCTGTTGATTACTTCTTTAATCTGACGGACGTATTCGTCGCCGGCAAGCCAGCCTTTGTCTATATCGACGGTTTCGGCGGAGTCGATAAGCCGAGTCGTCCAGACGTTCATCAAGCCGAGACGGTCGCAAACTTCGGCAAAACGCCGATCGTTATTGCCGTAGCCTAAAAAGTGGAATCTCGCCACGTTGCCGTTCATAGCCTTGGTCATAAGAGCCTGCTCGACGATCTCTTCGGTCGTGGGGCAGATATGGTTTAAAACTATATTTTCGTACGGGTGCAAAAACTGCATCCACAACGCGCCCGAAAGAAGTACGCGCTCGCCGTTTAAGAGAATTTCGCCGTTCTTCTGCTCTATCGTTCTGAAACCCGTTTCGGTTACTGCGTCGTCTATGCGTTCGTCGCCGCGCGACAACTCTACCCTTACCGTGTACAGTTGCGGGGTTTCGCACGTCCACGCGGTAGCCGCAAGGTCGAATTCCTTTTCAAACGCGGGTTCGGCTTTGCCTTTATAAATACGCGTTTCTTTGCCGTTCGGGGATTTTGCAAGATATACCGACGCCGTAAGCCCGTCTGGGTTTTCTACGGCGAAAGATATTTTCGCCTTTACGCCCGTTTCTGCCACGCTTATCGTTTTAACAACTATATCGCTTACGACGGAATCGGGTAAAAAGTCTATGCGCGCGTCGCGTAACAGCCACGCGATATACGGATCTTTGTTCTTGTGCCACGAATAGTTTATTTCGGGCGCGCGCGGATATACCAGAATTTTCAGCAGGTTCTTTCCGCGGTTGAGAAACTCGGTTATATCTTCGTTCACGGCGGTAAAATCGGGTACGGAAAAGGCTTTTCTGCCGTTTATATACACCGCGCCGCAAGGATCTGCCGAGCCGATATGCAAAACAGCCCTGCCGCCGTTATAGTCAAAAGGCGCGGTAAACTCTATTGCTTCGTCTTTATGCTTCTCGCCGCCCGTCTTGAACGGAAGTTTAACCGCCGATAAGTCGGTTATCCGAGTTTCGCGCGCGGGCGCGGGGACGAAAAAGTCGGTAACGGTTTTGCCGTCGGTAACCAGTTCTTCTATGCCGAATTGCCAGTTGCAGACGGGTTGAGTTCCGCCGGAAACGAACAGCGTGTCGGGGCAGACAGCGCTAGTAAGTTCGTACTCGCCGGCAAAATTGCCGTTGAGAACGACGCGGTATTTATCTGCGTCTAAAAGGACTGTTACTTCGTTTTTTTCGCCGACCTTGTATTCGCCGAGTTTATAGTCTCTGTGGTGGTACGGATCGGGTTTGCCCACCCTTGCGTACATTTCGCCGTTGCGGTAAATCTGTAATTTTATAATTTCGGTTACGCCGCATCGGAGTTCTATTATTTTGCCGCTGTCGGTAGTGAGCGGTTTTTGCGCGGCGGCTTGCCCGTCTGCGTCTATATACTCGCGCGGAAGAACGAAAAAGAATTTAAGCGACGAGACGGATTTTGCCGTAAATTCGTACTTGGCGCAGGGCGACGGCGGAATTTTTCCGTAAGGAAAGTCTATAACTCCGTCTTTTACGCTCGCGCCGCAGTAAAACCGCCAGCCGTCGTATTCGCCTTGCTCGGATATAAGACGGGCGTTCATTTCGGTAAATTCGTGCCTGCGCCTTATCCTGGGCGAGACGGTATACTCTACTAGGCGCAGGGCGCGCCCGACTTCGCGCGCGGTAAGCACTTTGCGGGATCGGGTTTTCGTACCGTTCTTTTTATCGAGAAAATCCGAGTACGCGCGCAGAAAATCCACGCGTTCGGATTCGGTAAGGCACTCGCCGCTCGCAGACGAAAAATCGCCGTGTTCGTATCGATAATTTTTATCGATCTTTATAAAATCGTAAAACCTGTTTTTCATATTTCGTTGATTTCTATTGCAAAAGTTTTAGTTTTAGAGTATACTTTCAGTATGTTTTACAGATATTCGCCGCCGGAAAAGTACGCGGACCTGTTACTGAATAACAAAATCGGAAGAGTTTCGTATACCGATTACGATAACGAGCCGTCGCTTATACACTCGCATAAAAAGTCGACGGAAGTTATTTTCGTAAGGTCGGGCGAAGGCTCGATAATCTATCAGGAATCGGAAATCGCCATTAAGCCGAATACTATCTATTTCATCAATCCGAATACCGACCATACCGAGATTTCCAAACGGAAGTTGCGGTATTACGTTATGACGCTTAATCATTTCGAAGTGCTTGACAAAAACAAAATGCCGATCAAGACTTTGCAGATTCCGTCTGCCGATTACGGGAATTTTCTGTCGCTGCTCGATATGGCTATAACCGAATCGAGTAAACCCGACGGCGACGAAGCGTACGTCGTCGCGCTGCTGTCGGCGGTGTTCTTCAAAATACAGAACATCATCAGGGAAAATTCCACGCTCGGTATTTTCGACCATATCGACAACTATTCTTCGATAGTGAAGAGTTGTATGAATTATATAAATATCTATTTTTCGGAAATTACCGCCGTAGACGAGTTATGCCGAAAGTTCAACGTGTCGCAACGCAGTCTCGAACGGCTGTTTATGCAGGAGTTGAATATATCGCCCGTGTCGTACCTGAAAAAGGTCAGGCTCGAAAAGGCGGCGGCGTTGTTGCGCGCGTCTTCGTTCTCTATATCGCAAATATCGTCGATGTGCGGTTATTCGTCGTTCGCGTATTTTACGAAAGAGTTCAAAGCCGCTTACGGCGCAACGCCGAGCAAATACAGAATTTCGGAATAATCCGATTAAAACCAACCAAGGCTTTCCGCTTCTTTTTTTATCGCGTTCCAGACAATATCCTTGCACCACCAATGCGGCTCGGGCGTTTCTATCATACGGCAGTTATCCGCTTTGCCGTTGTCGGCGTATATGGCTTTGACGGTTTCAAAGCCCCTGCGCGCGCCGTCTATCGGGAAAATGTCGTCTTTACCGCCCGACACGACGATAAGTCTTCGCGGAAAAATCAGCGCGGACAAATCCTGCATTTCGAAATACTCGATACCGCGCGGAATCTGATTGCACTCGCAATGCAGAATGGTTAAAACGGAGTCTTTATACGGACAGAACGCGCACGACGGAACGGAAAGTTTAATACGCTCGTCGTAACAAGCCGAGTAGTACGACGCCGTACCGCCGCCCGAATTGCCCGTGATAAGTATTTTATCGGTATCACATTCGGGAAAGTTGCTTAACGTGTCTATCGCGCGGGAAACGTCCCATACGCGCTCGCCTATAAGCGTTCTGCCCATAGAAATCGCGACGAACGACGCGAAACGGCAGTTGATCTGTCTGCCGCGAAGGGGCGTTGTAGGTCGTCTTTCGCCCATTCCCCTTTGTTCGATCGCCAAGGCGATAAACCCGTTTTCGACCGCTTGCAACGCAACCGATTTTCTGTCAAGCCCGTCTTCGTCGCCCGCGTATTTCGCAACGCCGATGGAGTTATGGAAGCCCGTGACGTGACCTTGTAAGGTTATCGCTACGGGGTATTTTTTTTTGCCGGACTTGGGTATAAGCAGATAACACGGAACGGTTTCGCCTATCTCGCTGAAAAATTCGTAGCGGATAAGCGTATACGTTCCTTTGTCTTCTTTGCTTACTATACGCAGTTCGGGCGCGCAGGCGTTGGCGGCTATTGTGTCTATGCCCGTCAGCGCGACGAATTTGTCTTTCAGTTCGGTCTTCCACTCGCCGAAATCGCGGGCTTTATCGTACCCGAGACTCGGCGTTATTTTTTTTAGAAGCAGTTCGTGGCAGAGATCGCCGTTTACCATATGTCGATTTTCCTTATTCGTATCAGTTTATACTTTTTTGTCAGTTGTTACGACCTATAAGCGAGCCGACGTAAAGACGCGGATAATAACCGCCGTTTTTATAGAAATTCTTGACCGCGCCGCCAGCCTGAAGGTTTGCCCAGGTAAGCGTGACGGTGTTCCAGCCCTTCGCAAGCGGAATATCCGCCTTATTGCCTATTCTTATCGTGTCGGCGTCGCCGGCGTTATATATTCTCCATTCGTAGTAATCGAAGGCAGGCTCTTCCGAAGGCAATAAACTTGCGTAAGAACGGGCTTTATCGTGAAGCGCGATCGCTTTTATCGTGCCTACGACTTCGTCCGTTATAGAGACTACGGACGCTTCCGCGCCGAAGTCCGCCGCGCTCATCTCTTTACCGATGAACGTGAGTTTGACGCGTTCTTCGATTTTTACGGCACATACCGAGCCGAGTCGGATAGTTCCGTACGCGCCGCTTTCGCTGTAAAAGTTTTTAGGCGCCCACGTTTCGCGGAAGAACTGCGCTATCGTAAATTTAACGCTGTTCCAGCCGGGCTGTAATTCAACTTTCGTCAACGTACCTATTCTCTCTAACGTTATCGCGGAAGAAGCGGCGTTGTATATACGCCATACGATATAGTCGCAAGACGGCTCTTCCGCAGGCATAGCGGTCTTATAATAACGATAAGTACCGTTGAATTTAATCGCCAGAGACGTGCCGGTTTCCGGATCGGACAACAGTACCGCCGAGACGGCAGTACCCGAATTGTCTTTCGCGTCGGTCATATGCGACAACTTGAAATCGCCGCCCAAAAACTTTAAGCCCGTGGGTTTGTCTTCCGTGAGAAATTCGGTTAAGAACGCGTTTATCTGCGCGGAGTATTTTTTGGTTACGGCTTCACGCTCGACAACGGACAGATAGACGTAATCTGCAAGCATTTTCTGTTCGAACGCTTCTTTCGACGACGCGGATTCGACTATGCCTTTATACTTGGACGAGTACGCGTAATCGGAAGTTTTGCTTATATACAAGCCCTTTACGTCAACGGAGTCGCCGTCTATCGCCGCGTAGCATTTATCGACGTAGGAGTTGAGTTTATAACCCACTTCGCGCCATTCTTCGGTAACGGTAAATTCCGATACGGAAAGATTACCCTTGTCGTCTTCCGAAACGAACGTTATTTTGCCGCTCGCGGCGGATTTGACGAAAAATACCACCGACAAGTCGGACAACGCCGAAGTCTTGCCGTTATCGAGCAACGCGCCGCTCGTTCCGTAAATATTGATTATCGTCTTGCCGAAACGACCGCTTTCGCCGCTCGGCGTAACGCCGAATTCTTCCGCGCCCGTAACCGCGCCGCATTCGGATAACGACGCTTTCACGTCGGCGGCGGAAGGCTCGTAAGAGTACGGCAACACGCCGACCGCGTCGACGTAATCGGACTCGAACGAAGCGGTCGCGACGACGCATACGTTGATACGGATAAACGCGCCGTCTACGGCGTATTCGGTAACGTCGCCGCCGAGTTTAGCCCAGTCTTTGCCGCCGTTGACGGTTACTCTGTACCCGTCGGCATTAGCGTCCGCGTTCCAGACGATTTTACCGTCCGCATAAGAAAACTCGGGCGTGGCTAAAACGTGAGCGTCGTCGTAACATTTGATCGTTACGTTAGCCGTAAAATTGCTTTTGGTAACCGAAACCGTTACTTTGCCGTTTTTAAGACCTTTAACGGTAAGCGAGTTGCCGTCGGGCGTGAACTCGGCGACGTCGGTTTCGGGAATAATCCATTTCGCGACGGCGGAAGATACCGTTCCGTCTTTTTTGACTATCGCGTCGATAACCTGCGTAGAACCGACTTTAAGAGTCTGCTTGCTTACCACGTCTATATGATAATCGGCGATCTCGTCTTCGTCGGACTTTTCAACGACCGTAACTTCGCAATATATTTTAGTACCGCCGCCTACTTCGGCGTAAATTTTAGCCGTTCCCGTAGAAAGCGCGGTAACTACGCCGACGGAATTGACCGCCGCCACGCTTTCGTTCTCGCTCGCGTAAGTGTCGTAAACAACTCCGTCGTCGGTTTTCAGTTGCTTTCTGCCGCCGACTTCGAGCGTGAGCGTATCTTCGATGAACGAGACTTTGATTTCGGGTTCCTTCACGGACGGTTTTTTTCTGCAACACGCGACGGCAAACGCGCACGCCGCAATGCACAGACACGCTATGATTGTAAGTTTCTTTTTCATATTTTACCCCGTTAAAGCATTTCGTTTTCTTTGAAACGAGTGTTGCCGAGCAGTCTGTTGTCTTTATAAAAAGCGTCTTTCAGTCTGGCAAAGTCGGACGGAGCCATATACGTTTCGTAGTTGGTAAGGTACAGCGCGGAAAGGAACATTTCGTCCGCCCTTATACGCAGGCGCATCTCTTCGTATTCGTCGCCGCTATACCCCGCGTCGATAATCGCCGCGTACGCTTTGTTTACTACTTTCGACAGGTTTTCAAGCAACGAAAACTGCCAGTATTCCGCGCTCATATAGTTACCCGTCTGCGTGGCGTATACGAGATGCCCGTCGTTGTTGAGCAGAGTGTCGATTCTGCTCTTGTTGGCTCTGAGTAAATTGAAATATTCAAGCATATACGGCGCGGCTTCGCGATAGTACCCTTCGAAAAACTTCTTGAAGAGAACTTCCGCGTCGGCGTCTTTATTCCAGCCGAGTTTGGACGAAAGGTATACCCTTAACGCCGCGAACGGGTTGCGGGAGTTCTGCCCGACCTGCGAAAACCATACTTTAACGCCCAGATCGGAATAGTCGCGTACGTTGGGCGCTATCGAACCGTAATCGTCGAAAAACGCGAAGAAGTTTCCGAATTCTATTTCGTACGACCATATAAGATAGGTGTCGGTAATCGCCGCCCAGCCGTATAGAGACTTTTTATATCCTTCGTTTTTGTTTATTCTGCAAGTATCGTCCGAAAGCCCGTGCGCGTAGCACGCGTCGATGGGCGCGTAACGTATTCCGACGTGTTTGCCGCATATAACGTTCTCGTTTACGGGAAGATATTTTCCGTCCTTTTCTATTACGGGCGCGTCTTTATAAGAGTTATAAGTAAGCCCTAAAAGATACCATTCTTTATCGGTAACGCCCTGCTCCGTAAGGATATTTTCAACGGCTTTCGCTACCTTGTTGAGCCATACGACGTATAATCCGCCGTAACCGCCGTTCGCTTCGGCAGCCGCAGCGCAGGCGGCGCACGAACAGGTCTTTTTATTGTCCGCGTTGCCGAGTTCGAAATATATCGTGTATTCGGGCGCGGCTTTTACGACTTCGGCGGTCTTTTCCGCAACGTACGCGATCGCATCTTCGTTGGTCTGGCAAATCTGACCGTTATCGAACCATTCTTCGTGGTCTTTTATGCCGTCGATTTCGCTTATGGAGTGGTAGCAGAGTTTAGAACTCAGCCATTGCTCGCCGTTCATCGCTCCGCAATAGTTAAGGTTGGAACGGCAACGCATAATCGCGTGCGACGCAAGGTCTATCTGCGTGCCGAGAATACCCATTCTGGCGGCAATGCTCGGAACGACTTTTATATCGTCGAACTTCTTCATTCTGACGGTGGAAGTCTTATCGAAATACACAGCCGTCGGGGCGTACGCTTCGTAATCGATGGTATACGCCATAAATTCCTGCGCGCCGTAGAACGTACCCATATCGCTTCCGCCGAGTACGAAAACGGTGTTGCCTTTAAGCGTGAGTATAAACCCGTCCGCCGTAAATTCGTTTCTGTCCGCCTTTACGCCCGCTTTGTCCGCAAGCGTCGTTCTGCCTATCGACAGATAGTAATCGTCGTTGCTTACGTCGGTAAGCGTTCCGTCGTAGACGATCTCGAAACTCTTGCCCGTGGCGGAATACAGCGTCTCTTGCAAATACGTCGCGGCGTAGCCTTCGGTGGAAGTATACGCGCTCGGCAATACGATTTTATAATCGCTTTTACCTTTGTTCGTAAGGTACAGATCTTCGCCCGTAACCGCGTCTTTCGCGTTCTGCAAAATGGTTTCGGTTTGTTTTCTTATGGGGTCTTCGGGCTTACTCGCCGAGTTCTTTTTATCTCCGCAACCTGCGGCGGCAAAGGCGATAAAGCACGCGGATAATATCAATGCTACGGTCTTTTTCATCGGGACTCGTCTCCTTTTACCACAAGGTTATACGACGCGAGCGCGTAATTGTTTTCGCTGTCGTATACGAAATAATACACCGTGTAGTTGCCTTCGGTTCTTAACACCACTTCGTCGCGCTCGTCGGGGCGATATTTACGCCCGTCCGGACCTACGACGTATTTGGTTACGGTATAATCGTTGCCGCAAACCACCTGCGCGGCGGCGAGTTTGTAACTCTTGCCCGCGGTAGCCGCGTAATTTATCTTTTTAAGCGTGATTTCGGGCTTTTTGACGTCGCGGACGATGACGTAAGACTCTTTATACGATTTGTTGCCCTTTACGTCTTCCGCTTCGTAAGTAACGCTCCATACGCCCTTTTTGTTCAGAACGAGCGTGTAATACTTATCGCCGTTATCCGTGTACGCCACGTTGTCGTCGGGATCGGTTACGGTCAGTTTCAAAGATTTGGTCTGACCGAAAAAGTCGTACGCGGCGGCGGGCGCGAATTTAAGTTCGTATCCGACTTCTACGAACGCGCCCATAGACAGTTCGTTTTTAAGAGATATGGCAGGTCCGTAACGGTCTTCGGTAATAAGCGAAGACAAAATCTGACCGCCGACTTCGACGAGATTAAAAGAACCGTCCGTAGTATCCTTTAATCTGATTTCAAGGAATACCGCGCCGCTCGAAAATCCGTCGTACGCCTTACCGTTGGAGTAGTTGGTTATTTTACCGAGATAGTCGTTGTTTCCGTTAGTGAGACTTCCGTCGTCGGCAAGGTAGAAATACGACGTTTCCGCCGAGTCGGGATCTACGAGCGCGGAATAGGTGCTGCCCTTTTCGCCGTTGATATACACGCCTAAGGCAACGCCGTCCGAACGCTTGACGTATCTGTATTCGACGGATACGCTGTCGCCCCTGTCCGCGCTGTCGGATAATATAAATTCTATCGCGCCGAAACCGAGTTTGCCGTTAGGCGCAAAACCAAGAGAAAAGTCTTTCGCGCTCGTCAAAGGCAGCATCGCAACGCGCTTATGCGCCGCGTCGGCGGTAAACGTGATATAGCGTTCGGTACTCTCTACCGTAAAACCTTCGGTTAAGAAATACCCGCTCACGAAATCCGCGCCGACTTTCGGTTCTACGGTTTTAATATCGAACGAGCGTTCGCTCTTCTTGTTTTCGTCGCCGACGACCGTCGATTTATACACGAGCGTGAAGTCGCCCGTTACGGCGTACTGCCGACCGGTATAATTCTCTCCGTTTATGAAAAGTTCGCAAACGGCGGCGCGTTCGCCTTCTTCGCCTTCGTAAACGCATTCGGGAATACCGAAGACGTACGAGTTGCCGACTATATATCTTTCAAGCAAAATCGGCTCGCCTATTCTCGGCGCTGCGTCGTAAGCGACTGTTATCTCTTTCGTCTTGGTTAAAAATCCGCCAAAAGAATCTCTGACGTTCGCGGTTACGGTATAAACGCCCGTGTTTTTGGCGATAAATCCGTCGTTCTTGCCGAATTTTATCGTTTCGACTTCTTCGCCGTCGTGATTTACCGTATACGATACGGTTACTTTACCCTTGCCGCCCGTAAGCGTTCCGCTAAACAGCGTTACTTCGCCGTCGACGTTGACTTCGTCGGGGATTTTATCCGAAAACTCGTAAGTCAACTCGTCGCCCGCTTTATAGTTATCGCGTACGGTTACGGTTATTTCTTTATCCGCTCTGCCGCTCGGCGCGAACGCGGAATAGTTGACGACGTATCTGCCCGCTTTGTCCGTTCTGAACTTTCCGTCGTCGATCCGCACTTCCTTTACGGTTACGCCGTCGTCAAAAAACACTCTCGCGGAAACGTCGGTTATTATACCGTAATTATCGGAATATGCGACGGCCTTGAAAACGTCGAAATAATTGTTTTCGCCGGCGATCGCGTAGTCGGAAGATTCGTCGAAATCGTTCGTTATTATCGCTATTTTCGTCTCTTCCGGCTTGGAGTAATCGGTGTAAAGGTTATTGCCGCCTACGCTGAACACGACGAACGACGCCGCGGCTGCGGTAATTTCGGGAAATTCGAGACGGAGATAGACTTCGCCCGTGGTAAAGCCCGACCATACGTTTTCTTCGCCGACGACGCTCGCGTTACCGAACGCGTCGAATATATTGCTTGCGGCGTGGTTGTCGCCGTTGGGCAAACCTGATAATTGCAGGGTTTCGTTATTGAAAAACAGTTTCAGACTGCCCGGTCTCCAACCTTCGACGTAGCCGTAAGGCGAAGTACGGAAAGTAGTGCCGTAATCGACGTATTTGCCGCCCGAATAGCCGAGCGGAGCGTACATATCTTTCGCCGCGGTCTTGACGTAAACGCTATGTTTATACAGGTACTGCGTATCGCCCGCGACGACGTCGATATTCAGATAGTTGCTCTCGTCGTAAACGTCTGTAAGAACTATTCTGAATTTGGAAATTTCTTTCGCGGTGTTGCTGACGGGCGTGAACGCCATATCCAGAAACGCGGTTTTGGGATCGTTAGTCATCGCGCCGAGCGATCCGAGATCTATTACTCCGTTATAATATACGGTGTTGTCGACGCCTTTTTTAACGGTTATACGCGCGCCGTTTTCGTAGGCAACGTCAAAATCCGTGCCTTCGAAGTAAGCCGGCAAAGGCTGCTCGTCAACGGTTACGAGACTGCCGTAAGAGAACAGACTTTCCATTCCGTTCACGACGGAGAACTCGTAAATCGCGGCGTCGCCGTTCTTTTCGTAACGGAGCGAATACTTGCCTTCTTCGGACAACAACGCCTTTTTACCGACGAATTCTTTTCCGCTCGGGTAAACGAGACGCGCCGTAACCCCCGACGGCGATATTACCGCGGGGATTTCGAGATAAGAGTTTCGCTTGTATTCTTCGCGGATTTCCGACGACAGCGTTACGGTAAGTTTGTCGTTGGCTTTACCCGAAAAATACGACGCGGCGAACATTATACAAAACGCAAACCCCGCCGCGAACAGCGCGGCGAATACGTTTTTGATCGCATTGCTTTTATTTTTCATCGTTTTCTCTCCACAATAATTTTTTCAGCCTTTCAATCCGCCGATTCGTATATTCGTCAGAATCTTGTCTCTGAAACAAATAAACAGTATGAGCGACGGCAGACAGACTATGAACGACGCGGCGAGTTTTACCGACGGCGTAGCCTGCGGACTTCTGCTGTTCTGATACTCGTACAGCCCTTGCGCGATAGTCGGATGACTCGGCAGGTACAACATCGGCGTGGCGTATTCGTTCCAGTACGCTATGAAGAACATAATGAACACGACGAGCGACACGCTTATCACGAGCGGCAATACTATTTTGAAGTATATCGTCCATTGCCCCGCCCCGTCGAGTTCGGCGGATTCGGAATACGATTCGGGTACGTTTACGAACGTCGCGTAAAATACGAGAAAGTAGGTGGTGTTGAACGAGACCTTGAACGCGAAAATAAGTAACAGGTTATCGTACAAGCCGAGCGCGTGTACGAGCTGCATCTGCGACGGCAGAGAGCCGATTATCGGAACGGTTATGGATATAACCACTATCGTATAGATAACCTTTGAAAAGAATTTCTTTCTGAACTTCGCGCAGCAGTAAGATACGAGACAGGTGGTAAAGGTGTTAAGGAACGCGCTGCCCACCGCCCAAAGCACGGAATTGAACAGCATTTCGGGCGCGTAAACGTAACGCGTCTGCCCGAGAGCGAGATCCTGCGTTATTACCATCGTCTTGAACGCCGTAACGTAGTTTTCGAAGTGCCAGCCGAATTTGGCGGACGGAAAGAACTTGGCGGGGTTGAACGTGTAGTCGAATTTGGATTTCACCGACGTCGTCAAGCCCCAGAACAAGAACGTGAGCAGTATAAGACTGTACACGGTAAGCGCGAACACGCTTATCACGCTGAACGCCACCGACGAGGATTTGATTTTGTTGTTTCTTACGAGTTTTTTCATATCAATCCTCCGACGGTCCGTATTTTTCAAGGATTTTACGGAGCGAAAGCGTTACTATAATCGCGACTATCGACAGCATTATGCCCATTGCGGACAATTCGGGATACTTCGAGTAATCCGTCGCTTTATATACGGTTATGTAGATGTAAGTGCCTATCGTATTGACCTGACAGTCCGTACTCGCGCTGTAAAAGGTTATCAAATGTCCCTGACTGCTGAAAAAGCCCGCGAGACCTATAACTATCATAGAAATCAACGTCGGGTACACGAACGGGAACGCGACGTAACGGAATTCCTGCCAGGTGTTTACGCCGTCGATTTTGGCGTATTCGACGACCGACTGATCGATACTCGAAAACGCGCCGAGCAACAACAGCATCGTTCCGCCGAACGACAAAAAGCAAGTGAATATAGTCGTTACCATAAACCCGTTTTTATACGGGCTGAGCCATTCCGCGATGGAATCGTCGTGGAATATGGTGGGTAAAAGCGAGTTCAGCGCGTTTCTGAAAATCATTACGAACACTACCGACGATATTACCGACGGCAGAAACAGCACGCTTTCAAAGAATTTAGAGCCGAAAACCTTTTTCCAGAACGCGAACGAAAAGAACAGGCATATGCACGGCGTAAATATCTGCGTCATAAGGTACATAACGAGCGTGTTCTTGAAATACGTCTGCATTTCGACGTTATGGAAAATCTTATCGAGAACCAACTTATAATTGTCGAACCATACGCCCTTAAAATTTACTCCGTCTACGGTGGACTTGAACGACAACGCGAACGAGTTGAAGTTTACGACTATATAAAACAGCGTAAACTGCAACAACGGTATCGCCAGCGCGGATACGAGAAAGATTATTTCGTTTTTATTAAGCCTTTCGCTTCTGTATTTTAACGCTTTCATTTATTATTGAATATTTTGTCGTAATATTTTTCGGTATATTCGCTTTCCGACATATATCTTGCGCAACCTTCGAAATAACTGTCGACGGAGAGATTGCCCCTGAACGCGGTAAACGGCAGAGAATAGGTCGTTCCGTCGCTCTGACGCGACGTGTTCGCCCAGTAAATGGCGTAATAACCCGCGTTATTGCCTATAAGTCTGCCTACGGAGTTGCCTGGGCCCATAGTACAAAAGTCTACGTCTTCCCTTTTCGTAAGGTCGATAAGCGAACGGGTGTACGGCGTTGCAAGCGCGTATTCCGCGTCGGTTATCGCGTAGTCGTAAGGTCTTAAACAACCGGTATAGACGGTGTAAAGCGCAAGCGCTTCGCGCGAGAGAGTGAATTTAAGGAAGTCTTTCGCCACGTCTTTACGCGAACTCTTGGAGTTGATGAAGCAGTACGACGTGGGATAACTGACGTACACGGTCTTTCTGTCGTTAGCCTTGTTTACGGGCGCGATCATATATTTGAAGTTACGTTTACCCCAACCCCACGACGATTTCATTTCGCCCATACCGTCGATGGTGTTTTTCGCTTCTCTTTCCCAGAAAGAGTGTTCGAGCAGCATCGCTACGCGTTTGCTTCCGCCGCCCGCGACGGACGTAACGAATTCGTCCTGCGTGGAGACGTTGGTCGAGTTGCCTTTGGTAAGACGCGTGGTGTACGCGTCGTTTTTGGCAAGGTCGTAATAGAATTGCAGGTACGCCTTTTTACCTTCCTGCGACTGCAACTTCCACGCGTTCTGAAAGTTTATTTCGCCGAGCGCGCTGTCCGTGCCGTTGAAAGTGGAATTGAGCAAAAAGTTGTTCCAGCCTTCGTAGTTAGCCCAGAACGCGAACGCGGAAGAGATAAGATACGCTTCGTTTGAACAGAAAGTAAACGGCGTGATGTTATCTACGACCATTTTGTTCATAAGCGTCTTGAACTCGTCGTAAGTTTCGGGAACGGTATAGCCGTTTTTCTCGAACAGATCCGCGTCGTAAGAAATGCCCGCGACGGGCGCGAAGTTGCTTACGGTATAGTATTTATCCCCGACTTTGTTAAAGGGCTTCCATTGCTCCCACATTCTGTCTTCTATCGACAAAACTCCGCCTTCGCCGACGTATTCGCCATGTTCGTCGTAAACCTTTTCTTTAACGAGATCGGTAAGATCTTCAAAGTACCCCGACGCCACGAATCTTTCGATGTTGTTACCCGAACCGAAATATAAATCTTCGTCGTTATAAGCGATTTTATTTATGAGTTTATCGTCGTCGTAATCGTCCTTTTTGCGTTTGATCGCAATTTTGACTCCGGGATTTTTACTCTCGTAAAGCGCGATGAGTTTTTCGGCGAACTCGTAACCCGTCGCGCCGTCGTATACGCCGATAACGAGTTGAACGTCGCCTACGCCGTTCTGTCCGCCCGGCCCGCCGCTTTTGACGCAAGCCGTCGCAGAGAATAAGAGTATCGCGCTCAATAACGTTGCAAATATTTTTTTCATAACCCTTCCTCCGAACAATTCGTTCATTCAGTTTATTCGACTACGGTAATTCCGTCGGGCACGATAATTTCTTTTTCGACGCGCCCGTCTATATCCCGTATTTTTATCTTTATCGCTCCGCGCGGCGTCGCGACCGTACAATCGATTTTTTTCAAACCGCACGTTTCGGGTTTTACCGCTATTTTCGCAAAGCCCGATTCGAGAACTTTCAGCCCCGCGACGCTTTCGATGAGAAACGCCGCCGCGCCGCTCGCCCAGCCGTGACACAGACTGTGGCGGAAACCTTTATAACAATATTTACCCCTGTCTCCGTGCATATCCGCCTTGCCGTCCTGCCCCGTACTGTATATCGGGAAACATTCGTCTTTCCACTCTATATCGAAGTCTTCGAAAAACGTGGTCGCACCCATTTCGAGCATCGCGCCGAAATATTCTTTCATCATCGCGACCGCTTCCTTTTTCTTGCCCGCGTTGAACAGCGCGGTCAAAATAAAGTAGGACATAAACGACGATACGCCTTTCGCGTTTCCGTCAAGCAACGACTTGGTAAAATCCGCGCCTTCCGCGCCGCCGTAAAGCATCTGTATGGCGTTCAACGCCTTGCTGTCGGTGAGTTTGGGTTGAGTTTTCTTGACTTTTTCGTACAAAGCCCGCAGTTCGCCCGCGTCGTAACCTACGGCGTCGTACACTTCCGTCGCCCGTTCGAGCGCGCGTTTCAATATCGCCTGCACGGCGTAACGCGCGTCTTCGTTGCCGTTGGTCGGCCAGTCCACGAAGAAGGGAAAACGCGACTTTTCCACGCCGATCCGCGTCGGCTCGAAAAATCCGTCGTTCGTCACGCAGATCTTCAACTTTTCGATAAGAACGTCGACGTACGCGCGCAGTTTTTCGGCGTAACCGTAATCGCCGCTGAATTTGCAGTATTCCGCCGCGTTAAGTACCAGCCACAACGAATACGCGGGGATTCTGTTTACCCAACCTTCGCAGCGGGCGTTTACGAGACACGCGTCCAGCGAATTTACGATATTTTCTACGTTGCCGTAAATATAGAAACAGGAAAGCAGTTCGACGTACAAATCGCCCGACCAGACTAACCTGTCGCGCTTTACGCCGTCCCACAACACGCCGTTCTGCATATTCAGAAACACCGTTCTTTCGGCGGCGGCGAATATATCGTTTATCAGCCGATCGTCGCAACTAAAATCTCCGACGGCTACGGCGTCGCTATGCGTGAAATCGGCCTGAACGGATAAAAGACCTATCTCGCTCTCGTCCAGATTGTCTATTCTGATAAATCTGAACCCCGTCGAGCCGAGCCTTATTTCGGACAGGTTTTGCGCGTTGCAGATAAAGTCGCGCGTGGAATGATGATTCCCGCTGTTCTTCTCGCCGAGTTCGCTCGAAGCCTCCGTCGCGCTTTCGCCGAATCGCACGCGTATGCGCGCGGACGGATTCGCCGACTTTACGCATTGCGTCAACAGCCTTAATCCGCCGGAAATTTCTTTGCCGTAATCGAGCAAGATATATCCGTCGGGTTTTAAGGACGCGTATTCCGTACCGCCGAGCGGTACTTGATCGATAAGATTGCCGATTAAAAACCCTTCGTTTGTCGTTCCGCGACACCCGACGATTCCTATCGGCGCGATAAATTCGTGAATTTCTTTCGCCATAATCGTATTTAACCCGTCTGCAAAAAACCGCGTAAACGTCGGTATTTTTGCAAAAATCCATTGATTTGATTATGGCGTAAGTATACCACTATATGCGATTTTACACTATAATTTTTTCAACAAATATTATAACTTTTTAGTATTTTGCGAACGTTACGGACAAAACGGCGGATATTAAAAGGGCGGGGCGACCGCTACGGTCGCCCCGCCCTTTTATAAAATATACGGCAAAATTTTTATTTTCAGGTCAGCACGCGTCGAACAGCCGCACGCAAAACGCGGTCATATCGTCGCGGGCGATTCCGTCCGTCAGCGACAGAGCCTTTTCCATTACGTTATCCGCCAGCGTCTTCGGGTTTACCGCTTTTTCCGTCGTTAAAAAGTCGATAAGGTCGGAAGCCGAGCCAAACGCGTCGGACACTCCGTCGCTTACGAACACTATCGTATCGCCCGACTTTAACTCGGTCTTGCACACCGTCGGGCGAATTTCGTCTAAAATACCGAGCGGCAACGAACTGCCTTCGATGATTTTTACGCTGTCGCGCGTGATGACGAAGGAATACGGCGTGCCGATTTTTATAAAGTCCGCGCTGCCGCAATACAAATCCACCACACCTATATCCATAGCCGTGAAATCGTCTTCCCGATTAAAGGTCAACGCCTTATTCACGGTAGACAGCACGAGATCGGAACAAAGCCCCGATTTATAAAAGGTTTCGACGAGCGATATAGCCGTTGCCGAAGCGTCTTCGGCGTTCTTGCCGCTGCCCATTCCGTCGCTTAACGCAACGAGAAATTTTCCCGCGGAAAGTCTGGTTATAGAGTGAGTATCGCCGCTTTTGGTCTGGTCGGCTCGGGTACGCGACGCCACGCCGAACGCCGCGTCTAAATTCGGCGCGCGCGTGAGCGTTACGGCGGAAAGTTCGTCGGACACGTTCTCGCGAGAAGAGATCGTTACCTTATACCCTACCGCTTCGCCGACGGCTTTCAAAAAGAACGGGGACGCTATCGCGACCGGCGACGCGGTTACGTTTATTTCGGGCGTTTCGCCGCCGAAAACGAGCGTTTCGGAAACGTAAATTCCGCAGGCGAACAGCGTATCGGTTATCTTTTTTTCGAGCGCGGCGGAGTCTTCGAGTTTTTTGGAGTACCCCGACGCCATATTTTTGAGAATTTCGGAAAGACCTTTGGTCTGGGCAACGACGAGATTTCTGCCGCTTTTCAACGCTTCCGCTTCGGCAATGCCCCTTGCGTAGTCTTTCAGCAGAGAGTTGAGTTTGAGCACGACGCTTTCGGGGCGCGAACATTCGTCGGTAAACGAGCGCGGCAAGTCCACGAGATTGACGTCGCCTTTCGCCACGCCGAGCGTTACGATTTTATCGAGAACGGATCTGTCGGGCAGCCCCTTTTTTCTACATTCGGCAAGCGCGCGGCAGTCCGAGCAGACCGAATAGACGATTTCGTCGGCGACCTTTACTTTCAGATCGTCTTCGCCGCGCGCGACTTCGCCGAGTTTTTCCATAGAAGCGGACATTTCGTCAAAGGCTTGCGAGACTTCGTAGAGTTTGCCCGACAACGACGCGCGCACGCGGTTTACGTTATATCTGCCGAGATTGTCGTTTCTGAATACCCTGAGTTTTTTATTGAGTTTTCTGACGTACGAAGACGGTATGAACGCGTAAACGACGGACGGCGCAAGCAGAAAAAAGGTCTCGTACACCTGCATACCGTCGAACGCGGAAGTGAAAAAATACAACGCGGTCTCCGCCCCGACGGTGGTTACCGCGGTTAAAAGCGAAGAGTATTTCGAAAACGCCGTCGGCGCGAGCGCGACGAGCGCGTACACCGCTACGGGCGTGAACGAGCCGTAGTAAAGCGACGGCGGCGCGGCGGTTATTACGGCGATAAGCAAGGGCGTAAACCCCGACAACAGCGCGAACGAGAGCATTATGCAAAATACGCTTACCGAAAACCACAAATACTCGCCCGTAAGGGTTACCACGCCGTAACCTACGGCTATAAGCAGCAACGCCGCCGAGATAAACTCGTCGGTGGAAAGGCGGTACTTCAACCCCTTTATAAGCCACGCCTTCGCCGCGGCGGTCATAGGGAATATCGCCACGGATATTACGCCCGCGAACACCGACCTTAACACCACGTCGTAAGACCTTGCGAACGCGACGAACGGAACGGTTGAAACCGCGACGAGCGCGACGCAAAACGCGACGTACCCCCTGCCCTTTTTCTTACGCAACAGCAACGCCGACGATACGGTTATCGCTCCGCCGAGCGCGGAAGTCCACAAAACGGTCAGATCGAACGCGAACGCGAACGGAACGACGAACGACGCGAACGAGATAATCGGGTTCATACCGATATAGACGTTTGCGAACAGCAACGCGAGCGTAAACGGAGTAAAATTTCCGTCGGCGCAGGTTACGCACAGATACGCCGCGAACGCCGCGACGTACCGTAACGTTTTACGCATATTATACGGTTTTTTCATAGCGACTTAATTATATATAAGTCTTTGGCGCATATTATGCGATATATCGTCGCATTTTATACTATAACGACGAAAACCGAAAAAACGCGGCGGAACGACTTATAGGTCGTTCCGCCGCGTCTATAATAGATTTTAATTTTACAACAAATATGTAGGAAGGTCGCAGTACATACGCGCCGCCGCGGTAAATTTCGCTTCGCGAAGTTCGTCCGCATTTTCGCCTTTAACCGCCTTATCGCGCGGCTTATCGTCGCAAACTCTCAACGCCGCCGCTATCTTCTTTTCGTCGCCGTCAAGCACGACGACTTTCGCGGTTTTCGCACCTGCGGCTTTCAACGCCGTAAGTCTTTTCGCGCCGTCTACGACTTTAAGCCCGTCTGCCGTTCTTACCGCGACTACGGGTAAAATCGCGCCGAATTCTTTGACCGATTTCTTAACCGCCGCGCAGTTCGCGACTTCTTTGAACAGAAGTTCGTTTACGGGTACGTCTACCGCGTCGTTGATGACGATCGGTTTTACCGCCGCCGTTTTGGTTTTGGAAGTCGCTCTTTTTACGCTGTCAAGCCCTAATGCCATAATATTTTCTCTCCTTTTGAATTATTTATCTTTGACGCGGGCGAGAATTTCGTCCGTCAACGCCGCGTACTCTTTCGCCGCGCGCGACGATTTTTTATATTCGCCTACCGGACGGGAATTGTCCTGCGCCCATTCTATCGCGCTGTCAAGGTGAATAACACTTTCAAACGCGTCTATCCCGTCGGCGTTTCTCAACGTCTCGACGGTCTGTTTAAGGTAATTCTTTCGCGCGTCGGCTTTGGTAATCGCAACGCCGAGCACTTCCGGCGAAGACGACATCTCTTTGACCTGCGAAATAAAGTCGAACATATTCGCCAGCCCGAACAGCCCCCAAGGGCTTGCTTCTACGGGCAAAATCACGAAGTCGCTTGCGATAAGCACGTTCATAACCCAACAGCCGAGCGTCGGGGGCGCGTCGATCAGAACGTAGTCGTAAACGCCGCCGTCGACTATCCCTTTAAGCAGTTTTTTGAGAATAAATTCCCTTTGCCATTTGGAAAAGAGTTCGTATTCGATACCGCTCATAAGCGTGGACGACGGAATTACGTCCAGACCGGCGTAGTCGGTATGATAAATATAATCGTCGAGCGGTTTCTGCTCTTTTATCGCCGCGTAAAGGTTTTTGTCGCCGCGCGCGATTTCGAGCGCAGTCTCTTCCGAAAAATACGCGAGCGTAAGATTCATCTGCATATCGCCGTCGATTAAAAGCGTCTTTTTGCCTTTTTCCGCAAGGGCGTACCCCACGCACGAACAGGTGGTAGATTTGCCGCTTCCGCCTTTGTTATTCGCAAAACATATAACCTTGGTCATAGTCAATTCTCCGGATACAGGCACTTAACGCCGTGTTGTCTTATTTTTTCAAGCCATTCATCAGACGGTTTTACGTCCGTAACGAGTACGTCGATGTCGGCGAGAGTGCCTACCACGTTGAACGCTATACGGTTGAATTTAGAACTGTCGACCGCCAGAACGCGCGTTTCGCAGTTTTCAAGCATAGTGCGTTTGGTGGAAGCGTGCATATCGTTGGAATCGGTAAAACCCTTGTTTATATCGAAACCTTTACACGAGATAATCGCTCTGTTGACGTGGAAACCCGAAATCATTTTATCCGCCTGACTGCCGACCAACGCGAGCGAGTCTTCGCCAAGCCTGCCGCCGCTTGAAAAAATCTTCCATTCTTTGCGGTCTTTGAGTTCGACTAAAATTTCGAGCGAGTTGGTAATAACGACCATATTTTTACGGTCTTTTATACGCTTTGCGATAAACAGCGCGGTAGACGAACTGTCAAGCATTATCGACGAGTTGTCGGGTATGTATTTTGCGACGAGTTCGGCGATTTTTTGTTTGCCGATGACGTTGGTACGCTTTCTTACCGCCAAAGGCATATCGCCCTGCGCGTTTTCGTTAAGCACCGCGCCGCCGTAAGATTTTTGTACGAGTCCGTCACGTTCGAGTTTTTCGAGATCGCGGCGTATGGTCTCTTCGGAAACGTCGAATCTCTCGGCGAGTTCGGAAACCACCACCTTACCTTCGGTCTGCAACAGACCGAGTATGTTGTTTTTTCTTTCTAACGCAAGCATATATCTCCCTTTATATCATAAAACGCAGGCTCGGCTTAGCCGAGCGAGATTCGAACCCATCAAGCATTAAAGCCGTCTTTTTTGCATATTTTTGCAAATTCTCGCTTGATGTATTGATATACACCTGCGTTCGCCTTTACAACAATCTGCTAAAAAATACGGCTTTAATGTGCTACGCATTTTAACGGCGATAAATTTAGGAAAATCAAGGCAAACGAACGCCGTCATACTTTGCCGTATTACAAGTGAGTTTAACGCCGATTTTACAAATTTTGCGCCGTTAAAACTTAATGGGGTTCAAATCTCGCTCGGCTAAACGGGCGTCGTTAAAGCCCGCGCGGCGGAGTCTGCGCGTAAATCAAAGAATTCTTTCGATAAGTTTTTTGTCGGGGCGGGCTATTACCGAACTGTCAAGGAACATTCCCGAACCCGAAACCGCTTCCTTCGCGCGTTCGATCGCAGCCGTGACCGCCGCGACTTCGCCCGTCATTACGGCGTAAGATTTACCGCACATTCCTTTCGCAAGCCTTATTTCTATAAGCCTGACTTCGGCGGTTTTTACGGCGTTATCCGCCGCGACGATTATCTGCGCCGCGTCGAACGTCTCGATTATTCCGAGCGCGTTCACTTCGCTTTGCGACACCGCGGTAGTACCCGTTACGGCGGGGAAAATACTGTCGTCGGGATTGCCGAGCACGAAACTGTCGATATGCGCTTCTTCGTAAGCGTTTTTCGCAGCGTCCACGGCGGCGCGTACCGCGCTCAATTCGCCCGTTACGACGGATATATACTTTCCGGGGCAAACCGTCTGCGCTTCGATAATGTCCACGTCGGCGGTTTTCACCATAAGGTCGGTCGCGGTAATACCTGCGGAAACCGTCCTGTATTCAATCATTCCTATTGCTTTGCTCATATTCTTACGCTCTTACTATAGTTATCGATTTATCGTCGGTTTTAGTTACTATACCGCTTACCGACGAATGTACGTTGACCGAAAGCCCTTCGCTCGCCGCGCCGATAAGTTGACCTTTTTCAACCCTGTCGCCGACCTTTACCACAGATTTCGCCGGCGCGCCGATATGCTGCGAAAGCAATATCTTAACTTCGTCGAAACAATCCTGTACGGCGTTGTCGAGCGGGGCGTCTTTCTGGTATTTCTTTACGCCGAGCCTTGCAACGAGCCGTTCGAGCGGTACTTTTCTGTATTCGCGGGCGGGGTTTACGGGCGACGTTTTTACGTCCTTAGGCGGTTTGACGCCCGCGGCGCGTAGTCCGTTTTTAACTATCTGCGTGAGTTTTCTCGGCGAAAGACCTTGCGGACAGGCAAAGTTTTCGCACACTCCGCAACCCGAACAGTAAAACGCGTTGAGAAACGCGGAAGTGTCTTTGTAATTGTTACAAGCCGCCGCGAGCATTATCTTATGCGGCTGTATGGGGTGACCGAGATTGTATCTCGGGCAAAGTTCGGTACAGGTTCTGCATTGACAGCAACTCGCCGCCGCGCGCGCCGCTTCAACGGTAATATCGCTCGTCGCTTTATCGACTACGCGACTGTTTCGCGGCAATACGAAAACGGAGTTGGTGGTTTTGGTAACGGGTTCGTTTCTCGACGCTATTCTGCCCATCATCGGCCCGCCTACCCAGTAAACGCCGTCTTCTACGGTCTCTTTACCGGCAAGAGCGACCACTTCGGAGAGTTTCGCGCCCAAAGGTATTCTCAACGTCTTCGGGGTTTCGACTTCGCCGGCAATGGTTACGAGTTTGCTCGTAAGAGTTTCGCCGTGCAGCGCGTGATAGGCGTTATACATCGTTTCGACGTTGAATACCGCCACGCCGCATTCTATGGGAAGTCCGCCCGGACGCACTACGCGCCCCGTCGCGTCGTAAATCATAACGACTTCGTCCCCCGCGGGATATACCACCGGCAGAAGATGCAACTTAAGCGACGGGTATTCGGGTAAAAGAGCGGTAACCGCTTCTATCGCGCCTTTGTAATGCGACTTGATGCAGACTATACCCTGCTTCGCGCCCATCGTTTCGCGAGTGAGATCGAACGCCGCAATTATCTCGCTTGCGTGGAATTTCAGAAGTTGTCTGTGCAGCCTTAAAAGCGGCTCGCATTCCGCGCAGTTGAGAAGTACGGTATCCGCCTTATCGCTTAACTTGGCGTAAGTAGGAAAGCCTGCGCCGCCTGCGCCGACTATACCCGATTCTCTATAAAGTTGTCCGAGTTCCCGCAAATCCATAACGTGAGTGACTAATTCCGTTCGGAATTATTATAAACCTTGACCTTCGTCGATTATACCGACTATCGCCGCGTCTATCGGAGCGCGCTCGTCGCCGCAACCGATTCTCGCCGCGCTGCCCTGCGCAACCAACACGAGTTCGCCTATACCCGCGCCGACCTTATCGACCGCCACTATACGGTTGTCGATTTTAAGGCTGGGGATAGGCTCGATAATCATAAATTTATTACCTACAAGATTATCGCATTTCCGAGTGGAAACCACCGAGCCTACGACCTTTCCTATCAACATAAGTAAAACCGCCTGTACTTTTATTATTCCATTTTAATCCGATACGATGGTAGCCTTCATACCCGTCGATATACGCGCGGCGTTAGCCTCGTCGGTATCGATGTGCATTTCAAGCGTGAACGACGGATCTACCCTTACGGTAACGTTATTGAACGTAGTCGCTCTTTCGTTATCCGCTTTGACGGAGACTATATCTCCGTCTTTGACGTTCGCTCTTCTCGCGTCGTCGGGCGACATATGAATATGACGCTTGGCGATGATGCAACCTTCTTTAAGATAGATTACGCCCGCCGGACCGACTACCGCTATGGGAGCAGAACCTTTTATATCTCCGGAGTCCCTTACGGGAACTTTTATGCCGAGTTTAACCGCGTCGGTAGCCGAAACTTCGACCTGCGACGCCTTTCTTACCGGACCTAAGATTCTTACGTTCTCGATAGCGCGGAGTTTAAGCCCGACTATCGTGACGAGTTCGTTCGACGCGAACTGCCCGCCCATAAGTTCTTTCTTCTTGGTAAGATGATAACCCTTACCGAACAGAGTTTCTACGTCCGCCTGAGTAAGGTGTATGTGCCGCGCGGATACGCCTACCGGTACTTGAAAACCGGCGGTCGCTTTTTGCGGCGTTTTTTCCGCTATCGCTTCCGCGACGAGTCGCGTTATTTTTTCTATTTCGCCGTATTCCATAGAAAATACCTTTCTTTTTTCGCGTTTTTCGGACACGATTTAATAAAGGGTATGTTCAACCCTTGCGTTTTACGGTATTTTCGGATTGCCGCAAAGTGCTTGCGGCAATCCGTCTTTGCCGTAGATTATGAGAAATATTACTTTAAGACGGGTAATATTTTCTCGACGTCGTTGTGAGGTCTGGGGATAACGTGAGTCGCTACGAGTTCGCCGAGACGAGCCGCGTTGGCAGAACCCGCTTCAACGGCGGACTTAACCGCGCCTACGTCGCCTCTTACCATAACGGTTACGAGCCCGCTACCGATCTTTTCAGTTCCGATTAAAACTACGTTAGCAGCCTTAACCATAGAATCCGCCGCTTCGATCGCAGCCGTAAGACCTCTGGTTTCAACCATACCTAATGCTTCGAGTGCCATATTGAATTTCCTCCGAAATTAGATTTCTTTTATATAACTTTCGTTATTTTTTTCGTTGTTATCCGCGTCTTCGCGAAGGTTCTTCGAGCGTAAAAATCTCTCGCGGGATTTATTTACTATACGCCATACTTCTTCGTGCGGATTCGCTATCGCCGCTTTGCCGACGGGTTTTTTGATACCGTTTTTCTCCGCCGCGTCGAGAGCCGCCCTTACCGCGGAAATCTCTCCGCGTATAATCACGGTTACGAGTCTTCCGCCGAGTTTCTTCTCCCAGGTAACGAACTCTACGTCCGCCGCCTTGACCATAAGGTCGAGAGCGTTGACCGCGGCGACTACGCCGGATATTTCAAAAAAGCCGAGTGAATTTCCCATCGTTTACACCAAATAATATTTTAGAGAGTTGCGCCTTGAACGGCGCGGCGTTTAATCTTAAACGCCTTGCCGAACGAATTATTTATTGAACGAAGGCAAAATCTTCTCAACGTCGCTGTGCGGTCTGGGGATAACGTGCGTCGCTACGAGTTCGCCGAGACGAGCCGCGTTTGCAGAGCCCGCTTCAACGGCGGCTTTAACCGCGCCTACGTCGCCTCTTACCATAACGGTTACGAGTCCGCTACCGATCTTTTCGGTTCCGATAAGGGTTACCTGCGCCGCTTTAACCATAGAATCCGCCGCTTCGATCGCAGCCGTAAGACCTCTGGTTTCAACCATTCCTAATGCTTCGAGTGCCATAATATAAATCCTCCGATTTGTTTTTTGATTTGTTTTTTATTTTTATTTTTTATCCATTCCGCTGAGTTTGAGCATTTTCTCCGTGTCCTCTGCGGGATTTGCTATGATATGTTCGGCAACTACGCCCGTTAAACTCTCGGCGACCGCTCTCGCCGCTTTAAGCCCCGCTTCGACCGCCGACACGTCGCCCCTTATTTTGATGGTGACGAGCAACGGTACGGGAAGTTTATCCGCGTTTGCCGGTTTATTTTTGTCGAAGTTTTCCAAAGTAACGTCAGCCGCTTTACACGCCGCGTCAGCCGCGACGAACGCAGTCGTTAATCCGAATACTTCGAGTATGCCTACGGCTTGTGCCATAATTTATACTCCGATAGATTACTTGTTTATTACCGCGATTTTAAGACCTTGCATCGAAAGGTTGGTCTTTAACGCTTCGTTGATTTCTTCGAGCGGGAATCTGTGAGTGATAAGTTCCTTGATCGGCAAACCTATCGCCTGCGCCCGTTTAAGGAAGTCGAACGTGGTGGCGTAGTCGCGAAGGGTGTAAACCCAACTTCCGACGAGCGTGATTTCTTTCGCGCAAAGGTCGAAGTGCGGGTTTATCGTGGCGTCGCCGCCGTTGATAAAGAAGCCGAGTTCGCAAAGCCCGCCGCCCTTTCTTATCATCTTATAGATATTCGCGTGCGCCATCGGATTGCCCGTGCATTGGAAGGCGAAGTCCGCGTAATGTCCGCCGAACGCCGCTTTGACCGCTTCGCCGAGCGCTTCCGCGCCCTTGAAGTTTCTGAAATCGACCGACTTTTCCGCGCCCATACGTTTCGCGAACGCAAGTCTGTTCTCGTTACCGTCTACGGCTACGATATTCTCGATACCCATAGTGCGGAGAACGGCTATGCAGATAAGACCGATAGGTCCGCAACCCTGAACGACTACTCTCGAATTGAAACGGAGTATGCCCGTGGTTTTGGCCCTTTCAACCGCGTGTACGAGAACGGCGCAAGGCTCTATCAGAACTCTCGAATCGAGATCGAGATCGCTTACGTTGAATACCGTAGAACCGCCTTTGATGACGATATAATCGGCAAACCAACCGGTAAAATAATCGTCGCCGATGGGTTTGATAAGCCCGTAAACGTCAGCCTGACCGACGTTCTGTTTGTTAAGGTCGAACATCGTGATTTCGGGATCGTCGGAGAAAATCATACAGGTAACGACCTTGTCGCCTATATTTAACGATTTACCCGCGCTGTCCTTACTGACGTTCTTGCCCATTTTTACGATTTCGCCCGTACCTTCGTGACCGAGAACGACGGGGATAAGACCAAACGGGTCTTTCTTGAATTCGTGAGCGTCCGTGCCGCAAACTCCGCAACCTTCGACTCTTACGAGTATATCGTCGTCGCCGAGTTCGGGAATTTTATATTCTTGAAGTTCAAATCTTTCTTTCTCGACGAGCATAGCGACTCTCGCCTTTTCGGGGATAGACGCGTTCGCTCTTCCGCCGGGCGCTGCGGGCTTTCCGCCCATATCGCTGAGAATTTTTCTTACGATCTCTTCAATGTTGTTAGTATCCATTTTTATCTCCTATATCGCGTATACGACTTATTATCGTATGCACAGGCTTTCAACCATTACGCATCTGCGGGACTTGGTAAACGTGTGCGCCGCAGTCAAGCCTTCGCCCGTACGGCTGGCTATCGTGAACGTGCAGTAACCTTCTCCGCCGAAACCGAGCGCGGCGTACGACGGACCGTTTTTAACGAGTATCGCGGTGTCTATCGCCTTCGCGTAAGTCGTGATATGGTCTACGTTTTTGGAATGAATGTGCGCGCTGTGTCTGTTGCCGTGTTCGAGCCATACCGCTTTTTCGACGGCGTCGTCAAAATCCTTCGCCCTTACTACGCCGAGAATGGGCATCATAAGTTCGGTGGCGATAAGCGGATGCTCTTTCTCGCCTTCGAAGGTAATGCAACGCACCGAATCGGGAACGTCTACGCCTACCATTGCGAGCAACGCTTTCGCGCTTCTGCCGACGCACTTTCTGTTAAGCCCCTTGGGGGTAAGAACGGTGGCGATAAGTTTATCCTGTACTTCTTTGGAAGCAAGATAGCAACCCTGCTCTTCGACCATATATCTCATAAGGTCGTCGCATATATCGTCTACCGCGACTATTTCTTTTTCGGCTATGCACGGAAGGTTGTTGTCGAACGTACAACCGTTTACTATATCTTCCGCCGCCTTTCTCACGTCTGCGGTTTCGTCTACCAACGCCGGCGGATTGCCCGCGCCCGCGCCTATTCCGCGCTTGCCCGACGAAAGAACGGCTGTAACTACGCCCGGACCGCCCGTCGCGACGAGCAAAGCGATGTCCTTATGGTGCATCATTATATTGCTCGAATCGAGCGTCGGACGATACAGCGAACAGCAGATGTTTTCAGGTCCGCCGGCTTCTACGGAAGCCTTGTTTATCATATCGACCGCGTAGTTCGAAGTCTTTATCGCCGCAGGATGGGGGTTGAATACGACCGTGTTGCCCGCTGCGAACATTCCTATCGTGTTACAGATAATCGTTTCGCTGGGGTTGGTACAAGGCGTGATCGCCCCGATAACGCCGAACGGACCCATTTCGATAAGGGTAAGCCCCTTGTCGCCCGACCAGGCGGTCGTGGTAATGTCTTCCGTACCGGGCGTCATTTCGGCGGTAAGTTTGTGCTTTAATATCTTATGACCGACGTTACCCATACCCGTTTCTTCGACGCCCATACGCGCGAGAATTTCGGCGTTTTCTATCGTCTTTTTACGGATATTCGCTATAACCTTTTCGCGCGCGTCGAGCGGCATCTTCTTTACGATTTGCTGAGCCGCTTTTGCCGCCGCGATGGCTTCGTTCATATCTTCGAACAAGCCTTTGTCAGACGTGGGTTCGGTCAAATTAAGTTTTGCGACGACCTGCTTTACGATTGCCGATACGTCGTTTTCGTTAATCTTCATAACCCCTCCGGAATTACTTGCCGAGTTGAGCCAAAACTTTTTTGGTTATTTCCGCTACGAGATCGGCTTCTTCTTTATTGTCGGACGCGCCCGCGCCGCAGGAGCAGGAATCACAGTTGTGGCAACTGAATTCGCCCTTCTTGTTGTTAAGGCAGATGTTGGCGGGGTGTTTACCCTTTAAGCCGAACTGACGACGGATTTCGTAAAGTCTTTCGACCTGCGCTTTGGAAAGTTCCTTCGGACCGCCGAGTAAGCGGGAGTTGAAAAGAAGTTTCGCGTAAAATTCAACGGATTCCATCTTGTGGTAAGCGTTGAGCAGAGAATCCGAATAAGTGAGCGCGCCGTGGTTGGCAAGAAGCACCGCGTCGAAATACTGCAAGTATTTGGAAACCGCGTCGGGTATCTCTTCGGTAGAAGGAGTGCCGTATTCGGCGATGGGTACGCAGCCGAGCGCGATTACCGCTTCGGGCATTATCGGTTGAGTCAACGGAATGCCCGCGATGGCGAAGGACGTAGCGTAGATGGGGTGAGCGTGAACGACCGACTTTACGTCAGGTCTTTCTTTATAAACTCTCATATGCATCTTGATTTCGGACGACGGCTTGAAACCGGGGTTAGCCTGAATGACGTTGCCCTTCTCATCTACTTTACAGATGTATTCGGGAGTCATAAAGCCCTTCGATACGCCCGTGGGGGTGCAGAGAAATTCGTGGTCGTTAAGTTTTACGGAAATGTTACCGTCGTTGGCGGCTACCATGCCCTGACCGTAAATTCTCTTGCCGATTTCGCAAATTTGTTTCTTGATCTCGAATTCGTTTACCATAGTTATCTCCTTGATAATCTTTCGATTATATATTTTTTACTTTTTTGGTTTATTTAGTATCCGACTCGTTCCAGCCGAGATAATTTATCAGTTCGTCAAGCCCTTCGCGGGTGACGGAATCTACGAAAAAGATTTTTCCGCAACCGGCGATTTCAAGCCATTCTTTTGCCAACTCTCTGTTCGCGTACGGATGATTTATCTGCGTCACTATGCCTATGACTTCACGCGTGGCGGTTGCGGTGGTTGCGGGCGAGTAAAGCGAAAACGGTTCATTCGCCGCGAGTATAAACCCGATAACGTCCACTTCGTAAGAGTACAGCGCAAGCGCGAAACCGAATTGCTTGTCTTCGATATATTCGCCCGGCGGATCGATTATATACTCGCTGTAATCGACGTACTGAGTTTTATGATACTCTATATCTTCGCCGTACAGGGCTTGCGTAAGCGTCGTTTTTCCCGCGCCGCTTCTGCCCATAAACATAATTTTCTTTTTCATTATATAATTACGTTTTGGTCAGATTGCAGGTAGTGAATTTAAGCGTATCTCTCGCGTAGTCGAGAACCACTTCTACGGACGTGGACACTTCGGACACCGTGCCGAGAAGTATAAGCGTGCCGCTGAACCTGTCCACGAAGCCTATTTCCGCGCCGCTCGCCTTTATCGCTATGTCCGCCGTTACTATCGCGCTTTCGGCGGGCGTCATACAGACGATGCCTATCGCGTTTTTGGAATAGTCTACCGCGGGGTTAAGCCCGAGTTTACGATACATTATCGGATCGGGATTCGCTATGACGTGCGCAAGCGTTATTTGCTTACCGGGAACGAGTTCCTGTACGATACGCAGTTTTTCTTTTCGGTCAAAAACCTTCTCGTCGTTTTCCATGGCTTCATTATACATTACTTTTAACGTAATGTCAACACAAAACAACAAAAAACTTAAAAATTTTCAAAAAAATATGTTGTTTTATGTTGTTTTCACGGTAAAATTTATAAAACGCTGTTATTTTTGTTGTTTTTTGAACGGAAAAGCGTTATAATACGGGTATGAAAAGCGTTATGGACTTACATACCCACTCGGTTTCGAGCGGACATCACACTCGCGACACCGTTACGGATATGGCGCGCGAAGCCGCAAAACGCGGCGCGGAATATCTCGGAATAACCGAACACGCGCCGTCGATGCCCTGTTCCTGCGAAAAGAGTTACTTCACTTCCTGCCTGTACGCGGATAAAAAATTATTCGGCGTGAATATGTTATACGGCGTAGAACTGAACGTGATCTCTTCCGACGGAAAGGTAGACCTTACGCGCGAAGACTGCCGTTACCTTGCTTACCGCATAGTCTCTTTACATAAAGATTGTTTTCGCCCGCAGACGGAAGAAGTCAACACCGCCGCGCTTATAGGCGCGATGAAAAGCGGCGCGGCGCAGATAATAGGTCATCCCGACGATCCGACTTTCTCAGTCAACTTCCACGCGCTGACGGACGCTGCAAAATCTTACGGAGTCGCGCTCGAACTCAACGCCGCCGGCGTCAGCGAAACGGGGTACAGAAAACGTAATCTCGAAGGCTTGACGGAAATGCTTTTGCTGTGCAAAAAGAAAGGCGTGTATATAACGCTCGGCAGCGACAGTCACGGCAAAGACCGTATTCTCGACTTTGACGACGTATATAAAATTTTGTCAGCAACGGAATTTCCGAACGAACTCGTACTCAACTACTACCCGAACGAATTTCTCGGCTTCGTCCGCAAGTAACCGCGAACCTTTATCGCGCGCGTATCATAATATATACGGGGGCGATACTTATGAGAAACTGCGATTTATTGTTAGGCGTAATCGTCGGCGCGATAGCGGCAAGCCGCCTATGCGACGGACACCCCGCTCCGCCCCGCGATTGCGAATTTATACCCGTTTTACCTTGCAGGCAACCTTGCCGTTGCCCGTGCGGAAAAGAAAAACCGAAGAAAAAGCCCTGCGAAGACTGTTATTACAGATATTACGACAGGTGCAGATAAAAAAAGGCGTTTGCGCGATCATTCGCGCAAACGCCTTTTAATTATTAAATTTTTATTTGCCGAGAATGGCTTTACCGAGCGAAGCAACGCCGCCGGCGATACCGAACGAACCCGCAAGGATCGCGCCGATGCCGAGTTTAACGTAGTCGCTGTCCATTTCGGATAACTTCTTGGTGGTAACGTTCGTGGTGCTGCCTGCCGTCGTAGTTGTCTGAATAGTCGTAAGGCTGATAAGGCAGAATACGAATACCGCGCCCGCTATAAGCAGAACCGCGCCTACGAACGCCATAAGTTTCGGGCTACCGATCTTAGCAACCGAAAGTACGACGAAGACCAAGCCGAGAACGATTAAAATCGCCGCAAGGCAGGTAAGGAAGTTGAATTTGAAAACGGTTTTAACGGTAACGCCCAAAACCGTGTTTTCGCTGATTACGCCACCGAAAGCAACTTTGAATACGCTATAAGAGTCGTACTTGTCGCTACCGCTCTTAATGTCGACGCCCGAAAGGAACAACATAATTACCGCAACGAGCGCGAAAAGAGCCGCGCCGAAGCCAAGGAGTTTAGAGATTTGATTACAATTTTTTCTTGATTTTGCCGCCATAAAGCAAGCCCTCCTAAAACAATTGAATACATTATACTATACGGCGAATAACTTTTCAAGCGTTTTTAAGAAATTTCGGAAAACTTTTCGTTTTTATGCGCACTTGTCCGACATACCGCGGATATTATAAAAAAATCGCCGCGCGCGTTCGACGCGGTTGACTTGAAAGGCAAATAATGCTATCATTATTATATGATTACGGCGTATAAAGAGATTAAAAACGAAATAACCGAAGAAACGGTAATCGAACGCTCGCGGTTTATCTGCTCGCTTAAAAAGGCAGAAAACGAAGCGCAGGCGAGAGAGATTATCGCCGAAATCAGAAAAAAGCACCCGTTCGCCACGCACAACTGCTACGCCTACGTTACCGACGGCGGCGCGATCGCGAGATTTTCGGACGACGGCGAGCCGCAGGGCACGGCGGGGCAACCTATGCTGGAAGTGATTAAAAACAACGGAACGGTAAACGTCGCGGCGGTGGTAACGCGGTATTTCGGCGGAATCAAACTCGGCGCGGGGGGACTTGCGCGCGCGTACGGCGGCGCGGTCGCTTCCGCGATAAAACGATGCGGCGTTTCAGAATTCTTTTTATCGGACGTGTTTAACCTTACCTTTAATTACGACGCATATGCGCATTTTTTGAAATTCAGCCAAAATAAGCCGATAATCGCGCTATCGACCGATTTTGCGGAGTCGGTAAAGATTACGGCGTGCGTAAAACAGCCGAGCGGCGGATTGATGGACGAACTTACCGACCTGCTTAACGGAAAGATAGAAATAACCGAAGTCCGAAAGGGGTTTTTCGCTTATGAATAAGATTACTGATATAAAACCGCAAGTTAAAAATCCGACGCGTTGCAACGTGTATCTCGACAACGCGTTTTATTGCGGACTCGAACTCGAAACGGTTATGCGGTATAGGCTTAAAGCGGGCGACGATATCGAAAAGGAACGGCTTGACGAAATTCAGTCGGACAGCGAGACCGCGCGCGCGTTCGATAAGGCGTTGTCGTTTATATCGCTCAGCAAAAAGACGAAAAAACAGGTCCGCGATTACCTTACGAAAAAAGGATATACGGACAAGACGATCGACCGCGCGCTTGAAAAAATGCAGTCTTACGCGTTTATCGACGACGAAGATTACGCCAGAGACTACGCGCGGAGCGTTTCGGCAAACAAGGGCAAACGGCTTATCGCGCTCGAACTGAAACGCAAAGGCGTATCCGACGCGGACGCGTACGCCGCGCTCGACAAACTCGGCGACGAGTTGCCGTCCGCGACGGCGGTTGCGGAAAAATACGCCAAAAACAAAGAGAAAAACCGCGAAAATTTACTTAAATGTTACAAATACCTGTTATCCAAAGGATTTTCTTACGACACGGCAAAGCAAGCCGCAGACGAGATTTTCAGATATGAAGACGATAATTTTTGATTGCGTTCCGTCGACGAACGACGAACTTAAAAAACTTAAAAATCCGACCGAAGACGTGCTGATGATCGCGCGCGAGCAAAGCAAGGGGCGCGGCAGCAAAGGTCGCTCGTTCTCCTGCGAAAGAGGCGGCGCGTACCTGTCTCTGTTACGGTTACGCCCCTGCGCCGCGAAAGACGCGTTCTCGATAATGATTACGGCGGCGACGGCGGTCGTGAGAACGCTTGCCGCGTTCGATATAAAAGCCGCGATCAAGTGGCCGAACGACGTATTCGTCGGCGAAAAAAAAATCTGCGGGATTCTGATAGAAAACGTATTCGAAGGCGAATTCGTGGCGCGGTCGATTACGGGCATAGGCGTAAACCTTAACAACCCCCTGCCCGACGAACTGAAAGACAAGGCGATAAGCGCGAAAGAAATTCTCGGCAGAGAAGTCGATACGGACGTGTTCGCGGCGACGCTCGCGTACAACCTTTACCAAAACTACACCATCGAAGAATACCGCGAAAACCTTTGTTGCCTGAACAAGAAATTAACGATATTAAAAAACGGCGACGCGTTTGAAGCGGTTGCCGTCGGAGTTACCGATTGCGGAAATCTGGTACTCGAAAACGGAGAAACCCTTACCGCCGCCGAGATAACCATTCTATAAAAACTACAACCCATAAAAAACGCCGCCGAAGCGAAATCGCTTCGGCGGCGTTTTTATCAATACAGATTAAATTCGTTTACTATTCGGGTAGCGTCGCCGTACTCGGACGATTCGAGAATCAGTTTAATACCGTCGTCCGTCGTGCAGGTTATGCCGATTACGTCGAGTATTTTCGCGTCGCCTTCTATCCGCGCAAGCGTCTTGCCTTCGTCGTCGTTATGATAGATATAGAGATTTGCGTATTTCATCACGCCGCTTATCGGCGACAGATCGAGATTTACGCTATACTTCATATTCGTCTCGTCGTAAGCGTAATTCTTGAACACGTCGTCTATCCCGAACGACGAAGAAGATCCGTCTTTGTTTACGGCGTCTTTTACGGCGTTCTCTATGGTAGAACTGAAATTCATCAATTCAAGGATATAATCGACCATACCGGTTTTGAAAGCGTCTTCCGTAACCGTTTCGGCGTAGCCGCAATGCCCGTAACGCTCAACGTCGGTCAAAGTGTCCGTTCTGTAATACAAGCCCCAATGCGCCGCCCATTTTTTACAATCGTAACTGCCGCATTTTTTGCACCACTTATACTCGTTGATCGAGTTGCGGCGCAAAGTTACCGTTCCCGACACGTTATCGTAGAAGATATATCCGTCGCCGCCCTTGTCGTCGAAAAACGCGCCCGCGTTCTTGAAGTCGGTACGGGTAAGTTTCGCAGCAAGGTATACTTCGTCGGCTTTGCCTTTTTGCCGTAACACGTCTACCCTTAAATCGACTTTGAGTTTGCACTTATAGTCTATGCCGACCTTTATCTTTATCGGAATAACGCCCGTTACGCGATAACTCGTTTTACGAACGGTCTCGTTCGCGCCGAGCGTTATATCGGCGGTCGAAGCGAACGATTTGAGCAAGGTACGCAAACTGTCGAGATTTATATGCCCGTCGTTGGTTTCGTCTACGTCGTATACGATCGATTCGTTTACGGCGGCATCTGCGGACACGGTAAGGGCTATTCCGCGCAAGAGTACGTTTTTAGGCTCGTCGTCACGCGAAAGGGATTTCACGTCGAGTTTTATCGAACCCGCTTGCGGCTCGCTTACGGTAAGATCGATCACGCCCAGCCCCGACAACAACGCTTCGGCGTTGAGAGTAAGGTTAAGCGACTTATTCGCCTGCTTATCGTAACTCGCCCTGCCGACGAGCGTAGACAGATTCATCAGGTTTGAAAGACCGATTTTACCGTCGAGAAGAAGCGATTTGAGTTGCGGAATCACGTCGAGCAATTCGCCAAGGTCGTTTTTGATTATTTCGTCGATTACCGATTTTTTGACGCTGAAACCGATCGAACTGTCTTTATTGCTCGTAACGTCGTTGAAAGTGACGTATATTCTCGTGTTTTCCGCGTCGAGAACTTCTTTGCCGTCAACGAGTTTATATTTCTTTTTATACGCGACTTTAAGAGAGTACTCCTTGCCGTTCACAACGATTTTCGGCGCGTCGGCAATGGTTTCGTCTTTACTGTATTTAAGATAGATATTCGTCTTTTCGACGTTGTAGCGTTTCCCCTTGACGGTAATATCGAACTCGTCAAGCGTGAAAGTCCACGTCTTTACGCCGGCGGTAACGTCGGCTAAAACTTTAAGCGAAGTATCGAAGTAGTCGTTGAAAACTTCCGCCATATCGACGAACGCCGCGTTCGAGAAGTCCTGATACCCCGACGGATTTTCGCCGCAGGTAAGCGTAAGATCGAGCGAAGTGTTTTCGGTAAGTTTAAGCCCTACCGCAACTTCGGTTACGAAATTCTCGGTTACGGTTATCCGCGCCGACAGATCGAACAGTTTAAGCAACCCGTCGACAGCCGCGCTTACGGTTACGTTTCCGCCCGCAGCAACGGTCAGACTGCCGAGCAGTTTTTTGATTTCGGAAGTCGTATCCGACGTATCCGCGCTCTTTACCGTTCTGCGTTCGGGCTTGGAAAGCGCGACGAGTTTGTCTATTATGCTCTTTATTTCGCCTATGGGGCAACTGACGTACGCGTCGCCGCATCTGATGAACAACGTCTCGGAACTTTCGGCGTATTCGGCGTACAGGTGCGTGGTCACGCCGCCGTACGCGCTCGTAAGGTCGAACTTATACGTTCCGCCGAGAAAATCGAGTCTGGCGTAAATCACGTCGTTTTCGTCTATTCTTATCGCCACGTCGGTGGAAAAGTCTCCGCTCGGCGCGACTATCGCCTTATCGGAAGTTTTAACGCTCGCTTCGTCTATCGCGACGCTCGCGTTCTCGCCGACGCTTACCCGAGAAAGGTTTACGCTCAAATTTTCGCCGAGCCCCACCTTAAGGTTTATATCGCCAAGCCCGAATACCGAGCCGTCTGCGACGACTTTCAACTGCCCGTCGGCGAAGCCGAAGTCTTTGACGAGTTTACCGAAAGGCAGGGTTTTAAGGTCTGCGCTTAACGCCTTTTCGACGAACGCTATTATATCGTCGAGACCTGCGTTATAGCCTTTGAGCAAGGACAGGTCGAACGCCTTTTTATCCGTCGTTTCGTTGCTTTCGGTTTTTTGCGGAAGTTTCGCCGCGAACCGATAGCCGTTTACTTCGCCGTAAATCGTTCCGTCGACGACGGTAACGTCCGCCTTTATAAACGCCTTGCCGTTAAGCGTTATAACGCCTTCCGCCGCGACGTTGAATTTTTCGTCCGTTCTTATACGGGCGTTTACGGCATACTCGTTTTCGCCGAGTTTTATTTTAAGCCCGTTTAACGACGCGTCCAGCCCGCCGCGATTGCCGATAAACGGCGCGGCTGCGGCGAGAATTTTCTCGGCAAGGTCGCGCAAACCGACCGCCGCTTCTCCGCTCGGCGTTATAAATTCGTAATCGCCCGCGTCTTCGGCACGAAGGGATATACCGCCCGCCTTTAATCCGAGCGATTTTATTCCGTCGCTCACGGTCACGTCCGCTTCTATCGCAAGCGTGTCGGTCGCGCGGAGATTTAAGCGATAGCCCGTTTCGGTCTTCTTAATTTCAGCCGTCGCAAGCGCGGCAAACACCGATTTAAGGTCCACGTTTTTAATATCGGGCAACGCCGAGATTATTCCGGAAATCCGTTCGCCGAAGTAGGTTTTGAAAAGTTCCGCGAGATCGTCGAGTTCGTCGAGCGGAAGAACGAGATTTATTTTGCCGTAAGACGCGCGCGCGGTTTCGGCGTCGACCGTCAGCGCGACGGTCTCCCCGAAGAGATCCGGAACGTTGACCGTAAGAAGTTTGGTTTTCGTATCTGCCTTAACGTACGCGACGAGATTTTTTCCGTCGACGGCTACGCCCGTATCGACCTTGAACGCGAATACGGTTTTGGAAAGCAGAGTTTCCATCGCGGGGGCGACGTCTATATAATCCCCTGTATCGGTCGGCGCGGACAGCCGTCTGTCGCCGAGTTCGACGTTTATCGCGGCTATATCGCCGACTTTGGCTTCGGCGCGGGCAAACGCGTACGTTTCGCCCGACTTTTTACCGTAAAGTTTAACGGATATTTTGATTTCGCCAAGATCGAGCGGCACTTCTACGAGACAAGTTCCGTCGTCGTATTCCGTAAGGCGCATCGCGTCGAGAATAGCGGCGGCGTCGAAGTTAAAACCGCTTTCTTTACCCGCCGCGCCGAGATCGAGCGCGCCGAATATCGACTTCAATTTGTCAACGGAGATTTTAAGTTTAAGTTCGTCGTAAGCGACGGTAAGATACCCGCCCGCGTAAGACACGGCGAGTTTATCGCCCGCCACCGCCGTAAGCGTGATGTTTTCTACGTTCTTTATATCTATTTCGGCGGTTACGTCGGCGGTAAGTTTAACGCCTTTGACGTCGGCTTCGATACGCGCGTTGAGCGGAGCGTCGCCCATATACGCGCCGAACATATCCATAATGACGTCGAGCGCGCTCTGCGTTTCGGTCTGCGGCTCGTCGGTTATTTCCGCGTCGAAAAATTTACTGAAATATCCGTATTCGGGTATGTCGCCCGGAGCGGCGTATTCGCCGAATTTATCGAACGTCTCTGTCATTTTTTCGTCACAGTTGACGCCGCCGAGCAACGGCACTTTGTAACGCGCGCGCGATTCTATCTTTTTAACCGTCCAGTTCTCGTCCATAAAGACGGTCATAACGGCAGACTCGAACTCGGCGTAGGTTTTAGTGCCGGCGTTGGTCTTCATCTCGTGCAGAACGTAATAGGTCGCGCCGGCATTCGAGCCGCTGCCGACGTTCAGAGTATATTCGAACGAGTACAAACCCGTACTTTCGTCGTAATTCAGAAATTCGGCTTTTTTAATCGTTTCGTCGCGGAGTATGTACGCGCTTAAACCGCTCGCGACGCAACCGTATCTGTCAAGATATTTTTCTTCGGTTATGGTTTTGGGCGTTGCGGGCCAGGTTATCTTACCTTCGGAAGACAACGCGCCGTCGTTAAAATACTGCCCGCCGTCTACCGCGCGGTAAAAATACTTGCCGCCGTACGAAAAACGCTGATCGCCTATCTTCTTGATACCGAAACTGCGCGATTCTTTGAACACCGTCTCGCCGCTGACCTTTCTCACGGAATAAATTTCCTGATTGACGCCCATCGAAGAAGTGCTGCCGGTCGTAACCGACTCGAAACTGCCGTAATCGGCAAGGACTTTCTGCGCGACGTATAAATTAAATCTGGCGTTCGCGCCGCCGTCTTCGGACAGATAGTCGGCTACGGTTTTGCCTTCGGGGCGGGAAAGCATAGTGCTTGCCGTCTCCGTAGGCGCGACTATATCCGTCACGCCGCTTTTCCCGAACAGTTTGGTCGCGCCGAAAGACGCCCCCGCAAGAGTCAGGGTGACGAGCGCGCATATAAATATTTTTTTCTTCGTCCAATGAGTGAAGAATCTCGTTAAAAATTTCATTACTATTCTCTTTTCTATTCGTAATTTCTTTATTTAACTTCTCTTAGGAAGCTTTTTCACGCAACCGACCGAGTTTTAACCGTTGCGTACAAACATTTCACAGCGTAAAGTATACAGCAAAACGAAACGCTTTACAATCATTATTATATATAGAGTTTCATTTATTGCCTATAAAGTTAGTTGACGGGGTATCCACCGTTTTTCGACAACTCTACTAACGGTAGAGCGGGTAAATCGCGTATCTAACGCTTTTAGAAAAAGAGAGTTTGACCTGTGCATATAAAAACGAAGAAAAAGCGGCGGCAAAACGGGCGAAATTCGTTAAGAAAACGCAAAATTCCGCTTAAAACAACAAAAAACCGCCCGACGGCGGATTACGGCGACAAAAAAACCGCCCGACGGCAAGTCTGCCGTCGGGCGGTAATTATTTATATAGAGTTATTCCGCAAGAATACGGCGGGCGACGTACACGCCGCTTGCCGACGCATGCGAAAGAGAGTGGGTAACGCCGCTTCCGTCGCCGATAACGTACAAACCCTTGTGTTTGGTTTCGAGATTATCGTCGATTTCGACTTCCATATTATAGAATTTGACTTCTACGCCGTATAAAAGCGTATCGTCGTTGGCAGTACCCGGCGCAACCTTGTCGAGCGCGTAAATCATTTCGATTATACCGTCGAGTATACGCTTGGGCAGAACGAGACTGAGATCGCCCGGCGTTGCCGAAAGCGTTGGCGTAACCAGCCCTTCTTCTATACGCTTTTCGGTGCTTCTTCTGCCGCGTACGAGATCGCCGAAACGCTGAACGATAACTCCGCCGCCGAGCATATTGGAAAGCCTTGCTATGCTTTCGCCGTAGCCGTTACTGTCTTTGAACGGTTCGGAAAAGTGCTTGGATACGAGCAGAGCGAAGTTGGTGTTGCCCGTCTTCAACTCGTCGCTTTCAAAACTGTGTCCGTTTACGGTAACTATGCCGTTGGTGTTTTCGTTTACGACGATTCCGCGCGGATTCATACAGAACGTTCTGACCTTATCTTCGAACTTCTCGGTTCTGTAAACTATCTTACTTTCGTAAAGTTCGCTGGTAAGATGTTCGAATATCTCGGCGTCGAGTTCTACCCTTACGCCTATATCCACGCGGTTGGACATCGTGGGAATGTCAAGGTGTTTACACACCGCTTCCATCCACTTACTGCCGCTTCTACCGACGGAAACTATACACTTTTTGCAAAAATATTCTTCGCCTTTCGCGGTAATCTTAAACCCGCCGTCGACCTTGTCGATTCCCGAAACGGGCGTATCGAAGTAAAAGTCGACCTTGTTTTTGAGTTCGGCGTAAAGATTTTCGAGAACGACGTAGTTTTTGTCCGTGCCGAGATGGCGTACCTGCGCATTGAGCAGGTTGAGTTTGTTCTGCAAGCAGATTTTGCTGAATTTAGTGCCTGCGGTAGAATACATTTTAGTACCCTTGCCGCCGTAACGCATATTTATATCGTCGACGTAACGCATAAGTTCGAGCGCGGATTGTTTACCGATATGCTCGTGCAGACTGCCGCCGAAATCGTTGGTTATGTTATACTTGCCGTCGGAAAACGCGCCCGCGCCGCCGAAACCCGACATAATAGAACAGGTTTTGCAATTGACGCAGGATTTAATAGTCTTTCCGTCGATGGGGCATTTTCTCTTGCTTAACGGATGCCCCGCTTCGAATACCGCTATTTTAAGGTTCTTTTCACAGAGTTCGTAAGCGGCGTATATTCCGCCCGGACCTGCGCCGACGATCACGACGTCGTAATTTTTAATTTCTGCCATATCGGTGTACCCCTTTGGAAAAGCGTCCGTCGCCCTTCCGAAGTTAGAATTATATTCTCTTTTATTAAATTAGTCAAGCGTATTACGCGTCGAAATCGCCGCGATTCGATAATTAAAACTTTCTCCAGACCATTTTGTCGACTATCCCGACGTATGACTGTATGATTTTAACGACTTTGGTAGAGACGTTCTCGTCGACGTAATCGGGTACGGGTAAGCCGTATTCGCAAAGTTTGTCTTCGTCGCCGAGATCATATTCCATAATCTCGTCTACGACAAGCCCCGAACGCGTACGATCTAATCCGTCTCTGACGTTTTTGAGCGCGCAACACAGATTCTTACCGACGAAACCGCGCGCGCCCGTTACGAGTATTCTCATTTTATTATTTCTCCCGTTTGAAGATAGTTCCGTATCTTCGTTCTGAACAAATCGAACGCAACGTCGTTAAACCCGCCGTTTATAATCACGTCGGCGTATTGCCGCGTCGGCTCGACGTACCTGTAATGCATAGGCTTTACCGTGCCGAGATATTGTTCTATAATGCTCTCCACGCTTCTGCCGCGTTCGCCCACGTCGCGGCGGACGCGCCTTAAAATACGCTCGTCCGCGTCGGTCTCGACGAAAACTTTTATATCGATCGTATCGCGCAGTTCTTCTTCGTACAGCGCGAGTATTCCGTCGATTACGATTACGGGCTTGGATTCTATGATAACCGTCTTATCGCTACGGTTATGCACCGCAAAATCGTAAACCGGACAGCAGACGCTCGAACCGGATTTAAGCGCGCGGATATGCTTTATCATCAAATCGAATTCAAAGGCTTCTGGCGCGTCGTAATTGAGCCGCGAACGCCGCTCGAGCGGTATATCGTCGTGCGCGCGATAGTAATTATCGCAATGCACGAGTGCGGCGTCGTCCTTAAAATAATCGCATATTCTCTTGGCGAAGGTCGATTTGCCCGACCCGCTTCCGCCCGCTATGCCTATTACCAGAGATTCGTTCATCGTTCGTACCTCGACGGATTACGGTTTTATCGGATTTATGTTTCTGTAAACGGTAAACACTATCTTGTAGCCGCTGTCGTTAATCGGCAGACTCATACGCGAGCAGATAAAATTCGGGTTTTCGTCGAGATTGTCGAAAAACAATTCCGCTCCGCCGTCCGCAGCGACTTTCGTGACGAGCACTTCTTCGCAATACGGTAACATAGAGCGATAAAACGTCGCCCCGCCGATGACGTACACGTCGCCCGCCGCCGCTCTTATCAGCGACAACATCTCTTCCATACTATGCACGCAGACGACGTCGTCGCGGGTAACGTCCGCAGGACAGATTACCACGTTATTGCGCTTCGGCAACGGCTTACCGTTCGGGAATGACAAAAGCGTGTTATAGCCCATACACACGGTCGAACCGAGCGTCGTCTCGCGAAAGAATTTCATATCTTCGCGCAAACGGAACAAAAGGCCGTTATTTTTACCTATTCCCCATTTTTCGTCTACGGCGACTATCGCGCGTATCATACGGCGACCTCCAACCGGGTTTTAAGCGGCGTGGCTTCGTAGCCTTCGAGTCTGAAATCGTCCGTAGTAAAATCGTAAAAATTCTTTACGTCGGGGTTCATAACGAATTTCGGCGCGGGATATTCGGGGTTGAGAAGCATCTCTTTAACCGACGGAATATGCCTGTCGTAAATGTGCGCATCCGCGATGACGTGGACGAGTTCGCCGACTTCAAGCCCCGAGACCTGCGCGAACATATGCAGCAATACGGCGTACTGCATAACGTTCCAGCCGTTGGCGACCGCCATATCGTTAGAACGCTGATTGAGTATTCCGTTGAGTTTGTTGCCCGTTACGTTAAAAGTCATCGAATACGCGCAGGGGTATAAATTCATTTCGTTGAGATCCGCGAAAGTGTAAATATTGGTCATTATACGGCGGGAAGCGGGGTTGTGTTTCAGGTCGTATAAAACCCTGTCCACCTGATCGAACTCGCCTTCTTTATACTTATGCTTTACGCCGAGTTGATAGCCGTAGGCTTTGCCGATCGTGCCGTCTTCGCCCGCCCAACTATCCCATATATGGGAATGCAGATCGCAGATTCTGTTGGACTTTTTCTGCCATATCCATAAAATCTCGTCTACGGCGTTCTTAAAACCCTGCTTGCGCAAAGTTATTATAGGGAACTCCTTTGAAAGGTCGTAACGGTTGACGACGCAAAACTTCTTTACGGTGTGCGCCGGCGTGCCGTCGAGCCATCTCGGGCGAACTTCGCGGTCGGTATCCCAAACGCCGTTGCTTAATATGTCTTCCGCGTTGGCGCGGAACACCTTGTCTGCATAACTCATAGTTTCTCCTTATATTTCGGTGTCGTTCCGATTGATAATATCCGTAGCGTTTTACGGGCTAACCGACGTTTACTTTTTCTTCCGGCAAACGCGCCGTGGGATCGTTCTTTTTGATAATGGTCGCGAAGGCGAAAGTAATGCCGCCCATTCGCCCGAAAAACATAAACGCCATAACTATTATCCGCGACGCGACGGAAAGCGACGGGGTTATGCCGAGCGACAGCCCGACCGTGCCTATCGCCGACGCGGTTTCGTACAGACATTCGTCAATCGGCAAACCGTCGATCGCGCTTATAGCCATTCCGCCTACCGCCCACAGCGTGACGTACAACGACGCGACCGCCGCCGCGCGACGAACGGTCGCGTCGGATATTCTGCGACGGAATACCGTTACGTCTCTGTTGCGTCTGAATATAGAAATCATAGCGATGAACAGCAGGCTGACCGTGTTGATTTTTATTCCGCCCGCCGCCGAACCCGACGCGCCGCCCGTGAGCATAAGCGCGATCGTCAAAAATCTGCTGCTTGCGGACATAGCGTTAAGATCCGCCGTGTTACTGCCCGCCGTTCGCGGCGTTATAGCCATAAACAGCGATTTGAGTATACGCGTACCCGTTTCTTCGCCCGAAAAGTCCATAAAGAAAAACCATATCGCCGGTACGAGTATGAAAACGGACGTGGCGGTAAGTATTATTTTGGATTGCAGGCGGTATTCGTGCAGTCTGAACTTATGCTTGCGCATATCGTCCCACGTGAGAAAACCTATTCCGCCCGCCACGACGAGAAACATTACCGTTATATTGAGCAGCGGATTCGACGCGTAAGCGGTCATCGACGCGTACTCGTTGCCCGCGCCGCCGAGTATGTCTAAACCGGCGTTGCAAAACGACGATACGGAATGGAATATTCCGCACCATACGCCCTTGAAAAACCCGTAGTCCGGCACGAACACTATCGAAAGGAGTATCGCGCCGACGAGTTCGAGAACGAACGTGGTAGCGACGATGAAACGCATAAGCCTTACCACGCCGCCTATCTGCGTCGCGGCAAGCGAATCTCTTACCGCAGTACGCTCGTGCAGACCGATTTTATGTTTAGTCCAGGTGGTGACGGCAATCGCGACGGTTATAACGCCCAGCCCGCCTATCTGAATAAGGACGAGTATGACTATCTGACCGAAAAGCGACCAATGCGCCGCGGTATCCACCACGACCAGCCCCGTTACGCAGGTGGACGTGACGGCGGTAAACAACGCGTCGCCGTAATTAGTCCACTTTCCGTCGTTGGAAGCGAAAGGAAGACAGAGCAGAAAACTGCCGAGTATTATGACCGCCATAAACGCGAGTATCATACTCTGCGCGACGGATATTTTTTTGAAAAATTTACGCATAGGGAATTTATCTGCGCTACGAAAAAGGGGCGTAACGCTAAATTACGCCCCATTATACCATTTAATGAAATTTTAGTCAATCGTTACGCCTTATTTTAAGCGTAGGTTTCGGAATATTCGTCGACGACGGCTTTCATCGCGTCGTACTTGGCGATCATATCGCGCGCAAGAGCGAGTTGGCATCTGGCGCGGTCGAGATTATGCGTTTTGCGGCAGACCTTGAAATACTTGTCGCCGTCGAGATAATCGGTTAAAAAGCGCATTCCGCACTCGACGGTCATCGTTATCGCGCCGAGCGGAAGAGTCTCCGTCTCGTTCTTCGTCAAAGTCTCGCCGACCATAGACAAAAAGCCTTTCGTGAACGCTTTGAACTTGGACATATCGAGTTTTACCGCCGACAGGTCGCGCTCGTCTTCGTCGCAGGTGTTGGCGATAAAGCGGATGGCGTCGCCGAAGTCGAACCCGACGAGACCGGGCATAACCGTGTCGAGATCTATAACCGACAAGTGCCGCAAAGTGTCTTTATCGAACAGCACGTTATTGCATTTGGTGTCGTTATGCGTGACTTTAAGCGGAAGTTCGCCCTTAACCTGCATACCGTACATACGCGTGGCGATTTCTTTAAGCGCGAGATAACCGTCTATTTCGGGCTGAACCTGCGCCCTGCGCCCCGCTTCGTCTTTCTCTATCGCCTTTTCAAAGGTCTCGTACCGCATAACCGTGTTATGGAAGTGCGGTATGACTATGTTCAGATCCTTTACGGGAAAGTCGCCGAGATACATCTGAAACTCGCCGAACGCTTTACCCGTCTCTTCTATGACGCCGAGATTGTCGGTCATATTAAACGTTACGGAATCGTCTATGAACCGCGAACAACGCCAGAACCAGCCGTTCTCGTCGACGAGATAATACTTGCCGTCTTCGGTACGACTGTAATGCAAAACGTAACGCTTCGCGCTGACGCCCGTCGCCTTTATTTTAGCCCGTATATATTCGGTAACCCTGACGATGTTATCCATAACGATTACCGGATTTTTGAAGACGTAGCCGTTTATCTTCTGCAATATATAGTCCTTAATTTCGCCGTTGCGGATAAAAAAGACTTTATAGGTGCAGTTTATGTGTCCGTTCGTGACGATTTCGTAATTGACGTACTCGCCGGTAACGCCGAATTCACGGCAGATTCTTTCGATTTTTCTGTCCATACTTCTCTCTGATGTTCCCTGTTTTTACTCGGTAGTTCTCTTTTTGTATATGCAGTCGAAGTACATTTTAGCATATTTACTTAAAAAACGCAAGCAAAAACGACCGCATCGTTTTTTACTACGGACGCAATCGCTTCGGTTGGCGTTTTGGCGGGTTCTAACACAATCACCTGTGGCTACGATCGTCAGTATATTTTTTCGACTTTGATGCGGTCGTATATTTCAAGAAATTTATCCCTGTAAAACAAATTCGTACCCGGCGTCGTCACGGACGCAGTACCCGCCGCCACGGCGCATCTTAAAATTTCGTCGCGCGGCTCGCCGCGTTCTATCGCCAGAGCCGCCGCCGCGACCATTCCGTCGCCCGCGCCGACCGTGCTGTTTACGGCGACCGTCGCGCTCTTACAGAACAGCGCGGAATTTTTATCCACCAGAAACGCGCCTTTTCTGCCGAGCGAAAGCATAACGTTCTCCGCGCCGGCGTTTATAAGCCGCTCGCACCCGCCGAGCATTTCGTCGAAACCGTCGTAATGCTCGCCCGTAACTTCCTGCAATTCGTCAAGGTTGGGCTTTACCAGAAACGCGCCGCCTTTAAGCGCGTACGCAAGCCTGTCGCCCGTAACGTCGAATATGCGTTTTACGCCGTCGGGAATACGCTCCGACATACGCAGATAATAGTCGTCGGGAACGCCCGACGGCAAAGAACCGCTCATCACGACGACGTTCGCCTTTTGCGAAAGCGTCTCGACGAGATACAGAAGTTCGTCCTGTTTTTTCTCGTCTACCGCCTCGCCCTTATCGTTGATTTCCGTCATCATAGAGCGTTTATCGACTATTTTATAGTTGGTTCGCGCGCTGCCTTTGTTCCACACGAACGTGTTTTTAACGCCTTCGTCGTCAAGCGCGTGTACGAACATTTTTCCGTTTTCGTCAAACATAAAGCCCGTGGCGAAACTGTCGCCGCCGAGCCGCGCCACGCCGACCGCAACGTTCAACGCCTTGCCCGAATACGTTATTACTTTATTTTCAACCCTGTTGAGCGCGCCCGTTTTCAAAGTATCGAGTTCGATGGTACAATCGACGCTCGGATTAGGGCATACGGATAAAATCATCGTCCCTCCCGTCCGAAATTTCCGTCCGCCCGAACGTTCGGGCGGACGGAAAATCCGAAATTATCTTTCTTTGGTCGCTTCCGCTATGATTTTGTCCTGCATCGCGGCGGGTACTTCTTCGTAACGCGCGAATTCGGTAACGTAACTGCCCCTGCCCTGAGTCATCGAACGCAGGTCGGTGGCGTATTTGAGTATTTCGCCCTGCGGGACTTCGGCGGTAACCACGGTCTTTCCGTTTACCGTGTCCGTGCCGAGTATTCTACCCCTGCGCTTGTTCATATCGCCCATTACGTCGCCGAGATAGTCGTCGGGAACGGTTACGTCCATTTTCATAATCGGTTCGAGTATGCAGGGCGAAGCCTTTTTCATTCCGTCGAGATACGCAAGACGCGCCGCGGAAACGAACGCGACTTCTTTACTGTCTACGGGGTGATAACTTCCGTCGTACAGCGTGCATTTAAGGTTGACTACGGGGTAGCCCGCAAGCACGCCTTCTTTAACCGCTTCGCGCAAGCCCTTGTCTACAGCGGGGATAAACTGACGGGGTACTACGCCGCCGACGACCGCGTCTACGAATTCGTACTCGCCGTCTTCCGCGCCCGGCTCGAAACGGACTTTGCAATGCCCGTACTGCCCCGCGCCGCCCGACTGCTTTTTATGCTTGCCTTCGCCTTCGGCGGATTTTCTTATGGTCTCTCTGTACGCGACTTTGGGTTCGGTCAAAACCGCGTCGCAACCGAATTTGTTTTTGAGTTTTTTACACAGCACCGAAAGTTGCGTGTCGCCAACGCCCACCACGAGCATTTCGCCCGTTTCGGCGTTCTTTTCTATTCTGAAAGAAACGTCTTCTTCCTGTAACTTTTTAAGCCCCGCGAAGACTTTGTCTTCGTCGCCCTTTTTAGCCGAGCCGATAGCCATAGCGTATTCGGCTGGCGGCATTTCGATTTCGGGCGCGGTTATCTTGCCGCTTACCGACAGTACGTCGCCGGTCGAGACCGCGCCGAGTTTGGCGAACGCGCCTATATCGCCCGCGCCGATTTCGTCGGTCGGTATCTGTTTTTTGCCGCGCAGATAGTAAATCGCGCTTATCTTCTGCGCTTCGCCCGTTCTTCCGTCGATCAGCGTGTCGCCGCTCTTCACGCACCCAGTGAGCGCGCGGAACATATTAAGTCTGCCGACGAACGGATCGACCGTGGTTTTGAACACTCTGACCGCCGACGGAGCGGCGGGATCGGGAACGACCTGTTCTTCTTTACCGTCCGCGAACACCGTCTGCGGCTTCGCGTCGGCGGGGGATAACATAGTGGAAACCATTTTATCCATAAGGTTGAACACGCCCTGATTTTTGAGCGCGCTTCCGCCGAGAACGGTTATGGTCGAACACGCCCTTACGCCGAGTTTTACGCCGCGTTCGATTTCTTCGCCCGAAAGATCGCCTTCCGCGAAGAATTTATCGAGCAGTTCTTCGTCGTTTTCCGCCGCCGCTTCGCAAAGCGCGATATGCGCTTCTTCGTAGTCGGCTTTGAGATTATCGGGGATAGGATGTTCGTTACGCTCCCAATCCCTTAAAACGCCGTACGCGACCTTGACGAAACCTTTCATCTTTTCGTCTACCATATTCGGAATAATCATCGGCGCGATTTTGTTGCCGTATTTTTCCTTTATGGCGTGTACGGTTTTAACGAAGTTGCAATTGTCTTTATCGAGCCCGTTTATAAACAGTATGGACGGGATTTTATTTTTAAGGCAGTATTCTATCGCCTTTTCCGTGCCGACCGTAAGCGTTCCGTTCGCGCCGGTTACTATAAGCGCGTTGTCCGCCGCCGCAAGGGCTTCGCTGCGTTCGCCTTCGAAGTCGAAAAATCCGGGTACGTCGAGAAGGTTGAACACGACGTGTCTGCCCTTTCTGTCGGTGTATTCGCAACGCGAAGCCGTAAGGCTTATCGACGTTTTACGGGCAATCTCTTCCTGCTCGAAATCGCTGACCGTGTTTCCGTCGTCTACTCTGCCCTGACGGTCGATCGCGCCCGCGTTGAAAAGTATGGCTTCGGTAAGAGTGGTCTTACCTTCGCCGCTGTGCCCGATAATCGCTACGTTTCTGATCTCTTCGATTCTCGTCATTTTTTGTCTCTTCCTTTATCAGATATCCTGCGGTAACGACGTTACCGTTATTAAGATTATACAACGCGAGAACCCGAATTTCAACCCCTTTTAAGAAATTTTTACAAAAAAAATAACGGGCGCGGCGCGCCGCGCCGAACGAGATCGTCTCCGCCCGTATTTTTCTTATTTTAGTCGCGTTCGATTTTTTTGACGGAATACCCCGCGTCGGTAATCGCCCCGACGATTTGTTCGTCGGTTAATAAGTCGCCGTCGATAATCGCGCGTTTCTTTTTAAGTTCGACGTTCGCCGCCGCGCCGAGCGCGCTCAACGCCTGTTCCACGCGCTTCTTGCAATGTTCGCACGACATTCCGTCGATAACTACCGTAATTTTGCCTTTTTTCATAATCTTTCTCTCCTTTTTGCTTAAATTCAGCCTTAACGCGTTAAGAACGACCGACACGCTCGACAAACTCATCGCCGCCGACGCGTACACGGGATTCATAAGTATTCCGAACGGAATATACAACGCTCCGCACGCTACGGGTATCAATATTATATTATAGACGAACGCCCAGAAAAGGTTTTCTTTTACGTTACGCATCGTCTTTTTACCGAGATTTACCGCTTCGACCGCGTCGGACAGATCGTTTTTGATAAGCACGGCGTCCGCGCTCTCGATCGCCACGTCCGTACCCGCGCCGATCGCCATACCGACGTACGCCGCCGTAAGCGCGGGCGCGTCGTTCACGCCGTCGCCTATCATAAGCGTTTTTCTGCCGCCCGACGTATATTTTACGACTTCGGCGTACTTGTCTTCGGGCAGGACTTCGGCTCTGTATTCTATACCGAGTTCGTCCGCGACCTTTTTTGCGGCGCGTTCGTTGTCGCCCGTGAGCATTATCACGCGCATACCCTTGTTCTTAAAGGCTTTTACCGCCCTTTTCGCGTTTTCGGACAAGACGTCTTCCACGACCGTATACCCCGCGAGTTTTCCGCCGACCGCTACGAATAAGACCGTCGGGTTTTCTTCTTTCGCCGCCCTTGCCGGGTTAAGATTTTCGTCGTTCGCGTCTACGTTATCGGCTATAAACGCGTAGTTACCGACCGCGACTTTTTCGCCGTTTATATTCGCGCTTATGCCCCTGCCGGCTTCGGCGGCGTAGTCTCGCGCCGCGGCAAGAGATATTCCGCGACTTTCCGCCAGACCGATAACGGGCTTCGCAAGCGGGTGCGAACTGCCCGTCTCGGCGGACGCGGCGTAAAATATCATCGCGTTTTCGTCGCCCGAGAACGCGACCGTTTTGGTTACTTTCGGCTCGTTTGCGGTAAGCGTACCCGTCTTGTCGAGAAGAACGGTATCGACCGTCGAGAGTTTTTGCAGGGCTTCGCCGCTCTTGAACAGTATTCCGCGTTCGGCGGCTTTGCCCGTACCCACCATCAGCGCGACGGGCGTGGCAAGCCCGAGCGCGCAGGGGCAGGACACCACGAGTACGGACACCGCGACGTTTATCGCGAAGGATACCCCGTACCCCGCAATCATCCAGCACGCGAACGCAAGCAAGGCGATGCCCGTTACCACGGGTACGAACACGCCCGAAACCTTATCCGCGATCTTCGCTATCGGCACTTTCGTGGAGTTGGCGTCTTCGACGAGCCGCACTATCTTATATACCGCGCTGTCTTCGCCGACGTTCTCCGCCGCGAACTTTATATACCCGCCGCTAAACGACGTTCCGCCGACGACTTTATCGCCGATTTTTTTGTAAACGGGCATACTCTCGCCGGTTATAGCCGACTCGTCGGCGTAGCCGTCGCCGAAAATAACCGAGCCGTCGCAAGGCACTCTCGCGCCGTCTTTGAGTATTACCATATCGCCTTTTTTTATATCCTGCGAAGGGATTTCCTTTTCTTCGCCGTTTATTTCGATAATCGCCTTATCGGGGGCTAATTCAAGCAGTTTGCCTATCGCGGAAGTGGTCTTGTTTTTGGACTTTTCTTCTAAAAACTTACCGAGCGTTATAAGCGCGACTATCATCGCCGAACCTTCGAAATAAAGGTTATTCATATACCGTTCCATAAGCGCGTGATCGCCCGTTACGCTGCCCTTTACGATAACCGCCGCCGAAAATATTCCGTATAAAAACGACGCCGACGAGCCGAGCGCGACGAGACTGTCCATATTAGGTTTCAGCGTAAACAGATTTTTGAAACCCTTGGAATAGTATTCGAAGTTGACGGCTATTATCGCCGCCGCCACTACCGCCTGCGCCGCCAGACCGTAAACCGCGCCTTTCATATTCATCGCGTCGAGAAACCACGGCACGGGAACACCTATCATAGAACCCATCGCGATATACATTAAAAACGCGACGAGCGGCAGGGATATTATCAGCCGCTTTTTCAGCGCGTTCTGCCGCCCCGAGCCGCGCGCGCGGTCAAAGCCGATTTTTACCTTATAGCCTTCTGCGGTTACGGCTTTGCTTATTTCGGCGGTAAGGTCGGTCTCCGCCGTAACGCAAAGCGCGCCCGTCAGCAGATTGACCGACGCGGACTCCACGCCTTCTATTTTTTTAACGCATTTTTCGACTCGCGCCGAGCAGGCGGAGCAAGTCATTCCTTCAACGGTATAATCGTACTTCATCTTTCTCCGACGATCCCGCCGCGAAAATCACGGGCGGATATTTTCAAAAATATAGTTGTCCGCGTACTTTTCGGCTTTCCGTCTTTCTTCTTCGGTACGGATCGTCCAGCACACGAGTTTTTTGCCCCTGCGCATAGCGCGCGAAACAGGCAGATAGTTTACGTTCATATTTATAAAATCGGGTTTGGACAGGAAGTTGAAAAATCCGTGAGCCAAAGCCCTGTCGATTAAAAATTTCTGGTCTTTATGCCTGTCTTTGCAGATCAGTTGACCGCGTATGAACTGCGGGCGGCGCAATCTTAACGTTCTGACGATCAACGGATCGAACGACTGAACGACGAATTCGCCCTTATACGCGTCGAGATACGGCAGAGTTTTATCCACTATCGTCTCTTTGTCGGGCTGGGTTTTATACTCGATTACGAGCGGAACTCTTCCGTCGACGAACCGAAAAAACTCTTCCGCGGTCATTATCCCTTCGTTAGTACCCGCAAGCCGCATACGGCGCACTTCTTCGAGCGTTACCGAACTGACGGCAACGTCTTCGCCCGTCATTCGTTTCATATTCGCGTCGTGGAAAATCACGGGTACGCCGTCTTTGGTAAGTTGAATATCGGTCTCTATCGGATAGCCGTGTTTTACGGCGTTTTCAAACGCGGCGCGGCTGTTTTCGGGTATAGTTTCGTCGTGCAGCCCCCTGTGCGCCACGGGCGATTTCATCAGCCAGAAATCGTCGGTTATTCTCGTTTTCATAAAAAGCCCTGCCTTTTCGTTTTTACAGCCGTATTATACCGCCCCCGAAAAGCGTTTGTCAATCGTTCGCGCGAATAAATATATAAACAATCCGCCTTAAATGACTTGCAAAATTCGGAGTTTTTATATATACTATACACGAAGAATTACCGACTTTAAGGAGATTTATTCCCCGTGGCAAGAAAAGCCAAAGAAAATATAAGAAATTTTTGTATAGTCGCGCATATCGATCACGGCAAATCCACTCTTGCGGACCGTATTATGGAAATCACGGGGCAAGTGGCGGAAAGGGATATGGAAGACCAACTTCTCGATTCGATGGACCTTGAAAGAGAACGCGGCATTACCATAAAACTCACGCCCGTCAGAATGGCGTACACGGCAAAGGACGGAAAAGACTATATCTTTAACCTTATCGACACGCCCGGCCACGTCGACTTCACTTACGAAGTTTCGCGGTCGCTCGCCGCGTGCGAAGGCGCGATACTCATAGTAGACGCCACGCAGGGCATAGAAGCGCAGACGCTTGCCAACTGCTATCTCGCGCTTGACAACAATCTCGAAATAGTACCCGTCATAAACAAAATCGATCTCGCTTCGGCAGATCCCGACGCGGTAGCCAAAGAAATAGAAGACGTAATCGGTCTCGACGGCGCGGACGCGCCCCGCATCTCCGCCAAAAACGGCACTAATATAGATCAGGTTCTCGAACAGGTGGTAAAACTCGTTCCCCCGCCCGTCGGCGACGACGACGCGCCGCTGTCCGCGCTCATATTCGACAGTTATTACGACAACTTCAAGGGCGTAATATGTTTCGTAAGGATAATGGACGGAACGGTAAGCGAAGGCGTGCGGATAAAGACTTTTACGGGCAGCAAACAGTTCGACGTTACCGAAGTAGGCACGTTCAACCCCCGTCTCGTCGCGAAAAAATCGCTTTCGGCGGGCGAAGTAGGGTATATAGCGGCAAGCATTAAAAACATAGAAGACGTAGCCGTCGGCGATACGATAACCGACGCGAACAACCCCGCGTCCCACCCCCTGCCCGGCTATAAAAAGGTTCAGCCCGTCGTATTTTCGGGTATTTACCCGCTTGACGGAAGCAAATTCAACGACCTTAAAGACGCTTTGCTTAAACTTAAACTCAACGACGCGTCGCTCACTTTCGAGCCGGACAACTCCGCCGCGCTCGGGTTCGGGTTCAGATGCGGGTTTCTCGGGCTTCTGCATATGGAAATCATTCAGGAGCGTATAGAACGCGAGTTCGATCTCGAAATAATTACCACCGCTCCGTCGGTATCGTACAAAGTGCATAAGACCGACGGCGAAGTTCTGGTGGTGGACAATCCGAGCCGCTTCCCCGACGTATCATATATAGACTATTGCGAAGAGCCGATAATCCACGCGGATATATACACCCCGCCCGATTACGTCGGCGCGATAATGGAATTGTGTCAGGAAAAACGCGGCGTGTTCACCGATATGACTTACCTTGATGCGAAAAGGGTAAAACTCAACTATAAACTCCCGCTCAACGAGATAATTTTCGACTTCTTCGACGGGCTTAAAAGCCGCACGCGCGGGTACGCGTCGTTCGACTACGAAATTTCCGGCTACGAAAAAAGCGATCTCGTAAAACTCGATATGATGCTCAACGGCGACGTGTGCGACGCGCTGTCGATAATAGTGCATAAAGACAAGGCTTACGCGCGCGGCAGAGCGTTGGCGGAAAGACTTAAAGACGTTATTCCTCGCCAGATGTTCGAAATACCCGTTCAGGCGGCGGTCGGCGGCAAAATAATCGCGAGAGAGACTATCAAAGCCCTGCGCAAAGACGTTCTCGCAAAGTGCTACGGCGGCGATATAACGCGTAAGAAAAAACTGCTTGAAAAGCAGAAAGAAGGCAAAAAGAAAATGCGGCAACTCGGTTCTGTGGAAGTTCCGAGCGAAGCGTTTATGTCGATACTTAAAATCGACAGTCAGGACAAGTAAAATGAGCGGCATTTACGTACACGTTCCCTTTTGCAAAAGCAAATGCATATATTGCGACTTCGCGTCTTACCCCAAAGAAATCGGCAAGGCGGAAATTTATTTCGGCTGTCTGTACAAAGAGATGAAAGGCAGGGCGCAATCGCTTGAAAATTACGAGTTCGACACGGTTTACTTCGGGGGCGGCACTCCGTCGTTCGTCGACGAACGGTATATAGTCGGCGCGATGAAACAACTGCGCAGACTTTACAAAATTACGGACGACGCGGAAATAACGCTCGAAATAAACCCCGGCACTCTCTCGCCCGAAAAGGTAAAAGCGTACGAAAATGCGGGGTTCAACCGATTCAGCGTGGGGTTACAGAGCGCGGACGACAAAATGCTGCGCAGTCTTAACCGTATACACGATACGAAAGACTTTCTCTACGCCTGCGAGTTGCTTAAAGGCAAAAACGTCAGCGCGGACGTGATGATAGGGCTTGAAAATCAGACCAAAGACGACGTGAGAGCCACTATCGACCTTGCGATTAAAGGCGGCGCGAAACATATTTCGTGCTACGCGCTCAAACCCGAAGAAGGCACTATAATGTACGGCAGATACCTTAACGGAGACCTGCCCGACGAAGACGAAGTGGCAGACCTTTACGACGACGCCGTAAAATATCTCGAAGAAAACGGATTTAAGCGTTACGAAGTCTCCAACTTCGCGAAAGACGGTTACCGTTCGCGGCACAACGCCAACTACTGGCAACGCGGGCAGTATATCGGCTTCGGCGTTTCCGCTTCGTCGTTCATAGGCGAACGGCGGTTTACCAACACCGAAAAAATAGACGAGTACGTCGCGTGCATACTGCGCGGTAAGGTCGCCGAAATCTTCTCGGAAGAGATTGAAGGCGACGAACGCGAGTTCGAGTATATTATGCTTGCGCTCCGCACGACCGACGGCGTAAACTTCGCGGACTTCAACCGACGATTTAATACCGATTTTACGAAAAAATACGCGGAGAAAATCAAACTCTCCGAAAAACATCTCGACGTTACGGACGAAAGGCTTTCGATAAAACCCGAATACCTGTTCGTTCAGAACGACGTAATCATCAATTTTATGGACTGACCTGAAATCAGACTAAGGACGCTATGGGTAATTTCGTACATTTACACGTTCATACCGAATACAGCATTCTCGACGGAGCGGCGAGAATAAACGCCGTTACCAAAAGAGCGAAAGCGCTCGGAATGCCCGCGCTTGCCATAACCGATCACGGCAATATGTACGGCGCGGTCGCGTTTTTCGACGCGTGCGACAAGGTCGGCATCAAGGCGATTATAGGTACGGAATTTTACGTCTGCGACGACCTTACCTGCCACGAAGGCAAGCCGAGACTTAACCATCTCGTGCTCCTTTGCAAAAACGAAACGGGCTATAAAAACATCGCCTATCTTAACGCCGTGGCGTTCCGCGACGGCTTCCACTATAAACCGAGAATCGACCGCAAGATTTTGGCAGAACACAGCGAAGGGCTTATATGTCTTTCGGCGTGTCTGGCGGGCGAAATTCCGCGCGCGATCGTCGGGCGCGAATTCGACCGCGCAGAACGGCTCGTGGAATGGTACAAGGGCGTGTTCGGCGACGACTTCTATCTCGAAATGCAGGACCACGGCATACCCGAACAGGCGGAAGTCAACAAGTACCTGCGCGTTTACTCGAAAAAATACGGTATAAAACTCGTCGCGACGAACGACGTGCATTACGTCGAAAAGAGCGACGCGAGATCGCAGGACGTTCTTTTATGCGTTCAGACGGGCGCGGACTACGACGATCCTAACCGTATGCGCTTCCCCAACGACGAGTTTTACCTTAAAACCGAAGAAGAGATGTCCGCCCTGTTCAAGGACGATTCGGAAGCGATAACCAACACGCTGGAAATAGCGGACAAATGCAATTTCGGGTTCGTGTACGGGCATTATATGTTTCCGCACTATATACCCGAAACGGGCGAAGAGCCTACCGTCTATATCCGCAAACTGATAGACGAAGGCGTTAAGAAAAAGTACGGCGAAGAGACGCCCGAAATACGCGACCGTATAGAAAGCGAACTCGCGGTAATACAGAAACAAGGCTTTATAGAGTACTTTCTGATAGTCTGGGACTATATCAACGCCGCGCGGAAAATGGGCATTTCGGTAGGTCCGGGGCGCGGATCGGGCGCAGGCTCGATAGTCGCCTACCTTATCGGCATAACCAACATCGATCCCATTAAATACGACCTTTATTTCGAGCGGTTTCTTAACCCCGAGCGCGTTTCCGCGCCCGACTTCGACGTAGACTTCGAAGACAGCCGCCGTCAGGAAGTAATAGATTACGTCAGACGCAAGTACGGCTACGACAGAGTGTGCAAGATAGTCACTTTCGGCACGATGGCGGCGAAAAACGCCGTCAAGGACGTGGCGCGCGTGCTTAAACTGCCCTATTCGGAAGCGGACAGAGTTACGAAAGCCATTCCCAACAAAATGGTGGCAAAAAACGCCAAGGGCGAAGAATTCGACCTTAAACGCCCGAACATTCTGATGAAAGTGTTCGGCAAATACCGCCCGAAAGAAACCGACAAAGACTTCGGCGTGGACTATTCCGTGAAAGAACTCGTCGAAATGTACGAAGAAGACCCGGAGATCGCGAGAATAGTCGACATAGCGATGAAACTCGAAGATATGCCCCGTCAGGCAAGCACCCACGCCTGCGGCGTAATAATCGGCGCGGACGTTCTCGACAGGCATATGCCGCTAGGCAGAAACGGCGACGACATTACCAGCCAGTACACGGGCGTAGAACTCGAACATCTCGGCTTCCTTAAAATGGACTTTCTCGGTTTAAGGAACTTATCCGATATTAAGATGGCGATCGAATACGTCAGACAAAATCACGGCGTGGAAATAGATTTCGACCATTCCGCGTACGACGATCCGAAAGTCTTCGCAATGCTCTCTACCGGCAACACGAAAGCCGTGTTTCAGGTCGAATCCGGCGGCTTCCAACGCTTTTTGAGAGAACTTAAACCGACCTGTATAGAAGATATAGTCGCGGCGGTTTCGCTTTACCGCCCCGGTCCTATGGATTCTATACCCAAATTCATAAAATGCAAACATAACCCCGAACTCGTATCGTTCGCCCACCCCTTGCTCGAACCCATACTCAAACAGACTTACGGCTGTATAGTGTATCAGGAACAGGTTATGAAAATCGTTCAGGCTCTCGCGGGGTACACGCTCGGTCAGGCGGATATGGTCCGCCGTATGATGGGCAAAAAGAAAGTCGACGATATGATAAAAGAAGAAGTCATCTTCATTCACGGCAAACCCGAAACCGTAGACCACGGCAAGGTATCCACGGCGATAGACGGCTGTCTTAAACGCGGAGTTCCCGAAGCGGTCGCGCACGATATCTGGAACGAAATGAAAGACTTTGCCAAATACGCGTTCAACAAATCGCACGCGGCGGCGTACTCGCTGGTAACCTACCAGACGGCGTACCTTAAAACTTACTACGAAGCCGAATTCCTGACCGCGGTACTCAACAACCGCATAACCAACATAGACGAAATAAGCAACTACGTCGGCTACGCCAAAGAAGAAGGCATACCCGTTCTTCCGCCCGACATTAACGAAAGCGTCGGATTTTTCACGGTAAAAGACAAGAAAATCCGATACGGACTTGCGGCTATAAAAGGCATAGGGCTTTCGGCAATCGACTCGATAGTCGCCGAAAGAGAACTGCACGGCAAATACACGTCGTTTGAAAACTTCATTTCGCGCTGCGAAAGTAAGGTCCTTAACAAACGACTCGTCGAAAACCTTATCTACGCGGGCGCGTTCGACGCGTTCGGCAGATACCGCACGCAGATGATAGGAATGAGCGAAGAGTTGATAGAACGCGTTTCGCTTATCGCCAAACAACGCGAAAGCAATCAGATGAGCCTGTTCGGCGACGTGCTGAAAGAAGACACCACGTTTACCGTCAATTACCCCAACCTGAAAGAATACGACCACAAAACCAAACTTTCGCTTGAAAAGAACGTAGTGGGCGTGTACGTCACGGGGCATCCGCTCGACGGGTACGCGGACAAGTTCAAAGACTGCACTTTCGATACGAGCGCGCTGCTCAACACCGAAGAAGACGAAGACGGTAACGAGACGTATACCGACGTCAAAAACGATATGCAGGTCTATCTGGGCGGAATTATCACGGCGGTAAACAAAATCAACACGCGTTCGGGTTCTACGATGACTTTCGTTACGGTGGAAGACCGTTACGGTGCGATAGAATGCGTGTTCTTCCCGAAAAAGTACGAAAAGTACAAGGCGATACTCCGCGAAGAGTCGCTTATCAAAATCCGCGGAAGATTACAAATACGCGACGACAACAAAGTCTCGGTCGCGGTGGATCTGGCAATCGGCGTAAGCGAAGAACAGTCCGAAGAATTACCGACGGAATGCCCTAAAAAGCAATATCTCGGCATAGTGCTCGACGAACATTCGCAAGGGCTTAAAGACGACCTGCTCGACGTGCTTGCCACCTACCCCGGAGATATTACCGTATATTTCAAAATCAACGGTAAAAACTATAAAATGGACAAAAAGGTAAGAAATTGCCGAGGACTCGTCAACGAACTTATGTCGATCGTAGACGAAGATAAAATAAAATTTTTTGAAGCATAGGAGATTTACGTTATGAAAAAAATCGCAATTTTAACGAGCGGCGGAGACGCGCCCGGAATGAACGCCTGCATCAGGGCGGTGGTAAGAAGCGCACTTAACGCGGGGCTCGAAGTTTACGGCGTAGACCGCGGTTACAACGGACTTGTGAAAAACGAGATAATCAAAATGGATACGCATTCCGTATGCGATATCATTCAGCGCGGCGGCACGATATTAAAGACCGCGCGTTGCCTTGAATTCAAAGACCCCGCCGTAAGAAAAATCGCGGCGGACAACCTTAAAAAACTCGGCGTTGAAGGACTCGTCGTCATCGGCGGCGACGGCTCGTTCACGGGCGCGAAACTGCTTTCCGACGAACACGGCATAAACGTGGTCGGTATACCCGGCACGATAGACAACGACCTTGCCTACACCGACTACACGCTTGGTTTCGACACGGCTGTAAACACCGTGCTTTGGGCAATCAACGCTCTGCGCGACACGATGACTTCGCACGACAGAGTTTCGCTTGTTAAGGTTATGGGCAGAAGATGCGGAGATATCGCCTTATACGCCGGTATTTGCGGCGGCGCGGAGTATATTCTCGTACCCGAAGTTCCGTACGATATACAAAAAATCGCCAACGAAATCAAGAACAACCGCGAACACGGCAAGACCGCGAACGTAATCGTTCTCGCCGAAGGCGCGGGCAACGAAAACGAAATCAAAACGATAGTTTCGGTTATTTCCGGCACGGACGTTAAAGTAACCACGCTCGGACACATTCAGCGCGGCGGCTCGCCGTCTATGGCGGACAGAATGCTCGCCGCCAAGTTCGGCGTACACGCGGTAGACCTGCTTTTGCAGGGCAAGACCAACCGCGTTATAGGTTGCCACGGTCGCGAAACCATCGATCTCGATATAACCGAAGCGCTTGCGATGAAAAAGGATATAGACAAAAACCTTTACGATATGGCGGCAAAACTCTGCTGATAACCCTGCACTTTAACGACGAAAGGTACGACTAATGAAAAATCTTATAGGCAGATGCGTTTTCGCGCAGTCGGGCGGACCGACGGCGGTCATCAACGCAAGCGTTGCCGGCGGAATAACGGCGGCGTTGAAAAATCCGAACGTTACGGGCGTTCTGTGCGCTCATCACGGCGTGAAAGGCGTTCTCAGCGAAGACTTCTTCGATATGAGCAAGGAAGACGAAAACGAACTGCTCGCGCTTAAAAACACGCCCGCTTCGGCGTTCGGCTCGGTAAGGTACAAACTCAAAGACTTCAACGAAGACGACACCGATTATAAACGCATACTCGAAGTATTCAAAAAATACGACGTAAAGTACTTTTTCTATAACGGCGGCAACGATTCTATGGACACCTGCGATAAAATTTCGCGGTATATGCAAAAAGTCGGCTACGGCGTAAACGTTATAGGCATACCCAAAACGATAGACAACGACCTTGCCGGCACGGACCATTGCCCCGGCTACGGCAGCGCGGCGAAATACGTCGCCACGTCGGTTGCGGAAGTCAATCGCGACGCGAGTATTTACGAAAGTCCGCTGGTTATAATTCTCGAAATCATGGGCAGAAACGCGGGCTGGCTTACCGCGGCGGCAAGTCTTGCCGCGATTAACGGCTACGGCGCGGATTTGATTTACCTGCCCGAAATTCCTTTCGACAAACGGAAATTCGAAGCGGACGTTTTACGCGTGGTAAAAGAAAAAAGCAAATGCATCGTAGCGGTATCGGAAGGCGTGAAATACGCCGACGGAACGTACGTCGGCGAAGACTCGGCAAGTACGGACAACTTCGGTCATTCTCAACTCGGCGGCGTTTGCGCGACGCTCCGTTCGATAGTAAAGAACGCGGGGATTAAATGCAAGGCGATAGAACTGAATATTCTGCAACGTTGCGCGGCGCATTGCGCGTCCGAAACCGACGTGGAAGAAGCCTTCCGCGCGGGCGAAACAGCGGTCGAAGCGGCGACGAGCGGCGAAACCGACAAAATGGTAAGTTTTATCCGAACGAACTCTTCGCCGTACGAATTGTCGTACGGGCTGACGCCTTTAACCGTTACCGCCAACGCCGAAAAACGCGTGCCACGCGAGTGGATAACCGCCGACGGAACGGGGCTTAACGAGTTATACGCCGAATACGCCCTGCCCCTTATTAAAGGCGAGCCGAAAATTCGGTACAAAAACGGGTTGCCCGACTACGCCGAATTAAAACTTATAAAATTCAAAATCTGAACGCCGACCGATTTATAATTACGATCGTCAAACCAAAACGCGGGCGGAGAAGTCTTTTAAGACTTCTCCGCCCGTTTTTCGTTTTTTAATTTTTTTTCGATTAAAGACTCAAACCGATCGGGTATTACTCTCCCCGCTGCCCGTTTACGCGAGTTTGGTTACGGCAGAACCGTCGTAGCAATAAAGTCTGCCGTCGCCGTTTTTAAGGAGCGGGTAATCGTTCTGATACGACACCGCCGCGCCTATATAATAGATTTTTCCGCCGTCGACGGATATACCGTCGGCGCAGGTATCGGCTATTTTGGTTATCTTACCGCTCGTCAAATCGTACGCGCTAAACGTACCGGCGGTTACGTCGGAATAATATAATTTTCCGCCGACCACTTTCATTTCGTTGACGTCTACGCCCTTTACCAACTCCTTGACGTCTCCGCCGTTCAAATCGCAGGACTTTACCGTTTTATTATCGTAATCGTAAAAATACAGCGTTTTTCCGTCCGTAGTTACGAATTTGGCTTTATGACCTAAATCTACCGCCTTTTCCGCGCCGAGTTCGAATTTCGTCAGTTTTTTACTTCCGAGTTTCGGATTAGTGGTAAAATAGAACGTATTACCCACCTTTTCAAAACTCGCAACCCACAACGAAATTTTACATAACATTTCGGGATTGCTTCCGTCAAGCCCCATTTTGTAAACGTAATTATTCCACACAGAGCCGACCTTGATATAATAAATAACGTCGCCGTCGAATATGAGATTGTCGCAACGCCCGTCCGATATACGCGTAACTTCTTTCGTCTTCAAATTCATTCTGCAAAGCGCGTAGTTGGTCGCAATGCAGGTAGAATAGTACATATACCCTTTGTAAAAATACACGTTGGACACTCTGTCTTCAACGACCTTGTTGGCGCGTTTCGTCGCAAGGTTATATTTGTATAACGTTCCGTCTCCATAAGGATTTACATAGTACACTTCGCCGTTATACACTTTGGTTTCGGCGTAGCAGGCGGTTTTCATAACGGGCGCGGGCGGAACGAAGCCTGCCATAAGGTCGACTTCGGTCTTCTCGCTCAACGAATATTTATAGAAATGCTTGTCGTTGAGTTTATAATAATACAGGTTTACGCCGTCGCTCGCAAGCGAAGAATATCCGTTGCCGCCGTCGGCGGAAATAACTTTTTCGCCCGCCTTATCGTTATCGGCAGCCATAGCCGCGCTTATTCGATAAATACCGTCGCCGAACAATTCGCTCGTTATTTTGTCGCTGTTGACGTAATAGATATACCCGTTCGCTTTATTGAGATATTTACCGGCATCGGTCGTGAGTTTTACTTCTTTGCCCGTAGAAATATCGAGTTTTCTTATCGCCGCCGCAACGCCGATACCCGTTATTTTTTTCGTAGAGTTAAAGTACAGCACTTCGCCGTCGGATATGATATATTCGACGCTTTCGTCGGCAAGAGAGCCGCTTCTTACCTTTATACCGTCTTCGTTTTCGGTTGCCGTTTTGGATACCTTATACAACTTCTTACCGTCGCTCAGGTTGGAATAGTAAACGTAACCGCCGACGATCGTCAGGTACGCCGCCTTGTTTTTAACGAGTCTCTGCGGCGTCTTCCCGCTGTCGGTAAGGCTTATTCTGTAAATGCCGTTCTCGTTTTTAGTATCGATTAAGGAGTTTTTGGCGTAGTACAGATACGCGCCGTCGCTAACGAGATATTCGCCCGCAACGTTGGTAAATACCGACGCGCCATCCGCCGCGTTAGCCTTTTCGTAGACCTTTATCGCCGAAGACAACAACGCTTTGGAAGTATAGAACAACTTTCCGCCGCTTACGGTAAGATATTCGGGCGAGTCGCCGTTGATTTTATTCAGACCGCCGCTCGTATACTCGTACAATTTGTTACCGTCAAGGTTGTTCTGGAAGTACACTCCGCCGGCGTATACCGCGCTGTAAAGGCGTTCTTCGGTACTTTTGATTTTCAACTTAGCCGTAAGTTTCAACTCGTTGTAGTTTTTGCCGTATATTTTCAGCGTTACGTCGTACTCGCCGACGTCGGTAACTTCGTTCGTCTCAACTCCGTTATACTCGGTTTTAACGGTCACGCCTTGCGGAATATCGCCGACTATCTCTATCGAGTGCGGCAGCGCGTCGTATTCTACGCTGTCGTCTGCAAAAGTTATGCCGACTATATCAGCCTTAGCGATGACGAGTCGCGCGTTGAGCGTGAGCGTTTTGTAATTTTTCTTGGTTACGGTTACCGTCGCGGCGTATTCGCCCGCGTCCGTTCCCTTATTGCCGACGTAACTTACCTGCGCGCCTTCGGGAACGCCCGTAGCAAGCAATACTTTCTCCGTTCCGTCGTAGACGTGTTCCGCGCCGACGAACGCAACGCCCGTTATCGTCGCTTCGGTAATCTTCAACGTCGCGTTGAGCGTGAGCGTTTCGTACCCGTCTTTGCCGACGGTAGCGGTCGCTTTATATTCGCCGACGTCCGTACCCTTGTTACCGACGTAACTTACCTGCGCGCCTTCGGGAACGCCTTTCACAAGTAATTCTTTTTCTATTCCGTCGTAAACGTATTCCGCGCCGTCGAACGTAACGCCCGTAAACTTCTTCAAGGACGGTTCGGACGGATTAGACGGCTCGGACGGATTAGACGGCTCGGACGGGTTTGACGGTTCGGTCGGTTCGGTCGGCTGCTCGGCGGGCGGAACGGGTTGTTCGGGTTTATTGCCCGAATTTTTACCGCCGCACGACGCCGTCACACACGCAATCGAGACCGCGCACGCAATCGTCAGCAACAAAATCAGTAATTTTTTCATATATTTCTCCTTATAACGGGTTTTAACCGTTTATTTAACTTTATCAGGCGTATTCGCCGCATTCGGGGTGCTTGAAATTCTTGACTATCGCGTAAGGATATACGAACACCGAAACAACGCTGCCCACTATCACGGCGAACACAAAACACAAAATCGTAAGTATTACGCTTATGATAAAGAACAAAATTTTCATCGCTATAAGGAACAAAAATCCGTCGATGTCGAACGAGAAGATTATTCCGGGGAAAGTTACCGCGCTCCATTCGATGATATTAACGACCATCTCCCCGACGAAGTTATTATAAAGAATAAGGCAGGATATGAACGGGAACAGCATCGCCGAACCTATTATGCCGAATATCATTTCGTCGCCTTTAAGCGTACACGCGCACGTCACTATACCTATAACCGCCGCGAGCGCAGACCATATAAACGAGTGGACTCTGCGTCTCTTTCCGTTCTCCGTGTCTTTTGCGAGTTTTGCCTTTTTCTCTTTCCGATCGCATTCCGTACACTTGATATGCTTTTCGTCGCCGACGAAATAACGCACTATCTCGCCGCCGTTAAAAATGGGGCGGTTGCACTTTTCGCAGACCGCAAGTACGGGTTTGTACTCGGGCGCGGGGCGCGGAGTTTCGTCAAGCGCGGGCGCGACCTGCGCCTTTACTTCGGCTTCCGCAGCGTTTTCGTCTTCGCTGAAATAGGTAATAGGCACGCCCAGCACCTTTGCCAAATCGCACATCGTTCCGAAATCCGGAATGGATTCTCCCCTTTCCCATTTAGATACCGCCTGAAACGTGACGTGCGTCGCGTTACCGAGTTCCGTCTGAGTAAGACCTTTGTCTTTTCTTGCCTTTGCTATCTTTTCGCCAATATTCACTTTCTTACCTCCGTAGATTTGACTACGGCATTATGATACCACTCGCAAAAACATTTTGCAATTCGTTTAATAATACCGATAGTTGAATTTGCTAAACTATTAGTTGAGCGCGCTTTTCGCTCGACGAACAGTTGAATATTTTTGAACGTTGTGCAAATATTTCTATATGTTATTATATTTTACCGCTGTGCAAATGTCAAGCGTAACGATAAAATTAGTGATATTATTTTAGATATGATAACGATAAAAGAGATACAAATTCGCCTAAGGGAAGCCATAGAAACGTCGTCGATAAGCAAAAAAGAACTCGCCGAACGGTTGAACGTCAACCCGTCGACCGTCAGCAGATACCTGCACGACGATAAATTTCCGTCGCTCGAAACGTTCGCGAATTTATGCGAAATTTTAGACGTGTCGTCCGACGAGATACTCGGATTGAAATAATAAACCGCTTAAAAATTACGGGCGGAGAAGTCTTTTACGACTTCTCCGCCCGTTTTTCGATCGATTAGTTGTTTTTACTTTTTGCCTATACGTTTATAACCGTATTTATCGTAAACGTAGCACGGTACGGCTGACCAGCCGTGACAAAGACTGCCCGCTTCGCCGAAGTCGGCTTCGCCGAGATCGGTCTCCCACAGCGACGTGGATTCGGAATAGAGCATTTTGCCGTAACGGTCGGCTATATCCTGCCAGACCACGCTAAGCCCGTTGCGAGCGTAGCGAATAATCGCGTCGTAGTAAAACGACAACGCCGCAGGCGTGCAAGGCGTAACGCGCGCGTCTTTTTTCGCAAGCGTTTCCGCTATCTTTTTCGATCTTTCGCGACCGACGCCGGCGTATACTGCCATAGCAAGCGAATACTCGTGCAGACCTTGCTTTTCGCCGTTCTTTATAAACGAATAGTACAAACCCGATTCCGCGCAATAGAAACTTTCCGTCGCCGCTTTCGCGCGGGCGGATACGGCTTTATACCGCGCCGCTTCGGCTTTCGCGCCGAGCCTTAGTTCGAGTTCGGAAAGGTATTTCGCCGCGACCGACAAAACCGCCGTCGGGATAAAATCGAACGACGGCTCGCTTTCGACCTTTTTGAAAATTTCGCCGCCGTCAAGACCTTCCGACCATTCGTAGAAGTTCCAGTAACGCGTGCCGACGAAACTCGACACGCCGTATTCGGTAAGCCTGTCGGCGAAAACGGAAACGACTTTTTCGGCGTAAGGAAGCATCTCGGCGACGAACGCTTTATCGAAATCGACTTTCGCGTTCTCGTATAGCGCAATGACGAAAAACAGCGAGAACACGGGTATGGTAATATTCATTTTCGCGGGGGAACAGAGCGATAGTAGCCCGTCGTCGTCGATCGACAAGGCGATGGTTTTAAGCGCGGCGCGCGGGTATTCGTACTCGCCGAACGCTCCGTACCCGAAAAGCATCTGATTGCGGGAGTCCATAGCGTACAACGCCTGCTCGCGCCAAGGGCAGTCTTCGTAATGCTCGTGCATACAAAGCCGAAGAGTTCTCACGCCCGTAGAATACAGCCGTCTGATATATTCGTCTTGGAATTTTTTGCGTTTTTCTGTTACGGGATAAACGTATTCCCTTACCGTGAATTTATCGATAGTCGCCTTATGGGCATATATACATATCTGCAAATATCTGAAACCCAGACGGCGGAACGGATTGAAAAATTTGTTTCTGCCCTTTTTGAGCGTTACCGAAAACGCAAAGTTACGCAGACCGACTTCCGCGCGTACTCTGCCGTCGCAAAGATGTTCGCCGAAAGCGATATTACATACCGCGTCTTCGTCGAGAGTTATATCAAAGTCAAGATACCCGACCGTCTCGCACCCCGCGTCGTAAACGACGTAAATACCGTCGCCGTCGGCGCAGGTAAAAGTGTTCGGTTTATCGGCGAACCCGATTTTTTCTTTGCCCGTCATATCCGAAAAACGCTTGAAACCGAGCAAGGCGTTCTGCATTTTAAGCGACGGAATATCTCCGCCGTGTTCGACGAAAAAGCCCTGTTGAACGGCGGTCGTCTTCGCGGGCGAAAGCAATTCGCACTTTTTAATCGGTCGGGGCTGAAAATCGTAGTCGGGCACGGTAACGACCGCAGGCGCGAATCCGTCGCCCGCGCCCGTGGTTATCCATTCGTCGGCGCGGCGTAAATCCGCCCTGTACGAATACCCTAACTGGTTGGTTATGTTTTCAATCTCTCCGCTGCCGAAAACGGGCGAACGTCTCGCAAGCGTAGTCTCGTCGGATTCGGCGAGAACTTTTCCGTCGGCAACGACTTCGTACGCCACGCCCGCAGGCTTAGGATAATATACCGAACTGTTATTAAGTCCGTCGTGATACGCCGCTACGGCGAGCAGGTTTTCGCCGCTACGCACGCGCGCGGTCAAATCTATTTCGTCGGCTACCTTATAAAAAGGATAGTCGGGGTATTGTCCGTTACAGACGAATTCGCCGTTAAGATATACGGCGTATTCGCTCGACGCGGATATTCTGAGTTTGCAGGTCTTGCCTAAGTAAGTAAAGCGGGTTATAAATTCCGCGTAAGAGTTTTTTTCTTGTTTTTCGTTATACCAGACAGTTTTCATCTTCGCTCGCTTAAACTATGAATATAAGCCTGCGCGCGGCAGGCTTATATTCGTGTTACGTTTTTTTGTAATATTTATGGATTTATCTGATGTTCTTGTACATAGGTCCGTAAGCCGCGCACGCGCGATAGTCCTGACCTTCTTTGTCCATTCCGAACGCGCCCCAAGCCGACGGACGATAAATATCCTTTTCGTCGACGTTGTGCATACATACGGGAATACGGAGCATAGAACACATAGTGATCAGATCCGCGCCGATATGTCCGTAAGAAATCGCGCCGTGGTTTGCGCCCCAGTTGTTCATTACGTCGTAAGCGGTTTTGAACGCGCCTTCGCCGGTAATTCTCGGCGTGAACCAGGTGCAGGGCCAGGTGTAGTCCGTTCTCTTCCAGAGTTTGTCGGTAACTTCGTCGGGAAGTTTAACCGTCCAGCCTTCGACTATCTGCAATACCGGACCTAAACCCTTTATAAGGTTGAGCCTTATCATAGTGGCGGGCATTTCCGCGCGCGTTACGAAACGGCTCGAATAACCGCCGCCGCGGAAGTAACCTAAATCCGCGTAGGGCCAGGTGGTGGCGTTCATCATAGTATCGATGTCTTCGTCGGTAACTTCCCACCATTTCTTCATAACGGGGTTACCGTTTTCGTCCTTGACTTCGCCGCAGGCGTCAACGCAGCACGCGCCCGAATTGATAAGGTGTATAAAGCCGTCCGCTTCTTTCGCCTTGCCTTCGATTTCGTAGCCCGTTACGCGTTTAACCGCGTCGCCCGACCAGTAAGTTCTCACGTCCGCAAACATCTGCGCTCTGCCCGTAAGCAGTTTCATAAACAACATACTCGTTGCGTTAAGCGTGTCGTTTTCCGTGCCTAAAATATACGGTTCGCGCGCGCCGTTCCAGTCGAACGAAGAGTTCAATATACTTTCGGGGAAGTCGCAGTTGGGATAGAAGTCCGTCCATTGTCTCTGCCCCTGGAAGCCGCCGACGATCGCGTTATGCCCGACCATCTCTTCTTCCTTGCCCTTGGGAAGTTTCTTGTTGCCGTTGAACAGGTCTTTTATGATACACGCCATTTTAGCGGTAAATTCCCAGTCTTTTTCTTTCTGCGCGGGGGTTTTCTGCATTTCGACGGGGTTCTTGTCGAAGTCCGGTCTGCATTTTTCTTTAACCCACGCAAGAGCCTTCTTATATTCGGTTCTGTCGTAAATGCCTTCGGTCATTCTGCGGATAATCTCGACTTCGTCTACGCTTTCTACGCGCATACCGAGATATTCTTCAAAAAATTCGGGCGATATGATCGAACCGCCGATACCCATCGTAACCGAGCCGATCTGCAAGTAGGACTTACCGCGCATAGTCGCGACCGCAACCGCCGCGCGGGCGAAACGCAAAATCTTTTCTTTAACGTCGCAAGGAATGGACGTGTCGTCGGCTTCCTGTACTTCGTGGCCGTAAATGCCGAACGCGGGCAGACCTTTCTGGTTGTGCGTGGCAAGTACCGAAGCGAGATAAACCGCGCCGGGGCGTTCCGTACCGTTAAAGCCCCATACGGCTTTAATGGTCATCGGGTCCATATCCATAGTTTCCGCGCCGTAACACCAGCAAGGCGTAACCGTCAAAGTAATATCTACGCCCGCCTTTTTGAATTTGTCCGCGCAAGCCGCCGCTTCGGCGACTCTGCCGATAGTGGTGTCCGCGATTATAACCTTAACGTGTTCGCCGTTGGAATAGAATACGTTTTCTTCGATAAGTTTCGCCGCCGACTTAGCCATATTCATAGTCTGATCTTCCAGACTTTCGCGGACTTTTATTTTGCCGCGTCTGCCGTCGATGGTCGGTCTTATTCCGATAACGGGATAATCGCCTATAAGTCTTGATTTTGCCATTATTTTACCCTACCTTTATATAAATTTTGTTTTGATGCGCCCTTAAAAGGGCTCTTACGCCGCGCACGCCCGATTACAACCCCTAAAATAAGAGTCGGATCACCGCCGCGGATCGCGAGACCGATATTATTCTCGTCCGCCGTAGTAAATTTTACTCTATTTCAAAGAATTTTTCAATAGCGTAATTTGCCGTTTTTTTTTCGCCGATTACGCAACTACTTTGCCGCGTTTTCGCGAAAAACGACGCAAATCAATCGGGAACGTCGGTTAAAAGCACGGTCGCCGCGCCCGCAACGGTAAATTTTTGCTTCGCCGTAACGAAAAACGAATCGCCCTTGGAAAACCTTTCGCCGTTTATCGTTCCGCTGCCGTCAACCGCCGTAACGCAGGTAAAACTGCCGCCGTTTACCGCGGAATATCCGCCCTTTACGGTCAACTTTCTCAACCTGAAATACTCGCACTCGGCTATCGTTCGGGCAACGCCCGAATTCGCGTCGGTAAAGGTTACGGGAACGTATTTTTTATAGTTTATCACTTTTACGGCTTTGTCTATATGCAGTTCGCGCAACTTACCGTCCGCGCCGCGTCGACCGTAATCGTATACCCTGTAAGTAAGATTGCTGTTTTGCTGCACTTCGTACACGAGACAGCCCGCGCCTATCGCGTGGAGCGTACCCGCCGCGATAAAATAGCATTCGCCTTTCTTTACGGGGATAAAATTAAGCAATTCTTCGACTTTGCCGTCCGCGAGATACCGCAGAAACTCCGTCTCGCTCGTATCCCGCGCGAAACCGCAATATATCCCCGCGCCTTCGGCGGCGTCGGCGATATACCAGCACTCGGTCTTGCCGAACGAGTTTTCGTTTTTAAGCGCGTATTCGTCGGAAGGGTGTACCTGCACGGATAAATTCCGCTCGGCGTCTATAAACTTGATAAGCGTCGGAAAAAATCTGAATTTTTTACAGTTTTCGCCCTTGTCTTCGTCGGTAACGACTTCGGCAAGCGTTCTGCCGTCGGCAATCTTCGTCTGCCCGTCTTTATGAAAGGAAAGTTCCCAACTTTCCGCGCAGGGCGTTTTATCGGTTACTTTTCCGTATTCGGTTTTTAATCTGTTCCCGCCCCAGAGATAATCCTTAAATTCGGGGTAAAGTTTATATATCATTTTCAGTCTTCTTTAAGCGTGAATTTCGCAACGCGCAAAGCGTAACTCCTTCCGTAAGTAAACGGGATCGTTTCAAACGTATCGCCTTTTTTGATTTTTATGCGTTTGCCGTCGTCAAGCCAGACCGCCTTGTCTATTCTGCCGTTTACCTTTATCGTTTTTATCGCTCCGCCGATCGCAACGTTCTCGTCCGCCCGCATAGGCACGTCTCTTATTATCGCGTAGTAGTATTCGCCGTCGCGGACTATATCGGCGTTTTCGGCGGTAAGGTCGCACGGCGCGGCGTTATAGATAAAGCCTTTGTTGACTTTTACCCACTTGCCGATTTCGCCGAGCAGACAACCGTCCGTACCGTTCACTTCGCCGTTGCCTTTCAAACCCGTGTTGAGCAGGAAGTTACAGCCGTATTTTCTGCAATCGACGAGATTTTCGACGAGTTCTTTTACCGATTTATAGTTACAGTCGTTTTTGGCGTAGCCCCAATGGTCGTTAAGCACCTGACACATTTCGCCGGCGATCGGCTTTTCGCTCTTGTCCAGGAACGCGGGTTTTCCGCGCTCGAAAGTAACGCTGTCGATTTCTCTATGTCCCGTCTTGCCGCATTCGGACAAACCCGTGTTGTTGATAATCATCGCTTCGGGCTGATACTTGCGTATAGTGCCGTAAATTCTGTCTTCCTGCCAGTCTTCGTCGGGCTTGTCCCACATTCCGTCGAACCAGAACCCGCCTATTTTGCCGTAGTTTTTGCAAAGGATCTCTATGCTTGCGTCAAGATAGTCGATATACTTAGGGAAGTCGTTTTTATAGTCGGGGTTATGCCAGTCGAGCAAGGTGTGATAGAAAAACGGAACTATATCCGCCTTGCGGCACTCGTCGGTAAATTCGCGGATAAGGTCTCTGCCCGCCGCGGAATGCGGAGCGTCGAAATCGTTAAGCCCGCAGGTATCATACAGCGAAAACCCGTCGTGATGGCGGGTTGTGAGCGTTATATATCTGCAACCCGCTTTTTTAGCCGTCGCGACGAGATCTTTCGCCCACGTCTTTTTTACTTTGAATTTAGACGGCAAATTCACATATTTTTCCTTGTTAGGTTTTGGGTTGGAATGAAGATACCACTCGCCTTCGCCTAAAATACTGTAAAGCCCGAAATGGACGAATAAACCGAAACCGAGCCTGCCGAAACGCTCGATATAAGCAAAATCTTTCATAGTTTTCTCTCTTCTTATCGACTTTGATTTACTTTAATATCCGCCGCGCGCATATCGCGTATATAATATCACAGCCGAAAAACCTTGTCAACGTTTATTTGAAAATAAAGTCGCGTAATTTTGTCGCGTTTTACTTGACTTCGGCGCGGATATCTGCTAAAATCGTCTCGTTTTTACGGGGAGTAATCGGCGGAATTTTTTTCGCGGTAAAGTACGGTAACACGGACGAATTCAAACGGCGTCCCGGCTTTGCATCAAACGATAAGACCGTAGGCTCGGCGGACGTTTTTCCGCGCGGCGGGCAGGAATATAAGCGACTTTTTCTATCGGCTTTTCGCCGCGCGTCGCTCGTATCCGCGCCTGTCAAAGAGCCTGCGGTTTTTTTTGTTTTTTCGTAAAAACACGAATTTTACAAGGAGAAAATTATGGAATTTCTCGTAGAAACCCTTAAAGCCGTAGAATGGCAACACGTCGTTATGTGGCTTATAGGCGGACTTTTAATCTTCCTTGCAATTAAAAAGGAGATGGAACCCGCCTTACTGTTGCCGATAGGATTCGGCGCGATACTCGTAAACATTCCGCTTTCGAACGTGCTTACTTCGTACGAGTGCGCAAACTGCCACAAGGTATTCACGACGCTTACCACCGTATGCTCAAACTGCGGCGGCGCGTGCGCGCCCACGGAAGTGGGAATCATATCGTGGCTGTTCGACGTGGGTATAGGCGCGTCGGAAGCCCTGCCCATACTTCTGTTTATAGGCATCGGCGCGATGATAGATTTCGAACCGCTTATCGTCAACCCCAAACTTATGCTGCTCGGCGCGTTCGCGCAGGTCGGAATATTCCTGACGATAATACTCGCCGCTCTGCTCGGCTTCGGCATAAACGACGCGGCTTCGATAGGTATTATCGGCGCGGCGGACGGGCCGACTTCGATACTCGTCGCGATTAAACTCGGCAGTAAATACGTCGGACCTATAATGGTGGTGGCGTATTCGTATATGGCGTTAGTACCTATAATCCAGCCCGCGGTAATCAAGTGCGTAACGACGAAAAAAGAACGCCTTATCCGTATGGAATACAACGGCAAAAGAGTGAGCAAAATCGTTAAAATACTCTTCCCTATCGTGATAACGATGGTGGCGGGGCTTATCGCGCCGAAAAGTCTTGCGCTCGTCGGGTTTTTAATGTTCGGCAACCTGCTTAACGAATGCGGAGTGTTAGGCTCGCTTGCGGACACCGCCAAAAACACGCTGTGCAACCTTATAACCCTTCTGCTCGGCATAACCATAGCCTTCCAGATGCAGGCGGCGCAGTTTTTGAGCAAGGAAACGCTTATGATACTCGCGCTCGGCTTGTTCGCGTTCGTGTTCGATACCGTAGGCGGAGTTATGTGCGCAAAGGTAATGAATTTGTTCTCGAAACGCAAAATCAACCCGATGATAGGCGCGGCGGGCATATCGGCGTTCCCGATGTCGGCGAGAGTCGTACATAAAATGGGGCTTAAAGAAGATCCTACCAACTACCTGTTAATGCACGCCGTAGGCGCGAACGTTTCGGGGCAGATCGCTTCGGCGATAGTCGGCGGGCTTATAATAGGGCTCGTACTTTAAGGAGAGAAAAAACGTATGTTATCTTTATTGTTGGAAATAAATCGCGACGCTTTGATCAAATCGCTTAATATTTTATGGCAAGGGATAGTCGCTATACTGATTGTCGTAGGCGTTATCATTATCGTAACCTACTTAATGCAATTCGTCTCTAAAAAAATAGACGCGGCGAAAGAACGCAAAAACTCCCCGCCCGACGACGAGAACCGATAAATTCGGTTTTTTGACGGCGAAAGTTAAGCGATAACGGCAAAAACGCCGTATTTACAGGCTATTTTACAAAACCGAATAAAAATTACGGGGTGGAAAATCGTACGATTTTCCGCCCCGTTTTTACACCCGACGCCGGGCAAACCACACGAAAAACGCCCCGAGCGGAGACCGCTCGGGGCGTTAAGGTTTTAAGAATTATTCTTCGGTTTTGACTTCTTCGACTTTAACTTCTTCTATCTCGACTTCTTCGGTCTTGACTTCTTCGGGGTTAGCGTCTTCGGTCTTCGCTTCTTCGGATTGAACTTCTTTAGCCGCTTTCTTTTTGGCTTTCGCTTCCTTTTCGGCAGCCTTTTCAGCCGCTTTCGCTTCTTTTTCGGCAGCCTTTCTCGCTTCTTCTTCGGCTCTCTGCGCTCTTCTTTCGAGTTCTACTACGGGAACGTACGCTTTCGTGCCTTCGCCTTCGAGAATGGTAAGTTCGGACTCTTTGTCGAAAAGGTGGCTGTGCATAATGTCGATGCCGAGTTCGATGATCTGGTCTCTTTCGGTCTTGGATCTCGAATCGACCTTGGCGATCATCTGCGCCGCAGAGTCTACGAGACTCTCGACTTTGCCGTCTTCATCGGCAACCGCGTTGTCGCCGTCTTTGGCGAATACGCAGTAAAGAAGGGTTTCCGCGCCGAGTTTTTCTACGACGTCTACTTTAACGTCGATAACGGTGTCTTTCGAGTTGGTTATGAACGCTTCTTCGTCGTGGAAGTCTTCCGGTCTGACGCCGAATACTACGGGCTTGCCGGTGTTGATATACTGTTCTTTATCGATAATCTTATCCGATTTCGCTTTCGGCAAAGCAACCTTGTTGCCTTCGAATTCGACGTAAACTTTACCTTTCTTGTCTGCGGTAAGAACGGCGTCGAAGAAGTTCATCTGCGGAGTGCCGATGAAGCCCGCTACGAAAAGGTTTGCGGGGTAATCGTACAACTTCTGCGGAGCGTCTACCTGCTGAATGAAACCGTCTTTCATAACGACGATTCGCGTACCCATCGTCATAGCCTCGACCTGATCGTGAGTAACGTAAATGAACGTGGTGGCGAGTCTGTGGTGAATCTTGGTAATTTCGGTTCTCATCTGGGCGCGGAGTTTCGCGTCAAGGTTAGAAAGCGGTTCGTCGAGCAAGAATACTTTGGGTTCGCGGACGATTGCTCTTCCGAGCGCAACCCTTTGTCTCTGACCGCCGGACAAAGCCTTGGGCTTTCTTTGAAGATAAGTTTCGAGACCGAGAATCCTTGCGGCTTCTTTGACCTTTTCGTCGATTTCCGCCTTAGGTTTCTTACGGAGTTTAAGACCGAACGCCATATTGTCGTAAACGGTCATGTGCGGATACAGCGCGTAGTTCTGGAAAACCATCGCTATATCTCTGTCTTTAGGCTGAACGTTGTTCATCAACTTACCGTCGATGTAGAGTTCGCCGTCGGAAATTTCTTCCAGACCGGCTATCATACGGAGCGTGGTAGATTTACCGCAACCCGAAGGACCTACGAAGACGATGAATTCTTTATCTTCGATATCGAGAGTAAAGTCGGTAACGGCCACTACGCCGGACTGATAAACCTTGTAGATATCTTGCAATCTTAAACTTGCCATATTTTCCTCCCGATCCGTTTCATAACGGAATCATTACGTTAATTATAACGCATTTCGCCGACATTTTCAACGACTAATTGTACAAATTTTACAGCCCGCTTTTATAGATTTTGTACACCGACCGCTTTTTCGCGCTTAAATCACCGCGCCGCCGCGCCGATAATCGAAGATATATCGTCGATTTTGTACTTTTCCATAACCTTCGGCAACGCGTCGATTATTTCCTTACAGGCGTAGGGATTAACGAGATTCGCCGCGCCTATTCCGACGGCGGTCGCGCCCGCAAACATCATTTCGAGAACGTTCTCCGCGCTCGACACTCCGCCTACGCCTATAATCGGAATTTTAACCGCCTTATACACCTGATAGACCATACGCAACGCTATCGGGAACAACGCTTTGCCCGAATACCCCGCAATCGCGTTCGCGAGAACGGGTTTACGCGTTTTAAGGTCTATACGCATCGCCTTTATCGTATTGATCAAAGTCAGACCGTCCGCCCCGCCGTCTTCGGCGGCTTTCGCTATTTCGGTTATGTCCGCGACGTTGGGCGATAATTTTAAGAATATCGGCTTGTCCGTAACCTTTTTGATCGCTTTGGTTATCTCGTAAACCTTGTCGGGAGAAGTGCCTAACGCAAGCCCGCCGTTTACGTTCGGGCAACTTACGTTCGCTTCGATAATCCCTACCTGCTCCTGTCTGCCGAAATTCTCGCACAAAACAACGAAGTCTTCTTTGCAAAACCCCGCCACGTTGGCTATCACTTTCTTTTTATAGTATTTTTTCATTTCGGGCAGAACGTCTTTTATAACGCGCTCCATACCCGGATTCTGCAAGCCTATCGACGCGATCACTCCGCAATCGGTTTCGGCTATTCTCGGCGACGGGTTGCCGTTTCTCGGCTCTACGGTAGTGCCTTTGAACGAGAACGCGCCGAGCGCGTTTATATCGTACAGTTCGGAATATTCCTTGCCGTAATTGAAAGTTCCGCTCGATCCGATAATCGGGTTGTCGAGCGTAAGCCCCGCAAGCGTAACCTTGGTGTTTACCATAATATCTCGCTCCTTTTGAAAACGGGGCCGTCCTTACATACGCGTTTCATTCCGCCGCGCATAGGCACGGAGCAGCCGAGACACGCGCCGAATCCGCAAGCCATACGCTCTTCGAGACTGTATTCGCCGTCGGTTACGGCAACCTTTTCTAACGCCGCGAACATCGCTTTCGGTCCGCAGGCGTAAAAATAGGTATAGTCGAGCCCGTTCATCGCGTCGGTAACGAAACCTTTTAAGCCGAGCGTTCCGTCGACGGTGGTTACGCGCGTATCCGCGCCGAGTTTTATAAATTCGGATTCGTAAAACGCTTCGCGCGCGGTATTGAAACCGAGTACGACCGTCGGGCGTTTGCCCTGCGCCGTCAGTTCCTTACACAGTTTATACAGCGGCGGAACGCCTACCCCGCCGCCGACGAGCAGCGGACGGTCTCCGCTTGCCGATAAATCGTAGCCGTTACCGAGCCCCGTGAGTACGTCGAGTTCTTCGCCGACGACAAGCCCGGACATAATCTCCGTGCCTTTGCCGACGACTTTATACACGACGGTAAGCGCGTCTGCGGAAGAATCGCAGACGGACAACGGACGGCGCAGATACAGATTCGGCACGGATATTTCGACGAATTGCCCCGCCTTCGTCTCTCCCACGTCGCCGCAAAGCCGCATTTCGTAAACCTTGTCGGCTATTTTGCGGTTGGACGCTATTTTCAACTTAACCTTGTTCATACGCGCATTTTAGCACTTTACGCGATTTTCGTCAATCGTTAGCGCGACTAATCGCAGAAAACGGCGTGCGAAGAGAAGAACAGGCGTATATATTTTTCGTCGAGCGGCGGGATTTTACCGCGCACGCTTACCTTTCCGCTTGCCGAAAGCAACACTTCGCGGATAATCGCGCCGTCTTCTCCGCCGTCGGTAAGCGAAATGCGTTCGAGTTTGTTATAACTCGAATCGTAAACCGCCCCGTCTTCGACCATTACGCGTTTGCCGCGCTTTTCGCCGAGCAGATATTTTACGAAGTCGGTCAACTGCCCGTCGGTAAAATACGACGGAACGTACCCGACTATGTCGTTCCACTTGCGTTTGAGCGGCGCGAGACGGAAGTTGTATATTCCGTCGATGGCGTACTCGTCGAAATTTCTCAACCGACGTATTATATATTTTTTGTCTTCGTCGAGATCGGCGGCTATGAGCGCGGCGCGCAACAATTCCGACTCGAACTCGCCGAGCCCGTCGAAACGGACGTACTTACGAAAATACGAGTATTTGTACCTTACGGCGATCACGTCCGCTATTCTGTCTTCCACTTCGCCGCGGAACACGTCGCCGTATTCTTTGTTTATCCGCAGCGTAAGCGTGGAGCGTTTGTCGCCCAAAGACACTTTCGCGTCTCCGTCGAAGTCGCTTAAAAACCCCGCGAGTCCGCGCCCGACGTATCCGATATTATCCGCCCCGTCGCCGCTCTCGGTCACTTTTATTTCTCTCATAGTCATAGTTTACGCTTTTTATCCGCTTTAATTTACTCCGACGGGAGATAATTTCGCGCGTTTTTTCGCCGCGCGGTACAAAAACTTATACGTTTCGGCAAAAAGTACCGTAGTAAACCCTACTGCGACGATTTTAAGCCACTCGACCGCTTCGAGCTGGACTATACCGAAAAACCCGCCGACGAACTGCGTCGTGAACACCTGAAAGGCGAACGCGAGCGCGAAGACAACTACCATCACTTTATTTTTCATAAACGATTTCGTAAGGCTTTCGCTGCCGACCGCGCGGCAGTTGAACGCGTTGAATAACTGGAACACCACGAACAGGCAGAACACCGCCGTAAGAACCTTTTCCGAACCCACGCAGAGAAAATCGAAAGCGTATTCTGCAAGCAGAACGACCGCCGCGTATACTCCGTGCAGAATTATTTTAACGATCATCGACCTGCTTAAAATACCGTCGGTACGCTTTACGGGGCGCGCGCTCAACGCCGATTCGTCTGCGGATTCGAGCGCGAGCGTGAGCGCGGGCGGTCCGTCCATTATTATATCTATCCATAATAATTGCACCGCGTTGAACGGATTGTCGAAACCGAGCGCGAGACTCGCGATTACCGTAAGCATCGACGTTACGTTTACGGTCAGTTGAAAGGTAATAAACCGCTGAAAGTTGCGGTAAATGTTCCGCCCGAACGATACGGCTTTGACTATCGTCGGAAAGGAATCGTCGAGCAGGACTATATCGCTCGCTTCTTTTGTTATTTCCGAACCCGAACCCATAGCGATGCCTATATCGGCGTGCTTTATGGCGGGCGCGTCGTTTACCCCGTCGCCCGTAACCGCGACCACCGCGCCGCCCTTTTTCAACGCTTCCACGACTTTGAGTTTGGTCTTGGGCGAACTTCTGGCGATAACGGCAACCGTTTGTAGCCTTGCCGCAAGCGCGGAAGGGCTAAGCCCGTCGAGTTCGGCAGCCGATACCACGGCCTTGCCGTCCGAAAGCAAATTGAGTTCGCGCGCGACGGCGGCAGCCGTCGCGGCGTTGTCGCCCGTCATCACTATTACCCGTATACCCGCGCCGCGGCAGGATTTTATAGCCTGCTTTACGTTCTTTCTGACGGGGTCGGATATTACCGCAAACCCGTCGGCGCGCAGGTCGGTTTCGTCTCTCCCCGACGCGAACGCTATAACCCTTTTCCCGTCGCGCTGATACGCCGATATTTCTTTAAGATAGGCTATAACGCGGTTTTCGGGTATTTTGCATTTTCTGTAAACGACTTCGGGCGCGCCTTTCATATAGACCTTTCCGCCGGCGGTCGTGGACATATATTTATACGCGGAGTCGAACGGCACGCGTTTTTCGATTTTGCGGCTATTTCGAAGACGCGCGTAGTCGTAGCCGCGTTTCTGCGCTTGTGCGATAAGAGCGCACTCGGTCGCCGATCCGAAAAACGCGAGTTTTCCGTTTTCGCGTTTCACTTCGGCGGTGGAGTTTACGCACGAGTTTTCGTACACGGCGCGTTCGCAATCCGCCCCGCCGAAAACGCGCATAGCGGAGACCGACATTTTGTTTTCCGTAAGCGTACCCGTCTTGTCGGAACATATCACGCTGACGCAACCGACCGTTTCGGCGGCGACGAGTTTTCTTATAAGAGCGTTGGATTTGGCGAGTTTTAGAACGTTAAGCGTAAGCGACACGGCTGCCGTGGTCGGCAACCCTTCCGGCACGGCGGCGACGATCAGAACTATCGCTTCGATAAAGCAGTCCTGAACGGTTATGAAATCGACGTTGCGCGTAATAATCAGTTTGGTTATCGACAACGCGAACGCGAGAGCCGCCGCAACGACGCCCGCGACGGTTACGGCTTTGCCGAGTCGGTTGAGTTTTTCGTTGAGCGGCGCGGAAACGCTCGCTTCCACGCTCAGATCGCTTGCTATTTTGCCGAGTTCGGCGTTTTCTCCGACGGCGGTAACGAGCATTCTGCCCGTTCCGCCGCACACGAACGTACCCGAAAACACGCAGTTCCGCCGCTCGGCAAGCGGAAGGTCGGGCGACGATATGAAATCGGCGGTTTTGCTTACGGGCAGACTTTCGCCCGTGAGCGTGGACTCGTCGGTAAACAGCCCCGCGCAGGAGACGAGCAAGCCGTCTGCGACTATCTTATCCCCGTTCTCTATAAGCACTATATCCCCCGCGACCAACTCTTCTTTCGGAACGACGCGTATTTCTCCGCCGCGAACGACCTTTACGCTTATCCGATCGTACTCGCGCCCGAGCAGTTCGAACGCCTTTTCCGACCTGCCTTCGGTTATCACGGTAAGCCCCGCCGACAGGGCTATGGCGATAAATATTCCGATACATTCGTACGCGTCGTAACTGCCGCCGCGCAGGTATTTGCCGAGATTTACGCCCAGCGTTATTACCCACGCAAATTCGAGAATTACGAGCGTCGGCTCGGCAAGGCACGCCAAAAGCCTGCCGAAAACGCCTTTTTTACGCCTTTTCGGCAGCACGTTCGCGCCGTACTTTTTTCTGTTTTTCAAAACTCCGTCGTCGGTCAATCCGCCCGTCGGCGACGAACCCAACTCGCTCGCTTTCGCTATCACGCCCGCATTATACGACATTTATAAACCTACCCTTACAATATATTTTTACCGCCGCGGCAATATTACCCCCGTTTTCGCTTGAAAAAAAATTCGAAAGGTGGTATGATGGTGTTCGTTGATTAAACTCAGGAGAAAAACGATGAGTGATTTTTTAGAGTTGAATATTAAAGGGTTTGAAACCGGTCTGCCCATACTGCCTTTACCGAGCGGTATAAACATAGCGTTCTTCAATCTGCACGGCGATTCCGCGCTTACCGAACATTGCGGCAAAGAACTTGCCAAATTTCTTACCGATTGCGACGTGCTTATAACCGCCGAATCGAAGGGTTTGCAACTTACGCACGTTTGCGCGCGCGAACTCGGTCAAAGATATTACGCCGTCGCGAGAAAGTCCAAAAAACTGTATATGCAAGACGGTATCAGCGTCGAATACGGCTCGTCCATAACCACGGGCAAACCCCAACGCCTGTACCTTTCCAAACACGACGTAGACCTGCTTAAAGGCAAAAAGGTCGGCATAGTAGACGACGTCGTATCAACGGGCGAAAGCCTGCTCGGATTAGAATCGCTCGTAACCAAGGCGGGCGGAATAATCGTAAAAAAAGCCTTCGTTTTAGCCGAAGGCAAAGCCGCGGACAGAAAAGACATAGTCTATCTCGAAAAAATTCCGCTTTTATAATCTTATAAAAAATTTACGCCGAACGCATAAAACGCGTTCGGCGTTTTCGTTGCGGGCAACTACGGCGGCTCGTATCGTTATTGTCCGATACACAAAAATCCACCCGCGCGGCGGGTGGATAGTTTAATTTTCCTGAATTTGCGGCTCGGCTTCGTCAAAGGTTTCGGCGTCCGGCGTTTCGACATCGGATTGCGGAGTTTCGTCCGTCTTCTTAACGACTTTGGTATTCTCGAAATGCCGTTCCATATAACGGTCGTTGAAAACCTTGTCGATAACCCGTATAAACCCGTTTCTTGCGGGTACGCCGTTGTTTCTGCGCTGATAACGCATTACGACGAACGTGGTAAGCAGTAAATCGAACGCGCAGTAGCAGATAAGCACTATCAGTACCGTATGGTAGGTTTGCGCGCGCGACGGAGTGGATAAAAAGTACGGCTCTACTATATGCCTTACAAGCGGGAAATACACGCCGTACAGCACGAGCAGGCTGAGCGCGCCCCATACCGCAATCGGCAACAAGCCCGTTCTGCCGTTTACGTTGAACTTCATATAACGGTAATCCCAGGTGCGGGTATGCAGTATCTTTTCTTCGAGAAAAGACAGTATGTACTCCACTATCCCGCCGAGCAGCGCGCCGCTGAGCATTACCGCCCACCAATGGTCGGACACCCAGATCGTACTCGCGCAGATCGCTACCGCGCCTATGCCGTAAACGAAATTGAACGGAGTGGTGATCGATCCGTTTGAAAATACGAACTTCCGCCTGCGAAACAGAAACATAACCGTTTCGTACACGTTACCGGCAAGCGCGCTTAACAGATAAATAAATATTAAGTTGTAACCGCCGTCGAGTTTATCCATAAGTATACCGCAGAATTTTCTCTCGTACTCATTTTAACACAGGTAAAATATTTTTGCAACCGTAAAACGCCTATTTAATCAAGTCTTTGACGACTTCGCCCGCGATTATCATTCCTACCACCGACGGTACGAACGCCACCGACGACGGAACGGGTTTGCGCGACTCCGCCCCGCCCGAAATCGCCGCGGAAAACGGCTCTTCTTGCGAATAGACCGTTTTTAGCGAGTCTATGCCGCGTTTTCGACATTCGCGGCGCATAACCTTCGCGAGCGGACAGACCGAAGTATCGTATACGTCCGCCACGCGGAACGCCGTAGGATCGAGTTTATTGCCCGCGCCCATCGCGGATATGATTTTAACGCCCGCCTTCTTCGCGCATTGTATCAAAGCGAGTTTTCCGCTTACCGTGTCTATCGCGTCCACGACGTAGTCGTAAGCCGAAAAATCTAACTCGTTTTGCGTTTCGGGCAGGAAAAACGTCTTATACGCCCTTATTTTACAGTCGGGGTTTATTTTAAGCGCGCGTTTCGCGGCTTCGTCCGCCTTATATTCGCCGATATTTTCCGTAGTGGCGATAATCTGACGGTTAAGGTTGGTAACGTCGATTTTATCGTGATCTATTAAATCGAGCGCACCCACGCCAGACCGTACCAGCCCTTCCGCGACGTACCCGCCGACTCCGCCCAGCCCGAAAATCGCGACGCGCGAAGCCGCGAGTTTTTCCATAGCGGTTTTTCCTATCATCGATTCGGTTCTTTGAAATGCGTTTTGCATAAATACTCCCGTTTTCATTCCGTCCGCCGCCCGTCCGGAATACGAACGCCCGCGCTTCTAAGCGCCGACGGCTTTTAATAAGTTTTAACCCGTCTTATCGTTTTCCGTAAAAGGTTTTGCCCGTCCTTAGCCACAGGTAATTGCGTTTGAACCACGGTCTTGCGCTGTGTTTTTGGCTAATACGGTGTTGCGCTCGTGGCTTATACTTGTGTATTAAGCCGCTCGCGCGCCTTGTCTTAACCTAAAAACACAACGCAATACTTGCTTGCAACCAAAACGCCGCTATTTTCGATGATTTTTGATGAAGGCGGCTTTGTTCGTACTTTGTGGTACGGGCAAAGTCGAATTTGGCAAAAAACGCGTAAATATCAGGGTTTTGGCGGGTTCAAACGCAATCACCTGTGGCTACGAAAAGAGTTTTACTTTTTTTTGATTATTATACTATCGCCGTCGGCTTATGTCAATCGTAACGCGGCATATACCGGACAAGAATAAAAGACGATTAAAAAAAGAAATAACTGAATTAAAATAAGTATTGAATTTTTCTTATGGGCGTTGTATAATCGAAGTATGAAAGCCAAAGATTTGAATTTAGACGAAAAGTTAAAACTTTTATGCGGTAAAGAACGTTCTATGAGTTTGGAATCGCTTGACGGTAAATTGCCGCAGGTTACCATGAGCGACGGACCGCACGGATTGCGAACTTTCCGTAAGGACGAAAACGGTAAAAATAAACCCGTGCCCGCAACCGCAATGCCGTCGCTTACCGTAATCGCAAACGGATGGAATAGAGAAACGGCAAGAACGGACGGCGAGATTCTGGCGGACGAGTGCATAGATAACGGTATAGACTTATTGCTTGCGCCGGGGGTAAACATAAAAAGATCTCTGCTTTGCGGCAGAAACTTCGAGTATTTTTCGGAAGACCCGTACCTTGCGGGTACTTTGGCGGAAAAATATATAGAAGGAGTGCAAAGCCACGGAGTCGGCGTGAGTCTGAAACATTTTTGTCTTAACAATCTCGAAACGGAAAGAGCGATGCAGTCCAGCGAGTGCGACGAGAGAACTATGCGGGAAATATACGTTAAGCCGTTTGAGATTGCCCTTCGGGCAAAACCTTGGGCGGTAATGGCGTCGTATAACCCCGTGAACGGCGTTTACGCCTGTGAAAACCCCAAAATTTTAACCGAACTTTTGCGTGAAAAACTCGGTTTTAACGGAATGGTTATATCCGATTGGAACGCGGTGCATAGCGCGTATAAATCGTTACGCGCGGGGTTGGATTTGCGTATGCCTTACGATAAAAACAATTTTGGCGATCTAAAACGCGCTTACGAAAAGGGGTATATAACCGACGAGCAAATAAACGCGGCGATAGAGCGAATAATTGACTTTATACAAAAGAGTGCGACCGCCGAAAAGAAGGCGCGCACCCGATTGGAAAGCAGGCGCGAATACGCCGTAAAGGCAGCCGAAGAAGGGTTGGTCTTACTTAAAAACGACGACGGTTTGTTACCGTTAAAAGCAAAAAAGAGCGATCGCATAGCGGTTTTGGGTTACCTTGCGGCGAAACCGAATATAGGCGGAGGCGGTTCGTCGGCGGTATCGGTTGCCTTTCCTATTCCGAGTTTATGCGACGCGTTAAAGTCGCGATGCGACGGCGTCGTAGATTACGAAGTCGGCGTGAACGAACTTTCTTTCAGTAACGCAAAGAACGCGTATTCTTGCGCTTTCGGCGCGTCGGCGGTAATAATCGTAGTAGGCGAAGGCGCGGATAAGTTTTACGAAGGCGGCGATCGCGACACGATAAGATTGCGCGCCGAACAAGAAAAATTCATTCTCGAAACGGCAAAATATAACGATAATATTATCGTGGTTATAGAGTCCGGCGACGCGGTAGACGTAAGCGCGTTTGAAAGCGCGGTTAAGTCGATAATTTTTGCCGGATACGCGGGCGAAGGAGTAAACGACGCTCTCGCGGATATAATTCTCGGTAAAATTTGCCCCAGCGGGAAATTATCTCAGACGTTCCCCGTTTCGCTCGAAAACTCGTATACGAAAGACGATATAGGCGACGGCGTCGCGGTCCGTTACGGCGACGGGGTTTTCGTCGGATACAGATATTACGATAAATTCAATTTGCCCGTCAGGTATGAGTTCGGTTTCGGCTTGTCTTACGCCAAATTCGAGTATTCCGATTTGAGCGTGATAAAAAACGGAGACACCGACTTTACGGTTTCCTATACGATAAAAAACGTTTCGTCCGTTGACGGTAAGGAAATTTCGCAGGTATACGTTCGCGACGTGGTTGCTTTGGTAACAAGACCTTTGCGCGAATTGAAAGGCTATTCCAAAGATATGATAAAAGCGGGCGAAAGCAAACGAATCGAGATAAAACTTGATTTCGGTTCGTTTGCATATTACAGTACGGTTTATGACAGATGGCTCGTGGAAAACGGCGTTTTTGAAATAGAAGTCGGCGCGTCAAGCAGGGATATACGACTTAAAAATACGATAAAAATAGAACTCGACGACGATAGCCAACCTTCGCAAAACGCGATGAGTACGATGATAGGATAATATTCATAAAAAATCTGCCGAGCGGTTGACCGCTCGGCAGATTTTTATGCGCGACGCAAGATCGCCCCGCCGTCGGTTTCGTTTAACCGCTTCTTGCGGGGCGGCGAAAGTTTCGCGTTACATCATATCTTTGAGTTTCTGCACGTCGAGAATTTTAATCTTGCCCCTGCCGTATTCGACTATTCCGTCTTTCGCGAACTGCCTTATAGTTTTGCCCGCGACTTCCCTTGCGGAACTCGTCATTTTCGCAATCTCTTCCTGCGTTATGCTGAATTCCGTCTCGCCCGTATAAACGTATCTCTCGACCAGAAACGCCGCCATTCTTCGTTCGTACCGCGTGAACAACAGACTGTGCAGAGTATTCATACAAAGCGAAAATCTGTCGGTAAGCGTTTCGAAAATAACGCTTCGGACTTCGGCGTTGTCTTCCATAATCTTTTTCATCGCGCACGGTTTCAGGGCAAGAATAACGCCGTCTCTTTCCGCGACGAATTTTGCGTCGAACGTGATATGTTCAAGCACGCACGCCGCCGACAACAACCCCATTTCGTTTTCACGCAACTCGAACAAAGTTATCTCTCTGAAATTTTCGTCGTCGATTATCGCCCGAAACTCGCCTTCGAGTATCAGAAACGGACCGACGCAACCGTTAATAAGCCCCGTTATCACTTCGCCCTTTTTACAGGCTATGATTTCGGAATCGTTAAGCGCGGTCTTTTTTTGTTCGTCCGTCATATATCCGTAAAACGGCAGATTTCGTATCACTATCGATTTTTCAAACATATTTACCCGTTCAACCGACGATATATTTATTTACGACGCCTAAAATATCGGAATATTTCAATATCTCCGGCGCGGAATCGCGGTTGATCAAAGATACGTTATCCCCGACCATAAAACATTTTACGCCCGCTTTCGTCGCGGGGATCAGATCTTCTTTTTCGCTGTTGCCGAAATATATAACTTCGCCACGTTTAAGCCCGTTCTTTTCTAATACTTCAAGTAAAAACGCGGGGTTGGGCTTGGCGTAGCGCGACGTTTCGTAACTCGTAATATAATCGAAGTCGCTTTCGCAAAGATTTACGAAAGACATTCGCGTAAGCATTCCGTCTCTCGGAAAAACGGGGTTCGACGCGAGAATCGTCTTAACGCCCGACTCTCTTATTTCCGTAACGATCGGCTTCGCAAAAGCGTTTTCCCTGCAAAAAACTTTCGCCTGCTTAAATTCCGTAACGTAAAACTCGTCGAACAAAGCTTTGGCGTCGATTCCCTTTTGCCCGTATTTTTCGCAAAAAACGTTCCAGAACGCTTCTTCGTTCGTTCTCGCGCCGTCGTTTGCAATCATCGCTTTCGTTCCGCGCCAAATCGTTTCCACCAACTCGTCCTTATCAAACCCGTATTTGGCGAGTTTCTTACACAAAAGCGCAAAATAACCTTTCGTAAATTCGTCTTCGTTCATCGGCAATAACGTTCCGTCCAAATCGAATATAACCGCTTTTAACATTTTAATCTCCTTAGTTAGAACTCGCCAAAATGTCGCAATTTTCGTGCTTTTTGTCAAATTCTCGCTTGACGTATTGATATACACCCGCGTTCGGCTATGTTGTCTGCGCGTCAATAATACCATTACGCCGACGAAATGTCAAATTATCAACGTAAAAAAGAAAAACGCGGATATTAAAAAGACGGTTTTCGCAACGAACGAAACCGTCTTTATCGGTCTGAAAACAATTCGATTAAAGCGTTCTGCTTTTCGGGCGGAAGTTTACGGAAAGACGAAAGCATTTTCCTTTCCGATTCGCTGAGCAGTTCGATCCGCTCGTCTTCGAGAAAAAATTGCGCCAGCGTTATGCCGAACGCTTCGCAAATGCGTTGTAGCATTTCCAACTTCGGCGGAGTACGCCGCGCGAACAGCGTGGCAAGCGAAGATTGCGATATATCCGCCGCCTGCGCCAACTTATAGTCAGTCCAACCGCGTTCCCATTGCAGTTCGCGTATTTTATCTATAACGTTCATACTATAATCTTACTACGTTTTCACGATAATTATACAGCGTAAATGCGTTGACTTATTATCGTATTTACGATATACTTTTATCGGAAACGCAATATAGCCGAGTGAGAAAACGCAAAAAGCGGAAATAATCTCAACGAAACGAGAAATCGGGCGCGACGTTTTTTATAAATCGATAAAAAATTAACGCAAAAACGTTAAAAACTATTGTAAAGAATTAAACGGTGTGATATACTTTTATAAACGGAAATGATCGCGACCGAAACGACGGAAAAACAACGGAGAAAAAAGATGAAAAAATTGAAAGAAAACCTTACGGACGCAAGGCGTATACCCTTTGAAATCGCCGCTCCTACGTCTGCGCGATTCAAAAAATTCTGCCTTGATATGTTCGGCGTCAGGGTTGACGAGATGCCGACCGAACAAGGGATTTTTATGAAACAATCCCTTTCGCTGGTATTCTACGCGACGATAATGTTCCTGATAACCAACGGCTTTTATCTCGTCAAAAATCTGATTTCCAACAACTCGCCCGCAATAGATATGATACCACTGTATATGATGGTGATATCTTCCGCGGCGATGCTGATTTTTACCGTCTGTTATAAAAAATACGACACGCAGACGGCGCGGTTCGCTCTGCTTGCATATTACGTTATGATTATAGCGAGCGTAACCGTGTTTATGGTCTCGTGCAACTATCATAATATCGGGCTTTCCATTTCTATGTGCTACCTGTTCATAATAATGGTCGCGCCCACCTATAAACTGTCGGACACCGTTGCGTTATGCGTGCTGATAGCGATAGGTGCCGTTCTGCCCCGCTATCTGCCCTACGGCGAAAATTACAATCTGTTCAAACATTCCCTTTTACGGCTCGCTATAATAGCCGGATTCGTAGCCGTGCGGTCCGTATTTATACGGCAGTCGACAAACGAACTTAAATTAAAGGAGATGAGCAACGCGTTCATAACGCTTGCGTTCACGGATATTACCACCGGCACTCTTAACAAAAAGGCGATGGAAGTTTACCGCGAATTCGTCAACGAACGGATATTGCCCGAAAAAGCAAGCGTCGTCATTTACGACATAGACGATTTCAAATCGTACAACGACCACTATTCGCACGTCAGGGGCGACAAGGTGCTTAAACGCATTTCGGAGTGCGTTATCGGCGTTCTCGAAAAGACGGAATTTTATCTGTTCAGATTCGGCGGCGAAGAGTTCGTGATTATTTTGCCGGACGTGGCGGAAGATGAAGCCGCGCGGTTCTCGCTCGAAATGCTTAACGCCATACGCTCCGCCGCTATTTCAAGAGCCGATCTGGAAGGCAAAGACGTGGTTACCGCGTCGTTCGGCGTAGCCTGCGGCGAGAAAGACGAATTGAAAGACCTTTCCGTGCTGATACGGGCGGACAAGCAATTATACGTCTGCAAGAGCAGCGGTAAAAACTGCGTGGCGGCAAGCGACGAGATTTTCCGATAAAACTTAAAATTTAACTTAAAATCAAGACTAAACCGCCCCGCGAGCGTTCTGCTCGCGGGGCGGTTTTTATGCGTAAGAATTTTACACTTCTTCGCTGTACTTCGACTTTTTCCATTGCGCGGTCAAAGTCATATCAGACGTTACGGCGTCGTCGAAATTCCACTTTTCGTCGCCGTAAAACCAGCCGATAAATTCGTATTCGCCGTCGGAATCGCTGCGGACGGGGTTTGCGGGCTTTGCAACCTTTTCGCCGCTTTTGACTTTTACGCTTTCCGTCGCCGAGCCGCCGTTACCGTCAAAAGTGACGCTATAATACGTTTCTTGCGGCTTTGCGGGTATGGGCGCGTCGTTGATGCCCCAGTTGGTTTCGCACGAAGCGAGACACAGCGACGAGAGAATAAACAAAACCGCCGCCGCTTTTAATAAAAGAGATCTTCTCGTCTTCATATATTATTCTCCTATGCGGGTTGCCAGCCCATTTTCTGACCGGACAGAACGTGGATATGCAGGTGCGGAACGGTCTGCCCCGCGTCGTCGCCCTGGTTGATTACCAGTCTGTAACCGTTTTCAAGCCCGAGCAGAGTTTCGAGTTCGGGGATTTTTTTGAGTATCCGCGCGACGAGTGCGCCGTCTCCGTCGGTCATCTCCGCAAGATACTTGAAATGCTTTTTGGGTATTGCGAGAAAGTGGTTCTTTGCCTGCGGGTTTATATCCCGTATTATAATGAAATCGTCGTTCTCGTATACCTTGTTTACGGAAATTTCTCCGTTTACGAATTTACAAAACAAACAGTCCGACATATATCGTACCCTCCTTACTTTTCGTTGATAAGCAATATTTCGTCAACGCCGAAGCCGACGCATTTGTATTCTTCGGCGTAATCTTTCGGAATCGCGCCGTTCGCCCATTCGCCGCCGAACTCGAAATTCGCGGGGCTTACGGGCGCGTAGTCGGGCGCGTCTTTACGATGATGCGGTCCGAACAGGTTACGCAGACTCGAATTGAGAATTATCTCCACGCGGTTTTCGCCGTCGGATAAAATATCGGTAATATCGCCGCGGTTATCAAGCACGAAATCGGTCTCGCCGACGTCCGTTCTTATTTTGGCGGTCATAAACCTGCCGCGCAGTTCGAGAATCGCCCGTCCGTCGCGCGGTTTTACTATTTTGCCGACGTACGCTATTTTCCCTTTGAAGAACGGATAGCCTTTTTCAAACAGGTCGCAGCACACGCCCGGCAAACATTTTTCGGCGGAAATCGACAGGTCTTTTTCCACCACGAATCTGCCTTTAAGGTAGGTGGTTTCGATAGAAGTGTCGTAGTACAGACAGTTTTTAAGGCTCTCGGTAGCGAGCGGATCGAACAAGGCGAAACGCACGCCTTCGCGCTGATAAAAATCGAGCGTATACACCACTTCGTTTTCGCCTTTCACGAGAAGATCGGTTATATCCGCTTCGACGAAGTTCACGTCGAAGTCTCCGTCGGTAAGCGTTACCGGCTTGCCGTTGACGGTTATTTTTTTGAGCCTGGCGCGCTCCATAATGAATTTCGCCCGCACGAGATCGTTAAGCGTAAAGGTCTGCTTTACGCTGAGTTCGCCCTTATAGTCTTCGCGCAGTAAATCTTCAAAATGCCCGTATATAGGACGGATTTCGCTAAATTCGCCGTCGCCTTTCGCTATGCGGCAACGATCCGACACAAAGTAGTTTTCGCCTATGCTTTTTACCGAGAAAGCGGCGGTAACGTCCGTAGCCGTAGTTTTTACCCGCGCCGCTCTCGCACTCTCGTCGGCGATAAACGTCAGACCTTCGCCCGCCCTTAAAGTAAACTCGTTTTCGGCGTACTTTTCGGTCATGGTCGCAAGGTCGAGAATTTTATATTTTTCGGCAAGCCCGTTGAATTTAACGCGGCTTTCCTTATCGTAAGACAGATTTTTGACGAATATAAATTCGCCTATATCGCCCTTGCGCAAAGCGACGAAAGAACGCCCGTCTTCGCAGGTAAAGCCCGATTTCGCCGAGCGGCAAAGTTCGGCGAAGGTCGTATTGCCTTTAAGCGTCACGTCGGCTTTTACGCCGTCAACGTAGCGCGGCTCGGACAAAACGCACAGCCTGCCCTTGAAGTTTTGAAGCAGTTCGAGCGTGGTCGCCGCGATCGTCTTCGTCTTCGGCAGAAGAATAGTATCGTAAAGCCTTTCGCCCGCTTTAAGTCCGCCGTCTTCGCATTTGCCGTATTCGGCAAGCAAAGTCTCGTCGAGATAGTGGTAAGTAACGCCGTTTTTACGCAGAGAAGCGGTAAGCGCGTCGAAATCCGCTTCGGTCTCTTTTACGCAAGTCTCGTCGGCTTCGCGTATATAGTCGAGCCATATATTCCTTTGCGGGTGGACGATAGCCACGTCCACGCTCGCGCGCGTGTTCGCCACGATATATCCGAGCCTGTTAAAATACCCGTTGAAAACGCCGAACCCGTCGAACCAGTTGCCGTGCGGCGAGAAAACCGGCGGGTGGTCGGTCTTTCCGCCCCTTGCGAGCGAGTACGGGTAAAGGTGCTGGCACATTTTATTTACGCCGAGAAAATATTGCGCGTCGCCCACGCTTTTGAGTTCGTAAGGCGTTACGTCGTTGCCCGAACACGCGAAAGTCTCGGTAAGCACGAATTTTTTGCCGAGTTGGCTTGCAACGCTCGCCACCTGTACGGGCGCGAGTTCGGATATGGGCTTACGACCGAGATCGTCTATGCAGGGTATATCTTCGTGCGCGTAACTCGTCATCACTTCCGCGCCGCCCCACATCTGCATACGGAGCGTCGTCTCTTCGACGGAATGCCCCGTAAGAAGACAGCCGTGTTCGCGACACCAGCCGTGAACCTTAGCGTAGTAGTTGGTAACGTACAGACGGTTGAGTTCGGCATAATACTTCTGACGGAACGCGTATCCCCTTTCATCCGACTTGAACAGCCATATAAGCCCGTCGCGTATATCTTCGCCCCTGTCCTTAAAGGCTTTTTCGGCGCACGGAGTATACGGCGTAGCCCATCTGTAATACTGCGGCTCGTCGGTAAAAAAGCCGACTAATTCCTTGCCGAAATAGTCCTTGAAACGCGCGTAATACTTTTCGTGAGTCTCGTTTATAAACGCGTCGACGACTTCGGGGTTGAGAATATCCGTATTCGCGGGGCTTACCCTGAGATATACGTTTTCGTACTCTTTAACGCCGCCACGCGGGGCGGAAACGCGTTCGTAACCGCCGTCGCAGGGGATATACGCGCAAAACGCGTCTTTATCGAAGTCGCCGCGCTTATACTCTAAAAACCTTGCGCGAAATTCGTGATTTTCAAGCAACTTTCCGCCGACGAAACCGCTCGGCCAGCCGTTTTCGTCGTACACCCACGCGTCCATTTTCAGCCGTCTCGCTTCTTTAAGACACGCTTCCACGCACGAGAACCACTTTTCGCCGAGATATTCGTCTTTAAGCCCCGTACGCGCGTGCATAATAAACCCGCCGACGTCCGCCGACTTCATTTCGCCGATCTGCCTGACGAGTTCTTTTTCGTCAAGCGAGTTGTTCCACGACCAGAACGGTATGCTTTTATATTCGTTGGGAACGGCTTTTAACGCCGCAAGTAATTTTTCGTTCATAATTCTGCCTTGTTTTCGTATTTCAAACGACGGCGCACGCCGTTCGCGACTTCGTAAAATTTTGCGCGGAAAGGGGTTTTACAGGCAACCGCTAAAACAAAGTCGCCCGCGACGGCGTAAATCACGTTCGCGTCGTCCGTATTTATTTCCGACGGTCTGAACGCCCCGTAGCCGCGCGCTTTATAGACGCTTTCTTTCGCCGTCCACGCCTTCGCAAGCCCGATCGCGCCAAAAGCCCGCGCGCCCGTTTTTTCGTTGAACGCGTCGGTCTTTCCGTCTTCGACGATGCGATTAAACCGCGAAATCCGCTCCACGTCTACCCCGCACGGCAAATCGCCGACCGCCACGACCACCGCGCCGTCGGTATGCGACGCGGAAAATTCAAATCCGTCGGCTTTACGCCTGCCGTACTCGGTCACGGTAAATTCGACGCTTTCCGCCGCCTTGCGCAGCGCGTCGGCAATCGCAAAACAAAGCAGATTACGACACGTCTCTTTCTGCCGCCGCAACTCGTCGTTATTAACGCCGTCCGATTCGGCAATCCGCGCGAGCGACGGGTTATCGCACTTCTTTACTTTACCGTCGAAGCAGACGTAAATATTAAGTTCGTCTTTTTTACGAGTCCGCAATCTCCGCCCCCGACGCCCGTTTTACGATATTTCGGTTTGATTAATTTCTACTTGTATTATACAATAATCTGCGCCGTATGTCAAAAGTTTTATCCGATATGCCGGTCAAGAATGATACGCACCGTGGTCTTACGGCGTTTTTGCAAGGTTCGTATTATTTTTGTCCGACATAAAGCCCCGAAGACGGGCTTCCGTCTTCGGGGCTTTCGCGTCTGTTATTCGCCTGCGGTCGCGCCGCCGTCGGTTTTTTCGGTCATCGTCACGCTCTTTATGCCCGTGACGGTCGTTCCGTCGTCGCCGACGGACTTCTCGAACGTAACGACGTACGTCTTGTCGCCGAAAGTCGCTTCGTAAGTAACTTCGTCTACCTTTACGCATTTATCGGCGTAAACGGGTTGTTCGCCCTTGCTAAATACCGCGCATATTATTTTCTTTACGTCGTAGTCGTCGCCTAGCAGGAAGTACACGGTCTTTCCGTCGGCGGTCTTCGCGTAAACCAGACGGCTTCGCGTAACCGTTCCGCCGGTCACGTTGCCGTCCGCGTCGAGCGCGGGCGTAAATTCGTAACGGAAGTCGTCGTACGCGAGCGCGTAGCCCTTTCTTGCCGCGCAGTCGTAACGCACAGACGATATATTCCAAACGCCGTCTTCAAACGCGGTGTTATATGCGCATACGATTTCGCCGTTATACCTGAGCGACGGTAAAAATTCGTCGCCGACTTCGTAATAGATCGCTTCGCCCTTTTCGTTTTCGCCTTTCTTTATACGCGCCGCGGAGTAGACGAGCCGTTCTTCGAAGAACACGGTGTCCTTTTCGGCGTCCAGAGTAACTGCTTTGGTAACCGCGGATATATACGCCACGCGGAACGCGTAACCGCCCCTAAGCGTGTTCGACGGCATAAGGTAGAAGGTCATATGGTAGGTTTTGCCGTCAACGACGAATTCCGCCGTAAACATATGCCCCATCTTCGCGGAATAATATCCCGCTTTGGAAAGTTTGCCGTCGTTAAACGCAAAGTTGCGGAGTTTGGGTTTGCCGTTCTCGATTACGGCTTTGCCGTTTTCGTCGAGTTCGGGCATAAACGAAAATCCGCCCGATACGGTGTAATACCCGTCGTTTTCGCCGATAACGTGTTCGACTATCTGCAATTCTCCGTAATACTGCGCGTACAGGGACGCGTATTTCTTACCGAGTACGGAAGAGTAATAAACGTACTGATAGTTGTACGCGGTTATTCCGCGTTTGAAAGTTTCGGGCGTGAACGAGAACGTCTTTGCGTCGTAGTCTATCGTAAGGTCGTAATTCGCCGTATAGGTAAACGAATACGTTTCGGCGTTGAATGTGCTGCCGTTGACGTTCCGTCTCGGATAGTATCCGCCTAGATAGACGAGCGGTTCGCCATCGACGTAAGTGAGCGCGACGAGATACTCGGTCTTTTCGGGCGCGGAAGAAGAGCCTTCGGCGGCGGGTTTGACGTGAGTTCCCACGACGGTAAACGTCGGCAAGCCCGTGGGCTGGAATTCGAGCGTAGATCCGTCTGCGGCGGTAAACGTTATATACTTGCCGTCGAAGTAAGTATACGTCCTGTCTTTCTTGCCGTCGGAATAGTTAAGAACGGAGTATTTTCCGTCGTCGGTTTTAAGAGTAAACGTCTCGCACGAATATCCGTACGCGTTGGCTTCGCCGCCGTCGGGCGAAAGCGTATAGATTTTACCTGAGTCCGTATTCTCGTCGTAAACGTAGAATTTATCCGTCTTGCCGTTGTATCTTACGACGCCGTTTTCGTAAAAGACGATCGACGCGAAGTCCGCGGCGTAATACGACGCGAAGAAGTCGGATTTTTCGATTTTTCTGCCTTCCGTACGATACATAGCCGCGTCGGAAAGGTCTTTGGCGGAGTAGTAGAACACTCCGTCGTCTATCATATAGTAATACCCGATCTGCGCCACGCCGTAAGGCGAATATTTCGTCGCGTTGCCCGCGTCGTCAAGGACTATTACCGAAAGGTCTTCGCCGTCAAGGTACGCGCCGCAGAAGTTCTCGGTTTCGAGCCTGAACGCGTGATAGTCGTTTCCGCCGTACGTCCATAAGCCGAGTTTGCCGACGTAAAGCACAGCGTTATCGGCGGTTATCGAATAGGTGTCGCCCGAAACGATATACGTCGCGGATTTGGCGGGTTTGGTCGCGTCGTCGTAAGTGACGGTCGCTTTCCCCTGCCCGTCGAGTTCGACGTAAGCGTCGGCGCGGATTCCGTTATCGATTACGAGATATTTACCCGCTTCTTCGCCGCGGCGGGAGAAGTCTCCGCTCGAAACGACGTCGAATACCACGGTCGTATCGTTTACGCTCATCACTACGGCTTTGCCGTTTTCTTCAAGCACGCCCGCGGAAATTATATAGTAAGAATATACGCGCGCGCCGCTCTTATCGGTATATCTCGCAACGTGCGTCGCGCCGTCGAGTTCGAGTTTTTCGCCGTTTTCGTTTTCGTAAACGGCGTTATCCGCGCTTATACGGAATCTGTCGGAAAGGAACGTGAAAGTAAAGTCGTGCTTGCCGTCTTCCGAACGGAAGTCGTACGCGATAACGCGGTATTCGCTAAGCCCGAACGCGTCGACGGTATGCCCCGCTTCCACGGAAACCGTGCCGTCTTCGGCGGTGACGTTATGCGTATCGAACGCGCCTTTATAACTGTTCGTACCGTCGCTGTAAACGAGCAGGACTTCGCCGTTCGCATTCTTCTCGTCGGTAAACGCGAGAGTCTGCGAGTCGTTTTCTATATCGCCGTCGTCAATCGACTTTATCGTGGCGAAGGTTATCGTCTCGCTAAGCGCGTAATAGTTAAAGTAATATCTCGTGCCGTAAATCGTCTCGCTGGTCGTAACGACGAATTTGAACGAGACGGACGCGTCGTTGGAAACGAACGTATAGACGATTACTTTAAGCGCGGGCAAAACGAAGTTTTCGGCTTTGCTTACGCCGTAAACGGCGGTAACATTCCCGTCGCCGTCGGCGGAAGAATAAATCGAATCGAGATCTTCGCCCGTCTTCTTGCCGGTAAGCGTAAGGCTGGTCTTGGCGTCGGTCGTCGCCGAGCCGTCTTTTATAACGCGTTTGGTAAGCACGAGCGGAGCGTTTTCAAGCGGTTCGATAACGTTGCCGCCGACTTCTGCGAACGCAAAATAGTAATTATTAACGCCGTCGGTAACGACCATATACGCGTCGCGTTTGCTTACGAGACCTATAATCGTCTTGCCGTCTTTATCGGAGTACACGGCGAATTTTTCGGCTATTATCGTAACCGCAGAGCCGTCGACGCTGAGATAATTCACGGTGGACGGGGCTTTTACTCCGTCTTCTTCGGCAAAGAAGAACACGCGGTAATCGCCCGTGTTAAACGCGCCTATCACTCTGTCGGCGGACTTCACGCTCGCCCAGTCTTCGGTCTTTTCGGCGGTGTAAACGTAAAACCCGTCGTCGTTCGTTTTAATCGATCCTTCGGACGCTAATTCGTACGTCTTCGCGGAAGCGTCTTTTATCTCGTAGAAATATCCCTTTGCCCCGTCAACGACGAACAACTTATCGTTTTTAAGGCTGCCCGAATCGTCCACGAAGTAATGCTCGGCGTAATTTTCTTCGCAGTTGACGAACATCTTCGCAAGGACGGTCACGCCTATCTTCTTATCGTAATAACGGAAAACGCGCTTGAAAGTCGTTCCGTCTTCCGCCGTGGCGGAAACGGTTATTATTTTGCCGCCAAACAGCGACGCGGAAAGCGTGTAAGTACCCGTATAGGTCGTTTTACCGTATTCGTACTTCGCGTCGCCGCAACCGTCGAGCGTAAGCGCGGCGTTGAGCGTTTCGGGCGATTCGCAATACATAACGGTATCGAAATCTTTATCGTAAGAGTCGTAACCGATCTTGCCGCCGAAGTCTTTTATTTTTATAACCAGAACTTCTTTCTGATCGGATTCGAGCGTTACCACGTCGCCCGTTATATCGTACTCGAACGAAGCGGTCTGCGTGGGCGTGACGAGCGTGGCGTTACCGAACCCGTCGAGAGTTACGAGCGGATAGTAATTGAGCCGTCTCGCAAGCGTTCCGTAACGGTATTCTTCGCCGCGAACGCGGAAGACGTTATGCTTGGTAGCCATATTCTGACCGAGCAGGAAGGTCATCGTAGTCTCTTCTTGCGTGGCGGCGTTTTTAAGCGTTGCCCTGCACATTCCGTCTTCGGTTATCTCGTAAGTACCTTTGAGTGTTTTTCTGTCGCCTTCTACAGTCGAGTCGTAAGTTATTCCGTTTACGTTGTCCAGAATTATGGATATATCGGTGTTTTCGCCCGTTTTAGCGGTAGCGTCCCAAGCGTAGTACGTTCCGCCGCGCGTGGCGTAGAATATGAATTTATGCGACTTTTCGTCGAGAGTAATTTTAAGCGTGCGGACGTCTTCGTCGTTGTAGAAGAAGTACATTTCGTACGTCTCGTCGTATCTGCCCGGAATGTCCACGCCGCCGCGGCGGAGAATTACGCCGTTTTCACGCTCGTGATCTATAAAGAGATAGTCGCTGCCGCCGAACATATCCGCGTAGCCGCGATCCCATACGGGGTACAACGCCGTATCGCCCGACACGACTACCGATTTTTCGCTAAAAGCGTCGCCGTAAGCGGCGGCTTTACTCTTCGCCCAGCCGATAAATCTGTAACCTTCGAAAGAGAGTTCTTCGGTCGGCAAATCTACCGCGCTGCCGTAATAGTATTTTCTGCGGTCGATTTTCGCTTCGCTTCCGTCGGGATAGAGTTCGTGTATTTCAAAGTTGTACTTGTTACGCGAGAAAGATACTTTGAATACGTTTTTGGAAGAATCTTCGTTCACGACGTACTCGTCGGCGTTCTCGGCGGTAAACCCTTCCTTTACCGCGTAGGCTTCGAGTTCGTCGCCGACGAACGCGTAACCTTCGATGAAGTTCGCTACGTCTTCGTACGCCCCGTCAAGGTTTTCAACCGAGCCGTTTATAACGAATTTCGCCTTATACGCCGCCGTAAGCGTAAGCCCTTCGAGAGTTCCGACCACGTCGGAAGTCAACGGATTATCGCCGATAAACCAGCCGCCGAAAACGAGATCGCCCTTTACGGGAACGTAATCGGCAAGCGCGGCGGATACGGGTTCGCCCGCGCGGACGTATACTTTCGTTACCGAAAGCGCGCCGCCCTCGGGTTGCAGTATGACGGGGCAACCTACTTCCCACTTGGCGTAATAGGTCGTTTTGCCGTCGAATTTACCGCTCGTCACGGGGCTGCCCGTAAACGCGGGATCGGCGTACCAGCCGTCGAAGAAAAAGCCTTCTCGCGTCGGATCGGCGGGGAACGGAATTTCGCCGTTCTTTTTGCCGCTTAAAGTTATCGTTTCTCCGCCGTAAAGGACGAATTCGTTTTTAACCGAATCGCTTTTCTTACAGCCTGCCGCGCCGAACGCGAACAGACACGCGAGCGTTGCCGCTACGAGCGTTGCGGTAAAAAATCTCTTCAATTTGCTCATTGTGTAACACATCTCCTGTAAAGGTTAAAAAATATTTATCCGTTTCGGACTAAACCGATTGCGTCAGTCGCCGATTTCGTTCCATATCGCGGTAAGCGTAGTTCCGTCGGGAACGGTCGCAAGCATAGCCGATCCGATAATCGTTTCGGTCTGCGTTTCTTCGTCTATGACCTTCCACCCGCCGAACGCGTAACCTGCTCTTTGCGGATCGCCCGCCGGCGTTTTTTCGGTAAGGTTTACGAGCGCGGTTTCGGTTTTCACGAAAGACACGACGTAAGTTCCGTCTTCCGACAGAACGCAACCCGTTATCGTCGGGCGGTACGCCGAATTCCATCTGGCGTTCCAGCCGTTCGCGTCGGCTTCGGCTTCCGTAAAGAACGTAACGCCTTTGTTGCCGTTGAACGCGTGCGCGCCGACGGTTTTGACCGACGCGCGCAACACGACGGACGAAAGCCCGCAGTTGCGGAACGCGTAATCGCCTATATTTTCAAGCGTTGCGGGCAGATTGACGGTTTTGAGTTCCGCACAGCCGTAAAACGCGTAATCGCCCACGCTTTTAACGTTACCGAAGTTTACGTCGGCAAGCGACGAGCATTTGTAAAACGCCCTTTTGCCTACCCCGACTATATTATCGCCGAAATCCACCGCCGTAAGCGACGAACAGGCTTCGAACGCCCCTTCGCCGATCTCGCCGAGCGCGCCTCCGAATTTTACGCTTTTAAGCGACGCGCTCTTATAAAACGCGCGCTTGCCGAGCGTAGTCAAAGCGTTCGGTAACGACACGGCTTCGATTGCGTTTCCGCCGCCGAACGCGTATTCGCCGACGCTTTCGAGTTTGGAATCCGCCGTAAAGTCGAGCAGGAACAGATCCTGACAACCGTAAAACGCGTACGCGCCTATCTCCTTGACGTTGCGCGGAATTTCCGCGTTGGTAAGTCCGCTCTTATAAAACGCCGACCTGCCTATTCTCGTTACTCCTTTCGGAATTTGCACCGACCTTAAAAGCGAGCATTTATAAAACGCGTAGTCGGATATTTCGGTAACATCGCATATGGCGGAAAAGTTTACCCCCGCAAGTTCGGTGCAGCCGTAAAACGCCGCCGTGCCTATCGTTTTAAGCGATTCGGGCAGAAAGACGTTCTGCACCTGCGCGTTTTTGTAAAACGCGTAATTGCTTACGCCCGTCACGCCTTCTTTCGCGTAAACCACGTCTATTCCGCCGTCGGCTTTCGGCACGTAATCGACTATCCATTTATCGGCGTACACGACTCCGCCGCCCTTCTCTTTGACGTTCACGTAATCGCCCGCGCCCCTGAACGCGTAAGTGCCTACCGTCTCTACCGAAGACGGTATGCGAACGGAATCGTATTTCGGATTGCCGTAATCTTTGCAGTTATAAAAGGCGTAATTGCCTATCTTTTTAAGGTTTTTGCCGAGATTGACGCTCTTTCTTCCGAGAATTTTACAGCCCGAAAACGCGTAATTGCCTATTTCTTCCGCGTTACAGATATCGAAACCCGTAAGCGACGAGCCCGAAAACGCGCGCGCCCCGATTATTTTTACGGACGGCGGAAGAGTAAACTCGTCTATGCCCGCGCGATTATAAAAGGAGTAGTCCGCTATGCCGACGATTCCGTCCTTGATTATGATTTCGGAAACGTCTTCGTCGCTGCCGACAACCCAGCCGTCGACGTAATAGATTTTATTTTCGGCTTTATACACGCCCGTTTTTTCAAAGGCGTAACGCCCTATCGATTTCATTCCGCCGCCGAGTTTTGCTTCGGATAACGCTTCGCAACCGTAAAACGCCGATTCGCCTATCGCCGTTACGCCGTCGGGCAAAATTGCCTTTTTCAGCGCGATACAGGCGTGAAACGCCGATTCGCCTATCGTTTGCAGCGAAGTTCCGAACGAGACTTCGGCAAGCAGTTTGTCTTCGGCAAAAGCCTTCGCCCCGACGGTTTTTAATCCGCCGCCGAACGTTACCGCGGCGAGTTTATCGCAACTCTGAAACGCGCTCTGCCCTATCGCCGTTACGCTGTCGGGCAGTATTACCTTTTCAAGCGAGTCACATTCCGCGAACGCGCTTTCGCCTATCGATTCAAGCCCGTCGTTGAATACGACTTCCCTTAAACTTCTGCAATACCTGAACGCGTAATCCGCGACCGCCGCGAGATTTTTCGGCAACGATACCGTCGTCAGACTTTTACAGCCCTGAAATGCGTAATCGCCTATTTCAGTCAACCCGTCGAAAAAAGTTACCGACTTTAACTGCGAGCAGTTGGTAAACGCCTGCGCGCCGACGCTCTTTACGTTTTTGCCTATCGTAACGCTCTTTAACACGTTCTTGCCGTAAAACGCTTTCGCCGATACGGAAGTGACGGGTTTGCCGCGATAGGTGTCGCCTATAACCACGTCTCCGCTCGCCGTACCCACGCCCGTAACGCAATATTCCGTGTTGGCGTTGGTAAGCGCGTACTGTAACCCGTTTTCGGCTTCTTTCGTAAAGCGAACGGTCTTCGACCAGTCCGAATCGTTATATCCGCCTTTCGCGTCGCGCGCCTTTACCTTTAACGAGTAATCGCCGGACGAGAGATTGACGAGACTGAACGTCGGTTTAGCCACGATAGAGTTTTTGCCGTTTACCGAAACGAGATAGTTCGTGGCGTTCTCAACCTTATCCCAGTCAAGCGTCAACGCCGACGCGTCTATTTCGAGATTGTCGGGGCTGTCGAGCGTCGGACCTTTTTTACAGCCCGCCGCCGCGAAGGCGAAACACGCGACGAGCCAGACCGCCGCTATTCTTTTGAGAATTTTCATACTCCGCCTCCGTCGGCGCGTTCGCGCGCCTTTTTCTCTTTCGCTTCGCGAACGAGTTCGTGAATCCATTTGAATTTGAATTTCCTGACCGCTATATCGAGCAGGAAACAAACCGTAGTAAGTATCATCAGCAGAATGAGCGGATTATAACTTCTGTCGAGCGTTCTTCTGAACCCTTCGAACGCGAGTGACGCGTCCGCCGTATCGAGCGGTGCCGTTACGGGCGCGTTTTCGTCGTTGCCGCGCGCGAGTTTAGCCATAAACGCGACGTTGTCGAATTCCCCGTCGGGCAACGAATACTCTTTCGAGTACGAGAACGTCTTATACTCCGTACGGGCGGCGATAACGCTTCCGTCGGCGGCGTAACGGGTAACGGTTATCGCGTAAACGCCGTCTTTTTTTACCGTAAACGAGCCGCGCGTGTACCTGTTTTCGGCGGACGGCGCGACTACGCTTACCGCCGTTTCGTGATCGGCTACGTTCACGACTTCCATACCGATCGTTTCGCCGTCTTTAAGTCCGCCGTCGGCGTACAACACGCCCACCTGCGTTTCGTAATTTTCTTCTCTTAAGTTTATACGGATATTCTGCGGTTTGACGCTTGCCGTCGGGAAAATCTTATTGACTGCCGCAAGCAGGAACTTTTTACCCGCTTCCGAACCCGTGAACGCCGACGACCACACGCCGTTAAGGTCGCACATAAAACTCCCTACCGTACCCGCGCCGTACTTCCACTCGGAATATATCGGTACGCCGTACTCGCCGTAAAGAACGGTCGTGCCTACTCTCGCTTTCGCGCCGTAAAAGCCTTCGAGCGACGGCATTTCCGACTGCGATATGACGTTTGAATAATAACTTTCTTTCGACAGTTGCGGAGTGAACGTCTTTTCTTCGGATTCGGCTACGGGCGTTATTTTAATATCGTTCTTTATGCTTGCCGTAAGGTTTTTAGAGTCGCAGTTATACGCCCCGCCGCGCCCCGCCTGAGCGGCTTGTTTCATTTCTTTCATCTTATAGTCCGACGCCTGAACGCCTACGAACGAAAAACTTACGCGCGCGGATTCGGGTAAAACTTCCGTTCCGCCGCTCGTCTCGCCCGTGCCGGCGTACTTTTTGACCACCGCGAGATATTCTTCGAAGTCGCTGTCTTCGCCGTCGGATATTACCACGACGTGCATTCTTTCTATTTCGTGGTTGTTATACGCTATCACGAGCGACCTTGCCGCCGCTTTCAAAGACGGCGCGAAATACGTCGTGTTGCCCTTTCCTATATTATAGATAGCGTCGACTATATCGTCCTGTCGCGTCATAGGCGTAAGCCTCAATTCTCTTTCCGCGTCGTCCGAAAGGGTTATAACCCCGACGTAGTCGCGGTCGGACATAACGTTGGTATCGGTAACTATACTCTTCGCCGCGTCTTTCGCCGCCTGTAATTTAGATTCTTCGCCCTCGCCCATACTGCCCGATACGTCGATTATCAGGAATAAGCCGAGCGGCGGAGTATAGTCTATTATCTGCGCGGGCAGCATCTGCTGATACAGACTGCCTTCCATATCCGCGCGGTTATACGCGTGATTGAGACTTGAGTCCGTCGAGTCTTTTCCGCCTGCCGTAAACAATCCGCCGCCGACGACGTAAACGTAGTCGTTGAGCAGTTTATCCAGCCCGCGATGGCGTTGCAGGTCGGCGTTGGACACGTTGTTGAGAATAATCTCGTCGTAGGCGCGCAACTCGTCGAGAGTGGCGGGCATATCGTCCGAGCCTATCGTAACGACGCGCACTTCGTAGCCGTCGAGCAACTCTTTTATTTCGCCCGACTGCCCCGCGTAACCTTCTATCACGAGTACGTCTTTGAACGTTTCGAGATACCTGTACGCGCGTGCGGAGTTGTTCTGCGCCACGCCGTCGTTGTCGATTTCGACCACCGCTTTAAGCGAATGTAAACCGCGCGTTTCGTACGAGTGCGCGACCGTAACGGTCTGCGCCCCGACGGGTACTTCTATCGTCGTTCTGCTTTTTAATTCTTCGTTGTCGTAAATCGCCAGAACGGCGGTTGCGGCGGAGTTGCCTGCGTTTTTTATATTTACGCCGAGATCGAACTCTTCGCCCGTCTCTACGTTATAGTCGGGCGTGGTAACGCCAGTTACCTGCAAATCGAAAACCGGGTTAAGCGAAGACGAAGTGATCGCGTCTATCCTTATCCCGTCGGCGGCGACCGCGCGCGCCGCGGAAATCGCGTCGTTATCGGTTTCGAATCCGTCGCTTATAAGCACTATTTTTGCGGTTTCGGGGCGTTCGAAGAGCGTTGCCGCGTATTCGAGCGCGGCTGCTATATCGCTGCCCGAGTCGTCTGGCTGTTCGCCGGATAGATACTTCTCTACGAAGTCGTCCGTGACGTTAGTCATCGGCACGGCGTACTTATAATCCGCACCGAACGTAACCGCGCCCACTCTGAACACGCGCGTATCCGCCATAGCGACGAAGTCGCGGACGTAATTCTCTTTCGCGGTCTTTTCGGATTCGGTGCTGTACGACGAGTCTATCACGAGCAGTATTTCGTTGCCCGAATTGTATACTTTATAATCGAAAGTGGTGTTGACGAGCGCGGCGGTGGCGAACGTCACTACCGCGATATGCAGACAGAGCGAAATTATCCTGTTTCTGTTTCTTCTGTACTTTTTCGGGGTACGGAAATAAGGTATAAGCGCGCAGGCGACGGCAGGCAGCAGCAACAGCCACAGCCACGGATGAGCAAAATTAACGTGAAAATCAAGCATCGTAAATTACCTTGCCTTATAACGCGGTTCTCGATTGCAACCACCACTCTGCGAACGCGAAAGCAAGCAGCGCGGCGGCGAACCATATAAGAAGATCGTCGTAGCCCTTTTCCGTCTCAACGTTGCGGACGGGGGTTTCGAGCGCGTCTTCTTCCCTTTCTATATTGCTTTGTTCCGACGCCACGCGGACGTAAAAGCGTTCGGTAAGCGTTCTCTGTTCCGCGCCCGGCGCGGTCAACAGTTTCTGCGTTACGGTGTAAGTACCCGGTTTATCGGCGGTAACCTTTGCGGGGAACTGCGAAAACGTGAGTTTTTGCGAATCGGGCGCGGGGGTGTCCACTTCTATTTCGTTGCCCCTTGCGGCAAGCGTTACTTCGGAATACACGTCGTAAGACGGAAAGTCGAACGTTTTCGGCGCGAAATAATCGAAAAAGTTATACATAAGCACCGTGAAGAACGGGCTTATGCCGAGATTAGACTTGTTTATGTTGAACGCCATAACGACTATTTTGGTGTCGGGCGTGTTTTTGAGAAACACTACGGGATTACTCTGGTAGTACATAATCGTCTCGTACCCGTCGAGCGACGCTTCGTCGACGTAGATATACTCGCTGAGTTTTATCTCGCTTACGTTGACGTAACTCGTTACGGGGTGTACCGCGCCGAGCGCGAGCGATTCTCCGTCGCCGTCCCAACCCCTTATGAGCCGTCTCGAACCGAGCGTGAAACCCGCGTCCGCGGACCTGTCGGGATCGAGCATAAACACTATTCCGTCCTTGGGCAGAATTTCGGGCATCTTATGCTCGTACAAATACACGTCGAAACCTTCCGTCGCGGCGGTCTTGCCTTCGCGCACGATTTTACAGTCTAAATCAAGCCCTTTTTTCTTGAACGCGCCGCTTATCGCGTCGAGAGCCTGTATGAAGAAGTCGTTGGAAAGGCTGCTCGCGTACTGTACTTTTATCTTGGGCATTTCGCCGCCGTAAACGTAAAACTCGTCGTCGGAGGCTATCGCGTCGTCTATCGGATTGCCCGCGCCGTCGGTAAGACGAATGAAAATACGGTCGTACGACGAGAATTTATAGTCGTCGGTCAATATTATCGCTTCGGAATTTTCTCCGTAGCCGCGATTTACGTCGGTATACACCAGCGTCTTCGCTTCGTTGGTAAAGTCGATCGGTTTTTCGGGGAGTTCGAGCGCTTTGTCCGTTCCGTTTACCCCGTATACCGTAACCTGTACCGTAAGTTCCGCGTCCGCGCAATAACTCGCTACCGTTACGGTCAAAGCGTATCTGTTTTCGATAAGTTCGGCGGTCGCGTTAAGCACGGCGGCGTTCCATTCGCCTTCTTTAGAGACGTCTTTAATCTCTACCGACTTACCCTTGTTTTTATATTTAGTCGCCGTATAGAACGATATTTGCGCGTCGGGGATTGCGTCGAGCGCGGCTTCGGCAAGTTGCATCGCGCCGTCTACGTCCGCCGCCCCGTAAGAACATTCCAGACCGTCAAGAACGTTTCCGAACGCCGTTGCGTCGGTCTCGCGCGCGGCGACCGTTTTCGCTTCGGGCCCGGCGACGATAAGCGTTATCGCTCCGCCGTCCGCGAACACTTTATCCGAAACTTCTTTTATCTGCGACACCGCGCGCGAAAATCGGCTTTCGCCGTCCTTCTCTGCGCGCATACTCGCCGACGCGTCCACGACGATTATCCGCTCGCCGTCGGTCTGCGTCTTCTCGTACACTTTCGCGGGCTTGGCGATTATCAGCGCCGCCAGCGTAAGCACGAGTATCTGACAGAGCAACAACAACACGTTACGCAGTTTACCGACGGGTAATTTTTTCTTTTTATATTTAAGGCTGAGTTTCCATACGAACGTACTCGAAACCATCTTTTGCTGGTAGTTGGGTTTAAGCAGATATATTATCAGCAGAACGACCAGACTTAAAAGAGCCAGCAGCCCTAAAGGCAGTAATAAATTCATTCCGTTATTCCTAAATTCATCAGTTGACCGAATATCGCGTTTTCAATCGGTTCGTTGCATTTGATAGTCGCCACGCCTACGTCTCTGGTAACGCAAAAGGCACGGATTTCGGCAATATAGTCGTATAACGCCCTTTCGTACGCGTCCAGCATACCGCGCGTTACGTTAAGTCGCATATTTCTTTCGTCTGCGACGTCTTCCGATTCGGAGTCTATAAGCGTAACTCTGCCCGAATACGTCGGATCTACGTCTTCCGACGAAAGCACCTGCGCCAGCACCACCTGCCGTTTTTTATACCGCAGATATTCTACGGCTTTACGCCAGTCGCTGTCGGTAAAGAAGTCGGAGATTATGACGGTCAACCCGTCGTTCTGCCCCTGATCGTCGCAACCGATTATCGCCTTTTCGAGATTAGTCTCGCCGTCGAAAACGACGTTTTCCAACTCGCCGATCGCGCGATAAAACGAGTTCTTGCCGACTATCACGCCGAACGGATCGGTCGCTTCGTCGCCTTTCATCAGGCGTATGGACACCTTGTCCGTGTTATGCACGGACAAAAATCCGAGCGCTGCGGCAAAACCCGTGGCGTAGGCGGCTTTTTCGGGATTGTCCTTGCCCATAGACGCGGAACAATCGAGAAAAATACGCGTATGCATTTGTCTTTCGTCGGTAAAGAGTTTAAGAAAGTATTTCTCGAAACGGCTGTAAAGATTCCAGTCGATACGGCGTATGTCGTCGCCGAGCATATACTCTCTGTAATCTGCAAATTCGACGGTCTGACCGTAGGTCTTTACGAGATGTTTGCCCCCGAAATACCCGTCGAGATCTTTACGCAGATTAAGCGCGACCGTCTCTAACCGACTGAAAAACTCGTTGTTGAGATATGGGTTTTTCATTGTTATTTACCCGATTTAGCCTTCTTTTTGTCTTTAGTTTCTTTTTCTGCCTTTTCGGCTTTTTTATCGCTTAATCCGTACTTTTCGGACACTTCGCCGATAATCATCCCGATTATGTCGTCGGGCGAAACTCTTTCGGCTATCGCTTCGAAGTTGAGTTTCATACGGTGACGAAGCACGGGGTACGCGAGTTCGTTAAGGTCGGAATACGCCACGTTGTACCTGCCAGCCATCAACGCCTTGACTTTTGCGGCGGAGATAAGCGCCTGCCCCGCTCTCGGGCTTGCGCCCAGACGGATATACTTCTTCGCGGTCTTGGTCGCACATTCGCCGTCGGGCTGCGTGGCGGAACACAATTCCATCGCGTAACGCATAACTTCGTCCGCAACGGGAATCTGATTAGCCGTCTCGCGCATTTTGAGCAACTGCTCGCCGTTGCACGCCGCTTCGGAGACTTCGGACATAGTTTTCTGCGTCATATTGACTATGCCCATAAGTTCGTCGAGCGACGGGTTATGCACCACGAGTTTGAACATAAACCTGTCCATCTGCGCTTCGGGCAAGGGGTACGTTCCGTCCTGTTCGACGGGGTTTTGCGTGGCGAGTACGAAAAACGGTTCTTTCATCTTACGCGATACGCCCATTACCGTAACGGTATGTTCCTGCATCGCTTCGAGCAGAGCCGACTGAGTTTTCGGCGTGGCGCGATTTATTTCGTCCGCGAGAATTATGTTGCTGAAAATCGGTCCGGGCTGGAATTGAAATGTCGAATTGCCGTTCTCGTCCTTGACGATTATGTTAGTACCCGTAACGTCCGCCGGCATAAGGTCGGGCGTGAATTGTATACGCGAAAACGGAAGGTCGAACACCCTGCCGAGAGTTCTTACGAGTCGCGTCTTGCCAACGCCCGGCACGCCTTCGAGAAGTACGTTGCCGCCCGCGATCATAGCGATGATAGTGCCTTCGACTACTTCGGTCTGCCCTACCACGTCGCGCCGTATCTGCTTGAAAACGTTTTCGCATTGTTTACTGAATTGAGTTAAATTTTCTTCTGTTACCATTATGTTCGTCCTCCGATGTCTTTCGCTTATTTGAGCGAGTCGTAATAGTTATCGATTATTTCTTGCAGATACGGCGGAATTTCTTCGCCGTTTGCTTTAAGTTGTTCGTACGCGTCGATGTATTCCTGAATTCTGTCGCTGTAATTCTGGTCTCCGTCGATTACTTTGTTGCCGTCTTTGTCGGGTTTGGTAGGATCGCCTTCGTTCTCGTTCTTTTCGTCGTCCTTTTCGTTATTTTCGCCTTCCTTGCCGTCTTCGGACGGTTCGCCTTGTTCGGGCGTGCCTTCGCTCGGCGCGTCTTCTTCGCCTTCGCCTTCGGCGGGATCGCCCGTCTCGCCGCCCGATCCGTTCTCGTCGGAAGAAGAGAAGAACGCGAACACCGTAACGGTAATATTCCCGTTGGTATCCTTGCTGAGCATATATCCGCGCGCGGAATCGAATACGGTAACCGAGCCGTCTTCCCCGACGGTTTTATTTTCGACGTCGAAGTTGTCGTCGGTTACGAGCAGAGCCGATTCCGCCCTGTACGGCTCGGTTGAGCCGTCAAGCCAGCAAAGGAAGTCGTAATCGGGGTCGGCAAGCGCAAGCACGGGTTCGCCGTCTTCGCCTTTCGCGACGAGTTGTTCGTCGTTGCCGTCGAAAGTTCCGCCGTCGGACTCGACCAAATAGCCGGTCAACGCGAACGCTTTATAGTCAATCGCCGCGTATTTAAGAGTGTAAAACTCTTCGCGCGCGGGCTTTATATCTTCTACGAGTTGCCCGCCGTCGGGAATAACCCCTTTCGCGCCGAGCGCGTTTACCGTAGTACCCGCCCCCGCGAACGCTAACGACAGACAAAGCGTTATTATCGTCGCGGACGAAAACGCGTATTTAAGCGACTTCGGTTCGAGCGCGCTCAACGCGCGCGCGGCGTCTTCGCGCTGCTTCATAGCGATAAACGATTCGTCGCGTTCGAGTTCGGACATCGTGAGTATACGCTCTTCGAGACCGAGCGCGTCGAGTCGCTTCGAAACGCTTAAAGTGTTCGGGCGGAATTTTGCAAAGTACAGCGCGGGCGTGAGCAACGCGGTAATGCCTGCCGCCGCCCCGACGACTATCCACTTTGCGTCCACGCCGAAATACCAGCCGACGAACGCCGCCAGCCCCGACGCGAAAAGCGATACCGTTGCCGCAACCATCAGCGATTTAAGCAACCCTTCTCTTGCGAGTTTATTATAGAATTTTTTGAAAACAGACGTGTTTTTCATAATCGAAACCCTGTAAAACTGCAAATCGAATAGCGCTTCGCCGCCCGATTTCGGGCGGAAACGCTATTCGTTTACAGGTATTTATTAAATTTTCACGCAAATTTTACGCGATTTTTCGCTTTAGTTTACGCCGCCGCTTCTTCGGCTCTATAGGTTATAACCGCATTGCAGCCGTTCTTCCACGATGAGTTCCAGCCCGACCAGCCTATAACGATTTCGCTTTCCGCTTTATCGACGATTATCGATTGTTCCGCAGTCCAGCCGGAGAACGCTTCGCTGCCGATTTTAACTACCGTCGCCGACAAAGTTATGCTCGTTACGGAAATACAATTCATAAACGCGCTCGAACCTATTTCGGTCAATTCGTCGAGTTGCAAGCCGTCAAGCGTCAGTTTCGCGCAATTCTTAAAGGCGTTCGTGCCGAGTTTGCCTACCTTTTCGGTAACGGTTACGGTGGTAAGATTAGCGCAACCGTCGAAAATATAACTGTAAGCGTTTTGCGAGCCGTTGGCTTTGAGCGAGATACTCTTCAGAGTGATACTTTTCAGCCCCGTTGCGTTCTGGAAGACGTTGCCGCCGCGAATTTCAGCGTAAGGCATATCGAGATCGATTTCGCCGTTTTTTAACGAGTCCTTGAACGCCGCACTCTGCAATTCCGCTATATGCGTAGTACCCGTCAGCGCGCCGAGATTAGTACAGCCGCTGAACGCGTTTTGTCCGACGCTTACGTTTACGCCGAAGAACGCCACCGATTCGAGAGCGAGACATTTTTGGAACGCGTAATTACCTATCGTATTCGCGCCGATATACAAGCCCGTCGTTTCCGCAGAGTCTTTTGCGAGTTTCGCGGCGTTATCGAACGCGTACTTGCCTATCGTCTTGACGTTTTTAAGGTTTATAGTCGTAAGCGCGGCGCATTTCTGGAATGCGTACTCGCCTATTTCGGTAAGCGTTGCGGGCAGAACGACTTCGATAAGCGTTGCGTTGCCGTTAAACGCTTTCGTCGCGATAGCGACAGTTCCGTCTTTTACTCTGAACGACATTGCCTTGCCGTAATACGCAAGCAGCGTATCGCCGTTATACAACGCACAGTTTTCGTAAGCCATATCAGAGCCGTCCGCGAACGTTATCGACAAGTCGTCGGAGCAACGCGCGAACGCGTCAAGACCGAGATTTTCGATTTGTCCGTTAATGGTTATGCTTGCAAGCGTCAAGCAGCCGTCAAACGCGTTCGCGCCTATATCGGTAAGCGTTGCGGGCAACGTCACGCTCTTAAGAGCCGCACAACCCTTGAACGCGCCTTCGCCTAAGGAAGTTATACCGTCGAGCGTTATCGCGCCGAGTTTCGCGCAACCGTTGAACGTGTTCTTTTTAATTTCGTTAACGCCGACAGGTAAAGCGAAGTTTGCGAGCGCGGCGCAATTCTGGAACGCGCCTTCGCCTATTTCGGTAACCTTATCGTTTAACGTAACCGTCGCAAGATTGGTGCAGCCGTAGAACATATTTTTCGGCACAGCCGCTTCGGAATCGTATTTTACTTCCGTAAGCGCGGTACAGCCTTTGAACATTCTTTCGCCCGGCTCTTCCCTTGATGAAGTCGTAAAAATTACGTTTGCGGGAATAGTTACGCGCGTAAGCCTTGTACAGGCGTTAAACGCGCCGTAGCCGACTTTTGTAGGTATAGAACCGAAGTTTACGCTTTTAATTCCGCTGCTAGCGAACGCGTCGTAACCGACTGAAAGCCCCGCGGGGTTGGTTACCGTAGAAAAGTCTACGGATTCGAGCGCGATCGTATTATAGAACGCCTTGCCTTTAATCTCCGTCAGAGTTGCGGGTAACGCTATGCTCTTTAACTTTTTACATCCGCTGAACGCGTTGTAATCGATAACGGTTAAAACGTTCGAGCGCATATCGACGGTGGTTAAAAGCGCAAGACCCTTAAACGCGTCGCTGCCTATCGCGGATACGTTTTCGCCTATCGTAACGGAAGTAAGCGCGCTGCATTTTTGGAACGCGTAATCGCCTACGCTGCCCGAAGCCGGATTGAATACGACGGTTTTAAGTTTGGTACAACCGTCGAATAAGTAGTTGCTTTCGCCCGCAGCGATTCCTTCGTGTATATTCACGCTCGTAAGTTTTACGCAACTACGGAATATTTCATCTCCGGCGAACGCGCCGACTTTGGTAAAGTCGAACGAAGTAAGGGCTTTGCAGGATTTGAACGCGCTTTCCTCTAACGTTACCGACGCGTCGGGCGTTTCGTCGCTGAATTTGACGGAAGCCAAAAGCGTGCAGCCCATAAACGCGCTTTCGCGTATCAGGGTAAGATTTTTCGGCAGGGTTACGGAAGTGAGTTTGGTACAACCTTCAAACGCGGTTTTGCCGATCTTGGTAACTTCGTCGGGTATGACGATTTTAGTCAACGCGACGCACTTCGTAAACGGTCCGCTTATATACGCTCCGCTTTCGCCAAGCGCGGTAAGCGCGGGCAATTTATCGTTTTCGTACGTAGGATTGCCTTCGGCGTCTTTCACGGTCTTTTCAAGACGGAGCAAATTGAGTTTGGAACAATTGTTGAATACGTCCGCGCCGATCTCTTTAAGTTGAGAAACGTCGCCGTTGGCGGTAAGCCCGAAAGTTACGGTTGTCAACGCTTTATTACCGGAGAAAACGGTTCTGCCGAGAGTTACTATATCGCCCGGAATGGTAACCTGCGCGATCGCGATACAGTTCATAAACGCGTAATCGGGTAACGGACAGGCGAAACCTTTTTCAAAGCCGACGTCTTTAAGGGTTTTGCAAGCCGAAAAGACGTAAGAGCCCATTTCGCTTATTCTCTTGGGCAACGTTACGGAAGTAATACCCGTGCCGCTGAACGCGTACATACCTATTACAAGCGGCTTTTCTTCTTCGCCGTCGGCTGCGGAAGCAAACGTGAGCGAAGTAAGAGCGGTTATGCCTTTGAAGGCGTTATCTCTTATCGCGGTTACGCTTGCGGGTATTTCGAGACTCGTAAGCGTGGCGCGCGATTCGGGCATTACGAAAACTATCGTCGATTTTTCTTTATCGTATACCACGCCGTTTTCTATCGTCATTTCCTGCGGCGCGGCTTTGCCGTCTTCGCCGAAGCCGACGTCCGTAAGGGCGGACGCGCCTTTGATAGCGCCTGCGTACGATTCGGCGGAAATGTTTACTGGCAGATACAGAGTTTTAAGCGTCGATTTGACGGACGACGATGCGTCCGCGAATATCGATTCGCCGAGTTTGGTTACGCTTGCGGGTACGATAAACGACGTGAGTTTCGTCGCCACGAACGCGTTTTTACCGATGCTTTCGAGTTTACAGCCGGGCGCGAACGTTACTTCCGTCAAACCGTTGCCGTAAGAGTATACCGAAACGCCGTTCACCGTGGTGTTAAATCCGGTATTAGACAAGAACGCGTAATCGCCGATAGATTTAAGCCTTGCGGGGAAGGATATTTTGGTAAGTCTCGGACAGGCGAAGAATACCTGCTTCGACGAGCCTACGTTGGCAGAATCGGCGTCGGCGAATATTAAAGGCTCTGTTCCGCCGTCTTCAAAGGTCAATTCGGTTACGAACTGACAACCGAAGAACGCGCCTTCGCGGAAAGACGTGGCTTCTTTGGCTATCTCTACCGCGCCTTCTTTGCCGTAGGGGCAGGCAACGACGGTCTTTTTATCGTAGGTGTACAGCACACCGTCTTTCGAACTGAAATTGCCGCCGTCTTCGATAACGTTATATTCTTTAACGACGTATTTCTTATCCGCCGCCGTCGCGACGTAGTTAGCAGGGCTTGCGCCGAATACTACGTTCGCGTAATTGTTTTCGGAATACGACGTCGTTTTACCTAATTCAAACACGTCGTAATCGCCGGAAAATCCGCTCGCGCGGGCGGGCAAATCTATTTTAAGAAGAGACGTACATTCGCCGAACGCGTTTCTCGCGAAAGATAACGGAAGGTCTCCGCCCAAAGCAAAGTTTACCGTGGTAAGGCTTACGCATTTATTGAACGCATTTTCGGCTATAGCGCGAGTTGCCGTACTGTTATCGTTGCAAACCGTGGTCGGTATCGTTACCGATTCGAGCGCGGAACAGCCTTCGAACGCGCCGTACGGAACGTTTTTCGTTCCTTTTCTCAATACGACGTTCGTAAGCGCCTTACAATACTGAAATACGTTGTTGCCGAGAATTAAAGGCGTTACCGCGCCGTTGCAAGGCGTAAACGTGACGGTGGCGAGTTTTTCGTTATTCCAGAACGCCTGCGCGCCTATCTCCGTTACGGTTGACGGAATGATTACCGATTCGAGTTGTTTGCAACCGAAAAACGCTTTCTGACCGATCGTCTGCAAACCTTCGTTAAAGATTGCGGTTTTCAACGCGGCCGCGCTGCCGAAACATTCGTCGCCGACGGAAACCGCCCTTGACGGAATTTCTATATCGGTAAGCGCTGAACATTTATAAAACGCCTTATTGCCTATCGTTAAGGGCGCTGCCTGTTCGTCCGCCGCGGGCGCAAGGAAGTTTACCGCCGTAAGATATTCGCAACTTTCAAACGCGCTTTCGCCTATCTCCGTCACGGAAGCGGGGATCGTGATTTCGGTTATGTTGTCTCTGCCGCTGAATACGCCGCCGCCTATACGTTTGGTAGCGGGATCGAGCGTGTAGTTGCCGGTAAGACCGCTCGGGTAATAGAGAATGGTCTCTCTGCCCTTGCTGTACAGAACGCCGTCAACGCTTTCGAAGTTGGGGTTGGTCGCGGGGACTATGACTTCGCGCAGAGTTCTGCATTTATAGAATACCGAACTGAATTCCATTTCGCCGACGTTGTCGGTTATTTCTACGGACGGCAAGGCGTTGCAATACGCAAACGCGTACGCGCCGAACGTAAGGTTGCCGTTTACCCTGCTTAAATCGAGTTCGGTAAGGTCGTCGCAATACGCGAACGCGCTTTCGCCGATCGTTTCGAGCGAAGACGGTAACGCAAGCGACGTTACGGACGAGCCGTAAAACGCCCTTTTGCCTATTTCCTTAACGCAGGAGACTTTTCCGTCGGATTCGTCGAACGTTACGGTGTTGATAAGTCTGCAACCTTCAAACGCGCTTTCGCCGATCGTCAAGCCTAACGGGGCGTTGCCCGCGCCGAAAGTAACTTTACGCAAATACGCGAGATCGTAAAAGGCATTTTCGCCTATGGATACTATTCCGCTGTGGAAAGTTATCGCGTTGAGCGCGTAGTAGACGTTATCCGTTTCTTTGGTCTGCCTGAACATATTGAAAGCGTTCGCGCCTATCGCGGTAACGGCGTTGGGTACGACGAATTCGTAAGATACTCCGTTGCCGTCGGCAACCGCTTTGAATTCTTTTTTAAGCGGGCAGAAGATTATTTCGGACTTGTCGGCGTTGGTAAGAATACCGTTCGCGCCCTGCCCGTCTTTTTCGGTAAGCGAAGAGTAAACCTGCTCGTCGCACTCGCCGATAACGTTGATTTCTTTAAGGTTCTTGAACGCGTTGAACGCTTCGGGCGCGTTCGGAATTTCGTTGAGCCTTGCGGGCAATTCGAGCGTTTCGAGCGCGTCGCAACCCGAAATCGAGTTGGCGGCAAGGGTAAGGCTTACGAGTTTCTGCTCGCCTTGCGGCATAGCGAAAGAGAGTTTGGTAAGACTCTTACAATCGAGAAACGCTTCCTGCGCGACGTTGGTTACGCTTGCGGGGACTATTATTTCGGTAAGCCCCGATTTATAGAAAGTACGCGTGCCTAATCTGGTAACGCCGTAAGGTATGGCGTACGCGCCCGTAAGCACGGAAGGCGTCGCGACGAGTTCGGTCTCGCCCGTTATCTTATTATTATATAACAGCGAGCCGTCAACCGCCGTATACGCGGGTTCTGCCGCGGGCGTTTTGCCTTCGGGCGTGTAAACGGCGTAGGTCTTTAACGAGATACAGCCGTAAAAAGCCGTCGCGTCGATGAACGTTACCGTGTCGGGAATGTTGATTTTTTCAAGACGCTTGAAGTCCTGGAAGGCGTAAGTTCCGACCGAAACGACCTTTTTACCGTCGTGCTCGGCGGGTATCGTCAATTCGGTAAGTTTAGAGCCTGCAAGCAGGGGGTTAGCCGTGACTTCGTAGTCCGCGCCGATAAGCGTGTACTTATACGCGTCTTTATATACCGCGTAGAGTTTCATATCGGCGGTGTGCTGCCACGCGCGGAGCGAGTTGCCGAGTTCGTCGGTGTACTGCACGCCCTTTCCGTCGGGCGAAGAGAACCACCCCGCGAAAACCTTGTCGTTATGCTCGGCTTTTATAGCGGGCGGAGTTATCGTATAGTTTTTGGTGTACGTTACCTGCGCCGCGTCGTCCGCGCCTTCGCCCGCTTCGTTATAGTCGAGTTGAGCGGTATAGGTCTTGGGCGACCAGCCGGCGTAAAGAACGATATCCGAATTGCCGCCGAAGTATTCTTCGTCGTAACGCTTGCCGTACACGCCCGACGCGCTTGCGGAATTGTACCAACCTACGAAATCGTAGCCGTCGCGCAGAAGTTCGGCGGGTAAATTCATCGGATCGCCCGTCGCTCTGTAAACCGCGTCTACCTTTTCGCCCTGCTGGGAATCGAAAGTGAGTTTATACGCGTTGACCGTATACGTCGCGATCTCGTCGTCCGCGCCGTCGGCGGTTATAAATCTGACGGTAAGCGTGTTTTCGCCCGACTGAGTAAGCGTTACCGCGTACTCCGCTTCGGCGGTCTTATACGCCTTGCCGTTTACCGTTACTTCGTACTCGGTCGCGCCGACGACGTAATTCCAACTAAGCACGCCGCGATCGTAGGTAAGCGATTTGTCGAGCGCGTAATAACGCACGTCGAGCGCGTCGCTCCAAAGCGATTCGCAGTTCTCGAATTTGGTTTTTACGGATACGGAATAGTCCTGACCTTTCGGATCGGTACTGTTGAGTTCTTTTATTTTTTCGCCGAGCGCGAAAGTCGCTTCGGCAGTCTCGTATTCCTTTTCGCCGATACGAACGACGTACCCGACGGCGTTTTCGGCGGCTGCCCATACGAGCGTATCGCCGTTTATCTTTATATCCGCGGGCGAAACGGGCGCGGTCTTGTTTACCGCGAGTTCCGCAACGGACGAGTTATAGCCGTCGGTTTTGCAAACGACTTTAACCGCAAGTTCGCCGCTGTAATTTTTAAGGCTGAATTTAGTGGCGTTGCCTACGTTATACTCGTCTTCGCCGACGAATACGACGTATTCCGCGGCTTCGCGAACGGCGTTCCAGGTAAGTAAGCCGTTTTCGGCGTTATAAGCGAGATTTTCGGCTTTGGTAAGCGTTCTGTCGAACGTATACGTCGCAACCGAAGTCGCTTTGCCCGCCGCAACCGCCTTGACCGTGAACGTTATTCCGCCGACTTTCATCGGGCAGTTCACGAAATTGTAGTTGGTGGACGTGCCGTTGTCCTTTTCGGCGTGGTTATGTCTCGGATCGCCGCATTCTACGGTAATCAGATACTTTTCCGCGCCCGCAACGGGGTTGAACATAAGCACCGAGTTGCCGACGACGCGGAAACCCGATACGCGCGCAAGCGCGCCGTTAAGGTAATATCTTTCTACTTTTTTGCCGTCGCTTTCGAGCGTTATTTTATAATCGCCCGCAGGCTTCGTCGTAAAATCGTAATTAAAGGCGTTACCGGCGGTCGTGCCGACGGTCTCTTCCGCTTTAAGCCCGTTCGGACCTTCTACGGTTATCTTCGCGGCTTTGTTTACGTTGGACCACTTCGCTCCGTTTACGTCTACGTTCATAAGCGCGGGGGTTTCCCCTTCGCCCGCCCACAGCGCGTAAAGCGTGGTATCGGCGTTGAAAACGTAATCGGGCGCGTACGCGGCGGTAAGTTTTTCGCCGTCGTTATACGCGCTTATCCACCAACCGAGAAAAGCGTACCCGTCTCTTTCGGGCGCGGCGACGTTATAGAGTTTGCCGCCGACGGTGGAAGCCGCAGGCAAAGTCGCCCCGTCGTAACCGAGATCGAATTTTATCTCGTATTCGGCGACGGCTTCGTCGTATTCCGCCCAAAGGGCGTAAAGCGTGGTATCGGCGGTTATCGCACCCGTCTCGAACGCGAAAGGCAAGCCTTTACATTCGGCGTCGGTATACCACGCGATGAATTTACTGCCCGACTTTTCGGGATCGGCGGGCTTTTCGAGCGTCTTGCCGTTGAGAACGGCTTTCGCGGCGACCGAAGAACCGCCGTTAGTCTCGAACGCCACCGAGTAATATTCTTTTTTGAGCATACGGAGCGACGCGTCGCCGTAAGTGACGCTTATCACGCCGTCGGAATATTCGCCGACCGCTTCTCCGTCTTCGTCCTTTTTGAAATCGAGAGCGAGCGCGCCGTCTTTAAGCGTATAACTGCCCGAAGTTGTCTTGCCGCGATACGTAAAAGTGAAATACCCGCCGTCGCTTAACGTAAGCAGGTTTTCGCCGAACTCGTCGTCAAGATAATAAACTCCCGTTTCAGGACCTTCTTGCAAAGGTTTCGCGCCGACCTGTTTCTTACAACCGACGAACGCCGCCGTAAAAGCGGCAACGCACGCGGTCAACAACGTCAACGCCAAGTTTTTTCTTTTCATAAACGCCTCCCGTAAAGAGATTTTCCTTTTAAGGGGATTTTCTCGCCGCAAGGCGAGAAAAAAGGGATATCCCTTCGATAAAATCTACTATTCGCGATTTTATCCTTTTTTTTATTTTTGAATTATATGCTCATTGCCGAAATTTGTCAATTAAAATTCATTAAATATTCACATTATATAAATCTATACCATCCATAACCAACGCTTATGTTTTTTTAATCGCCGCCACGCGCCGAAAACGGCGTAACCGCAAGGAATTACAAGCGATTATGCCGTTTTCGGCGCGTCGGGCTTCTCAGCGCGTTTAGCAGCGTTTCGCAGTAAAATCGGCGCCGCGCCCGAAATTCATTTTGAATATTTTGCATTTTTATGCATTATTTATGAATAATAACGACTTTTTAAGCAAAAGCCTTTTCTCGGATTAAAATTTTCTTTTAAGCACGATAAAGCGCCGCCCGCCCCGAAAAGGGCGGGCGGCGTTCTGCCGCGTAACGCGTTTTATTTGGTTTTGCGTTTTTTGACGATTACCGCAAACCCTGCCGCAAGCAGAGTTGCGCACGCCGTCGAAGCAGAGCCTTTGCAGCCTTTCTTGCTCGGTTTGTCGGGAACGACGGGTTCGTCGGGGGTGTCGGGTTCGGGATTATCCGGGTCGATAACCGTTACTTCTACGCCTACCGAACGACCTTCGTATTCGATCGTTACGGTGTGCTTGCCTGCCGTTTCGAACTTGTCGCCCGATACGGTAAAGCCCTTGTAAACGACTTTCGTACTGCCGTCGACGTAGGTTACTTTAAGCGTCAGACCGCCCGTAAGGAAGGTTTCGCCGATCTCGTATTCGAGTACCGACGGCGCGCTGGCGATTTCGACTTTCTCGATTTCGGGCATTACGACGCTGACGTTGAGCGTGGTGGAAAGACCTTCGTAGGTAACCTTTACGGTACGATTGCTTTCGCTGAGTTTGGTCTTGGTGTAATCGTAACCCGAAGTTATCTCTTCCTTAGAACCGTCCGACCAGAGCAGCGTGAGAGCCATTCCCGCAGGATCGAACTTCTCGCCGACGACGTAATTCGTCTTGTTCGGTCTGACCGTTACGGATATGCTCTTCTTTTCGACGGTTTCGCCGAATACGGACGCTTTCGCGCGCATAGCGGCTTCGGTGTCGAGAAGTTTCTGCCAGTCGGATACGAACGCGGTACGCTGCGCGACCGATACGTTGTCGTATACGCCGCGTGCCTTGCTCATCTTGGTCTTATATTCGTTCCAAAGCGATTCGTCGCCCGCTTTCAACGCTTCCACGTCGGCTTTCGCGGGGATTTCTTTGAGTAATTCAATGCATTCGCGCGTGATATCGTCGGCTATCGTCGCGGTCTTTACCATCGTCGAAAAGTACGTTTTATAAATTCTGTTATCGAATCCTTTTGCGTTTTCGGCAAATTCCGCGCTGAGACCAAAATCTTTAACGCCGGTAACTCCGCCCTTGCCCGCGAACATAGCGAGCGCGAGATAGTTCTTGAAGTTGGCGTAATACTTTTCGGTTACCACTCCGCCGTTTCTGTCGAACAGTTTATACAGATCGCTCTTTTCGGCAAAATCGCTTGCCGAGACGGGAGCGGCTTCGAGTACGGGCGCGGAAATTCCGCCGAAGACGTACTTGGTCGCGTCGCAACCGTAGAACGCCTTATCGCCTATCGCTTTGAGCGCGTAGGGGAACGACACTTCGGTTACGCCCTGTACGTTTTCAAACACGGACGCGCCTATTCTTACCGTATTTTCGGGAACGGCGAGTTTTCCGCTCTTGCCGAGCGAAGCGTACGCCACGACTTTTTTGCCGTTCGCGACGGTTTTGACGATCATTCCGTTTTCAACGGAGTAACTGCCGTCATCGCTCGTTACCGCAAAGGCTTTGATACCCGCTACGGCGGCAAACGCGCCTTCGCCTATATCAGCCCCGCCAGCAAGCGAGATTTCAAGCGTTCCGTCGATTTTGAGCGCGCTCTTATAGAACGCATAATCGCCTATACCTATTCTGTAAAGGATCTTTTCTTTATTGTCTTCGTCGGTGTACGTTTCGGTTATGCGGCTGAATTTATCGCCGAACGAAACCGAAGTTACCCCGCTCTTCGCGAAAGCGTACTTGCCGATATTCGTAACCTTGTCGAGCGAAATCGCGCCGAGCGATTCGCAGCCGTAGAACGCGTAATCGCCTATAAACGTGGCGTTGCCAAGGTTGGGCGAAGACATATTCGTACAACCCTTAAACGCGTTCGCGCCTATCGTTTTAGCGGCGGAAAGGTCGAATTTTCTCAACGCGGAGCAGCCCGCAAACGCGCCGTCGCCTATAACTTCCGCGCCCGTGACGGGAATGACGGAGAGTTTGGCGCAACCCGCGAAGGTGTACGCGCCTATCGTTTGCAACGATTTCTGCGCGTCGGACAGGGTAAGCGTCGAAAGGTTCTTCTGCCCCCTGAACGCGCCCGCACCGAGCGCGGTACTGCCCGCGCCGAACGTTACCGTTCTTAAACACGGACTCGTAACGAACGCGCCGTCGAAGACGTTTTCGCCCATTTCCGTTATATTGCCGAGCGTTACCTGCTGTAAAAATCCGCAGGAAGAGAACGCGCCGTCGCCGAGCGAAGATATGCTCGTTTCAGACAGATCGATCGTCGTAAGTCCGCTCGCCTTAAAGCAGTTTTCGCCGAGCGAAGTAACCGCGGCGTTGAATTTGACGGTGCTGAGAAGGGCTACTTCTTTATTTACGCCCTGAACGTCCTTAACGTCTACGCCGGCGAAAGCGAACGTGTCGGCGGGGATTTCGGATATAGCCACGCCGGACAGATCCGCGCTCGTGAGCGCAGAACACCAACTGAACGCGCCTACGCCGAGTTTTTCCACGCTTGACGGCAAGGTTATCGACGCGAGCGAGCCGCAGCCCGAGAACGCGTAGTTGCCTATCGTTTTAAGGGCGTAACCGCCGCCTTCTTTCTCCGTAAACCGTACGGAAGTAATATTCTTATTGCCCGCAAACGCGTTCGCACCGATTTCTATTACCGTAGACGGAACGACGAACGTAGTCAGATCCTGACTTACTTTATAAAGAACGGTCTTATCCGCGTTATACCACGCGCCGCCCGCAAAGGTCAGTATTCCGTCCGCACATTCGATTTCGGTTACGTTACAGTTACCGAACGGCGAGACTTTGCCCGAGTACGCGATAGAACCCGCATCCGCCGCGCCGAGATCGGTATATTTCAGTTTCGTAAGCGACGAACAGTTGAAGAACATATCCGAGCCGAGATCGGTAAATCTGCTGAGCGTTACTTCGGTAAGCGAAGTACAGTTCTCGAATACGTTATGCCCCGCCACGCGGAGTTCGGTAATGTCTATCGCCGTGAGCGAAGAGCAGTCCTTGAACGCGTAATTGCCCGTCGTGGTGAGTTTCGCCGCCGATCTCGCAAAGCCGACGCCTTCGGTAAGGTGCATTATTTCGACGTCTTCTTTTTTAAGCCCGTTAAGCAGGGTTACGTTGTTGACGTTTTTAAGCGAGACGCATTTCTCGAACGAGTGCATTCCGAACGCCACCGACGTAGAGTGCATATCGATCGTTTCGAGTTTCGGACAGTTATAGAACGCGTATTTATATATGAAGTTTACCGTGTGCGGAAGTATTACGCGTTTAAGAGCAGACATATTCGCGAACGCGTACTGCTGAATTTCGGTACACGGCGAAGATATTTCTATCTCTTCGATATTGTCGTTGCCCTTGAACGCTTCTTCGTAGATATAGTACACGTTGAGCGATTTGGGTATTACCACCTTGCCGCCCGCGCCGTGATATTCTCTGAGATAGCCGTTTACGACTACGAATTCCGCGCCCACGTTCAGCGTGGTGCTTGCGACGTAAATGGTCGGTCTGCCGTTCGAATACAACGTCGCGCGGATCGTCGCCACGCCTTCTTTATGCGTGGTTACTACCCCGCGTGAGTCGACCGTCGCCACGTCGGGCGCGTCGCTTTCCCATCTGACGTCCGTCTCGCCCGCATAATACCAAGGCTCGACGCGCGTCGTCATTACTATACGCGTGTTCTGGTTTACGTCCACCGTAGCGTTGGTGGGGTTGACCATCGCGCCGCCCTTGTTCTGGATAAGACCGAGCGAGAGTTTGGTTACGTTGGGAGCGGACGAATCGTCGTTCACGACGTGTACGAGTATTCCGTCGCTCGCTTCGGCGTATTCGTTCTTGCCAGCGTATACCTTGACGATCGCGTCGCCTGCTGATACGCCGAACAGTTCGCCGTCTCTTATCTTTACTATTCCGTCGTCAAACGACTTCCAGAACAGACCTACCGACGCTTTGCCCGCGGGCGCGACCGATACGGAAAGTTGTTTGGCTTCGTTTACGCCTATCGTTATTTCTCTCGAATAGTCTTCGTTGCCCGTAACCGCGCTGCCCGTGTCTATATTCACTTCGTCGGGGTAATTTACCGCGTCGGCGAAAGATATGAAGTCGTTGATGCGGTATACGCGGGTGTTGAGCGCGTAGTCGTCTACCTGAAGATAGAGATCTTTGTCGGTTATGGTCTTGTTCTTGACCGCTTCGTAATAATCGGTTACGTCGAGAGTTACGGTGGTGGTCGAGTTGCTCGCGGAATAAATCGGGTTAAGCGTCGAGTTAAAGAGTTTTAACGCCATTTCGTTATAGTCCTCGTAGCAGAGCGCGATCGATTGCGCGTAACGGTTATCGTATACGTCTACGTCGAGATACACGCTGTATTTGATAACGTCGTTTTCGTCTTTATAAGACTCGAATCTGAGTTTATAATCGGTAATTTCGGGTGCTTCGCCGTCAACGAAGAAAGTGAAGTCGAACGATTTGTTATACGAATACTTGCTCGGATCGTACCGTCTGTCTTCGCTTATATCGTCAAGCACGCCTTCGACGTGGAACAGGTACTGTCTGTTGTTTGAAATCGCTTCTTCTATCGGCGACCACTCGACTTCGATGAACGAGCCCCTGCCCGTAGACGAGCCGCCCGTGTACGATTTTCTGACGTTGGTAATGGTCTTCGCGTACACCACTTCGCCCGTTACGGCGTCCGTGATGGACAGATTCATTTTCTTCGCGCCGCGCAAAAGCCCCGCGTAGATAGCGTAGAGTTTGTTGACGGTGCGGTGGTTCTTCTCGTCGTACAGGGAGATAGCCGCCTTATCGGTGGACGAATATATCTTTTTCTGGTCGTCGCTCTGGTTATAGAGATACGAGCCGAGCGGGATTATATACTTGCCGTCGTAATACGAGCCGAGCGGAGTCGTGGCGTACATCTGCGCCTTGGGTTTACGGTCGTCGGGAATACCGTCGTCCTGCAACTTTTCGGAGAGTTCGTAATCGGATATATCGAACATCGCCGCGTCGTACCAGTCGCCGTAGAAACCGAGCCACGGGATATTAAGGTCTACCGACGACGCGTCGCCCGTCTTATCGCCGAGTTTTACGAAACCTTCGACGTACATACCGTTTTTGAAACTGTCGTCGATATATTTTTTCGCTTCGTCTTTAAGCGAGACGGTAACGGTTAAGGTTACGTCATCGCCGCCCTTTAAGGTAAGCGTTCTGTCCGAAAGCGTACTGCCCTTTGCGGCGGAATCGAGTTTGAAATCGAACGCGCATTTATCGTCGAGCATATACGCCCTTTCCGCTACGGATATTTTATCCGACGCGAGCGTCTCGGTCATGGTAAGCGTGTCGAGTTCGTAAGTTCTGTCCGCAGTACCGAAGTTCTTTACGTTGAAAGTAAGTCTGTACACGCCGTTTCTGTACGGATCGTCGCCGACTTCGACTTTGGTCTTGTCGCTGTTCTTGACGTAGATATACGCCTTGGCGGTGGTGGCTTTGCTGATATCCGCAAGCCCCGCGCCCTGCTTTCTCGGCGAGTACGGAGAATTGTATTCGTCGTAAGCGATCGTGGCGGTACTCATAAACAGGCGGTTGGCGTGCGCCACGAGATCGGAATAGATTTCGGAATTCGGATTAAACGTCGCGGAGTTGTTCTTGACGTATTCGAGTATAAGGCTCATCGCGCCGGCAAGGTTGGGCGTAGCCATACTCGTACCCGACAGTTCCGCCCAGCCGTTGGGTACGGCGGAAGTTATTTCGCCGCCGTGCGCGGATATTTCGGGTTTGAGTTTAAGGTCGGGCGTCGGCCCCCAACTCGAAAAGTCGGACATAAACGGACCGGCTTTTTGCTTTTCGCTTATTCTGAACGTACCCGTTTTAGCCGTAATGGTGTTGTTGGACGACGGAACGAACGCGTTTGCCGCGTCCATCGTTATCGAACAGGTCGGCACGGGGTTGTACAGGTTGCCGAGACTCATTCGTATAACGCCCGAAACGTTATTGTAAATTACGCACGCTGTCGCGCCTTTTTGCTTCGCCGTTCTGACCTTTTCTTCAAAGGTAACGTCTCCGCCGCGGCGTACCACCGCGACTTTGCCCTTTACGTCAATGCCGACGTAGTTAGCCGACTGACCGAATCCGGGTACTACGACGTAGTCGAGATCGGCGTACTTATTGCCGTCGTTATCGGTTTTAACGGTAATCGACGGGTTGTTCATTATTTCTTTGATAAAGTCTTTCTGGTTGCCGTTGCCGTCTGACGCTTCGGTAAAGTACAGATACTTTTCCGCGCCGTCTACGGTTACCTTTATATATTTGGCTTTCTGACCGTTGATACTCGCAACGCTCATCGCCGCGTCGAAGGTGGACGGAGAACCTACGGTTGCGGAGTCGGGGCTGGTGGCAAGGTTAGTGCCGTACACGCCGTTGTACGCCGAACTGTAATCGTTGCTCGCCGCGACCATAAGGCTTATGCCCGCCTTTCTTACGTTATCGTAAACGCTCTGCATAAAGTCGTTGTCCGCGGTGGAAAAGCCTGCGGAAGAACCGAGACTCATATTGATAACGTCTACTTTGAGTTTGACGCAGTCTTCGAGCGCGCAGAGAATGTTGACGGTCTCCGCGCCGCCGAGCCCTTCTTCTTCTTCGTTATCGGTAAAGACCTTGAATATGGCGAGTTGCGCGTTGGGCGCGACGCCGGTAAAGGTCATAGGATTGCCGTCTTTGTCGAGTATTTCGTTGCCGTCCTGATCCTTAATCGTCTGATCGTCGCCGTTCTCGTCGAGAATGGGCGAACCTGCGATAATGCCCGCGACGTGCGTGCCGTGGTGCGAGTAGGACGGATATACGTCGGCGTCGTTGTCCGCGTAGTCGTACGCGAACGGGACTTTTGCGTTATAATAAACGTCGTCTACGGTAACGGTCTTGTTTTTGGAGATAAGACCTTTGCTCGTTTCGCCGTTGAAAATTTTGCTTTTTACGGTCGCTTTGTCAAGCGTCGTCACGCCCGCTTTGGTTACGGGCATAGTGCGGAACGCCGCGTGAGAATAGTCGAGACCGGTATCGAGTACCGCCACGACCATACCGCTTCCGTCGTAACCTTTATTACGGAGTTCTTCGGATATTTTGTAAATACCCGTACCCCAGACGTTGGTTTCGTTCTGAACGTCTATATCCTGCGGCGCGTAGTAGTATTCGGACACGGTAACGTCGTCTACGCCGCTTATTTTCTTTACGTCGGAGATATATTTGACGTCGATTTTAAGCGCGACGGCGTTGGCGACCGTATTATACGAGTATTTGTACTCGTAAGGCACGTTCGCCGCGTCGAGTTTTCTTAAAAACGCGTTCTGTTCTCTTTCGATTTCGTTAGCGGCGACCGAACCCGCGAAGGATTCCATATACCCCGTCACGTTGCCGTTCGTTCTGTCGGAAAGGCTCTTGCCTTCGAGTGAGACTATGACGTTGTGCGAGCCGCTGAGCGAAGCCTTTTCGCTTTCTTTGCGGTAATTTTCGGATATGAGCGATGAAGTGTCCGCGGCGGCGAGATCGGTGACTTCTTCAAGCGCGCCCGCCTTGGCGTTTTGCGTCGCCGAGCCGCTCTGCGCGGGGGCTTTACCCTTTGAAGCGGCGGCTGCCACGGGCGTTATCGCTATGCTTGCCGCAAGCAACACGCTCGTAACTATAAGCGAAAGTTTTTTAGTGATTTTATCCATTTTCGTTCTCTGTGAATTATTTTTGTTCGTATAAGTGGCACGCTACCCTATGCCCCGGCGCGTATTCCTTGAATACGGGGGTTTCGGTTTTGCAGATTTCCATACATTTACTGCAACGCGTATGGAATTTACAGCCCGACGGCGGGTTTGCGGGCGACGGAATGTCGCCTTTGAGTATAATTCTCTTGTTCTTCACGTCCGGATCGGGTATCGGCACGGCGGAAAACAACGCCTGCGTGTACGGGTGCATGGGGTTGGCGAAAATATCCTTTTTATTTCCGTATTCGACCATACTGCCCAGATACATAACCCCGACTTCGTCGCTGATATGTTCTACGACCGACAAATCGTGGGATATGAATATATACGCGATTCCGTCGTTTTTCTGTAAGGATTTAAGCAGGTTGATAATCTGCGCCTGAATGGAAACGTCCAGCGCGGAAACGGGCTCGTCGCAGATGACGAGTTTGGGTTTGAGCGCGAGCGCGCGCGCTATACAGATACGCTGTCTCTGTCCGCCCGAAAACTCGTGCGGGTAACGCTCGTAATAATGGGGCTGTAAGCCGCATTTACGCATTATCGACAAGACGTAATCTTTAAGTTCGTCCTTAGGCACTATGCCGTGTTCCGCGACCGCTTCGCCTATGATATCCCCGACGCGCAGTCTGGGCGAAAGGCTCGAATACGGATCCTGAAATATCATCTGTATCTGGGGGCGGATTTTACGGAGATCGGAATTTTTCATCGTACCGATATCGTACCCGTCGAAAATTATCTTTCCGTCGGTAAACGAATGGAGTCTGAGCACCGTTCTGCCCATAGTGGTCTTTCCGCAACCCGACTCGCCGACTATGCCGACGGTACTGCCCGCCTTGACGCCGAAAGTCACGTCGTCTACGGCGCGGACGTACGTTTTCGGTTTGCCGAAAAAGTCCGTTTCGAGCGGAAAGTATTTTTTAAGGTGTTCGACTTTGAGCAGGTAATCGCCTTCGTCGATCGCCGCCGCGAGTTCGTCGGACGCCGCAGCCGCTTCGGCGGCGGTAACGTCGATAATCTCTTCGGTCATAGCGACCGTCTCTTCAACTTCTACCTTAATCTCTTCACTCTTATTTTCTTTTAATTTCTTGGTATTATTCATCTGTTTCAGCCTTGTCGGTGTATTTGTAACACGCTACGCCGTGCGTAGGCGATACTTTAACGAACGCCGGATATTTGCCCGCGCATTTTTCGGTACAGGCGTTGCAACGCTCTCTGAAATAGCAGTAATCGGGCATATTTACGGGGTTAGGCACGTTGCCGGGTATCGAATAGAGTTCGTCGACTTCCTTTCCGACGACCGGTTTGCTTTTCTGTAAGCCTATCGTATACGGGTGCAGGGGGTTTTTGAAAATTTCCTGCGCCGTACCCTGCTCTACCACCTTGCCCGCGTACATAACGTAGACGTAATCCGCCATTTCCGCTATAACGCCGAGATCGTGCGTGATGAGCATAATCGAGCCGTTCATCTTCTGTCTGACGTCGCGGAGCAGGTCGAGTATCTGCGCCTGAATGGTAACGTCGAGCGCGGTAGTCGGCTCGTCGGCGATAACGAGTCTCGGATTGCACGCGAGCGCCATCGCTATCATTACCCTTTGTCTCATACCGCCTGATATTTCGTGCGGGTATGAATTGTAAACTCTTTCGGGCATCGCTATCCCTACGAGTTCGAGCATTTCGAGACTTCTCGCCTTCGCTTCGCGCTTGTCCGCGTCTCTGATATGCAACAGCGTTACTTCGTCGAGTTGGTTGCCTATCGTGAATACGGGGTTGAGCGAAGTCATAGGCTCTTGAAATATCATCGCTATCTGCCTGCCGCGGATTTTAGACATCTCTTTAAGCGGCATTTTGGCAATATCGTATACCTTTTCTTCGGTCTCGTATTTCAGCACGCCCGCTTCGTCTCTGTCCTGAACGGGCGCGTATTTAACGTTTCCGTCCTTATCGCAAACGGGGTTGCCGTGTTTGTCGGTTACGGGCGCGGTTTCGTATACCGCGTTGCCGTTCTCGTCGGTAACGGGCTTGCCGTTTTCGTCGAGTTTCGCCTTATAGACGGGTATCGGCTTGCCGTTTTCGTCTTTTTTGAATTCCGACGCCTTAAACCGTATCTCGCCCTTTACTATCTGACCGGTCGGACCCTGAATGAGTTGCATAAGCGAAAGGCTGGTTACGGACTTGCCGCAACCCGACTCGCCGACTATGCCGACTACCGAGTTTTCGGGGATAGAGAACGAAACGCCGTTTACCGCTTTGGATATGCCCGCGTCGGTAAAAAAGTAAGTATGCAGATTATCGAATTCGACTATGTCACGGGGATCTTTCATCTCCGTCGTGTACTCGCTCGCGTCGGCGTTTTTACGCTTTTTACGCTTTTCGAGTTGTTTTACGAATTCCTTGTTGCGTTTGGCTATCTCGCGGGATTCTTTGCCCGAAAGGTAGTGTTTTTTAAGTTCTTCCTTCGTCGTTTTTTCCGCCATAATTACCTCTTCATCTTGGGATCGAACGCGTCTCTGAGCCCGTCGCCGACAAAGTTAAACGCAAGCACGGCGAGTATAATGCAAAGCCCTACGGGTATCCATTGATTGAAATGCGCGCCCCAGTAAGTTACGGGTTGAGTAAGAACGTTTATCATATTGCCCCACGTCGCGTATTCGACGGGAACGCCGAGCCCTAAATAGCCGAGCGTCGCTTCCGTAAGGATTATTCCGCCGAGACCGAGCGTCATCGACACGATCAGTTGCGGCAGAACGTTCGGAAGCAGGTGTTTGAAAATTCGTTTGGGAACGGACAGCCCCGTACATTCGGTAGCCACCATATATTCCTGCTCTCTTAAAAACAGTATCTGCCCCCTTACCATTCTCGCCGTGCCCGCCCAGCCTATGAGCGTGAGCATAGCCATCGTGATATAGAGTTTAGACATACCGTAAACGCCGTTCGCGTCGAGCATAAAACTGATTATAAGCATTATCGGCAGCGTAGGTATACAGTTAAGTATATCGACTATACGCATTATCAGTTGGTCAACCCACTTGCCGAAATACCCCGCCAGCCCGCCGAGCAGCACGCCGAGCAAGGTTTCGAGTATTACCACGACGAAGCCGAGCGTAAGCGACACTCTTCCGCCGTACATTATCCTTGAAAATATATCGTAGCCGTTTTTATCCGTACCGAGCAGGTGCTTTGCGGAAGGACCGGCGTCGTCGTTGAACGTTTCGTTTCTTACCTTGCTGTATTCGTAGGCGGTAAACTTATTTCCGTCCGCGTCGACGTAGTCTTTGCCGGTATAGAGCGAAACGTACGGTCCGGGCGTTCTGTCTACTTCGTTCTGCGCCCAGACGAACGGGCAGCAGAATCTTAAAAGCGGACCGAGAAAGGATATAAGGAAAAACGCGATAAGCGTCGCCAGCCCGATGACCGACAGTTTGGAGCGGAAAAACCTTTTCGCCACGAGTCTGCCGGGCGAAAGGAGTTTTACCCTGTCTTCGAGACTTTCGCCGTTCTTGAACGCCTGATCTTCGCCGTTTACGGGCGCGTCTTTTCTTTCGTTTTCACATTCCGCGTCCATAATGCGTTCGGCGACTTCGTCGGGCTTATTAAGTTCAAATTCTTTTTCTTCGTTCATACAAAAGCCCTCCGTTATTTAGTGAGTTTGACGCGCGGATCTACCACGGCGTACATAAGGTCGGCAAGTAACGTTCCTATAACCGTAAGTATGGCAAGGAACATATTATATCCCATTATAAACGGCACGTCGCCCGCTTTGAGCGCGGCGTAAGCCTTCGCGCCGATACCGGGGATAGAGAATATCTGCTCGGTAATCATCGCGCCGCTGAACAGACCGGGGATAGTACCCGCAAGCAGAGTTACGAGCGGTATCATAGTGTTTCTGAACGCGTGCTTATAGATAACCTTGCGTTCGGGCAAGCCTTTCGCCCTTGCGGTGCGGATATAGTCCGCGTTAAGCACGTCGAGCGTGTTGGTACGCGTATAACGCATAAGCCCGCCTATCGACAGGAACACCATTATGAATATCGGCAGAACGAGATGCCACAACTTATCTATAAATCTCTCCCACCCCGAAGCGGTTATCGGCAGAGTGCCTTGCAACCCGTTTACGGGAAACCAGCCGAGTTGCACGGAGAATAACTCTATGCAGAGCGCGGCGAAGAAGAACGTGGGCAGAGCCGTACCCACCATCGCGAGTACGCTGGTAGTATAGTCCATAACGCCGTTCTGATTGACTGCGGCTTTTACGCCGAGCGGAATGGCGATAAGAAACTCGAATATAAGGGCGACGAAGGCTATGCCGAACGAAATGCCCATATTCTGGAATATAACCGTAGAAACCTTGTCGCCGTACAGGAACGAAGTGCCGAGATCGCCTTTCATTACGTTGCCTATCCACTTCGCGTAGCCCCTGCATATCCCGCCGAACGAACTATCTTCGAGCCCGTACAAAGCGAGCATTCTGTTGACTTCTTCTTTCGTTATCGTTCCGTCGAGCAGTTGCGCCTGAAACTTATCGGTTATATAGTTGACGGGCATCATTCTTACGAGCGAGTATATTATTACGGACACGCCGAACAGTATAAGAATCGCAAGCCCTATTCTTTTTAATACGTATTTGAACATTTTTTCTCCGTTAGCCGCAGACGACAGCGTTCATACTCTTATCTGCGGCTCGTCCCCGTCGGCAACGCCGACGGGGCGAGTAGAATTATCGTAAATTATCGGGTATAACCGACTTCCCATATCTTGGAGAACAACCCGTCGAACGCGGTGGGGTTCTGATTGAGCGTCGCGCCGTCGATCTTGTTCTTGTTGTAAACCGTCAGATCTCTTCTCTGGTAAGTGGGCATTTCGACCGCGAGTTCCATAACGAGATCGAGCGCTTCCCAGTAAGTGGTTTTACGCGTGTTCTGAACGGTGGTGGATCTGCCCTGATCGATGAGTTCGCTGAGTTTGTCTATAACTTCGTTTTCGTAAGCGTACTTCGATCTGTCGGCTTTGATTTCTCTGTAACCCCAGTTGAGCGTACTGCCCGCGGTGGAATCTTTATGATAAACCTGATACATATCGGGGTCTATCGTCGAGCCCCACGCCGCAGCCCATACGGTAAGTTGTCCGCTCGCGAGTTTTTTAAGCGCGAACTGGTCGGTCTTTACGTTTACGTTAATACCTATCTTTTTAAGGACTTCCTGCGCGTTTTTGAACATCTGGTAAGCGGGGTGATCGTCGCTTTCGCCCGCGATGGTAAAGGTCATTTCTTCGATAGGCTTACCGTCGGGATCGCTTAACACCTTGCCGTCCGCCGAGACGTTATATCCGTGTTCGGCAAGCATATCGGAGATTTCTTTACCCGTACCGTCGTAGATATAGTCTACGCTTTCGCCGTCGAGCGTGTCGCCCTTGAATACGCCGGCGGTGTCGGGGTACGCCCACGACTGAATGGACATCGGGCGATAGATGACGCTTGCAAGGTCTTCGGATTTATAATAACCCATAATCATAGCCGTGTTCATCGACTTGATTATCGCGCGGCGGAGCCATACGTTGGGTATCTTGCCCGCGTTTATACCGACGTAACCGTAACCGTTTACCCATACCATCTTGCTGGTAAGGTGCGACATAGTCGCGGCGTTGAGCGCGTTAAGGTTTTCGGTGGTAGCCGTCGGCGAGCCTACGTCTATTTCGTTCCTTTCGAGCGAAGAAAGAAGTACCGACGAGTTGACTATTTTATACTGGAAGTATTTTACTTTCGCGTTCTGGATAGGTCCGCCGCCCACGACTCCGTCAAGGGTGTCGAAGTAAGTGTTTCTCTCGTAGTAAACGCGGTTGTTCTTCAAAAATTCGGTTTTAGAAGGATACTTATCGTTGTTAAGCCCGGTTTCGCGGCTCGCTTTGTACGGGCCCGCGCCTACGGGTACGCCGATTTTGGACGGGGCTTTGACGACGTTATTCATAAACTTGGAATCGTTGAATTTTACGCCGTAGTTGTTGTTTACGCACCATTCGCCTTCGTCGGCAGCACCTTCGTAAGAATAATAATGCAACGGAGCGACCGTGAACGAGAAGTTCCATATCGCCTTGGGGTCTACCTTGTTGATGGTTATGGAAAGAACGTCGTATTCGCCGTCGAGATTATATTGCTTTTTGGTCTTTTCGTTACGGAAAGTTTTCGTGGTGTAATTCTTTACGCCTTCTATACTCTTAAAGCCCTTCGAGCCTTCCGCCGCGTTTATTATCTTTGACCTTTCTTCGAGTTGAACGTCGGTATAAAGCGACGAATAACTCGCCGAGCCGCCGTAAATGGCGTTTTTAAGCGCGTCTTTTTCGACTTTGCCGTAATCGGCAAGGCTGAATTCTTCGTCAAGAGTAAAGCCCGTGGTGGATTCGTAAACGAAATTTATCGCGTACGCTCTTTTAGCCGCGTCGTCGGTAAACTTCGAAAAGATAGTCTGATAATCCGTGCCTTCCCAGTCGATTTTATATCTGTAAACCTTTCTCTCTTCTTCGGGCAACGCGTCGTTGGCATCTTCCTGCTCGGTGGTAACTTCATTGCCGTTTTCGTCAACCTTGACGTAGCGCGAAGTGCCGGGGTGCGTTTTACGCTTTACTTTGCCGTAGTTGTAAAGGTAAAGTTCCCATACTTCGTTGAAAGCGTATTCTTTGCAGGTTTCTTTGAACGAACTTTCGGCGGAGTCGTAATCGTTTTTAACTTCGGTCTGAAAATACGGAATGAACGCCTTTATATCGCTTTCTATCTCGTTTTTATAGCCTTCGAGCCCCGAAACGTAGCCCGCGTTTGCGGGGATATTTTCAACGCTTTCGAATTCTGCGAGAAGTTTCTGGTTATTGAGCCAATTATATACTCTGAGAAGTCTCGCGCCGGCGTTGGTAGTAGCCGTGGCGTCGATACTGCTCATCGCGTTTTTATCGTCCTGACCGGTGCGGTATTTGTTAAGCCCGACTATATCGGTAGAATAGATCGTCGAACTACCCGAATACGACGGATCGAGAAAAAGATAAAGATTGAAAAGTACGTCTTTAATGGTAAGATCTTTGCCGTCGGAATACTTTACGCCTTTCTTTATAAGGAAGTCGTAACGCGTCTGTTTGGCGGAAGTCTCTTTGTTGGTCTCTTTTCCGCTTGCGTCAAGATAGGTTATATCGAGATCTTTGGTTACGCAGGCGTAATTGTCGCCGTACTTATAAGACGTGCCTTCCGCGGTAAGCATACCTATCTGCGTCATACCGACTATTTCGCCGTCGTAAGCCGCCGTCGAGAAGTAGGGGTTGAAAACGCCGTCCGCTCCGTCTATACCGAATACGAGCGGAAGAGTCTGTTCCTGCTCGGTAGGCTGGTATCCGCCCGTAGTTTCGTTTCCGCCGCCCGGTTTCTTTTTGGCGCAACTTGCTAACGCGGCGACAGCCATAGACGCGATCAGCGCGCCCGCTACGAATTTACTTTTCATACAGTAAAATCTCCTTTAACTTAAAGTTTGTATTACGCCGTTGACCTTGACGGTTAAGCCCCTGTCTGCGGCGTTTATAGTGAATTTGCCGTCTTCGACGTTTCCGAACACGCCGAAGTAATCGTTATTGCCGAGTTTAAGGTTATAATTCTCCGCGTAACTTCTTTTATATACGTCTAATACGCAACCGACGAATTTTATGCCCGTGAACGCGGAAGAGTCCGTTCTTGCAAACAGATTGCCGCAAAGGAAGCCTACGGTATAGGTTTCGCTATCCTGTTGCCCCATAAGGCTTGCTTCCACCACGCAGTTTTCAAACGTGACGTTCTTTATACAGCCGCCCTTGCCGAACGAAGCGAAAAGACCTATCTGATCCGCCGCACCTTTGGGCGCGGTTACGGAAGTTTTGAAGTTCTTTATAGTATGCCCCGCTCCGTCTAAAACGCCCGTATACAAAGCCGCTCCGCCAAGCGCGGTGGGGTTACCGTTGGAATCCGCGAAGTCTATATCGGCTTCGAGCAGGTAGTTCATTTTAGGCGAAAGATTCTGGATCTGCGCCCTGTCGGTAACGACCGTCCAGTTGCCCGTAAGCCACTTGACGTAAACGGTGATTTCGGGGTTATCGTCGTCGATTACGAGATTTTCCCAGTCTTCGTCGTGTATTCGCGTAGAGTCGTCGTTTTTGTCGGTGTAGTAATAATGGAACGTATGCCCTTTCCACTTCGGCGCGCTGCCGCCGGGTTTGGACAACGGCCCTGCCTTGGAATACGACTCGTCTACTTTATTTTCAACGCCGTCCGCGCGCGCTTCTTCGCCGACGTCTATGGTAAAGACGTAGTTCTTTGCCCATTCGGCAACGAGATACAGCACGGAATCTTTCGTTCCGCTTCTGCCTTCTGCGAAATCCCACGGCTCGGCGGAGAGTATAAACTTTCCGTCTTCGCCTTTAACGGGTTCGCCTTCGGCGTCTACTTCGGCTAAGTACCAGTTGCCTATATGGCTGCCTGCCACCGAAGGAGCGTTTATGATTGCCGACTTGGACGCTTCGGGCTTGATTATCGGGGTTTCGGGCTGATAGTAAAACGTTCTTACGCCCAGATTATCGTAAACGCCGCCGCCGAAGTCGTAAACGACCTTTGCGGTATAACCTTTACGGTACGGACTGAACGCGTCGCTGCACCCCGTAATACCAAGCGCGCAAAACGCAAGCGCGATTACGGCGAGTATCGTCGTGATTTTAAGTTTTTTCGGTTTGGTTTTAATTTTTGCCATAATTCATAAGTAACGAATAATTTTATTTCAGCCACAGATAGGCTATCAGAGCCGTAACGGCGAAAGCGCACGCCACGCAAAGTATTGCGGGCAGCATAGCAAGCGTCTGCGCCAGCACTATTTTACGATATTCTTTTCTGTCGCTTTTCTTCTCGCTTTTTGTTTTTTGCGGTGCGGAACTGCCCGTTTTGTCTTTTTTAGGTCTGCGGCGAAGCCCGTTGTTCCAGGGCATCCAGTCCGCCGACATATCCGAAACGGTAAATTCCTTTTCGCGTTTTTCGTCGTGTTCGTTCATTATTACGTCTCTCGTGATACGCGGCGTTTCTTCGGCGGGCGGATTACGCCCGCCGAAGCCCTGTCGCGCCGATTATAATCGGTTTTGATTATTTTTTCACTTCAACGGTCATTACGCCGTCGGTAATTTTAGCAACGTAGTTTACGTTGTCCACCGTAAATTCGATACTGCTTACGCTCGACGAATACTTTGTGGTCGCGTTTACGGTCTTACCCTTATAGGTAACCTTGATGCACGAACTTGCAAAGCCGCCGAAATAATAGTCTTCTTCGTCTTCTTCTTCAAACGAAGTCGCCCCGAGCGCAAACTCTATCGTCTCGCCGCCGACGGTGTGTTTGCCGAGATACGGAAGTATCGACGACGTCTTTTTAACCGCGACGTATTCGTAATAATCGTCGCTTTGCGCGTTAAGGAAAACGCACAAATCGTAGCCGCCCATATATACGGAAATATAATTGCCGTCGTCGCTGAGCGTGCCTTCCGCATTCTTGCCATACCCGTCTTTTACGTTGTACTTAATCTTGCCGTCGACTACGCCTTTGAATGTTACGGTCAACTCATATTCCGTGAGCGTATTTTCAAGGTTAGCCATATAAACGTAACTCTTACAGAATTTAAGCGTTTTTTCGGGAAGTTCTCTAAACGTTCTTACGCCGTCTTTTTCAGACCATATCAACAACGTGGTTTTACCCGTTTCTTTAATCGTAAGCGTCTTGCCTGCAAAATCGGGGGTAACGCTTACAGCCGCGCCGCCGCCGTAAGAAGCGGTATAGGTATATTTGCCGTTCGCGTGCTTGCCGGTAATCACAAGGTCTTTTTCGCCGACCTTATAACTGCCCGCAAACAGATGCTGATCCGCAGTATAGAATTTATAATCGCCGCTTTCTTCAAGCAGGTAAGAATCGGGCATTTCCGCAACGGAAAGTTTATAGCCGCCTTCGATCTTTTCAGTCGTCGCCGCTTTAAGCCCTTCACTGTCGAGATCATAAAAGTAGCCGATAACCGCCTTGTTGTCGGTTAAAGAAACTACTCTTGCGGTTACGTACACTCCGTCCGCGTTAGAAACGTATTTCTTATTGACGAGCGAAAGAACACCTTCGTAGGTAACGCCCGAAACGAGCGATTTATCCGCAAGTTTATAGGCGAACGTTCCGTCTGCGGTGGCGAATACCACGGCTTGCGCGCCGTAAGAATAGTACGCTTCGGTAACGGGTTTACCGTCGTAAGAAGTCTTACTTAAATCGAACACGAATTCGTACATATCGTTGTTACGGTTCAACGCCTTAACGTCATACTTAAAGGTAAAGGTCTTACCGCCGATCGTAAGGCTGTAATCGTAAGTGGCTTCGTTATAAGCCGAGCCGAAGAAGAATTCGTATTCCGCAACGGTTACTACTCTGACCTTCGGAGTTCCGTTTTTGGCAAGGTTGCCCTTGTAATTTACGCCGTTGCAGGTAAACGTTACCGTCTTGCCGAACGCAGCGTCGGCGTACTGCGCGGAAACTTCTTGTCCGTTGAACGTAAACGCTATTACGCTTTCGCCGTCCGTGTTGATCTTTGCTACGAGTTCCGACGTGCTGCCGTTAAACGTGTACTTACTGCCCGTAAAGTCGCTGTACGCGCTTTCGTAAATTTTAAGGTCCGCCAACGCTTTTTCGTCGTCGGTTGCGGGCTCTATCGTATACGCCTTGCCGTCTATTTCCGCCGCTATTCTATGCTTAGAAGACAGGTCGGTAAGAGTAACCGCCTTGCCGTCGTAAGAAGCGTTTATTACGGGTACGAGCTTGTTGTTCTTAGTGCCTATCGAGAAGCCGATTGCAAAGACTTTGCCGTTGATTTTGCCGCTGCCGACGTATTTGATATAGCCGTCGACGATGGCGTAATACGGAAGTTGCGAAGCGGTGTCCGCGTCGGTGTTTTTGATAAGGTACGCTTTTTTCTGGTCGCTGTATTTTACTATCGGGGTAATATTCCCGTTGAATACGATTACGTTCGATAGTACGACGGGATTACTGCTCGTATCATTTAATTTCTCGAAAGTAAAGTCGTCGTATGCGCTGCCGCCGAATGCGGAATATTTGCCGAAGTAGTTTTCCAGCGCGAAAGTCTTATCCTTTTTATAGGTCTTGCCCTTGTATACGACAGTATTTACGCCGTCTGCCGTGGAAAATACCGCGTCTTCGCCGCCTACGTTAAGGGTTACCGCGTCGGCGGTTTTGCTCTTTACGCTGTAAGTAGTGTACTTACTTTCGGATGCGAATATGAGTTTGGTATCGGCGAAAGCGAAGACCGAAGCCTTGTCTTCCGACAGATAATAGCCCCTGTAAGTTCTGAAAAACTCGGAAGTATAATCGAGTGAAACGCCGCCTTCCTTTATCGTAAGGTAACCGTAAGACGAGTTGTCGTACATCAGTACTTCGAAAAGGTTACCGTCTTTTTCGAGATAATAAACGAAACCGGAACCGGACAGACTGTCGACGATTATTTCTTTGCCGTTTAATTCAACCTTGCCGTCAAGCGTAACCGTGAACGTCTTGTTCTCGTCGCCGACGGGTTTATAGGTCTCGCCGTAATAAGGAACGAATACTTTAGCCACAAACGCCTTATCCCCCGCCTTGACAGCCGCAAGAGAGTAGAAGAGAAGTTCGTAGGCGTTTTCGCCGAGTTTGGCGGTTACTTTAAGAACGGTTCTGCCGTTGCCGTTGCCGTCGTCCGCGAAAGAATACGCAAGGTCGGTAAGTTGAACGTCGTTTACTTTGATTACGTTTTTGTTTACGGACAACTTGCCTTCGCTGCCTTCGTACTCGGCGCTGCTCTTATAGCCGTCGGAAAGCGAGCCGGAAGCGTCGTTAAGGAATATTTCGCCGTCAACCGTGACGAAACGCTTTTCGGTATAAACTATAACGTGAGTATCTTCGTTTTCGATGGTTACGGTAAGCGTATCGTCGGCATATTGAAGCGAATATTTCGTGTAATCCACGCCGTTTAACGTGAATTTGCCCTTGCCGTCGTATTTAAGAGTTACGCCGTCTGCGGAATAGTATTCTCCGCCCGACCAACTGCTCTTTTCGATAAGTTTGTCTACTTTAACGAAGTTTTTATCGCCTGCGGACACGCTCGCGCCGCCGTCGGCGAATACGAGAGTCGCGTAAACTTCGTCGGAGTCTTTAAGATAAAGCGTGGCAGTAAGTTTGCCGTCTTTGCCGAGCGTGAGAACGGCTCTGTTTTCGGTCTTGCTATTTACGACCTTAAAGGTCTTGCTTTCCGCGGTATCCGCCGCGGTAACGAGTTTCGTAGAGAACGAAACGCTGCCGTAACTCGCCGTAAACGCAACGGTCTGACCGTCCGTTATCGCGCCGTCTGCGGAGATATAATAAGTGCCGAGATATTTAGCCGCCTTTTCGTTTATAAAGGGCGAATAGGATATCTTATACCAGCCGTCTTCGATCGTAAAGTCCTGATCGTTTTTATAGGAATTCAGCGCGATTTTAAGCGCGACTTTTCCGTAAGAGTTGACGGCGAACAGTTTGACCGCCTTGCCGTTGTATTTAACGTCGTTATAGCCGTTTACTACGAGAACGTTGCCGTCTTCGTCCTTAAACGTGCCGACGATAAGGTTCTTAACGACAGCCGCGACTTCGGCTTTGGTAGCGAGTTCGTAATCGTCGGCTTTATAGCCGATAAGGTCAAAACCGCAGAGTTTGGGATATCCCACGCCGTAAGCGTTATAATATTCGAGATAAAGGTCTTCGGCGGCGTAAAGTTTTACTGCGCTTGCGGCAGACGCGGTCGCGTCGGCTTTAAGGGTAAGCGGATAAGACGTTTCGCCGACTTCGGAAGCGATTTCGAGCGTAAGTTTGCCCGCGGCTTCGTCAACGTCTACCTTGATCTGCGCGACGAGTAAATCGTACTCGTTACCCGCGAAATAAGTGTTGAGATCGTCTTCGGAGATAAGCGTGTAAGTTTCCGAGCCTACGCCGAGCGTAAGGATCTGCCCGTTAAGGGTTATCGCGGTTACGTTGCCGTTGAGTTCGGAGAAAGTCGCTACGAATTTTTCGTCGAATTTAACCTTATAATCGGTGGTCTTGCCGTTAAACGTAAGTCTGCCGGTAGCGTCGGTAAGGTTTTCAAACGACGCGACGAACAGATTGCCGTCTTTCGCGCCCAGCCATCTGGCTTCGAGCGGAGCGACTATCGACCATTTAAGAGAGTACGTTTCCGCTATATCGTAGTTGGGGTTTTCGTTGGCGAATTTAACGGTAACGATATATTCTTTCTGTTCCGTGCCCTTAACGTCGCCTTCGTAACCTACGACGGTTATTCCGTCGGGAAGATTATCGGGGGTGGCGTTTACCGTAATTTCTTTACCTGTATATACGCGCTTTACGTTAAGCCATTCGAGCGCGGCGGGATCGAGAAGTTTTTTGTTGACGGTAATTTTCGCGGTAACGGTCTTATCGTCGTAGTTTTTAAGCGAAACCACGCCCTGCGCGTAATACACGCCCGCGTTTACGGGTTCGGAAACGATTTCGCCGTCGGCGGTATCCTTACGGAACGTCCATACGACGGTCGCGCCCTGCGGCGCGTTCTTGATTTCGGGTATGCTTGCTTCCCCGTCGTAAGTTTTGTTCACGTCGTCCGCGCTGACGTCGGCGAACGTACGGTTCTTGACCGTAACCGTCAGCGACGCCTGCTTACCGAACGCAGTCACGGTCAGCGTATAAGTGCCCGCGGCGTTGAGTTTGGCAAGGTCTTCCGCGCCGAACATCTTTTCCGTAAGCGGCAGAGTCTGCTGCTTACCGTCGGAATACTTCGCCGTCACGGTGTAGTCGGCGTAGTTGATCGCGTCGCCCGTGTTCAGTTCGATTTGCGTTGCGCTGAGCGTTACCGATTCGACGGCCGCGTTGGCAGGCTTCTTTTTACAACCTACCGCAAACGCCGCGCAAAACGCGGTTGCGAGAACCAAAAGCAAAGTTACCAGTCTTTTAGTTTTCATAAATGTTTCTCCTTTTCTGTTTCTATTACTGCGCTCGGACTATGCCAGACAAGAATAATACGAACCTTGGTCTGGCATACCCGAACGTTATAACGCTTTATAATTTTTTAAGCAGAGCCAAATCTACGGTTATGCTCTTTACGGAGGATTCGTAAGACGAAACCGTTACGCCCCTGCCCTTGGGCGATATTACGAAGTAGTCTCCGCTTATAACTCCGTCGCGCGCTACCATAGTAAACAACGCGTTGCCGTTCTCGTCCACGGCGATGAGATATTCCATACTGCCGCTCGAACCGTTGACGGAGATAATGCCCGCGACTTCGCCGCTCGGTATTTCTTCGTAAATTACCTTTCCGTCAAGAAAAGCGGTGTGCGCGAAACGCTTGTACGATACGTTGCCGTACACGTCTACGCTCACTTCGAACTCTTTATAACCGAATTCGTCGTAAACCGTGACGTTCTTGTCGTTACGCTCGGAATAGATCGCGGCGATCGTGCCGTGCCACTCCGCAAACGAGTAATCGTCGCTGTACTGCGAGAGAGACGAGAACGCGTACAATATCCAGAACGTCTTTTCTTCGCCGACGGGTTTGTTATCCGCGTCGAGTTTTCTGCCCTTGAATACGAGTTCGTAATAGGTCTCGCCGTTTATCACGAAGGACGAATAGTCGTCGTAAGTGCCGATATACGCGTCGTTGAAATCGTCGTCGTGCTGGTCGAGCAGGTACATATTGCCGTAGCCGTCGGTCTTGACGGTGTAGTAATACAACGGCGTACCGTAGAAGTTCTCGACGAGATTTATCGTCATATCTTCGGAATCGTCGTAATAGACGAATTTTCTGTAACCTTTGCCGTCCGCGTCGGTAAGATTGAACGAGCCGCGCTTGTCGATTTTCTCGGCTTCGCGTTTGTCGGTTGCGCCGTAAACGAAGTTCATTTTTCCGTTCTTGCCGTAAACCACTTCGCCGTCGGCGATCATTCCGTCTTTATCGTATTCGCGGAAGTACGCAAATTCGGGCGAGTTTTTATCGCCGTCGGGCGCGTAGACCGTAAGGATTATCGAGTTGCCGATCTTAACGTCGGTAAACAGTTTGTAACGCCATTCGTCGCTTGCGGACACGTCGGTGTTGATTACGGGGTATTCATAGGTTACGCCGAGATATTCGCCGTAACCCCAACGATACCAGCCGCTGTCGTAGGTTACGTTAAGGAACTTATACGATTCCCCGCCTATACTGACGTCAACCGTCAGATAGTCGCCGTTAGCGGCAAGTTTCGAAAAGACCGCTTTGCCCGTAAGAGTTTCGTCTTTCGTTCCGTTCTTCGTTACGGAATTAAACAGAACCGTGAAACCTTCTTCGCCGAAAGTCTTGCCCGCGGCGTTTTGGGCTTTGGCTTCGTATTTGTTTTTACCGATTAAGATATGCGCGCCGCCCGTGCCGTCAAGGTAGAATTCGTTACTGTCGTTATAAATATAGTTCGTTTCAAACAGTACGGACGCGGAGTCGGCGTCGACGAGATACAACGGATCGCCGCTGCTTTCCATATTGCCCTGTTGTATGCTTCTGTATACGTCCGTTCTGATGATTGCGTATTTATCATTATAATATACGGCGTGATATTCGTGGTCGGCAACCTTGTCGAAAGTCATATAGTAAGTGCCTGCGGGATCGTCTATCCATCTCGCGACGGGCGAGCCGGAATCTTTGGAAGTCTTACCTATCTTTACCGCGCCGTACCTGTTGACCGACGCGACATAACTGCCTTCTTTGTTTATATCGCCGTAAACTCTGCCGCCCCTGCTCGAACTCAGCGTGGATACCATTACGGGCAGCAGATATTTCTGCCCGCCGCTTTCGTACGGCAATTCGGTTATCATATAGTAAAGGTCGCTGAGCGTAGAACCGTCGTAACTTTTAAGTTCGGGGTGCCACAGGTGTACTAACTTCTGGTTGGCGTAAAGGGGTTTGGCGTGATCGCCCGCGGTCTGACGATAGGTCTCGGCGTCGATGAATTCGTACATCATCGGATAGGACTCGCCGCACTTCGCGCCGTAGGTCGGCTTGCCGAAATTCCATATGTCTATATCCAATATAAACGTTTGGTCTTTATCCGTTACGTTTACTATTCCGCCGGCGGTAAACTCGAATTTGGTGGTTACGTTTCCGTTTTTATCGTACCAGTACGCCGGCGCAGCGGTCGAGCCCGCAACCGTAAGCAGGTCGCGGTACGCCGCAAACGACGCGCGGTACGTTTCGTAGCCTTTTTCGGGCGCGTAAATTCTGAGCCCGTCGTATATCGGCGTGTATTCGGTAGTTCCGTCAATCGGGTTTTCGTAAGTCTCGATAGAGTTACAGAACGCCTGATTGTCCGCTACGGGCGCGTCGTCGCCCGTGAACGTTACCTGCGACAAGGCTTCGCAGAACGCGAACGCGCGCGTGCCGATAAAGCGAACGTTCTTGCCGAAGTCTATCGTAAGCACGGCGGAGTTGGCGAAAAACGCGTACTCGCCCACGCTCTTCAACGATTCGGGGAAGGATAACGACGTGTGCGTCATACAGTAGTAAAACGCGTTCATACCGACGGTTTCGAGTTTGTTGCCGAATTTGACGGATTTAATCGCGTAGCAGAAATGGAACGCGGAATCTTCGATGGATTTTACTTCGGTAAGTTCGGGTATATCCGTAAGGTTGGTAAACGGATACGGAGACGCGTAAAGCGTCGCGGTGTAATAATCTTTGTTCTCTTCGCCGTACGGGTAAATCTCTTTAACGTCGGTTTCGTAGTTGCCCGTGTACGTCGCGAAAGCGTATTTGCCTATCTCGGATACCTTGGACAGCCAGTCGAATTTAATCGCAAGCCCCGTAGCGGAGTCTTTGCCGAGCGAGCAGCAGTACGCGAAAGCGTAATCGCCCACCCTTTTCAACGCTTCGGGATATTCGAGTACGACGTTTTCAAGCGCGTACGCGTAGTAGAACGCACCTTCCGCAAATTCGTTCATCGGCGCGTTGACGATAAAGGTCTTGAAAGTTTCGGGTATAACCTGATTTTCAAAATGCTTATCGCCCATATACAAGCCGTTGTTCATAACGTACGCGGCGAACGAGTAAACGTTGTCTTCGTACTTATCCGCGCCGAAAACGTACGCCAGAAACCTGTTCGTCGTGCGCGAACCGCCGACGAACGGCGCGGTAATCGTCTGCAACTTCTTGCAATCCGCGAACGCGCCTTTGCCGATCGAAGTGTAGGTGGACGGAACGGTTACGGAAACGAGTTTGTCGTTGCCCTTGAACGCTTCCGCGGCGACTTTCGTCGCGCCGACGGGAAGTACGATTGCGGTCTTTTTGCCTTTATATTCCGTTACCGTTCCGTTTTCGATAACGAAATCGGCCACGTCGTCTATTTCGTAAACGGCGTAAAGGGTTACTTCGCCGCCCTTTTCCGCGAGATTGTAGATTTTATTGCTTTCCGTGCCGAGCGCGTACTTGACGTCTCCGCCCCTGACTTCCGCAAAACCTGCGGCGGAAGTGCCGAGCGCGGAAGCGTCGGGTAACGCTTCGTATACCCCGCGCCGCGCAAGAAGCGTGTTCACGCCGTAGTCGCCGAAATCGAGATTGACGGTATAGTACCGATAATTTTGCTTATAGTACAAAGTAACGTCGTTCGCGGGGACGGTAGTTCCTTCGTACTTGGTGAGATACGTCGGATCGAGCCAGTAGCCTTCGAAGTCTCTTTCTTCGGCTTGTACGGTCGGCAACGCGTCGCCTTTGCGAAGATTAAACGAAGTCGCTTCGTAAGTCTCGCCGACGAGCGTGACCGTAACGCCGTTTTTGTTGCCGCCTTTGCAGGCAACCAGCGCAAACGCCGCCGATATAATCAGCAGCGCGGACAACACGATATTTACGATTTTTCTGTTCTTGATGTTCATTACCGTAGAGTACCTTAAAATTTTTGCCGTGCGGCGACCGCTTATACGCCTTTACGCCCCCGAAACGGCCGCCGAAGGGGTTTGCGACGAACGTGTGAAATTTTGTTCACACAACTTTCGCCCGCGCAAAGGGGGATATTGCCGTCGGAAACGTCTTCGATTAGTAAAAATATTCAAAAAAATGAATAAAACTAACGATAAAGCCCTTAAAAAGTCATTATCCGTTGCCCCGACAGGCAATAAAAACCCATTTTATACGCTTCCTATCATAATATTTTTTCCGACTTTTGTCAACCATATATAAGGCGGTCGCTATTATTTTTACTTATGGAGCAATAAATTTTTACTTATAACGAATAATACTTACATAAAATATGAATATTTGCATAAATCGCAGTAATTATTCGTCCGATTTTATTTATTTTTCACGCCGCCAAGCGTAACCTTCCGCAACTTCTCAAAACGCGGGCAAAAGGCGGAAATACGAAAAAAGCGTCGGGCGGTCGAAACCTTAAGTTTCGACCGCCCGACGCGTCTTAAATCCGCCGAAACGCCGCAATTACCTGCGACAGGCGACGGTAATCAGTCTCTGAAATACAGATCTCTGGTATAGATTTTATCCGCCACGTCGCACAGATCGGGCGTCATTCGGTTGGCGATTATCACGTCGCAGATTTTTTTGAATTCGTTTACGTCGCGTATGACGCGGCTGTTGAAAAACGAGTCGTCTTTGAGCGTAGGCTCGTATACCACGACTTCTATGCCCTTCGCCTTTATCCGTTTCATAACGCCCTGCACGGACGACTGACGGAAGTTGTCGCTGTTGGCTTTCATCGTAAGCCTGTACACTCCGACGATTTTGGGCTTGCGCGCGAGTATGCGCTCGGCAATGAAGTCTTTACGCGTGGAGTTGGATTCCACTATCGCCGAAATAAGGTTTTGCGGTACGTCGGCGTAATTGGCGCGCAACTGCTTGGTGTCTTTGGGCAGGCAGTATCCGCCGTAACCGAACGACGGGTTGTTGTAAAAGTTGCCTATGCGCGGATCGAGCGACACGCCTTCGATGATGGATTTGGTGTCGAGCGAACGGAGTTCGGCGTAGGTGTCGAGTTCGTTAAAATACGCAACGCGCAACGCAAGATAGGTGTTGGCGAAAAGTTTAATCGCTTCGGCTTCGGTTAAGCCGGGGTATAGGACGGTTATATCCTTTTTCAGCGCGCCTTCTTCAAGCAGCCCCGCAAAAGTCCGCGCCGCCGCTTTAAGTCTTTCGTCGCCCGCGGGGCAACCCACGATTATACGGCTCGGGTACAGGTTATCGTAAAGCGCGTGACCTTCGCGTAAAAATTCGGGGCTGAAAAGTATGCGGTCGGTGGCGTATTTTTCTCTCACGCCCTTCGTATACCCTACGGGAACGGTCGATTTTATTATCATAATCGCGTGGTCGTTTACTCGCATAACCTGCTCGATAACGCTCTCCACGGCGGAAGTGTCGAAGTAGTTTTTGTCGGGATCGTAGTTGGTCGGCGCGGCGATAACGACGAAATCCGCGTCTTTATACGCGGCGTCGCCGTCGGTGGTCGCGACGAGATTAAGCGGTCTTTCGGCAAGGAACGATTCTATCTCCTTATCCGCTATCGGCGATTTTCTCGCGTTTATCATATCGACTTTGGCGGGGACTATATCCACCGCCGTGACTTGGTTTCGCGCGGCGAGAAGCACCGCCATCGAAAGCCCGACGTATCCGGTGCCGGCTACCGCGATTTTTACGTTCATATCGAATTATTCTCCTTCGTCGTAATATTCTTTATACCAGTTTGCAAACTTTCTCAATCCGTCGCGCAGCGAAGTGGACGGTCTGAACCCGAAATCTTTTTCGAGCGGAGTTACGTCCGCGTAAGTTACGGGAAGGTCGCCCGCCTGCATAGGCACTAACTCTTTATGCGCGTCGAAGTCGTAATCTTTCGGCAACACGCCCGCGCGCACTAACTCTTCTTGCAAAATTTTAACGAATTCGAGCAAGTTTTCGGGGTGGTTATTGCCTATGTTATACACTTTGCACGGCGGAACGGGCAACCCGTCCGCGCCCGTTTTCTTTTCCGGCGCGCGTTTCATAACGCGGGTAACGCCTTCTACAACGTCTCCGACGTAGGTAAAATCGCGCTTGCAGTTTCCGTAGTTGAAAATGCGTATTTTTTCGCCGCCGACGAGTTTGTTCGTAAACCCGAAATACGCCATATCCGGTCTGCCCGCTTCGCCGTATACCGTGAAAAACCGCAAGCCCGTACACGGCAGATTATAGAGTTTGGCGTAGGCGTGGGCGAACAGTTCGTTCGACTTCTTCGTGGCGGCGTACAGAGATACAGGCGAGTCGGTTTTATCGTCTGTTGAATACGGTATTTTTTCGTTTGCGCCGTACACCGACGACGAAGACGCGTAAACGAGATGTTCCACGCCCGACTTTCCGCCATCGCGGGAATGGCGGCAGGCTTCGAGAACGTTATAAAAGCCCAGAACGTTGCTCTCGATATACGCGTCGGGGTTGGTAATCGAATACCTTACCCCCGCCTGCGCCGCAAGATTGACGACTATATCGAAGTCGTATTTATCGAAAAGTTCGCTTATAAGTCGTTTATCGGCTATGTTGCCCTTTATAAACGCCCACTCGCAAGGCGACGAAGCCGCCGCGCGTTCTATGTCGCGAAGGCGGTAATCTTTAAGCGACGGATCGTAATAATCGTTAAGATTGTCCAGCCCGACGATAAGTTTCGGGTTTTCGTTTCGCAAAAGGTTTACGCACAGATTCGCGCCTATAAACCCCGCCGCGCCCGTCACCAGCACGGTCTTGCCCGTCAATTCGCAGTTTCGCATTATTCTTTTAATTCTCCTTTACTGCCGCGGCGATCATTGCCGACGGCTTTGCGTTTTTGCGTTACGCCCTTACAGCCTTACGCCGTCGGCGGTATGGCAGACGTGCGCGCTGTACCTGTCCGCAAGGTGCGGAAAGGCTTTAAGATATTCGCGTTTTACGGTTTCGAGAACGCTCGCTTCCTTTTCGGGGTTTATTATCGCCATACAGCAACCCTTGAACCCCGCGCCCGAAAACCTGCCGCCGTATATTCCGTCGATTTCGGTCATTATATCGTACAGGCGTATAAGTTCCGGCGAGCCGGTTTCCCAGTTGACGATAGACGACTTGCCGCTTTCAAACGACAGTCTGCCGAATTCTTCTATATCGCCCCTGCGATAGGCTTCCGCGCCCGCTTCCACGCGCTTGTACTCGCCGTACCAATGCTCCGCGCGCTTCGCCCAGTTGAGCGGCAGTCTGTCTTTATATTTCAGGTATATTTCGTACGGCACTTCGCGCAAGTTGGTCTCCGCAAACTTTCCGTAGTCCATACCCGCGTACGCCTTTAACGCGTAAGCCGCGCTGCGGCACTCGTCTACGCGCATATTGAATTTAGAGCCGGACAAAGACCGCTCCAACCCCGAAAAGAACACGACTATTTCGTAAGGTTTCATATTCTGCGGCGTGGGAATAAGTTCGTATTCGCCGCTTTGCACGTCGAGATACAGCAGTTTGTCTTTACGGCAGTAAACTTCGCAACTCTGGTCGAGTTTTCCGCAGGACACGCCGACGTATTCGTTTTCGGCTTCCTGCGAGACGTTTATCAGTTCGGTCGGCGCAATCGTTATGCCGTTCAACTTGCACAGCGCGGATAAAAACGTTATTATTACCGCCGCGGACGACGACAAACCGCCTATCGGAAGTTCTCCGTCGATAACGGCGCACAGCCCTACCCGCAACGGAAACCGTCTCGCGAGCGCGACGGTCGCGCCGCGTAAATGGTCCGCCCAGTCGCCCTGTTTATCGGTCGGCGTGGACGAGACGTGCCATTGCGCGCGTTTGGGGAATTGCAACGACGATATTTCTATTACTCCGTTATGCTTCGCGCCGTAGGCGATATAAATGCCCTTGTCTATCGCGAACCCCGTCACTTTGCCGAGTTGATGGTCGCTGTGCGCGCCGAGCGGACAAATTCTGTACGGAGTGAAAGCCACGTCTTCGGGCGGCTTTTTATAGGTCTTTTCAAATTTCGCCCTTGCCTTTTCGCCGGCAAGAACGGAATCGAACGAAGTTGTTTCGGTCACGGTTCACTTTTCTCCTTTTTGGTTTTTGAAAACGCCGATTTCACGAACCCGAGCGTTTCGCGTCCGTAAAACAACGCGTTGACGAGCGCGGTAACGCCGAGCGCGATAAACCCGACTTTAAGCGCGAGAATAAACCAGCCGATATAACTCGTCTCGCGCAGTTTGAAAAAGAAAGTCGCACCGACGATTGCGGCAACGGTAATCAAATCTACTACGATATGTTTAATAAAGTGCTTTATAGGGCGGTTAATTACGTTTTTACGCAAGTACAACGCGTAATATACCGTTCGGTAAGTCATCGAGACGAGCGTGCCTATCGCCACGCCCACAAGCCCGAACGCGAACACCAGCGCGACGGATAATACTATATTTATCGTCATTTCGACGATCGCGCTCGTCTGCGTCTGTTTATAATGCCCCGCGGCAAGCACCATCATACTGTACGGAAGCCTTAAACAATACGCCGCCGTAGCCGCGACTAAAAGAGCGGCGAAGACGGAGACTATATAGTCGTCTGCGTCGGGAAGAGTGGCGGTGTACACTTTTACGAACGGAACTATTAACATTCCCGCAACGGAAAAGGCGAAAACGGTAACGGTATGCAACGCCCATTCGGTACGCGAAAAGGCTTGCGAAAGCGCGTCTTTTTCGTCTTTCGCGAGCATATTGCCGAACATCGACTGCACGCCCGAAGTAAGCGAAAGTATTATCTGTTTAAGCCCCGTTACGACGAGATTGTATACGTTGTATATCGACACGTTTTTCAGCGTGGAACAGAACGTAAGCACTACGGTATCGGTGTTCTGCAACACGACGGAAGCGAAGTGCTGAGTAAGCCCGTTCCATTTCTGCGCTATCGGCTCTACCGAGTATTTGGCTTTATAGTCCACCTTATAACGCTTTCTGACGTATATCGCAAGGCAGATCGGGCGGATTAGAAATATCAGCGACGTGGAAAGTTTTACGAGTTGCACCGACGCGCCGCGTTGTATTATAATCACGCTCACTACGGTGTTGAGTATCAGCGTCGCGGTATTGAAAACCGACTGAACGTACGAACGCTGGTCGGCGTTGAGAAGCAGACCGTCGCGTATACCGAAGAAATACTGCGCGAAGTAACTTATCGACATAGACAGCACGAGCGCGGCGGTATACAGATACGAAAACTTGTCGAGTTGATTGAGCGGAAACACCGCCGCGAGTACGGCGACGTATACGGTAAGAATTATTCCTACCTTATCGAAAAACTTCCGCGCCGAGACGAGTATTCTGCTCGTTTGCAGATCGTCGCCGTCGGCAAGCGGTTTATACAGCGCGGACTGAACGACCGCGCCCACGCCGAGTTCGCATAGTCCGATAAGCCCTAAAAGTTGCGCGACCGCCGATACGAGCCCGTTTACGTCCGAGCCGTAATAGGCAAGTATATACTTCGGCAGCACGAAACCGCATATCAGGTTGACGAATTGATACGCGAGCGAAGTTATCGTATTCAGTTTTAACTTTTGCGAACGAGTCATTTGTTATCTATGCTGAAATTCTTTTATTCTTTCGTCTATTATTTCGCCGTCTTTTATTATAAGCGCGTTTTTGAGAACGGAGTTCGGCGCGTCGTTTATAAGCATATCTATATACGGCGCGACCGTTTCGGAGTTATCCTGCGAAAAGGTTTTATAGTACAACGCGGGCGTATGGTCCACGACGTAATGCAACACTCCGTCAACTTCGTAAACCGGTTTGCGTATCGCCGTCGGAACGCTCGTTTCTATCGCGCCCGCTTCGTCGCAACTCACGTCTATTATCATCGCCTTGCGTTTCATTCGTCGCAAGTCTTCGCGATAAATTATATGGTCGGTTCTGGCGGTATCCCACAGCACGCAGTTTACTACTACGTCGTACTCGCCGAGTTCGCGACGGAAAAGGTCTTCCGTGCTTCTGCCGTACTGGCGGACTTCCGCGCCGAACATATTAAGCACCTTTATCGCGCCGCGCGCGGTGTTGCCGTTGCCTAAAACCGCGACTTTGGTCTCGTACGGCATTCTGCCGAAGCAGAGAAACGCGTGCGTAACCGCCGCCTCGCCGGCAAGTTCGTTATTGCGCCAGAAAACGTGTCTGCCGCCATCGTACATATCTTCCCACGCGTAAGCCGTGAGTTTGTTACGGATAAGCGCGTCGGCTACCGGTCTGTTTCTGACCGCGTGCAGCCAGCCGAACGCGATCGTGCCTTCGGGCAACAGATCGAGATAGTCCGCGTCGCCGATTTTCGGATCGCAGACTATATCTTTTACGAACGTCTCTTCTCTCGGGCATATTTTCGCGCCGACGGCGATATAATCGTCGTCATCGTAACCGAGTACGTCGCCGTAACCCGTCTCGAAATACGCGTATTCGGGATGAGAAAGTTTTTTTACGTCGGGCGGAAGAAGCACGCGTCTTTTTTCGTTTTCTTTGGTACTGGTAGGAAACCCTATCGTTTTCATTTTTTTACTCCGCTCAAATCTATCATCTTGCCGAAAACTTCGTCCGCCGACGGTAAAATGTCTTTATCGAATCCGCTGTCGGGGTAAAACGTTATTTCGCCGAAGTATATCTTTCCGCAGGAATTGTACAAATCGATTCGGGCAAAAGGCAGACCTTCGGAAAGTTTAGCCGCTATCGCGAACATTTCGTCTATGCCGTCGGGTTTCGGCAAAGTAAAACCTTCGGGCGCGTTCAGCCCGAAATAGTTATACGGTTTAAGATTCCACTTCTCGTCGAAAAAGTAATATCTGGTTTTGCCGATATTCCTGTCGACGCACACCATAACGCAATCGGCTCTGCCGTCGAAACAGAAGAATTTATAGTCGGTAAAACAGTCTTTGTCGGGCGCGTCGGTCATATACCGTTCGGCGATGATTTTTCTTGGAACGTTTTTATACGGCCATTCCCTGCCCCTTAAATAGTAGTCTTCTTTAAGCCCTTTTTTAAGCCCGCGTTTTACCGCCTTTACGTCCAGAGCGGATTTATCGCGGCAAATACACATACCCAGCCCCGAATTGTGGTTGCATTTAAGCACGAATTCGTTCGGCAAAGCGTCGAAATCGATCTCGTCGGGATCGTCCCACACGCCGAGCAGGGGTATGAGTTTGTCTTCGCCGATTTTATCCGCGACTATCTGCCTTACGGCGTACTTGTCCGCCATAAGCGTATACTCGTCTTTACGGTTATAGAGTTTCAGCCATTGCAGTTTTTCGGCGAGCGTCTGCGGATTGTCAAGGTCGAGTTCGCGACCGTAGGTCATAAAAAACCTGCGTTTAAGGAACTCTTCGTCGGGCATACGGTCGTACCTGCCGAGTTTGACGTCCACTAAAAATCTGTAATTTTTATCCGTGACGTATTTTACGATTTTTCTAAAATTTCCCATATTATTCCCAGAAAAATTTGAAAGGATTTATAAATTTATTGCAGTAGAACAGCGATATAAACAAGCCTATAAGCGTAAGCGAGAGAAGTATTTTAATCGGATACCGCCATTTTTCGCCGAAATAATCGTCGATAAACGACGGAATAAGCGTCGTAAGGTATATCGAAAAGTACGTTACCGCGCGGGAAGTGAGTACGAAAAACCTTGCGAACGAGCCTTCTGCCACGCACATACACAGGCACGCGAGCGCGATTTGTTCGACGGGTTTTCGCGGCTTGTCCAAGTATCCGAAAAATTTAAGCCCGAACAGTATCGTTCCGAACGTAAAAAAGATAAAAAACGACTCGTCGGGGGCGTTCCTGTACTTTTCAAAGTCGATAAAGTAATATTTATATCTCGGTATGCTTTCCATAATCGGTCTGGCTACCCACTCGCCGACGGGCAACGCGAGAATACAAGCCGTCATTACCCACCATATCTGCCGCGATCTGGCGTAAGGATAAATCGCGTATATCCAGAACCATATAAGCGCGGTCTCGTGAAAAGACGCGGCGAGCAGCGTTACCAGCATAAAGGCGATAGGTTTACGCTTTATTATCAAAGGCACGGTAAACAGACATATCGAAACGGCTATCATCTGTCTGAATATGCCCAGACTATAATAGAAAAAGTCGAAAACGAAGTAAAGCAGAACGCTTATTTCGGGGTGCGACGAATACTTATATACGAAAAAGAAAAACGGAGCGTATATAGCCGCGCTTACGCAGAAGAGATAAGCGGTCTCGCTCATACCCGTGAACGCGCACAAGTTCTGGAATATCTGATACCCGAATTCGAATCCGTGCGGATCGACGAGAAATATTTCAAAAAAGGATATTCCGCGCCGAGCGACGAAATAATCGAGATACGTTCTCGTATCCGAGCCTACGTCGTAACCGCGAAGCCCCGTCAAAAGAAAGAGTTCGGCGAATGAGAGAAAAACGAAAATCGCCTTTCTCTTGTTGTTTTTTCTCGCGTTTATAAGTTCGCTTTGCCAAAGCGTCAAGATGAGATACGCTACGTATACCGCCATATTAAAAACCCTTAAACCCCGAACACGGTCCTTACGAAATCGTCGCAAGCGGACGAAACGTCGTAACCCGCCGCGCGGAATTTATCTTTTTGCGATTGTCTCGCCCCGTAATCTTTCAGTAATTCTTTCGCCCATTCTTCGGGCGCGTCGCCGAGCGATTTATACGCAACCAGCCCCGTTATATCCGCTTCGCGAGTGATCGCGTCCGAAATAACGCATTTAAGCCCAGTCGCCTGCGCTTCTATAACCGTATTCGGCATACCTTCGTAAAAGGACGGAAACGCAAACGCGTCGAACGCCGACAACAGCGACGGAACGTCCGAGCGCACGCCCGTAAAAATAACGGAATCGCCCACGCCCGCGCGTTCTGCCTTTTCGCGAACGGACTTTTCGAGTTCGCCCTTGCCGACGAGCATAAGCACCGCGTCCGGACGGATATTTTTGACTTCCTTGAAAATATCGAGCAGAAATTCGTGATTTTTCTGCGCGGAAAATCTGCCTATATGCCCCACTACGAACGCGTCGTCGCTCACGCCGAATTCGGCGCGGATTTTCTTTCTTGCCTGCGCGTCGTACGCGTAAACCGACGTATCGACGCCGTTTCTGACTATCGCCACTTCGCCGTTTTTATACGCGCGTTTACCGAACGTATGTTTTGCGGCAAGATCCGACGGCGCGAGTTTTACGTCGACGTACCGCCCGTACAGCAACCGCCCCGCGATATGCGCGACTTTCGCTTTCAGACCTTTGCCGTCGCCGGAGTTGGACGAACGCGCCGCGCACACCCTTGCGCCCGCTTTTTTCGCGATTTTCAAATCCATAAAGCCCATAGCCGACGACGTTACGCGAAGAACGTACTCGTACTTTCCGTTCGCGACCACGTCGTAAAGCCCTTTGCGAAATCCTTTCAGGTTTTGCGACTTGGGCGGAATAACGTATATCTTACCGCCGAGTTTTTCTATCTCCGACGCGTAAAAATTGTCCTGCACGTTCACGCAGAAATCCAGCGAATATTTTCCGCGGTCGAGCGAACGAAAAATCTTCATAAGAAAGGTTTCCGCCCCGCCGACGTTCATTCCGCTTAAAACGCATAATAATCTCTTCATACGAACTCTTCTGCCGCCGTCGCTATTATTTTATCGGGCGCGAACTCGGCGGACTTTGCAAGCGCGCGTTTCTTCATCGCCGTAAACTCTTCGTAATGCTCCGCGGCGTATTCTACCTTTTCGATAAACGCGGCTTCGTCGCCGAACGGAGTTATATACCCCGTCTCGCCGTCGTCTATTATATCCGTCGCGCTCTGCCACGCCGTCGCTATTACCGGCACGGCGGCAAGATACGCGTCTTCTATCGCGCCGGGTATGCCTTCGGTATAGTACCGAGTGGGCAAAAGCAGGGCGTAATAATTTTTCAGTACGCGCGGCGCGTCGTCGCCGTTTACCGCGCCTTTATACGCGACGAACGGCGGAAATTCGGCTCTGAGTTTATCGAACCATTCTTCTTCGCCGTCGTCGACCGCGCCGTATATATCGAGCGAGCAGACCGTCTCGCCCTTTTTCGCGTTCACGGTCTTTACGGCGTTTATCGCTTCTTCTATCCCCTTTTTACGCGTCACGCGCGAAAACGTCGCGAACGGGTACGGCTTTTCGGGATATACCGCTTCGCTTTCGTCGATCGGGGGTTCGGGGCGGAAGTTGGGTACTTTCTTTACGTTGGTAAGCCCTTCGGCTTTAAGCGCGGAGACGAGATATTCCGTCTCCACGAAAATTCCGTCGAATTTTTTAAGGGATTTCGCAAGGCGTTTCCGCTTTTTTATAAGTTCGGGCAACCAGCCGCCGACCACCGAATAAAAAATCTTCGTTTCTTTATGAAACTTCCTTAAAAACGCAAGCAACGGGGCGTACACCCTTACTCCGTTATGCGCGGGGAAAATTATTACGTTTTTGGCGTGTTTCAGGGCTTTTACGCATTGAAACGGGGCTTTTAATAGCGTTTTGATTCCGCCGCGCGAGTCGATTTTCATAACTTCGTTCTCGCCGAACGCCGAAACGAAACCGTCGCAGAACGACTTCGTTTTAAGCGTTTGCCCGTTGGCAAGATTTTCGCCGAACGCGAAATGCCCGATAACGCAGACCTTTTTCATCAGACTTCGTCTATCCTTTTAAGCAATTCTTTATAACTCGTTTTACGGTCGAATTTTTCAAGCGCGAGTTTACGCGCCGCCTCGCCCATACTCTTGCGCAAGTCGGCGTTTTCGATAAGCGTTTTAATCTTTTCGACCATATCGCCGACGTTTTCGGGTTCGTAGTTAAGCCCCGCGCCGTATTCGTCTACCATATCGCGCTGTTCTTTGCACGAACAGCCGTTGAGCATCGGCGCGCCCGCCGCGAAATAGTCCGCCACCTTGTTTATTATGCTTTGCGACGCCGTCTTTTTTACGGCGTTCACGGTCAGATCGGAATTTGCAAGATACGCCGCCATTCTCTCGTAAGGCAAAAATCCGACGAATTCGACGTTATCCGCGCCGACTTCTTTTTTAAGCCTTAAAAGTTTGTCAAGGTCGGGCCCCTGCCCCAAAATCTTGAAATGCACGCGTTCGCCGTACTCTTTCTTAATTTCGGCGGCCGCCTTGATAAGCGTTGCGAGATCGTAACTTTCGCCGAGCGTTCCGGCGTAGGTTATACGAAACTCCCCGTCTTCGCGCGCGTATACCGCGCCGTATTTCTTTACCCCGTCGTCGAATTTTTCTATCGTAGAGCCGAGATACACCACGCAGGGGTTTACCGATTTTTTATTTACCCGCAACGCTCTGTCGAGATATTCGCGCGAGACGGCGGTCAGTTCGTCGGGGAACGCGTAGCCTTTGTCGGCTTTTAGTTTCATTCCCCAAAAAAGCAGGTTGTACAAAAACTCGTTCTTAACGACCACCCTGAACGCTTCGGGACGGAGATCCCTTACGTCGACGATCGTCTTTATCGAACGCTTTTTACACGTCTTCATTACGGGGTAAACGTAGTCTATATCCGAAAAGAAAACGACGTCGAATCTGTCGTAATTCTTCTTGAACCATTTACCGAACGCGCGCGACCACGCCTTTTCGGCGAATATGCGTTTAAGACAGATATTCTTCGGGTACGACGGCATATGCAAAAACTCTATACCGCCGTAATCGGGATATTCCTTTCTGAACGCGGCTATATCACGCGGCTGTTTTTTATAGTGATTGAAATCGCTCGTTATAAGCGTTACGTCGTAACCTTCGCGACGCATCATATCGAACATATACAGCGTTCTTTTATACCCGCCTTCGCCCGGCAGATACACGCTGGAATTTACGAGCAGAACTCTACGCATCTTTACTCTCCGCGACCGTGATTTTTATTTTTGCCACAGCGTTTTCGGCGTTGGCTGCGGCGGTAGCCGCGTCTTCGCCGTCCGCGACGACGTACCCGACTCTCGACGCGCTGTCGATAACGCCCGTAATCGTCTCGCCGACGCCGTGCACGACGCTTACTTCTTTTACGCCCGCCATACCTTTCGCTTCTTCCGCGCCGTCGATTTTCTCTATCACGCCCGCCTTCTGATTAAAGTAGCGTATAGCCGAACCGCGCTCGAATTTACGCGTAATATCGGGCGTTTCGCCGAGCGCGACGCGAATACAGCACTCGACCAGATCCACCCCGCAGGAAAGGGGTACGAGATGCGTGGTTATACAGTCTCCGCCGAGTCTCGCGCCTATTTCCACCACTTTCGCACCGCCGTCGGTAATCTTTATTTCGGTATGCGACGGACCGTTTTTTATACCTATCGCCGCGTTGGCGGCTATCGCCACGCGCGCTATTTCGCTCTGAATTTCGGGGCTTAACCTGCTCGGTTGAGTATGCCCCGTCTCTACGAACCGCGGCGCGCCGGTAGTGATTTTATCGGTTATTCTGACGACTTCTACCTTGCCGTTTACAGCCATCGTCTCCACACTCACTTCGTCGCCTTCCATATACTCTTCGACGAGTACCGCGCCGCTGCGCGAATATTTCTTCGCGTTTTCGTACGCGGATATAAGGTCGGAATTTTCTTCGATCAAATCTACGCCGCGACTGCCCGAATTGTCCGCGGGCTTTACGATCGGTTTGAACCCGTCGGCTCTCAACTTCTCCGCCGCCGCAAGAAATTCGGATTCGGTTTCCGCGCGGTAGTAGCGCGGAACGGGAACTCCGCCGCAACGCAACGCGTCGCGCATACGCGCCTTGTCGGTCGCTTTGAGCGCGGTCTCTTCGTCTATCGTCGGCAGACCGAGCGCCTTGCCCACCGCCGCGACGGTACGCATAGGCATATCCGACGCAAGCGTCATTATCCCGTCTATTTTATGCCTTTTCGCGGCTTCGAGAACGCCTTTTATATCGATCGTGCTGACGACTTCTTTTATAACGCCCGCTTCTTTGAAGCCTATCGCGTCGGGATTCATATCCGCAACGACTACGTTAAGCCCGTCCGCCAACGCCTTTTTTATCGCGGGGAGTTGAAGTATACTCGCGCCGAGTATCATTATCGTCTTCGCTTCGCCGTTTTTTCTCAATTCCGCGATCTGCCGTTCCGCGTCTTCGTTGCCCGAAACGTCTCTGTACACGTTTTCGCGTTTGAGAACGCTCGCGATCGTCTTGAAAAATATCTTTACGTCGAACCAAAACGTGATATGCTCGGCGTAATACACGTCGTTTTTAATCTTTTCTTTACTGTCCGCTCCGTTTCTGAAATACGCCTGACTATAACCCGTGATGCCCGGTTTGGCGGTAAGAAACGACTTCTCGTCTTCTTCGTATCTGTCAAGCCAGTCGGGCGGATCGGGGCGCGGACCTATAAGGCTCATATTGCCTATAAGCACGTTCACGAACTGCGGAAATTCGTCTATGCTCGTCTTTCTCAAAAACCTGCCTATCGGCGTAACTCTCGGATCGTTCTCGTCGTTATAAGTCGAACCGTCGTCGAGCCTGACGTCGGGCGCGTCGACGTACATAGAACGGAATTTATACATAGTATAAAGTTTACCGTTCCTGCCGATGCGCTTGGATTTGTATATTACCGGACCTTTATCCGTGAAAAATATTATCGGGGCGACGACGATATACGTCGGTATGAGTACGACGACGCCTATAAGCCCGAAAATTATATCGAATATCCGCTTGAAAAACCGTTTATACATTCTTTAAGTACCTTTTGACGATTTCGGAATAATTTTTGATAACGTAGTCTATCTCTTCATCGGTAAGACAGGTATGTAACGGCAAAGTTATTTCGTTGGCGAAATAATCGTAGGCGTTGGGATAGTCTTTGATATCGAAGCCCATCGACTTATACGCCGTGTGCATAGGCAGCGGTTTATAGTGTACGTTGCACGCTATACCCCTTTCCGCCATTTCGTTTATTATCTCGCCGCGTTCGGCGTAACTTACGCCCGGTAAACGCGTGATATACAGGTGGCACGACGAAACGTATTCGTCGGTTATGTGGTCGAGAGTTTTTACGCCGAGCGGACGGAAAGCCGCGTCGTATTTGGCGACTATCTCGCGCCTGCGCGCAAGCATCGCGGGGTAACGGCGGAACTGCGCGAGACCTATCGCCGCGGCAACGTCCGTCATATTGCATTTATACCACGTCCCCACGACGTCGTATTCCCACGCGCCGAGTCGGGTTTTGGCAAGCGCGTCTTTGGACTGACCGTGCAGAGAAAGCAGTTGCAGTTTATGATAAATCTCTTCGTCGTCGACGCCGTCGATACTCTTCCAGGTAAGCGCGCCGCCTTCGGCGGTGGTAAGATTTTTTACCGCGTGGAAAGAAAACGACGAGAAATCCGCGACGCTGCCCGCGGGTTTATCGCCGATTCGCGCGCCGAACGCGTGCGCGGTGTCCGCCATAATCGCGACTCTGCCCAACGCCTTTTGTATATCGGTTTTCGGGCGGAAAAGATTTTTCTTGCTCTCGACTATCTCGTAAAGGCGGTCGTAATCGCACGGAATACCCGCAAGGTCTACGGGAATAATCGCCTTGGTGCGTTCGGTTATCGCCCTTTCGATAGCGTCGTAGTCGGGTTGAAGACTGTCTTTGATAACGTCTACGAGTACGAGTTTCGCCCCGACGTGACAAACGACGGACGCGCTCGCGGTATAGGTGTAAGCGGTAGTGATGACTTCGTCGCCTTCGCCCACGCCGAGAATCCTTAAAGCCATCTCCGCGCAAGCCGTCTGCGAGTTGAGACAAACCGCCTTGTTCACGTTGCAATATTTCGCTATTTCGCGTTCGAATTCCTTGGTCTTCGGCCCGGTCGTGATCCAGCCCGATTTCAATGCTTCTATAACTTCGTTTATTTCCGTTTCGGATATGTCCGGAGGCGAAAATTTAATTATCATAAAACTCTCCTTCCGCGACGAATTGACGTTGCGCGTTACACGGGTATTATATAATATATATAATACGCACTTTCGTTAGTATAACATATATCCCCGAACAACGCAAGCGTTTAATACCAAAAACGCGGACGGCAAACTGCCGTCCGCGCTCAATTCATCGCCACGTCTTTTAATTTTTCGTACTTCTTCATCGCCGCGGCGCGCACGCTTTCGAGATTCGCGCCCGACGCGAACGCTTCGTCGCTTATCCGCTTGGCTAAAAATATCGCCGCCGCCGAATAGGGCAACCCGCCTATATCGCCCGCCGCCCTGCCGCTCTGGCGCGTACCCATAAAGTCTCCGCCGCCGCGCATTTCAAAATCTTTTTCGGCTATCTTAAACCCGTCGTTGCTTGAACAAAGTACATTTAATCGCTCTATTGCCCGCTCTTCGCCGCTGCCGCTGAACAGAAAACAGTAACTCTTTTCGTCGCCCCTGCCGACTCTGCCGCGCAACTGGTGCAGTTGCGAAAGCCCGAATCGCTCCGCGTCGTAAATAACCATAACGGTGGCGTTGGGCACGTCTATGCCGACTTCTATAACCGTCGTCGAGACGAGCAAATCTATACGCCGTTCTTTGAAGTCGAGCATAATTTTATTCTTTTCGTCGTCTTTCATTCTGCCGTGCAAAAGCCCCACGCGCACGCCTTTGAGTTTGGCAGTAAGTTCTTCGTACACGTCGGTAACGCTCATAAGCGTACCTTCTTCGTCGCCGTCTATCTTGGGGCATACGCAAAACGCCTGCCGCCCCGCCGCGACGGTGTTTGCGATGAAACCGAGCATACCTTCGTACTTGCTTTCGGGTACGAGATTGGTCTGAACGGGTTTACGGTCGGCGGGTTTGTCGGGAATTTCGGTAATATCCAGATCCCCGTAAAAAATGAGCGACAGAGTACGCGGAATGGGCGTCGCGCTCATTACGAGAACGTCGGGAATTATCCCCTTCGCCACGAGCGCGCTGCGCTGTTCCACGCCGAAACGGTGCTGTTCGTCGCACACGCACGCCGACAGATTATAAAATTCCACGTCGGCGGTAAGCACGGCGTGCGTGCCTACCAGAATCTTGGTCTCGCCCGATTTAAGGCTCTTTTTTATACGCGTCTTTTCCGCGCCCTTTACCGAACCGCTTAAAAATTCGACGGAGTATTCGGGGAAAAGCCGCTTGCAGATATTATAATTCTGCTCCGCGAGAATTTCGGTCGGCGCAAGCATAACCGCCTGATAACCGCTCTTTACGGCTATATATATCGCGCAAAGCGCGACGGCGGTCTTGCCGCTGCCAACGTCGCCCTGCAAAAGTCTGTTCATCGAGCGCGGAGACGTCATATCCGAAAATATTTCGTTGACCGCTTTCTTTTGCCCCGCGGTAAAATCGAACCCGAACCGCGAAACGAACTCGCGCAGGTCTTCGGCTTTACAGGAATACTGATTTACCCGCACCTGACTGCGGTCGCCCTTGACGAATTTGAACGCCGATATAAGCGAAAAATATTCTTCGACGGCTATACGCTCGCACGCGGTCGCAAGGCTCTCTTTGTCTTTCGGGTTATGCGCCGCGACGTACGCCGAAGTCAGATCCGACAGCGCGTATTTTTTCTGCAAAGCGTAGGGAATCGCGCTATCGCCCACTATTTTGGGTATAACCGAACGCACCGCGTCGCGCACGCACTTTTGCGTTAGCGAGCCTTTTAAGCGGTAAACGGGGATTATGCCTTTAAGTCTGACGTTGTTTTCTACTTCTTCAAAAGTCGGGTTGGTAACGGTAACGCCGCCGAAGCCGCGCCGTATCCGCCCGTAAAAAAGATAGTCCGCGCCGACGCGTAATTTTTGCGCGACGTACGGCTGATTGAACCAGTACACGTTAAAAAAACGCCCGTCCTGTTCGGCGACCGTTTTTACGCATCTGAGTTTTTTCGCGGAAGTAAAAACCGACGGACGGCTTACGAGTCTGCCGTACGTCAGTATCACGTCGTTATTATAACATTCTTCGAGCGGCGTAATCCGAGTCATATCGAGATACCCTTTCGGGAAATATCCGACAAGGTCTTCGGGCGTGAAAATTCCGAGTTTGTTCAAGTCTGCGACGCGTTTGTCGCTTATTCCTTTAATATCGGTCAATTCCATTTTATATCCGAGCCGTCCGTTCGTTTGCGCCGCTCGAATTTTATTCGTGAGACGCTATATGGTTTTATTCGAGAGACACTATATAATAGTATATCGCCTGCCCGCCGTAGAAAAGTTCCACGTCGATGTCGGGATACGCTTCCTGCAACGACTGTTGAAGCGCAGTCGCGTCTTCTTCTTTAACGTCCGCGCCGTAGTAAAGGTTTATCAGACTGTGCGACTGATCGCGGAGTTTTTCTATCAGTTTTTTAGTAACCTGCGTCACGTCTTTGCCGTGCGCGAGAATTTTCTTGTTATCGAGACCTATAACGTCGCCCTTGGTAAGCGAGAAACCGTCTACTTTGGTGCTTCTTACGGCGTAGGTAACCTGCCCCGAAGACACGTTGTCTATCGCGTGGAGCATATTTATAAGGTTTTCGTCCGCAGACGCTTCGGGGTTGAACGCGAGCGCGGCGGATATACCCTGCGGAATACTCTTGGTGGGGATAACGTTTATCTTTTTGCCTTCTACCAGCGACTTGGACTGTTCCGCCGCCAGAATTATGTTCTTGTTGTTGGGGAAGACGAATATGTTTTCGGCGTTTATCTTGACTATCGCGTCGGCAATATCCTGCGCGGACGGGTTCATCGTCTGCCCGCCTTCGATTACCCTGTCGCAGTTAAGGTCTTTGAATATTTCCGCAAGCCCCGTTCCCGAACAGATCGAAAGCATACCGATGTCTTTGCGTTCGGCTTCGTACTTTTTGATGAGTTCGCGGTTCTCTTCGAGCATATTCTCGATCTTGATACGGTCGATTTCGCCGAGAGCGAGAGCCTTGCCGAGCGCCTTGTCGGGGTTGTTGGTATGAACGTGTACCTTGACGAATTCGAGATCGCCTATTACGAGTACGCAATCGCCTATCGTCATTAAATATTCTTTAAGCCTGTCTATATCGGCAAGCGTCGTTTTCTTCTTTAAGTTGATGATGAAAAACTCGGTGCAGTAGCCGAATTCTATCGTGCCGAGATTGAGAACGTCGGCGTGTTCCATCGACGGATCGGCTTTGATTTCGGGCGCGTCCGCCGCAGAGCCTGCGATTTCTTCGCCGATAAGACCTTTGTACATACCGCGATAGATCGTAAGAAGCCCCGTTCCGCCCGAGTCCACTACGCCCGCTTTTTTAAGGACGGGCAGAAGCGTTGGCGTAAGGTTTACCGCTTCTTCGGCTTTGTTGATTATTTCCTGTAAAAACGTTTCGTAGTCTTTAACCTTACCGCAAATATTCTGCGCGTGTTCGCTTACCATTCTGCATACGGTAAGAATAGTGCCTTCTTTGGGTTTGGAAACCGCGCTGTACGCGATGTCCGTCGCCGCTTTCAACGCCTTCGCGAAGACTTTTACGTCGGCTTCGGTATGGTCTTTGAGTACCGAGCATATACCCCTGAAAATCTGGGAAGTGATAACGCCCGAGTTGCCCCTTGCGCCGCGCAGCGCGCCTTTGGATACGGCGTCTGCAAGATCGGGTAACGCATTGCTGCCCGCCGCGCGCAGTTCCTTTACCGCGGACTGCATCGTAAGGCTCATATTAGTGCCCGTATCGCCGTCGGGTACGGGGAAAACGTTAAGCGTATCTATCTGTTCTCGGTTTACGTCGAGAAGTTTCGACGCGCTTATTACCATTTTAGAAAAAGTCGCGCCGTTTATTGTTTTTTGCATATTAAGAATTTATCCTCCGAAGAAAAGCGCGGAAAAGCGACGATAGTTCCGCCGCCTGCCCGCAAGCAACCGCGCCGCGCGCGATCGCGCAGTCGTTACAGTTTAACGCCCATTATATTCACGTTGACGGTGTCAACGATCATACCCGTAAACTGTTCGACTTTGTATTTGACGGCGGTTTTAAGCGATTCCGCAACGGCGGAAATCGAAACGCCGAATTTAATAATCACGAATACGTCTATGAAGATACGGTCGCCCGCAGTCGTAACCTGTACGCCCTTGCCGCCCGCGTCTTTTTTGAAGAGTTGCGAAAGACTGTCGGACAGTTTACGCGAAACCATCTCGACGATGCCGTAACATTCGAGACAGGCGTGCGCCGCGACTTTGGCGATCGTCTCGTCGGTTATGGAAATTTTACCGTATATGTTGGAAGTCGTTACAGCCATGTCATTCTCCTTCTTGTTCGATTATACATTATTTATTCTTTTTTTTCAAGAGATTTTTCGCCGTTTTCGTTTTTTAGTTGACGAAACTCAAAAAAAATCTTATATTGCCGCCGCATTTTGTTGCTTTTCGCGGGAAATTGTGATATATTATCTATGCTGAAAATGCGGCGCGCGGGTTTTAACGCCTTTTTCGTCCGCCTTTTTTACTCATTAAGGTTTTTTTGGAGGTGCAATATGTCAAGAGTTTGCAGCGTTTGCGGTAAAGCAAAATTATCCGGCAACAAAGTAAGCCACAGTAACCGTAAAACTCCCCGCTCTTACAATGCTAACGTTCAGAAGGTAAGAATCGTCACCGACGGTACGGTTTCTTCCGAGTACGTCTGCGCTCGTTGTTTGAAGAGCAATAAAGTAGAAAGAGCGTAATCTTCCGACTGATTTACGGGGGAGGCGATTGCCTCCCCCTTTTGTCGTCCGAAAAAACGCCGCCGCGTATCTGTCGATACGCGGCGGCGTTTTTGCGTTCGCTCTGATTTATATTTATGCGCCTTCGAGCAGCATTTTATCCGCTATCAGCGCAATAAACTCGCCGTTGGTCGGCTTTTCGCCCGCAAGATAGGTCTGCACGCCGAAAAGGTCGTTTATGTTATTTATTCTGCCGCGCGCCCACGCGACTTCTATGGCGTGCCTTATCGCCCTTTCGACCTTGCTCGGAGTGGTATCGTACCGCTCGCCTATAAGCGGGTACAATTTCTTGGTTATGTTGTTGATTACGTCGGGATCTTCGACGGCGAGTTTTATTCCTTCGCGCAGATACGAATACCCTTTTATATGCGGCGGAATTCCCACCGATATGAATATCTTGCTTATCTTTTCGTCAAGCGACGGACTTTTCGTTGCCGACGGCTTCGCTTCTTCGCGTTTTTCGGTAAGGAACAGTTCGATCATACGCCTTACGAGCGTCTCTTCGTCGCACGGTCTGGCGACGTAATACGCCGCGCCTTTTTCTATGCACGTCGCTATCGCTTCGTCGCTCTTTACGGAACTGTACATAACGACTTTGGTCTTTACGCCCGACTTTTTCAATTTGTCAAGCACGCCGAGCCCGTCAAGCGTCGGCAACACCACGTCCGAAACGAGATAGTCCGCGTTTTCGTTTATCACGATTTCCGCGCCTTCCGCGCCGTCCGCCGACACGCCCGAAACGATGAATTTTCCGCTCTTTTCAAACTCTTCCGCAAGCGCGTTCGCCCTGCGGATATTATCCTGAAGTATAACGACCGATTTTTTCATAATCGCAACTCCTTGATTTTTATCGCGGCTGTATCGCGTTACCTTTCGCGCGCACAGCCATTCGTCGTATATATTTTAACATTTTTCGACGAAGTTTCAAAGCGTGAAACGCGTAAGATTTTGACCGTTTCGGTCGAGTTTCGGCGAAAATCCGCCGAATTTGTCGAACGCGCCGCCGTTAAAAAAATATCCCTGCGCCGCCGAGTTTTTTTACTTACGCGATTGACAAATAACTGCCGTAATTATATAATTACGGTATGGAAAAAGTTATTGAAATCCGAAATTTAAGAAAAGCCTACGGCGATCTCGTCGCGGTGGACGATCTGTCGTTTTCGGTCGGCAAAGGCGAACTGTTCGCCTTTCTCGGCGTAAACGGCGCGGGGAAATCGACGACCATATCGATAATATGCAAAACCCTTAAAAAAGACGGCGGCAAGGTATATATCTGCGGTAAAGATTCCGACGAAGACTGTCGGGAATCGGCGCGGAAAATAGGCGTGGTGTTTCAGTATTCCGCGCTCGATAAAACCCTGTCGGTCAAAGACAACCTGATCTCGCGCGCCGCCCTGTACGGCATATTCGGCAAAGCCGCCGAAGCGCGCATAGACGAACTCGCCGAAAAACTCGAATTCAAGCCCCTGCTCGGCAAAACCCTTTCAAAACTGTCGGGCGGACAGAGACGGAAAATCGACGTGGCGCGCGCGATGCTGCACAGCCCCGAAATACTCATACTCGACGAGCCGACTACGGGGCTCGATCCGCAAACGCGCAAAACGCTGTGGAATTTTATCTCGTCGCTGATAAAAACCGAGCGCACTACCGTTCTTCTTACGACGCATTATATGGAAGAAGCCGCCGAAGCCGACCGCATAGTCATTATCGACAAGGGCAAAATCGTCGCGGAAGGCACGCCCGTAGAACTTAAAAACGCGTACACGGGCGACTTTATAATAACCTACTCTTCGCGTGAAGAAGACGTCGCTTCGCTCGGTCTGCCTTACGAACGGACGGGCGAGAACGCGTACAGAATCGCGGTTAAAGACACCGCCGCCGCGCGCGAACTGCTGATAAGCCGACCGGATATTTTCAAGGACTTCGAAGTGATAAAAGGCAAGATGGACGACGTGTTTCTCGCGGTTACGGGGATTAAAGCGGGGGTGGACGAAAAATGAAAACTTTTACGGCTTTGACAAAACGGAATATCAAGGTGTTTTTCAAGGATAAAGGCGCGTTCTTCTCATCGCTGATAACGCCCGTCATTCTGCTCGTGCTATACTGCGCGTTTCTCGCGAGAGTATACAAAGAATCTTTCGCAGAAGGGCTTAACGGACGCGCGGTGTCCGAGTCGCTTATAAACGGAACGGTCGCGGGGCAACTCTCTTCGTCGCTGCTTGCGGTGTGTTGCGTTACGGTGGCGTTCTGTTCTAATATGCTATGCGTAAGCGACCGCGCCAACGGAACGATAAACGACCTGCTCGTATCGCCCGTCAGGCGTTCGACGGTGGCGGCGGCGTACTCGTTCGCGTCCTTTTTCTCGACTATAATAATCACTTTTGCGGCGACGGCGGCGTGTCTCGTATACGTCGGCGCGGTCGGGTTTTATATGAGTTTCGCCGACGTAATATTACTGCTGCTCGACGTACTGCTCGTGACCGCGTTCGGAACGGCTCTCTCGTCCGTAATCAACGCCTTTCTCTCTTCGCAAGGACAGGTACAGGCGGTCGGAACGATCGTCTCCGCCGGGTACGGGTTCGTATGCGGCGCGTATATGCCCATCTCGCAATCGGGCGCGTTCCTGCGAAATCTGCTCGCGTTTCTGCCCGGCACTTACGGCACTTCGCTTATGAGAAACCATTGTATGAACGGTGCGTTCGCGGAAATGTCGAAAAGCGGCTTCCCGACGGAAGCGGTGGAAGGGATAAAAGACAGCGTGGACTGCAACGTATACTTTTTCGGCAACCGAGTGGAAGAATGGATTATGTATCTCGTGGTAATCGGCTCTATACTTCTGCTTACCGCGATTAACGTGTTGATATACAATCTGCGAGAAAAGAAAAGATAATTTGCGGCAAAGGCGAGAGCGGTAGTACCGTACACCGTATGAAAATTTGTAAAAAAGCGGCGGACGCAAAATTGCGTCCGCCGCCGTTTTATATTCAGTTTAACTCGTTACGCTTTTATTACGCTTCGGGCTGCCCGTCGGTTTCGGGCTTTTCTTCCGCAGGAGCGGCGACTTCTTCGGTCGCTTCTTCGGCGGGTTCGGTTGCTTCTTCGGCTTCCGCGCCTTCCGCTTCGGCAGGCTCGCTCTCGCCGCCGATAATCGCTATCGAGCCGGCTTCGGTAACGGGTAACGCTTCCGCGTCTTCCGCTTCGATTACTTCTGCGGTTTCTTCTTTCGCCTTTTTGCCCTTTTCGGTCTTCGCCGGTTTATCGCTCGGCTTCCAGCACGCGACTACTATTATGCCTACGAGACACAATACCGCAATGCCGAGAAAGAGTACGGACAACCGGTTGTTCTTAAAGAAGTTCTTTAACGTTTCGTTTTCGAGTTTAAGGACTTCGACTTCGTTCTGAACGGAAATCGCGCCCGTCTTTTCGGTAAGCGTTTCAACGCCCGTCTTTCCGCCTTTCGCGGTTACTTCGAATCTGAAATAGCCTTTTACGAGCGGGGTAAAGTACAGTTGGCTCGCGGTGAACGAGTCGGCGTCGAATTTGGCTTGTTTATCCTTTACGGCGTTTACCCAGCCTTCGTCGTTTACGTCGCCGCTGTTAGGATTGTATTGAAGCGTAAACGTAACGTCGGAAGCGTTCTTTACGGTAAGGGTAAGGTTCTGATATCTCTGTTTTACTCTGCCTTTGCCGCTGTCGCCGCTCGCGGTAATCTCTATCGCTTTGGCGTCGGTATACGAGTAAGAGAATATCGGGGCGATAAGGTTATCGGTTTCGTCGTAATATCCGACTACGCCGTTTATCTCTTTGATCTCCGCGTCTTTAACGGACAATTCGTTGCCGAAATCGTCGCTTACGAGAACGTAAAATCTGTAATCGCCGTCGGCGGATACCGAAAGTTTGGGTATCGCGCCCTTTTCGGGCGATTTGGACGTGAACGTAGTCGAGTTCGGGCTTTGGTAATATAAGGTGTATTTAAGCGCGCTCTTTTGCAGAACGGGGCTTACCACGAGTTCGCTTATCTCGTCGAACGGAAGAGTAACCGATTTACTGCTCGTAGCCGTCGCTCCGTTTATCTTGGTCTGCGCCGCGTCGAATTTGGCGGAGAACGAAGGATCGGTTACCGCAAGGTATTTCGACGCTTCGGCTTTGGCGCGAACGCTTACGACCGTCGCGGGGAGACCTTCTTTACCCTTGCCGTCTTTGTCGTTGTCTTTGGTAAAGACCTGTACGGAATATTCGTCTACGACGGAATCGTCGGCAGCCATAGCGTCGGACTCGTAAAACACTATCGTGCCTTTGTCCTTATTGAACGTATAGCCGTAGTTACCCGCGATTTTAACGCCGCTTTCGAGTTTGTCAGAGCCGCGCGTGACTTCGACTTTCTCTATATCGGTCGCGGCGACGGGCGTTTCTTTATCGTCGGCCGTCTTTTTGACGGTAACGAAATCGATAGTCGTTTCAACCGCCCTTACCGCGATCGCCGCGGGCTTGGACGCGTAAAGTTTAGTCGTAGGGGTTTCGTCCGCGCCGAACGCCGAAACGAAACCGAACGATACGAATACGGAAATAACGCCGACTATCGCGGCAATTACGCGTAAACTCTTTTTGCTTTTCATAGTTGTCTCCGTGAAAACGTTTTACGAATTTGCATCCACCCCGCCCGAAAACCGAGCCGACGGATACGGATTATGTACCATTTTATACTTTTAAGTAAAATTTGTCAATGCAATAACCGCGAAAAACCCGACAATTTCACAAATATATTATAAAAATACGGTTCGGGCGCGCAAAACGCCCCGCGTTTGACGCTCAAACGCGGGGCGATATGACCTTTCGGGTTTATTTTCTGCCCGTAGAACCGAATCCGCCCGCGCCGCGAACGGTATCCGAAAGTTCGGGTACTTCTTCGTACTCGACGTACAGGTACGGCGCGATTACGAGTTGGGCGATCCTGTCGCCGCGCGACACCGTTCTGTCGGTCTTGCCGTGATTGTGCAGGGCGACTTTTATCTCGCCGCGATAGTCGCTGTCGATAACCCCGACCTTATTCGCGGGGGCAAGGTCGCTTTTACACGCGAGACCGCTTCTCGCGTAAACCAGCCCGACGTAGCCTTCGGGAATTTCCACCGCAAGCCCCGTGCCTATAAACGCGGTTTCCCCCGCGCGCACGATTACGTCGGACTCTTCCGCGGAACACAGATCTCCGCCCGCGCTGCCCTTACTGCCGTATACGGGCGCGACCGCCCTTTCGTTTAATTTCTTATAGGCTATTTTCATCGGTAAAACTCCTTTGCCAAAACCACTTCGCCGCGTTTTACGGTCTTACGAAGATCGATTATGCGCTGATTTTCCGAGCCCCTGAACGCAAGCGAAATGTTCCTTAATTTTTTATCGTATCTGCCGTCTACAAGCACGTCCGCAAGCCGTAAAATCTCAAGCGCGGTCGGCGTTGCCGCCCGCGAACCGTCAAGCAGTTCTTCGTAGGTAAAGCCCGAATATATCCATACGGTTTTATCGGGAAATTCGCTTTTCACGCGGCGGATAAGGTCAAGCACCCCGCTCTGATTTTCCACTTCGAACGGTTCGCCGCCGAGTACGGACAATCCATTTATATAAGACGGTTTAAGGCTGTTTAACACTTCGTCTTCAACCGCTTTCGTAAACGGTTTGCCGTAAGCGAAATCCCACGTCTCGAAGTTGAAACAGTCTTCGCAACGGTTTCTGCACCCCGAAACGAATACGCTGGTCCTTACCCCCGTTCCGTTCGCTATATCGCAATATTTTATTTCGCCGTAATTCATTACAGATGCAACACTCTATCTTTGATTTCCTGCGTTCTGCCCTGATTCCAGAACTGCGTGCCGATATATCCGCAGGTACGCCGCGCGACGTTCATTTTAGCCTGATCGCGATTGCGGCAGTTAGGGCATTCCCACACGAGTTTGCCGTCGGTGTCGGTTACTATCTGCATTTCGCCGTCGTAACCGCAGACCTGACAATAGTCGCTCTTGGTGTTGAGTTCGGCGTACATAATGTTCTCGTAAATGTACTTCATAAGTTCGAGTACGGCGGGAATATTGTTCTGCATATTCGGCACTTCGACGTAACTTATCGCTCCGCCGGGAGAGAGTTGCTGGAACTCGCTTTCGAATTTGAGTTTCGTGAACGCGTCGATTTTTTCGGTAACGTGAACGTGGTAACTGTTCGTGATATAATTCTTGTCCGTAACGCCTTCGATGATTCCGAAACGGTTTTGCAGACACTTGGCGAATTTATAGGTCGTGCTTTCAAGCGGCGTGCCGTAAAGCGAAAAGTCGATGTTCTCTTTCGCTTTCCATTCCTTGCACTTGTCGTTCATATGCTGCATTACCGCAAGCGCGAACGGCTTTGCTTCGGGCGAAGTGTGAGACTTGCCCGTCATATACTTGACGCATTCGTAAAGCCCCGCGTAACCGAGCGATATGGTCGAATAACCGCCGTATAACAGTTTGTCTATTGTCTCGCCCTTTTTAAGTCTCGCAAGCGCGCCGTACTGCCACAAGATGGGCGCAGCGTCCGAAAGCGTGCCTTTAAGCCTGTTATGGCGCAGCATAAGCGCGCGGTAGCAAAGGTCGAGCCTTTCGTCGAAAATCTTCCAGAATTTTTCTTCGTCTTTACCGGACGACAACGCGACGTCTACGAGATTTATCGTAACTACGCCCTGATTGAATCTGCCGTAATATTTGGGTTTGCCGTTCTCGTCGACGTAAGGCGTCAGGAAACTTCTGCAACCCATACAGGTATAGCAATGCCCTTCGCCGTTCTTATCGACTTTATATTCGAGCATTTTCTTTTCGGAAATGTAGTCGGGCACCATACGCTTCGCGGTACACTTCGCCGCGAGTTCGGTAAGATACCAGTACTTGGAATCTTCGGTTATATTGTCGGGTTCGAGAACGTATATGAGTTTGGGGAACGCGGGCGTTATCCATACCCCCGCTTCGTTCTTTACGCCCTGTATTCTCTGCAAAAGCGTCTCTTCGATAATTACCGCAAGGTCCTTCTTTTCCTGCTCGGTACGCGCTTCGTTAAGGTACATAAACACCGTGATGAACGGAGCCTGACCGTTGGTCGTGAGCAGAGTGACCACCTGATACTGTATGGTCTGAATACCCCTTTTGATTTCGCCGCGAAGACGCTTTTCGGCTATTCTGTTGATAAGATCCACGTCGGTTATGCCCGCTTCGGCAAGTTCTTCGACGACTTCTTTTCTTATCTTCTGTCTGCTTATGTCTACGAACGGCGCGAGATGAGTGAGCGAGATGGACTGACCGCCGTACTGGTTGGACGCGACCTGCGCGATTATCTGCGTGGCGATATTGCAAGCCGTGGAAAAACTATGCGGCTTTTCGATATACGTTCCGCTGATAACCGTTCCGTTCTGCAACATATCTTCGAGATTTACGAGATCGCAGTTATGCATATGCTGCGCGAAATAGTCCGCGTCGTGGAAGTGTATGATACCCGCTTCGTGCGCCGCGACTATATCCTGCGGCAACAGAATACGCTTGGTAATGTCCTTGCTGACTTCGCCCGCCATATAGTCTCTCTGAACGCTGTTAACGGTCGGGTTTTTGTTGGAATTTTCCTGCTTGACTTCTTCGTTGTTGCACTCGATAAGGCTGAGAATCCTGTCGTCGGTCGTGTTAGCCTTTCTCGCGAGTTGACGGTTGTAACGATAGGTTATATAGTTACGCGCGACGCGATATTTTTTACGCGCCATAAGTTCGTTCTCGACGAGATCCTGTATTTCTTCGACGCTCAACGCGCGCGGCGACGACGACGCGATTTTGGTTACGTTCGCGCCGACTTCCCTTACTTCTTCGTCGGTAAGTCTGTCCGCTTCCCCTACGGACGCGCTCGCTTTCGCTACCGCGTTTACGATTTTGCTTTCGTCAAAAAGGTCTTCTCTTCCGCTTCTCTTTATTATCTTCATTTTTGCCTCCGTTTCGTCGACGCCCCGCGCCGACCGAGTTCCCTTATTTTCCGACGGGATTATCACAAGTATATCACATAGAAAATTTTTATGCTATTGCAAATGCAACAAATTGAAAAAATATTTTGAAAAAACACAATATATAGTATTTTTCAAGAAAAACGCTCACAAAATGTAGAAACGGGCAAAACTGCGTTTCATAACGCGGTTTTGCCCGTTCGGGGTTATTCGTTTAGCAAAAAAAATCGCTTTTATTTATTAAAAAGTTCTTTATAGGTCTTGCTGAACTTGATTACGGGTGCGTTGCACGCTTCGATGACGACTTTTTCGCCGGTAAGCGGATTTACGCCGTCGCGAGCGTTCTTCTCTTTGACGGAGAAGGTCGCGAAACCCGAAATATGAACGTACTCGCCGTTTTTAAGGTTTTCGGTTAAAGTGTCTAAAAACGCGTTGAAATTTTTTTCGGCGTCTTTAATGGTTACGCCGAGATTATCGGCGTATGCTCTGATAAATTCGCTTTTGTTCATAAATTCCTCCGTATAGGGCGACTTTCCGTCGCCGACTATCATACGCTCGCATTATAACACATTATTTCCGTATTTTCAACGCTTTTTAACAAATTTCTTAAAATTTTATTATTTCCGCCCGACCGCTTGCTTTATCGGGCGTTATAACTTATAATATTGTTATAATTTATAATAGTAACGTTAATCGAGCGAAAGGAGAAATTGCTTTTATGAAAAAATTTCGGGCTTTATCGGGCGCGATAGCGGCGGCGGTATGTCTGGCGGCGTTCGTTCTGCTCATCGTTTTACTTAAAACCGTTGACGTTGGCGAAAGGCTTGGCGAAAAAATAGGTCTGCACACGCTTAACGACGCCGTTTTTTCCGCCGCGGGCGGAAAGTTAAACGGCTTCTGGTACGGGCTTACGGAAGTTCTCGGCTACGCGGCGATAGCGACCGCGCTCTTCTTCGCGGGGTACGGAATATTCGTCGCCGTCAGAAATAAGAGTCTTAAAGCCGTCGGCAAAGATATATACGCGCTTGCGGCGTGTTACGTTCTGCTTATCGCCGCGTACGCGGTATTCGAAGCGGTAATCGTCAACTACCGCCCCGTTTTACTCGACGGACAAGCCCGCCCCGAAGCGTCGTTCCCGTCGTCGCACACTATGCTTACCGTCGGCGTATTCGGAACGGCAATCGTCGAAATCTGTTTAAGAATTAAAAACACGCGGCTGAAAACCGCGCTTTCCGCCGTTTGCGCCGCGCTTTGCGTAATCGCGACCGCTGGCAGACTGCTCTCTTGCGCGCATTGGTTTACCGACGTGCTCGGCGGCGCGCTGTTCGCGCTTGCCGTCGTGTTCGGCTACGAGTTTTTCGTGAGCAAATACGCCGCGAAAACGGTCGAACCCGCTAAAACCGATGAACTTTGATCCCGAAAAAAAACGCCGTCTGCTTTTAGCGGCGGCAATCGTTCTTATCGCGGCGGGGTGCGTTTACGAATTTTTCCTTTCGGGAAAGATCGGCGAATACCCCGTTTCGGCGTGCGCGGACGCCGTTTTGTCGCGCCTGCCCGTGGCGATCGCCGCCGCGATTATAGCCGCTCTGCTCGGATATAAAATCTTACGCAGACCTTCGGCAAAACCGATGCTCGCGGTCGCGCCGTGTTTCGTCGCCGTAGTTTTGAACCCGCCACTTCTCGGTCTCGCGTTCGGCGACGCGTCGATTTCGTACGGGGCTTGGTATCATTACGTCCTGTTCGCGCTCGAATGCGTACTGACGGGATTGAGCGAAGAACTCATATTCCGCGGAATACTTTTCCCCGCCCTGCTCGAACGACTGCAAGACGGAAAGTACAAGGCGTTTGCGGCAACGGTCGCTTCTTCGGCGATATTCGCCGCGATACACGTCGTAAACCTGCTCTCGTCGTCGCCGTCGGCGGTGGCAATGCAGGTCGGCTATTCGTTTTTGATAGGCGGACTTTGCGCGTTCGCTATGCTTAAAACGGGCAACGTTCTCGTCTGCGCGGCTATCCACGCGATTTTCAACTTCACGGGTACGCTCGTAGAACGGCTCGGCAACGGCGGCTGGGGCGGCTTGCCCACGCTTGCCGTCGTACTCCCCGTCGCGTTATGCGTTGCCGCCTACGTCGTGTTTTCGCTGCTTAAAACGTCTATCTCCGCCGATGACGGACAAGAATGATACGCTTCTATGCGGCTTGCCGCCAACGACGCGTAAACCGACTTATACACGCATTTACAACTCAATCCGCATAACGAAAAAGCCGCGACGCGTCGCGGCTTTTGATTTACTTTGATTTACTTGGCTTTTTCGTCTCTTCGCCAACGGAAATTCCCGTTTACGCCCGTAACGTCGGATATACCCGCGCGGGCGTTTTATACTATTTCGCTCCAGACGGATACGTTACAGTTTTCGTCGTCGTAATTTTTACCCGCCGACGAGTAGTCGCAAAGGGTTATCTCGCCGTCTTTGGTCTTGACCTTTACCGTTTCGTTAGTGTAAAACGTCGTGTTTTTAACGAGTTTTGCAACCGCCCCGCCGGACTTCGCGGCGGTCTTTACGGGGGCTTTCACGTCTTCGCCGAATCTGTCGTCTCTTGCAAGAACTATCGGTCCGCGCTCGAATTCGACCTTTCCGTTAAGCACGCGTCCGCGCGTTCTCATAGGCATACGCGCGATTATTTTATCGCCGCCTTTGACGGTTACGACCGCATAGCCTTTATCCACTACGAAATCCGCGTTCGCGCCGTTTACGGCAACGGTAAACTTTTTAGTCCAGTCGGGAATTCTTAACCGCAACTTGGTCCGCTCCGCGCCGACGACCGCTATTTTCGCTTCGCCTTTTTTATACATATCGGCTTTCACGGTTATCTTCGTTCCGCGCGATTTGTCGGTAAACGCCGCGTCGGCGTAAAGATTGATAAAATAGCCGTCTTCGCCTTTCGTTACGGCGGTAAGCCCGAAAATCGCCGTACCCGCGCCGCCTATCGCCGCGCAGCAGCCGTACGACCTGCCGTTTTCCATAACTCGAAATCCGCCAATTTTTCTTGCCCTTTGCCCTAAACGAAGCGGACTGTAACTGTCAAACGGGAACGATTCGTGACTTACCGCTATCGCTTCTTTGCCTTTCCACACGATGCCTTTCGCGCGTTTCATCGTCTGATTTTCGCTGTTTACCGCCCCGAAAAGCGCGTTATAGCCCGACCTTTCGATGACGTCGGCGTATTTCGCGTCGCCGGTTACCGTAAGCAGTCTCGCGCACAGTTTTATAAGCGTTACGGTAACGCACGTCTCCTGCATAACGCCGTCGGAATACTCCGTTTGCTTTACCGACGAATTATCGAACAGTTCGTGCGTGCAACCACAACTGCCTATCACGGTATAGTCGCTTTCGAGCGTCATATCCACGAAGTTTATAACCGCTTTCAACGCGTCTTCTTCGCCCGTTACCTTATAATACTCCAACAGACCTTCGAAACAACTCATCATCTCGTAGGCTTTGGTATGATTGAATTCAAACGGATATTTTTCTTTGGTAAGACACAGTTTTATTACGTTCTGATCTTTTGAAAAGCCCACGCTTACGATATACTCCGCAAAGTCAAGATACCGTTTTTCGCCCGTGAGTTCGTAGAGTTTTACGAACGGCTCTAATATAGAACAGGAGTTCATTCCGCCGTAAATATCGGTCGTGTCGCAAATTCCCGTCTGCCTTTTGCCGTCGCCGACGCGCTTGATTATGTAATCCGCGTGCCTTTTCAACGCCTTCGTTATCTTCGCGACGAGCGTTTTGTTTTTGCAGACGTCGATATAATAGAGAAACCCGAGCATGGCGTACTTTCTCGACCACATATCCCAACCGCGAAATTCGCAATCTTTCGCGTAGGTCGAAAATCTGCCGCTCTTATCCTGCGCGGTAAGCATATCCTTAACGCTTTTCGTAATCTCGGCGTACAGTTTCGCGTTGCCCGTAACCCTGTAAGTAAGGCTTGCCGCGCGCATCAGTTTACCCCAGAATTCGCCGCGCCAACCGTTATCCGCGCCGTCGGGTTCGGTACGGAATTGATTGACCGTAACCTTCCACAAGTCGTCGTCGGAAAACTGCTTGTCTATCGTATACTTGATCATTTCGCCGGGGTAACCCTTTACCGCGATCTCGCCTGCCGCGGAAAATCTCATTAAATCTTTCATAATCGTCACTTTTTCGTATTGATGTTTTCGTTGTTTATCTTAAATCTGTAAGCGTATCTTTCTTTTTCGAGTTCGCTTGCGGGGCTTAAAGTCGCCGTCGCGCCGTTGCCCCTGCCGCTATTATCCGTTCCCGAAAAGAGAAGTTTATACGTCAGTCTTGCCTTGTCGTTTTCGGAAAATTCTTCGTCGGTAAATTCGCCTTTATCCGATTTACCTATAAGCATATATCGGGGTTCATTGCCGACCGCCCTGAAAACGTCGTATTTTCCGCCGTCGCCGTTCCATTCGAGTTTCACGCCGCCTTTTTGCCATTTTGCGGTAAAATCTTTCGCAATAGGTCGATTAACCCGTTTTTGAAAGCCCGATAACCGATAGGTTTCGCCCGCGTTCGTCGAAAACGAGACTTTGCCGTCGCAACGATTAACGGGTATCTCCGCGCCGTTATCGCAGACGGTTATTCCGTCGACCGCTCCGCCGTAATAAAGGGTTATCGGCTCGCCCTTACGCGATATTATTTCGCAATTTTCTATAACTCCGTCTTTATAACCGAGCGAGATCTCAAAATTCCCTCTCGCTTTAAGCCCCTTGAAGTTCAGGCTGCTCCATTCCTTCGGTATCGACGGAAGAAGCGAGATATACCCGCCGTGGCTTTGCAGAAGCATTTCGGTAACGCCCGCCGTCGCGCCGAAGTTGCCGTCTATCTGAAAAGGCGGATGAACGTCCCACAGATTAGGGTGCGTTCTCGTTTTCAAAAGGTTTTTCAAAAGCAGGTACGCGCGATCGCCCTCGCCCGTTCTCGCCCGCGAACACAGCCTGTGCGCGAGCGCCCAGCCCGTAGATTCGTCGCCGCGGAAGTCGAGCGTTATTTTCGCCGCGTCCAGCGCGGCGGGAGTGTCGGCGGTTATCTGTCCGCCCGGCATAAGCGCGACGAGTTGCGATAAATGCCTGTGCTTCGCTTCGCCTATTTCGCCGTAAAAATTCTCTTCGTCGTATTCTTTTATCTGCCCGCTATACCCGATTCTTATCGCGTCGAGCGAGTTTAAGTTCTCTTCTTCGTAGCGGGTGGTCTCGTCGGCAACCCCGAGAATTTTCGACAATACGAGATCGTCCGCAAACGTCTCTTTTACCATTTGCTGGTCGAAAGAACAACCGACCGTATGATAATACTGCTGATATTTATGCTCGTTTACCCATTCGCCCGACAAAATCTGCTCGGGGGAAGCCGAAAACGAACAGAGTTTTCTGCCGTCGTAATCTCTTAAAGTCTTTTTCAAAAACTTCGCCATACCGTGAACCGCGGGATAGGCGTAATTTTTCAAAAACTCTTCGTCGCGGGTAAAATCGTATGCGTCGCAGAAGGTTTTGGCGGTAAGTCCGCCCGTTCCCGGTCCGGAATGACTATTCGGGTTTTTGCCTTCGATTTCATAACAGAACGCGCCCGTACCGACTATCCAGCCGCAGTCGCCGCCCGCGTTTTCGGGGTTGGTTTCCGCTATCCATTCCTTTGCGTTTTTCTCCGCTTCGGGAAGATACGCTTTGAAAAAGTCGGCGTAAGCGTCGAACGCTTCGGCTATATTCGTCGAAAAAGCGTGCCAGTAGTTCATCTGCACGTTGATATTGTGCCAGAATCCGCTTCCCCACGGCGATTTGTCGTGTACCGTCCACACGCCTTGAAGCGACGCGGGCGGCGTGCCTTTTCTCGACGACGATATAAGCAGATACCTGCCGTACTGATAGTAAATTTCTTCCAGATACGGCTCGGCGTTACCGTCGCGATAAGATTGCAGAATCTCGTCGGTAGCCCTGCCGTCGCAAACTCCGCCAAGATCGAATTCTACCCTGTTCATAAGGCGCGAAAAGTCGTCCGTATGCCGTTTCAACAATTTCGCGTAACCGAGTTTCAAGGCGTTTTCAAGCCTTTCGGTAACCTTTTTGGTAGGATCGCCGCCGACCGCTTTATGCGTCGAAAACGCTTCGGGGCAAAGTTCGTAAGAAGTGTCGAACACGACGTATATATCCGCGTATAGGGCGTTTATTACGGTAATCCGCCCGTTTTCGCATAACTTTTCGCCGTCGGTAACGACGGCGACTTCCGCAGTATATTTAAGGTCTCGCGAAGGGAGTTCGCCGCGCGCGACGATCTTATCGCCGTCGGATATTACTTCGCCCGTTCTTCCGCCTTCGTCAAGCGGTCTTGCGCCGAGATACGGTATAACCGTTCCGACGCGCAGAGTTTTAGGTTTTTCAAATTCCGCGCGGTAAACGAAAACGTTATCGGGGTAATTGAAAAACGCCTTTCTTGTCGTCTTGCCGAAATCGGAAACGTATACGGAATAAGCGACGCCCGTTCTTAAATCGAGACCGCGCTCGTATTCGCTCGCCCTATCGTCAAACCCGACGTACAGTTCGAGAAAATTCGACACACCGCCAAGACTAAAGGGGTTTGCGAAAACGTTCGTCGTAAACTGAACGCGCTCTTCGTCGTAGCCCCCGAAAACGCTCGCGCCGCCGTGTCCGTTACCTATCGGCAATGAATATTTTTCCCAACCGTCGTTCGTTTTTTCGGCGGGAGTTTTGTATCTTAATTTTAATTCTTTCAACTTTTTTCTCTTATTGCGTATATTCTTTCCGTCGTTAAAATTTCGGGATTATCGGGAACGCGCGTTTTAATCAGCGAGTTCGAAGTCGGCTTTCAGACAGTCTTTTGAATTGCCGCCGACGAACAACTCAAATTTACCCGTTTCGGCGGCAAACTCCCCGCCGTCCGTATAAAATTTCAGCGTTTCTTCGGTAACTTCGAAAGTTAAAATCTTTTCTTCGCCCGCTTTCAGAAAAACCTTTTCGTACCCTTTCAGTTCTTTTACGGGGCGGACGACCGACGCGAACGGATCGTGCAGATACCATTGCGCGGTTTCGTAACCGTCGGTTTTACCGACGTTTTTCAGCCTGACGCTTGCCGTAATCTTTCCGTAGCGGTTAAGTTTTTCCGCCGACAACTTAAAGTCCGAGTAGTCGAATTCCGTATACGACAGCCCGTAACCGAACGGGTATAACGGAGAATTGTATTCGTCGTCGTAACCCGTGCGGAATCTCTCGTCGCCGTAAAACGACGGAACGTCTTTCCGCTTCGGTCTCGCAGTCGAAAAGTTATTATAATAAATCGGGCATTGCCCCGACGAACGCGGAAAACTCATAACCGTTTTTCCGCAAGGCACGGCTTTGCCGTATATGAGATTTGCAATAGCGTTGCCGCCTTCCGTACCCGGTTGCCAGACGTATAAAACGGCGTCGGCAAGTTCGTCTATTCCGCTCAGCGCAAGCGGTCTGCCGCCGAACACGACGAGCGCGAGCGGCTTGCCCGTCTTACGCAGACGAGCGATGAATTTACGTTGAATTTCGGGGATACGGATATCCGCGCGCGAATGAGCTTCGCCGGAGTTAAGCATATGCTCGCCGACGCACGCCACGATATAATCGGCGTCCGCGCAAACCCTTTCCGCTTCTTCAAACCCGCTTTCGTCCGTATCGAACAACTTCCACGAACAGCCGCGCGCGTAGGGTACGGCGCGTTTCAAAAGCCTTTCGACGCCGTCTTTAACGGTTACGGTGTCTTCCGTGCGCGCCTTTTTAGACCAGTTGCCTATAATTTCGCGTTCGTCGGCAAAAGGCCCGACGAACGCCACCTTTGCGGTTTCATTTAAGGGCAACGTTCCGTCGTTTTTCAGCAGAACGCAACTGTTTTCGGCGGCTTTACGCGCCAGATCTCTCGCGCCGTCGGTAAGCGTAACTTCGTCTCGCTTCTTCGCGTCGGCGCACCTGTCGGGATTTTCGTACATACCGAGTTTGTCTTTCAGTTCCAGAACGCGCAGAACGGACTCATCGAGCGTCTTTTCGGATATAACGCCTTCGCGGACGAGTTTCGGCAAAAACCCCGCGTATACCGACGAACCCATTTCGATATCGAGCCCGCCTTCTATCGCGACGCGCGCGCAGTCTTCGCCCGTGGCGCAGTAACCGTGTTCGTACAATTCTTCAACCGAACTATAATCGGAAATGACTACGCCGTCGAAACCCCATTCTTTACGGAGCGTATCGATCATAATCTCCTTATGTCCCAAAATCGGCTTGCCGTTAAGAAGATTGAACGAACTCATAAACATTTCGGGGTTTTCTTTAAGACATTCCCTGTACGGGCGCAAATAATATTCGCGCAGATTGCGATCGGATATATCCGTCGTGTTATATTCTCTTCCCGCTTCGGCTGCTCCGTAACCCGCAAAATGCTTTACGCAACAGGCGATACCGCCCTTATGATAACCGCGAATCGTCGCTTTGCCGACTTCGCCGCCCCAGTAAGGATCTTCGCCCGCGCCTTCCATAACTCTGCCCCAGCGCGCGTCGCGCGACAAATCCACCATAGGCGAAAACGTAACGTCTATACCGTCGTATTTCGCTTCGGTTGCGGCAAGTTCCGCGCAACTTTCGATGAGCGCGGTGTCGAAACTGCAAGCCAGAGCGACCGGCACGGGATAAACGGTTCTGTACCCGTGAATTACGTCTAACATTATCGGAAGGGGATCGTCTATACCCTTTTCCTTACGCGTCTTGCGGAGCGATTGCGCCGCTTCGGCGTTCGGGGCGTTCAGAACGCTGCCTAACCGCCATAACGATTCGCGGTCTACGCTGCCAAGTCTGCTGAAACCCGTTACGATTTTTTCCAAGCCGTCGTCAAGTTCGTACGTCGGAAATTGCGTTAATTGTAACGCTTTTTCTTCCAGCGTCATACCGGATATTTTCTTTTTCAGGTCTTTTGATTTTTTGGTTTTTCCGTTCATATTTTTCGTCGCTTATTTCAGGTCTTTAATTTTATTTAAGATATTCTTTTGCGTCGCGCCAGAATTCCGGACTTTCTACGGGCGCGTCGTCAAGTTCCCAGAATTGCGTCATAGTACGCTCTCTTACGGGTTCTTTCGCGCAATCCGCCGCGTACGCTTTCAACTCTTCGACGGATATTCCGTTTTCGGGATCGAAATCGTCGCTTTCGATATACCGTTTTATAAATCGAGCCATACCCGTTGCCGACGGTTCGTTTTCGTCAAGCCCCGTAAGGTTAAGCCCGCATACCAGCAGTTTTCCGTCGCCGACTTTCAACTCGAACAGATACGAAAAATCGCGCAGCGTTCTGTCAGGCATAAGTTCGGGCAGGTTGTAAGCGTCTTTATACGCGTCGAATCTGTCGCGCGAACTCTTGTCTATTCCCGAAATAAGATTTTTGACTTTAACGGGGAAGTCGTCCAAAATAACCTTGTCGCAATCTTCGCTCAACTCGCCGTAATTGAAATCGTAATATTCTTCGCACGGAAACCCGTATTTATTAAGCGTTTCCTTATCGTTTATTCCGCCGTAATTCGTTCCCCTGTCCCATATGACGGGTTTGAATCTGTTCCAACTCGCCCTGAACGCGTAATCGGGGTTTTTCATAAGCGGATCGCGGCGGTGTCTCGTCCACTCCGAACGGTATACGAGACAGACTTTTTTACCGACTGCCAAAGCGTCGAACGCCTTTTTAATATCGTCCGTTATAACCGTTCCGCCGTCTTCGCTATTAACGAATTCCTTATACGTTTCCCGCTTTTCCGGTTTGTCGTATACCCATAAAGTCCACTCGTTGTCAGAGTAAATTTCGCCGCTTGCGGTAAGCGCGATTTTCAGGCGGTATACGCCCGCCTTTTCAGGCGTCGTCATTCTGACTTTGCACAGTTTGTACGAGCCTTTACGCGATACGTCGACGTTTTTCATAACGCAATCGGAATAAACCTTTCCGTCACGCTCCGTACTAACGCGCAGATCCGCGCGCGTTTCGCCGTCTTCGCCGAGATTTGAAAAGTATACCGTAAACTCCGTCTCTTCGCCGCAATAGCGGTTTCTTCCGCCCAAATCGGCGATAATCACTCTATCGCCGTTGAATTTCAAAAATTCTTCGGGTTTTACGCAGGTCTCGTCGTCAAAACAATCGACGACTCCGTTAGAATTTTCGTAAGCGTCGGTATCGGCGAATTGCAGAAAATGAAACCCGCCGAGCAGGCTGCTTTTACGCATTTCTTCGTAAGCCGTTTTCCAGCAGATAAACTGAAAACGCTTGCTCGCCCTGAACATTTTGCCGAAAACTTCTTTATAGCCCTTTTCTTCTATGAGTTTTATCTCTTCGTCAACCCACCAGGGCATCGGCGCGCCACTTTCTATAAATTTCTTTTTGAGCGAATAAAAATCTCTTAAAGCCGTATAATGGCACACTTCGTGAGCGAAAAGCGGTACTTTGAAATACAAATCCCTTACTATTTCGACAGCGCCGCCAGAGACTTTCATAGGCTCGTTTTCGTCTGCGTTAGCCGCAAGCAAGTTTTCGGTGTCGTCGTACATACCCGCGTGCTTACCGAACGGAAAGTAATAACTTAAATGTTGCACGTCCATATCCACGAACGGGCGATTGTTCTTTCCCCAGGCGCAGGTATCGAGAAAAAGTCGCGTTCCGTCGAGTTCGTCGAGTTTTTCTTTTATCTTTCTTATATCGTCCGCGCTCGCCTTTTTAATCTCGTTGCCTATGCAATAGACCGCCGCCGACGGATGATTGTAACACCTGTCGACGGTTTCGATCAGAAATTCTTCGGGGACGATCGCGCTGCCCGTGGTAACCATCTCTTCGAGATTGTTATAAATATCGTGCGGAGGGCGCAACTCGACGTGAACGAGCATACCCGCTTCGTCCGCCGCTTCAAACAACTCTTCTTCGGGTACGACGGAATGAAATCTTACGAAGTTAAACCCGAATTTTTTTGCTTCTTTAAGGTTTTTAAGGTAAAACTCTTTAAGTGGCAACCCCAAAAGGTTGGCATGGTCGTGCGCTTTCGCGCCGCGTATATACCCCCTTACAAACAAGGGCTTGCCGTTTACAAGCAGGTTTTTGCCGTCGTGACCGAGCGTTCTGAACCCGAATTTTCCGCTTAAATTTTCCTTTTCGCCGTCGGCGTAAGAGATTTCGGCGGTATATTCGTACAACTTCGGCGAAGATATGCTCCACGTCCGCGGGGATTTAATATAAAACTCTCCGCTTATACAAAACTTTCCGCCCGATTTTTCGGCGTTGCCGCCGTCGTAACCGAACACGCTTTTGCCGCCGTCAAGGTCGTTTATCGTAAGGTTTAACGCGAGTATTTTTTTATACGACTCGACGAATACCTTGCCGTAGCCGTCGGTATTCGTCGAGTTTATTTTTATTGCTGCCTTGTTTTTACCCATAGTTCAATCGCCGCCGGATTAAACGACGTCCCAAGTGCCTATCTTGTCTATTTTTTTAGAAAGTTCCAAAGCGGTATCGTATCTTTCTATTCCGCCGTCTTTAATATCTTCTTTCGCCTTGAAAATCCACGCGTACTTCTTATTCGAGCCTTTGCTGTAACTCGTGATTCCGAAGTATTTGTCTTTGTTTTCGTTATCGTCCGTAGGAACGACGTGGCAGAACGTATAGATGTGGCTGTATCCCGTGGCTTTGAAATCGCCGAGATAACTCTCGTCGTTCTTCGCGTAAGAAACGTATCTGTATCCGCCGTAATACGGATAATATCCGCAAGCCATCGGCATAAACTTGCCCGTTACGACGAAGATATTTCTGAACCCGCCCTTGAATTTGCCGTCGTTGGAAGCCATAGTCGCGGTATAATCGTTATGGAACAACGCCGCCATTTCGGATTCGATGCCTACGTTCGTATAATCGGGCAACTTATCCGTACCGACGAGTTCTACGAAAATATCGTACATTTCAAGGTTGAAATTGCAGTAACCCAGAAGCGCGTACGAGTTTTTATAGTAGTTGGTCGTTTTTACGCGCAGATTGCTAAGGACTACCGAGCCGCCCGACAAATTCCACGTTCCTTCGTTGTTTGCCAAGCCGCACGAAGCGGTTTTATCGGAAAATTCAAATATAAACTCGGTATTCTTTATCTTCGCGCCGTCGTACAGTCCGCCGAAAACGCCCTGCTGACCGACTTTCGCCCTGAAAGTGTGTCCCCTGCCGTCGAACGTTCCGCAAAAATAAGTGTTGTTAGCGGGGCTGCCGGCGTTGTATACGCTCTTGTTTTGCAGCGTAAAATCGATTGCCGTATCTATATCGGAGTTAAGGATATAATATCCGTCTTTGATAAGATCGCCTTTGCCGAGTTGTAACGCGTCGAATATATTGTCTTTGTTAAGTTCCGCGTCGTAGGCGAAAACGTCGTCGAAAACGAACCCGCCGACCGAAGTGAGAACGGTCATAGGCTCGGTATCTTCGCCGTCGACTTTTACGCCTTTGATATAGTTAAATTCGGCGGTCAATTCCCTGCCGTTCTGCGTGGCGGATAACACTTTGGCGTATTGAGTGCCGAAAATCTCGGAAACGTTCAAAGGTTGCGTCGGGCAGAAATCGAGTTGCCCGCCGTAGACTTCCGTCGGGCAGTACATATCCACGGGAATTTTAGTCTCGTACGTCTTGCCGTTTTCGGCAACGTATTTCGCAACGAGCGTCGCTTCGCCTAATCCGTTCGCTCTGACGCGGACTTTACCTTGCGATAATTCGGTAACGGTCAGTCTGTCGTCGTCGGAAGAAAACTCGCAGGCGTACTTTTTGCCGTCGATAGTTACCGACGAAGTCACTTCGGCTTCGTGCGGGTACTGCTTGCCCTGCCATTCGGGCGTAACGGACAATTCTATCACGGCGGTATCGGTTTTTTCGCCGTTTATCGTGATCACGTTATCGTATACGACGTCGTTTATAACCTTGATTTTAAGTTCCGCGTTGAGTTTGTCGGAAGCAAAACTCTGCCACTCGCCGACGAACGTAGCCGTCGTCTCGCCCGCGCTTAAAGCGGTTAATTTTCCGTCGGAATAATCCACCACTCCGCTCGCGGACGCGCTGAACCCGATTTTGCAGTCGTAATAAACCTTGTTGAAAAGTACCTTTACTTCCGGCTCGAACGATTCGCCTTTCCGAAGCGCCAACTCACCGTTTCTGACGTGCAGAACTTTAAGTTCGGGCAGATAATTGCCCATAGATACGGAAATTTTACACGTTGCGGACGCATCGCCCGCCTTGGCGGTCACGTCGCACGTTCCGACGCCCACGGTCGAAACCGAGCCGTCGTCGTCGACGAGCGCGACGGTCTCGTCCGAAGACTTCCATTCGACGGGTTTATCGCCGCCGTAAAAACAGATTATATTCAGTTCGTCGCCGAAAATCATATTCGCGGAAACGACCGACAACGAGATTTCGCCCGTCGCGGTTTGTTGATTCTGCGACTGATTGCCGTTCGCATTACCCTTTTTCGTACAGCCCGCAACAAGTGAGAGCGAGAAAAGCGATAAGGCAATAAGGATCATTAAACTTATCTTTTTAATCTTCATTTTTCTCTCCTTATAACGCGTTGATGAAGGATTCTATACTCGTAAACTCTTTGATATACATTATTCCGAGCGTTCTGACGTACGTTTTGAAATTCGCTTTGATTTCGGATACCTGACTTTCGGTAAATAAACCCGTGTCGACTGAAATCGAGACTTTGGCGGGGAAAAGCCATTCCATATCTATATGCGATTTAAGGCTCGAATACCTTGCGGCGTCTTTTTTATACATTTCGATTTTAGCGTACGCTTCGTCGAGATGTCTGAACATCGTTACGAGATCGCCCTGTCTGACGTACGACATCGACGCGGATACGTTTCCGTTCATATTCGCCGACCAGCCCCAGTTATTTTCGCTGACGCATCTTGCGAACCACAGTCTGAGATCGTCGAACATTTCACGCATCGGCTTCGCCGCGTCGGCGTACATTGCGTTGAAATACTCGTTAAAAATGTTTTCTACGCCGAGTTCGCTGTTCCACGCGAGTTTGGAATACATATATATCGCAAGCACGTTAAAGCCCGTGTCCGCGCCCGTCTGACAACTCTTTATCTGCGGGAAGGTAAATTTATAACCGTTCGCTTTGAGATATTTGTAATAACCGGGATAGAAACTGTACAGATCCCAGAACGTAAAGAAGTCGTTATAAAACCCGCCGTAAGACCAAGCCCACGTTCCGGGGTTTTTCTTGCCCCACAGTCTGATATATTCTCTCTGCTCGATATTCACGTCGTCGTCGAAAGACACGCCCGTATGCAGGTGACTTTGCGCGAAGAAGGGCGCAACGTTTACGTTGTCGTTGAACTGCAAATCGCTTTTTACGACGATGTTGCCGTTCGCGTCTTCCGTAAAAGGCGGTCTCGACGTGTCGAGATACGCGAAGAACATATACTGGAAGTCGTCTCTGCGGTAGGCGGCGTTCTCTTCGCGCGCCATCCACTCGTTCACCTTTTTGCCCACGTCGTGCATAAATTTCATAAGCGCGGCGGAAGACGCTTCGTTATGGTCTTTCTTCATTTTTTCGCAAGCCGCGCAGCCGCACATAGGTACGTTGTCCATCTGACCTAAAAGCACGGACTTAAATTGCGGATATTCCGCGGCGGGATACCACATGAGCGACTGTTCGATTTTCTCGGCGCAAAGCGTTGTCATCTTATCGTACTTTTCGGCGTTGCCGCGAGCCGTGTAACAAAGTTGCCCCGTACCCGAATAAAATTCGGGATACTCTGCGCCGTACTTGCTTTCGGGCACGAAGTATAAACTGTTGTGGTTGTTCTTGATTTCCGTAGTCTGCGTGTCGCCGACGTGGATAGGCAACAGCATATTGCCGTAACTGTCGCGGATTCTCAAACGATACGAGATCATTTTGCCGTCCGTATTATCCGAAGAGCCGTTGGTATAACCTATTATTTCGCGGTACTCTATATCCGACACGTCGGTTACGTCGTAGTCGAGAAGTTTAAGGTCGGTAACGTTCTTTTTAAGCGTATAGCAGTCGGTGTAGAAAAATTCGAATCCGAAATTGATTTTCAGAAAATCGTACACGCCGTACAACACGCCGTTTTCCGCGCCGCCGATTATATAAACGGTTTTGTCTTTCGTGAAGATTTTTGTACCGTCTTTTTTCAGCGCGCTTATGTTATCGTTTCTGTTAAGGCTTTTGTAAAGCGTAGTGTTGCCGAGCGATATATACCGACTTTTTGCGTCGTGCGTCAATCCCTTGTCTTTTACGAATTTAAGGTCTATACCCGTCGCTTCTTTGAAAAATCTCGAAAGTTCGCTCTTGGCGTAGGCTATATCCTGCGTTTCGTCTTCGGGAACGACTACCTTATACGACGTCTTTCCGTCCTTTACGATATACGAGCCGGTTTCTTTATACGAAAACGAGTGGTTTTCGTTATAGGTCTTTTCGAACGATTTGAGCGCGGCGTTGTTTATCGCGAGTTCGCCCGAGTATTCGAGCGTTCCCGTCGCGCCGCCCGTAGGACCGTTCGGCTTACCGTTTCCGTCACAGGCGACGGACGCAGTCAGAAAAAGCGTAAGTATACATATCAATATTGCGATTTTTCTCATAAATTCTCCTTACCTGACGTTGACGTAGTACGTTTTGCTTACGCCGTTTTTCGCTTCGTCCACGACGTATACGATAATCGTGTATTTACCCGCCTTGTTTATGACTATACCCGTCGTATCGTCGGGGTTATAGGCGACGGTCTTAACGAAGTTTTCGTTGGAGTCTTTGACGATAAAGTACGTTTTGAGTTTGCTTGCGTCGGTAACGTTGTCGGTCGCTTCGAATTTCGGCACGAACGCCGTACCCGCATTGACGTTTATCGTCTTACCTTCGTCGGAAAGATTAAGTTCGGGCGCTTCTACGTCTACGACCGTGATTATCTGATAAAGCGGACTCGACTTCTTGCCGTTGCCGTCGGTGTAGTTGTACGTTACGGAATATCTGCCGTATTCGGAAAGAACGAATTTTATTTCGGATTCGAAATCGGTTATTCCTTTCAACTCTCTGCCGTTTACGTCGCGTACGGGTTTGCCGCCCTTATAAACGGTAAGGGTCAGATTTTCGTACGAAGCGGGCGATAAAACGTCCGTCGCGTAAGGTCTCGTAAGAACGATCTCTTGTCCGAGCGAGCCTACCTTGTCGGGCAACTTCGCGTAAAGAAGCGGCGCGACTTCGTCGCTTACTCTGTCCGATTCTACGCCGGCGGTGGTCATACCCTGATTGCAAATCTCGTGAATTTTAGCCTTGAACCCTGCCGATACGCCGTTAAATCTAACCGACGTAAAGCACAGGTCGTTCGCGAACGGGTTGGTAACGGCAATGTTTCTCGTGCCGATAATCAGTACGCCGCCGCTGATTTTTATCGAAAGTTTCGCACCGTTCCAGTCTTCGCCGAGCGAATAACTCTCGCCGTTGACGGCAGCGAAATAGCGTTTGTTTTTACCGCTTATTTCTATTTCGTACCTGTTTTCGGGGTTGAAATAGTCGGTAAGCGTTATCGTCATCGAAGCAACGCTCTGTTTTCTGCCGTCGGCGGTAGCGGGAATTTCAAACCCGAAACCGAACTGCGAAAAGAGAAGCGGATTGATGAAGTTGAAGTACGCGTCGGAAGATTTTGCCGTAAGGACGGGAAGTCTGTCTTCTATACCCGCAGTCATACTCCCTGCGAAATATTTTACGATTTTTACGGTAGAACCGTATTCCGCGTCGACTATATCCCTTTCGTCGCTTTCGATAAACACGCTCTCGTCGGACGCGCAAACGGTCTTGAATTTAATCTTCGCGTTGCCCGTTACCGTAAATTTTTTGGGGTTTATTATTTCGACGTACGGATTACCGTCGAACGAGACGTAAGATTTGGTGTCTACGGCTTTACTGCCGCCCGCCGTATAATTCCACGCTTTTACGTTGAGCAGAGAATACTCGGCGTTTTTAATATAATATTCGTTGGTAAACAACTTATCGTTCTCGAATTTCGGCTTCGCGTTGGGCGCGACTTCCGTTTCGGCGGTGTAAACGCCGTCGTAGAACATATCCGAATAATCGTATCTTATTTTATACGTGCCGACTTCGTCGAACGCAAACGTCTGCCCGTACCCGTCCGCGACGACCGTTTCGCCGCTCGGCTTTTCGACGGTGACTTTTACGTTCAGAATCTTCGCGTTGAGAGACGTTATCGAAACTATGTCGGAGAGTTTATGTCTCTCGCCTGCGGAAACGGCGGCTGTCAACTTCCGCTCGGCGTAAATACCGTCGGCGGCTTCTACGGCGTACAGGTTAAGCGACAACTCGCTCTTGTTGCCGTATACGTCCGTAGCATAATAATCGACGGTGTACGCGCCCTTTCTATCGGGTACGAATTTACCGTTTTTAACGCTGACGTTGCAGGCGTCGGAAGTGTTCTTTTCGTAAACGACGGAATAGTCGCAAAGCCCTTTCACGCCGTAATCGTCCTTAATTTTAACTTCGGGTACGGAGACTTCTTTGCCAACCGCGACTTTATATTCCCTTTCGAAAGAGTTCGGGGAGAAGATAGGTCCGGTCTCGTCGTTATAATACCCGACGGTCAGGAAGTCTCTGCCGGCGTAATCGCCCAACTTCGCTATCTGAACGGGCGCTTCGTTTACGCCTACGAGCGACGACGCGGTAAGCGACAGGAAAACGTTTCCGTCGGTAAAGCCCTTAAACTTATACTGGTACGCTTTTTCGTTGTTGATTTCCGACACGAGCGCGTTGGAAGTGCCGTTGCCGACGCGGACGTAGATTTTTATCTTGTTGACGTCGGTCGTGTCGAGATAATAACTAAGGTTGGAATAGTTGCCGTTATCGGGGTTGTTACCGTACACGGTAGTACCGCTTTTATCGATTTCGAACGCCTTGTCGCCGACCTTTACGTTACCCTGCTGGTTCTGGGCAAGCCCGACCATTTTACCGCCGCAAGTGCCTGCGGTAATGGTGGTGGAATAATACCTTTCAAACCGCTTGTACATTATGTCGAGATATATCGACGGATCGTAACAGTCGGTAAGTCTCAACGTTATGAAATTACAAAGCACGGGTTCGGTCTGCATACAGTTGAACGATATAATATCTTCTAAATTGTGTTCGTAGATATTAAACGGTTTATTCAGCGCGAAAACGTCGCCTTCCGCCAAGCCTATTTTAAGCCCGTCGGTATAGCCCATCGCTTCGAACTGATTATTCAACTTTCCGTATTCGATGCTGTTGCTGCCCGAAGTCAACTCGTACACCCTTTTCTTGACCGAAAAGGTCTTGGTCGCGCTGTAACGCTTGTCGGCTAAGGTCTTTAAGTAAACTATCGAATACTCTCCGCATTCATTAAGCGTTAGTTTCGTTTCCGCAACGCGACTGCCGTCGGGCAGTACGACGTAATACGAATCGGACTCGTATTCTTTGCCGTCAATCGTCAAGGTAGCGGTTTTCGGAACGGACATAGTATCGTTATACAGATATTCCGTCTTTACGCCGTCAACCGTGAGACCTGCGGCGTAAACAGTTTCGCCGCGTTTCGCGCCCGCGAACAATGCGACCGCAAGCGACGCCGTTACGCACGCAAGTAAAGCCGATAAAATTTTGATTTTTCTGGTTTTTACCATTTTCACTCCTTATTCTTTGATACCGCCGAGCGATATGCTGCCCATAAGTTTATCTTTGAATATAATAAATAATATCAGTATCGGAACGGCGAGAAGCATACACGCCGCCATGGCTCTGGGTATTGTCTTCAAATCGCTGTTAGGCGACTCGATAACGAAATAGAATACCGAGTACGCAAGCGTGGGATACGACGGAAGGTATAAATACAACGTCTGATAATCGTTCCACAGATTGACGAATTGAATTAAAAATACCGTTAAAATCATCTTCTGCGCGAGCGGAAAATAGATTTTGAACGTAATCGTCCATTCGGACGCGCCGTCTATCGAAGCGGCGTCTCTGAACACGTCGGAAAGCCCTTTGAAAAACGCGTAGTACACGAGATAGTACGTTCCGCCGCCCGTCATCTTCTGAACGTAGTTGCCGAGCATAGTGTCGTACAAGCCGCTGTTTCTTAAAAACGCGAGTTCGGTAGGATATCTGCCGACGATGGGTATGCACATTATCACGATATTGATTATGTGCAGAGCCTTACACCAAGCGTAATCGTATTTGGCGGTTATATACGCGGTTATCGCGGGCATAAAGCACATTATCCCCGCCCCGCCGACGGTATACAACACGGTATTGATAAGAATATCAATGAAAGTCGCGCCCTTTTCGGCGTTGCCGAACCATACCTTGGTAAAGTGGCTGGTCTTTTCAAGCGCGCCGCTGACGTAATACTCCGTAGATTTTTTCATTTCGAAGTTGTCGATAATCGTCTTGTAGTTATACAGTTGGAAAAACTCTTTGCGACTGTGCCCAATGACTTTTCCGCTCGGACTTACGAGCGAAGCGTCGAGATTCGGGAAGCCGAGATAGTTCTTAACCGCGCCGGGGAATTTGCCTTCGAAGTCGCGCCAACTTTTAAGCGACGTGAGAACGCCCCAGCCGAGCGAAAAGATGACGAACAACGAATACACTATAAGCAGCGTCAAAATAATTACGAATATTACGGTAGTAACCGTATTTTTTTCGGTCTTTCTTTTCATATCAATCCGCCCTCGGTCCGTACTTGTTCAATAACCGTCTCGTTCCGAGCGTTAAAGGTATAACGACGAAAGAGAGCAGCAAGCCCATTGCAGACAACGCGCCGTACGTCAGATCCGCGCTGCCGTTGGGTATCATATCCGCCCTGCTCGCCTGCATATAAAGGTAGAACCCTACGTTATCGAGCCCGCCCGGCAGGTAGTAGAACAGCGAAAGCATTCTGAACTGGTCGGTAAACACCGCCGCCAAAGCGACGATAAACAACGTTACTATCGTCGGGAATATGGTAGGCAAAGTGATATAAATAAACTCCTGCGCGACGTTCGCACCGTCGAGTTGCGCGGCTTCGGACATAGACACGTTCACGTCTTCCATCGCGCTTGAATAAATAAGACTGTTAATGCCGAACCACATAATTACGTTGAATATAATCGCGGTAAGCATCTGCGTCTTCTCGTTATCAAGAAGTTGCGGAATTTTCGCGCCGAACCATTCGAGCGCGATATACGGTATTATGTTGTTAGTCATATACTTGTACAAGGTAGCAACTATTATCTCGGAAAGTATATACGGCATAAACAGCATTACCTTAAAAAACTTACCCAGAAACGCTTTTTTATAGATATAAAAAGCGAAGATGAGAGTAAGCGGCGTAACTAAAAACAGATTTACCGATTCGAATATAAGCGAATTTTTAATTTTGCTCCAACCGCCCGCGCTGAAAAGCAACCGAAGCGCGTCGGAGAAGTTTTCGAGTTTCGCAAAACTCGATACAAGCCCCACCCCGTCGACGATCTCGTATTTCTTAAATGCCAGCGAGAACGAGCTTAAATTTATGTATAAGTAAAAGACCAAAAAGTGCAGAATGGGGATCGCCAACATTATGAGCGAAAACCCCGCCTTCCGCTTGTTTTCGATTATGATTCTTTTACCCGTTTTTTCGGATACCATAGAAAACACTCCTGTAATATTCCGCCGCCGCAGGCGACCGCGAAAACTCGCGGTCGCCCGTGACACGGATTTGCAAATAGAAAACTTTTTACGGGCAAAAGTCGGATTACTTAACGCCTGCGTTTGTCAAAATATTGCCCCACTCCGCGGCGGAAAGCCTCGAGCCGCCGAATATCGTTCGCGCGGTTATTCCGTTCTTGTACGCTGCGAAATAACCTTCCATATGCGTTTCGCCTTTTACGTCAAAGTAATTGAGCGCGCCGCTGAACCCGAGCAAGAATTTGGGCAGGTTTTTATATTGAACGGGGTTTTCAGACGCAGTAGTTATAACCGTAGACGCTTTCTTAATCTCTTTAAGACTTGTGTAGTAGTAATTATCGTCGAGCTTGGTTACGTCGTAGTTATAGTTTATAGGCACTTCCATACCGAGATATTCGGTAAAAGTGGCAAGTTCCTTTTCCGTATAAAGGAATTTAAGGAATTCGAGAACGGCTCTCTTTCTGCCCTCGTTCTTTTCTACCTGCCTGTTCACGAACATTATGGTCGAACCTACGTTGAGTATGGTGTTCTTTTTGCCTTCGCCTTCTTTAACCGAGCCGTTTAACTGAGACGGCAGATTCATAAAACTAAGTCTGCGCGGCGTGTCGGGGTTGAAATCTTTCCACATCTGAAACGGAGCAAGGCTGCTGAGTTGCGCTTCGTGATACCAGTAAGTACCGTCTATATACATAGCGGCTCTTTCGCCGTCGGGCGCGATAAACGTATCCTGTACCGCGTCCGCGCCGGTACTTACGTCTAAACTTTCGCTATGGAACCAGCCATTATCGTACGCGAGTTGCATAAATGCGAGCGCATAGTACCGCGAAGCCATATCGTACATTTTATAGCCGTTGTCGTTATTCAAAACGACTTTTTCGGTTTCAGGCATCGGAATCTTATTATCCCCGAAGAAATACTCGCTCTTGTATAAATACTCGCCCTTGTCGTCTGTCTTAACGACTTCTACGGGCTTCTTGGAGAATTCGGCGGTAACGCTCTTCATCGTGTCGCCGCCTTCGAGCGCAGCCCATATAGCCTGAATCATATGGAAAGAATAAACCGAACCGCCGCCGGGTATAATGAACGGCGAACCGCCCTTAAACTTGATATATTCGCAAAGTTTTGCGAACTCTTCCAGAGAAGACGGCAAACCGTCGTCGTGAGTGCCGTACACGCCGTCCGGTCCGCACGATTTCTGCATGTCAAGGGGATTTACGAATTTAGACGAGCCGAAGCCGAGATTGCTCTTGAAGTCCTTGTATTTAGTTGCGCCGTCTTTGGCGAAATAAAACCCTTGTTCATCAAAATAGTCAACATCGTAAGTAAGACTGTTATACCATTCGTAATGCGGAAGCCCGTAATAGTGCCGCTTTCCGTCTTCGCTTTCGTAACCGAGCAATCTCTTTTCAATATCCGTATCGATAGTCAACTTCTGATCGTTTTTGATATAGTCGATTACTTCGTCGAGTTGCATAAGGTTATTAGACGCCGAGTATCTGTACATATCCGCCCTGGTTTCGTCAAGATAGATATCGTTACCGTCGCTGCCGAGCGTATCGTAAGGAATAAGTTTGTTTGCAGCCACCCTTACCGTAACGCCCTTTTTACCGGTCTCGTAAATCTCGTCTTTCTTGCTTTCGGCAAACCTTTTAGCGGCGTTCTGCGCCCAACTAATCGCGCCGTTTCGCGTACCCGTACCTTCAAACAGCAGTAAACTTATTTCGGTTGCGGCAATTCCGCTGCCGCCGCCGTTTCCGCCGCCGCCGTTCGAGTTACCGTTTCTGCCGCAGGCAGTCGCGCCTAAAACCATCGCGCCCGCAAGCGCGGCGCAAGTTACTTTTTTAATCAAGTTGTTTTTCATTATATTAAGTCCTTTTTATTTTTACTCGGCGGGCGCGGGTTACGCCCCCGCCGAATTGCCCAAAGTGATGTTTCTACGAATTAGGCAAAATTACTTTTACCCTATCGTAAGTTTAAGCCCGTCTTTAGTGTCTTTAGCCAGCCAGGATAAGGGATAATTTGACGCACCCTTATTCCAAGCAGCATACTGATAGTCTGCCTTAGCCTTAACCGCGCAGTTTACAAAAGTGTTCTTTCTATTGTAAATTTCGCCGTTGGCATAACCTATGAAAGAGCCTATCGAGCATTTTATCGTAACGTTCAGATTTATGAACTCGGTATGGTAACAAAACGCTTCCGTTATAAGACCGGACTGCACTTTGTCGGTCACACCTTTCCCTTCAACGCTTATGGTAACGTTCTCTACGGTTGCGTACGACATCGAAAAGCCAAAAATCTTCGTAGAATCCGTGCCGTAGTTATAGTTGTTAATCGTAAGGTTTTTAATCTTTGCTCCGCTACCTACGGAACCGAATAATCCCGTCTGATTAGCAACTACCCAAACGGTATGACCATTCCCGTCAAAAGTACCCTTAAACCCTTTTTGACCTTCTGTATCTCCGTATGCATATATACCACCCCAGATATATGCTGCGCCGTAGAGTTTTCCGATATCGTTAGCGAGACGGTAATAACCGTATAATTTTTCATCGGTATAAGCACCCGAACCTAATGCGGTTTTCCATTCATCCGCCGTTTTAATCTCTTTGGTAATAAGAACGACGGGAACGATAACGTTATGATCGCCTTGTTCGTCGGATACGACCACAGTTAAATTCTGTTCGCCGTGAAGTTGCTTATTCGTCTTAATTTCATCGGAGATATTAAGCGCAGTTAAGGTCGTACCCAAATCGTAAGAGTTTAATTTAATCGATTTAAGTACGCTATATTCGCTTATGCCGGTAAGATTTATCAAATAGTTGCTATCTTCGAGTTTAATATCCTGAACCGCCGATATTTTTTTATTGAATACGTAATCTGCTTTTTTTGTACCGCAATCACAAACAAGATAATCCGCGTTTTCGTCTGAAGTATCAAGTTGATAAGTATGCGCAACGGCATTAAATTCAGGCTCGTAAGTATAAAGCCTACCGCTTATGCGTTTCCATCCCTTTAACGTATAGTGGTTTACTTCATCCGCCGCCTTAACAACGCCTGTCGGCTCTTCGGCAGTAATCGCCCCGTTATAACTATAGAGTTTATTTATACCTTCAAGATTTAACCCGTCAGCCACGTTCGCGTAGGCATCTTTAAGATCTATTTTCCCCGAATTTATAAGAGCGGCAAGTTTATCTAACCCGTCCTGCGTTTTAATTTCAAGGGGGTAAGTCTCCGTTCCGTACCAGTTATATACTGCGGCGGATAAAATTTCTTGGGCGTAGGTTTCGCCTTTTTCGGTTACGAGCGTGTTGATAACGCCGTACATATTTCTTTGATTATCCGCGGGAATGGTCGCGTAAACGGGTTTACCTTCGGCGTCGGTGTAATACGCGACGGCTACGAAGTCTATTTTACGCGAAGTTTCTTCGAGTTCGGTCATAACCGCGTTCGCAAAGTAATAACCCGCTTCGTCCGGTCTGTCGGCAGAGCCGAGATATACTTTATTTTTGTCTACGGCTATTTCGAGTTTTTTGGCGATACCTGCGTAGTCGCCCGCCGCGTTATCGAAAGAGTATTTGGTGGAAATCACGAATTTAAGCGCGATTTCGCCGCTTCTGACCTTTCCTGCAAGCGTCTCGTCCATTCTGACTCTGAAACGTATGCCGTCCGCATCGCCGCTGAGACGAAGCGACGCGCCCGTCGTCATTTCAAACGTCGCGGCAGGCGTTCCGCTTTCGTCCGCCGCCTTGGCGGTCGACTTGCCGACGATGCCCAAGCCCGCCGCAAGCGTCAACGTAAACGCGACGATTAACGTAAGTAAAGATATTCTTTTAATTTTCATAATCTTTGCCCCCTTATACGCCGATACCGAGATCCCATCCGCCGGGATCTTTGCCGTTGTTGTCGTTATTCTCTATCGATTCACGCAACAAACGAACCTGTTCTTCGAATCGCAAAAGTAATATTTGCGGCTTCTGATACTGCTTCATAGTTTCCTCCTATACAAACGGATAAGTCCGTTATTTACTTTTCTTTTCCCACCTAAGGGGATTTCTCGTCGTCAGACGAGAAAGGGGTATACCCCTTTCGGTTTTTTTAATTTTCGGCTGCGGTTTATTACGCCGCGGGTGTGTTGAGCGTTAAGCCGCTTATACCCGTCGCGGGTACGACTATGGATTTACTCTCGTTGCCCGCATTGATAAGCCCCGCTATCGATTTGGCGTTTATTACGCAGTCTATAAACGTATTCGCCCTGTTCGCGTCGTAATTGCCCCAACTCGTTCCGAAAAGCGAGTCTATATCTTTATCTACGGCGTTTATCGTTACGTTTTTATACGTCGTTTCGTGGCTCAGCAGCGTCGTTATAAGTCCGCCGTTTTTATTAAACGCAACGCCATCTTTAACCACGCGGACTTCCAACACGATATTTTCTACCGTCGCGCCCGTGATACTGCGCCCGAACACCGAGCTACCCGATTCGTACCCGGTAAGTACGTAAGTAAGGTTCTTTATAACCGCGCCCTTACCGACTACGCCTAAAAGACCGTTATATCTCGTCCAGCCGGTAATCGTTTTATTGTTGCCGTCGAGCGTGCCGCGGAAGCCGCTTTGCCCGTCGGCGTTTTGCCAGTTTTTAACGGCGTCGGGTAAGTTAATTACGTTATCGCCCGTAACGGTAAGGTTATTCGCAAGTCTGTAATAACCGTACGTTTTTTCGCTTACCGTTCTCATTTCGGCAACCGTCTTGATTTCCTGCGTTACTACGAGCGCGTTTACGGTTACTCTGTAATACTTGCCGCCTTTCTCGAACGTGGCAGTCAAAACGGTATTTCCGTGCTTTTGCAAGTTTTGCTTATAAGCGTCGGTCAAGGTCAATTTGCCGTTAGAATAGGTCGCGTTCTCGTTGCCCAAAGTCGCGCCGAGCGCGGTCAGAGTCGAGTATTCGCCTAAATCGAGCGCGTATTCAGTTCCGTCGGTCAGTACGACTTCGCGTATGCCGTCAAGCGCAACCGGTTCAGCCGTCAACACCACTTCTACGGTAAGCGAGAATTTTACCGCGCAACCGTCCGCAATCTTCGCCGTTATATCTAATTTATTTAGGCCTACGTCGGTAACGCCGAACGCGCTTGCAAGAACGGTAAGATTTCCGTTTTCAAACCCGAACGCCGTAAACGCGTTGCCGCCAAGCGTAATCGCGGTTATTTCTACGAGATCCGTTCCGAGCGCGACGACTAAATCTTTGCCTATTTCAAACGCGTCTTGCGCAACCGTATCCGCGCGGAAAAGCGTTATCTGCAACCCGTCTATGCCCGTAGCGGGTACGACCGCATTGCTGAATATCAAGCCCTGAAGAGATTTGGCGTTGACGGCGCAGTTTACGAAGGTGTTGGCTTTGTTCGGATCGTATTTTCCGTAAGAGTTGCCGAACAGAGTGTCGAGATCGAACTTTTCGGCGTTTATCGTTACGTTTTTATAAACGGTTAAGCGACTGAACAGCGTGGAAATTACTCCGCCTTCGCTTGCCGCGTTTAATACCGCGCCACCGGCGAGACTTATTACGTTTACGGTAACGTTTTCGATAGTCGCTTCGCTTATACTTCTTGCAAAAGCCGATCTTATATTGTTATATCCTTTAACGTTGACGGTAAGATTTTTAATATCCGCGCCCTTGCCTATCAAGCCGAATAAGCCGAACTGACTGATTTCGCTCGTTATCGATTTTCCGTTGCCGTCAAAAGTGCCGCGGAAGCCGAATTTGCTTTCCGTATTCTGCCACTCTGCACCGTAAGAAGAGTTATCTATCCACGTCTTACCCGTGTCTATATCCGCGGTAAGCCTGTAATAGCCGTATACCGCGTTGTCGCTGCCCGCCTGCAAAGCAGCGTTCAGTTCGTCGAGAGTCGCTATCTCTTTCGTTATCACGCGCACGGTCGCGGTTACGTTATAATATTTATCGCCTTTTTTGACGGTTACCACCAGCGACTGTACGCCGTGTTTCTGGGTTTTTTGCTTAAACGCTTCGGTCAAGGTCAGTTTGCCGCCGCCGTAGGTTACGTTCTCGCCGCCCAAGGTCGCGCCGATTACTTCCGCGCCCGAATATTCGCCTAAATCGAAAGCGTATTCGGCAGCGGCGGTCAGTACTATTTCGCTTACGCCGCCGATCGTTACCGTTTCTGCCGGCAATACCACGCTTACGGAAAGCGTAAGCGTAAGCGATTTATCGTTGACTTTACCCGTTATAAAGAGAGTACGTTTGCCGAAGTCGGAAGGTTCGAACCCGCCGGTTACGGTAAGCGCGCCGTTCTCGAACGTATAAGTAATCGTCTTATCGCCGAGTTTTATCGAAGTTATTTCGGTTACGTCCGCATTATCGTCGCCGAGCGTTATCGGCGCGGACGCGCTGCCGATAGTGATAACGTTCGCGGCGTCGTCGTAAGAACGGACGTAAGAGACCGTTAAGCCTTCCACGCCGGTTACGGACATAAGGGAATCGGGTACTTCTTTTCTGACGCAAAGAAGACCGCCGACGGATTTGACGTTTACAGAACAGTTTTCAAAGGTGTTGGCCTTTCTGTGGTCGTAGTTCCAGTAACTGCAACCGAACAAGGTGTCTATCTTGCCGAGCGAGTTGATTACGACGTTCTTATAAGTCGTGGAATGGCTCATAAGAGACGTGATTACGCCGCCTTCGGTGTAGTACGAATCGGATTCGCCGCTCAATATATTCAAGGTTACGTTTTCAAACGTCGCGCTTCTTATCGACCGCGCGAGAACGGTTCTTGCGTCGGCGAAGCCGTAAGCGTTCACGGTAAGGTCTTTAACGTACGCACCCTTGCCGACGAGACCGAACAAGCCCTTCGAGTACACCGTTCCGGTTACGGCATGACCGTTGCCGTCAAGCGTGCCGCGGAAGCCGTAAAGCCCGTCTACGTTCTGCCAGTTCACGTCGTTGCCGTTATTGAACGAGGTTTTAGCGTCGCCTATATCGTTTAAGAGTTTATAGTAACCGTATACGGCGTACTCGGGTTTATCGGATTTAAGCAATTCGTTCAACTGCGCCGCGTCGTTTATTTCGTCGGTAATTATGGTTACGGGGATTTTGACGGTATAGAAATTACCGTCTTTTTCAAGCAGTACGTTCAGCGAAGAAACGCCGTGAACGAACGCGTTGCTTATAAATTCGTCGCCGATATTAAGCGCGCCCGCGTCGTCGCCGAAGTAATAGTCGTTACAGGTTATAGAATAGACGGTCGCGCCCGCGTATTCTTTAAGGTCTACGGAATTTACCGCTCTGTCGACGACTATTTCCTGCATTCCGTCAAGAGTAACGCTTGTCGCGTCGGTAAACACGACGGCGTTTATTTTGGTTTTGAAAACTATGCCGTTCACGCCCGTAAAGGTTACGTTTAACGTGGTTTTACCTAAATTTTCGCCGAATACCGCCTTGTCGTTGAACATACGGAGAACGCCGTTTTCGAATTTGTATTCGGTTACGGTAATTCCGTTACATACGATTTCGGTAACCGTAGTTGCGGCGTACCGCTCGCCTACGCCGATTTCGACGTAAGAGTCTTTAACGTTGACTATATCCGCGACGGTTATTTCCGTAACATCGGTTATAGTTCCTTCAAAACCGCGCGCGTCTTCGAGATATACCGGAATATAATTGCCGTTAGAATAATATCTCGCCAACTCTTTTACGCGTTTGGCGTTTACGACGCAATCGGTAAAAGTATTGCCGTCGAACGCGTACTTTTCGCTGCAACCGAACAGGGAGTTGAGTTCCGCGTTCGCGGCGTTTACGACAAGCCCGCTTACCGCGTTGCCCTTAAACGTGTTGGAAGTTACGAGACCTATTCCGTCCGCACCCATCGCGATCACGCCGTCTGCAACGCTTATTTCGACGTTGGTTATAAGCGAATCGACGATATAGTCGCCGAGTACGGATTTGCCCGCTTCGTTAGTTCCGCCGTTGACGACGAATTTTAAGTTACGGATTTCCGCGCCGCCGCTGACGTAACCGAATACGCCGTGGTTGCCGAGTACGGAAGTTATCGTATGGTTATTGCCTTCGAATACGCCGCAAAAACCGTTCTTGCCGCTGAATCGCGCGGTTAAACCGTTGCTAAGCGCGTCAAGCGTCAGATCGTTTTTGAGTTCGTAATATCCGTAATTTCTTTTATCGCTTACCGCCAGCGCGGCTTTAAGGTCTTCCGCCGTATATATATATTTGGTTACGACGAGTACCGGTACTTTTACCGTCTTTTTGCCGCCGTCCGTATTCACGGTTACGGTCAATTCTCTCTCGCCGTAAACGTCGGCAAGACTTTCGCCGTTTATCGCCGTAAGCGACGCGCCGAGATCTTTGCCGTTAAGAGAAATCTTCTCTACTGAACCGTACGCCATATCGCCGAGCGTTATCGCGTTGTCCGCTTTGCCGATCTCTATTACCTGTCTTTCGCCGCCGACGTACGAAACGTCGCTTTCGGCGTACGTCGAAAGCATTATTCTCTTTACGCTTTCAACGTCGGCGTGAGATACGCCGATATAGTCGGTAAGGAAACTCTCTATCGCGTAGGAAAGCGGTTTGCCTTCCGCGCCGTAATTTTCTTTGATCGCGTTTACAAGCGCGCCGAACGCCACCAGGTTATCGTAGTCGTTCTTCATTACGCCTATGCCGGTAAACGCGCCGTCTTTCAGTTCGCTTCTGTATCTCAAACCCGAAACTTTTGAAAAACTCGTAAGTTCGAAGTCTCTGATAAGATCCGCTTCGCTTACGCCGAGCAAGCCGTTTATAAGAAACGCTATCGTGCCGGTTCTGTCCGCGCCCGCGTTACAATGTATATAAACGGGATAATTGCTTTCGTCGGCAAGTACGCCGAAAAGCGCTCTGATCGAACGCTTCGTCTCGTTTTCGTTACGGATCGCGTTACCCGTGACGTACGCTATACGGCGCGCGTCGGCGGTATTTTCTTTGGTATTGGCGACGGTCTTTCCGTCGTTGGGCAGATTTTCCCACACGGACTGCTCGAAAATATCGGTGTACTGCCCGATCGTAAGTTTATAATAAGGGTTCGTGGCGCAGACGAAATTCGCCGTCTGATCGGCGTCGTCTTTGCCCTGTCTTCTTAAATCGATTTCGGTTTTTATTTTCAGATCTTCCGCAAAGGTCTTCAATCCGTCTTCGGTCAGTTTGTTATCGCCCCAGTTGCCGTAGCCGTTGAGTTGGTTTCCGCGATAAATCTTACCGTAGTTTACCTTCGCGTTTCCGACCGCCCAGCCGCCGATATCTCTCACGTTGGACGTGCCGTCTGCGTGAATAAGCCGCGCCGAAAGCGTTTCCGTAGTGAAACTCGACGATAACGATTCGTCGCCCTGCTTATCTCCGCTTACCTTCCAGTAATAGGTGGTCGACGGCAACAGGTTATACACGTCGATCGAGTTCTGCATACCCGAAAGAACGTAGGTTTGCGCGTTCTCAAAAGCGGCGTTATCGGATAAACTCAACGTGTACTTTACGCTTCCGTTACCCTTCCAGCCGAACGTTACGGGCAACGCGCCCTTGTCTTCGGTAAGTTTTGCCGCGGGTAACGCGGCTATCTGCTCCGCAACGGTCGCGGCGTTAAGATACGCCCGTATCTCGTCGGCAACGATTTTTACGTTGTCGGCGTTCGGAATCTCAGTCAGTTTGATTTTTACGTTTTCGTCGGGATCGTCCGGTTCGTCCGGCTCATCCGGTTCGTCAGGCTCACTCGGTGTAACGTAGCCCGGATCGTCGGGCTTTGACGACGAACAACCGTCGAAACACCCGCACACGCCTGTGCATAACGATAATACAAGCGCTATCACCAACGCGATAATGCCCCATTTCTTTCTCATCAAAAACCTCCCTAACAACAAAAAACGGTATTTGCGGACAGTTTTTCATTATTCGCTTATATTATACACCTGTTCGTGGCACAATAATTGTATAATCACTTCAACTTTTTGTAAAATTATATCAAAATTAAAACAGGACGATTTTTTCGCGAAGATTGCCCTATTACGGCGGAAAATCACGGTTTATTTAATACTATACAACGTATATAATGCGCAATAAGTATGATTTTCAACCGCGCAGAAAAATTTCAAAAATTTTCTTTCGGCGTTTGACATCTTTTTTCTATGGGTTTATAATTATGCCGTAATCGGTTATGAAAACTCGTTTTTCGGTTCGTTATATCGTCCGCTTACAAAAAAAATTACGATTAGTTTACGAAAAACTTATGACGAATTTCATAAAAAAATCGTATAATTTAATAAAAAACGGTTGCGTTTTAACGCAATCGGGGAGATCGATACTATGAAAAAATTACGCAATATTTTAATAATACTTCTCGCGTTTATATGCGCGACGGCGTTCACGGGCTATAAAGACGACAACCCGCCGAAAGAGACCGTGTATACGGTTACGATTACGCAATCGGCGGATTGTACGCTTACGGCGGATAAAACCGAAGGCGTATTCGGCGACGTGGTAACCGTTAATGCAAAACTTAACAATCTCGATAAGAAACTCGTCGCCGTTACTTATACCGGCAAGTATGAAACGTCAAGAGCGAGCAAACAGAGCGACACTGCTTTTTCGTTCGTTCTTACCGCGAACGTTACGGTGGCGGCGGTACTCGAAGACTACGTCGAACAACTTAAAACGAACGACTCTTCCCGTCCGTTTGCGGAATTTTCTTCCGCTAACCCGAGAACGATCTCGCCGAATACGGGCAACGCGGAATTATATATTCCGTTCAACGCGTCGTATATGACGATTCTTAAAATCAATATCGTCTCGGCAAATCAATCGGTCATTCCGAACGACGCGTTCACGACCGAAAACAGTTTTCAGAGTATGAGCAATATCATTATCGGAACGACGATTTTGATCGACACCGCAAAGGTCTCCGAAGGCACGACCTGGATAACCGTTTCTCTCAAAAACGACAACACGACCACGCAAAAAGGCACGCTCGTTTTCAAACTCACGGTCGCTTAGCCACAGACTAACAAAAAAAGAAATACGAAAGCGCAGTTTCCATAGGGGATTATTAAAATTAAATTTTAGAATTGCGCTTTCAGGCGATGACAAAAGGCTCACGGAAAAAATTTCCGCGAGCCTTTTATTGTAAAAATTGACGGCAATAATTATTCTTTAATTATTGAGTATGACGCTGCCCGTTAAGTTATATTTCGATTTCAGATTTAAGATTACCGACCATAACAACGTAATTAGTGTGACAAACTTTTTCTTTCATGTCGAAATCGATAAAGGTAAAATCGCTTTCATCAAGATAAAACTCAACGATTTTGCTTTCTCCTTTATCAAGGTTAATCCTTTTGAAACGCCTCAATTTTTTAACCACGGGCGTCACAGGGCACACCGTTTGTCTTAAAAACAGCAAAACGCTTTCTGCCCCGGCACATTTTCCGACGTTTTTAACACAGACGCTTACCTTCACTTTACGATCTGTTTTTTCCACAACAAGACCGCTGTAATCAAACTTCGTATATATCTGTTATGTAAATAATGCAAGAAACATATAATAATTGAAGTTCGGCAGTTCAAACCTGACAGGTTATTAAAAAATATCTATGATTTTGTAAAAAAATTTACCGCCTTTCGGACACGAAAAAAGCCCGATAAAATCGGACTTTTTCGCAGAAATATCTTTTTTGTATTCCTGATATGTCTGCGTTGCCCAAAATAGCTGATTTTATCAGCCGTTTTGAATTTTCTTTTTTCAGTTTTCTCGCTTTTTCCGTTCCGTTTTCGAACCACGCACTTCGCGATTTCAAAGAAGAGATTTCAAATAATCTTCTACGTTTCTGTATTCTATTTCGTTTTTCAAAGTTGCATTTTCTCCGCGATAGATGACCGTTCTCTTCGTGATCTTCCCGTATCTGAATTCCGTGTTTTTCAGTTTTTCTTCGTCAATCAAATGCCTGAATTGCTCTTTCGCCTGTTCCTTGCTGTGCTTTACTTCGTAAATTTCACAAGTCGCATTCGCATTATCCGCAACAACCATATCGAATTCGCCGACGGCAAACTGAAGCTGAAAAACTTGCTTTTTCGGATTCGCAATCTTTGTTTCGAGCAACACGATGTCTTCCATCATTCTACCCTTTATATCGCTTAAAATCCGTTCGATAACCGCATTTCTTTCATCTATTGAAAGCTCCTGAAACTCCCCGTCTTCAAGCAACGATTGCACGAGTTCTTTTGCTTGCGAATATCTCATTCCCGGTTGAGTAAAAACGGTTTTGTAGTTCTTTTCACGACCGACAGGCAACGTCTGAATATCGATATCAACCGTTAAATCCAAAGCGTCGAGATACTCTTTTATTTCTCTTCTATGATCTTCCGAAATCGTTACGATTTGTTCTTCTTTATTTCTGATTTCGAGCAGATTCTTAAGCCGCTTTGTAAATTCTTCTTTGTCAATTCTGTCAAGAATATCGTTCGAGTTCTGCCTGTCGTTTCGCAAATTTCTTGCCGAAACGCCCAAATCGTGAGACATAAAATCTTTCGTCAGAACCTCTAAAGTAAAACGATGGTTGACGTCTTCCACAACGCGGTTTATCGCGCTTGTCAACTCATTTTTCTCATACAAATCATAGAGTGCGCGAAAATGCCCGCCGTACTGATAGCATTTAAGAGAATGCTGAATATTTTTTGCTATCGCGCTATCGACGTATTCGTCAACGCTTTTCTTATTTGCAAACGTTGATTTTTCGTTATAATGAACGCCGCCGAGACTCATCGTTCCGCCGTAGCAAATATACTCGTCGATTCCCTTTATGCCGAGAACCTCTTCAAATTCTCTGTAAGGAATAAACGTGGTATGAAGAAAAATGCAACGGTCATATAACTGCTCGTCTTCGGAAAAGAAGAACCCGAGCGAATCTGTACCAGACAAAACGATTTTCATTCCGCAAGCGGCAAATATATCCGAAAAAAGCGCAGCGCCTTCGATAAAATCTTCGATAAGAGTCACTTCATCGATAAACACATACTTGTATCCGCTGTTCATCAGGTATTTCAAGTCCTGATTTATATCGCTTAAACCGATTCCCGCACTGACTTGAATAAATGCCGTTTTTGAAAAATCTTCTTCATTCATTTCGGCTATAATTTGGCGTATGAGCGTCGTTTTGCCCGTACGCCTTAATCCGTAAAGAATAAAAACTCTGTCGCGAACATCTCCGTAAACATAATCGCAAATATTCTTATAAAGACTTCTTTTTTTGTAATTTGCGACTGTCCGAACGTAACTTTTCAAGTTTTCTCCGAGCATTACGTCGGTTTTGAAAACGTGCTTTTCTTCTTCCTTTTTCTCTGTTTTCTGCGGTTTGGGAAGCATAAAAGTAAGTTCTTTTTCGCGTTTTTGAAGTTCGCGTCTACGCTCTATTTTTGCACGCAATTCTTCGGCAAGTTCGTCATCGACATATTTACTTTTCTTTTTGCCGTTTTCCGTCCATTGAAGATACTGCTTCGTTTTTCCGTTAATCGTCTTTTTCGAGATATACCCTATCGGCAATTCGGATATTTCCTGCCGAATTTTCGATAATTCGTTTTCAATTTCTCTATTATCCATATTTCACTCTCCGTCAAATATCAGTCAAAAACTCTGTAATCAAACAAGTCATTTAAGAACTTTATACAACATTCGAACTCGTCAAATGTAATTGATTTTGCATACTTCTGCCAATCCAAATCTATGTGAGCATACAATTTATCCCGAGCTGATTTTAGGTTATGTAGAGTATCTTTATTTTCTGTTTCAAAATTTCTGATTTCTTGCATTTTGTTTTCAAAATTTTTGTGTATCGAAATCTGATTATTCCGTCCTTCTATCAATAAGGCTGACAAATAATTGATTATAAGCATTATCCTCGCTTCCGTTGTGGACTGTCGATCCAAAAATTCGTATAATGTCTTTTTAAATGATGCTTGTTCAGCGCGAGTAAGATTTTTATAATTCTGAATGGATAGTTCAAGACTACCTTCATCAACAACATCATTTATCCATTTCAAAGGAGGACTATTTTTTAACTCCTTGAAACAAAAGTTGATTCGGCTTAGAGCTGAAATTTACAAGGTTTTTATCCTTTCGTCAACCACATTTCCACCTCACATCTGCATTTAGCCAAACCAACCTTACATACTGAATATATGGTTTTTATAATAGGGATTTCTTGTAAAATTTCACTATCTGTTATATCACTCAAAAGATTATCCAAACCTATTTCAGCAAAATCAATTGCAACATCAATACTGTTCTCAAACAGACTAACCTTTAGCTGCTCTACTAAATCAAAATCCATTTTTTTACCTCACACATTTTCTATATCGGCTTTTCACTTATCGAGACCTTTTCAACTACAACACCATTATAACCCCTTTGTTTGATTTTGTCAAGGGGTTATGAGGGGTTATATTGTCGAATTATGATAACAAAACACAATTTTCCCGAATAGCATACAAGCGACTACGAATTTGTAGCCGCTTTTTACGTTATTTATCTGACAATTTTACGTCGGCAATATCAAACCAAGTAGCGTTTTTGATAACCGCTTCCGCATTACCGTCGCTTAATTGAACAAAATTGATTACGTCATCTTTCGGGAACCCGCCATACCAATAACGCCACCCCATATCATTATTCGGAATAATGCCGAGATCATCGTTTCCGAGCAGTTTATCTGCTATTTGCCCGGCGTGTCCGAGAAGAACGGGAACGCCTTTATCTTTCATCGCGTTATACATACGCACGACTTCCGTCGTCAAACAATGCGTTCCTCCGGAAAGATAAAACCAATATCCGTCGTCCCAAAACAAATACAAATGAATCATCGTATGTGTATGCCCGCAAGAGATTTCCCACATGTGCGAAGGGTTTTCTATCTCCCATTTTTCCTGCGTGCTTAACTTAAACCATTTATCGAAGTCGTCTTGCGAATTCTCGTCAAGTAAACCCATTCCGCCGTCACGATCGTCGCCATGACGTTTGAACATTTCCTTAGGCGTCTTTCCTTCTAACTCCTTATAACCTGCGGCGGTATAGCAATAAGAGCAAACTTCGTAATACTTTCCGGAAGACATCCGCTCATATCGCCCCGCCGCCTTTGTCGAAAATAAGTCATTACCGTTCTTGATATGCTTAATGAGTTTATCTATCTCTTTTTGCTTTAACCCGTCCCTATCGTGTTTCTTGCTTTTCGGAACAAGCCTCCAATAGAGTGCGCGGTTGATAAGCCCTTTTCTATTTTCGTAAGGCAATTCCTTTTTAACATAATCGTTATATACGCCTTGTTGCAACATTCCGACTGTGTTAGCGACTACCTGACTCAAAAATTCAAGTATTCTGTCTAACCGAGAGTCCGGAAAGAAATCCCCTTTCATATCCGGGCTTCTGCGCACAAGCACGGCATCGTCAAGAAAAACCATGACGTAACCGTTTTCATTGATGACGCCGATTTTGAACCATACGCGTTTCCACGGAAATTCTTCTTCCATATCCTTTTGAAATTTCTCTTCGGAACAGTCTTCGGGAGCGTAATACTTATTGAATTTTATGTATTGTTTTAGCGTTCCCCTCGGCACGGAAAACCAAAACTCCCAACGCTTGTCGGGATAAGTCGGTTTTATTTTTTCTATTTCGCCGAGTAACTTATTCATCGAATGCAAACTTGCTTCCGTCAATTCTATGTCGTTATGCTTTAATCTGTTCGAGTGATAGATATACTTATATAAATCGACTTCCGAAGCCGACATTTTTATCTGCTTGTCCATTTTTACCTCTTTAAATCTTTATCCGTTACCGACGTCATTCGCCTTTCCAAATTCCGTCCGGTCTCATTTTTGCCATTGTCAAAAGTTGCACCAATGGTCTTTTGGCATTACCCTCCGTTGCTTCCCAATAGTTCTTTGAAACGTCGTCGCCTAACGCGTTTATCGCTTTTTCAAGCAACGGTATGCTTTCAAGTCCCGTCTTCCCGAAAATAGTTTCTATACCGTCCTTACCAAATACAGAATCACGGCGATAAATTTTACTGTAATTATACGTTATATTCAGCCACAGTTCCGTTGTCCCGCCAAGCATAAAAGTTCCTCCGCGCATCATATGCGGAGAATCCGAATGTAACACCTCACCCGTTACCCTATCTGTAAGAGAAATATCCCAACTCATTTTATACCTCTTTTATATATTCTCATCCTCAAGGACAATACAATTTACCCGACCGGAATATGCGGTGCAACCGTCAATTGCAATAATACCGTCCGCATAAAACGGTGAAAAATCGCTGTCCTTGCCAAACTCACTGCACTTTCCCTCAAGCCGACAATGTCCCCACGAACAATGCCAATGCCCACAGACAATCGTTTTATCCTTTTCCGTCACCCCGTAAGAGTATGCAAGCATCCCGTTTATCCACCGAGCTTCTTTCCAACTCGACTCGCCTGCTTCTCGCCAATCTTCTATGGGCGAATAATAATTTGCAGACCAGCCGTGACGATTGTTGCAAGGTATCCACCCGTGAACAAATACATATTTTTTCGTTTCGTAATAATTCAGCATTTTCGGAATAATTTCCGTTAGATACGGCGTTGCGCACAACTTGTTTATAATATCCCTGTAGTCATCCGTAAAAACATCCCTTCCCGTTAAATCGGTAACTGTTTTAACCGTGCCGTTACTCCAGTGGTGCGTATGCTCTATTCCGTATCCAAACAACTGTTTTGCGTCGCGAATCAAATCTAAAATTAAATCTTCGTGATTTCCGCGCACCAAAATTATATCATCGTTCTTTAGAAGCTCGCAGATAAAATTTTGCATTTTCACCGATTCCGATCCCCTGTCGAACAAATCGCCGCAAACAATCAATTTATGCGGAGATTTATCCTCAAAAAAACCTTTCTCGGACAAAGCCTGCATTGTTTTACTGTAAAAACTATGCACGTCAGAAATTACATAATATCTCATTCCTTATCAATCCTCTGCTCTTTTGTTTTTAGAATTTCGTCTAACGTAACCGGCGCATAATTCCAATACATACAACCGACGTTATAAATCTGCAAATTATACCCCTTTTCGTTTAATGTTTTTGCGATAAGAAATTCTTCCGTTGCCTCCGCCGTAAAATGCGAATGCCCGTGCAAATGAACGGCATTATATCTATGCCCGTTGTAAAACGGAATAAAATAATGGCTTAAAATACACCGCCGCACCGTGCCGTCGGCAAGCGTAACGCAAATATCGTCATAATCCTTTATTCCTGCAAGTGCTTTCTTTGCCGCCGCATTATGTAAAAACCGATCATGGTTGCCCTTTATTAAAACAATCTGTCCGTTCAAACGTTTTATAATCTGAACCGCTTCGTTTGTTGCGGTTTTCCATATCAAATCACCTAAAACGTAGACAAGATCTCCTTTGCCTACCTTGTCATTCCAACGCTTTATAAGCCCATCGTCCATTTCTTCCACAGTTTCAAACGGTCTGTTGTCAAACCTTAAAACGTTCTCATGCCCGAAATGTAAATCGCTCGTAAAAAATATCTTTTGTCTTTCCATTATCCGTCTCCGAAAATTTCGTCGCAAAACGATTGTAGTTCAATTTTATCTTTCATATTCAAATCGGCACATGCCGACAACTTGTCCGTATAACGTTTTTCAAAAACGTATAGCCTCGACGAAGTAGTCTTTGTATCATCATTATATCGAATCATTTCGGGGAAGCCCCAAAACATAACTCCCACTTTATCCGAATATCGGAAAGCTTCGTCAAGCGCATATTCTAAAAACTCAAACTCTGGTTTTATCGCTCGGATATAATCCTTTCCGTCTTTAATTATTATCTGACGAAACATAGCGACTTTTGCCCTCATATAATATGGATAATGCCAGATATTAACGTGTTTCCATTTGTAGCTTTTCTCATAATGCTCACTTTTGCCTATCAGTCTCACCGGCGTTAAAAATCGACTGCTTCCATACTCAACCGGATGCTCGCAATTTTTATTCTCCGACTTAAACTCCGTAAGCACAGCATAAAGCCCATCAACGTCATTGCCTATCGATTTATTGTTTCGAATAGCGATTATCAGCTCTTCGATTTCTTCCTGCGTTCCATAATAGTCTTTCCATCCGGATGAAAAGCCGGGACGAGCATAATCTGTAAGCCGAATCCTGTAAAACTGTTTATTCTTCATTATTCTTGAACCAACACTGCAAAAACGGCGTGTTTTTTGGATCGGCACAGAAATACAAGAAATCTCGCGTTATCTCTTCAATCGTCGTGCCATTTTCTTTACAAATCTTTTGCACTCCGTCGTAAACTGCCTGCTCTATTTCAAACACCACCTCTACTTCTTCTGCCATAGAATCTCCCATATTTACTATTAGTCTCGCCAAAATTATAGCATAAAAAAAGACCTATTTTCATCCCACTCAAAAACGTTTCAACTTTTAGAAAAATATTTCAATTTTCTGTTTTTGTTGCAACTTTTTGAAAAATGTTTCAACTCGAAACCAACCACAGGTCAACTTTTAAACTACCGGTTTATTGTAATTCAATCCCTTTTAATATACTTTATTTACTGTTCCGCTTCGTAAAAGCATTTTCCCGCAGTATCTCCCGCAGAGCCTTTACCATATCGATGATAATCCTGCTCTCATACAATGTACACTCTTTAATTTGCTCGGCAAATTCGTTTTCGCACACATTTTCATGCGTGTTTATACAGTCCGCCAAAATATAGTCTGCCGAAACGTCCAGCGCATTTGCTACATCGACTAGCGTTTCAAGGCTCATGCACTTCAACCCCGTTTCCATATAACTTATGTAACTCGTTGATTTATCTACCGCTTCAGCCAAATCCGCCTGCGATAAATGCTTCTTTTTCCGTGCCTCTTTTACTCTTTGTCCGATAGTGTAATAGTTAATCATGAATAAACCTCCAAAAAAATATTCATGATTATTATAGCCGTTACACTATATTTTCGGCAATCGGCTGTTGTATTCATAGCCAATAGACGATAAAATAGTCATAAGAATAAAACGGGAGGCGGAATATGGACGACGGAAATTCGTTAAAACTAAAAGAAATCGGCAATCGTATTCGCGCCGCCAGAGTCGAACAACACATGAGCCAAGACGCATTAGCGTTCGAGGCGGATTTAAGCCTTAGCACAATGAGCGACATCGAACTCGGCAAGTCTAACCTTCGCGTCGTTACTTTAATAAAAATTATCGAAGCGTTAAAGATTTCCGCAGATACAATCCTGCGCCCGGATGTCCCGAATGTGAACGGTATTTACCAATCGGAGTTTAGCGACCTGCTGTCCGATTGCTCCCCCGCCGAGATGGAATCCATTATAAGACTCGTTTCCGACGTCAAAAAAACTTTCCACTCAAACAAACTATAACCCACACAACATCACTTAATCAGGTTGCCGAATCGCCATTACTCGGCAACTTTTTTATTTTTCTTATGTTTTTATAAACCGACGGTCAACGACTTGACTGCCGGTTTATTTCTTTTTACGCGAAAAGACATTATAATTGATTGCGGAACAACAAGCATAGGGAGAGACTATGGAAGAATTAAACGTATTCGATAAACTCACGGCTATCGCAACGCCGGCACAACTTACTATGTTCGGGGACTCTGAACGTTCAAGAGCAATCGCTGAACATAAAGCATGGCTGCAAAGCATCCGACACGAACGCCCGAATACCGAATCGAGCTATAAAATAGGTATTTATATTCGCTATTTTAATCAGACAAAATACGAAGATTATCTCTCATATCACAAAAAACAGTTTAACGACACCATCGCCCTTTGTCCGAAATGGGAACTTGTCGATTTTTATATAGATGAGGGTGCGACAGCTCCGCATATGGAATCTGCCAAAGAATGGAGCCGATTGTTGCAAGATTGTATGGACGGTAAAGTCAATCTTATTATCACTCAAAAAATCGGTAACGTTTCGAGAGATATGCGAGAATTGACGATATGTTCGCGACTACTTGCCACACAAAATCCGCCTATCGGTATTTATTTTATATCGGAAGATATTTTTACTTTAGCCTCTTACTATACACGCGATTTGAGGGACACAAAATTCTTCCCTTCCGAAGATTGGAAGATACTCCCCGACGAAGAGCCAAAAGGACTGATTACAGATGATTGATATTGAAAAACGCGAACAAAAGGAACAGGAGAAAAAGAAAACTCGGCAAAGGATGCAAGTTAAAGTCGATCCGAACAACTACGAGTTTATTCCTGCCCAAAAAGAAACTGACTATTACGACAATGACGTCAATCAAAGAGTCGGAATCTACGTTCGCGTTTCCACCGACGACGTAAGGCAAACAACATCATTTGAATTGCAAAAGAAATATTATGAGGATTTCGTTACAAAACACCCCAATTGGACGCTCGTAAAAATCTATGCCGATGAGGGCATCAGCGGCACCTCTCTCGACCACCGCGTCGGATTCAACGAAATGATTTCCGACGCAAAAAACGGTAAACTCGATATGATTATTACAAAAAGCGTATCCCGTTTTGCCCGTAACGTTCTTATCTGTATCGGTATGGTGAGAGACTTGGCTGCATTACACCACCCCGTCGGTGTATTTTTTGAATCGGAAGCCATATTTTCGTTAAACGACGATTCTCAAATGGCGTTATCTTTTTTAGCCACGATGGCAGAAGAAGAATCACACACGCGTAGCAGAAGCATGGAAACGTCCCTTAGGATGCGACTCGATAACGGTATTCCCCTTACCCCTAAACTATTGGGTTACTCTCATGACGAAGACGGGCAACTCATCATCAATCCTACCGAAGCGCCGACTGTTAAATTATGCTTTTATATGTATCTTTACGGCTATTCTACTCAACAAATCGCCGATACTCTTATCGCTCTCGGTCGCAAATCTTACCTCGGGAATATCTGCTGGACGGCAAACTCTATCGTGCAAATCTTGCGAAACGAAAGGCATTGCGGCGACGTTCTAACAAGAAAAACCTATACACCAGACTTCCATACCCATAAAGCAAAGAAAAACTACGGGAAAAAACCGCAAAGTTTATATAAAAATCATCACGAAGCAATCGTCTCTCGCGATGATTTTATTGCCGTTCAACATATGCTTGACAATGCAAAATACGGCAACAAATCTTTTTTACCCGAACTGAAAGTAATTTCATCCGGCATACTAAAAGGTTTTGTCATAATAAATCCGCGCTGGGCGGCATTCAAAGAAATAGACTATCTTCAAGCCGCTCAAAGCATTTACGAACAACTTGCAGAAGCCGATACCGAACAACCGACTCTTGTTGACGATAATCCGAAAGAAGTTCAGATAGAAGTCGCCGCCGGGGATTTCGACCTACGGGATTTTGAAATTACCCGTTCCGAATTTTTCGATTCGGTAAAACAACCTTACGTTGTTTTTGCAAATAAAAAGATTAAATTCGGCGCTACGATTACAAAGAAGTTCGCCGATAAAAATTACATTGAATTGCTCGTAAATCCAAAAGAACGAAAATTCGCCATACGTCAAACGGATAAAACAAATCGGCAAAGCGTATGCTGTTCAAAATTATCCATAGGTCAACATCTTCCGCGAGAAATCCCGGCTTCCGCTTTTTTCAACACGCTATATGATCTGTTCGGGTGGAACACCGATTATAAATACCGCATTATCGGTTCTTTGCTTGAAAAAGATAATGAAATTGCCTATGTTTTCAACATAGATAACTCCGAAGCCTTTTTCAAACCGTATATCTTGCCGAAAGAACAAGACGAAAACACAAAAATCCAGCATCTCACCCCTTCGGGGAAACGTATACGCGCAATTCCGCAAGAATGGACAAGCAGTTTCGGCAAACAATACTATATTCACGAACAATCGATTGCCGCGTTAGCCGAACAAAGCGAAAAAGACTGGAAATTACGCATAGACGGTCAGCTTTGCGATACCGGTAACAACCTGAACGTAACCGGATTCGACGAATTACGGACTTATATCAATCAAGAAATAAGCAGCATCACCACACAGGAGTAACAAATGAGCGATACGAATACATTGAACGATTTATTGCCCGACTCATTAAATCAAGAAGAACTACCAAACACGCAACAACCGTCCCTTGCCAAAGACGATGAAATATTAGATATGACCGGCGGCTTCGATTTTGACGACTATCAGGTCGTCAGACGAGAATTTTTCGCACATATAAAAGAACCGTCCGTAACTTTCAACGAGTGCAAATTATACGTCAACGCCGCATGCCTCTCTAAATTTCCGAATGCGTCTTACGCTCAGGTTCTGATAAATCAGAAAAAGAAAATTCTTGCTCTGCGCCCTTGTGAAGAAGGTGCAAGAGATTCTTTCATGTGGTGCAATTCTTCTAACAGTAAAAGGAAGGCAAAGTCTATCACATGCAAACTGTTTTTTGCAAAACTTGTGTCGCTTATGGATTGGAATCCGAATTACAGATATAAACTGTTGGGTAAACTTATTCACGCGAACGGCGAATATCTCATTGCGTTTGATTTAACATCAACCGAAATTTATCGAAAAGCAAAAGTCGGTGAAGATAAAATGAAGGTTTCCCGAACGCCCGTTTACCCGTCCGATTGGCAGAACCAATTCGGTTTACCGTTTAACGAACATAAACAGTCCTTACAAATCAATATTTTCGACGGTTATGCGATTTATTCTATAAAAGAAACCGGACAAGATAACCACTCAGAGGTATTAAATGACAACCGAACAGCAGAATAACGTGCTCCTTACAATCGATCCGAGAAAAAGCAGAATACGTTTATACAAAACTACCCTTCACGCTCTCGGCGATCCTAAATTTATCCAATTCCTTATAAGTCAAAAACAGCGAAATTTCGCAATACGCGCCGTAGATAAAGAATTTACCGACGCGCAACCGCTCAAGGTAAATATAAAAAATCTCTCACCCGACGATTCATACGAAGTTTTTTCAGCAATGCTTGTTAATAAATTATGCGACGTTTTAGGCATAGCCGATATAAAAAGTTCCTACAGGCTTTCAGGTTGCATTATTCCGGAACAAAACATGGCTCTATTCTCGTTTTCGTCCTTAAGAAAAATAGACTTGAAGGAAGATTGCAATGGATAAGCTCCCTATACTTAAAATAGATCCTGAATTTAAAGACCTGATACGACCTTTAAGGCGTAAAGAATACTTGCAATTAGAAGAAAATATCCTTGACGAAGGCTGCCGAGATCCGATAATTATCTGGAATGACTATATAATCGACGGGCATAACCGCTATTCGATATGCACTAAATACTCCATTCCTTTTAAGATTCTCTCCAAAAATTTTGACTCGCGAGAAGAAGTTATCGTTTGGATATGTAAAAATCAGCTCGGAAGACGAAACATTACGGAAGAAACGCGAAAATATCTAATCGGTCGGCAATACGAATCCGAAAAAATCATCGACAGCAAAAAGAACATACACGGTAAAAATCAACACTCGTTACAATCTAAACAAGACGAAACCGACGAAGATTATATTATTGATTCCGAACCCGAACAGTCAATACAACGTTCAAAAAACAAAACTGCACATATTATAGGAGCCGAAAATAATATCACCCATGCAACCGTCCAAAAATATGCTTATTTTTCTCGCGCTCTTGACCATATTGCGGAGCAATGCCCAGAGCTAAAAACAAAAATTTTATCCGGTAGATATAAAATCTCACATAAAAACGTTCTTGCGCTCGAACAATTAAGTCCTAAAGAGCTAACACAACTCAATGTGCGACTAGACCGCGGAAATCATCCGTTCGTGCAATATTGCACCACCCGCTCGATCATCGAAAACGAACCTAAAGAAGAAGCCAAACCGCATCAACCGTCTGTAAAAGATATGCCCGAACATAATCCGGACGCCCCTGTAATTCAACTTTGTCTTACCGTTCCGTCATGGATTACTTCCGTACAAAAAGCTACTGAGCCTGCAACCATCGCAAACGCATCAGACAAAGCGAAGCAGCAACTACTCGAAATTTTAGACAAGCTGAAAGCGGCTATTGATACCGTTACCGATCTTATTAAGGAGGATTAAACATGCCCGATTACAGTGAATTCGTCCCGAACGTTCACTTTGAACAAATTCCTATTAAAGACCTTGTATCAAATCAAGACTATCAAAGAAATTTATCCCTCGGGCATATAAACCGTGCCGCAGAAAATTTTGACTTATATCAAATCAATCCCGTAAAAGTCAGCCGTCGCGACGGCGTAAATTACGTTTTTAACGGTCAGCACACTATAGAAATCGTAGCCTTGGTATCCGGTTCGCGGGAAACTCCCGTTTGGTGCATGATATACGACGACTTATCCTATACCGCCGAAGCAAATATCTTTGCAAACCAGCAAAAATTTGTAAAACCGCTCCAACCGTATGAAGTCTTCAATGCCAACGTCGAAGCCGGAAACGACACCCAACTTATCATTAAAAGTTTAGTAGAATCATATGGCTTAACAATAGGAAACAAGAAAGGTCCGGGAATTATTTGCGCCGTATCGACTTTAGAAAATATCTATACGAATTATGGAATGCAAACATTAAATCGAACCTTACGCTTGATTATAGGCGCATGGGAAGGCGATCTTCATTCTTTTTCTGCAAACATTCTTAACGCCGTCGCAAAACTTGTTTCTATCTTCGGCGACGGTCTTAACGATGATATTTTTAAGGAAAAACTCGGAGCCGTTTCAGTAAAACAACTCACCCGCGTCGCAAAAGAACGAAAATCCGGTTGCATGGGGTTTGCCGAAACCATGATTATAGAATACAACGGCAAGAAAAAGTCTCGCGCCAACCGTCTGTCTATGGGCAGACTTTATTCTAAAGGTTACTCGGGCGACATCGGCGAAGATGACGAAGACGATTCTTTACAAGATGAATCCGAGTCCGAATACTCTGTCATTGAGTAGAAAGAGGCTTGCCCTAAATTATTGGGCAAACCTCTTTTTCGCTAAACAACTCTTATCTATACCCGTTTTTCCTGCACACTTCTGCTACCGACTCGGCAAACAGCGATCTTGAATGCTTCTCCGGATTATCATTAACATTCTTTTTATATATATAATAATCCAATAACTCACCCCAAAGGTTATTACTCTTTAGCCATGAAATTTTAGAAGGTAAAAGTTCAAATCCTCCCCCTCTATATTCCCATGTGTAATTCTGCTTGTCCTTGTTAAATCTAATGTATTGCTGCCTACCGTCATTACAATCGTAAACTATCGCAATATCACAACTATGTATTATTTTAGATTGCAAAACACTTTTCTTTTTTATAGTCAAAACGCTCGTCGAATCCTCACAATAATCGTAACCATACTCTCGCACAAATCTATTAAATGCTTCACGAATAGATGTCCTGATCTCTTTAGGCGAATACTGCTCGTTATCATCATTCACAACGATATTAACATCAAAATCAAAGCCTACATTAGATTTTCTATCGTATGTAATCATGTTACGGCTCGAACTACCCACAAAATAATATTGAAAAGTAAAGTCGTCCCTAACAAAATCTTGCACCCGATGTATTAGATCTATCAATTCAGCTTTAATCGGTGCCGCTTCCCTCTTTGACACATAACAAAAATCATGCATAAATTATCTCCTCTTATCCCATACCTGCCAAATAGCGGTTATTCCGCTAAATCGCATTATTATATCCGATAAAATATATTATGTCAATAGTTTTATGCCGCAAAAATGCGCTTTTTTCTAAAAATATGCGATATTTATTCTAAACCGGTCGAATTCGACCGGTTTAACCGTTTCGATTTCGATACGGTTACAAAGCCTCTTCAAGCAACATACCGTTCTTTAATTCTATAATGATTGTATGGTCTTTTTTTATCCGCACTTCCTGAATTATTCGTCTTAATTTGTTATCCGTTATTTCGGAACAATCGGCATTATAAAGAGATAGTTCCTTGCTAAACCTACTCAGCTCTTCGTTTCTCGTCTTAGCAGTAGTCATTTTCTCTTCTATAATTGATTTTTCGTTTCGCAAAGCCACAATTCTTTGAGATAGTTCGATTATTTCTTCCCTTATCCGTTCCTTATTCCCTTGCGTCGTAACTTCAATCATTGCGGCGTCTTCCATTTGCTTATTCAGCTCGTTTATGCTTCTTTCGATATTGCATAAATCATCCGTATAATCATTGCCACCGAATTGCTTTGATAACTCCGACAGAACAATGTCAAGCGCTCCGCTGTTATTCTGAATATACCCGTTTATCGACCTATAGACCGCTTTATGTATCAATTCATCGCCAACAGATATAGACTCGCACGCTTTCCCTCCATGCTCGATTCGCGTAATACAACGCCACACGATTTTTTTCTTACCGCCGGAAATCCACATACAACGTCTGTAACGATTTCCACACGAATCACATACAAGCAAATCCGAAAAAGGATATTTCCCGCTAAACTTACCCTTTGCCGTAATCGTTTTATCCGACACACGCGGTCTGCTGCGGCGCTTTGCCATTTCCGACTGAACTTGCTTGAACGTATCCCGATCTATTATCGCCGGGTGATTGTTTGAAACAAGATATTTCGGCATCTCTCCGCGATTTTTTCTTGCCTTTTTTGTAATACAATTCTCTATATACGTTTTTTGCAATAACATGTCGCCGACGTATCTTTCGTTCGTTAAAATATTACGAATAGCATTTCGACTCCAAATATCATTGCCTGTCGCTGTTTTTATCGGCGCGGAATCGAGATATTCCTTGATTTGATCCACACTGTTCCCGTCTAAATACATATCGAAGACGTCTTTTACATACTTAGCTTCCTCGGGGACTATTTCCGGCTGACCGTCTTCGCCTTTTCTATAGCCTATAAGATTATATCTGAACTTAAACGTTCCTGATTGCATTCTCCGCTGTATTCCCCAACGAACGTTCGCACTGATATTTTCACTTTCTGCTTGAGCTAAAACGCTATAAATACCTAATGCCAACTCGCTTTCGGATTTTAAGGAATCAAGACATTGCTCTTCAAAATACACACCGATTCCAAGTGCTTTCAGTTTACGAACATACTTGAGCGCGTCTACCGTATTTCTTGCAAAACGAGCAACAGATTTCGTTATGATATAGTCGATTTTACCCTTTTCGCAATCTTTAATCATGCGAAGAAAATCGTCCCTTTTCGCCGCTTGGGTTCCGCTTAAACCTTCATCGGCATAAATTCCTGCAAAACGCCACTTCGGATTTTTTGCAATAGCGTCCGTATAATAGGCAACTTGCGCCTTATAACTTTCAAGTTGATCGGAACTATCCGTTGACACACGACAATACGCCGCTGTACGGAGTATCGAAAGTTCTGCGTTCGCCGCTTTCTTTTTCGGATCCGCTTCTATTCGCGTTATAATCTTTTTTGCCGCATTCACTGAACTTTTCACCTCCCATATCGCTTGAAACAACGCTTCCGTTCATAAATGTAACGGTTATGCTTCCGTTTTGCTCTATTTGCAATTTTGAAACATACTCGTTCAAAAAATTTTCGCTTACAAGACCGGGAGTGCTCTCTGTTTCTTCTTTTATCGCACTGAGCAATTGTTCCTTACTTGTATCATCCACCTGTTCTTTACAATGACTGTATTTTAACTTTGCTAACTTAAAAATAAGATTTTTCCCTTTGTTAAAATCGGGTTCTGGCGAATCCATAATCTTACGGAGTTCGTTTCTGCATTGTATTCCCTCAAAACTATACGAACTGCTTTTCCCTGAATTGCGATTATCCAAAAGCGACGAATCGTCTTTTATTGCTGTAAATATTTTTCCAAACTCGGCAAAAATCAATGCATCATCTACATAGACGTCATTTTTACAACCGTTTCCGCATATCCACTTCTCTCTCGACCGCCATTTCGTTCGCCTCGTCATCAACTTTCCGCATTGACCGCAAACGATGTTCTTTTTCAGATATTCTATATTTCCCGAAAAATGCTCTTTCTTAAAACCTTTCGTATTTTTTAAGCCATACGCGCTTTGAAACAAATCGTTCCCGACTATCGGCGGATAATCATCCGCTCCGATATACTTCTTATTTTCTATTATCCTTGAAACGCGATTTTTATTCCAATTACAGTTTCCTTGAAAAAAATCCACGTTACGCGCGGTTAGTTCATCGGCTATTTCCTGTAACAGTTTCCCTGCGGCATATTCCTCGAATATTTCGCGCACTACAACGGCTTCCCGATCTATAACGCAAATTTTATTCCCGTCTATCCCGTATCCGAAACTAATCATTCTGTTTGCCATTTCACACCTCCACGCTGAACTCTAAATCTCCCTTCAATACAAAAGTGATTGCACCGCTTTCTTCTATATAAATTTGCTTGATTATTCCGTTGAAAATATCTTTATCGAATTCGGTTATCCCCACAGGAAATTGCTGAAGATTTCTTTTAAGCTCTCTCAGCCTTTCTATGCAGCGTTCATCGTCGTCCTCGCTCACCAAATGCTCCCGTCGCGTTTTCAATTCGGATATTTTCTTTTTTATCGTATCCGTTTTCTCAAAGTATAGATCCTCATTAAAAGAACCCTCGGAATAAAGAGTAGTAAACAAACTCTCCTGTGCGCTTAAAACAGAAATATCTTTATCGATTTGCATGATTTCATCGTTTCCGCGATTTATTCTTACCTTCAGCATCTGTAATTGGGCAATGGTTTCATCGATAAGACTTTTCTCGTTCTGTCTCACCTTGTTATACATCGAAACAAACGCCCTTTCTATCTGCTCGTTCGACCTGTTCGGCGTATGGCAGACATCAATGCTCAAGCCTTTTTTTGAACAACTCCAAAGCATTTTATCGTTTCTGACGATAGGACGGTATGCCCAGCCGCAATGCCGACATTTTATCTTTCCCGAGAAGAATTCCTTTTCCTTTGCCCCGCGACAAAATGTTTTCTGTCGCATTTTCTTGATTTCTTTAACCTTGTCGAACTCTTCTTTCGTTATAATGCCTTCATGCGTATCGGAATAATAAAAGCTGTCCATCTGCCCTTTATTCGGACGATTTCGTAACGGTAAAACGTTCGGCGTATAGGTCTTTCCCATAATCATATTACCCGTATACCGCTCGTTCTCTAAAACATAATTTATCCTACCGATATTCCACAGCATATCCCCGGTTTCGTGAGCTTGCATATATTTTACTATCGCGTTTGCGCCAATCCCGGACAAATACAAATCAAAGATTTTTCGGATATTTCGCGCTTCGTCCGGTTCTACAACAAGCTCTCCGTCTACAAGTTTATACCCGTATGGCGCAATGCCGAGTTTATACGTTCCCTCTTCCATCCGCATTCGGATAGACTGAACCATACGTTTCGATAAAGACATCGATTCATTCTGAGCAAACGCACTCTTTATGTAAAGCAGCATTTCGGAATTCATGTTTTCCGTATCGATTTTATCGTTTTCAAAAAACACGCTCACTCCGTAAGATTTTAATTCTCTTACCGCTTCTATACACTCCAACGAATTTCTTGCAAACCTCGTGACGCTTTTTACAAGCACACGGTCTATTTTCCTGTTTTTGCAGTCTTTAAGCAGCCTTTTAAACTCGTCTCTTTTATCCATCAACGTGCCGCTGATGCCCTCATCGGCATAAATGTCAATGAGTATCATCTTCGGGTTTGACCTTATGTAATCGGTGTAATACCGCATTTGCGTTAGAAACGAGTTGACCTGATCGGTTTTATCCGTAGACACGCGGCAATATGCAGCAACGCGTATTTTATCCGTCTTATTCCCGGCGGTTGCCGCAATTACCGTTACTCTATCGGATATACCTTTATAATCATTAGCCAAACTCATTTTCTTTCGTCCCTTAAACTTATTACTCGCACCGACAGCCTTTTTGCTACTCTTTCGTTCAATTCTTTCAACACGGAATATTCGATATTCCCTGCTTTATAGGCTTTTCTCATAATACTCCACGCCGAAAGATATAATAATTCATTATTCGCACCGTTCTCTTCCGCTTCCATTTAAGTCCTCCCTTACAATGAAGCGCAAGAAAACAGTATTCGGTTATATCAAGGCATAAACGCTTACGCTCCATCAATTTTGATTGATTGGTTTTTCACGTCTATGCCTTTCGACATACCGATTTATATTTAATTATTTCTTATTTTCTTTCTCGACTTCCGCTTTCAAGGCTTCGTAGCCGGCGAAGATCAACTGCACTTTCGTGATATGGTTCTTTGCCAAAAATTCGTTGATTTCTTCATATAAATCCCGCGGGATCATCGTTCCGAAATTTCCGCTCGTCTGCTTGCGCTTGTCTTTGTTGCGTTCCTCGTAACTTCTTCTTGCCGCTCTGCGCGGCGTTGTTTCTTTCTTTTCCATAAATACCTCCGTATTAGCCTTGTGAAGTAATGGCACAAATCAACGCGCCTATGATGTTCATTACGAAATGCCCTGCAATCAGTACGCCTGCCAACGCAAATCTGCCGATAGTTCCTACGATTTTTAATACTTTCATATTGATACCTCCGTTATTTTACATAAACGATTTCATTTAAGATTTCTTCTTCGATAAGCCGTTGCATTTCCGTTTCCCGTTTCAGATTTTCTATAAAATCTGCCGACTTTTTGAAACGCTCTTCTTTCGAGAATTTTTCGTACATCGTTTCGTACAGTTCGTCGGCGGCTTTATCTACGCCGTGCAGGTATTCGGGAAGATTCGCAATCGTCCAATCGATTCCTTTATCCTCCAAATACTGTTTAGCAAGCGTTCCGTACTTGCCGTAAACGTGCCTTTCAGGTTTAACAGCCTTTTGATAAACCTTGATTTCCGCTACGGTCAATCCATCGCCCGCTTCCGCTTTTCGCATTACTTTTGCTTTGTTCATAGTTCCACCTCCGATTTTCTTTCATCGTATCAATACGATAGCACGCGATCCGTGATTTGTCAAGCTGTTTTTACAAATTTTTTTGTGAAATTTCAGCTAAGGACGATCTTTTTTTCTTTTTACCCTGCAATCAGCGCCGCGATACCTTTTACAAGATACGGACAAGCAACGAGAATGGCAAAGATAACGACAAGTCCGATGACGTAATTTTTAATCATTTTTCTCGCCTTTTCTTTATCTTCGTTCTTCTGCGCAATCGCAAAGAATACGCCCATCACGATACTCCATACGCCTGCGGTTGCTAATAGCACCCACCACATATACGGCTGATATTGACCGAACAAATATCCTATATATGAAGATACCTGCTCATACTGCTCGCCCATATTCTGCGTGGTAATCGCTCCGCAGTTCGTACAAACGTAAGTACGAATATTTTCGCCGTTTACTTCTTCCGTTCCCGTGAGTTCGTAATTATGCCCCGTTGCGGGAATCTCCGAATAATACTCTTTCTCGCACTTCGTGCAATGGAATTTTCTCTCGCCCTCCGTTTCGCAATGCGGCTCACGCACGACTTCCGTTTCATAATCGTGTCCGGTTGCAGGAACGATGTTGTCTTTATATTCGTTACCGCAAGACAGGCAGGTATGAAGCGTATATCCCTCTTCCTCGCAAGTTGCAATGAAATAGGAATCGGTGAATTTATGTCCCACCGCTTTCAGAATTTCCGTCTTTATCGTATCTTCGCAACGGCGGCATTTCTTTCCGCGATAGCCTTCTTCCGTACAAGTCGGCGCAACTTCGATTTCTTCATAATCGTGTCCGAGCGGCGGCACGAACGTATCGTTATATCCCGCTTGGCAACGCGAACAAGTATGTGTTGTATAACCTTGTTCCAAACAAGTCGGTTCTACAACCTCCGCCTTATAATTATGACCGAGCGGGCTTACGATTTTTGTTTCGGTCTGCGGACAGCTTTTACATTTTCTCTGATCTACGCCGCTTGCCGTACAAGTCGGTTTCGTCAGACTTGTCCATTCTCCGAAATCGTGTCCCGTTGCGTTTGTGTAAGAGTCCGTATAGGTATGACCGCACCTTTCGCACTCGTGGATAGTGTTTCCGCGTTCCGTACAGGACGGATCTACAACGGTATCTTTATAACTATGACCGAGCGCGTCCGTATCCCGTTCGTCAACATAAGAACATACCGAACACGTTCTCTCGTCTTTTCCCAAGTCAACGCAGGTAGGCTCTTTTACGGTTGCCCATTCGCCGTATTTATGTCCTTCGGCTTCGACATAGTTATCCGTATAGGTATTACCGCAGATTTTGCAAGTGTATCGCGTATAGCCCTGCGCAGTACAGGTCGGCTTTACGATTTTACTCTCGTAGTCGTGTCCTTTGGCTTCGATAAAATCTCCGTCGTAACTATCGCCGCAACCCGTACATTTATATATAGTATAACCTTTTTGCGTGCAGGTCGGCGTAACCATAGAATACCTTGCGTAGTAGTGATCTACCGTGAATTTATACGTTGTCGAACGGTTGGCGTCGTTGGTGATTACAAAAGTGTATTCGCCCTCCTGTTCAATCCAAGTTCCACTCGTATAACTTTTCCCGTTCAGCGTTGCCGAACAGATACTCGCCGTCCAAATTACACAAACCTTATGGCTATTGTCCGATTTCACTATCGTTGCTTCGGGCGCGTCGATACTCACATACATATAACAAGTATCGCTCCTGTTGCCGAAACCGTCCACCGCATAAAAACCATACGTGCCGTTTACCGCCGTTTTGGAAAAAACAACGCTCGAAGTTGTACTTGCTACAAACGAAGTGCCGTTCGGTGTTTTGTAATACAACGTTACGCCGCTGAAATTATCCGAAGCGGTTACGCTAAAACCGTCTTTCAACGTTTTTCCGAATCCGCCGACCGAACTTGTAAGCGTAGGCTTCGTGTGATCCATCGAAATCGTATAGGTTTGCGAAGTATTCCCCGCGTTATCCACGCAATAAAACGAATACGCGCCGTCTGCCGTCAGTTGCGTTCCGCTTGTATATTCGGTATAATTTGACGCACCGGGCTTCTTAACGTAGATTGTTTTTACACCGCTTCCGCTATCCGTCGCCGTTGCCTTGATATAGTTTGCTATGCTTTTGAATCCGTTCGATACCGAAACATCTCCCGAATATAAAGTCATTGTAGGCTTTGAAGAATCAAGCGTAATGCTTTTCGTCGCGGAAATGTTTCCCGCTTTATCTACGGCTCTGAACTGATACGTTCCGTTGGTAAACGTAGGCGGAATTGTATATCCGTCCGTATAAGTTGACCACGATGAACTTCCCGGCGTTTTGTATTGCAAATAACTGATACCGCTACCCGAATCGCTCGCCGTATATGAAAAGGTTTGATTGATATAGTTGCCCGAATACGTCGTTCCCTGCATTCCTTTTATAATGCCTGTGGGTTTCACGGTATCGAGATACAGATAATACGTTCTTGATGTATTGCCTGCCTTATCTTTGGCGTAAAAATAATACAAACCATTTGTTCCCGTGGATGATACCGTCGTAGACGTTCCCATATTAGCGTAACTACTGCTGCCGGGCGTTTTCATATAAATACACTCCACGCCGCTCATCGAATCGGAAGCCGAAACGTATGTAGACGAGTTCGTATATTTCCCCGTAGACGAAGTCGAAACGTTATTCATTGTAGGCGCGGTGCTGTCTATCTTAAACTGAAACGTGAACGAATATGATTTGCCGATACCCGAACGCGGGCTTGTTGCCCATCCTGCGCTAAAACTCGAAGTTACCGTATATGTACCGTCTGCAAGGTTAGAAAGCGAAAACGAATTATTGTTTCCTTTTGCTACCGTAGTTCCGTTACCCGAAATGGTTGTCGGGATTTTTACAGAAGAATTTATAATGACGTTGACCGAGTTCGAGCCGATATAACTACCGCTTTCAAACGTTCCCGTTCCTGACGACGAACTGCCGTAAAGCGTTACCGAATAGTCCACAAAACTATATTGCCCTGTTTGCATACTGTAACTTACGCCTGAACCGCTTGCCGTATTATTTCCCGTTCCGCCACCCGTTCCCGTTGTGGTTGTCGTAGACCAATTAAACTTAACGGTATATTTCGGCGTAGTTGCCGCATACGCCGTTGTGCCGCTTGCAAACAGACTTGATAAGCCTACCGCAATACACAGCGCGAACACGGCACACAACAATGTTCGCAAAAGGTTTTTTCTTTTGGTTTTTACCACTTAATTGCCCTCCTTTTTGTAATTTTCGCCTGTTTTATCTTCAAACAGGCTTTTGATGTATTCGCCCGTCGTAATCTTCACGTTGGTGCGAAGTTCCGTTGAGCCGATGAAAAACACCTGCCCCGTTACCGCCGAAATAATCATTCTCTGCTCGTCTGCATTGAAACTGTCGCCCGCTTTGTAAACGTCCAAAACGTCTTTCATATCCGGCGCGGACAGTTTGAATATAAAGGTGTACTGCGAATTTTTAAGAATAGCCGAAGTCTTGCTTCGTAGTTCTTCGTTCGCGTTCCAATCGGCTATATTCTGCGTTGCGGGAATAAACGAACCGTTGTATTTACGGATTCGTTTACTCATCGAAAAGAAAAAGTCCAAAGCAATCGGAAATTTTGCATCGATAAAGCAATGGGCTTCATCGGCTATAATCATCGTTTTTACCTTTTTGCCGCTTCTGTTTAATTCTCTCGCATTGATAACTTCTTGTTCTATAAATCGAAATATCAAAATCATCTGCGCGTTCGCCACGGTGTTATTCTTGTTTGCAAACAACGACTGAAAGTTAAAGTCTATCAAGTCGGCGTTTACTTTCAACGTGGACGGCGCATTCCAAATATCCGAATATCTGCCGCTGACGAATTTCTGCAAATACAACTCCGCCGTCCGCATATCCCGCAAAGTCAGACTGTCCGTTTCTTCCTTGTTCTTTTCCCGTAAGACCGCCAATAAGTCGGTAAACAGCGGAAAATCCTCGGCATTAAGCCCCGTGCAGTCCGTTGTTTCATAGATTCCTTTTCTCGCATACGCTTCTACGGCAAGGTTGTTTATAAGCTCGATAACGTCGCTGTTTGCGCCAACGAAAACAATCTTAAAGAAACTTTCGAGCATTTTCAGGTGCGTGTTGAACGTTACGACCGGATCGGCGGGCAAGCCGTCCTCCGTCAATATTTTGTAGATATGGAACGGATTGATTCTGCCCTCTTTCGCATTACCGACGTCGATAAGATTTCCCGACAATTTTTTCGTCAAGGTCAGATACTCCGCTTCGGGATCGAGAATAATTACCCGCGTGTCGTTCGCCCACTCGTTTGCGATAAGCGACTTTAAGAAAAACGATTTGCCCGAACCCGATTTGCCGATAATCATACCGTTACTGTTCTGATACAGATTTCCGCGTTTCCACATATTGAAGATAAACGGAAAGCCGTTGACTTTGTTCTCTCCGAGCATAATACCGCCTTCGTCCATAACGAACGTGCGGACGAACGGAAATACTGCCGCAAGCGACGAACTGTTGATACCACGTTCATAGTTTTTAAGCGTACTCACGGGCGAAATTGCCGACGATTTGAAACCCTCAATCTGCAAGCCGTAAAGGTTGGACGGCTTGAAATTCCCCGTCATAATCGCACGGCGAACTGATTTTTTATAGTTGTCGTCGTCAAGATAGTTATACGCCGTGATAGTAAGCGTAACGTCGAGAAGCGACTCGTTTTCCGTTTGCAGACTGTCTAAAAGCGC
>CAKQQQ010000002.1 GCA_934271065.1 uncultured Clostridia bacterium | reverse complement strand
AACGGCGAAACGAAGTGTAAAAGCGAAGACGTCCGCGAAATAGCCTTTTACAAAACCGGCGTCACCCTTTGACGGGTAATAACGTCAGGGTTATAACGTTTTGAAAGTTTATAATATAATGAAAGCCCCGCGGCTTCGTTTTTTGGCGAAGCCGCGGGGCTTTTTCGCGAAATTTTACGATTTACTTAAACTTTACTTTTCTTTTACCGAATTCAGACTGTTATTATTTTCAAACGGGGGTATAATGAAGGCGTGAAATGCGAGAAGCGACGACTTCGGGCGTTTCCGAGCAGAAAGAATGAAAACGAAAATTGGAGATATTAAAAAAGATGAAAAAAAGAACTTTTACGGCAATCGTGGCAGCGTTGCTTGCCGCTGTAACGACGTTTGCGTTTGCGGGCTGCAAATCGGCGAACGCGGAGAAGAAAATCCTTGTGGTAACGAGAGAAGACGGCAGCGGAACGAGAGAAGCCTTCGACAAGTACGCAGGCGTAAACGCGGATAATATTAAAGCCGGCGACGTGCAAAAAGATACCGTCAACGTCAAGACCAAGGTCGCAAGCGTAAAATCGGCTATCGGGTATATATCGCTCGCTTCGGTGGATAAAACCGTCAAAGCCCTTACGGTTGACGGCGTAGAGCCTACCGGCGACAACGTTCGTTCGGGCGATTATCCGATATGGAGACCGTTCCTTATGCTTACCAAAACGGGCGTCGCGCTTACTCCCGCCGCGCAGGACTTTTACGACTATTGTATGAGTACGACCGTTAAAACCACTATCGAAGGCGAAGCGGTTCTGACTTCGGATTTCGGCGACAGGGCGGCGTATACCGTACCCGAACAGCCTTTGAGCGGAAGCGTCGTCGTAAACGGTTCGAGTTCTATGGCGCATCTTATGGAAATACTTATAGAAGACTATAAAAAACTCGGCGGCGGCAAGGTTGCGGACGTAACGTTCACTCAGAGTTATTTAGGATCGGGCGAAGGCAGAAAGGCGGTTAAAGCCGAGACCAACGACGGTAACGTGATAGGCGTGGCGAGTTCGTCCAAAAAAGACGCCGCTTACGAAGAACGTACTCTCTGCCTTGACGCGGTGGCGATAATCGTAAACGTAAGCAACGATAAAATCACTAACGTAACCGCTAAAATACTCAACGATATTTATACCGGTAAGGTTAAAAAATTCAGCGAAATAAAATAAAGCGATGAACTTAAACAAAGCGAAAGAAAAGTTTTTCAGAATATTGTTTGCCTTAGCCGCGACTCTCTGCATAGTCGCGGTTATCGCGATATTTGCGTTTCTGATAATAAGAAGTCTGCCGACGTTCAGAAGAATAGGTTTTTTGAATTTCGTGTTCGGTAAGGAATGGAAGCCGAACGTCGACGACGGATTTACCGGCGAAATCAAGGGTAAATACGGCGTGTTCAAGATGATAATCGGCACGATTGCGGCGACGATAGGCTCGGTTACGGTCGGCGGACTGCTCGGGTTTTTCACGGCGGTGTTTCTGTCGGCGTTCTGCCCGAAAAAACTGAAAGGAATATTCGGCGCGATAATAAACCTGCTTGCGGGTATACCGTCCGTAGTGTTCGGGTTTTTCGGTATGACCGTGCTTCTGCCCCTGCTCGGTAATTTTTCGGATACGGGCAGCGGAAGCGGACTGCTGGCCGTATCGCTCGTGCTGGGGCTTATGATTCTGCCCACCGTCACGTCGCTTTCGCGTACGAGCATCGACGCCGTGCCGTCGGGGTACTACGAAGGCGCGAGAGCGCTCGGCGCGACTCACGAACAGGCGGTTTTCCGCGCGGTAGTGCCTGCGGCGAAATCGGGTATAGTCGCGTCGATAATTCTCGGCGTGGGCAGAGCGGTCGGCGAGACGATGGCGGTAATAATGGTTGCGGGCAACGTCGTGGAATATCCGAAAGGGCTGTTTCAGAGTTTCAGGGTGCTTACCACCAACATAGTTATGGAAATGGGCTACGCGGGCGATCTGCAACTCGGCGCGCTTATCGCTACGGGCGTCGTACTGCTGATTTTCATACTTATAATAAACGCGCTGACGAGTCTGGCAAGCGGCGGCAAAAAGGATAGAAACTGTAAAAAGCGTTCTATAGAGCCGCTTGCGAAACTCTTTCATATAATAAAAATCGAAAAAATAGGCAAAGTCGTCGCGTTCGTTTCGGCAGGGATAGCGGTTCTCGGTCTGCTTTCGATACTCGTATTCGTAAGCGTAAAGGGCATACCGCATTTAAGCGCGCAGTTACTCTTCGGCAAGTATTCGGTAAGGAGCGTATCCATACTTCCGTCCATCGTAGCGACTCTTCTGACGGTGCTTATAAGCCTGATCGTAGCCGCGCCGATAGGCGTTTTTACCGCCGTGTTTCTGAACGAGTACACCAAAAGGGGCAGTAAAGCGGTAAAGGTTATACGGGCGGCGATAGACATATTGAGCGGAATACCGTCGATAGTGTACGCGCTGTTCGGTATGGTAACGTTCGTGGTATGGCTCGGCGGAAAACAGTCCATACTCGCCGGTAGTCTTACGATAGCGATAATGTTGTTGCCGACCGTCGTAAGGTCTACGGAAGAAAGTCTCAAATCCGTGCCGGACGGATTGCGCGAAGGCAGTCTCGCGCTCGGCGCGGGTAAAGTAAGAACGGTTTTCAAGGTCGTTCTGCCGAGCGCGTTACCGGGCATAGCGTCGGCGATAATTCTCGCGATGGGCAGGGTGGTATCCGAATCCGCGCCGTTCATCTACACGATGGGCAATTCGCTTAAAGGAATGCCCGCGGGCGTGACGGACAGCGGCACTACGCTTGCGGTCGCGCTGTATCGGCTGGCGGGCGAAGGCAGATTCGTCAATCAGGCGTACGCTACGGCGTTCGTGCTGATAGTCGTGGTTCTCTCGCTCAACGCGATAGCCGATCTCATAACGAAAAAACTCGATAAAAAACTTAAAGGAAGCAAAGATGGAAAATAAAACGAACGAAGCGTTCGGCGGCGGAATATCCGTAAAAAACGCGAATCTGTGGTACGGCGATTTTCACGCGCTCAAAGACGTAAACGTTGAAATACCCGAAAAGCGGGTAACGGCGTTCATAGGTCCTTCGGGGTGCGGCAAGTCGACCTTTCTCAAATGTTTCAACAGAATGAACGATCTCGTGGAAGGTTGCCGCATAGAAGGCGAATTTTTAATCGGAGACGTGGATATTTATAAAAAAATCGACGTAAACGAGTTACGGCGTAACGTGGGTATGGTGTTTCAGAAGCCAAACCCGTTCCCGATGAGCGTGTACGACAACGTCGCTTATGGACCGAGAACGCTCGGCGCGAAAAAGAAATCCGACCTTGACGAAATAGTCGAAAAGTCGCTTAAAGGCGCGAATATGTGGGACGAACTGAAAGACCGTCTCGGCAAGTCTGCGCTGGGGTTGTCGGGCGGGCAGCAGCAAAGGCTGTGCATAGCGCGCGCCCTTGCGACCAACCCGAAAATCCTGCTTATGGACGAACCGACTTCCGCGCTCGATCCCATATCGACGGGAAAGATAGAAGAACTTGCGGAGTCGATAAAAAACGACACCACGATAGTGATAGTAACGCATAATATGCAGCAAGCCACCCGTATAGCGGACAAGACGGCGTTTTTCCTGCTCGGCGAACTTATAGAATACGACGATACCGAAAAGATATTTTCATCGCCGCGCGACAAACGCACCGAGAACTACATTACGGGAAGATTCGGCTGAAAAATTAAAAAAACCGCTTGAAAAAGGAGGGCAAACGAAGTATAATGAGTATAAGAGCGAAATATGAAAAGGAATTGAGCGAAGTTTTCGATAAACTGATAGCGATGTGCCATTCGGTCGAGACCGCGATAGAAAAATCGGTACGCGCCCTGAAAACGCGCGACGACGATCTTGCGCGCGAAGTTATGGACGGCGATAAAAACGTCGATCGCGCCGAACGCGAAATCGAACAGGATTGTCTGAAAATACTGCTTATGGAACACCCCGTCGCAGGGGACTTCCGCGACGTTTCCGCCGCGCTTAAAATGATAACCGATCTCGAAAGAATTGCGGATCAGGCGGCGGACATATCCGAAATATCCCTGCAATTCGGCAAGGAAGAGTTTATCAAAGAACCCGAACATATCGAAATGATGGCGAAAATCGTGTCGGGTATGGTAAAAGATGGCGTTACGAGTTACATCGACAGGAATCTCGTTCTCGCGGAAGGGCTGGATAAACGCGACGACCGCGTGGACGAACTGTTCGAGACGGTTAAAAGCGATCTCGTCGAACTCATAAAAAAGAACCCCAAAAACGCCGATCAGGCGATACTCTTTATGATGATAGCCAAATATCTCGAAAGAATAGGCGACCACGCCGTCAATATCGGCGAGTGGGTGGAATACGCTTCCACGGGCGTAAGGGGCGCGTGATTCCGTTCGCTTGAAAAAGGAGAAAAATGGACGACAAAAGACTTATTTATTGCGTTGACGACGAAGAGAATATCCGCGAAGTGTATTCGTACGCGTTAAAGGGCGCGGGCTTCGACGTCGTTACCTGCGACGGCGAAAACTCGCTCCAAGCGGCTTTGGCAAACCGCTTGCCCGACCTTATCGTGCTGGATATTATGCTCGACGGCGCGGACGGGTACGAAATTTTGAAAAAGTTACGCGATAGCGCGGTTACCGCCGATATTCCCGTTATAATGGTATCGGCGAAAACCACCGAAATAGATAAGGTCAAAGGTCTCGATTCCGGCGCGGACGACTATATCGCCAAACCCTTCGGCGTACTCGAACTCGTGGCGAGAATAAACGCCAAACTGCGCGGCGTGGCGAAAGCGGGCAGAACGTTCGTCTTCAAGGACGTGAAAATAGACGACGACAAACGCGTCGTAACGGTCTGCGGAAATGAGAAAACCCTTACGCCGAAGCAGTACGAATTGTTGAAAATACTCGTAATCAACGCCGAAAAGATAAATTATCGCGACGATCTGCTCGATAAGGTCTGGGGCGAGAATTACGGCGAAACGCGCACGCTCGACGTGCATATCGGCGACCTGCGCAAAATTCTCGAAGGCTCTTATGCGGAACTTTCCACCGTAAGGGGCGTCGGGTATATATTAAAATAATCATCGATTGAAATGAAAAAGAAATTAGTTGCGTTCAATTTAATAATAATCACTCTGTCCCTGCTGATTTTGTTCCTTTCGGGGCTTACCGTCAGCAAAAAAACGCGATACGAAGAAGCGGAAAAGAATATAATCGCTCTTACCAAAGTCTACGTCGCCAACTATAACGACCACGTTGCCGAAAACGTGCCGTCGGGCGTGAGAGTTACCGTCGTAAACGAAGACGGAACGGTTATAGCCGACAGTCGGGACGCGAGCGTGGTAGGTAAACCGCACGCCGACAGAGAAGAGATAATCGCGGCGTTCGGCGGCAAGCCCGTAACCGTAACGAGACGGAGCGCGTCGCTCGGCAAAGATTTCGTGTACTACGCCGAAAAGGCGGAAACGGCGGTCGGTGCGGTCGCGGTCAGAGTTTCCATACCCGTAGAAGACGTTAATTCTTACGTCGGCAAAACCGTTACCACCACGGTATGGGTGCTGATAAGCGCGTTGTTCCTTTCGTATATCGCAAGCATAATCGTCACGGGCTCGGTAATAAAACCGCTCGAAGACGTAAAAAAAGGTCTTGAAAACGCCGAAAAGGGCGTAAAAACGGATCGCGTGCCTACGGGCGACGCCGAAATAGACGGAATAATGACCGAAATCGATACCGTCGCAGAACAGTTGAGTTCGTCCGTAAAGGCGGCGACCGACGAAAAGGAGCGGCTCGATTATATACTTAGCAACGTCTCCGACGGAATAGTCGTTCTCGACTGCGAAGGTACGGTGCGGACGGCTAACAAAGTCGCGGGCGAAGTGTTTGCGGGCAGCGGTTACGTCGGCAAGAACTATACCGCGCTCACGGACGACGAAAACTTCCTTACCGCCGCGAAACTCGCCGTAACCGAACGCAAAGGCTCGGAGACGGACTACGAGACGGACGGCAAAACGTATATGGTATCCGTAAAACCCGTCGACAACGGCTGTTCGATAATAGTCGCCACGGACATAACCGCGGTAAAACGCGGCGAGAAGATGCGCGGGGAATTTTTCGCCGACGCCTCGCACGAGTTGAAAACTCCGCTTACGGCGATCAAGGGCTTCAACGACCTTATATCGCTTAAAACTTCCGACGAAGAAATAAAGAAATTCACGGCGAAAACCGACAAAGAAATAAACCGCATACTCGCGCTGTTGTCGGATATGCTCGACTTATCCAAACTCGAATCGCAAAAGGAGATAAACGCCGAAAAGGTAAGTCTCGGCGAAGTCGCCGCGGAAGTAAAGGAAAGCCTTTCGGGTATGGCGGAAAAGAAAAAGATAACCGTTACGGCAGACGGCGACGCTACGATCGAAATCGAACGGGAACATGCCGTGGAACTTATCAAAAATCTCGTCGAAAACGGCGTGCGCTACGGAAACGACGGCGGTTTCGTCAAAGTAAAGATAAGCGACGAAGGCGACGGAAAATTCTCGCTGAGCGTCGAAGACGACGGCATAGGCATAGAAGAAAAGGACAAGGCGAGACTTTTCGAACGGTTTTACAGGGTAAACAAATCCCGCTCGCGCGAAAGCGGCGGAACGGGGCTCGGTCTCGCGATAGTAAAACACATATGCCAACTGTACGGTTTCGATCTGTCTTTAACGTCCACTTACGGCGCAGGCACTACCGTAGTCGTAAAAACGAGATAAATTTCACACAATTTACAAAAACACATCATAATACAATCATATTGACGCTGTATAATACAGCCATAAAATCGATCACACAGGTTTTTTCTTGTTTCAATTATTTCTCCATTGTGCCGAAGGCGAGGTTTTCGTAACCTCGCCTTCGGTCCTTTCATTATAAAACACGCGCGCGTGCGTAAGGATAGGGCAGAGATAAAACGCTTGCGTGCGTAAGGATAGGGCGGCGCGGCGCGAAAGCGCGTTAATCGTCCGTAGGCGGGCGGAGTCGAAAACCCGAAAAATCCCGCCCAAAAAAATATTAAAAAATATTCGGAAACCTTAAAAAATCGTTTGACAATACCCGTTCGTTATGTTATGATACATAGGCTGTGTAAAATAGGGTTGAGATGAAAAGTTACTTCAAACCCAACGCTCGCTCGTCGGCTCCGGAACCGCGAAACGAGTAGGGAAGATAATTTTCATTGACAAATGCGGGGGCGCGACCCCTGCGACTAACTGCGCGTATAGCAGTATTAGGTCATTCGCGAAACACACGGCAGCGAGTGATTTTTTTATTGTGAAAAGCGCGACACACACGGCAACGTTGACAACACGTTAGTATAAAATCGGAGGTAAACACATGGCAGGTCAGAAAATCAGAATCAAGTTGGCGGCTTACGACAATAAAACCGTAGACCAGGCAACCGAAAGGATCGTAGAAACTATGAAAAAGGCGGGCGCGAAGATAAGCGGCCCGATTCCGCTTCCCACCGAAAAGGAAGTCGTAACGATCCTTCGTTCTCCCCACAAGTATAAGGATAGCCGCGAGCAGTTCGAGATAAGAACTCACAAGAGACTTATCGACATTTACTCGACGAACGCGAAAATACTCGACAGCATCCATCTTCCTGCGGGCGTAGACGTAAAAATCAAACTCTAATCAAGAAAAAAATCGGAGGTGAACTTTATCTATGAATAAAGCAATCATTGGAAAAAAATTGGGAATGACCCAGATCTTTTCCGCAGACGGAAAAGTAATCCCCGTTACGGTCGTTGAAGCAGGTCCTTGCCCGGTAGTGCAGATCAAGACTGCCGAAAAGGACGGATACGCTGCCGTTAAGGTAGGCTTCGGCAAAGTCGAAGAGAAAGACCTTAACAAACCCGATAACGGACAGTTCAAAAAAGCGGGCGTAGAACCGCAGAAAGTGCTTAAAGAATTCAAATTCGACGACTGCGGCAAGTACGCGGTAGGTCAGGTGCTTACGGTCGAAAGTTTTGCGGACGGCGATCGCGTCGACGTGGTCGGTCTTACCAAAGGTCACGGTTTCACGGGCGTTATCAAGAGATGGAATCATCATCGTCTTAAAATGACGCACGGCGTAGGCCCCGTTCACAGAGAAGTCGGATCTATGGGCGCGAACAGTTCTCCGTCGCGGGTATTCAAGAACAAGAAGATGCCCGGTCAGTACGGTAACGAAAGAGTGACCATACAAAACCTTGAAATCGTCAAGGTAGACGCGGCGAGAAACGTACTCCTTATAAAGGGCGCAATTCCCGGACCTAAGGGCGGAGTCGTAACCGTTACCGACAGCGTTAAATAAGGAGCGTGAATAATATGGCAAACGTAAAAGTTTATAATATGAAAGGACAAGAAACCGGATCGATGGATCTCGGCGCGTTGTTCGAGATAGAGTACAACGAACCGCTTATTCATCAGGCGGTAGTTACGCGCCTTGCAAATATGCGTCAGGGTACGAAGGGTACTTTGACGAGAACCGAAGTAAGAGGCGGCGGAAGAAAGCCTTGGAGACAGAAAGGCACGGGTAACGCCAGACAAGGTTCGATAAGAGCCCCGCAATGGATAAAGGGCGGCGTGGTATTCGCGCCCAAGTCGAGAGATTTCGGTAAGAAGATGAACATCACCGCAAGACGTACGGCGTTGTTCTCCGCGCTTTCCAAGAGAGTTGCGGACGGCGAATTCATCGTTCTCGACGACATCGCGGTAGCGGAAGGCAAAACCAAAGAAATGGTAGCGTTTATGGACGCTTTCAAATTCGATAAGACCGTTCTTATGGTAATGAACGACAACGACGCGTTGGTAATCAGGGCTGCGCGCAACCTTCAGAAGTTGCAGACTTTGCCCGTCGACCAACTCAACACTTACGACGTCGTAAAGAACGCCGTAGTCGTTATCGCTAAGGGCGCGGTAGAGAAATTGCAGGAGGTTTACGGAGAATAATGGAAAGGGAAATCATTTTAAGACCGCTTCTTTCCGAGAAGAGTTACGCGACGATTAAAGATAAGAAGTACACCTTCGTCGTTGCCAAAAACGCCAACAAGACCGAGATCAAACTCGAAGTCGAAAAGAGATTCGGCGTTCAGGTCGAAAAAGTAAACACCGCTAACTATCACGGCAAGTTAAAGAGAATGGGTAGAAGTCAGGGCTATACTTCCGACTGGAAGAAAGCCGTTGTAACTTTGAAGAAAGACAGCAAGGGCATCGAGTTCTTCGAGTCGCTTCAATAATCACGGAGGAATCAGACTATGGGTATTAAAAGATATAAACCGACTTCTGCGGCGCGCCGTTTCATGACGGTAAGCACCTACGAAGAAATTACCTGCACGAAACCCGAAAGATCTCTTCTCGAAGACCAGAGACACACCGCGGGCAGAAACGCGCAGGGTAAAATAACCGTTCGTCATCACGGCGGCGGCAATAAGAGAAAGTACCGTATCATAGATTTCAAGAGAAATAAAGACGGAGTAAAGGCAACCGTAAAGACGATCGAATACGATCCGAACAGAACCGCCAACATCGCGCTTTTGTTCTACGCCGACGGCGAAAAGAGATATATACTCGCCCCCGTCGGTCTCAACGTAGGCGACGTAGTCGTTTCGGGCGCGGAAGCGGATATTAAGGTAGGCAACTGCCTTCCGATAGAGAACATTCCCGTCGGTACTATGATACACAACATCGAACTTCAGCCGGGCAAAGGCGGTCAACTTGCGAGAAGCGCGGGTATGGCGGCTCAACTTATGGCGAAGGAAGGCGGGCTTGCAACGCTTAAACTTCCCAGCGGCGAAATGAGATACGTTCCGGTCAAATGCAAAGCGACCGTCGGTCAGATCGGCAATCTCGATCACGAAATCATCAGAATCGGTAAAGCCGGTAAGAAGAGACATATGGGTATCAGACCTACCGTCAGAGGTTCGGTAATGAACCCGTGCGATCACCCGCACGGCGGCGGCGAAGGCAGAAGCCCGATCGGTCACGCAGGTCCTATGACTCCGTGGGGTAAACCCGCACTCGGCTACAAGACGAGAAAGAAGAAGAATAAGACCGACAAGTTTATTCTTAAGAGAATCAATTGAGGAGAGTAGAAGAAGAATATGAGCAGAAGCGTTAAAAAAGGACCTTACGTCCAAAGCAAATTGCTTAAAAGAGTCGAGGCGTTGAACGCCGAGAACAAGAAATCCGTCCTCAAAACGTGGTCGAGAAGTTCGACGATATTCCCGCAGATGGTCGGTCACACGATCGCCGTACACGACGGAAGAAAACACGTTCCCGTATACGTTACCGAAGATATGGTAGGTTGCAAACTCGGCGAGTTCGCGCCCACCCGTACATTCAAAGGTCATGCCGGTTCCAAGACGACGGGCGGTAAATAAGGGAGGCGACAGCAATGGCTAAGAATACTAAATTAAAGACTCAGAGAATTGAGGAAAATAAAGACAGAAGACCGAAGGCGATTGCCAAATACGTCAGAATTTCGCCCTATAAAGTAAGAGTCGTACTCGACCTTATCCGCGGCAAAGACGTAAACGAAGCGGTAGCCATACTCGAAAACGTGTCGAAAGCAGGCGCGTTGCCGATAAAGAAAGTAGTTCTTTCGGCTGCGGCGAACGCCGAACACAATCTGCAGATGAATCCCGCCGACCTTTACGTTGCGGAGTGCTTTGCGGATCAGGGTCCGACTCTGAAAAGAATGCAACCTATGGGACACGGCAGAGGATTCAGAATCCTTAAAAGAACGAGCCACATTACGGTTATACTCGACGTGAGAAAGTAAGGAGACAGGTATGGGACAGAAAGTTAATCCGCACGGATTGAGAGTAGGAATCATCAAAGGTTGGGATACTCAATGGTACGCCGACAAAAAAGAATTCGGCGCGTTCCTTAAAGAGGATTACGACATCAGAAAGTACGTTAAAGACACTTACTTTGCGGCTGCTATCTCCAAGGTTACCATAGAGAGAGCGGCAGGCAAGGTTGCGGTTACGATTTACACGGCTCGCCCCGGTGTGCTTATCGGCAAGGCAGGCGCGGAAATCGAAGTAATGAAGAAGAAACTTGCCAAGATAACCAACGGCAAGCCGGTTTCCGTAAACATCTTCGAAGTAAAGAAACCCGACGCGGACGCGCAACTCGTTGCGGAGTCCATCGCGGCGCAACTCGAAAAGAGAGCGTCTTTCAGAAGAAGTATGAAACAGGCTATATCGAGATCGATGAAGTCGGGCGTAAAGGGTATCAAGGTTATGGTCAGCGGTCGTCTCGACGGCGCGGAAATAGCGAGATGCGAACAGTATCACGAAGGATCTATACCCCTTCAGACGCTCCGCGCGGACATCGATTACGGCATCGCTACCGCTCACACCACTTTCGGCGCGATCGGTATCAAGGTCTGGCTTTACAAAGGCGAGGTTCTCGGCGCGGTTAAGAAAACCGAAGGAGGCGAGGCTTAATTATGTTGATGCCTAAAAGAGTAAAGAGAAGAAAACAGCATCGCGGCAGAATGACCGGCAAGGTTACCAAAGGTAACGTTATCGCTTACGGCGAATACGGTCTGGTAGCGGACGGTTGCGCGTGGGTAACTTCCAATCAGATAGAAGCGGCGCGTATCGCGATGACGAGATTCATCAAGCGTGGCGGTCAGGTATGGATAGACGTATTCCCGCACAAGCCCATTTCAAAGAAACCCGCAGGCACTCGTATGGGTTCCGGTAAAGGTAACGTAGAATACTGGGCGGCGGTAGTAAAACCCGGCAGAGTATTGTTTGAAATGGCGGGCGTTTCCGAAGCCGACGCGAGAGAGGCTATGCGTCTTGCGGGACACAAACTTCCCATCAAGACGAAGTTCGTAGTCAAAGAAAAAACTACGGAAGGAGTTGAAGGCTGAAAATGAAAGCGCAAGAAATTCACGGAATGACCAACGATGAGTTGGCAACGAAATTGTCCGATCTTAAGGACGAACTCTTTAACCTTCGTTTCCGTCAGGCGACCGGTCAACTCGAAAATCCGAACGTCGTAAAGACGACCAAGAAGGATATCGCGAGAATCAAAACGGAAATCCGCGCGAGAGAACTCAAAGCGAGCGTATAATCGGAGGAACGGAAGATGGAAAGAAATTTAAGAAAAGAGAGAGTCGGAATAGTTACTTCCGACAAAATGGATAAGACGGTAGTCGTTACCGTCGAACAAAGAGCCATGCATCCCTTGTATAAAAAGACCGTTACTTCGTCCAAGAAGTATAAGGCTCACGACGAGGAGAACGCGTGCGGCGTAGGCGATAAGGTAAGAATAGTCGAAACCCGTAAACTTTCCAAGGATAAGAATTGGAGAGTCGCCGAAATCATCGAAAAGGCTAAATAATACAGGAGGGAGCGTAATTTATGATACAACCACAGACCAGACTTACGATTGCTGACAACTCGGGCGCGAAAGAAATAATGTGCATCAGAGTACTCGGCGGATCGTTCAGAAGGACGGGTAACATCGGCGACGTAATCGTTGCCAGCGTAAAGACGGCTACCCCCGGCGGCGCGGTCAAGAAAGGCGACGTCGTAAAGGCAGTTATAGTCAGAACTTCCAAAGGGCTTCGCCGCGCAGACGGCACTCATATCAGGTTCGACGACAACGCGGCGGTTATCATCGATAACCAGAAACAGCCCAGAGGCACGCGTATCTTCGGACCGGTTGCGAGAGAACTCCGCGAGAGAGATTATATGAGAATCGTATCTCTTGCTCCGGAAGTACTGTAAGGAGAGTGCGAAATGAAAGTTAAAAAGAATGATACCGTTCTCGTTTTAACGGGTAAAGACGCCGGCAAGACGGGTAAAGTCATCGCGAGTATTCCCGAAGACAACAAGATCAAAATCGACGGCGTAAACGTTCAGAAGAAGAGCAAAAAGGCGAGAAGCGCGAACGAAACGAGCGCGATCGTCAATCAGGTAGGCGCGATTGACGCGTCCAACGTACTCGTAGTATGCCCCGCTTGCGGAAAGGCGACGAGAGTCGGATATAAAGTCGAAGGCGGAAAGAAATTCCGCGTCTGCAAGAAGTGCGGCGCGTCGCTCGAAGCGAAGAAAGTCGCTGCGGCAGCCCCTGCGAAGAAGACTGCGGCAAAGAAAACGAGCGCGGCTTCCGCGGAAGGCGAAGTAAAGAAACCCGCCGCGAAGAAGACGACTTCCACCGCCAAGAAGACTACGACCACGGCGAAGAAGACAACTACTACGACCAAGAAAACCACCGCAAAGAAAGCCGAAACGGTAACTGCGGATAAAGCCGAATAAGGAGAATAAAAATGGCAAACAAAAAGACTCAGGTTGCTAACGAACCTGCAACCGATTCCAAGTATGTCAACAGAAAGAGAAAGGCGTACGAGGAAGAAGTCGTTCCGTATCTTATGAAGAAATTCGCGTATAAGAACGTGAACGAATGTCCGAAACTCGTAAAGATCACTCTCAATACCGGTCTCGGAGACTGCAAAGACAACGCCAAGAGCGTTCAGGTAGCGGCGCAGGAACTCGCGCTCATCGCCGGTCAGAAACCCGTTCTTACCAAAGCCAGAAAGTCGGTAGCGAACTTCAAGGTCAGAGAAGGTATGAACGTAGGTATCAAAGTCACTTTAAGACGCGACAGAATGTACGACTTTTTCGATAAACTCGTATCCATCGCGCTTCCGAGAGTCAGAGACTTCAAGGGCGTGCCGAGCAAATCCTTCGACGGAAGAGGCAACTACGCGATGGGCGTTAAAGAACAACTCATATTCCCCGAGATTCAATACGATCAGGTAGAGCAGACGAGAGGTTACGATATTTGTATCGTTACCACCGCAAAGACCGACGAAGAGGCTCGCGAACTGTTAAAGGCTATGGGAATGCCTTTCAAAGCTTAAGGTTAAGGAGAACACGAAATTATGGCAAAACTCGCTATGATAAACAAACAGAAAAAGACTCCGAAGTATGCCACGAGAGGGTATACCAGGTGTTCTATCTGCGGTAGACCTCACGCCGTTCTCAAAAAATACGGAATATGTCGTATTTGTTTCAGAGAATTAGCATACAAAGGGCAGATCCCCGGCGTTAAGAAGGCTAGTTGGTAAGGAGGTAGAAAGAAATGACTGATCCTATTGCAGATATGCTCACGCGCATAAGAAACGCGCTTATCGTAAAACACGACACGGTAGAAATCCCCGCGTCGAATATGAAAAAATCAATCGCTAAAATACTTCTCGAAGAAGGCTACATCGCGGCTTACGAACTCGTCGAAGACGGCGTTCAGGGCAAGATAGTCATCACGTTGAAGTACGGTCCTAAGGGCGAAAAAGTTATAAGCGGCTTGAAGAGAATTTCCAAACCCGGTCTCCGCATCTACGCAGGTTGCGAAGAATTACCGAAGGTTCTGGGCGGACTCGGAATCGCCATCATATCCACCCCGAAGGGCGTAATGACCGACAAAGAAGCAAGAAAGACCAACCACGGCGGCGAAGTTCTTGCTTACGTCTGGTAAGGAGGTCTGAAATATGTCGAGAATCGGAAGAGAGCCGGTTGCTATACCGGCAGGAGTTACCGTTACGGCTAACGACGGCGTACTTACCGTTAAAGGTCCGTTAGGAACGCTTACGCAGGACTACGACGCGGCAAACATAAGTTTCAATCTCGAAACGAACGTCGCGCACGTACTCCGCAAGAGCGAAGAAGACGAAGTCAGGGCTAAACACGGCTTATACAGAGCGTTGCTCCACAATATGGTGGAAGGCGTTACGAAAGGTTACGAAAAAGGTCTTACCGTAAACGGCGTCGGCTGGAAAGTCGCGCAGACGGGCAAGGATCTTACGTTGTCGGTCGGATTCAGCCACCCCGTAGTGGTCAAGGCTAAAGAAGGAATCACTTTGACTGCGGTTTCCCCCACGGAAATCAGCGTTAAGGGTATCGACAAAGTCTCCGTCGGCCAGATTGCCGCCAACATCAGGGCTATCAGAACCCCCGAGCCTTATCACGGTTACGGTATCGCTTACAAGGGCGAAGTAATCGAACGTAAGGAAGGCAAGACTGCGGGTAAATAAGGAGTAAACCGATATGATTTCGAAAATTGATAAAAATACTGACAGAAAGAAAAGACACGCGAGAGTAAGAGTCAGATTATCGGGTACGGCGTCTCGTCCCAGACTCTGCGTTTACAGAAGTCTTAACAACGTCTACGCGCAGATAATCGACGACGTAGCGGGCAACACGCTCGTTGCCTGCTCGACGAAAGAGAAAGCGATAGCGGCTCTTACTGAAGGAAAGAACAAAGTCGAACAGGCTAAAATCGTAGGTCTCGAACTTGCGAAGAAAGCGACGGCTAAGGGTATCGAAGAAGTCGTATTCGACAGAGGCGGATACCTTTACATCGGCAGAGTTCAGGCATTAGCAGACGGCGCCAGAGAAGGCGGCTTGAAATTCTAAGGAGGCAGGAAATGGCAAGAGATAATAACAGACCTCAAAGAAGGCAGGATCGCGACGACGGTCTTTGCAAGAAACTCATAGCCGTCAACCGTATCACGAAAGTCGTAAAAGGCGGACGTAAAATGAGATTTTCCGCGCTCGTCGTAGTAGGCGACGAAAACGGCAGAGTCGGATGCGGCAGCGGCAAGGCTAACGAAGTTCCCGAAGCAATCGAGAAGGCGACCGCGCAAGCCAAGAAGGCTATGCGTAAAGTTTCGGTCGTCGGAACGACCATTCCCCACGCGGTAATCGGTAAGTTCGGACGCGGCTCGGTATTGATGATGCCCGCCGAAGAAGGTACCGGCGTTATCGCGGGCGGCCCCGTCCGCGCGGTAATGGAAGCGGCAGGAATTAAGAACATCAGAACCAAATCACACGGTTCGTCCAATCCGGTAAATATGGTCAAAGCCGTAATCTCCGGACTTAACGAACTCCGTACTGCGGAACAAGTCGCGGCTCTTCGCGGAAAACCCGCCGAAGAGATAATGGCGTAAGGAGGCTTTCGATATGGCAAAGAAGAAAGAAGCAGTAGTCGAAAAATTGAAAGTAACTCTCGTCAGAAGCACTATCGCGTGCCTGCCCAAGCAAAAGGCGGTTTGCGAAGCGCTCGGACTTCACAAAATAAATCAGTCTAAGGTCTTTACGGACAACGCGGCGTTGCAAGGTCAACTTGCGCTCGTTTCGCATCTCGTAAAGGTTGAAAAGGCGTAAGGAAGGCAGACTATGAGAATAGACACGTTAAGTCCCGCGGAAGGATCGAGAAAATCTGTAAAGAGACTCGGCCGCGGTATCGGTTCCGGACTCGGCAAGACGTCGGGTAAGGGACATAAAGGTCAATGGGCGAGAAGCGGCGGCGGTGTCAGACCGGGTTTTGAAGGCGGTCAGATGCCGTTGACGAGAAAAGTTCCCAAACGCGGATTCAACAATCATTTCAGAAAGGTTTACGCGCTCGTAAACCTCGAACAACTCTCCGCATTCGAAGCGGGCGCGGTCGTAGATTACGACGTTCTGCTCGACGCGGGCCTTATCAAAGAAGTCAAGAACGCCGTAGGTCTTAAAGTGCTTGCGGACGGCGAACTCAACGTTGCGTTGACCGTTAAAGCCGCGAAGTTCTCGGCAGCCGCCAAGAGCGCGATCGAGAAAGCGGGCGGCGTTTGCGAACAGGTTTGATAAGCCGTAGCGGAGGTGGAAAATGTTCGAAACGTTAAAAAAAGCATTTAAGGTCAAAGAGATAAGAGTCAAAATCTGGTGGACGCTTTTGTTCCTGCTTATATACAGATTAGGCTGTTACATTCCCGTTCCCGGCGTAGGTACTGCGTTATTGAAAGATCAGGACCTGTCGAAGACGACTTATCTCCAGATCATGAGTATGATGACGGGCGGCTCGCTCGCGCAAGGCACGCTTTTCGCAATGGGTATCGGACCGTACATCAACTCCTCGATTATCATCCAACTGCTTGCGGTTGCGATTCCCCCGCTTGAAAGATTATCCAAACAGGGCGAAGAAGGCAGAAGAAAGATTGCCAACTACACTCGTTATCTTACCCTTCTGCTCGCGGTCATTCAGTCGATAGGCATACTCGTAAGTTACGGCAGCGTAACCGGTTCGGACAGTCAACTCGTAAGACTTCTTGCGGGCGGCGCGGACAACGTTACCGGCTTTACGAAATTCCTGACCTACGTTATAATGATCGTGTTCTACACGGCGGGTACTTGCGTAACGATGTGGATAGGCGAAAGAATCACCGACCACGGCGTATCCAACGGTATATCGCTTCTGATCTTCGCGGGTATCATCGCGTCTGCCGGACAATTCTGCGTGCAGGAATGCACGACGATATTCGGCGGCAACTTCGATTCTGCGGCGAGACTCGAACTTTTACGTTTCGTAGGCTATATCCTTATAATCGTACTCGTATTCGGCGCGATAGTATGGGTAGAACTTGCGGAAAGAAAGATAACCGTTCAGTACGCCAAACAGATTAAGGGCAACAAGATGTACGGCGGGCAATCGACCGTTATTCCGATAAAGGTCAACGCCAACGGCGTTATGCCGCTCATCTTCGCGTTTTCGATACTTTCGTTCCCCGAACTCATATTCGCTCTTTGCGGCTGGACCAACGGTTCGGTCTGGTGGAGCACCTGGCTCGGCGCGAATTCGAGATATCCGTTCTACGCGATAACGCTCTGCCTGTTTATCGTATTCTTCGCGTTTTTCTACTCGCAGATTCAATTCAATCCCGAAGACATTTCGAAGACGATACAGCAAAACGGCGGATTTATACCGGGTATCAGACCGGGCAAGCCGACTGCGGATTATCTTAAAAAGATAAACGACAGATTAACTCTGTTCGGCGCGATCTTCCTTGCGTTGCTTGCGCTTATCCCGACGGTAGTGCTTAACCTTATACTTCCGGCGAACGCCACTTCCGGCGCGTTCAGCGCAACCGGAATGCTGATCTGCGTATCGGTCGCAATCGAATTCAACACCGCGCTCGAATCGCAGATAATGATGAAAGCGCACAAAGGATTCCTTAAGTAAGATGAAGATAGTCTTATTAGGCGCGCCCGGCGCGGGAAAGGGGACTCAGGCGGTAAGACTTGCCGAAAGGTATAACGTACCGCATATCTCCACGGGCGATATTTTCAGAAAAAATATCAAAGAGCGTACTCCGATCGGGATCGAAGCCAAGTCGTACATCGACAAAGGTCAACTCGTTCCCGACGAAGTAACGATAAAGATAGTCAGAGACAGGTTGAATGCGGACGATTGTAAAAACGGTTATCTGCTCGACGGGTTTCCGAGAAACGTATTGCAAGCCAAAGCGTTAGACGAGTTTTCGGAAGTGGAAAAGGTCGTAAACATCGACGTTCCGCTCCATAAACTTATGAACAGGATAACGGGCAGACGGGTTTGCGGCAAGTGCGGCGAGTCTTATCACATCGATTATCTCGACGGGAAGAAAGAATGCGGCAAGTGCGGCGGCGACCTTATGCAACGCGCCGACGATAACGAAGAGACGGTCAGAAGCCGTCTGGACGTGTACGTCGCGCAGACCGCGCCTTTGGTAGACTATTATAAAGGTCGCGGAGTGCTTGTGGATATCGACGGAGACGGAAGCGTAGACGACGTGTTCGCGACTATCGCGGAAAAATTAGGCTGAACGATGATTTACATCAAAAGCGATAAAGAGATCGAACTTATGCGCAAACCATGCGCGATAGTAAGAGACGTACTCAATCTCTGCGAAGAAAAGATAAAAGTCGGAATGACCACGAGAGAACTCGACAAGATCGCTCACGACTATATAGTTTCCTGCGGGGCGAAACCGTCCTTTCTCGGCTACGGGGGCTTTCCCGCCGCGACGTGTATATCGATAGACGAAGTGGTGGTGCACGGCTTTCCGTCGGACAGAATCATCGAAGAAGATATGATCGTAAGCGTTGACGTGGGCGCGTATTTCAACGGGTTTCACGGCGACGCGGCGAGAAGTTTTTTCGTAGGGCATATCAGCCCCGAAAAGAAGAAACTGATCGACGTTACGCGCGAGTGCTTTTTCGAAGGGATAAAGGGCGTATGTATCGGCAGCGCGCTCGGCGATATCGGCGCGCAGGTGCAAGCCCACGCCGAAGCGAACGGCTTTTCGGTAGTAAGGGATATGGTAGGTCACGGCGTAGGCAAAAACCTGCACGAAGATCCGAGCGTACCCAACTACGGCAAGCGCGGTACGGGCGTAAGGCTTAAACGCAATATGACGATCGCAATAGAGCCTATGATAAATATGGGCGGCTACGAAGTCGATATAGACGGGTGGAAGTGCGTAACGAGCGACGGCAAACCGTCCGCGCATTACGAAAACACGGTGCTTATCGGCGACGACGGAGTAGAAATACTCACATTATAACAACCAACTCGCGCGCGCAAATTCTGATGGTAAAAAGTGTAAACTTTAACTTAAAGGAAGACGCTGACTGCGCGCGAAGCAAGCGAGAAATCTTACTCGCAAAATAGAATCGGAGGTTAATATACTGTGTCAAAAGACGACGTAATCGAAGCGGAAGGCGTTATCGAAGAAGCGTTACCCAACGCGACGTTCAAGGTAAAACTTACGAACGGATTTGTGATAACCGCTTACATTTCGGGGAAACTTCGTATGAATTATATAAAAATAATTCCCGGGGATTCCGTCAAAATCGAAATGAGTCCGTACGATCTGACGAAAGGTCGAATAGTATGGCGTAGCAAAAACTGACTAATTCTATAACCAAAAAAAATCGGAGGATTTTAACAATGAAAGTAAGACCATCAGTAAAACCCATGTGCGACAAGTGCAGAGTCATTAAAAGAGAAGGCAAAGTTATGGTAATCTGTTCCAAGAACAAGAACCATAAACAAAGACAAGGCTAACGGATTTACTTTTGATTTTTACGGCGCGTAACACACGACGCGCTAACCCAAAACAAAAAATTATTTATTAAAAAATTCGGAGGATATACAAATGGCTCGTATTGCCGGCGTAGATTTACCAAGAGAAAAACGCGTGGAAATCGGTATCACTTATATATACGGTATCGGCAGACCCACCGCGCAGAAAATACTCAAAGCGACGGGCGTCAATCCCGACGTAAGAGTTAAAGACCTTACCGAAGACGACGTTGCGAAACTCAGAGAGTACATCGAACATCATCTTAAAGTAGAAGGCGAACTTAAAAGCGAAGTAAGTCTTAGCATCAAGAGACTTATGGAAATCGGCTGCTATCGCGGCGTAAGACACAGAAAAGGTTTGCCCGTAAGAGGTCAAAGCACAAAGAGAAACGCGAGAACGAGAAAAGGTCCGCGTCGCACGGTCGCCAAGAAGAAGACCGCTACCAAATAATTGAAGGAGGACTAAACAATGGCTGTCGCTAAAAAAGTCGTTAAGAAACGTAGAGAACTTAAAAACGTTGATAAAGGACAGGTTCATATCCAATCCTCGTTCAATAACACCATAGTAACCGTTACGGACGCTAACGGTAACGCCATTACGCAATGCAGTTCGGGCGCACTCGGCTATAAAGGTTCGAGAAAAAGCACGCCGTTCGCGGCGCAACAGGCGTCCGAAACCGCTGCAAAAGCGGCTATGGAACACGGGCTTCGTTCGGTCGAAGTATTCGTCAAAGGTCCGGGGCAAGGCAGAGAGTCGGCTATCCGCGCTCTCGGCAACGTAGGGTTGGAAGTAACTCTTATTTCCGACGTATCGCCCATTCCCCACAACGGATGCCGTCCGCCGAAACGCCGCAGAGTATAATAGGAGGTAGCGAGAACAATGGCTAAATATACCGATGCAAAATGCCGCTTATGCAGACGCGAAGGCGGAAAGTTATTCCTTAAAGGGGATAAGTGTTATAAAACGTCCTGCCCGTTCGAGAAACGTCCGGTTGCTCCCGGTCAGCACGGCGCGGACAGAAAGAAGGTATCCGAATACGGATTACAACTTCGCGAAAAACAGAAAACCAAGAGAATTTACGGCGTACTCGAAAAGCAGTTCAGAGAGTATTACGAAAAAGCCGACAGAATGAAGGGTATTACGGGTGAAAATATGCTCTCCCTTCTCGAAAGACGTCTTGACAACGTCGTTTACAGAATGGGCGTAGCGGTTTCGCGTTCGCAAGCGAGACAACTCGTAACGCACGCGCATTTCACGGTAAACGGTCGTCCCGTGGACATCGCTTCGTACGAGATCAAAGTCGGCGACGTTATCGCCGTTAAAGAGACGAGAAAAGACTCTCCTTACTTTGCAAACGTAAAAGGTACTGCAAAGAGCGGAAAGATGCCTAAATGGCTCGATTTCGACACCGAAAAACTCGAAGGCAAAATTCTTGCGCTCCCGACGAGAGAAGATATCGATTCGCAGATAAACGAACAGATGATCGTCGAGTTGTATTCTAAATAATATATACCAAAGAAATATTAAAAAGGAGGTATATTACTATGATGGAAATAGAAACGCCGAAAATAGAAGTTATCGAAAGCGAAGACAGGTGCTATGCGAAAATCATAGCAGAGCCTTTGGAAAAGGGTTTCGGATTAACTCTCGGCAACGCGCTCAGAAGAACGCTTTTAGCGTCGCTTCCCGGCGCGGCGGCGCAAGGAATCAAATTCGCCAACGGCGCGGTCAAGCACGAATTTTCGACCGTACCCGGAGTGAAAGAAGACGTAACGGAAATCATACTCAACCTGAAAAACGTTGCGTTTAAGACTGCCGTAACGCAGCCCGACTTCAAGAAAATTCTCAAACTTTCCGTCGTCGGTCCTGCGGAAGTAACGGCAGGCGATATCCAGTCCGACAGCGAAGTCGAAGTTCTCAACCCCGACGCGTATATCTGTACGATAGACAAGGGCGGAGTTCTCGATCTCGACATTACCGTCGGCAGGGGCAGAGGCTACAAAGGCGCGGAAAACAATAAAACGGACGAAGTCGATTATATAGCGATCGACTCGATCTACACGCCTGTAAAAAAAGTAAGTTATAACGTCGATTCGACACGCGTGGGGCAGAATACCGATTACGATAAACTGACGCTCGAAGTCTGGACGAACGGCGCGTTTTCGGGTAAAGAGATAGTAAGTCTTGCCGCGCAGATACTCGGCGAGCATATCAATCTTTTCTCGTTAAGCGACGTGGGCGCCGGACCGATTATCGTGCCTTCCCAAGTAACGACGGAGACGAAGATAAGAGAGATGAATATCGAAGATATGGATCTTTCCGTTCGTTCGTACAACTGTCTTAAACGGGCAAATATTCACACGGTTGACGATTTGACCAAGAAGACCGAAGACGATATGTTAAAGGTGAGAAATCTCGGCAAGAAATCCCTTGACGAAGTAATCGCCAAACTTCACTCTTACGGCTTATCACTAATGGAAAAGGAGGACTAACAGTATGTCGAGCAAATTAGGTATGACCACCACGCAAAGAAAAGCAGTACTCAGAAATCAGGCTTCTAACCTTTTATGGTACGGACGGCTCGAAACCACTCTCGGAAGAGCGAAAACGCTTCGCCCGTACGTTGAGAAAATCATAACTCTCGCGATGAACACCTACGAAGACACGGTTGAAACGACCGTTACCGTAAAGGATAAAAAGGGTAAGGACGTTACCACGAAAGTGCTTAAAGACGGACCGAAGAAACTTGCGGCGAGAAGAAAGATTATGACGCTTGTGTACGATTTACAGGAACAGCGCGGCAAGGAAACCATGACGGAGTTCAAGAACAGAACTGCCGGCGTTCGTCATCCCCTTATCGAGAAGATTTTCAACGAAATCGCCCCCAAGTACGCTCAGAGAGCGGAAGATCTCAAACAGAGAGGCGGTTACACGAGAATATATCAACTCGGCGAGAGAAAAGGCGACGCGGCTCCTACGGCTATAATCGAACTCGTATAATCGCAATTTAACGAATTTAACCCCGAAACGGCTTTATGCCGTTTCGGGGTTGTTTTTCGTTCGTGATACGCGATAATCGTCTTATAGGCTGGTTTTATCGATTAAGTCGTTTAGCCATAGGTGATTGCATTTGAACCCGCCAAAACCCCGATATTTACGCGCTTTTTGCCAAATTCGACTTCGCCCGTACCACAAAGTACGAACAAAGCCGTCTTCGTCAAAAATCATCGAAAATAGCGGCATTTTGGTTGCAAGCAAGTCTTGCGTTGTGTTTTTAGGTTAAGACAAGGCGCGCGAGCGGCTTAATACACAAGTATAAGCCACGAGCGCAACACCGTATTAGCCAAAAACACAGCGCAAGACCGTGGTTCAAACGCAATTACCTATGGCTATGCGAACGGTCTCGCCTTTTCGGGCGTAGCGGGCTTGAAAACGGTATGCATTATTGCGTTACTTTTTGAAACGGCGGGCTAAAACGGCATGTATTATTGCGTTACTTTTTGAAACGGCGGGCTTGAAAACGATAGATATTGTTCCGTCGCGTCTGACAAAAACGGGTTTGGTAACGCGTTGCGTTGCGTATTGAAAATACGGCTTGCCAAATGCGGAATGCCTTTCGGCGTTGCAGCAACGCTTTTCCCGTTTTCGCGGCGACGGTTTTTCCGTTTTTTCGGCGATGATTTTTCCGTTTTCGCGGCGACGGTTTTTCCGTTTTCACGATAAACGGCAAACAAGCGTTTTCCGCCTTATCTGCCGCCGCAAACCGAAAAACGCGCGCCCCGAAAGCGAATTCAGCGATTGCCGAAAACGATTTTCACGCTTGTCGAAAATAATTTTCAATGTTGTCGAAAATTATTTGCAAAGCGGCAAAATATTTTGTAAAAATTATTGAAAAAAATATTCTTTTGTGATATTATATAATATATATAAGTATATTATATAGGCAAAAGACGAAAAATTTACCTTTTCGGAGCGGGAAATGTCGAAATTTCTGAAAGCAAAACTTTATAGATTCGCGCTTTTGATTTTGGCGGTCGCGTGCGTCGCTTGCTCGGCGGTTTTCTTTAACGCCGACTTGCCGAAGGCAGACGGCCCGTCGCCCGTTACCGCTTACGTCGAAGGTCACGATTATACCGCCGCGGAAGTTACCGCGCTTAAAAACTCGTACTTAAATAAAATCCGCGCTTTGGCGCATTATTCCGATATAAAGGGAATCGAAAACCCCGACGAGCCTGAAACGGATAAGTTTTCCGCCGAGATAGACGCTTATCTTGCGGGTACGGAACTTACGCCGAGCGGAGTCGCGAAACTCTATTTTTCGGGCGATAACGGCCTATCGGGCGCGTACGGCGTCTACGCCGTCGCCGACGAGTTTTATTCCGATTATCTTGCCGAAGACGCCGCGATAAAATCCGACGCTTACGACCTTTACGATTTCAGTATCGAAAAACTCCGTACTCAGGCGAACGTGACGGGCTTGTTCAGGCTTTCGCGATTCCGCGAAGGGGACGGTTACAAAGTCTCTGCGGGCGCGGATAACGCGCGTAAGTTGAGCGACGAATTCGCTTCCGATTCGCTCGGCCGCGCGATAGCCGATCGCGACTATCTCGACCGTAAATTCCTTAACGTTTACGAGAGCGCGATGAAATTCGACGGCGAAATCTATTTCGGCGAGAAGTACGGCGAAGAATACTCGCTTAAAGAAATTTACGGCGACGTCGGCACGGACTGGCGCGCGAAAATAGCCGAGACGGTCGCCGATATGAAAGCGCAGGGCAGACGCGCGGAATCCAAGGCGAAAGCCGAAGAGATAATGACCGCCGTCAAAAAAGCCTACGACGCGAAATTCACGTCGCTTAAAACGGTCGTTACGCGGGCGTACGAAACCGCCGCCACGTTTGACGAGACCGCCGCTCCGCCGAGCGGAAAAACCAAAATCGAATATCTTAAAGACGAACTTTCCGCGATAAAGGCTTCGCTCGACGAGTTTTTCGCGCTTCCGTCGGTAACGCTCGAATCCGTTACTTACGACGAGAATACGAAAGAGAACGTGACGAAGACGATAACGGTCGACCTTAAACGCGGCTGGTCGCCGTCGGGCAAAACCGATTATCAGACTGACGATTACCGCATAATCGGCTCGCTTATAAGAATCTACAAGGCGATAACGCGCGAAGGCGTGAAAGACGTATATCTGTCGAGAACGGCGTTATACGGGCAGAGCGGCGAAAGCGTGGTCGCCAAAAACAAATCGCTTGCCTACGGGCTTATCGATAAGCTTAACGAAAAAGCGACGCTTGCCGCGCCGTATTCGTACGCGGGCAAGACCGTAAGCGACGGCGCGGGCATAATCGACGCTTTCGACGATTCGTACGAAATTGCGGGCGCGCTCGTTTACGGCGGAGAGAGTTCCGTCGCGGCGAAAGAAAAGTATCTCGTTCCGTCGGTGTCGTCGGTAAAGAGCGATAAGCAGAAATACGTCGTAACGATAACGTATTACGAAAAATCGGGCGGGAAGTTCGTGGAGACGCCGCTGTTCGACGCGGACGCGAAAATAAAGGTAAGGGAAGGCGCGAACCCGTCGGTCGAGCGTAATATCCAAAAAGCCCTTAAAAACCCCGACTTATACGCAAGAGTCGATAAAAACAAGAACAACGCGAGATTGATTTCGGACGACGAAGTCGAAGCCGTCAAAGGTATGTCGCTCTGGAAGCATATCACGCTGACTATTTACGAACCCGACGCAAACGGGCGCGGGTTGGTCAAAACCGATTTAAGAAACGTGGATGGAACGCAGAGTTATTATCTCGTTAAAATCGTGTTCGACGACGACGGAATTACCGACAAGCAAGCGGCGGATTTCTCGGTTATAGGGTACGAGCATACGACGATAACTCACGTAATGTCAAATATTGAACGGGAAGGCAAAACTATGCAATTCAAGGTGAACGACGTAAGTAAATTACTCGTCTTCGAGTGGTTGACCAAAGACAAGAAATGGGATTGGGCGGTATGGGCAGCCATAGGCGTAATCGGCTTGCTTCTGCTTACGCTTATAATTCTTATAGTCGTAAAATGCGTAAAGAACAAGAAATACAAAGTGGTGTTTTACGCGCGCGGCGGTAAGTATAATTCTACCGTAAAAGCCAAATACGGCGCGAAATTCAATTATCCCAAAGATCCTACGCGTAAGGGTTACGTCTTTATGGGCTGGTTCGCCGATAAGAAGGGCAAGACTCGTTTCGCGTCTACCGAAATCACCAAAAAGCGTACCACCAACGTTTACGCGAAGTGGATGAAGGTTGCGGAATACGAAAAACTCAACGAACAATACGCGAAAGCCAAAGCGGCGATCGATCCCGCGGTGTCTTCCGCAGACGCGCAATACTTCCAGTCTTTGCAGAAAGATCCGCAGATAGAGAAGATAGAAGCGGAAAAACTCTCGTATATGGCTAAGAAAGCCGAAGAAGAGAGAAAGACCGAAGAAGTCAAATTGCAGTCGATAAAAGAAATAGGCGCGTCCAAGAACAGCGACGAAGCGAGACTTAAAGCCGAGAAAGAAGCGGACGAAGCGAGAGCCGCGCTCGACTCCGCGCTCCGCGAACGCGACGAGATAATCGCGAAAGCGAGAGCGGACGAGAGAAGCAAATGCTACGGCGAAGTGGCAGACTCGCTCAAATCCGATAACGCCAACCTTTCTTACGCGCTTGCAAGCGGCGCGGCGGTTGCTCAGCCCGTAATCAACTACGAAGAAGAACTCCGTAAGATAAGGGAAGAAGCCAAAGCCGAAGCCAAACGCGAGATCGAAGAAGAGATGAAGCGTAAAGCCGAAGAAGAAGCGAGAATAAACGCGCTCGTCGAAACTCGCGTCAAAGAGATTATCGACAAGAAGAACAAGGAATCCGAAATCGCCAACGCCGGTACGAGAAACGCGTTCGTAGACGCGTCGTTGCTCGAAAGGCTTGCCGCCGCGGAAGAAAAGGTCGCGAGATTCGAAGCGGACTTCGCCTCCAAGACCGAACCCGCGCCCCTTCCCGAAGAGCCGATAGCCGAAGAAGTCGCGGAAACTCCCGTCGAAGACGAGACCGCCGCAAAGATATTCGACAGGCTCAAAGCCGAAACGGCGTCTTACACGAGATGCGACGATCTGACTTTCGGCGTATCCAAGTCGGTAACCGTTCTCAAACTTACCGAAAGAGACGGAAAAGTTGATCTCGAACTCAACGTTCCGTTCGAAGACCTTGAAGAAAAGGGCTATAACGTATTACGCGGCAAAGACTTACCGTCGCTTTACGAAGCGGCATCCGAAACCGACGTGGACGAAGCGGTAGAACTCATCGAAGAAGCGATGAGCGCGAACGGGCTTATGAAATCCGTGCCGCAGGTAATCTACGCGTCTACCGCGAAGGAAAGAGCGGAAGGTTACGAATACGCCGTAGAGTACGAAAAAGTCGCCAACACCGTAGACGAGTATTATTCGATGCTCCGCGCCTACTCCGGCTCGTTCGCCGACGTAGAAGGTTACGAAGGCGAAGACAAACCGCTGGTCAAGATGTTCAAAGACGGCAAGAACGTTCTCGTATATCTTAACCTTAGTCTTCCCGGTCTCAAAAAAGCCGAGCCGTTTATGGAAGAACAGGGTTATACGTCGCTCGTGGTCGTATCCACGCTCAGCGATTGCAAACGCGCTATGAGTTATATCGAAGCGATGATGAGAGAGAACGGGCTTATCCGTTATCCGGCAATGACGGGCTTCGTCGAAGGCGGAGACGACGACGGTTACGCGTACGTATTAAAGGCGTAATTAAACGAAATAATAATTATTCGACGCAGAAAAGGCGCGTACTCGTCTTTTCTGCGTTTGAATGAAAAGGGAAGCATAAATTATGAGTGAAAAAGTAATTCTTACAGAAGAAGGCAAACTGCAACTTGAAAAAAGACTCGAAGAACTTAAATTCGTAAAACGCCCCGAAATAACCGAGCGTATCAAGATCGCGAGAGATTTCGGCGACTTATCCGAGAACGCCGAATACGACGCGGCTAAAAACGAACAGGCGCGTATCGAAGGCGAGATAGTCGAAATCGAAGCGAAACTCAAAGTCGCCGAGATTATCAAGGCGGGCAAAAAAGACGTGGTATCCGTCGGAATGAAAGTCGTTGTATTCGACGAAGACGGCGATCCGCAGGAAGTCGAATACGAACTCGTAGGCACTACCGAAGCGGACGTATATAAAAATAAAATATCCAACGAATCCCCGCTCGGACAAGCCCTTATCGGCGGAAAGGTCGGCGACGTCGTTACCGTAAACGCGCCAGGCTGCGCGTACCCCGTAAAAATACTCGCTATTAAAAGAGCGTGATCTGAAAAGGGGCTTTAAGCCTCTTTTCGCGTATATAGGCGTATGGACTTAAAAATAACCAAAAAAAGACTGTTTAATCTTATCGCATACGACTGGATAAAAGCCGTGGCGTTTTCTCTGGCGTTGGTGTTCGCGTGGGTGTTGTTGTTTACCACCTGCGCCACGCGCGCGACCGACGGTCAGCAATTCTATTTCGCCCTGTACGGAGACGTAAACTCCGTTGGCGACGATTACGCTATGCTCGGCGATATGAAGAAAAAGGGCGATCTTTCGTACGACGTGCTTACCACGTCCGTCAATTCGATAACGGCGGCGGGCAATTACAGCGCGCAGTATATGTTAAACCTTCGTTCTACCACTCACGAAGCCGATGTGATATTGCTTTACGCGGGCAAGACGAATAAAGTCGTGGGCGAAGAGACCGGGAGCGGGACTGCCGAAGGCGGCGAGAAGACCGACGGGAAAGACGAGACTACGGAGAATACCGAGAAGAAGTCGGACATAGAAGGGATTTTATCGGGGCGATATTTGCAGACGATAGAAGACCTTACGGCGGGCGCGAAAGCCTATCTCGAAAAATTCGGAGCAGACTTTACCTTAGCCGAACCGACGGTGGACGACGCGAAAATCGAAAGGTATTTCAGAGCGGTCAGAGCAAAGGAATCCCGTAACTATAAAAAGACGTATAGGACGGAAAACGATATAAAGCAGGGCGTTAAAAACGAGCAGGCGCGGATAAAGAAACTGCTTGAAGCCTATCTGCATTTCAACGCCGCCGTGGCTGCGGCGAAAGACGGCGGCAACGACTTTTTGCGGTACTATATGAAACCCGTTTACGAGAACGGTAAAGAAGTCCGTAAAGAAAAGCGCGCTTACGGCGTGGACCTTACGGCTTTGAACAAGAACGTCGCCGAAGACGACGCTACGAAGCAAAAGGTAAACGACCGCTGGTCTTATCCCGACGAAAAAGGCAATCCGCAGACGGAAGGGCTTACGCTATGCGTTTCCGACTACGTGTCGGTGCAAAGGGATCTGCAATACGAAGCGTTGACTTTTCTCGATTATATCGTAAGGAATTTCAGCAACTATTAAACACTCGGTAATCAAAGCGATGGAAAAGAAGAAAGGATATTTCGTCACGCTCGAAGGCGGCGAAGGATCGGGCAAATCGACGCAGTTGAAACTGCTTGAAAAATATTTAACCGAGCGCGGTTATGATTTCGTTATGACGCGCGAACCCGGCGGAACGCCTATTTCGGAGCAGATTCGTAAAATACTGCTCGGCGGAAAGAACGTCGAAATGTTCGACGAGACCGAAGCGTTATTGTTCGCCGCGTCGAGAGTGCAACATATCAAAGAAAAGATTTTACCCGCCGTCGCGGACGGAAAAATCGTGGTATGCGACCGTTACGTTCATTCGTCGCTCGCGTATCAGGGCTACGCGCGCGGGCTTAAAGACTTCGTGGAAGAAGTCAACTCGTACGCCCTTAAAAACTGTATGCCCGACGTTACGCTGTTTCTCGACCTACCGCCCGAACGGGCTTTTGCGAGAAAAGGCGGCGCGGACGCGGACGACAGACTCGAACAGAGCGGGGCGGAATTTCATAAACGCGTATACGAAGGGTATTTGCGTTTAGCCGAAAAATATCCCGACTCGTTCGTCAGGATAAACGCCGACGACACGGTCGAAAACGTCTTCGCGGAAGTGATTAAGGTACTCGGCGAAAAGGGAGTAATCAAACCGTAAACTATGTACGAAAGTCTCGTTAAAACCACCAACGCGTATAAGATAATTTCGGGCGAGAAGAAGCGCGGAACGCTTTCTCACGCCTATCTCGTGTTGTGCGCCGATAAATACGCGATAAAGCCGTATCTTAACGAACTCGCGAAGACGATCGAGCGTCAGGGCGACGACGGAGACGCGCGTATAGAGCGATTAATCGATAAGAACGCTTATGCGGACTGTACTTTTTATCCGCTTAACGGCGAAAGGGTTTTAACGGCGGACGTAGACGATCTCGTATCCAAAACGTATATAAAGCCCCTTGAAAACAAGACGCGGCTGTTCGTTATACGCGGCGCGGAGAATATGACCGCGGCGGCGCAGAACAAACTTCTGAAAACGCTCGAAGAGCCGCCGTCTAACGTCTGCATACTTTTATCCGCGACCAACCGCAGCGGACTTTTGCCAACGGTGTTGTCAAGGGTAAAAACCATAGATATTCCGCCACTTTCGGCGGCGGCGCAGCGCGAAGTATTATCCCCGTCGTGTCCGGACGCAGACAGGCTCGAAAAGGCTATACGCTCGTCCAACGGCAGCGCGGGGCTTGCGCTGAAACTTTACGAATCGAAAAACGGCGACGAACTTTCGGGGTTCGTCAAAGAGATATTTTCGGGTATGCGTTCGTCGAAGGACGTTATAAAATTCGTCAAGAGAGCGAACAAAACCGACGTAAAAGAATTTCTTTCGGCTATGATAACCGAAACCGAATCGAGACTTAAAGCGGCGGCGAACGGAGCGAGCGATCCCGACGGGTTTACGGTCGGCGCGCTTGCGGCGATTTCCGATATGCTCGTCGATAAAGAAAAGGCGGTAAATTTCAGCGCGAACGCGACGATGATCGTAGACGGCGTACTGCTCGGCGTCGTCAGGGAGAAACACAGATGGCAAAAATCGTAGGCATAAAATTCAAGCGTACCGCAAAGGTATATTATTTCGACCCGGTCGGGCTTAACCCGAAAAAGGGTTCGATCGCGATAGTGGAGACCACGCGCGGCTCGGAATACGGCGAAGTCGTACTCGAAGTCAAAGACGTGCCGGACTCCGAAGTCGTGCAGCCGCTCAAACCGCTTTTAAGGCTGGCGACGAAAGCGGATTTAAGCAAAATCGAACGCGACGAAGAGCGGGCGAGAGACTCGATAAAAACCGCCGACGAAAAGGCGAAAGCGCGCGGGCTTAAAATGAAGATAATCGACGCGGAGTACGCTTTCGACAACTCCAAAATCGTATTCTACTTTACCGCGGCGAACAGAGTCGACTTCCGCGAACTCGTAAAAGACCTTGCGTCGACGTTCCGTAACCGTATAGAACTTCGTCAGGTGGGTATCCGCGACGAGACGCGTCTGCTCGGCGGCATCGCGCCGTGCGGCAGAGTGGTATGTTGCGCGTCCTGTCTGCCCGATTTCAGAAAGGTTACCATAAAAATGGCTAAAACGCAGGGCTTATCGCTCAACCCCGCAAAGATAAGCGGGCTGTGCGGCAGGCTTATGTGCTGTCTCGAATACGAGAACGAGCATTACAGCGAAACGTATAAAAAAATGCCCAAAATCGGCAGCGAAGTCGATACTCCCGACGGAAAGGCGACGGTCGTCACGAACAATATGCTTACGCTCGTGGTAACGACCAAACGCCAGACGCAGGACGGCGGTTTCGCGTATAAGGACTACAAACTTTCCGAAATAAAGGTAAAACGCCCGAATAAAATCGAAGAAGTAAAAGAAAATTCCGCCGAAGAAAAGGCGTTGAAAGAAATTCTCGATTAAATTCCGAAAAAGCCTGTACAAAATCAATTTACTGTGCTATAATAAACCCGACGACGCAGCGTCGTGAAACACGCTACGACCGTCGGAGATAAATAAACGGAGGTAAACGACAATGGCATATAAAATTACCGACGCTTGCATCTCTTGCGGAGCTTGCGCCGAAAACTGCCCCGTCGCCGCGATATCGCAGGGCGACACGCAGTACGTTATCGACGCAGACACCTGCATCGGTTGCGGCGCGTGCGCTGAAACCTGCCCCGTAGGCGCGCCCGTTGAGGCAGACTAATCAGGAACGGCGAAGAAGGTTGCGGTACGGTACGCGTGCGGCAACCTTTTTTCTGCGCGTCGTAACGTCGGCGCGAACGTCGTAAACGGCAGGCGGCGTAAAACACGAATATGGAAATCAGAGAAAACGAAACGCTCGAAGACCTTTTAATCGACGGGCTTAAAATAATACAGAGAAAGGATTTGTACCGCTTTTCGAGCGACGCCGTCCTTCTTTCTAAATTCGCGTCGCATAAAAAGGGCGACGCGGTTATCGATTTATGCGCGGGTTCGGGCATAGTCGGTCTGCATTATTACGCGCTTCATCGCGACGTAAAAAGCGTAACCGAAGTCGAAATTCAGTCGGGGCTTGCCGATATTTGCCGCCGCAGCGCGGAGTATAACGGGTTGCAGGATATTTTTATCGTTAAAAACCTTCCTTTGCAGTTGCTCGACAAAGACGAAAACGGCAGGTACACGCTCGTTTTGTGTAACCCGCCGTATAAAAAACTCGGTTCGGGCGAAGTGAACCCGAACGACAGCGCGGCGGTCGCCAGACACGAAATATCCGTCACGTTTCCCGAAATAGCCGACGCCGCCAAACGCCTGCTCGCCTACGGCGGAAGATTTTGCGTATGTCAGCGTATAGAGCGGTTTACCGACGTGTTTACCGAAATGCGCAGGGTGGGCATAGAGCCGCGCAGACTGCAATTCGTCAGGGCGCGCGACGGCGAAGAGCCGTATTTGTTTTTAGTAGAAGGCGTAAAGGGTAAGAAGTTACGGTTTTCCGTGCTTAAAACCGTCATCAGATAAAGCAGCGAGAATAAAAACGGAGTAATATTGCGATGCTGTATTTCGTATCAACGCCCATAGGCAACCTTAAAGATATATCGTACAGGGCGATAGAAACGCTTAACGCGGCGGACGTGATTGCGTGCGAAGACACGCGCACGACCTTAAAACTGCTCAATCGCTACGATATAAAAAAGCGGCTGATCGCGTATCATAAATTCAACGAAAAATCCGAATGCGAGAAGATTATCGCGATGGCGGAAGAAGGGTTGAACGTGGCAGTCGTGTCCGACGCGGGTACGCCGCTCGTTTCCGATCCGGGCAACGAACTGAGCAGGGAACTTACCCGTCGCGGAATAAAATATACCGTCGTGCCGGGCGCGACGGCTTTTACGTCCGCGCTCGTTCTGTCGGGGCTTGACGCGGACAGATTTTCCTTTATAGGTTTTCTGCCCGAAAAGAAGTCCGAAGCCGAAAAACTGCTCGAACCGTATAAAAATCTGCCGTCCACGCTTATTTTTTACAGCGCGCCGCACGATCTGAAAAAGACGATAGCCCGCCTTTACGAAATTCTCGGCGAACGCGAAGCGGCGGTAGTGAAAGAGATAACCAAAATTCACGAGCGAGCAGAAAGGATAAAATTGTCGCAAGGCACGGCCGAAGAAGAGCCGCGCGGCGAGTACGTCGTGGTGGTGGAAGGCGGCAAGCCGCGCGAAAACCCTTTGAACGCGTTGCCGATAGAAAGTCAGGTCGAAGCGTATATCGCCGACGGACTTAGCAAAATGGACGCGATTAAAAAGGTCGCCAAAGAACGCGGTCTTAAAAAATCCGACGTGTACGGATATATCGAAAAAACCCGAACTTAAATCTGACCACGCGTTCCGGCGGAAAATCGTTGCGTTGCGATTTTCCGCCCGAACGCGGATTTTTTTGCCTTCCGATAAAAATAGTTTTTCAAAATCCTTGTAAATAAACGGCGATTATGTTATTATTGTTCTATGAAAAACTTTAATCGTGAAAAAACCAAAAAAATCCTGAAAATAGTCGGGCTTGCCGTCGTTGCGGCGGGCTTCGGCTGTTTTATCGCGGGCGTGATAAACTTCTTCGTCTGTATGGCAAACGGAGGCGCGCCCACGCTTTTCTTCCTGTCGTTTATAGGCGTGTTAATGCTCGGTTCGGGCGGAATGCTTATAGGCGTCGCGTCCGCGAGAACGACGATAGACGGCGCGGGGAACGCCGACGTGAAAAAGCCCGCGAAGCGTTGCCCGTACTGCGGCGCGACCGCCGACGCGGACGCTACCAAATGCCCCGATTGCGGAGCGAGACTCGACTGATTTTATCCGCGGGCGAAAGCGCGGATATTTTCACGCGGCTTTTGGCGGTTTGATTTAAGGTGACGGAATGAACGAAATTAAAGAGATAACTAAAATAGGGCTTTTTACGGCGTTGATAGCCGTATGCTCGTTTATAACGATACCGTTCTTCGAAGTACCGTTTACTATGCAGACGTTCGCGGTATTTTTCGCGTGTTTCGCGCTCGGTTGGAAAAGCGCGTGCGTCGCGGTGGGCGCGTACGTCCTGCTCGGAATAGCCGGCGCGCCGGTATTTTCGGGTTTCAAGGGCGGTATAGGCGTGATAGCGGGCCCTACGGGCGGATACATAGTCGGATTTCTCGCGGCGGTGCTCGTTTACGGGTTAATAACGGTTCTGTTTGGTAAAAACGGCGAAAAAGCGATAGTGAAAGTCGCGGCGATGATAACGGGGCTTATCGTGTTGTACGCGTTTGGTACGGTCTGGTTCGCGCTCGTCTACTCTAAGGGTGCGCCGCTCGGCGTGTTCGTCATACTCGGCAAATGCGTAATTCCGTTCGTGTTGCCCGACCTTGCCAAGTTATTCGCGGCGTTTTTCGTCGCGCAGCGCGTCAGGAAAATTTTGCCGGCGGCGTAAATCGTCGAAAATCGTCGAAAGTTGCCGTAAGGCGTTGACATTTAAGCATAAACGGTATATAATCTTATACATAAACGCGCGACGCTTGGTCGGGCGTTTACGATTGAGACGAATGCGTATCGATTGAAAAATATCGGTATTTTATTTTGAAAAAAAGCGGCGACGCTTTACATATTTTACGTAATCTTTTAGGAGGGCAAAATGGCTCATTTACAAGAAGCGGCTATCGCGAAGATAAACGAAATCTGCGACAGATACGCCGACGAAAAAACCCCGCTTATGATGATTCTGAGCGACGTTCAGAAGGAATACGGATATATTCCGCTCGAAGTTCAGGAAATCGTTTCCGCGCGTACGGGCATATCCGTTGCGGAAATTTACGGCGTCGTAACGTTCTATTCGTTTTTCTCCCTTAAACCCAAGGGGAAATACGTTATCGGTTGCTGTCTCGGCACGGCTTGTTACGTCAAGGGCGCGCAGCAGATCATCGACAAATTTTCCGAAATTCTTAAAATCGCGCCGGGCGAAACTTCCGAAGACGGTTTGTTCACGCTTGACGCGCTTCGTTGCATAGGCGCGTGCGGAATTGCGCCTGCGGTATCGATTAACGGCGCGGTTTATCCTAAAATGACCGTGGATTCCGTTCCTCAGATTATAGAGCAGTACAGGGCGAAGGAGAACTGACACCTATGATAAAGAATTTTGCAGAACTTGAAAAAATAAGCGCGAATTGCAGTAAGTGTCTCGACGCCAAATTCACGGGCGCGGACGGTAAACGCCACGTCGTTCTTTGCGGCGGTACGGGCTGTCTTTCGTCGCATTCGGACGAAATAAGACACGAATTCGAACGGCTCGTTGCCGAAAAGGGCTTGGGCGATAAAGTAACCGTCAATCAGGTAGGTTGTTTCGGTTTCTGCTCGCAAGGTCCGTTCGTAAAAATCTATCCCGAAGATACGCTTTACCGTATGGTGCATATGGAAGACGTTGCCGAAATCGTTGAAAAAGACCTTATCGGCGGCGAAGTGGTCGACAGACTTTTATACGTCGATCCCGTCACGCAGGAAAAGGTCAAAAAGCAGGACGATATCAACTTCTATAAAAAGCAGGTTCGTATCGCGTTGCACGGTTGCGGAAGTCTTAACCCCGAAGATATAAACGAAAATCTCGGCGCAGGCGCGTTCAAAGGCTTGGCGCGCGCGTTGAAGATGGACAGAGCCGACGTCATCAAAGAAATTCTCGACAGCGGTCTTCGCGGCAGGGGCGGCGGCGGATTCCCGACCGGCAGAAAATGGCAGTTCGCGTACGCGCAACCCGAAGGCGAAAAGTACGTCGTATGTAACGGCGACGAAGGCGATCCGGGCGCGTTTATGGACAGATCGATACTCGAAGGTAACCCGCTCGGCGTTATCGAAGGTATGATGATTGCCGGTTACGCGATAGGCGCGCAGAACGGTTATTTCTACGTCCGCGCGGAATACCCCATCGCCGTAAACAGACTTCGTCTCGCCATCAAACAAGCCGAAGAGATAGGCTTGCTCGGCGATAATATTTTAGGCACGGACTTCTCGTTCAGAGTACATATCCGTCTCGGCGCGGGCGCGTTCGTCTGCGGCGAAGAGACCGCGCTTCTCAACTCCATAGAAGGTCAGCGCGGTATGCCCCGTCCCCGTCCGCCGTTCCCCGCGGTAAAGGGTTTGTGGCAGAAGCCGACCATTATCAACAACGTAGAAACTCTCGCCTGCGTACCTTATATTATGCGTGAGGGCGCGGCGGAATTTTCCAAATACGGCACGGAAAAATCCAAAGGCACGAAAGTTTTCGCGCTCGGCGGAAAAATCAATAACGTAGGTCTCGTAGAAATTCCTATGGGAACGACGCTTCGCGAACTCGTTTACGACATCGGCGGCGGTATCCCCCACGACAAGGAATTCAAAGCCATTCAGACGGGCGGTCCGTCCGGCGGCTGTCTTACCAAAGACGATCTTGACGCGGCTATCGACTACGACAATCTCGTCGCGAAAGGCTCGATGATGGGTTCGGGCGGCGCGATAGTTATGGACGAAGACAACTGTATGGTAGACGTCGCCAAATTCTATATGGAATTTATCTGCGACGAATCCTGCGGTAAATGCACGCCCTGCCGTATCGGCACGAAGCGTATGCTCGAAATCCTTACCAGAATTACCGACGGTAAGGGAACGATGGACGATCTCAACGCGCTTGAAGAACTCGCGGCGAACGTAAAGAGCAACTCGCTTTGCGGGCTCGGTCAGACCGCTCCCAACCCCATACTTTCTACTCTCGCTCATTTCAGAGACGAATATCTCGCGCATATCGAGAAAAAAGAATGTCCGGCGCACGTTTGTAAAAATCTTATGCGCTACGAAATCGATCCCGACAAGTGCAAGAAGTGCAGTCTCTGCGCTCGTAAATGCCCCGTCGGCGCGATCAGCGGCGTCGTCGGCAAAGAACCGTTCGTCATCGACGCGGCGAAGTGCATAAAGTGCGGAATGTGTATCGCGTCCTGTAAATTCGGCGCGATCAGCAAGAAATAAGGAGAGTCAGTCAAATGGTTAATATAAAAATAGAAGGCGTACCTTATCAGGTAGAAGAAGGCTTGACCATACTCGAAGCGGCGAAGAAGTGCGGATACGAAATTCCGTCGCTTTGCGCGTTCAATCACGGCGAATGTTCGAAAGGCTCTTGCCGCGTCTGTCTCGTAGAAGCGACGGGCGCGCGCGGGTTAGTCGCGTCCTGCGTATACCCCGTAGCCGAAGGAATGGAAATCAAAATCTCGTCGCCCAAAGCCGTAGAAGCGAGAAGGACGTCGGTAGAACTGCTCCTTTCCAACCACAACAAAAACTGTCAGCAATGCGATAAGAACGGCAAGTGCGAACTGCTTCGCGTAGCTCAACTCGTCGGCGCGAGAGAAGATAAATACGAAGGCGCGAAAACGCCCGTAACGATAGACAGGCTCAGCCCGTCGATATACCGCGACACTTCCAAGTGCATACTTTGCGGAAGATGCGTCGAAAGATGCAAAAACGCGCACGGCTTGGGTATTCTCGGCTTTGAAAAGAGGGGTTTCAACACCATAGTCTCTCCCGCCGAGAACAGAAGTTTCGCGACTTCCCCCTGTATCCTTTGCGGTCAATGCGTAAGCGTATGCCCCACGGGCGCGCTTATGGAAGTTTCCGAAATCAACAAGGTAGACGAAGCGTTCGCTAAGGGTAAATACGTCGTCGTTCAGACCGCGCCCGCGGTAAGAGCCGCCATCGGCGAAGAATTCGGCGATAAAATCGGCACGCTTGCGACCGGTAAAATGGTAGCCGCGCTCCGTCGTCTCGGTTTCAAAAAAGTTTTCGACACCAACTTCGGCGCAGACCTTACCATTATGGAAGAAGCGACCGAGCTTCTCGGCAGAATTAAGGAAGACGGCGTATTGCCGATGATAACTTCCTGCTCGCCGGGCTGGATCAACTACTGCGAATACAACTATTCCGACCTTATCCCCCACCTTTCCACCTGCAAATCCCCGCACGAGATGTTCGGCGCGATTCTTAAATCGTATTATGCCGAAAAGAACGGTATTAAACCCGAAGATATGTTCGTCGTATCGATTATGCCGTGTACCGCGAAGAAGTACGAAGCGCAGCGCGACGAACTTAAAACCAACGGTCTGGCGGACGTAGACGCCGTTCTTACCACGCGCGAACTCGCGAGACTTATCCGCCGCGCGGGCATTATGTGGAACAGACTTCCCGAAGAAGAATTCGACAACGATATAGTCGGCGAATACTCCGGCGCGGGCGTCATTTTCGGCGCGACGGGCGGCGTTATGGAAGCGGCTTTGCGTACCGCGGCGAAGAAACTCACGGGCAAAGAACTCGAAGATCCCGAAATCACGGGCGTAAGGGGGCTTGACGGCATAAAAGAAGCGACTTATAAATTAGGCAAAGCCGAAGTTAAAGTCGCGGTGGCTCACGGTATGAAAAACGCCAAAGTCCTGCTTGACGAAATCAGGGCGGGTAAGAGTCCATATCAATTCATCGAGATAATGGGTTGCCCCGGCGGCTGCGTGGCGGGCGGCGGACAGCCTTACGTCAAACCGTGCTTCCTTCCCGACGAGGGCGACGATATTCTCGACACCTATAAGGAAAAGAGAGCGGCCGCGCTTTATAAAGAAGACCGTATGAAGAAGAACAGATTATCGCACGAAAACAAGCAGATAATCGAGTTGTACGAGAATTTCCTTGGCGAACCCAACTCTCATACGGCGCACGAATTGCTGCACACTTCTTACAACGACAACCGTAAAAAATTCAAAGACTGAAATCTATAAATTACGCCATAAAGCCGCCCGTCGCAACCGCGACGGGCGGCGTTTTTATCCGCTTATTATCCGACGTTTTGCATTTTTATAAAAATGTAAACAAAGTTATTAAAAATGCTTGACAAATTATATAATAAGGCGTACAATATTGCTGTAAATAAAAGGAGCGGAATATGAAGAAATCGGTTTACAGCGTACTTTTAAGCGACGATCTGGTTAGCAGAATCGACGCGGCGGCGTATAAAAAAGGTATAAGCCGCTCGGCGATGATTGACAGAGTGCTTGCCGAGTACCTTGAAGAAGAGACCATAGAAATGAAGATGAATAACGTCTTCGATAATATGGAAAGAATGATAGCGGGGTGTTCGGGGTTAAGGTTTTTAAGTCAGGCTTCGGACTATATGGCGTCCGTCCAGAGCGCGCTTGCGTACAGGTATAATCCCACCGTGAAATATTCGATAGAACTTTTCCCCGAAGGGGCGTTGGGGCAACTCAAAATAACGCTCCGTACGAAAAACGATTCGCTTTTGCGGATTATGGAAAAGTTTTATTCGTTTTTCATCGGGCTTGAAAAGAAATATATCGGAGAGCGGGCGTACGCGTACGACGGTTTCCGATTCGTAAGGGTGTTCGTTCGTCCGGAAGGTATGAACGCGGAAACGGCGGGGCGCGCGATAGCCGCCTACGTCGCCGATTTTGATAAGTATCTGCGTATTTATTTTGCGGATCTCGATAACGAGCCTGCCGCTCGTCTCGAAGTCGAAAAGGAATACGCAGCCGACGTATCCGTAAAGGAAGTGATTTTATGAATATGCAGAAATTGACCGCTAAAAGCGTCGAGGCGGTAAATTCGGCGCAAAAACTCGCCCGTGAAAACGGCAACAGAGAAATCGATCAACAGCATTTGTTGCTCGCGCTTTTAACCCAGGACGGCGGTTTAATTCCGCAGTTATTGAGTAAAATCGGGGTAAATAAGACGGTTATCGAGCGTTCTGCCGAAGAAGCGGTGAGCAGAATAGTCAAGGTGTCGAACGGCGAAGGCGAGTATATAACTTCCGCGCTCAACGAAGCGTTCGACGTTGCCGAAAAACAGGCCGCCGATATGAAAGACGAATTCGTTTCGGTCGAGCATCTGTTCTACGGGCTTATCGAAAAACCCAACGCCGAAGTGCGTAAGATTTTCGATTCCGTCGGCATAGATAAGAACTCGTATATGAAAGCGCTTATGGAAGTGCGCGGTAACGTAAGGGTTACGAGCGAAAATCCCGAAGACACTTACGACGTTCTGAACAAGTACGGCGCGGATCTGGTAGAAAGGGCGCGTACGGGCAAACTCGATCCGGTAATCGGCAGAGACGAAGAAATAAGAAACGTTATTCGTATTCTTTCGCGTAAGACCAAAAACAACCCCGTGCTGATAGGCGAAGCGGGCGTAGGTAAAACCGCGATAGCGGAAGGGCTTGCCATAAGAATAATGAAAGGCGACGTACCCGAAAATCTTAAAGACAGAAAACTGTTCTCTTTGGATATGGGCGCGTTGATCGCGGGCGCGAAATACCGCGGCGAATTTGAAGAAAGGCTTAAAGCGGTGCTTTCCGAAGTGAAGAAGAGCGAAGGCAAAATCATTCTTTTCATCGACGAACTGCATACCATCGTCGGCGCGGGCAAGACCGACGGCGCAATGGACGCGGGCAACCTGCTTAAACCTATGCTCGCAAGGGGCGAACTGCATTGTATCGGCGCGACCACTCTCGACGAGTATCGTAAATATATCGAAAAAGATCCCGCTTTGGAGCGTAGATTCCAGCCCGTACTCGTCAACGAGCCGAGCGTGGAAGACACCGTTACCATATTAAGGGGTTTGAAAGAGCGTTACGAAGTTTATCACGGCGTCAAGATTCAGGACGGCGCGCTGATTGCGGCGGCAACGCTTTCCGACAGGTATATTACCGACAGATTTTTGCCCGATAAGGCAATCGATCTCGTGGACGAAGCGTGCGCCAACATAAAGACCGAAATGAACTCTATGCCGAGCGAAATGGAAGACGTAAAACGTAAGATAATGACGCTCGAAATAGAAGAGACTTCGCTTAAAAAAGAGACGGATAAACTTTCCGTCGCAAGGCTCGAAGGTCTGCGCAAAGAAATTGCCGACCTTAAAGAAAAATACGCGGCGATGAACGCCAGACTGCAAACCGAAAAAGACTCGATCAACAAAGTGCAGAAACTGCGCGAAGAGATCGAACTCGTCAACCGCGAAGCCGAAAAAGCCGAACGGGAATACGACCTTAACAAGGCTGCGGAACTGCGTTACGGCAAGTTGCCGGAACTCAAAAAACAACTTTCCGAGCAGGAGAGTAAAGCCCTTTCGGACGACAACACCGACCTTCTTCACGACAAAGTAACCGAAGAAGACATCGCTAAAATCGTCTGTCGCTGGACGGGTATACCCGTATCCAAACTTATGGAAGGCGAAAGAGAAAAACTCCTTTCGCTCGAAGATATACTGCATAAACGCGTAATCGGTCAGGACGAAGCGGTAAGAACGGTTGCGGAAGCCATTTTAAGGGCGAGAGCGGGTATTGCCGATCCGACGCGTCCGCTCGGCTCGTTCCTGTTCTTAGGTCCTACCGGCGTAGGTAAAACCGAACTTGCCAAAACGCTTGCCAAAGTGCTTTTCGACGACGAGAAGAATCTTATAAGGCTGGATATGAGCGAGTATATGGAAAAATTCTCGGTCTCCCGTCTTATCGGCGCGCCTCCGGGATACGTCGGTTTCGAAGACGGCGGTCAACTTACCGAAGCGGTAAGAAGAAAACCCTACTCGGTAGTGTTGTTCGACGAAATAGAAAAGGCTCACCCCGACGTGTTCAACGTACTGTTGCAGGTGCTTGACGACGGCAGAATTACAGATTCGCAGGGCAGAACGGTCGATTTCAAGAACACCGTCATCATTCTTACGTCCAATCTCGGCTCGTCGGCGATACTCGACGGCATAGACGAACACGGCGAAATAAAAGAAGAAGCGAAAGCCGAAGTCACGCGGTTGTTGAAGACGAGTTTCAGCCCCGAATTTTTGAACAGGCTTGACGAAATAGTCTTTTATAAACCTTTGCAGAAGAGCGAGATCGGTAAGATAGTCGATCTTATGCTCGAAAGTTTAAGGTCGAGACTTGCCGAGCAGCAGATAAGCCTTGACGTAACGTCTTCCGCGAAAGAATATATAATCGATAACGGTTACGATCCCGTTTACGGCGCGAGACCGTTAAAGAGATTTATTCAGCACTCGGTAGAGACGATAATTGCCAAAAAGATAATCGGCAACTATTTTGCGGCGGGCGACACGGCGGTAGTCGATTACGACGGCGACGCGTTGACCGTATACAAGCGTTAATCGCGTGGCGGTGGTTGGCGTCGGATAAAATATCCCGACTTACGGTCGGAAAACGCTGAACGATAAGGGCGGCGGAGTTGAAAATATTTTCAACTCCGCCGCCCTTTTTGCGTATCGGTTAAAATATCGCCGATCAGTCGGTTATTATATCCGCCGCTTTCAGTTGCTCGACGAATTCGGTAACGTCGGCGGTTACCTGTTCTTTCGTGGCGTCGTATTCCGAAAGAATACGCTCGACTATTTCGTCTACGGTAACGTCTTTTTTCATCGCGTCGAATATCAACGCGCCCATTTCGTTAAGCGTAAGCATTCCTTTGAAGTGCTTGCACGCTTCGCCCGTTGCCACGGCGTATTTTTTATCGCCGACGGTCCTTATGACGAACCCTTCTCTTACTTTCATTGTTTTTGCTCCTTTAATTTTTTTATTTAGTTCGCCGTCGGACGGAAAGAAAATTTTCGTCCGCAGACGCGTATTCAACGTATATGTGGCTATCTGCCTGACCTGTCGGAATTTTTCGACGGATTTATTCCGCGTCGAACTGGCTCATAAAAATATCGTAATAGAACCCGCGTTTTTTAAGCAATTCTTCGTGCGTGCCTTTTTCTACGAGCCTTCCGCCCGCTACGACGAGTATCACGTCCGCGTCGGTAACGGTAGACAGCCTGTGCGCTATAACGAAACTCGTTCTGCCTTTTATCAGTTCGCGCATCGATTTTTGTATAAGCACTTCGGTGCGGGTGTCTACGCTCGAAGTCGCTTCGTCGAGAATAAGTAATTTTCTGTCGGCGAGAAACGCCCGCGCTATCGTCAGAAGTTGTTTTTGTCCGCTCGAAATATTAGTCGATTCTTCGTTTATTACCGTATCGTATCCGTCGGGCAGACTGCGTATAAAATCGTCTACGCGGGCGCGTTTGCACGCGTCTTCTATTTCGGCTTGCGTAGCGTTTTCTTTTCCGTAAGCGACGTTGTCGCGTACCGTACCCGAAAACAACCAAGTCTCCTGCAATACCATCTGGAAGGTCGATCTTACGTCCTTTCGCGAGTAACTGCGTATGTCTTTGCCGTCGAGCGTTATGCTGCCCGAATCGACTTCGTAAAAACGCATAAGCAGGTTGACGAGCGTGGTTTTGCCGCCGCCGGTAGGTCCTACTATCGCGCATTTTTGCCCCGCTTTGACGTCCGCCGAAAAGTCGCGTATAACGGGGTGTTCGGGAACGTACGAAAAGCATACGTCGTTAAAACTCACGTCGCCTTTTACGTCGGGGATAGGCTCGCCCGCGTCGGCAGTCATCTCGTCTTCGTCAAGGAAACCGTAAACCCGTCTCGCGGCGGCGAAGGTACTTTGCATCGACGAAAACCCGCCCGCAAGCGACGACAGCGGCCCTTGCAGCATTTGCGAGTATAATATAATCTTGATTATCGTACCTACGTCGAATTTACCGCTCACGGCGAAGTATCCGCCGAGCAGACAGATTATGGAGTAAGTTATCGCGTTGGTCATCGTTATCACGGGCGTGACTATCGTGGTATAGAAAGTCGCGCGTTCGTTGGCTTTACTCAGGCGATTAGCGCGCTCGGCAAATTCGGCGTTCTGCTTGTCGGCAAGGTCGAATGCGCGCACGGTGTCGAAGCAGGTAAAGTCTTCTTCGGCAAGCGCGCAAAGCGAGCCGTTGAGTTTTCTTACTTCCGCGAAGTATTTTGAAGAGCGCGTCGCGAGAACGGCCGAAAACACGAGCGACAGCGGTACTATTACCACGATAATCGCCGCAATGGGCGGGTTAAGCGTGAACAGAGTTACGACGATAAGTATCAGTTTTACGATTCCGCTGATGAATAACTCGAACAGCGAATAGACCGTTCCGCTCATCATCGACACGTCGTTCATCATTCTCGACATTATTTCGCCGTTGGGCGTCGCGTCGAGTTTGCCGACCGAAATCCGCGAGATTTTATCCGAAATCTGTACGCGTATGTTTCGGGTAAAGTGGCGCGAGACCGTATTGCAGTTTATGACTTTGCAAAGCGATTCGCAAGCCTCCACGCAGACGTAAACCGCGGCAAGTATCGCGGCGGAACGCAAAAACGCGTTAAAGTCGGGCGTTTGTCCGCCGACGGTAACGTCGTAGATTTTTTGGGTAAGGTCGCCGAGCGCGCTCGGCGCGTACAGTCCGAGCGTTACCGCCAAAAGGGTTATTACCGACGAGATTGCTATCGGCAACGCTATATGTTTACATTCCTTTATAAGGCGGGGAATAACGCTTTTTTTACTCTGTTTCATCGTCGTCCTCCCCCGTTTGCGAACGGTAAATTTCTCGGTAAGTAGGGCAGTCCGACATCAGATGCGCGTGATCGCCTTCGCCGACTATTCTGCCGTTGTCGAAGACGTAAATAAGGTCGCATCTGCGCGCGGAAGATACCCTTTGCGTTACGATTATCCGCGTTTTGCCTTTCAGACGCTCGTCGAGCCGCGCGCGTACCGTTTTTTCGGTTAAAAGGTCGAGCGCGGAAAAACTGTCGTCGAAAATATATACCGACGCTTTTTTAAGTATCGCGCGGGCAATGTTCACGCGCTGTTTCTGTCCGCCCGAAAGGTTCGCTCCGCTTTGCGACAGGGCGTAGTCAAGCCCGTCGTCAAGCCCGTCGACGAATTCTTTAAGGCACGCGTCGTTGATTGCCGCCGTAACTTCGGCGTCGGTTGCCGTCTCGTTCGCTATTTTAACGTTATCGCGCAGAGTTCCTTCGAAAATCATACTCTTTTGCATGGCGCAGGACACGCTTGCGCGCACGTCTTCGCCGGAGAGATTTTCGTAACTTTCCCCGCCGAGCGTTATTTCGCCGCGCGTTACGGGGTAGAATTTAAGCAGCAGTTTGATAAGCGTGGATTTTCCGCTGCCCGTGCCGCCGATAACGCCTATCGTCTTGCCTTGCGGAAAGACCGCCGTGACGTTTTCGAGCGAGTCGAGTTTGCCGTCGGGGTAACGGAAGGTTACGTTTTCGAGTTTAAGGTCGCCCGAGCGTATTACGGGCGGAGTTTTTACGGGCGCGTAGCCTTTAAGCGCAAGCACTTCGTTGACGCGTCTGCCGCATACTTTGACGTGCGGTATAAACGCCAGCACCCAGAAAGTGGTTAAAAGCGCGTTTGAAATAAGCGCGACGTACTGCACGACGGCTATTACGTCGCCCGCGCCGATCACCGACGTTACCGTCGCTCTGTAATACCCCACGCACACGAGCGCGACGGTGGCAAGGCTTAAAAGGCACGAACAGATAGGGGTTATCAGCCCGCTGAGCAGGTTGGATTTGACGAGATTATGCGCCATATTATCCGTCGCGCAGGTTATGCGCGCGTGTTCGTAATCTTCTTTGTCGAACGCGCGGATAACGCGTATTCCGTAAAGGCGTTCGCGTACTATTTTGTTTTGCGCGTCGCAGTATTTATCCGATTTTTCCCATAATCTGCCCATTTTGCGGACGAGCAGGAAGATTATAAAACAGACGACGGGCAGTACGCATACGAGTACGAGCGCGAGCGCGACGTCCGCGAAAAACGACGCGGCTATTCCGCCGATTAAAAGCAGCGGCACGCATACCGACGACGCGAAATACGCGCCGGCGTCCTGTAAAACGAACACGTCTTCGGTGGCGCGGGTAAGCAGACTCGACGTACCTATCGACGAGAACTCTTCAAAGGTAAGGGAATTGACTTTACGGAACATATCGTTGCGTATGTCCGTTGAGACCGCGCTCGACAGCCGCGCCGCGAGTTTGGCCGAAAGTATCGCGGAGCATAACGAAACTGCCGCAAGCGCGAGCATTGCGACGCACGACGACAGTATTTTGCCGAAATCCCCGTTCGCCACGCCCTTGTCGACGATGTTTTTCATCAGCGACGGTATAAACAGGGAGCAGAGTGTGGAGACGAGCGACAAAGCGGCTATCGCGATTATATTCGGTTTGTACCGCCCGTAATGGCGGAGAACGAAATTTTCCGTCTTCATAAGCGTTTGGGTTTGCGCGAAAGTCGCGCGATAAGGCGTTTTACCAGTCCTGACGGTCGCTGATTTTAACGTCGTCGTAATAATCGAAATATTTGCGTTTGAATTCCGATTCGTACGGCTTTTTAACGACCGTCTGCGGTTTGTTTGCGACGAGTTTTTCGTCGGTTTTTTCTTTTTCGGGTTGTTTTTTATCTTCTTTCATATCACTTTTTCAGGCAGACCATAAGCACGGCTATATCCGCGGGGTTCACGCCCGATATTCTCGACGCCTGACCTAAATTTTCGGGGCGGACGGCGTTCAGTTTTTCGCGCGCTTCGACTCTCAATCCGCTTATGGCAAGGTAATCTATATCCGGCGGCAACTTTTTTTCTTCGAGTTTTTTTGCCTTTTCTATCTGTTCGAGACCTTTTTGCAGATACCCTTCGTATCTGGCGTCGGTTTCTACGCGTTCGAGTATGTCGTACGGGTAGCCGTCGAACAGCCCGAATTCCTTGCGTACGTCTTCGAGCGGTATATTCCGTTTAATCATCTCGCGTACGGTAATGCCGCCCGACACTTCGCCCGCGCCGCGGCTTCTGACGAATTCCGCGACTTTGCTTTGGGGCATACGCTCGTTGAGTTTGGTTTCGAGTTCGGCTATCTGTTCTTTTCTTTTCAGAAACCGCGCGTAACGCGCGTCGCTTACCAGCCCGACGGCGCGTCCTTTTTCGGTAAGACGGGTGTCGGCGTTGTCCTGCCGCAGGAATATGCGGTATTCCGCGCGCGAAGTCATCATACGGTAGGGTTCGTCCGTGCCTTTGGTTACGAGATCGTCTATCAGCACGCCTATATACCCTTCGTCGCGGCGGATAACGAGCGGTTCTGCGCCCTTTAAGTATTGCGAAGCGTTCACTCCGGCGATAAGCCCCTGCGCCGCCGCTTCTTCGTAGCCGCTCGTGCCGTTAATCTGCCCGGCGGTGAAAAGTCCGCTCACTTTCTTGTATTCGAGCGACGGTTTAAGGTCGAGACTGTCTATGCAGTCGTATTCTATCGCGTAGGCGTAACGGGTAAATTCGCACCGTTCGAGACCTTTTACCGAGCGGTACATAGCCCGTTGCACGTCGTGCGGAAGAGACGTGGACATACCCTGAACGTAAACTTCGTTGGTGTCGAAGCCTTCCGGCTCTATAAAAATCTGGTGTCTGTCCTTGTCCTTAAATCTTACGACCTTGGTCTCGATAGACGGGCAGTATCTCGGTCCGGTACTTAAAATACTGCCGTTATACAGCGGCGAGCGATCGAGATTATTAAGTATTATCGAGTGCGTTTCGGCGTTGGTGTAGGTTATATAACAGGGTTCTTGTTTTTGCGGTACGCCGTCGGTCATAAACGAAAAGGGGTAGACGTTCGTTTCGCCGTCCTGCCGTTCCATAACGGAAAAATCGACCGTGCGCGAGTCGAGTCGCGCGGGCGTACCCGTTTTGAATCTGCGTACTTTGAAGCCGAGATCGATAAGGCTTGCGGTCAGCCCGTTTGCGGGCGCGAAGCCCGACGGACCGCTGCTTTTTTCCCATTCGCCGGCCACTATCCTGCCGTTAAGATACACGCCCGTCGCAACGACTACGGCTTTACATTCGAGTATCGTTCCGAACGAAGTGAGAACGCCCGTAACCTTACCGTTTTCGGTAAGAATTTTAACCGCTTCGCATTGTTTTACGGAGAGCAGGGGGGTGTTTTCGAGCGTTTTCTTCATCAGCGTGTGATAAAGGTATTTGTCGTTTTGCGCGCGCAGAGACTGTACCGCCGCGCCCTTGCCGCGGTTGAGCATTTTAATCTGCATACACGCTTCGTCCGCCTTTACGCCCATTTCTCCGCCGAGCGCGTCGAGTTCGCGTACGAGATGCCCTTTCGCCGTGCCGCCTATCGACGGATTGCACGCCATAAAGGCTATATTTTCAAGGTCTATCGTAATTATCGCCGTTTTGTTGCCCGTTCTTGCAAGAGCGAGCGCGGCTTCGCAACCGGCGTGTCCCGCGCCGACGACTACGGCGTCGTATACTCCTTCGGTAAATTGTTTCATAGCGTTATTTTTTAAGAATGAGATTTCTCACGTCTTTTACGGTCGTTGCGGTTTTGGGGCTGTCTTTTACGAGTTCGGCGATTTTATCGCGCGAGTGAATGACCGTGGTATGGTCTCTTCCGCCGAGAGCCTGACCTATCGAAACGAGCGGTATAGACAGAAGTTCCGTCATAAGATACGCGCATATCTGTCTCGGTTCTACTATTTCTTTGTTTTTCTTTTTGCCGATAAGGTCGGCTTTAGATATCTTGAAGAACGAGCATACCGCGTTGATTACGTCGTCGGCGGAGAGCGTTTCGTCGCGGTCGTCCGCCTGCGCGCTTTCCGCCAGAGCGTCTTTGGCAAGGTCGAGCGTTATGGGGCGTTCGTGCAGCATAGACGCGAAGATGACCTTGTTCAGCATACCTTCGAGCGAGCGCACGTCGTTATCCGAAAGTTCGGCGAGATACAGCGCGACGTCGAGCGAAAGTATGAATTTTTTGGCTTCGGCTTTCTTTTGCAGTATGGCTATTTTCGTTTCCACGTCGGGCGGAAGCACCTGCGCCATAAGCCCGCACTCGAAACGCGTGGTAAGCCTGTCCGACAGCAGAGAGAGTTCTTTGGGCGGGCAGTCCGCGCTCAGCACTATCTGCTTGTTCTGCCCGTAAAGTTCGTTAAAGGTATGGAAGAATTCTTCCTGCGTGGCTTGTTTGCCGGCGAGAAACTGAATATCGTCGATTAAAAGCACGTCTACGTTGCGGTAGCGGTTTCTGAACGCCACGCCTTCCTTGTCGTAGGCTTTGCCCGAACGGATATTAGAGATAAGGTCGCTGGTGAACTTTTCGCAGGTGGCGTAAATTACGGTCATAAGCGGGTTGTTGCTTTTGACGTAGTTTGCGATAGCGTGCATTATATGCGTTTTGCCAAGCCCCGCGCCGCCGTAGATAAACAGCGGATTGTATCCCGAACCGGGGTTTTCCGCCACCGCCTTCGCGGCGGCGTACAGATAGCGGTTGCAATCGCCCACGACGAACGTGTCGAAGGTGTATTTCGGGTTGAGCGGAGTGGATTCTATTTCTTCACGTTCGACTTCGTACACGCGCTGCGAAAGATAGTCTTCCTTTCCGTCGCCGACGTAAACCTTGACGTCGGTAATGCCCGAATTAGAGTTTTTGAGCGCGGCGCGGATTTTGTCTATGACCTTTTCGGCTTGTTGCGCGAAGAGTTTAGACGGCGTTACCAGCACGAGTTTACGCCCGTCGAGATCGACGGGTTTGAGTTGTTCTATAAAAGTCGAGTAAGTTATGGGGCTGATCGTCTTTTGCAATTCGATAAGAGCCTGTTGCCAGATTATTTCGTATCCGTCCATTTTATCTTTCTCCGTAACGATTTTTCAAATCAAAAACGCTTTACTAATTCCGTAGTATTTTATATAATATAATAAAATCCGAAAAAAAGCAAGAACTTAAAGATATGAACGTCAAAAAACTTCAACTTATCGATTTCCGTAACTACGAGAGAGAGACTTTCGAGTTTTCGGACGGTATCAATATCGTCAGCGGCGGAAACGCGCAGGGCAAGACCAATTCGGCGGAAGCGATTTTTTATCTTTGCGCCGGATATTCTCCGCGCGCCGCGCGGGACAGGCAGGTCATACGCAAGGGCGCGGAAAAAGCGTCCGTCGTCGGGTTTGCGCAAGGTCGGTACGGCGAAGTTAAAGTGAGTATCGATTTCTATTCGGATAACGCCAAAGAAGTTAAGGTAAACGACGTGAAAATATCCCGAAGCGGCGAATTGCTCGGCAATATCAACTCGGTATTTTTCAATCCGTCCGAACTCCGCCTTATTCAGGATGCGCCCGAAGACCGCAGACGGTTTCTCGACGTGTCGCTGTCGCAGTTGTCGCGCCCGTACTATTACGCGCTTCAACGCTATAAAAAAATTCTTTCACAGCGAAACGCGCTTCTGAAAGACGAAAACCGCGCGCTCGTACTCGACACGTTGCCCGTGTGGGACGAAAGTCTCGCGCGATACGGCGCGAAAATCATTTACGAAAGAAACGCGTTTATAGAGCGGTTATCCCCGCTTTGCGAAAAGGCGTATTCGGACGTGACGGGCGGAAAGGAGAGTATTAAAATCGAAGGCGAAGAGAAGTTTTCGGGCAGCGAGAGCGAGATTGCCGCGGCGTTCGGCGCGGCGCTTCGCGAACGGGCGGAAAGGGATATAGACGTAGGGTACACGTCGGTAGGTCCGCACCGCGACGACCTGAAAATCAGGGTGGACGGAACGGACGTGAAGGTTTACGGCTCGCAAGGTCAGCAACGCACCGCCGCCATCGCGCTCAAACTCGCCGAAACCGAGATTTTCAAAGAGCGTTACGGCGAATACCCCGTGCTTATTCTCGACGACGCGATGAGCGAACTAGAACGCGGGCGCAGGGAAAGGATAGTCGATCGTGTTAAAAATATGCAGACGATAATTACCTGTACCGAGCCCGACTGCGTTCCGTTTTACGAAAATTACAACAATATCGTTATAGAAAAAGGCAGGATAATAAAATGAGCGAATGTAATCACGATTGTTCTTCTTGCGGCGAAAACTGCGAGAAAACGGATTTTAAGGTAAAGCCGAGAGAAGACTCTCGCATCAAAAAAATCATAGCCGTAGTCAGCGGCAAGGGCGGAGTTGGTAAGTCTATGGTAACCGACCTTCTCGCCGTCGCGACGTTGCGTAAGGGCTATAAGGTGGCGGTACTCGACGCCGATATTACCGGACCTTCCGCCCCCAAAGCGTTCGGCGTAACCGAAAAGGCGCAGGCGTTGCCCGACGGAAGCGGTATTCTTCCCGTAAAGACTTCGCAAGGCGTGGAGATGATGTCTATGAACCTGCTTCTGCCCGACGACGGCGATCCCGTGGTCTGGCGCGGGCCGGTAATAAGCGGCGCGGCGCAACAGTTTTATACCGACGTCGCGTGGGGCGACGTGGATTATATGTACGTCGATATGCCGCCGGGAACGGGCGACGTTCCGTTGACGGTGTTTCAGTCTCTGCCCGTAGACGGAATAGTCGTGGTTACCACCCCGCAGGATCTCGTATCGATGATAGTCGAAAAAGCCGTTAAAATGGCGAATATGATGAATATCAAAATTCTCGGCGTGGTCGAAAATATGAGTTATTTCGTATGTCCGCATTGCGGCGAAAAGTTCTATCCGTTCGGCAAAGGCGGAATATCCGAAGTAGCCGCCAAGTACTCTCTGCCCGTGCTGGCGAAACTGCCCGTAGACGAAAAACTCGCGTCGGCGGCGGATAAGGGCGAAATCGAGAGCGCGGATTGTTCTTTAATAGAAGGCGCGATCGAAGCGATAACGAGATTATGAAAAGAGCGAAAGGCGTTTTAGCCAACCTGTTGACCGTACTTTTTACTCTGTCTGCGTTTTTGCTGGCGGGGTTTATAGCGGTAATAGTCCCCGCGACGAGCAATTCTTTTTACAAGGCGCAATTCCGTAAGCACGGCACGCTCGAAAAGGTCCGCGCGCAGTCCGCGTATATAGACGACGCCGACGCGAAAAATTACGTCGCGAATATGACCGAAGAGCAACTTCTGTCGCTTATGAACCATACGATGCGGTACTGCTTGTATCTCGAAGACGATCTCAATATCGAAAAGGACGGAAAACGGCTTGAAATTTTCCTTGACGAAAGGGGCGAGCCGCTCGATTCGGGCTGTCTCGAAGTCACGCATATGTCGGACGTCAAAAAATTGTTCGGCGCGGGCGTGATTATATGTATCGTCGCCGCGATCGTGTTCGTAACGACGCTGATTCTCGGCTTGATTTTCAAAAAAGAGTATTACCTGTATTGCAGAAAAACCGTATTCGTAACGCTCGGCGCGTGTCTGGCGGTCTTAGCCGTAATCGGCGTTACGGCGGCGATAAACTTCGACTTTGCTTTCACGCTTTTTCACGAAATATTCTTTTCGGGGAAGCAATGGCGTTTCGGCTACGGCGTAATGATAAATATGATAGGCGAAATATTCACGGGCATAGTGCCGATCATCGCGGCGATATGGGTAGCCCTGCTCGTTATAACCGTGGCGGGCGCGGCGTTGTTCAACAAAAAGATCTCGTCGCCCAAAAACGCGCCGCCGCGCCCGTAACGAATATACGGGCGAAACCGAGATATGCAATGGCTTAAACTAAAAGATAAAATATTTAATCCGCTGCTTACCTGTAACGACTGCGGCAGAGAAAACTTCAACGGCAAGGCTTTCTGCGACGAATGTCTTTCGCGCTTCGAAAGGAACGACGGGTATATCTGCGATCATTGCGGAAGCCCCGTCGAATACCCCGTGGAATACTGCGACTGCTGTCGGGATAAAAACGTGCATTTCGACTACGCGCGAAGCGAGTTTTTGTATAACGGCGAGATCAAGAAACTGATCCGCGCGATGAAATTTTCGTCAAAGGCGTATCTTGCCGACAGGCTGGCGGAAGAAGCGTTTGAGAAGTTTATAACGTGCGGCTATAAAGCGGATATCGTGGTTTACGTTCCTATGACGAAAAGCCGCGAAAGAAAGCGCGGATATAATCAGGGCAGGCTGCTCGCGCGGCGGATAGCGTATCTTGCGGGTATTCCGCTCGGCGACGACGTGTTAGTCAAAAAGAGCGGAAACAACAGGCAGGTGGGGCTGACGCGCGAAGAGCGCAGAAGAAATCTCGACGGAAGTTTTACCGTCGCGAAGAAGTCGGAAGTGATAGGCAGAACGGTGCTTATAGTAGACGACGTTATGACTACCGGTTCTACGATAGATTCCGTGGCGAAATCTCTTAAAAGCGCGGGCGCGGAATCGGTAATCGCGCTTACCGTGGCGGTAACCGCGCGTAAATTTTCTGTGGCGCACAAATCGTAACCCAGCGTAAGTTTTCGGCGACGCGTAAGCCGAAAAACGCATTGCGAAAGGGTAAAAACCCGTCGCGGATTGTACGGTATTTTAATTATTTTGGCTTTTTCGGCAAATCGCGTCGTAAACAATTGTAAAATAAAAATAAATATAGTAAAATGATCGAGGAAGAAAGAAATTTTCCTCGATTACTTTTTTAAGGGGTTTTTCAATGAAAAACGCAATGGATATTCTCAGCGAACGCGGGTTTATAAAACAGACCGTATACGGCGACGAATTGCATAAACTTATGGACGAAAAGAGCCTGACTTTTTACGTCGGGTTCGATCCTACGGCGGACAGTTTGCATATAGGGCATTATATTCCCATAATGGCGATGGCGTGGATGCAGCGTTGCGGTCACAGACCTATCGCGCTTTTCGGCGGCGGAACGGGTATGATAGGCGATCCGTCGGGCAGAAGCGATATGCGCCAGATGCTCACGCGCGAAACCATAGACCATAACATCGACTGTTTCAAAAAGCAGATGTCGAGATTTATCGACTTCGACGGCGAAAAGGGCGCGATCATCGCCAACAACGCCGACTGGCTTTTAGACCTTAACTACGTCGACTTTCTCAGGGATATAGGCGTTTATTTTTCGGTCAACGAAATGCTTACCGCCAAATGCTTCAAACAGCGTATGGAAAAGGGGCTTACGTTCTTCGAGTTTAACTATATGCTTATGCAGGGCTACGACTTTCTGTACCTTAACCGCAAGTACGGTTGCGAACTCGAACTCGGCGGCGACGATCAATGGTCGAATATGCTCGCGGGGGTGGACCTTATCCGTCGTAAAGAGAGTAAACCGGCTTATTGCCTTACTTGCACCTTGCTTCTCAACAGCGAAGGCAAGAAGATGGGCAAGACGCAGAAAGGCGCACTCTGGCTTGACGAAAACAAATGCCCGGTATACGACTTCTATCAGTATTTCAGAAACGTGGAAGACTGCAAGGTTGCGGAATGTATGCGTTTGCTGACGTTTATGGATATGGACGAGATAGCCGAACTTACCAAGTATAACGACGAGCGTATGAACGCCGCGAAAGAACGGCTTGCGTTCGAAGTAACGAAACTCGTTCACGGCGAAGAAAAGGCGTTGCTCGCGGCTAAACAAGCCAGGGCGGCGTTCGGCGGAAACGTAGACGATATGCCTTCGGTCGAAGTCGAAAACGCGGCGAGCGTTCCCGACGTTATGGTCGCGTGCGGAATAGCCAAATCCAAAGGCGAAGCGAGACGGCTTATCGACGGCGGCGGGGTTACTCTCGACGATATAAAACTCGCGTCGGGCGATCTCGACATACCCGCGTCGCTTCGCGAAAAGGGCAGTTTCGTCCTGCACAAGGGCAAAAAAGTCCACGTCAACGTAATATTGAAATAAAACGCGTCAACGCGCGAATAAATAAAGATATAAAGTAAAGGAGACGATAATATGAAAACCATTCTCGTTACCGGCGGTGCCGGTTACATCGGAAGCCATACGACTATCGAACTCATCAACGCCGGCTACGACGTCGTGATTGTCGACAATCTTTACAACAGTAAGATCGAAGCGGTAAAACGCGTCGAAAAAATAGTCGGCAGGCAGTTAAAATTTTATAAGTACGACGTCTGCGATAAAGACGCGATGCGTAAAGTTTTCAAAGAAAACGATATAGACGCGGTTATAAACTTCGCGGGGTATAAAGCCGTAGGCGAATCGGTCGCCAAACCCGTCGAATACTACGAAAACAACATCGGCGGAATGCTCGCCCTGATCGACGTTATGAGAGAGTTTGATTGTAAAAATCTCGTCTTTTCGTCGTCGGCGACGGTTTACGGCAATCCGCATACCGTTCCCATTACGGAAGATTTTCCGCTTTCTACCACCAATCCTTACGGTTCGAGCAAACTATTCATCGAATACATTCTCAAAGACTTAGCCAAAGCCGACGATAAATTCAATATCGCTATACTTCGGTACTTCAACCCGATAGGCGCGCACCCGTCGGGGCTTATCGGCGAAGATCCCAACGGAATACCCAACAATCTCTGCCCGTACATTACCAAGGTCGCCGTAGGCAAACTCAAAGAAGTACACGTTTTCGGCAACGACTATCCCACTCCCGACGGAACGGGCGTAAGAGACTATATCCACGTCGTGGACCTTGCAAGGGGACACGTTCTCGCGGTAAACAAACTGCTTACGGGTTCGGGGCTGTATATCGTAAATCTCGGCACGGGCAAAGGGTACAGCGTTCTCGAAATGATCAAATCTTTCTCCAAGGCGGCGGGCAAAGAAATTCCTTACGTCATCGATCCGCGTAGACCTGGCGATATAGCCGAGTGCTACGCAGATCCGCGCAAGGCTTACGAACTCATAGGCTTCAAAGCCGAAAAAACGCTCGACGATATGTGCCGCGACGCGCTCAACTGGCAGACTAAAAACCCCGACGGTTACGGCGACGCGAAATAACGACTTATAATCTTAATAACCGTGACGGACGCGAAAGCGTCCGTCTTTTTTTGCCCCGAAAAAAAACAACTCCGCCCCTGCAAAAGGTGTCGCCGTCTGATAACGCCGCCCGTAACGAAAGCGCAGCCACAGGTGATTGCGTTCGAACTCGGTCTTGCATTGTGTTTTTGGCTAATACGTCGTTGCGTTCGCGTGTTATACGCGCAGTATTAACGCGCTCATACACCTTGTCTTAACCTAAAAACGCAAGGCAAGACTTGCAGGCAACCAAAACGCCGATATTTTCGATGATTTTTGGTAAAGGCGAACGCAGGTGTATATCAATACATCAAGCGAGAATTTGACAAAAAGCGCGAAAATTGCGACGTTTTGGCGGGTTCTAACGCAATTACCTGTGGCTGAATAGCCCGAATATTTTACAATATATATTATATAACGCTAAAATCGTACAAAAAACGCCTTTCCGCTGCTGATATAATGTCGGTACTATGGCAAGAAAAATAGTCGTAACTTCGGGCAAAGGCGGCGTCGGCAAAACGTCGGTCGCAGCAAATCTCGCGATAAATCTGGGCGCGATAGGCAAAAGAACGCTCGTTATAGACCTTGACGCGGGTTTGAACGATCTCGACGTGTGCGCGGGCGTCGAAAATCTCGTATCGTACGACCTTATCGACTGTCTGCAAGGCAGGTGTCGGGCGAAACAGGCTATAATAGAATGTCCGCAGGGCAGAAACGCGTTCGTACTGCCGTGCATTAAAAACGTCGTCTCGTACGACGGGCTTTACGATAAACTCCGCGATCTGTATTCGGGGCTGGATTCGGCTTTCGATTTTATTCTTGCGGACTCGCCGGCAGGCATAGGCGAAGGCTTCCGTCTCGCCATATGCGCTTCCGACGAAGCCCTGCTCGTTACCACTCCGCATTTGCCGAGCCTGCGCGACGCGGATAAAACGGCGGGTACGCTGCGCGGCGCGGGCTTGAAATCGATAGGGCTGGTCGTAAACAAAGTACGCGGCGATCTCGTCGCAGCGGGCGCGTCTCTGTCGCCGAAAGACGTGGAATCCGTTCTCAAAATTCCGCTCGTCGGGGTTATTCCGTCCGACGACGAAGCGTTTTTACGCGACGCGGGGCGGTTGCCGAAAGATTCCGTAAGTTATAAGGCGTGTAAAATTCTCGCCGGCAACGTTGCGTACGGCAAACGCAAAATCTACGACTGCGCGGCGGGGTACAGGGGTTTCGTCGGGTATATCAAAAGGAGTATAAAAAACGGACTATGAAAGGCGACCGTGCAAGACTTAAACGGATAATAGAAGGCGACAGAATGAATTTCGCCGTAAACGGGCAGGAACTTATTTTAAGGGATCTGACTTCGGTTTTAAGCGACTACTTTAACCTTACCGAAAAACCCGCGCTTGAAATAGTCTGCGGCAAAAACGGCTACGAAATTAAACTATACGCCGCCGCCGACGCGATAAAGGCGTTCAAAGTTCTTGCTTAGGTTGCCGTACTACGAGCGGCGTTTAACGCCGCATAAATCGGTTTATCACCGCAAAAATAGTCAGTGATGACGAATGGAATCCCTAATAATTAAAAAAATGCGTCCAAACGCTTGCATTATCCGAAAATGAGAGTTATAATATTAGCAAACAACGGGGGCGACTGCTAACACTTTCGCATTTCGGTTGCTAATAATTATAAAAGAGATGATAAAGATGAAAAGTTTTAAGACGCAATCAAAAAGAGTGCTTGATCTTATGATCAACTCCATTTACACCCACAAAGAGATTTTTTTAAGGGAACTTATTTCCAATTGCAGCGACGCTATCGATAAACTTTACTTCAAGGGTATGAAAGAAGGTCTGTCGGGGCTTACGCGCGAAGACTTCGCGATAGAGATTATTCCCGACGAGAAGAACAGAACGCTCGTTATCAAAGATAACGGCATAGGCATGACCGCGAAAGAACTCGAAGAAAATCTCGGTACTATCGCGAAAAGCGGCTCGCTCGCTTTCAAAGAAGAAAATAAGGATTTAGATAAAGACGACGTGTCCGTAATCGGTCAATTCGGCGTAGGTTTCTATTCGGCGTTTATGGTCGCGGACAAGGTTGAAGTCAGATCCAGAGCGTTCGGCAGCGACGAAGCCAACGTATGGACGAGCCGCGGCGCGGAAGGGTACGAAATCGCGCCCTGCGACAAAGCCGACAGGGGTACGGAAATCATTCTCCATATCAAACCCGATACCGACGACGATAAATTCTCGAAGTTTCTCGAAGAATACGAGATAAGAAATCTCGTCAAGAAGTATTCCGATTATATCCGTTGCCCGATCAAAATGCCCGTAACCAAGTATAAAGAACAGTCCGAAGAAGACAGAAAGGCGGGCAAGGAACGCGAGAGTTATACCGAAGAAGAGACGCTTAACTCTATGGTGCCGCTCTGGAAGAAGAACAAGAACGAGATAACCAAAGAAGAGTACGATAAATTCTACGCGGACAACTTCTACGACTACGACGCGCCCCTGCGCGTGATTCACACTTCCGCCGAAGGCGCGGTAACGTATAAGGCGTTGCTCTTTATTCCGTCCGCCGTACCGTATAACTATTACAGCAAGAACTACGAAAAAGGACTTAAACTCTATACCGACGGCGTGCTTATAACCGACCGTTGCGCCGATCTGCTGCCCGACTGTTTCAGTTTCGTAAAAGGGCTTGTGGACAGCGAACTTACGCTTAACGTCTCCCGCGAGACCGTTCAACACAACCGCCGTCTGCAACTCATCGCGTCCAACCTTGAAAAGAAGATTAAAAACGAACTGCTCGATATGCAGAAAAACGACCGCGAAAAGTACGACGAGTTTTACGAAAAATTCGGCTTGCAGTTGAAATACGGTCTGTATTCCGGCTGGGGAATGAACAAGGAACTTTTGCAGGACCTGATAATGTTCAAGTCCGCGAAAGAAGATAAATTCGTAACCCTTAAAGAATACGTCGCCGCGCTTAAAGACGACGAAAAGAATATTTATTACTGTTCGGGCAAGACCGTTTCGGCGGTCAAGGCGTTGCCGCAATGCGAAAAAGCGTTGAAAGACGGTAAAGACGTTTTGTGCTTTACCGACGACGTGGACGAATTTGCCGTTAAAATGCTCGGCGAGTACGACGGCAAGGCTTTCAAAAACGTGCTAAGCGAAGAAGCGTCTTCCAACAAAGAAGACGAAGAAGCGACCGAACGCGATAAGGATATGCTTGCCAAACTCAAAGACGCGCTCGGCGACAAGGTAAGCAAAGTCAAAGTCTCTTCCGAGATAGGCGACCACGCGGTATGCCTGTCGAGCGAAGGCGAAGTGTCGCTCGAAATGGAAAAGGTGCTTAACTCTATGCCCGGCGCGGAAGATAAGGTCAAGGCGAACAAGGTACTCGAACTCAACCCGAACCACGCCGTTTACGGCAAGATAAAAGCCGCCGTCGCGGCGGGCGAAGACGTAAGCGATTACGCCGAAGTCCTTTACCAGTCGGCGAGACTCGTTTCGGGGCTTTCGGTAGAAGATCCGACGGCGGTCGTGGATAAAGTTTTCGCGCTTCTCGCAAAATAATACAGGCAATTACCAGTAACAGCGCGGCGGCTTCGGCTCGTCCGAAGCCGCCGCTTAAAGAAACCCACGATTATATGAAGAAAAAACGCAGTAAAAGATTACTTTTTTCAAGGTTTACCGTTATCGCGCTCGCTATCGTTTTACAGGCGGCAGCGTTGTGGGCGTTGTTTTACGAACTGACGTCGCTATGGCGATGGGGAACGCTCGCAACCTACGTCGTAAGCGTTGCTTTGCTCGTTCATATCATCAACAAAGACAGCCCCGCGGTATATAAATTACCGTGGGTTATAGTCTGTCTGCTGTTTCCGTTCGCCGGCGCGATGTGTTATCTTACGTTCGGCAACCTGCGGCTCGGCAGACGGCTTCGCAGAAAGTTTACCGCCGTGTATTGCGAGAATACCGACGAACGCTACGATCAGGAACGCGTTGTCGCCGAACTCGAAGAGAAAGAACCGCAATGGTCGGGAATTTTCAAGTACCTTCGCGGCGTGACTTCCTTGCCCGCGTACGACGATTCCAAAGCCGAATATCTCGTAAGCGGCGAGACGTATTTTGAAGAACTGCTTAAAAGTCTGCGCTCGGCAAAGGAATATATCTTTCTCGAATACTTTATCGTGGAAGAAGGCGAAATGTGGAACGCCGTACACGAAATACTCGTCGATAAGGCGAAAAACGGGGTAAAAGTCTGTCTCGTATACGACGACGTGGGCAGCGTTACCAAAGTCGCGTCGGGTTTTTACAAAAAACTCCGCAAAGAAGGCATAGACGCGCGCAAATTCAATAAATTCATACCCGTCGTGTCCATTATCCACAATAACCGCGACCATAGAAAGATTGCCGTAATAGACGGCAAAACCGCGTTTACGGGCGGCGTCAATATCGCGGACGAGTATATAAACGTAACGCACCCGTTCGGCAGATGGCTTGACAGCGGCGTTAAGATAGAAGGCAGGGCGGTAGACAGTTTCGTGCGGCTTTTCACGCAGATATTCAACGTCAGCGGAATGGCGCAGATCAAGGAAGAAGACTATATCCGTACCGATCACGAAGTTTACGAAAATCGCGGGTTTATGATGCCGTTCGGCGATTCCCCCGCGCCGATAACTTACGAACATATCGCCGAAATGACGTTTATGAACGCTATTTACGGCGCGAAAAAGAGTATTTTCGTCGGTTGCCCGTATCTCGTTGCGGATAACGGCATACGCGACGCGCTTGCGAACGCCGCTCGGCGCGGAGTGGACGTAAGGCTTATAATTCCGCAGAACCCCGATAAAAAAACGGTGTATATTCTCACGCGGCATTACGCTTCCGAACTGATGAAAGCGGGCGTAAAAATCTATTTTTACCGCGACGGATTTATCCATTCCAAAACTCTCGTCTGCGACGGAACGCTGGCGTTCTGCGGCACGGTAAACCTTGATTACCGTTCTATGGTGCATCATTTCGAGTGCGGCGTGGTATTTACCGATCCGATAGCGTTAAAACGGATCTCGGACGACTTCGAATATCTCTTCGATAATCAATGCGTCGTAGCGGACAAGAAGTCGCTCAGGCTGAAATGGTACGAAAAGATAGCGAAGGTTATAATGATGCCGTTCGCTCCGCTTTTCTGAAAACGAAAAATTTTAATAAACGTAGTCAAAAAAAGAAAATCGACGGCGTGACAACCGTTGATTTTTTTTCGCGTTCGTTGTATAATTAAAAAAAACGAACGGAGAAGTGTCGTATGAAAATGACTTTTCGCTGGTACGGCGAAAAAGACTGTATCCCCCTGAATTATATCAAACAGATTCAGGGTATGACGGGCGTGGTAACCGCGGTTTACGACGAGCCCGTCGGCGGAGTATGGAGCGTGGAAAAACTGCAAAGGCTGAAAGACCTTGCCGCCGCGGCGGGGCTTGAAACCGAAGTTATAGAGAGTATTCCCGTCCACGAAGATATAAAACTCGGTTTGCCGACGCGCGATAAGTATATCGCGGCTTATAAGCAGAATATACTCAACTGCGGCAAAATAGGCGTGAAGTGCGTTTGCTATAACTTTATGCCCGTTTTCGACTGGTTCAGAACGAATTTATACTATAAACATGCCGACGGCTCGACGTCGCTTTCGTATAGCGAAGAAGACTTCAAAAAACTCGACAAACGCAATCTGCGTCTGCCCGGTTGGGACGAGAGTTATACCCCCGACGAATTGAACGGGCTGCTGAAAGCCTACGACGGAATGACTCACGAAAAACTCTTCGACAATCTCGTATATTTTCTTAACGCGATAATGCCCGCGTGCGAAGAAGCGGATATAAATATGGCTATTCATCCCGACGATCCGCCGTGGGACATATTCGGGTTGCCGAGAATAGTCGGCAGAGAAGAAGACTACGACAGACTGTTTGCCGCCGTGCCGAATAAGCGTAACGGAATAACTTTCTGTACGGGCAGTCTCGGCGCGGGCAGATTTAACGATTTGCCGAAGATGGCGGCTAAGTATGCCGACAGAATATACTTCGCGCATTTAAGGCAGTTGAAATACACTTCCGATACCGACTTTTACGAGAACGGGCATCAGACCGCGGCGGGCAACGTCGATATTTACGAGATAGTCCGCGCGCTCGTCGAAAACGGTTTTGACGGGTATCTGCGTCCCGATCACGGCAGAAACATATGGGGCGAAGACGCCAAACCGGGTTACGGCTTGTTCGACAGGGCTTTGGGCGCGGCGTATTTGCAGGGCGTGTTCGAAGCGGTAGAAAAGGACCTGACAAAGGAGAAAAAATTATGAAACTGCCTTTCAAAATAGACTTAAAAGGGAAAACGGTTGTCGTAACGGGCGCGGGCGGAATAATCTGCGGCGAGTTCGCAAGGGCTCTCGCGTCTCAGGGCGCGAACGTCGCTCTGCTCGACATAAATTACGACGCCGCCGAAAAAATCGCCTGCGAAATAGGCGAAAACGCGCTTGCCGTACGCTGTAACTGCCTTGACAAAGAGAGCATAAAAGAAGCGTATAGAACGGTTAAAAACGCTTTCGGTAAAATCGACGTGCTTATAAATGGCGCGGGCGGAAACAATCCGAAAGCGACCTGCGACAACGAGTATATGTTTCCCGATACCACGGGCGTAAAGGACTTTTTCGCGCTTGAAGAAAGCGGGCTTAAATTCGTTTTCGACCTTAATATAACTTCGGCGTTTTTAGTGACGCAGGTCTTTGCGGAAGATATGGTAAAGACGGGCGGAAACATAATAAACGTATCGTCTATGAATGCGTACCGTCCGCTTACCAAGATCCCCGCGTACTCTGCGGCGAAAGCGGGCGTAAGCAACTTCACGCAATGGCTTGCGGTGCATTTCGCGCCGTGCAATATCCGTTGCAACGCGATCGCGCCGGGATTTTTCGTAACCAACCAGAACAGGGGGCTTTTGTTTGACGAAAACGGCAAGCCCACGGCGAGAACGGAGAAAATTCTCGCGGCTACGCCGATGCGCAAGTTCGGCGAAATCGACGATCTGATAGGTTGTTTGTTCTGGCTTGTAGACGACTCCGCCAGCGGTTTCGTCACCGGCACGGTCATTCCCGTCGACGGCGGTTTTTCCGCCTATTCCGGCGTATAACGAACCTAAAATAAAAAAAAGAAATACGGACGGCGTTACTGCAGTTCCCATAGGGAATTTCAGGTAAAGGCGCAAGGTTCAGAGTCAGGCGTGGCGTAATGCCACGCCTTTTCTCTTGCTGTTTGTCGGTTTCAATCCTTGTAAATAAGCATCATAAAATCGAGAATTTTATCGTCGTCTTTTTTCGCTTTCGCAATTTCCGACTTCAACGTTTTAATCCGTTCTTTCAGACCGGCTTGCTCGGTTTCGTATGTGTCGCTCGGCTAAGTACCTGATAAGGGACAATCACCCGGCGATCATTACTCACGCGACGTTCAAAATGGCGTAGATGGAAATGGCTCGGCGCGGAAGCGTTAGAAAAAAGGCTGATTCGGGAATTGCGGAACAAGGGAAGTATAGCGGTAAATTTGCTGTGACAGATAATGTAATTTGCGCAAATGGACAAGAAAAATTAAAGTGTCGAATTAAGCCGTCAAATCAATGTAAAATTATTTTCGCAAAAAAAGAAGTGGCGACCGGCGTTACAAGTCGGTCAACGTAATGTAGTAATAGTTCAACCTTGTATATGGTTAAACATCCGTATTCGTGGTATAATTTATGGGAAGTATTATACGGAATTCGGCATTAAATCGATGAAAATAACAAATTTACAGGTAAACAGACTTTTCGAACCGCTCGGGATAAGTACACTTAATCCTGTTTTTTCTTTTAAGGTCGAAGGCAAAGGCTACGGAGAAATAAAAAGCGCAAGAATCGACGTTGCTACGGACGAAACGTTCAAAAATATCTTTTTTTCCGAAACTTCGAGCGATATAAGCCCGAACGCGTTTCGTTTGCCATACGATTTTTCGGGCGGAATTAAGTATTTCTGGCGAGTTACGCTCACAAACGACAAAGGCGAAAACGCAAGCGGACAATCGTTTTTCGAATGCGGAAGAAAAAACTCCGAATGGGATATTCCGTTTATAACTACGGCGACCGAGAATACGGAATCGACGGCTTTCTATCGTAAATTTACCGCAAAGTCCGCCGTGAACGCCCGCCTTTACATAACCGCGCTCGGGCTTTACGAAGCGTATATAAACGGCAAAAAAGTCGGCGACGAATATTTTACTCCTTATTGCGACGATTATCGTTATATTCTGCAATATCAAACTTACGATATTTCAAAGTACCTTTGCGACGGAGAGAACGAAATCGCCGTTTTATGCGGTAACGGCTGGCACGGCGGCAGGTATCCGACGAACGGCGTAAACGGCATAGGCGCGTTCGGTAAAGGTTTTATACTTTCGGCGGAGATTGTTTCGGACGGGAATACGGTTCTTACGACCGACGAAAAATGGAAAGAAATTCAATCCCCCGTTATTTTTTCCGAAATTTACGACGGAGAGATTTACGACGCGCGCAAAGAAATTTTTGACGAAAACGGCAGAGTTTACCCCGAAATCGTAATGAACGGCACTATGGCAAGATTTGCCGAAAAGCCGAAAGCGAAAATAATATCGAGAATAAGTCCGCGCGTAACCGCAAAGGAAAGATATAAAGCAACGCTTATAAAAACGTTGAACGGCGAAACCGTGCTTGACTTCGGCAAGGAAATAACGGGTTGGGTTGAAATTTCCGATTTTTTAACGCGCGGGGAAAAACTTACTTTAACCTACGGCGAAATTTTGCAAAACGGAAATTTTTATCGCGATAATTTACGCACCGCCAAATCAACCTATCGTTACACTTCCGACGGCGATAATCGACTTATACGCCCGCATTTTACATTTTTCGGGTTCAGATACGTTAAAGTCGAAGGGGCAAAAATCGATAAAAAAACGCTCGATAATTTCGTCGGCGTTTCCGTTCGATCGGATGTGGTTCAAACGGGGAGAATCGAAACTTCGAACGAAAAGTTAAACAAATTTATCGAGAACGTATTCAACAGCCAAAAAGACAATTTTTTGGATATACCTATGGATTGTCCGCAACGCGACGAGCGTTTCGGCTGGACGGGCGACGCGCAGGTCTTTTCGGAAACGGCTTTGTTTAACGCCGATTGCGCGGCTTTTTATTCGAAGTATCTCGAAAATATGCGGCAAGAACAACTCCGCTACGGCGGGGCGTGCCCGTTCGTCGTACCCGATTGTTTTTATGCCCGCGAAGAACTCTGCGAAGGGGTAAAACCTGTCGACGACAACGATTTCATGCTCGATAGAACGTCCGCGGGGTGGGGCGACGCGGCGGTTATAATTCCTTGGAATCTCTATAAGTTCACGGGAGATAAGGAAGAATTGAAGAAAAACTATCCGAATATGAAGTTATGGACGGAATTTCTGCTTCTTTCGGACGAAAACCGCGGCGGAAAACGCATCCGCGACTACGGGTTTCAATTCGGCGACTGGCTCGCGCTCGATAATCACGACAAAAACGACAAACGCGGACTTACCGATACGGGATTTATAGCGACCGCATATTATTACAATGCGGCTGCTTTAACGGCAAAAGCCGCAAAAATCGTCGGCGAGAAGCAGGAAGGCGAGAAATATGAAAGATTGGCGGCGGAAATTCTCGCCGCGATCAACAAAAAATACGTTTCGAGAAACGGTATAATCGCTAACGATACGCAAACGGCTTACGCCCTGGCTATCGAATTCGGGCTTGCGGACGTAAAATCCGCCGGCAAAAGACTTAACGAAAAAATTGCCGAAAACGGATATAAACTTTCCACGGGATTTATCGGCACGGCGTTTCTTCTCGGCGCGCTTACGAAAGCGGGTTACGCAAAAACGGCTTACACCCTTTTGCTTCGCGAAGAATTGCCGAGTTGGCTGTACGCGGTAAATATGGGCGCAACAACCGTCTGGGAACGTTGGGATTCGATTTTACCGAGCGGCTCTATACGAGCGGGAGAGATGAACAGCCTGAACCACTATGCGTACGGCGCGGTGGTTTCGTGGGTGTATAAGTCGATTATCGGCATAAATATAGGTGTCAATGGCGAGGGATTTACGTCTGTTTTGTTTAAGCCTTATGTGGACGAAAGGCTTAAAAAAGTGTACGGGGAATATAATTCCGCAAGCGGACTTTATGCCTGCGGATACGAAATCGAAGCTGATGAAATTCGCTTTGAATTGACCGTTCCTTATCTCGGCGGCGCGGAGTTTGTTTCGCCGATAAATTATATAATAGCGGAAATCGACGGAGAAATGCCGAACGGAAAAATAGCGTTGAAAGGCGGAAAACATACGATCATCTGCAAAAAACAGACGAGTAAAATTTAGTCGGTTAGTCGGTTGGATTGATTTTGCGGAATTCGTGCGGGGTTTTGTTGAACGTTGCCTTAAAAGTGCGGTAGAAGTAAGTAATGTTGTTATAGCCGCATTTATAGCAGATAGATTCGATCGATTCGTTGGTGTTCTGAATGAGAATCGACGCAAGCGAAAGTTTCTTCTGATTTAAGTATTCTGTAAGCGTTTTGCCTGTCGTTTTCTTGAAAGTGCGGCAAATATATTCCTTAGAATAATTATATTCGCTGAAAATTTCGTTTACGTCTCTGCAAAATTCTTCGGGGCGCTCGAGTCTGGATATTAGGTTTATTATCCATTCGGGCGCGTTTTTATTGCTCTTATGAGTATTTTCAACGAAGAAAAACGCCTTAAATAGTTCGGCGACGGCGAAATAAAATTCCGGGCTTTTATGCGGTTTATGTTCGTTTATCTTCTGAAGAGACGTTTCCAGCTCATTCACAAGCTTTAAATCAAGCTTGGATTTTATCGGCGAAGAGAAGCCCGAACTCGGCGAATAGCAGAAAAATTTTGATATTTTCTCGTATAGAGAAACTGTTATGGCTATGTCTCTGTGGGTGCAGACGTCGGTTTTTTCCCGCAAAAAGCAGTGAATGTCGCCGGGGCGAAGAAAACGCATGTCGCCGATGGTTAAATTTTCGGTTTCGTTGTTTAAACTGTGGCGGATAGAGCCGCTTGTAACGTAGAAAATCTCGTAGAAATCGTGCGAGTGGTAGTATCTGTCTCCGCGGTCGGTAAGCTGAACGATCGCGTCTTCTTTATTGATGTCGGGGAAGATATTACTGTTTAAACTATACATAATAGTATTTTAACTCGTTTACCCGATATTTGTCAAGCGAATAATGTCAACGTAGTGTAAAAATCATACAAAATATGCTATTGAAATCGAGTTATACAACAGTTACAATGTAACCGTAAAACAGATAGTGCCGATAGTTTCACGTCGGTTTTCTGAGCGGATATCCGCTTTCGTTTGCTCCGCAAACGAAATACTCTTATCAGGGAAATGCATTTAGTGTAATAAGCTGAAAAAGCAAGGAGGATAAAAATGAGGAGAATAAACACACTTAAAACGCTGGCGATAGTCGTTCTTGCGACAATATGCGTGGCGTTTGCGAGCGTTTCGGTTTCGATGTTGAACGTCGCAAAAGCCGAAACGACTAGCAGTCAGGCGGCGAACGTCGTACTCGACATGAACGGCACGGAAGCAAATTTGGAAGCGACGTCCGGAGTAACAATAAATAAAAATACGGATTTCGGCTTAAGATCTGCTTTAGGACTTTTTCCGTATGCTAAGGATGAAAGCAAAACGGGTGTTCAGTTCGGCGAAATCCCGGAGGGTACGACGGCAACCGTTAAGTTTAATAAAACTTATAAAGCATCCGATTTCGGCGGTGTCGCGCTAAGACTTATTGCAACCGGCGAGATAACGGCTTACTCTCTTTCCGACGACAGTCTTTCCAATCCCGCCGGAACTTTGAAAGTAAACGACGAAAACTCATATGCTACGCTAACAATGGCGGCAAACCTTCTTGCCGACGCAAACGGAGATATAAGCGGATTCAAAATATACAGAAACAGCAAAAGCAACAACTTATTTCTCGATTCGGTCACGTTGCAACTCGATTATACCGTCGACGGCGACGGTAGCAGCGCATGGTTCGAAGTTGACGGTATCAGACTTAAAAGTCACACTTATGTCGTCGAGTATTTTGTACGAATTGATTGGTCCTGCTATGGCGAAACTTGCATTGACGCTTTCGGGCGCGATACCGAAAACGGGGGATAGCGTGTCGGGAGAAGTAAACTCCGCCGAAGAACAACCGTTGAAAAACGAACGAGAGGTTTTAATCGAGCGTATGCGTGAAATTCAGGAGGAAATCGACAGAAACAATTATGCTCGGAGCGAAGAAGAACGAGCGTTTACCGAGGCGGCGGAAAACGACGAAACGGAAGAATATGTTTTAAACGGAGAGAAGAATAGAAAATTTATCAATCGGAGATAGAAAATGAAGGATATAATCGCGAATTTTTTAGGCGAATGGTGCGTCGGTTTCAATGTGTGGGGCTTGGTATTCAAAGTGGCGATCATAGTTGTCATGTCTGCAATCGTGGGGTGCGAACGCGCCACGAAGCGGCATGCGGCAGGCTTACGTACGTTTATGCTTGTTTCTCTGATTTCCATGCTTGCGGCAGTTGTGGATAGTTATATAATCGGTACGCTCGGCGCGAAATTTTCATTTGCAGTCGGCGCGACGATTGTCGGGCTTGCGATTGTCAGTTCGAATACTATTTTATATAGTTCGAAAAGTCAGTTGAAGGGCTTGACGACCTCCGTTGCGCTGTGGGGAATGTGCCTGATTTCTATCTTAATCGGGCTTGATTTGTACACTGCGGCTCTGATTGCGTTCGCAGCGTTTATGCTGTGTTTAACGGGGTTTATGAAACCCGAATATGCGTTGAAACGTCGCTCGGATCATTTCGAAATTCACTTGGAATTAACGAGCAAAAATTCGTTGCAGGATTTTATTGCGGCCGTGAGGAAACTCGGACTGAAAATCGACAATATAGAGCTGAATACTGCGTATATGAACTCGGGTCTGTACGTATATTCGATTGCTTTGACGATTGTATCGGGCGAATTTAAAAAAGCGGTAAGGCACGATGATATCATAGCGGCGATTTCTTCGCTCGAATATGTGAATTTTTGCGAAGAGTTGGACTAATATAAAGAAATTATAAGGATGATAAGTTGCCGGAGAAAAATATTTATTAAAGAGAAAAAATCCTTTTGTGACTAGAAATCGACAGATAATTTGAAACGTATAGTTTCGGTTGTTTGTCGATTTTTTTATTATAAAAAATTGAGTTTAAAAAAATTTCAAAGACGGCATTTATTCAGGTCGGCGCGGGAATCGGTCTAAGCGATATAAATCAGGACTTAAAATACCTGATGAATAGCGGATACAAATATGTGTTTATCGACGAAGTAACGCTTATCGAAGATTTTATCGAAGGCGCTGCGCTTTTTTCGGATATATTTGCCGCTTGCGGAATGAAAATCGTGTTATCGGGTACGGATTCGCTCGGATTTTTCTTTTCAGAAGACGAGCAGTTATACGACCGTTGCATTTTCCTTCATACCACGTTTATTCCGTACAGGGAATTTGAAGAAGTTCTCGGCATTAAGGGGATCGACGAATATATATGTTACGGGGGAACGATGAGTCTCGGCGGCGTTCATTATAACGAAAAGTCCACGTTTGCAAGCAAGAAAAGCGTTGACGAATATGTCGACAGCGCGATAGCCAAAAATATTCAGCATTCTCTTAAATGCTATCAGTACGGCGGGCATTTCCGCGCGCTTTATGATTTATACGAGAAAGGCGAATTAACAAGCGCGATTAACAGAGTTGTCGAAGACGTCAACCATTGTTTCACTTTAGACGTTCTGACGAAAGATTTTATGTCTCATGATTTGGGGATTTCGGCAAGGAATTTGCGAAGCGACAGGCAGAATCAGAACGATATTCTCGACAGAATCGATAAAGAAGAATTTACTAAGCGGCTTAAAAATTTGCTCGAAATCAGAAACAGAGAAGAGCAGACCGTAACGATTTAGGAAGAGCATAGAAGGGAAATTAAAGAGTATCTCGACGCTTTGGATTTAACGGTTGATATTGATATTCAAACGTTGCCCGTCGGGCGTGAAAAGAACTACAAAACCGTTTTTACTCAACCGGGAATGAGATATTCGCAAGCAAAAGAACTCGTGCAATCGTTGCTTGAAGACGGGGAGTTTCAGGAGCTTTCCATAGTCGAAAGAAATGCCGTTATCGAACGGATTCTGAGCGATATAAAGGGCAGAATGATGGAAGACATCGTGTTGCTCGAAACAAAGATTGCGAATCCGAAAAAACAAGTTTTTCAGCTTCAGTTTGCTTTCGGCGAATTTGATATGGTTGTTGCGGATAATGCGAATGCGACTTGTGAAATTTACGAAGTAAAGCACAGCAAGGAACAAGCTCAAGAGCAATTCAGGCATATGATTGACGAAAAAAAACTGAAAAACACGGAATTCAGATACGGGAAAATCACTAAAAAAGTTGTTATTTATCGCGGAGAAAATACGACTTTGGAAAACGGAATCGAATACAGAAACGTAGAAGATTATTTGAAATCTCTTTTTTGAAATCGCGAAGTGCGTGGTTCGAAAACGGAACGGAAAAAGCAAGAAAATAGAGAAATGAAAACTCAAAACGGCTGATAAAATCAGTTTTTTTGGGCAACGCAGACATTTTGTAGTGCGAAAAAGCCATAAAACACAAAAAGCACAAGATATTGCGTATCTTGTGCTTTTTTGTTGCTATTTCTTGTGGCTTGCGCACCTTGCGGAATATTTGAATTCAGGCGCTGCATTTTGACCCATTTTTCAAAAACAGGACTTGAACCGGCGGCTTCAGAAGATAGCTATTCTTGCGGAGAAGGTTTAAAAATTTTCGTAAAGCCCGAAAGGGGTAAAAACGGTCGGCGATCTTTTTAGGGGAAAGACAAAATCGGGTACTAATAAGAAAAGCGGGATGACACTATTAAAAAACGCGGGTATTTATTTTTGAATGCCGAGAGACTCGCGTTGATAGTTAGTTGGGGAAACGCCGAAGAAGAGTTTAAATGCTTTGCTGAAAGAGTATACGGAATTGTAGTTAAGGGCTTCCGCAACGGCGGTAACGGACAACGTGTTTTCGTCGAGAAGAGTTTTTGCCCGTTCCATTTTTGAGGAAAGATAAAAATCCGTGATAGATTTACCCGTAGTTTTCTTAAATACTTTGGAGAGATACGAGTAGTTGTAGCCGAGCCGTTCCGCAATTTCGGAAAGGTCGGTTATCGATAACAAATTAAGCGAAATATACCGCATAATCATAAAAACGAGCTGGTTGTTGTTTTTTACTTCTGCTTTTCGTGAAGATTTTTGCGGAGAACAACTTTTTAGTACGAGAAGGATTAGTTGTTCGAGAGTAAGTTCGAACAGCCTGTCATGTAAGTTGCCGTCGGCTATTTCCATAATGAGAATTTCCACGAGCGACGGGATAACGGCGTTTCTGAACACGCGGGAAGAAGCGTCGTATTCGAGGGCAAGTCTGTCGAATGCTTCTTTATATTTTTCGTCCTTAAAATAAAAAGAGAAAAATGAATAGGTGAGTCTGTTGTCGGGCGAGGAACGGACTGCATGGATATCGTACGGGAAAGAAAGATAAATATCTCCGCTTTCGATTTCTTTCGTAACGCCGTTTGTTGTTATAATACCTTTCCCTGCGTTGGCGATAGTGAGTTCAAACCAATGCAGATGCAGATGCGGCGGGGAAACGGTATCGGAGTCGCACAGTTTTTTGCCTATCTGATATATGCCTATCCCGTTTAGTACGAGAGACGACGTTATAAATTGATAATCTATTAAAAATCTTCCGTCTTCCGAATTATTCATAGTTTAAGTATACTACAAAAAATGAAATTTTGCAATGATAAATCCAAAAACAACAAACAACAATTGGAAATATTATCCAAAAACGGTTCAAAAACAAAAATAGGACAAATATATAGTATAAACAGGATATTGTCACGGCGGCTTTTTTGGCGGTATAATAATAAAAAAGAAGATAACGAGGCAAATAATGAAAAGGTTTCCGATAACAGGCACGTTTATAGACGAAATAACCTATGACATACCCTCTTCTAACTGGTCGCACGAAGAATGGGCGAAAGATCTTGACAATATGAAAGCCGTGGGTATGGATACCCTGATATTTATACGCGGCGGGTTCGAGGGGAGAACGATTTTTCCGTCCGAGCATTTCTTTTGTTTAAGAAAAGACGATTTCGTAGAGTTTATTCTTGAAGAGGCGGAAAAGCGTGATATGAAAGTTTTTTTGGGACTTTACATATCTAACCTTACGTGGAACGACGGTGACGTTAAGGGCGAAATTGCGGCGAATAAACTCTTTTTAGGAGAAGCGACCAAAAAATACGCATCGCGTCGTTCGTTCGGCGGGTGGTATATTCCGCACGAAGTAGCGGCAAATTCTTATAATATAGAAAGAATAGTAAAAAACCTTGCCGCGATGTGCAAAGACAAAACCCCCGACAAGCAGGTGTTATTAAGCCCGTTTTTTAAGACCGAAACGAGTTTTCATACGCCGTTTACGGCAGACAGGTTTTTTGACGAGTGGGACGGAGTGTTTGAAAGTTTTGGGAAAGACGTGGATATTTGCGCGTTTCAGGACGGATCTGCACCGCTTAAAAGCGCCGTGGAATATTTCAAGTCCGCAAAAAAGCTTTGCGACGTGCACGGCATAAAACTTTGGGCTAACGTAGAAACCTTCGAGAGAGACGTCAGGACGTTATATTTTCCTATTCCGTTCGAACTTTTACGGACAAAGCTCGAAATGCTTGCACCGTACGTCGAAAAAAACGTAACTTTTGAATTTTCGCACTTTTTAAGTCCGCAGTCGATATTCCCCTCTGCAAGAAATCTTAATAAATTATACGTCGATTATTATGGGACAAAATATCATGAACGTTAAAGAAATAGATAATTACAAAAATTTTTATCGCGGGTTTTTGCTTGATAACGTAGTTCCGTTCTGGGAAAAATCCGACCTTATTGATAGAAAGTACGGCGGCTTTATAACAAGCGTAGACAGAGCGGGAAAAAGTTATAACGACGATAAAAGCGTGTGGTTTCAGGGTAGATGCCTTTGGACGTTTTCTAAACTTTGCAACGAGTACGGCATAAAAAAAGAATGGGCGGACGCGGCGAAAAACGGCGCGGATTTCATTAAAAAATATTGTATAGACGTCGACGGGAGAATGTTTTTCACGGTCACTCGAGATGGAAAACCGCTTCGCAAAAGAAGGTATTTCTTTTCGGAAAGCTTTCTCGTAGCGGGGTTTGTCGAGTATTATAAGCTTACGGGAGATAAACGGGACTTGAAGTTGGCGGAAAAATATTTCGACCTTATGTACGGAATATATCGCAATCCCGCAAGCGATCCGTTTAAGATAACGCCGAAGGAAAACGCGGAGATAAGAAATCTCCGTTCAAACGCATACCCCATGGTTCTTATCAGCACGGCTCAAGAACTTCGCGTCGCAGACGACGAAAAAAGCGATTATTACGGTAAAATAATAGAATCCCTTATTTCTGATATGATAAAGTATAATTACAAAGAGGAATACAGGTGTATGCTCGAAAACGTTTTTGCGGACGGGAGCATTCTCGATAATCCTGCGGGCAGAACGATAAATCCGGGGCATTCTATGGAGAACTCGTGGTTTTTAATGAACTACGCCGCCGCAACGGGAGATAAAGGGCTTCTTGAAAAAGCACTTAACGTACTCGATTGGTCGTTTGAGTCCGGTTGGGACAAAGAGTATGGCGGAATATATTATTTCAAAGATTTGTTCGGTCGTCCGTGCGAGCAGTTGGAATACGACATGAAGCTTTGGTGGGTTCATAACGAGAGCCTTATCGCGAATCTCGCAGCGTATAAACTTACGGGCGAAGATAAGTATTACGAAAGATTTAAGAAAACGCATGAATACGCGTTCGGACATTTTGCGGATAAAGAGTGCGGGGAATGGTACGGATATCTGCACAGGGACGGAACGGTTTCTCATACACAGAAAGGTTCTTTGTGGAAAGGTCCGTATCACTTGCCGAGATGCCTTATCCTGTGCGAAAAACTTTTAACTTCAATCGAAAAAGGAACGAAGTTTCCCGCTTTGCTTTAAGGATTATAATAAGGCGCGGCATCGCCGAACGCGGGCTTTTACGAAAATGTCTTCGGAGTTACCCGTAAATTCGTAGCAATTATATAGAAAGCGGATTGCGCTAAAGAAAAAGGAGAAAATAATTCAGTATGCCGAAATCGGAATTTTTTACAGGCAAATCGCTTAAAATCAGCGGTGTGACCGACGAATACGTTAAATTCGTGACGGAAAGTCAGCTCATGAATCGCGAGAGATGGAAAAAACTCGTTCAACCGTTCAAAACCCGCGAAGACGGCGACGGGTTCTGGCGCGGCGAATTTTTCGGTAAGGAACTGCGCGGTGCGTCGCTTATGTATTCTTATTCCCGCAACGAAGAATTATACGAAGTGCTTACGGAAGCGGTAGGGGATATTCTGTCTTCTCAAGACGAACTCGGCAGGATTTGCACTTATTCGGTAGAAACGGAATTTAACGGTTGGGACTTATGGTGCAGAAAATACGTTATGACGGGGCTTCAACATTATTACGGGATTTGCAAAGACGAAGAGTTGAAGACACGGATAATAATCGCTCTTAAAAAACACGCAGACTACATAATTTCAAAAATAGGCGCAAAAAAGGACGGGAAAAAGGAGATAACAGCCACTTCCTCTTGGTGGGGATGCGTAAATTCCTGTACGATTTTAGAACCGATGCTTGAACTATTTAAAGAAACAAGCGAAAAACGGTATTTAGAGTTTGCGGAATATATTATCGGCACGGGCGGGAGCAGCGACTGCGATTTTTTGGAACTCGCACTCGAAGATAAACTTTTCCCATATCAATATCCCGTCGTGAAAGCTTACGAAACCACATCTTTTTTCGAGGGATTGCTTGCCTATTACGAGATTACAGGCAAAGAAAAATATTTCACAGCGGTTAAGAATTTCGCGGAGGCGGTGCAGAAAAGCGATATTACGATAATCGGTTGTGCCGGTTGTACGCACGAACTGTTTGACAACGCGGCAAAAAGACAAACAGAGTATTCCGAACAGATAATGCAGGAAACTTGCGTTACGGTCACTTATATGCGGATACTGTTAAGGTTGTTTTTATCTACGGGCGATCCGAAATATATCGATCGAATAGAAATTTCGGGATTCAACGCGTTGTACGGCAGCGTAAACACGAATCACTATCCGATTTGGAATCTGCTTGATAAGAAGTACGTTTCAGGAATGACATTCGAAAGTTACAGTCCGCTTTTTATGAACTCGCGCCGCCGAGGAACGGGCGGATATATGGAATTTTCGGGCGGGGGCTCGTGCGGTTGTTGCGAGGCGATAGGTGCGTGCGGAATAGCACTTATGCCGCTTGTTTCGGTAATGAAATACGGAAGCAGCGGACTGTCGGTAAATTATCCGTTTAACGGCGAACTGAAAACGCAGGATTCAGAAGGAAAAGACGTGACGCTGAAATTTCTAAGCGAATATCCTTCGGTAAACGACGGCAAGATAACGGTGGAATGTGAAAAAACAGCGAAACTCGAGTTGTATATAAGACGTCCGGAATATTGCGCGGTAAAAGTAAACGGTAAAGAGGCAGAAGAAGGGTACTTTTTATTGAAAGGTACGTTTGATAACGGCGACGAGATAAAGATAGAGTACGAAAACACCCTTAAAGTCCACAGACTGAACGGAAAAGTCGCGTTTACGTACGGCGCGATAACGCTTGCGGGCGACGAAGAAAAAAGCGACAGACCTATCGCCAAACCCGTAAACGTTTCGGATAAACCTGCGTTTGTTAAAGAAACCCCGTATTTCGGCGAAATTTTAAGGCTGACGGTAACGACGGAAGACGGCGAAAAACTGCTGCTCACCGACTATGCTTCCTGCGGGAAAAAGAAAAAAGACGATAAAAACCGTATAACGGCGTGGTTTAACGCCGAGTAGATACAAAAAAACGATAAAATCGAAGGGGAATACCCATCCTTTCGTCTTAGGGCGAAAGGAGAAACTCTTTATCGGCATGATATATAAAAGGAGAATAAAAGATGAAAAAAAGATTGAAAAAGTTATTGTCGCTTGCCTTAATCGTAACGTGTTTTTTAAGTTGTTTAGCGTGTAATTCCGGCGGCGGAACGAGCGACGGAAGAACTAAATTCGTAGTATTCAGTTACGACGGCGGGTACGGTACGCAATGGTTAAGAAACGCGGAAGCCGTATACGAAAAAACACATACGGACGTCGATATCGAAGTTCAGCCGGAAAAAACCCAGACGGGAGATTTGTCTGCCGCGCAAATAAACAATTCGGCGGCGAAACTGTTCTTTATGGAAAACGTTAGTTATGCAAAACTTATTGCGGAAGACGTTGTGGGGGATATGACGGATATTCTGACTGAAATAAATCCTTACGACGGTAAAAAAATAATAGATAAATACACCGATCAACAAAGAAAATATTACAAGGTAAACGATGCGTATTACGGAATACCGCATTATGCCGGTAATAACGGGTTTATTTATAATAAAGACTTTTTCGACGAGAACTTATGGTATTTCAGAAAAAATAAGCCGACCGGCGACGACGTGATTACCGACGACTATTTCGTTACTTCCGCCACCGAAGAGAGAAGTTACGGACCGAACGGAAAAACGGGAATTATAGACGGCGTGGATTATTCTTTTGACGACGGTTTGCCCGCAACCTATAAAGAATTTTTAATACTGCTCGACTATATCAGGTCGTTTAATATTCAGAAGCTGAAGCCGATTACGGTTACGGGCGGAAACAGAGAACAATATGTAGGACTTTTGTATAATGCTCTCGTGGCAGATTACGAAGGGCGTGATCAAGCGCTTATTAACTATACTTTTGAAGGCGTGGCGAACGACCTTGGCAGGATTGTCGACGGAAAGTTTATAAAGGACGAACAACCCACTACCGTTACTTACAAAAACGGATATGAAGTCACTCGTCAGGCGGGCAGATACTATGCGCTTGAATTTTTGAGCGAAATTTTTAGAAACACCGCGAATTACGACGTTCAGGCAATAAGAAGCGGTTCGGATTCCAACATAGTGGCGCAAACGAGATTTGCGCGCGGACAGGCAGCGATACTTATAGAAGGCGTCTGGTGGGAATCGGAAGCGCAGAACGACGTTTTCGGCGCTCTCGGCAAATCGAAAACCGATTATAATTTTGCGTGGATGCCTTTGCCTAAGGCGGACGAAAGCAAGATAGGAACGGAAACGATAACGGATAATATTTATTCGTTATGTTTTATGAAGAAAAAACTTTCCGAAAGGGAAAGAGAGATAGCTAAAGACTTCGTTCGGTTTCTTTATTCGGACGAAATGCTTTCCGCGTTCACACGCGATACGGGTACGTTGAAGGCTCTTGAATATGAAGTAAAAGACGCGGATTACTCAACGCTTACGCCCTACGGGAAATCGATATGTAATCATAAAAAGGCTTCGCAAATCGTTTATCCGTTTGACAACAACGCTATATTCCGCAACAATCAGGCGGATTTTACCGGAAGAAAATATTATGCCACGTCTTATAAATCGTATCAATATGTTTCAAAAATGCTCATAGACGATTTTATAAGTAACGGTATAGTACCGGATGCGGGTGCGTATTTCGGCGGCATGTACGATTATTATAAAACCAAATGGTCGTCTTATAACAAATAATTCGTTTTTAACAAACAAATAGTTTTCGAATAAACGTTTGCCCGATTTCACGGGGTTGACGTAAAAGGTACAAAGAGGACAAATGGCAAACAAAATAAATAAAACGATAAGGGGAATAGGTCTTAAAAGCGACAGGCTGTTTTACGTTCTGATACTGATTTTTCCCGTTGCGCAATTTATCATATTTTACATCGGGGTAAACCTGAATTCGTTTTTGCTCGCTTTTAAAAACATTACTCTCGACGAGAACTTAAAGTATCATACGGAGTTAAGTTTGAGTGCGTTTGCAAACGCGTTCGTTATGATAAAAACTCCCGAAATTCTGGAAATAATCAGAATATCGTTTTTGTCGTATTTCATAAAAACGCTAATAAGCGTTCCGCTCGGTTTGTTGTTTTCGTATTACATAGCAAAAAAACTTTCCGGCGCGCGCTTTTTCAGAACCATTTTGTTTTTGCCTTCGATTTTATCTACGATAGTTATGGTAACGCTGTTTCGGTATTTCGTGGATAACGCGATACCCGCTATGATAAAAGATATAACGAAACAGGAAGTGGTTTTGTCGCTTTTATCACAATCGAACAACGTCCAGTATGCGACTATAATGTTTTATAATTTGTGGATAGGTTTCGGGGTAAGCGTTCTTATGTACGCCAACGCCATGAGCGGAATTTCCCCATCCGTACTCGACGCGGCAAAGATAGACGGGGCGACTGCTTTTAAGGAATTCGTTTATATAACGCTTCCTTCGATATTTTCTACTCTTACGGTGTTTTTGATAGCGGGTGTTGCGGGAATTTTTACCGACCAACTTAATTTATATTCCTTTTACGGGAGCGATCCGTCCGTGCCGTATAAAACGTTCGGATATTACATGTTTTTTCAAACGAACAAATACGTTAACGATATGTCGCATTATCCCGTGTTGTCTGCGTTCGGGCTGATAATGACTGCGGTGGCTGTCCCCTTGACTTTTTTGATGAAACGTCTGCTTGAAAAGTTCGGACCGAGCGAGGATTGAGGAGGGAAAGCATGAAAGTTGAAAGAATGACAAAGGGACGCCCGACGACGGAGAGTAAACAAAATCTTTTTACGATAATTTTGCTTATATTTCTCACGTTGTATACGGCGTCTTTGATAGGAGTACTCGCCTGGGGGCTTATGACTTCTTTTAAAGGTCAGATAGATTTTATGGATCACCCGTATCAATTACCGGAAAAGTTTGTAAATAACCTTAAAACGGTATTTAAGGAGTTCAAACTTCCGAATACCGTTTCTGCGGACGGATTAAACTCGCGGACGATAGAGTTGCCGCAAATGTTTTTCTATTCGGTATTATACGCTTTGGGGAGCGCGGTTGCTGCGACGATAATACCATGCGTAACGGCTTATGCCTGTGCAAGATTCCCGTTCAGGTTCTCGAAAATAATATACACGACGGTTATAGTTGCAATGATAGTTCCTACGGTGGGGAATTTGCCTTCCGAGTTGCAAATGGTAGTGAATTTCGGGCTGTACAACAAAATTTACGGTTTATGGCTGTTAAAAGCAAATTTTCTCGGAATGTATTTTCTTGTTTTTTACGGCGTATTCGCTTCCTTTCCGAATTCTTTTACGGAAGCGGCGAAAATAGACGGCGCGAATAACCTGACAATTATGATTAAAATCGCATTCCCGCTCGTTCTGAACGTTATGAGTACGGTTTTGCTTATCAATTTTATAAATTTCTGGAACGATTATCAGACGCCGCTTCTGTATATGCCCGCTTATCCCACGGTTGCTTACGGACTTTTTAAGTTGAATATGGGTGCGGTGAAGGGAAACATTGCTTACGTTCCCGCAAAATTAGCGGCTTCGCTTCTCGTGGTAATACCGATGCTCGTTTTATTCGTTGCGTTTCAGGGCAGACTGCTCGGAAATCTTACGGTCGGCGGGGTTAAAGGCTGATTGAAAAATTAAAAGAACGTGGCGATGCGACTAAAAATAGCACAAGGAGAATCTGAATGACGAAGATGGTTAAAAAAATATGTTTATGCTCGGTTTTTTTCTTTTGCCTTGCATTAAGCGGCATTTTTGCGGCTATATCCGGAGCGAAGGCGGAAGCGGTTTGGAGCAACGTTTCGATAGAGAAAACGTATTTGACGGGAGAAGTTTTTAATGCTCCTTCGAGAACGCTTACGATAAACGGAACGGAACACGAAGCTTTTTCAAAAATAGTCAGACCCGACGGCACGGCGACGTCTTCTAAAAGCGTCGTTTTAAGCGTCGCGGGGAAATATCTTTTGCAATATTATTTAATAGCGGAAGGCGTGCCGTATTCCGAAAGCCTCTCTTTTTCCGTGAAAGAAAGAGCCTTTGAGTATTTTAACGATGAAAGCTCCGCTGTCTATGGTAAGGGGGCGTACGAGGCTTCGCCCGATACGGAGGGGGTATACGTTAAACTAAAAGAACAGGATACGCTGTCTTTTCGTCAGACAATCTGCGTTCCCGACGTAAACGAAGATATTCCGCTCGTTAAATATTTTATCGCTCCCGACGCGGCGGGCTCTGCAGACTTTACGAGAATTACTTTTACGTTCACGGACGTGAAAGATTCTTCGAATTATTTGCGGATAATTGCGCAAAGTTCGCGTCCCGATACCGACGACGGCAAGGGCGGTTGCTATCTTCTCGCAGGTGGGAACGGTCAGCAACCGAAGGGCGATCAAGGCGGTATTATACACGTAAACAACAACTACGGCGCGCGTAGTAACGGCGGAAGTTTTTTCGGCTATAAAGTTCTTGGCGGCAACGCTTCCGGCGGACTTAATCTTAAAGCGTTACAAGATCCTTCGGAACTTGCCGTACAATTGAAATTTAATCCTGCGACGTGCGAAGTGAAAGCGGACGATACGTTGATAATAGATACTGACAGCAAAGCGTATTACGGCGGAGTCGCAGACGTAAAATGGACCGGCTTTACGAGCGGCAACGTAAGACTTACTGTCAAATGCGAAGGTTACAACACGGCTTCCGCAAACTTTGTGGTTAATAGCGTTAAGGATATAGATTTATCTTGCGCGGGGTACGAAGATACCGTGCCGCCCGAAATTACGGTTGAAACAGAGTACGACACAGAGAATATGCCTTACGCGAGAGCGGGGGAAAAAGAGTATTATCGTATCCCTGCGGCTTCGGCATACGACTTGATAACGGGCGAGTGCAAAGTAAACGTTGAAGTGTATAAATATTACGGAACCGAATCTCAAACGAGAGTAAACGTGAAAAACGGCGCGTTCAACACGAGAGACGCCGCCGATTACGCCATAATTTATACCGCGGCGGATTCTTTCGGTAATTTTGCGGAAGAAAAGGTCGTCTACGTTATCGCCCGTGAGAATTTTCCGGAAATGATTTTCGGCGTTGACGGTTTAGACGAAACAAGCGAAGTCGGGAAAAAGATAACTATACCTTATCCGGAAATTTCGGGCGGTTCGGGAAACAAAACGGTTACTGCGCGCGTTTATTCAGGCGAAAAAGAATTTAAGTTTGACGAAAGCGACGAACCTTGGGTGTTTTATCCCGAAACTCTCGGGGAGTGGATCGTGGAGTATTCCGCTACGGATTATACGGGACATACGGAAAAATACGAACTCGCGATATCGGTTACGGCGGCTGTCGCTCCGTTCTTTCGCGAAACGGCGATCATGCCTCCTTTTTTGATAGGCGGTATGGGAAACAAACTTCCCGAACTTGTCGCTTACGATTATACGTCGGGAAAGCCCGATAAAAAAGTCGCAGACGTCATAATAACCGATAAAAACGGTACGAAAAAATATAAAGCGGGGGATATATACGTTCCCGAAGTCGAAAACGACGGCGACGCGGCGAAGATTATTTATTACTACGATAACGGCACTTCGTCGACAGAACAGAGTTTCTCTGTTCCCGTGATATCGGCGTATGAGAACGGAAGTCTTGCCGTAGCGAACTATTTTCGCGCGGTCGGGGAAAATTCTTTTTCAAAAAAAGTTACAGAGAAAGGTGTGAAATTTACTTCTTCTCAAGGTGACCATTCGTGGACGTTTGCAAACGCGCTCGTGTCGAACGGCTTCAATATAACTTTCGGCGGGGTAAAGAATAAGTGCGTATACGATTTTATGACGATTACTCTTATCGATTCCGTGAACGGCGAAGAACGTCTTGTTATAAATATCGAACGCTCTGAATACGGCGCGTTGAAATTAAGTTGCGGAGATATAAAAGACGGCGTTTCTTTCACGCAAACGGACGGAGAGAACGGAGACGTGATACAAAGCCTCACGATCGAATTAAATAGGAATCGTCTGCTTGTAAACGGATACGCATACGACGTAGAGAGTTTTGCCGACGGAAGTAAGTTTGAAGGTTTTTCGTCGGGCATGGTATATTTGAACTTTACCGTAACGGGCGCAGAAGAGAATTCCGAATATTACGTCGGCACGGTTAACTCTTACTCGATTACCAAGGCAAGGCAAGACCGTTCCGCACCAAATATATCTTTGTCGGGGGATTACGGCGGGTTTTATAAAAAAGGCGAAAACTACGTGATTTGTTCTGCGGTTTCTGCAGACGTTCTTGCGCCGACGGTAGATTTTAAGCTTAACGTGCGCGACGCCGAAAACAACTACGTAACTTCCGTTGACGGGGTGTTGCTTAAAGACGCGGATCCCACGGTTACTCACGTCGTTTCTCTGCATAAATACGGCGTCTATACGATAAGTTATACGTCTGCGGAAAACAATGCGCCGCGGCAGAATCTTAACGATTTTTCGTACGAAGTCCACGTGATAGACGACGAAGCACCCGTATTTGAGATAAACGGGAATATCGGAACGAGTGTGAAAAAGGGTACGTCGGTAGTTTTGCCGGAATATACGGTTACGGATAACCTGACTGCAACAGAAAACGTCGTTGCATATATAATCGTTCAGAACCCGAACGGTCGCACGACGTTGGTTACCGAAGGAAAATTCAGGTTTGAATATGCGGGAGAATATGAGATAAGGTATTATTTTGCGGACGAAGCAGGCAACGTTTCCGGCACGTCGTTCAAAGTTATCGTAGAGTAATGCGGAGGGAAATATGAAAAAAATATATAAAATCGTAAGTATTATCTTATGTTGCGTTACTGCTTCCGCGCTATGTTTTTCTTGCGGAAAAAAAGAAAAACATAGCGAAACCTTGAGGGAAAAGCAGGAACATCTGGCAACGAATACTCTGCATAAAATCGATATAAAAGAAAACGAATCGCGAGTTTTTGTAAAAGACAGAGCAAGCGAATACGTTATAGTTGCCGATAACGACGGCGAAAAAATGAAAAAAGCGGCAGACCTGATCGTTAAACACGTGAACGTTGCGACCGGGGCTTCGCTAAAGAGAGAAATTTATAGCGAAGACAGAGAAAAAGGCTGGACGGAAAAGGATAAGCTTATAGTTTTCGATAACAAACGGTTTTTTGCAAAAGCGGGACTTAACATGCCCGCCGAAAACCTGAATAATAACGGGTATCATATAAAAACGGCAGGAAACACCGTGTTTATAATGTGCGGGGGAGAAGACGGTTATCAACTGGGCGCGATAAAGTTTTTAGAAGCGACTCTCGGTTATGATATGCTCGCGGAAGATTGTGTCGTTTACGAAAAAAGCGGAGAAACGATTCCGGATATGGATATCACCGAAAAACCCGATTACGATTATCGTATGTGTTCGACGTTCAAAATATCCGCTTCCGCTGCGTACGGAATGGGGTTTAATTTCAATATGCTCGAATCTATGTTTATGTCCGTACCGAACAGGGCAACGGGAACGGGCGCGACCCCTAACCATAACTCGTACAACTATCTGCCGCCTTCGATGTACAACGACGAATCCGACCCCGATAACTATCACCCCAAATGGTACAGTTATGCGGGTAACGAGCAAAAAGAACAGCTTTGCTACACAGCTCACGGCGACGCCGAAGAATATCGCGCGATGGTAGAAACGCTTTACGAGTATTTGAAAGAAGTGGTCGATAAAAACCCGACAATGAGCAATATCACGATTACTCATCAGGACAATTACAGTTATTGCGATTGCGAAAGCTGTCTTGACGTCGTTAAAAAATACGGCGCGATTTCCGCCGCATACATAATGTTCCTGAACGACGTCGACGATTTGCTTCAGGCGGATCTCGAAGCGGAGGCAGAAGCGAACAAAACCGAAAAAAGAGAGGTGAACGTGATTTTCTTCGCGTATCACGGTACGAAAGAATCGCCGACCGTTCTCGGCGAAGACGGTAAGTATCGCGCGACGAGCAAGGATGTTATTATGAACGAACACGTCGGCGTGATAGTCGCTCCGATAGAATCTTATTATACTTCCACCTTTTATGAAAAGAAGAATATCGAAAAGGGCGAATCGAACTCGATTAAGTCCTGGTCGGCGCTTACTGACAAGGTGTATATGTGGCTTTACGAAACCTATTTCAACAGCTATTTTTACCCGTATAATTCGTGGGAGACGATAGTTGAGAATTATAGGTTTTGCCTTGAAAATCATGCGGTGTATATGTTTAATCAGGGGCAGCATAATCAAGGCTCGCCCACGGGTTTTACGGCATTTAAGTATTATATAGATTCCAAAGCCGGAATAAACGTGAACGTGAATTACGGGACGCTTGAAGAAAAATTTTTCCGCGGATATTTCAAGGAGGCGGCAGAACCCATGAAAAAGTATTTCAAGGCGCTTCAAGGCAGACTTTCTTATCTCGAAAGCACTTATAACGACACTGTAGACGGCGGTATAAACAACGGTACGGGAAACGTGCTTGCAAAAAAACAGTACTGGGATTATTGCACTCTCACGGGATATATCGATTATGCGGAAGAGGCGTTTAAGGCAATAGAGAAATATGCCGAGCAGTCTTCCGATACTTATGCAACGCTTAAAAAGCATATCGTTATAGAATCTTTGTTTCCGAGATACGCGTTGATAACGTTATACGGAGAACAGTTGTCGAGCGAACAGTCCGATAAAATGAAAAAAGCTTTCGTCAACGATTGTCGCGCGCTCGGCGTGACTAACGAAGCCGAGTCAGACTCGAAAAAATTAAGTACTCTCTTCGCCCGCTGGGGGTACTGAATTTAATATATATAGGAGGTTTTTCAAGAAAAAAACAGGAGGAAATTTATGAAAAAGAAATATGTAACACCAAAAGGGAGCGTTTTGATATTTGACAAAAACGACGTTATAACGGCTTCGGGAGATGATTTGGGAATAATACCCGATGACTGGCTTGAAGGAGGAACGGGATTATGAGTTTACGCATAAACAAGATTTATCGTGCCGTTTTATTACTCGTTTTCATCGCCTGCGTATTCGGTTTTTTTGCGACGACGTTTAATAGAAGCGTTCAAGCCGAGAACGTCGCGGCGGAAAATTTTTACACGGAAGACGGGGCATCGGTCAGGTATAACGCCGATACTCCGGGTATAAGGTTTACCACTTACATAACCGAAAATTATTATAACGAACTTAAGCAAAAAGCCGCAGACGGTGTGTTGAATTTTTACACGTTGATAGAGAAAGCCGACGGAAGTTCATCTTCTAAAGTAAAAATCGAGCATAAGCAGTCAGTCGAATTTAACGAGAGCGGCACAGCTGTTTTTAATGCGGCGCTTGTTTTTAAGAAAGCGAGCGGCGATCTTACCGCGACGGAAATAAAAATGGCGTCTGCAATAGAATTAAAGGCTTCCGCTTACGTTCGATATACGGATAATATGGGACAAACCGTCACGGAAGCGGCAGCAAACGGCGGAGTCGTGCGGTCTATGCGCGGCATAGCAAACTACGCGATACGCGTCGGCGTCAGCGAAGAGCAGTCGAATTTTCTTTCTATGTATCTCGGTAATATTACGATTGAGAACGTCTTGCAAAAAGTAGTTCTTACAGATAAAGCCGCGGTGGAACTTTTCGGGCTTACGGAAGGGGCGGTCTATATCGGAGCGAAAAAGGTCGGCGATATTGCGGGCGGCAAAATAGACCTTTCTTTGGTTACGCTTCCTACGGATTCGACTACCGAAGTGTACGTTTTCGACAAAGATAATAACTGCACGATATATACCTGTTTGTTTGTTCAGCCTTTGACGCTTACCGAAAATCACGTCGTAGGTCTTAATCGTCCGAGCGCGACTTACGCATATACGCTACAAGGAGAAGAACCGATTATCAGCGTTAAGGTGGGGGGGACGGAAATAGCTTCTTCCGACTATTTGCAGAGCGGAAATTCGGTTGCGCTGAACGCTTCGGCATTTACGGCGGCGGGCGATACGAGCGTAGTTATAGAAACTTCTGCCGCAGTTTATTCGGGCAGAGCGGAAGTATACGATATTGCGATAGGCTCGTTGGAAGAGTTCAAAGCGTTCTGGAGCAGAGAAGGGATTCCTGCGGATTCGACGGTGACGTCGAAAATCGTTTTAACCGCGGATATAGACGCTTCTTCGTATTCTTTCCACGGTGGAAACGTACTTATGGGATTTACCTTTGACGGAATTTTAGACGGGAAAGGACATACGATAAAAGGCGCGCCATCGTCTTATTTCGGGCTGATGCGTACGCTCGGAACAAACGGCGTGATAAAAAACGTTGCGTTTACCGGTATCAAGTTTTTCAGAACTTCCGCGATAATTAACGATCAACTGAACGGAAGGATAGAAAACTGTTATTTTGAAGGAAGCGGCGGCAACGGTGCGGAAGACAACGCGCTTTGTAAGTATATACAAAATAATACTGCCGTTCTTAAAAACGTAGTCGTTTATTTGCACGACAGACCGAGCGGAACGGAAACTCAATGCGGAATGTTCAGGTCGTCTTTGTCTCTGACGACAGCTCCCAAGGGGATATACTTTATAAACACATCTTCTAACGGGAAGATTTGCGGCGGAGCGGGTGCTACCGATTTAAGCGACGTGCATTTATATTCATCTCTTGCGGAATTCACGACAGAAGTAACCGAGCTTCCCGCCGGCTTTACGAGAGAGTTTTGGCATATGGGCGAAAACGGTCTGACTTTCGGTAAGGCGCTTGACGCAATACAACTTACCGAAAATCACGTCGTAGGTCTTAATCGTCCGAGCGCGACTTACGCATATACGTTGCAAGGAGAAGAACCGATTATCAGCGTTAAGGTGGGTGGAACGGAAATAGCTTCTTCCGATTATTTGCAGAGCGGAAATTCGGTTACGCTGAACGCTTCGGCATTCACGGCGGCGGGCGATACGAGCGTAGTTATAGAAACTTCTGCCGCAGTTTATGCGGGCAGGGCGGAAGTATACGATATTGCGATAGGCTCGTTGGAAGAGTTCAAAGCGTTCTGGAGCAGAGAAGGGATTCCTGCGGATTCGACGGTGACGTCGAAAATCGTTTTAACCGCGGATATAGACGCTTCTTCGTATTCTTTCCACGGTGGAAACGTACTTATGGGATTTACCTTTGACGGAATTTTAGACGGGAAAGGACATACGATAAAAGGCGCGCCATCGTCTTATTTCGGGCTGATGCGTACGCTCGGAACAAACGGCGTGATAAAAAACGTTGCGTTTACCGGTATCAAGTTTTTCAGAACTTCCGCGATAATTAACGATCAACTGAACGGAAGGATAGAAAACTGTTATTTTGAAGGAAGCGGCGGCAACGGTGCGGAAGACAACGCGCTTTGTAAGTATATACAAAATAGTACTGCCGTTCTTAAAAACGTTGTCGTTTATTTGCACGACAGACCGAGCGGAACGGAAACCCAATGCGGAATGTTCAGGTCGTCTTTATCTCTGACGACAGCTCCCAAGGGGGTATACTTTATAAACACCGCTTCTAACGGGAAGATTTGCGACGGAGCGGGTGCTACCGATTTAAGCGACGTGCATTTATATTCTTCTCTCGGCGAATTTATTAACGACGTTACCGAGTTGCCGAAGGGTTTTTCTCCCGATATTTGGAGAATAGACGAAAACGGAGGGCTTGTTTTTACAAGCTCTCCGGAAGGTTTACCGACGTTTGGTTTGCATAATGTAAAAATTAAGGAAAATTCTTCCAGAACGTTTGTCCGAAACAAAAAAAGCGAATACGTTATTATAGCGGATAACGACGGCGCAGAGATGGCAAAAGCCGTAAAATTTATTACAGACAACGTTTATAAAGCGACGGGAGTTACTCTCTCGAAAGAGACTTACGTCGTCGGCAGAGAAAGCGAGTGGACGAAAAACGATAAGCTTATAGTTTTCGATAATGAACGATTTTTTGCAAAAGCGGGGTTAAATATGCCTGTCGAAAACCTGAAAAACGGCGGTTATTATATAAAAACGGCAGGAAATACTGTTTTTATAATGTGCGAAGGAGAAGACGGTTATCAACTCGGCGCAATCAGGTTTTTAAGCGAAACGTTAGGTTACGACAGACTTTCCGTCGACTGTATCGTGTATGATAAAAACGGAGCGACCATTCCCGATATGGAAATAACCGAAGAACCCGATTTTGAATATCGCATGCCTTCGACGTTTAAGATGCCGGATGCGGTTTACGGAATGGGGTTTAATAAGGTAAATTTCAACGCTATGTTTATGCCCGTACCGAACAGGGCAACGGGAACCGACGCCGTTACAATGCATAATTCTTATAACTATCTGCCGCCGTCTATGTATAAATCATCTCACCCCAAGTGGTATAGTAATGCGGGCAATCCGGTAAAACAGCAACTTTGTTACACTGCGCACGGCGATCCCGAAGAGTATAGGGCGATGGTGGACACTTTGTACGAGTATCTTAAGCAAATCGTAGACGCTAATCCGTTTATGAGCAATATAACCGTTACTCAACAGGATAACTTATATTATTGTGATTGTGCCGAGTGTGCTTCCGTAATAGCCGAATACGGCGCAGTATCTGCGGCATACATAATGTTTTTAAATGATATAGACGACAAGCTTCAGGCCGATTTGGAAGCGGAAGCTGTTGCAAACGGTACGAAAAAGAGAGAAGTCAATATTGTATTTTTTGCGTATCACGGAACAAAAAAATCGCCTACAAAGCTCGTAGACGGCAAATATCTGGCAACGAGCGAAAAGGTTATTATGAACGAACACGTGGGAGTTTTGGTAGCCCCCATAGAATCTTATTATACTTCTTCTTTTTACAGCGACAAAAACAAAGCGCTTGGAGAAACCGAATCGATAAAATCCTGGTCGTGTCTTACGAACAAGGTTTATATGTGGATTTACGAAACTTATTTTAATAACTACTTTTATCCGTATAATTCGTGGGAAACAATTTTGCCGAATTATATGTTTTGTTACGAAAATAACGCCGTATATATGTTCGACCAGGGGCAGCACAATCAGGCTTCGCCTTCTGCATTTATGGCTTTTAAATATTATCTCGACTCAAAGGCGGGTATAAACGTAAACCGTTCTTATAAAGAACTCGAAGAAAAATTTTTCAGCGGTTATTTTAAGGAAGCAGCCGACTCTATGAAAAACTATTATAACGCGCTTAAAGGTCAACTTAAATACCTTGAAGAAAACTGTCCATCGGTAGACGGCGGTATAAACAACGGCAAGAAAAACGTGCTTGCAAACGCTTCTTACTGGTCGGTCGATATACTGAACGAATACCTTGGGTATATACAGACGGCTCTTTCGGACGTAGCGTTTTACGAATCGACGGACTACGCTACCTATTGCATGCTTAAAAATCATATTCTTGCGGAATCGCTTTTCCCGAGATATGCGCTTCTGACGTTGCATGCAGATAGCTTTTCCGACAAGGAATTAACCGAAAAAAGGACTTCGTTTAAAAAAGATTGCGAGGCTTTGGGTGTTACGCAAGAGGCTGAAGCCACGTCCGAATCTTTAAGCGCATTGTTTGCAAACTGGGGATTGTAATAAGGAGGATTAACTATGAAAGGAATAGCAAAACATACCGTTTTCGGGTATTTATGTGCCTTTTTATGCGCAGTTGCGGCGTTAAGCTTCGGCTCATTTTTCGGGTGCGGAAAAACGGGCAATACCGTGCCGGACGACCCTTCGGCGGCCGTTTCCGTAACGATAGACAAAAAAGCTTTGACCATTGCGGAATGGGAAAGTGCGATTTTAACCGTTACCGCGAACGGTACGGACGAAAGTATTTTCTGGAGCAGTTCGGACGAGTCGGTTGCGACCGTTAATGATGGCAAGGTTTTTGCTGTTTCGTGCGGGGAGGCGATTATAACCGCTTCCGTAAAAAACGCAAGCGATAAGTGTACTGTTGTCGTCGTTCCTTCCGAAGTCGAACCTACGGTATCCGTGAATGAAATTCAGGGCAAAGACGAATGTCTGATAATCAGTGATAATTCGGAGTTCGATTTGACTTGTTCGGTTTTATGGAATGCGAAAATTATCGAAGGCGCGGTAATTTCGTGGTTTTCCGCAGACGAAAACGTCGCAAGCGTAGACGGAAACGGAAAAGAGGCGACGATAAAAGGCGTCGCCGCGGGTGAGACGACCGTGAAAGTTCTTGCCGAAATACGCAAAAAGGTCGCAGTTTACGAATTTAAGGTAAAGGTAAACGCAGAAAGCGCGCTTCTTAAAGCGAATAACGACGGATACGTTCCGTATTCTGGGGGATACAAAACGACGATAAACGCCGTAGAAGCACAGGACGGCGACGGCTCCAACGTTACCGTACCCGATATTTACGCAACTTACAAGGGACAAATAATAAAAAATCCTTCTGTACTCTGGACTACAGAAAATGAAGATTTAATAAATATTGAACCCGCTGTCGGCAAAATTACGGCAAAGCAGGCGGGAAGTGCGGTCGTTTACGGCGTATGGCATTACGACGTAACGAATAAAGATTATACGATAAAACTCGTTGTGGAAATATTAAGAGTTGCCGTCGTTTCGGAAGAGTTGCGAGAAGTTGTTATAAATCGTCCGCAAACTGCGGTAAAATTATCTCTTACGGACGAAACCGTTCAGAGTTTAGAGATAGACGATAAACGTTATGAAGACGGTTTTGTTTCGGATAGCGGCGTCGCGACGTTAGATAATGCCAAATTCGACGTAGAAGATCAGCGAAGAACCATAGCGGTAAAGGTCGTGACGAACAAACGCGTTTACGAATTTTTTGTAAAATCGCACTACGCGGTAGCCGACGCCGAAGAATGGCAGGCGATATGGAACGCGAAGACCGCACCCGCGATATTCTCGAAAGCTTCTGTGGTTATAATCGAAAAGGATATAGACGTTTCTTCTTATACGCATAAAGGTAATATAGTTTTTATCGGCTCTTTTTCCGGAGTGTTCGACGGGCAGGGACATACCGTAATCGGCGCGACGGCTTCGTGGGCAGGTATGTTTAACTCGATTGCGGAAGATGGCGTTCTGAAAAACGTCGCGTTTGTCGGAGCGACTCTTCTTAAAGACGCCAAATTGTTTAATGCGAGCATGAACGGAACTCTTGAAAATTTCTATTTTGAAGGGACGCACCGTTTAGATCTTGCAATAAACGCAGTCCCCGCGTTTGCGTTTACGTTAGGAAGAAAAGCCGTTATCAACAACGTTATACTGAACGTTCGCGGCAGAAAGACGAACCCTGCGATTTCGGGAACGAAAGCGCTTTTTAACGATCTGAATGCGGGCGAAGGTATGCCTTCGATAAATAATTTTTACGCTTCTATAGATTTTTCGGACGGCTCGGCAAGTAAAGACGAAACCGTAAATAAAGACATAAACTTATATTCTTCGATGTCGGAAATGCGAGAAAGTTTAACTACTCTTCCCGAAGGTTTTTCTCGCGAAATATGGCAGATGCTCGACGGAATGGCGACTTTTAAATCTTCCGAAAAAGCGATAGGCGCATATCTTGAAAACAACGAGCTTAAGTTGGAGCCGATAAGCTTCGTTATACAAAACGAGGACGTGACGCTTCGTTCAAACGTGGCTTGCGAATGGGAGATAGAAGGTTTGTCTTCTGCCGACTATTCTCTCGTTGACGGAGTGTTAAGGCTTAACGAAAATACGATCGAAGGAACAACTTTTAATATCGCGGGGTACTACACGGAAGAAAGATTCGGACACTTCTACAAGACGAAAATCGAAAACGTTCTTATAAAGAGATATACGATAACCAAAAAACTTGACGAACTGCACGTTGTGGGACTTAACCGTCCGGACGCGACTTATACGTTTACTCTGGATTCTGACGACGAAATATTAAGCGTAACGATAAATAACGTGAAAACCGACGACGTCAATTACTCGCTTTCCGGAAATAAGCTGACCGTTAAAGCTTCTGCGTTTATTAAGACGGGCGTTTCGGAAATCGTGATAGAAACGAAGGGTGTTATTTATAAAGCCGCCGCGGAAGTATACGATATTGCGATAGGCTCGTTAGAAGAGTTCAAAGCGTTCTGGAGCAGAGAAGGACAGCCTGCAACGACGGTAACAACGAAAGTCGCGTTTACCGCGGATATAGACGCTTCTTCGTATAATTTTAACGGCGGTACGGTAATAGCGAACAGTACGTTTAACGGGATTATAGACGGAAAAGGTCATACGGTAAAGGGAGCGCCTTCCGGTTATTACGGAATGTTCTATTGCGTAGGATCGGACGCGGTAATAAAGAACATAGCGTTTACCGGTATAAGGTTTTACAGAGTATCGGCGATAGTGAACTATAAATTGGAAGGCAGGATAGAAAACTGTTACTTTGAAGGAAGCGGCGGAAGCGCGGCGGATAACAACGCGTTATCAAAACAAATGGGAGCGACTGCCGCTTTGCAAAACGTGGTCGTGTATTTACACGACAGACCGAGCGGAACGGAAACACAATGCGGCGTATTTGTATCGTTGGCGAGCGGAGCGACGTCACTGACGACCGCGCCCGAAGGAGTATACGTAGTAAACGATTCTTCTAACGGGAAGATTTGCGACGGAGCGGGCGCTACCGATTTAAGCGACGTGCATTTATATTCTTCTCTCGGCGAATTTAAGGCGCAAAACACTACCAAGCCGAATAATATTTCGGAAGAGTATTGGCAACTGCTTAATAAGCTTGCGTGAAATTCGGGCAAAACGGGGCGCGGAATTCTCCGCGCCCGAAAAAAGGATATTTTAACCGACGATAGTTATTTATGAATTTTATTTTTAAAAACGACGAAGAAAAAAGAGTTTTTGTTTCCGAAAGCGAAGCAGAATCAATAAAACTTGCGGCAAAAGACTTTATAAAAGATATAAATTCGGTTTGCGGCAAAGCCGCGATAACGAGAGACTTTGCTTCTGCCGACGTTATAATTTGCAGCAGCGAAAACGACAGGTTTTACGAACTTTCGGAAGGGTTTGCCTTTAATCACGAAGAAGAATTTTTTTATCGGATAAAAAACGGGAAAATAGTTATTTGCGGTAACGGCGATCTGGGTACTATGTGGGGCATTTATACATTTAGCGAAAAAGAACTCGGTATTCCGCCATACTGTTTATTTGACGATTTTACCCCCGATCGGCACGACGTTCTGGAGATAGAAGAAAAAACCGTAAGCGATTTTCCGCATACGCGTTTCCGCGGTTGGTTCATAAACGACGAAGATCTTTTGGACGGCTTTATGCATAAGGGTAAGCGCAAGGCGGACTATGCCTTTTATCAGAACGTTATTCACCCGACCCTTATGGAAGCGATAGTAGAAACGGCATTGCGTTTTCGTATGAATCTAATAATACCTTCCACTCTTATAGATATAGACAACGAGCCGGAAGAAAAGCTTATAAAAATAATTTCTCGTCGCGGTTTGTTTATTTCTCAACACCATATAGAACCCCTCGGCGCGTTCAAACACGGAATAAAACGCTTTCTGAAAGAACACGGCTATGACGAAAATATTTCCTACGTTTCTAACAAAGAAAGTTTGGTTGCATGTTGGAAGCACTACGCAAAAAGATGGTCGAAGTATAACAGAATAGTATGGCAATTAGGGCTTCGCGGAATGGACGACAAACCCGTTTGGCGGGCGGATTCCGCAGTCGGCGACAGCGACGAAGAGCGCGGTGCGCTCATATCGGAGGCGATACAGACTCAATACGATATAATTTCCGCAGAGAGTAGCGCCAAAGAAATTTATACGACATCTACCGTGTGGATGGAGGGCGCGCATTTGCTTGCGTCCGGCGCGCTTGTTTTACCTGAAAACACGATAACGGTTTTTGCCGATATAGGTATGAGTCAGATGTTCGGTAACGATTTTTTCGAGGTAAAGCGCGAGCCCGAAAGAAAATACGGCGTATATTATCATGCCGCGTACTGGCATACGGGGCCGCATCTTTCGGAGGGAGTTCTGCCGCGTAAAATGGAATATTCATACGCGCTTGCGAGAAAATACCATTCCGATTATTATACCGTTATAAACGTTGGCAACATTAAGGAGTTTACCTTTTCGATAAATCTTAATTCCAAAATAGCGTGGTATGCGGACAGGTTTTCCGCGCGTGATATACAAAGCGAATATTGTAGAGAGTATGTTGAAAAGAGTAATGAAGAACGCATGAGCGAGGGGATTGACCTGTATTTTAACGCGCTAGGAAGCATAAACGAAAAAGAGTACAGAAAATTTTGCGAAAAATACGATTTTGATTATCGAGAATACGTTAATTCGGAATTTCCCGTAGTTAATCTGAACGACGGGATAATGTATTGGTGCTTTCATAACGAGTTTAATTATAAGTGCGATTTTTATACCGAAGATTTCGGAAAAACGGTGCGCGACGGACTGACGAAGATGACTCGAGCGAATGAAATTTTTGAAGATATTGCATCGCGACTTTCGGAGGATAGACGAGGGGCTTTGCACAGACAATGGTGTTATCAGTCTTATTTGTGGGTATGCTTTTTTTCTGCCGCGAAACTTATTTGCGAGATTATCGAGCGCAAAGAAAATTTGACCGAAAAGGAATTTATATCCGCGCATAAAAAGGCGGCGCAATATTTTCTCGACATATTGAACGAAAGAAAAAGATACTACGTCGGGAAGTGGAAAAAATGGTTTGCAGGGGACAGAAAAGTAAGCGTAAAAAAACTTTATGAGTTGTGTCTTGACGAAATCTCCCGCGTTAAAAACTATATATTGTCGAAAGGCGCTTAAAAACGCACCATTCAGACATTTTTGCCCGCGTATTCTCTATTGAAGAATGCAGGCGATAAAAATGCGCAAAAAACAGTTTACATTATATAAATACGGAGGAAAAAGCATGAAAAAAGCAGATTTTTTAACTGAAGGCGATGGCGTATTAAGACTTAAACCGACCTGGGTCCCAAGAAGTTTTTGCCGTCCGGGCAAGAGAATTAAGTTACACCCCGACGATTATTACATTTTAGGGCTTGAAAAGGGCGGAATTGACGAAAGATGGTTTGCGTCCGCCACCTGGGCGGAGAACGGACCGAACACGCCCGAGGATGAGGGGCTTTCTTACGTTGTTTCAGCCGACGGAAAGGATCAGGTTTTGCTCCGTGATATGGTAGACGAACTCAAAGGCGAGATAATCGGCGAAAATCTTTGGAACAAATATCATAAATGGCCTATGTTCTCCAAGTTTTTCGATAATGCGGGACCGCTTCCGCATCACATTCATCACCGCGACGAACACGCGAAGAGAGTGGGTAGCGACGGCAAGCCCGAAATGTACTTTTTCCCCGCGCAGATGAACAATTACGGAGCGGAGTTTCCGTACACGTTTTTCGGTCTTAATCCCGACTGCAAAAAGGAAGATATAAAGAAATGTCTTGAGAATTTCACAAAAGGCGATAACCATTTGCTCGATTATTCTCAGGCGTACAACATAGAACTCGACACGGGCTGGGACGTTCCCCCGGGAGTTCTGCACGCGCCCGCAAGTCTGTGTACGTACGAACCGCAGTTTGCTTCGGATGTTTACGCGATGTATCAGTCGGTTCTGCTCGGCGGGCATTGCGTTCCCGAAGATTTGCTGTGGAAAAACTGCCCGCCCGAAGAAAAAGGTAATTTCGATTATCTTATAGACGTTATCGACTGGGAAGCCAACGTCGATCCGAAGTTCAAAGAGCATCGTTTCATGCGCCCGATCGTAGATAAAGAAGACGAAAAGCATAAGGAAGAGTGGATTTGTTATAAATCGAAACTCGCCTGCGCAAAAAGGCTTACCGTTTATCCCGGTCAGACCGTTACGGTAAAGGACAGCGCGGCTTACGGATTTATTCTTATAGAAGGTCACGGCAAATTCGGCAAATGGGACATAGAAACGCCGACGCTCATAAGATACGGCGAACTCACGAACGACGAGTTTTTCGTAACCGAAAAGGCGGCGAAGAAAGGAATAAAAATAACAAACGAGAGCAAAACGGAAAATATCGTAATGCTCAAACATTTCGCGGAAAATCCCGACCTCAATTTTTAATAATGAACAAAAAAGACGCAGGCAGACAAGTCGTTTCCGCTTATGATATTGCTTTTGAAAGCGGAAAAGAAAAGGGTAAACAGGGTGTGCTGGTTAACGTAGGCGCGCTCGAGGTGCTTTTCAACAAAACAAACGCGCTCGATATAGCGTGGGTAAAATACAAAGGCAACAACATTTCGTTTCTGTCTAAAAACGGTCTTAATTCTAATATCGGCGAGTTCCCGAATAAATTCGAGGGTGGTTTTTTATACACCTGCGGAACGGATAACGTAAGTTCCTACGTAGGTGGCAAACCCGTTCACGGCAGTTTGCATTACAGCCATGTCGAAAACGTTTACGTTACGATTTTGGACGATAGTGCCGAGGTTTTCGGCACGGTAAGGCAAACAGTGCTTTTCGCCGAGAATATCGCGCTTCAAAGACATTTTACGGTAAGGGAAAACGAGATTACCGTTTGCGATACCGTTTGCAACGAGGCGTATACCGATACAAAATACGTTCTGCTGTATCACACGAATTTCGGTTATCCGTTTTTGGACGAGCGTTTAAAACTCGATATTCCGTTTGTTAAAAGCGAAGGACTTACCGAGTATGCGAAAAGTCGAATCGGTAAACAGCTACAGATAACCGAGCCGATCGACGGCGGTGAAGAGGAAGTCTTTTACAACACGCTTGAAAATGGCGAAGTAACGCTTACCAACGAGCAATTACAAACGCGGATAAAAGTTATATACAACGTTGAAGATTTTCCCGTTTTGTTGCAATGGAAAAGCATGATAAGCGGCGATTACGCGCTGGGCATAGAGCCGTCGCTTACGAGATTTGACGATTTCAAAATGCGCGCGCTTGCGCCCGGCGATAAAAAGCAGTACAAAATAAAATATATTTTCGGCGGACTTTAAACCGCAAATCGATAATCGATAATGAAGTGGTATAAAAATATCTACAGAAGACAACTTACGGACATGCATATTGCGGACGACAAAAGCGAATATCTTTCGGCGTTCGACGCGGAAAAGTATTTTGCTTGTCTGAAGAAAGCGCATATACAAAGTCCGATGATTTATCTGCAATCGCACACCGGTTTGTGCAATTATCCTACGACCATTGCGAAAACGCACGCAAAAATGACGGGCGAAAACAACGGCATAAAACGACTTATAAATCTGTGTAAAAAAGACGGATTGAAAGTCGTCGGTTATTACAGTCTTGTATTCAACAACGTGGCGGCGGATATGCACCCCGAGTGGGAAATGCGTTATGCCGACGGTTCGACCTGGCGCGACAAAGGTCAAAGATACGGTCTTTGTTGTCCGAATAACATCGAGTACAGAAAATTCGTTAAGGAAAACGTTGCCGAACTTGCGGCGTATTTTACCGATCTTGACGGAATATTCTACGATATGCCGTATTGGGAGGTTGCATGCCGCTGCGAATCGTGCAAAAAAAGATATAAAAAAGAAACGGGCAGGGACTTGCCCGAAAAAGAAGATTGGAACGATGATAACTGGTTGCTTTATGTAAAGAAGCGTCAGGACTGGATGGTGGATTTCGTAAAATACGTTAAAAAACTGGCCAAAGCCGTTATGCCAAAAACTACCGTGGAGTTCAATTTTGCCGCAGTTATCGGCTGCGACTGGCTGGGCGGCTCTACAGAGGGAATAAACGCCGAGTGCGAGTTTACCGGCGGCGATTTATACGGCGATCTTTACAGCCATTCGTTCACCGCTAAATACTATTATGGCATAACAAAAAATCAGCCGTTCGAGTACATGACCTGTCGGTGCAACAAGAATTTAAGGGAGCATACCATAACCAAACCGCAGGAAATGCTCGACGCGGAGATAATGCTTACATGCGCGCACCACGGCGCAACTCTCAATATAGACGCAATAAACCCCGACGGCACGCTTGACGAAAGAGTGTACGAAAGAGTGGGCAAAGCCTTTGAAAAACAAATGCAGTACGAAAAATATATGGATAAAGGCGAGTTGTATGCCGACGCAGCCGGATATTTCGACAGCAAGACCATGTTTGAAGAACCGTATGCAAAGACATACAATAAACTCTGCGCGGTAAACGCCCACAAAACGCTTGTGGAAAAACACGTTGCGACGGCGGTAATAGCAAACGGCAATCTGGAAAATCTCGGAAAATATCGGATGATAATCGCGCCGTGTCTGCAAGATTTTTCAAACGACGAACCGCTGAAATTCATCGAATACGTTAAAAACGGCGGCACGCTTTATCTGTCGGGCAGGAGCGATTCAAGGCTGATGAAAGAGTTTTTCGGCGCAAAGTTCGTCGGTTACACTTTCGGCGACAGCAAGTTCCCTCATGTATATAAAGGATATAACGAGGTTCAGGTATATATCGCACCCGACGGCGAGTATAAAGAAATTTTCGGCGAATTCAACGAAAAATATCCTTTGCCGATAACGTACAAACTGCCGATTTACGAAATGGACGGCAACGTTAAGGCGCATATCGTTTTGCCTTATACCGACCCTGATAACAATCGGACTTTCGCGTCCATTCACTCGAACCCGCCTGCGGAAAAGACCGATATTCCCGCCGTGGTCGAAACATACTACGGAAAGGGCAAAGTTATATGGACTGCCGCGCTTATTGAAAAAGACGAAAGGACGAATTTCAAAGATGTTTTCGGCAAAATCGTTCTCTCAAACGTTAAACCGAAATACGGAATTTACGCAAGCAAACTTATAGAAAGCGTGATTTTCGAGGATAAAAACGACGTTTATATAAGCCTTGTAAACCTTGATCCCGTTTACGAGAAAATCGAAAGAACGGTTATAATTTCCGTGTCGGATTGCGTAAGCGCAAAAAGATTGTCCGACAACAAAAAACTTAAAATCAAAGACGGAAAGATTTCGGTCGGCGTTATTGGTTTTGAAATGATAAAATTATCCGTTTGGTTTAATTTTAAAGAAGATTAAGCACTGTTAAAAGAGAAAATATATGACTAATGAGTTTTTGTGGAAAATAGGCAAGGCGCATATTGCTTTGAAAGAAGATGGGTACTATGTGTGGGATTCGTCGATAATCAATGCGGACGGCATATACTATCTGAAATCGCTCCGTTGAGAATCAAACTGTATGGTTCTAAAACGGAACGGAAAAAGCGAGAAAACAGAGAAATGAAAACTCAAAACGGCTGATAAAATCAGTTTTTTTTGGGCAACGCAGACATATGAATAGACCTTGAAATATGAACTTTAATTGTTCGGTTTCAAGGTCTTTTTATATTCGATAACGCAGGGTAAAGTACAAATACGGGAACAGACGTTTTTGGTATAAGGGGGACTATGTAAGTCCGGTAGGGCAAAATGAAAAGAAAGTAAAGGAATATGTACAAAACCGACTGCAGGAAGATATGGCAATGCATTGATCTATTTAGTTCTGATTGCTTTTATAACGTGAAGAGAACGATGAAAAATAATTGTTAAGCTTTATTTGAGGGAATTCTTCTGAGTCGCTTGTAGTAAGTCGGCGAAACCCCTGTGATTTTCTTAAAAAGTCGAGCGAAATAATTATAGTCGTTGAAACCGAGATATTCGGCGATTTTTACGGGAGGGAAATCGGGTTGTTTCAGATAATTTTTTGCCGTGCGTATTTTTTCTTCATTCACGAAAGATATTATGCTTTTACCTGTTTCGCGTTTAAAAAGCCTTTCGCAGTACACGGGCGATAAGTACACTTGTTTTGCCACTTCGCTTATAGAAAAGGTTTTGGTAATGTTATTGAGAACGTAATTCTTTATTTTTAACACTTGCGGATTGATTTGCGCGTTATCGTGCTGTTCTTCGGCACACGACAGAAGGTATTCCGTAAGTAAAATAAATTTATCGAAGTTTCGGCAGTTATACGCTTTGTCGATATAATCGAGTATGGTAATTACTTCTTCTGATTTGCAAAAATCCTTAAAAAGATTTTGCGGTAAGAGAGCTTCTTGTATACTGCTCCACACGTTTACCGACACGAAAGTCGCGGGTTTTTCGGGCTTAAATCTACGCCTGCGACTTCCGGGGTTAAGGTAAACGAAGTCTCCCGCGTTAAGGTAAACGTCCGTTCCGTTAATACGGTAATGCAATTTCCCCGATAATAAAAAAGTAAGTTCGTGGTAGAACAGTTCGTCGTTTAATGAGTCCGCATAGACGCTTGAATGTTTTGAGTAAGTTCTGAAACTTAAATCGTATTTTTTCATAGTCCGATTATAACGAAAAACGAATGTTAAGTCAACGATACGAAAGCGGGTTTATGATTTTCAGTATAGAATTGTGGGGTAATTAACGAAGAAAAAGCGATAAAAAGGTTTGTTTTATGCTAAAATTTCGGGTTAAAGGATTTATTGTGCCTATACTAAAAAATACCGCGGTGGTATAATGAAAGAGCAAATTGAAAGTGATGCGCGGGAGGCGACTGCCTTTTGCCGACCGATAAAATCAAGAACGCCGCTGAAACGGTTGTTACGTTTTAAATTCAATCGGCGCTTATATATGAGAGTGATGAAATTATCAAGAAAACTGTGTGCCATTTTACTCGCTGCGACGGCGGCTGCGTCGGCTACGGCGTGCGGGCCGCAAAAAGAAGAGGTAAACGACGCCGTTACTAACGTTTACGTTCAAATTTACGACGGCGGCTACGGTTACGGTTGGTTAGAAAATATTGCCGCCGATTTTGAAAGCGAATATAAAGATTACCAAAATCCCGTAAACGGAAAAACGGGCGTAAAAATCATAGTCGATCCCGTAAGCGAAACGGGTGAAAACGTTTTTGCGTCTATTACCGCGCAGGATCACGATATAGTATTTACCGAGCAAGTAGATAACTATATGGATTTCGTGGAATCGGGATACCTACTGGATATAACGGATATACTTACCGAGAATATCGCCGGGCAGGATCATTCCATCGCCGCCGCTATGGACGAATATTTGCGAGATTATTATAAAGTCAACGATAAATATTACGGTCTTTCTTACGGCAGCGGTTTTTATTCGTTATTTTACGACGAGGGGTTGTTTTATAACGAAGGCTTTTTGCTTAAACGCGAAGCCGACGCCAACGATCCCGATGAAATAGTCGCGCTTACGGATAGCGATTTTATCGCACGCGTTGCGGATACCGAAAGAGTCGGCAAAGCTTACGCCGCGATAGTAACCGATGGCGATAAGTCTTATTATAAGACGGTAAGCGGAGACTATCTTTCTATGGGGCCCGACGGTCAATACGGTACTTATGACGACGGTTTGCCTCGTACTTACAACGAGTTTTTCGCACTCGTAAAATATATGAGCGAGGCGAGCGTCGTGCCGTTCGATTATATCGGCGTAGACGGCGGCGGGTGTTACGTACCGTGTTTTCTCGCTCAACTTTGCGCCGATTACGAGGGTTATGATCAAACTTTGGTGAACTATACTTTCGACGGTATTAAAGATAACCTTATAAGAGTAACGGACGGTACGATTGAAAAATTACCGAGCGTTACGCTCGTCCCCGACAATTCCAACGGTAACGCGGCGGAAACTTATAAATCGGCGGGCAAGTATTATGCGCTTGACTTTTATTCGAAAATGATGACGGGTAGAGGTCGGTACGTCGGCAGGAATCTAAAAAACAAAAGAACGCAATTCGATGCTCAAAGCGACTTTATTAAGTCTAAGTATTCTACGATCAACAAAACGGCGTTTTTACTTGACGGAACATGGTGGATGAACGAATCTTCCGTTACGTTTAATTCTTTAAGTAAAAACGATGACAGATATAAGCCCGAAAATCGCGATTTTAAGATGCTTGCGTTGCCGAAAGCGGATAAGACCAAGACGGGCGCGGGAGAAAAGGTAACTTATCTTGACGTAAACTATCTTACGGCTATGGTTCTTAAAAAAACTTCGGCAGATAAGGTGGAACTTGCCAAAAAGTTTTTACAATATTGTTTCACAGATAAAGCGAATAAAAAATTTACCGTCGAAACGCAAATTCCGCGCCCGTATAGTTATGATTTAGGCGACGACTATTCTCGTCTTACGCCTTACGGTCAAAATTTGTGGGACGTGCTTAAAAATCAATCGCGTACAGTTTATCCCGTATCGCAAAGCGAGCATTTCAAACTTAAAGGCGTTTATTACAACAGTAAGCAGATGTTTACTACGCGCATAGCCAAGACGAATTATACGGGACTCGACGTTCTGTTCAGAACGGGTAAAAGCGTGTATACCGCCGAGACCGTGTACAACGGATTGTACGATTATTTCCTTACCGTGCTCGGAGGATGATATGAAAACGCTGAAAAATGCGAAGTGGGGAACGAAAAAAGTTAAGCAGGCGATTTTTTGCGCTTGTTTACTCGTTCTGCCTTTGCTGCAATTTTGTATATTTTATATCGGTGTGAATTTTAACTCCGTGCTGCTTATATTTCAGCGATTCGTGGGAAATAACAAATTCAGTTTTTTAACGGAGTCGGGCGAACTGGTCGGCTTTAGCAATTTGAAAACCGCGTTTTACGATTTGTTTCATACGCGAAACTGGAGCGTCGGATTTAAAAATTCGTTATCGGTATTCTTTTTGGGGATTGTTACTCATACCCCGCTCAACTTAATAGTAAGTTACTTTATTTATAAAAAGGCGAAAATAGGCGGCGTTCTTAAAGTCGTTTTATACGCTCCGTCGATAATGTCCGCTATGGTTACCATAGTAATTTATAAGTTTTTTGTAGACGAAGGCTTGCCCGTTCTTTTGAATAAGTGGTTCGGCACTTCTTACGGCGCGTTTACGGACGGTTCAACGGCGTTTATAACTATATTCTTATACGGATTTTGGAGTGGTTTCGGTTCAAGCATACTGCTTTATACCAACGCAATGGGATCTATCTCCGATTCCATCGTCGAGGCGGCTAAACTAGATGGCATATCGTTTTTCGGCGAGTTCATACACGTGACTTTTCCGATGATATTTCCGACTTTTAAGATGATTATGATCACGAGCGTAGTGGGTATCTTCTGTAATCAATTTACTCTGTTTGAGTTTTACGGGTTGACATCCGCGCCGCCCGACATAATCACGGTCGGATATTATTTGTTCCAACAAACCAACCTTATGGGTTCGGATTATTATCCCGTGTTGTCGGCTTACGGACTTATAATGACTATCGTTTCCGTACCGCTCGCGCTTTTGACGAGAAAAGGTCTTAACAAGATAGACCCGATGGAGGTCTGATATGAAAAAGAGAACGAAAAAAAGGAACGTCGGCGATATGATTTCGCAAACGATCGTATATCTCTTTCTCGGGTTCTATTTAATATGTTTATTCACGCCTTTTATTTGGGGGTTTTTAACATCTTTTAAAAGTTTTCTTTATTTCAGCGATCATTCGCTGTTTGAGTTGCCGGATGAGTGGATGTGGTCGAACTATACGAAGGTGCTTAAATATCTGACGATCCCTTATACTTCGGCCACGATGAAATTGACTTATAATCTCGGCAATATGATGCTTAACTCGCTTTGGTACGCGTTAGCGTCCGGATTGTCTGCAACGGTGTGCGTTTACGTGGTGGCTTACGCGCGGAATATGTATGCGCAATTTAAGATAGTCGCGGTAATTGACGTAATAGTTTTGATAACCATGTCGTTCCCGATGGTTGGTTCGTTGCCGTCATCTATAGCCATATTCAAATCTTTGGGATTGTACGAAACGTTTTTCGGAATGACGTTTATAGCCAAATTCAGTTTTCTTACGATGTATTATTTTATAGCGGGCGCGTTTATAAAGGGTATACCCAAGGCATTCGTAGAGGCTGCCGGCATAGACGGCGCGGGCGAACTTCAGATAATGTTGCGGATAATGTTTCCGCTTACGCTACCGATTTTTTCCACGATATTTACGTTGCAGTTTATATCGTACTGGAACGATTACGGCACGATATTCGTATTCTTAAAAAACTTTCCGACGGCGGCTTATGGTTTGTGGTCTTTTCGGGGCAGTATGGGCAATCCCGAATATGCTGGTACGCCTATGAAACTGGCGTCGGCGTTTATCGTCGTCGCGCCCGTACTCGTGGTCTTTGCCATATTCAATAAGCGCATAATGAACGGGGTTTCTTTAAGCGAAGGGGTAAAAGAATGAGAAATAAAAAAGGTAGAAATATGGCGATAATCGCCTTATCTTGCGCGTTTACCCTTTTTATGGCGTTAGGAATCTCCGCAACGGCGAGTGACGGCAAGAAATTTTCGCTTACCGAAGAGTTTTTAAGCGAATATACGCTCAATTATAAACTGGCGATTCCTACGGGGTATTTCGGCGACGTAAAAGCCGACTGTACGGTAATTTTTCCGAGTGGCGCGGCTTATAGAAAGTCGGTTGCGGAATTGACCGAAGCGGGACTTTACGAAGTCGATTATTACGCCGTTTCGGGCGGCAAAATCTATACTCGAACCAAACGCTTTAAGGTAATCGACGAGTTATATTCGGTAAATAAACCTTCTTCGTCGGCGGTATATGCATCCGATTACGAAATCGGCTCTGAGATGTTAAACGGCGTACTCGTTACGCTTACCGAAGGTGCGATTTTTCAATATAATAAAGTTTTTGATATTTCCGGTAAAACAGCCGACGATTTGTTGGTTCGCTTTAACATAATAGCGACCGAAACCGGCAACTACGATTTTAAGAGAATAACCGTAAGATTTACCGATATATACGACGAAAAGAATTATTTCGATATAAATGTTTCCGACAGTTACGGCAACGGCGATACCTGTTTTGCGAAAGCGGGCGCGAGTAATCAGACGTTAACGGGTTTGCAATGGGCTCCCGACGCCTACCATCCGGAAGTACCGAGCAAACGAACGGATGATTTCGGCACTTACGTAAGATGTAATTTCAGAAACACGCCGAACGACGGCAACAGAGCGACCGAAACTTTCGACGCGTATTTCGATTATACCGAGAAAAGGGCTTACGGTTCGGTTAAAGCCTCGTCGTCGTATGCAATTGTGGAGAACGGAATGAGAGGGAATTATATATGCGACCTTGACGATCCGCTTTACTATAGCAATTTATGGAACGGCTTTACTACGGGCGAATGTACGGTAAGCGTGTTTGCCGAAAGTTTCGTCTCGTCTTACGGTACTATACTTTTAACTGATATTTTCGGCGAGAGCGGCGAAGATTTCGCCGTAAACTCGTTGCGTGACGAAGAAAGTCCCGAAATAATCGTGGATACGGGTTACGCCGATGGTCAGACGCCTTATGCGGTGGTCGGTAAAGAATATAAGATTTTCCCTGCAACGAGTAAAGATTCTTCGCGCAAAACGCGCGGAATGATTTCGCTCGTTTATCGTGATTATTACGGAGAGAATCCCGTTTCGGTAACGGTTGAAAACGGGGTTTTCGTACCCGATAAGGCGGGCGATTACACTATCGTTTACCGCGACCAAGATTTAAGCGGGAACGCCGCCGAAAAGGCGATAACCGTAACGTGTTACGCTGCCGATGAAAAATCGTTTACGATATCTGCCGAAAATTCGCAGGTTGCGGCTATCGTGGGCAAAAGATATAAAGTCGGCGATTATTCGATTACGGGAGGCTCTGGCAGAGCCGAAGTGGAAATTTTTGCCGAATCAGGCGCTGAAAAATATCCGATATCCGAAAACGGCGAATTTATTCCGACCAAAAGCGGCGAATATACGATAAAGTACGTTGCGAGAGATTACGCGGGTATTACGACGGAAGCTTCTTATTCGATAAACGTCGAATTCGGCAACGAACCGATTTTTGAAGAGATTACGAATTTTCCGACGAATTTCGTTTCTACCTTCGATCAGTTTTTGCCGAAGTTGCGCGCTTACGACTATAAAAACGCAGAATGGGTAAACGCCGAAATTTTCGTTAAAGAAGGCGACGGCGTGGAACGCAAATTAAGCGACAATTCCATAAAACCGTCGGAAAGCGTTTTACCTTACGCTATAACCGTTATTTACAGGGCGAACGGCAAGAGCGGCAGTAGCGAAATATCTTTAAGCCGTACTTGCTACACTATAACGAGCGGCAACAGAACGGACAGGATAATAAAAAAGAACCTGTTTATTACGGGCGATGGGGTAACTTCGGGTTACGGTAAAGCGACGGACGGCGACAATATCGAATACGCCGAGTATAATTTGCCCGACGGAAAGTCTTTGACTTATATAAACGACTTACCCGCGACTTCATCGATAGATACGAGCGTCACTTTCGCGCTTAAAGATAAAATACCGTCCGCGATATACTTTACTTTTACCGATGCGTTTAACCCTGCGGTATCCGTGACGGCGGAACTTTTCGAAAAAGACGGAACGGCTTGTCTGCGTGTAAACGGCGGGGTGGAATATCTTGCCGAAAACGTTTCGCTTTCGGGCGGAGAACTCATAACGGTCGCGTACAGCGCGGCGAGCGGCGCGATTACGATAAATGGTTCGGCGGCGATCGCCCCCGCGATAAGTCAAAACTTCGCGGGTTTTGAAAAAGGCGTTTGCAGGCTTACGATTACCGTAAAGGGCGAAGCCCGTATGGTCGTTACGAGCATTTTAAACCAACTGCTTTCATCTCAGACGGAATACAGAGAAAGGTCGCCCTTATTCTCACTCGTAAAAGAGTATTTGCCGGAGTATTCTCTCGGTAAAAAAGTAACTTTGCACGGCGCGGTGGCGTTAAGCCTTATAAATCCCACGACGCAAGCTGCGGTAACGCTTTACGCGCCCGACGGTTCGCCCGTTAAGGACGTAAACGGCGAAATTATCAAAGGCGGGAGCATTTATTCCGAGTACGAATTTATCCCACGGGTTTACGGCACTTACGAAATAAGATATACGATAAACGGCGCGGATATGAGTTATTATATTGACGTAGCGGACGAAATCGCGCCCGAAATAACGATAAATTCGACCGTTTTGACGCGGGCGAAAAAAGGCGATAAGATAAATTATTCGGCTACCGCGAAAGATAATCTCGACGGCGACGTAAAAGTGATAACGACTATTACCGACCCGACGGGAAGAATAAGAGTATTAAGCGGCGAGTACGCTTTTACCGTGGCGGGCGAATACATACTTTCTTTTACGGCGAAAGATTCGCGCGGAAACGTTACGCAAAAGAATTATAAAATAATCGTAAAGGGGTAAAAGATGAGTAAAAAATCAAGATTTATATCAATCGCGATCGTCGTGAGTTTAGCCCTTTCGGTTACGGGGAGTTGCAAAAATCGCAAAAAGAATGGCAACGACGTGCAGACCGTTGCTGACGATACGATAGTTTTAACCAACACCGTGCACGGCGGTAAGGTCGAGCAAACGGCGGAGAAAGTGCTTAAAAACGGCGCTACGGAATATAAAATTCTCATCCCCGCCAGGGGTACGGCGACCGAACTCAAAGCAGGCGGAATAATAGCCAAATATTTCACGCTTGCGAGTGGCGCGGATTTGCCGATAGTGACAGACGAAGGGTATTCGTGGGACGAAAATTCCAAAGTTATTTCGGTTGGCGAAACCGTTGCGAAAAAAGCGACGGGCATAGCCTACACCGACTCTTCCCGCGGCGGGTTCATAATAAAAACGCGCGGTAAATCGATATTTCTGGACGGCGGAGCGGACGGACTTACTTATTCCGCTTACGATCTGCTTAAATACTGGTTCAACTTCGAGTATTATTACGAAAACTGCCGTTATTACGATATTAACGTAAAGACCGTGCCTTTTTACGAATTCGATATAAGGGAATTGCCCGATATAGATTCTCGCCATAAGTATCTGAGCCCCGTGTTTGCCAACACTTCGGACGGCGAACTCGTAGACGGTCTGCGTATAAATATGACAAAATCGTATACGGGGCTCGGCTCGGACGAACACAACGCGCTTAACTACGTTCCGCAGTCCGTTTACGGCAAGGCGCATCCCGAATGGTACGCTACCATAAACAAATTTTCAACCGAAACCGGAACGGCGGGACCTGACGACCAACTTTGTTACACGGCGTTGCAAAAATCGCAGGAGGCGGTAGATATAGTCGTAGAAGGGATGAAAAAAGTGGTTGACGCGCAAAGCGATATTGATATTATTTCGTTTATATGCGCCGATACGCGTCAATGGTGTGCTTGTGACGAATGCAAAGAAAGTATCGGGTTTTACGGTTGCGAATCGGCAAGTTATATTCAGTTCTTAAATCTCGTTGCGCCTAAAATTAACGAATGGGCGAAAAAGGAACGTAATCGCGACGTAAAAGTTATGGCAATGATGTATCTCGCCACCGAAAAAGCGCCCGTTTACGATGACGGTACTCCGATAGACGATAGCGTTATATGCGATAAAAATCTGTACGTTTGTTACGCGCCGCACGCAAAACAAAACTACTACGTGCCTTTCGACGACGTTGAAAACGACGACGACTATCAACGGCTAAAAGCCTGGGCGTCGCTTACCGAGCATATGCTGTTCTGGACTTACAATCAGGCGTCGTACCGAAATTATCTCGTATTTTACGACAACTATAATTCCATTCAGCGCAATATGCAGATACTCGTTAAAAACAACACGGTATTCTTAATGGATTTGGGTGCGTGGGATAGCGGAGTGGCTACGGGTTTTAACGTTTTAAGAACGTATTTAACGTCTAAACTTATGTATAACTGCCAACTCGATGTCGCAATGCTTATAAATAATTTCTTCGATAACTATTTCGGGGCGGCAAGTGAACCTATGCGCGAAATTTTTCAACTTTTACGCATGCGTTACGCCGAACTTTACGCTGAAGGGGTTTTAACTTCGGCTTACGGCGCGGATAAGTACGCAAGTACGGATACGCTTTCAAAGGCGATGATCAATAAAATACTCGCTTTATACGACGAGGCTTACGCAAAAGCCGATATTATTGCAGATAGATCTCAAAGGACAGAGGTAATAAACAGAATAAAACTTGAAAGTATTTCTGCAAGATATTACAAACTCAGAAACGATTCCGAGAGTCTGGGCGACGGAATAAACGGGTTTAAGCGTAATTTTAAGGAAGATTGCACTTCGCTCGGCTTTATAACGTATCGCGAACACGCCGAAGCGCCCGGGTACGGAGCAATGAAATATTTGTACTCTGCTTTGGGAATAGATTAAAGGAGCGCGAGCAGTGAAAAATCTTAAAAAAATCGTGTTTTTAATTTTGGTTGCGACAGTTGCGCTATCGTTCGCGGCTTGCAAAGACTACAAAAGGAGCGGCGACGCTTCTACGGAAGGGTATCTGAGCATAGACAAATGCCGAACCTACTTCGATAAAGGCGAAACTTACTCGTTTACCGCTACGGCTGAAAATATTACAGACGGCGTTGTGTGGAACAGTTCAGACGTGGCGGTTGTAGATATAACCGCGGACGGGTTTGCGACGGCGAGGTCGGCGGGCGAGGCGGTAATAACCGTTAACGCGGGTAAATATTCTGCAAGTATAACCGTTGGCGTAAACGACGATATAGTGGCTACGATAATAATAAACGGCTACGAACACAATATAGAAGTCGGTGGAAAGTTTAAGCCTGCCGTAACGCTTAAATATAAGGGAGAAAGAGTGGAAAACCCCGAATTTACATTTATTAGCGACGATGAAACCGTGGCGACCGTTTCTACCGACGGCACTATAATCGGCGTGAAAAAGGGTAAAACGATAATTACCGTAAAAAGCGAATATATGCTGACCACGGTCTGCAAACAATTAGTTATCAGCGTGTTTTAACGCGTGAAATAAAAAAGGAGAGAAAAGATGAAAATTTACAAGAAACCTAAAATCAATATTATTGATCTCACGGCAGACGACGTTATCGTAACGAGTTTAGGTAACGGCACGGACGGAACTGTAACCGACAGATATTGGGAAGAGTTCGATCTTTGAGATAAGGAGAAACTAATATGAAAAAGAAAATTTTATCGTGTTTATCTTTAATCGCCGCGGTATTTACAAGCGTTTCCGTAATAGCGTTCGGCGCAAAGGCGGTTAAAGCCGACGAAGTAGAAAAAATAACGTTCACAACCGGCGCGTCTATAAGGTACGCCGTAGCGGACGATGCGGCTACAGGCATACGCTTTATCGCCAAGTTGAGTAAAACTTTATACGAAAAACTTACCGTAAACGGCGAAGTTAAAAATGGCGTCGAGATAGGTATGTTGATTGTTCCGGAAACCGTGTTAAGCGGCGTACAAGGCGATTATATCGATTATTTTGCAAGCAAAGGCGTCGCAAAAAAAGAGATAGTAACAACTTTCGACGGGGCGAAAATCAAAGCCAAAGGCGATCATTATATTATAAACGGCGCAATCGTCACTCTTAAAGACGTAAATTACGACAAAACCTATCAAGCCGTGGCTTATTACACCGAGAATGGCGAAACTTTCGTATATAGCGAAAAGTCAGACGCGCGTAGCGTCGGTTTCGTTGCCGACGCAGCGCTTAACGATCCCGATAGCGGGCTTAAAGACGAGGCGCGGGCGCAAGTACAAAAAATCAACGATAAATATGACGCGATCGTCGCCGCAAACAAAAATCCCGTTGAGATAGAAACCGATATTAAAACGCTCGGTTATACCGCGGAAAATACTACGGTCAGCATAGACCTTGCCGAAAAAGCGGGCGGCACGGTCGCGAAAATTAACGGCGAAACCGTAGAAAGCGGCGTTATAAACTATACGCAGAACCTTAAACAAATCACTTACGATAAAAGCGGCAAAGTAAAACCCAACTATACTTATCTCGTGGAAACTACAGACGGCGAATTCAAGCGAGTAAATCTTACTCTTTGGTCGCTTATAGTAGACGACGCTGACGAATTCCTTACCATCAACTCTTACCTTTGCGATTCGGATAGTAAATACGGCAGCGGTAGTCCTTTAGCGCAAACGGGCAATATTAAAATAAACGCAGACCTTGATTTTACGGGTAAAAACTGGAATATTTCTGAACATCAGATTTCTTACGCTACTTATACGGGCGCGGACAGCGGTTTCCGCGGTACTTTCGACGGGTTTAATCATACTATATCTAATCTGAATATGGACGTAAGTAATAGCGGTATATTTAAGGTTGTAGGTATGGGCGCTGTTATTAAAAACTTTACCGCAACGGAAATTCAGACAAAATTCGGCGGCGTAGTTACTTGTCGCAGTATAGGCGGCTCGTTTGAAAATATTAAATTGACAGCCATTAAATCAGGTTATACCGATAGCGACAACGGAGAAGGTTATCTTCTCGGAAACGTGGGCGGCAGCGGTCCTGCCGTAGATAATTACTCGATAACCGTAAATAATTGTAAAGTTCTGAATGATAAAAATTATGCTCTCGGAACTTACGGCAGCCCGCTTATGATAGTTAAAGACAGGTCGGGTTCAAATTATCCGAGCGTTACGCTAAATAACGTTGTCGTAGCGGGATATGCAAATATTTGTTATACTTACGCCGACGGCAGTAATACTATCGTAAATACGAGTGATTTCGGCAATTATAAAATTTCGGGCAAGGTAATGCATTACGATACTTACGCCGATTATATAGAGGCAACCGCAACTATCGCGGGCGTTGAAACCGACGTTAAAAACGGACTCGTAATAGCAGACCTTAAAGAATTCGAGAATAAAACGATAGTTGCCGTAAACGGCGAGAGTAACGACGGCGCTACCGCAATAACGTACGAAAATACCGATGCGTCGAAAGATGCGAAGGTTTATTCCGTAGAAACTTCCGACGGCGAAAGTTACGCGGTTAAAGTAACCGTCTGGTCGCTTATCATAACTAACGAAGACGATCTGTTTATTATGCAAAAGTATTTGACTTATACCGGAACGCATTTCGTAAACGGTTATTTTAAGTTAAACGCCGATCTCGATATGAGCAGGACTAACGCGGACGGAAAAACTTATAAATCCGTATACGCCGAAAATCCTAAAAAGTATATGATAATTTCCCAAAGCGGTAACGGCAATTACGGCGGATTTACGGGCGTGTTCGACGGGTTTAACCATACTATAAACAATTTCGGCGAAGGCGGGGTCGATTACGGAAGTCAGTTGATAAACAATCTCGGCGCGGGCGGAGAATTTAAAAACGTAACCTTTAAGAATTATTCTTCCAAGCGTTATAACGGTGGACTTATAAATTGCGTAGTCGGCGGAACTGTCGAAAATATCACGGTAGAATATTCGTCGTTGGGATATAACGGCAACAGGGCGGCGTTTATAGGATATTTGATTAACGGTGAAGGTAACGGTAACAATCCTATAGTTATAAAGGGCGTAACTCTCGTAAACAGGACCACCGAAACGGCGGATAACGTCATAGCAATATGTTACGGCGGAGATCTTAACGCCGACGCAAGCAAAATAAGCATTACGGGCGTTAAAGCGGTAGGCGGCTTAACTTTTATGGTATCTCAAAAGTCGGGAACTGCCGGTTTCGATTACGAATTAGATAATCTCGATTTAAGCGGCGTAACTTATCTTACGCTCGGGCAGTATGAAAACGCGTAAGCGAACGGCAAATATAATAAAAGGATAACAATGAATAAACGCAAAATTTGGTTTGCGGCGATACTTGCTTTTCTGCTTTTACTCTTTGTGGCTTTTGCCGTAGGGTGTAAAAGCAAGGAGCAGGGCGCGATCGTAACGGTTACTAACAAAATATCCCGAATATACCTGGGCGAGCAATACGAGTTTACCGCCGAGCGTAAAAACACGGATAGAAAAATTAAGTGGACTACGAGCGACGAAGGCGTGCTTTATATAGGCTTGTCTTCGGGCAAAGCCGAAGCGCGCGGTTTGGGCGAAGTAACGGTAACCGCAGAATGCGGCAAGGTTAAGGACGAATTTACTCTTATCGTTGAGGAGGGCGAACGCCCCGTAATATCCGTTAAGGATATAGCGGCGTACCCCGCCAATCCCGATGAAATTTTACTCGATTGCTCTTTAAGTTATAAAAACGCGGCTATAACGGGCGTATCGTTCACTTATAAGAGCGAAAACGAAGACGTTTTTACCGTAAACGCGGACGGCGCTATCTGCGGTATTAAAAGCGGCGAAGGCGAAGTTACCGTATATGCGGAATATAAATATCATAAAGTTACCGGCACGGGCAAAGTAATCGTATACCAAAACTACGGCGCGTATTTCGTGCGCAAAAACGGTTTTACCTTGGATAGCGCCGCCGCGGGCAATAAATCCCCGTCCTGCGTGGATTATGGTACGGAAATTTGGGTAAAAAACGGAGAAGATCCGTACACGGTTACCGTAGACGCTCTCGGGCACGCGTGGGCGGAACAGGGCGAAAAATTCGAGTGTAGTCGTTGCGCGGCTATAAAAACCGTAATTTATGCCGAAACCGACGTGAAAACGGGGTATAATCTTGCAAGCCTTACCGATCGAAATATCAGAAATTACCAGTTTAACGGCGAAACCGTAAGCGGTGGCGAATTGTCGCTTAAAAACGAAAACGCAAGCGATAAAGAGCAAATAATTACCGTAAACTTTGAAAACGCCGAGGGTAAAATCGACCGCGTAGTGGAACTGCACGTTAAAATATGGTCGCTCATAGTAAAAACCGAGCAAGACCTGCGCAACGTAAACGACTATCTCGTCCAAAAGAAGTTCAATTTATCAGGCGATGAAACTTCCGAAACCGACGAGCAAAAATACGATTACGCTTATTTCGGATTTATTAAGTTGGCAAAGGATATTGTTCTTACTTCCGCTTGGGGCGAAAATAGCAGTATTACACCCCATTTGGCATCGTTCAGACCTGAAAACACGCTGTTCAAAAATAAAGCCGAGGCGACGAAAGGCTCGCAGAACAAACTGAAATATTTCGGTTTCAGGGGCGTGTTCGATGGCAACGGTAAAACCATAAGTAATTTTTTGGCGGAAGGTAACGATTGCGCTATATTCGGCGTGGTCGGCGACGGAGCGATTATAAAAAACCTTACGATAAGCGGCGCGGAACTTTATAAAGATTCTATTTATCGTCGTTCCGTACTCGTTAATATGACGAGCGGCGGTTCGTTTGAAGATATAATCGTAAACCTTAACAAAGTTGCGGCGGCGCGGTATTTCAACCTTTCGCCCGCAAGCGTACTGTTTGGCAATATAGCCGACGGCGGTAGCGCGAACGCGGAAGATAAAGGCGCGTATCTCGGCGACCTTACTATTAAAAATATCGTCGTAAATGTTGCAAAGGGCGTTTATAGCAATAGAGAAAATACCGATTTTATCGCAATTTTGGGCGGATTAAAACTTAAAACCGCAACGGCGGCGATAAAGGTGGAAAACTTAACGGTAAACTATGCCGATAACGGCGATCTGATACCGCTTATCTATCTTTCGGAAAAAGGCGCTGCTTACGCCGAAAAAACGCAGGAATTTGCGGGCGTAAAAGTCAATTTGCCCGTATTAAAGGAGTTTGACGCCGATATGTCGGATTCCGTCGACCTTGCGGATTTGGTGGACGGGAAAGCGATAGTTGCGGTAAACGGCGAAACTATAGACACGCAAATAAATTACGGTTTAAGCGATTGCGGCAAAGTGTTCGTTTACTTCGTATCGACGAGCGACGGCACGGTTTATCAGTTAAGAATAACGCTGTATTATCTTATAGACGGCGATGCGAAATTTGCCACCTATAACGATTATATGAACGAGCGCGCCGAAAAAATTACCGTTTCCGCCGACGCGGCAAGGGGGTTGGATTTAACTGCGATAGACGCTCTTTCGGGTAAGACGATACTCCGCGTAAACGGCGAAGAAAACCCCGCAACGATGATAAATTTCGATAAAACGGAGGCTTTCGTTAAATACGACGGAAACGGCGAAATAAGCGACAATAAGACGATTATCGTAGAAACCACCGATAAAAAGGCGTATAGCGTCAGCGTTGTGGTCTGGTCGCTTATCATAAATAACGAAAGCGATCTGCTTACTATGCAGAATTATTTGACTTATCCCGGTACTCATTTCGTAAACGGTTATTTTAAGTTAAATGCCGATCTCGATATGAGCAGGACTAACGCAGACGGAAAAACTTATAAATCCGTATACGCCGAAAATCCTAAAAAGTATATGATAATTTCCCAAAGCGGTAACGGCAATTACGGCGGATTTACGGGCGTGTTCGACGGGTTTAACCATACCATAAATAATTTCGGCGACGGCGGAGTCAATTACGGAAGTCAGTTGATAAACAATCTCGGCGCGGGCGGAGAATTTAAAAACGTAACCTTTAAGAACTATTCTTCCAAGCGTTATAACGGCGGACTTATAAATTGCGTAGTCGGCGGAACTATCGAAAATATCACGGTAGAATATTCGTCGTTGGGATATAACGGCAACAGGGCGGCATTTATAGGATATTTGATTAACGGCGAAGGTAACGGTAACAATCCTATAGTTATAAAGGGAGTAACTCTCGTAAACAGGACCACCGAAACGGCGGATAACGTCATAGCGATATGTTACGGCGGAGATCTTAACGCCGACGCAAGCAAAATAAGCATTACGGGCGTTAAAGCGGTAGGCGGCTTAACTTTTATGGTATCTCAAAAGTCGGGAACTGCCGGTTTCGATTACGAATTAGATAATCTCGATTTAAGCGGCGTAATTTACTTTACTCTCGAAGAATACGACGGATAGGAAAGATCATGGAACTTATAAAAGACAGACAAATAAATTCACTTATACTTTACTCATCAAACGCGGACGCTACCGACGAGACCGCCGTTGCGGAATATTCCTTATTTTTAAGGTTTTGCACGGGTAAGGATCATCCTTGTTCTACCGCTTTGCAGGACGACTATAAAAACTACGTTTTAATCGGCGCGAACAACCCTTACGCCGAGCAGTTCGGCATAAAAGTCCCACGCGAAAAGTTGTCATCCGAAACCGTGTATATCGCGGTCAAAGGCAACGTCGTCGTGCTTGACGGCGGCGAACGCGGCAAACTATACGCCGTCTACGAATTTTTAGAAAGATTTCTCGGCGTAAGGTTTTACGCGCCTGAGGCGTACAAATGCCCGAAAATTAAAAATCTCGAAATAGAAGATTGCGAAATTATTTATACCCCGCCTATTCGTTTCAGGAATTTATATTCCTACGACGTGCGTTGGAACAGGGAATTCTGCGCGAGAATGCGCTCTAACTCCGAAAACGTACCAATGGGACTTAAGCATTTCGGCGGATCGCTTTCCTGGGCAAAACCCGATTGTCACACTACTTTTAAGGTCTTTTTCCCGCCGTACGATAAAGAAGTGGGCGTTGCCGTTCACCCTGAGTATTACGCCTGGCGAAAAGATCAGAATAAGCACGTCGCGCGTTTTCACAGCGAATTCGGATTCCCTTGGGGCGAAGGCGAAATTTGTTGGTCGAATAAAGAAGTACGGAAGATTTTGGTAAAAAGGTTAAAACGGTGGATTTTAGAAGAACCGCAAATGACCGTATTTTCCATTACGCAAAACGACTGGGGCGAATACTGCGAGTGTGACGAGTGTCAAAAAATCGCTTATAAGCACGGTAGAAACGGTAAGCCCGCGTTGAGCGCGCCCGTACTCGACGCCGTAAACGAAGTTGCGAGAGAGATTGCAAAGTGGCAAAAAACCGACGAGCGGGTAAAAGACAGGGATATTTTCGTAGAAACTTTCGCTTATAACTATACTCGCATTGCGCCAGTAGGTATGCGCGCCGAAAAAAACGTTATAGTAAGGTACTGCGCAAGCGGTTGCAGATTTCATAGTTTTGAAGAAAAGTGCGTGCTTAACGAGCAGTTTAAGGCGGAATTCGAGGAATGGCAAAAGGTAGCCGATAATATTTTCGTATGGGATTATATGGCAAACGGATGTATGGCGGTGGCGTATAATACTTTTATGCGCGTTATGCCCAATCGTTTTAAGTTTTTTGCCGAACATAAAATTACGGGTATGTTTGCCCAAAGCGAGGCTTACGGACCGATAGGTCCGCTCTTTAAGGCAAATCAATACTTACTCGCCAAACTTTTATGGAATCCTTATATCGACTATCAAAAAGAATACGCCGAGTTTATGGACTATTACTTCGAGGAGGCCGCGCCGTATCTTATGGAAGTCCAGCGCAGGTACGAGGAGGCGATGGCGGAGCTCGATAATCAGAAAATGAAAGATGACGGCGTCGGACTGCATTTTAACGTTTCGTTTATGATGTTTCCCGAGTATTATCCCGACGGATTTTTAACCGTTGCCGATAGTCTTTACACGGTCGCCCTTTCTCGCGTTAAAAAAGCAGAAGTCAGGTTGCGCGTCCGCAAGGAATATTGGCATCTTAAATTCGCGCGTATGTATAAACGCAGGGGCGTCGATTACGCCGAAATGCAAGCCGTGTTGGACGAAATGGACGAACTGGGTATAACTTTCGATAAAATCAAAATATTCAAGGAACATTATTACGGCGGGCGTAAGGACGATTTGTTTTTGCCGTCGATAGAGGATAGAAATCGTCGCGTTGCGCTCGAAAGAATATTAGATATAACGAGAGGTTAAATTTTATGCAAAACGAACTTACATTTCATTCGTGCTTAATAGGCGGTAAATACGCCGCGGACTTTTCGTTGCCGGATTTTATCCGCAACGCCGACGGCTCTTTTTCAAGGGGGAAAACCCTTGAATTTATTCGCCGCGAAGAATACGGTGTAATAGACGAAAAAACTGTAACTACGACTTTCGAGAATGTAACCGACGACTACAACGACCGTGTAAACGGTTATTCCGTCTGTGGAAAAGCCACGCATAAGACTATTAAAATAACTATGGAAAAAGACGGCAAATCTTCATCGTTCGAGTTCGACGTGTTTATTCCGGTAAATGTTGAAAATCCGTTTTTTGCGGTGCAGATAGATTTTGCGGAAAAATTGCCTGCTAAATACTGCCCCATAGAGGAATTGTTGGACTCGGGACTCGGGGTGGTGCATATTTATTACAACGGCGTTACCAAGGATAACGCGGATACGGAGTCGGGTGCAGCCGCGCTTTTTCACGACGAAAACGATCCGTATTCGCCCGGTAAAATCGAAATATGGGCTTACGCAATGCGGCTCGCTGCAAAATATCTCGTGGATAACGGTATAGCCGAAAAGGAAAAACTTTATGCGGCGGGGCATTCTCGGTTGGGGAAGGCCGCTTTATTAGCGTGCGCGGAAGATGAAATTTTCGCAGGGTGTTTCGTAAACAACTCGGGTTGTTGCGGCGTATCCGTATCACGCGGCAAGGGCGGCGAAACTATATACGACATAACTAACGTAGTCGGGTACTGGTTTAACGATAACTTTAAAAAATACGCCGGCAAAGAATTTGTAATGCCGTTCGATCAACACTTTTTAATAGCGGCTTGCGCTCCGAGAAAAGTGTTCGTCGGCGCGGCGGATCTCGATACCTGGTCTGATACCGAGGCGCAATATTTTGCCTGCGAGGCTGGGTCGGCGGCTTACGAAGAACTCGGACTTACGGGGCTTGCAAGGCGTAACGAGCCTTTACCTTACGGCGATAAAAACGATACGGGCGAAATAAAGTTTTTCATTCGTAAAGGTCCGCATTATTTCAGCCGCGAGGACTGGAAATTTTATATAGACTGCTTAAATAAATAATTAAAGCCGATTTCGGCGTACGCCCGACGTCGGCTGTTTTTAGTGTGATATGAACGAAAAAGAGATAGATCGCTTTCAGGAAATAGCGGGCGGCGGGAAGAAAAAATTAACTGCCGAAATAAAGCGGCTGGAAGAGATAAAGCCGCTTGAACTAAACAGAGAAGAATACGCCGAGTGTAAATTGACGGAAGTTAAAATTCCCGTGTTCGACGAAGAAAAAGCGTACTCGGAATTTATAAAAGAAAAAGCCGAATTGAGAAAAAAATCAGAGCCTTTTTTGGTGGATTTTGGCGGCGAATTGAATACGCCCGTAGTAAAAACTCGGCTGAAAGAGTTTTATTACAGAAAGGAAACCGAAGAGGATAAAAAAGACTTCGGACGGGTACTGCGCGGCGACGGAGAATGGGAAAAGATAATTTTACCTAAATACGAAGGCCCTGCGGGTAGATGGAACGCTTTTTACCGCGCGACTATAGATATAGGCGAAAAAAAGTCGGATAAGCGATATATGATAGACTTTGAGGCGGTGGATTATATAGCGGAGGTCTATCTAAACGGTCGTTTGATAACTCGGCACGAAGGGTTTTTCGCGCCGTTCAAAGCCGATTTGACGGAGAATATATCGAGCGGCGAAAACACGTTGCTGGTGGTCGTAAAAAACGATATAACCACTTCGGGCGTAAGCGTAAACGGCGCTATGCACTACGGGAATAAAATATACGCCGCCACGCATCTCGGTTATGACGAGCCGTATTCGGGTTGGCATCATTGTCCTCCGGGCGCGGGTATATTCGGAACGCTGGATTTATGTGTAACCGATAGCGAACGAATAACGGACGTTTTCGTTCGTCCCGATATAGATTCGGGCAAAATAACCGTAAACGCCACTATAACCGACTATACCTTCGACGCAAAAATCGTTACCGTTAAATATAAGGTCGAGGGACGGAATTTTAGATCAAAAGTATATTACGCCGAAGAAGTCTCGAAAAAAATGACCAACGGCTGCAATTATTTCCGTAAGGAGATAAATCTCGGCGAGTTCAGATTATGGACGACGGATAAGCCGTATTTATATAACGCAACGGTAACCGTGATAAGCGACGAAGGTAAGATTCTGGACGAAGTTCGCACTCATTTCGGAATGCGCAAGTTTACTATGGACGAAAATTCCACGCCCAAAGGCGCGTTTTATCTCAATAACGAACGGATAATTCTGCGCGGGACCAACGAAATGGGGCATTTGCCGCGCGCGGTTATGGAAGATGACGATAATCGACTTATAGACGATATTTTAACTGCAAAAGTGGCGCATCTTAACTTTTACAGAATGACGCAACGCCCCGTTTTTAATAAGATCTACGATTATTTCGATATGCTCGGAATGTTGTGTCAAAGCGATTTCCCGTTGTTTTCGTATATAAACTATACAGCCGTAGGCGAGGGGCTTAAACAAGTAGACGAAATGGAAAGGCTTACCCGCAATCATCCGAGCGTAATAGTCGAAACGTTTTGCAACGAAACGCTCGACAGGACCGCTTGGGGAGCGGAACAATATCGTCCGTCGCGTTACGAACTCGAAAACTTTTTCAACGCGGGGCGGGAGGTAATAAGGATAAGCAATCCCGACAGGGTAATAAAGTATAACGAGGGCGATTACGCGCCGCTTGCCGAAACTTACGGGATAAGCGATTTTCATTGTTATACTTTCTGGTACGTTTCGCACGGTATGCCGAGTGGACGACTGAACAAGGGGTATTTGCCGCCCGTAAGAAAAGAGTGGTATACGGGTTGCGGCGAGTACGGCGTGGACGGATTAGACAGGTTGGATCTTATGCGAAAATACTGTCCGAAAGAATGGCTGCCCGAAAGCGACGAAGAGCCGTGGTCGCCAAAACCGATAGCGAAAGAACAATGTTTCGTGTTGCACGGAGACTTTTTCCCCGAGCAGGAAAACGCTCGCGAATGGATAAAGCGCAGTCGGGAATGGCAACGCGAGGCGATAAAAGAATACGTTCATATACTGCGCCGCAGGACGGATATGATAGAGAGTACGGCGGTACATTTATTGATAGACGCCTGGCCGTGCGGGTGGACTAAAACGCTCGTAGACGTAGACCGAATACCCAAACCCGCGTATTACGCCTTTAAGGAAGCGAATATTTTAACGCGCGTAAGTTTGCGCAGGGATAAGTATACCGTGTACGCTGGCGACGAAATAACGACCGAAATTTACGCGCTTAACGATACCGCGAACGAAAAGACGATAAAAATCACGGCGAGCGTGTACTACGGCGAAAAACTCCGACGCAGTTATTATAAGGAAAGCGTTGCGAACGCGTGCATACAGTCGTATACGGGCAAGATACGAGTGCGCGTTCCCGAAGAATATATTGGCGAAATTACCGTGGCGGCAAAGAGCGATTGCAACGGCGAAACCACTTACGACTGCGTAAAATATACCGTAAAAAAACCGATGATAAAAAGCAGAATAACGCCTGAAATACGCGGAGAACGAGTAAGGGATATAATTAAAGTCTGCGGCGGCGAAAAGACGGATAAAGTTATAATATGCGACAACGATTATTTTACCGCTAATCAAAAAAGTATCGAAGAGCGGGTGAAAAGGGGTGCGAAAGCCGTAATCTTTACCAATAAGTCCTTAAACGTAATAGGCGACGACGTGATTTTTCCCGTACATACTCTCGCGGAGGAGGTAAGAGCGAATAACTTCGTCGCGAGAAACGAAAAAAGCAAGTATACCGAGGAATTCGGAGCGGAAGAATTCAAAAACTTTTATAACGCGGAAAAAGATTATCAGGATTTGACTGCGTGGTTTAAGTTCGAGTGGCGGGGCGCGGAAGAAATACTCTATACTTTTGAAGACTGTAACGATCCGAAATACGCGCTGCGCAAAAAACATAAGTTAATCGCGGCGGAGAAAAAGTACGGCGAAGGCTCCGTAATACTGTCCACTTTGTCGGCTTTAAGCGGTTGCGTCGGCTTTAACCCCGTGTTAGATAAGTTCATTATAAACCTTATAGAAAAGTAACTATGCCGGTAACAAAAACGCGTAAATAGCGACGTTTTTGCAAGGTTCGTATTATTCTTGTCTTGCATCGAACACGGGTGTAAATTCAAGGTAAAAATATAAACAACATAAAAGAGAATTAAAATAATATGAAAAAATTAAAGGCGATATTGCTCGGAGCGGGCAACAGAGGGTTGGTTTATGCCGACTACGCTATTTCGAACCCCGAAAGACTTGAAATTACGGGCGTAGCGGAAATAAATAAAGAAAATCGCGAAGAGACGAAAAGAAGATATGGTTTACCCGACGGCTCGGTTTTCAACTGCATAGACGAATTTTTGAAAGCAAATATCAAGTGCGATTTCGTTATAAACGCGACTATGGACGAGGCGCATTATGAAACGACTATGAAACTTATAGCCGCAGGTTACGATATTTTGCTCGAAAAGCCCGTAACTAATAATAAAAAAGAACTTTTGGATATTCAGCGCGCCGCTAACGAAAAAGGCGTAAAAATAGTCGTTTGCCACGTTTTGCGTTACGCACCGTTTTACAGAACGATAAAAGAAACGATTAACGAAGGTGTTATAGGTAAAATTCTTACCATAGAAATGAACGAACACGTTTGGATAGCTCACTTTTTGGATAGTTTCGTGCGGGGAAAATGGAGCAGCGAAGCGGAATGCGGTTCAAGTTTTTTATTACAAAAATCCTGCCACGATACCGATCTTATATGTTGGCTGCATAACGATTCCGAGCCGAAAAGAGTTTCGAGTTTCGGTTCTCGTTCGTTGTTTATCAAGGCAAACGCTCCCGTCGGAGCGACCGAGTATTGTTATAATTGTCCGCATAATTCTACTTGTTTATATTCGGCACAGAAAGTGCATTTAGAACAGGATCTTATGCCTTTCCAAACGTGGATGGGTATGGGTAAACCGATAGAAAAGATAACTAAAGAAGAAAAAGCGGAATATTTAAAACGTTCTCGTTACGGCAAGTGCGCTTTTAACAGCGGCGGAGATATAGTGGACAGGCAAACTTTGAACGTGGAATTCGATGACGGAGTTACCGCCGTGTTTACTATGGTAGGCGGAACGAGCAAAGCGGGCAGATATTTGCATATAGTAGGTACTCACGGCGAAATAGAAGGGCATCTCGAAAGTAATGAATTTGCTTTGCGCGTGTTTGATCGTAGCGAAGGCAAGTACACTTATAATGAGAAAATAATCAACGTCGCGGACAGAGTAAAAAGTCACTCGAAATACGCAGGGCACGGCGGCGGAGATTATTTGCTTATGAACGATACCGTCGATTATATAGGCGAAGATAAGGAGTCGGTTTCCGTAACCGATATTAACGACAGCGTAAACGGGCATTGTCTTGTATTTGCAGCCGAAAAAGCAAGAAAACAAGTTGCCGTAGTAGATTTTAAGGAGTTCAAAAATGAAAACTAAAAAAATAATAGATTCACACGTTCATATTTCTATGGATTTTCCTCTTGAACAAAGCGAGGAAGGCTTTCGTTGGTTTATGGAGGCGGGCGGCATTGAAAGAATAAACTTTCTCGCCCTTAACGCGCATACTTTCTTTCAGGAAACTCAACTCGATAACAGTAAATGCCTTTACTTAAAGTCGGTGTTCGCGCCTTACGGATACGCCGGGTATTGCCTTGATTATTCCAAACCGAATACCGCAGAAGGCTTCCTGGAACAAATAAAACTCGCCGTAAAAGCGGGGTTCGATTGTTGGAAAATTATCGAGGCTAAACCTAATTCTCAACAAGTGTGGAAACATCGTTTGGACGAAGAAATATACGAACCCGCTTTCGCTTACGCAGAAAAGACGAGATTTCCTATTATAGTACACGTCGGAGATCCGATAGGTATGTGGGAGAACGAGTATAAGGACGGGTATCTTAAAAAAGAAGAATATCAACGACAAATGCTTAACGTGCTGAAAAGGCATCCTGATTTAGTGCTTACTTTTGCACATTTCGGCTTTATGAGCGATAAACCGGAATTCGTCGAGAAATTGTTTAACGAATATAAAACCGTGTACTTCGACAACGTTCCCGGACCGGAAGAGTATTTCGTCATAGCCAAAAATCCAGCCCCCTGGAAACGTATAATGGAAAAATATTCCGACAGATATATTTTCGGTACGGACAGGGGGAATCACGGTACTGAAGGGTTTACGAAGGAAGAATATTTAAAAAACTATCCCGAAACCGTTACTTACGAAACGAATATGCTGGTTAATGACGGCGAGTATGACGGCAGGCATCCATTCCCGGGGATCGAAGAGCGTTGGGGAACGGTGTTGTACGGATTAAATCTTTCCGATGAAGCGTTTAATAATATCGTATGCGATAATTTTATGCGTATTTACGGCGAACCGAAGCCGATAAATTACGAGTGTTTATACGAGATAGCAAAGCACGAGTTTTCGCTTCCGTCGAAAAGTCCGTATCTGAAAAGAGACTTTGAAAAGATAAAGGAAGAATGCCGCAAACACGGCGTAATCGCATAACGCTTTATTCTGATGAAAGTGTACGAACAACCCGTGAGCGCAACGACGCATTAGTCAAAAATGCACCGACCGAACACGGTTCGTATTATTCTTGTCCGACATGGGGCGATTAAATTAGTCTTTATTGCGTCGCTTAAAACTATATACGTTAATTTTATATGACAATAATAATAGCCCCGCCCGCGAGCAGATATGCTCGCGGGCGGGGCGTTTTTTAGTTAAAAAACCGAAGACGGGCGCGCGGATAACGGCGCGGTTTTTCCCTATGTCGGGCAATCAATATTAGCCTTGAAAAAGCGATATGAGAGCAGGTCTCTTTTCGTTTTGCGCGGCAAAGAGTATAATGTCGGCGAAGAATAAACGATTAACGGAGTTCGGAATATGGATTATTTACTGACTTTTCTCGAAGGGCTTGCGTCGTTCGCGTCGCCGTGTATGATTCCGATGATACCCGTGTACCTTTCGTATTTTGCGGGCAACGACGGAACGGGCGACGGCGCGGAACGGTCTTTTACGGCGGACGAAAACAAAGAAACGGCTGCGGAAGCCGCGCAAGGTCAAAACGCCGACGCGGCGGAGACCGTGGACGATAAGGGCAAAAAAACGGGCGCGAAAAAAGGTCGCGCGCTTATAACGTCGCTGTTTTTCGTGTTCGGGTTCACGCTTACGTTCGTCGTTTTCGGCGGGCTGGTAGGGTTTATAAGCGGCTATATAGCCAAGTATAAGACGGTTATCAATATAGTTGCGGGCGCGGTCGTTATCCTGTTCGGGTTGTCTTACGTCGGGCTTTTCGATCTTCCGTTTTTCAAGGGAATGAAAAAGTCGCGCAAAGTTGACGGCGTATGGTCGGCGTTTTTGTTCGGGTTGGCGTTCGCGGTGGGCGTCGGACCGTGTACGGGCGCGTTTCTCGGTTCTGCGCTCGCGCTCGCTTCCGCTTCGGGCAGCGTGGCGAAAGGGGTGTCGCTGTTGGCGTTCTATTCGATGGGGATAGGTATTCCGTTCATAATAACGGCGGTTCTCACGGACAAAACCAAAAAACTGTTCGGGTTTATCAAGCGGCATTTCAAAATAATTAAAATCGTCAGCGGAAGTCTGCTCGTGCTGACGGGCGTTCTTATGGCGGCGGGAATAATCGACAAACTCGGCGCGCTTCTCGGATAGCGATGCGTATTAACTAAACATACGGGAGAGTGAATTTATGAAAAAAGCGAAAAGTATTATTTTAAGCGTGATCGTTACCGCGTTGTTTATCGGCGTGCTGGCGTGCGCGTATTTCGGGTATAAAAAACTGTCCGAACGGTATAGCCCGTCGGGCGGAGTTTCCGCAAACGGTAAGGAATTATACAAAGATTTTACCGTGACTGATACTGCGGGGAAGACGGTAAAATTGTCCGAGTTCGTCGGGCAGCCCGTCGTTATCAATTTCTGGGCGCAATGGTGCGCGCCCTGCAAAAGCGAACTGCCGCATTTCGATAAACTCGCCAGAGAATACGACGGGCGCGTAAAATTTTTAATGGTCAACGTTTTCTACGACGGCAACAAATCGAAAACGCTCGATTTCGTCTCGCGCGGCGGCTATACGTTTCCGCTTTACTTCGACCACGCCGATTCCGCGGTTTCGGCGTACGGAATCTCGTCCGTGCCTGAGACGGTATTTATCTCTGCGGACGGAAAAGTGGCGGCTAAACGCGTCGGAGCGATGAGCGAAGCGGTTTTGAGAAATTATATAAATCTGATTTTGAATTAAAGGAGAAAAACTATGATAATCGAAGTAAATGCGGATAACTTCCGCGAAGAAGTCGTATCGTCGGACAAACTTACGCTGGTCGATATATACGCGACGTGGTGCGGACCTTGCAAGGCTCTTTCGCCCGTTCTGGAAGAAATATCCGAAAAGTACGCCGAAAAAATCAAGGTCGTAAAAGTAAACGTCGACGAAAACGAGAGTCTTGCCGTCAAATTCGGAGTAACGAGCGTTCCTACCGTTCTGTTTTTCAAAGGCGGGCGAGTCGTCGGCTCGTTCGTCGGATACAAAAGTGCGTCGGAGACGGAAAAACTCGTCGTAAAATATCTGTAATCGCCACGGTTCGTATTATTCTCGTCCGGCATAAAGTGTCGGTTAAAAACGTAAAGCCGCGCGAAATTGCTTGACCGAAAACGCTTGGTAAAGTATAATATTTTTACAAGTCGGCGAGACTGCGGACGAATGATGCAGGACAAGAATAATACGACGGAGACAGGCGGTTATGGATAAGAATTACGATTACAAAGTAAGCGCGGCGGGGCGCGTGAACGTTATAGGCGAACATATCGACTATTGCGGCGGAAAGGTTTTTCCTGCCGCGCTGTCGCTTAAAAACACCGTTTTCGTGAAGGCGAACGGTACGGATAAAATCAATCTTAGTTGGACGACGACCGATTTCAAGGCGTCGCTCGATATAAACGAACTCGAAAAATACTCCGATCTGAAATACGGCAATTATCAGGCGGGTTGCGCGCTTATGTGGAAAAACGCGGGGCATAAACTGATCGGTTGCGATATGTTGCAGGACTGCAAAGTGCCGTTCGGCAGCGGACTTTCGTCAAGCGCGGCGATAGAAGTCTCCACTCTGGCGGCTCTCGCGACGGCGGCGGGCGAGAAGATAGACAAAAAAGAAATCGCCTTGCTCGCGCAGAAAGCCGAACGCGAATACGCGAAGGTCAACTGCGGAATAATGGATCAGTACGCGTCGGCGAACGGACTTAAAGACCACGCGATACTGCTCGATTGCAAAAAGATAGAACACGAGTACGTTCCGTTCGACCTGGGCGAATACGCGCTCGTTATAGCCAACTGCAATAAACCGCACAATCTCGTCGAAAGCAAATATAACGAGAGACGGCGCGAGACCGAAGACGCGCTCGAAATATTCAAAACCGTTCTGCCCGTCGAATGTCTGGCGGAAGTTACCGTCGAAGAGTTTGAAAAATACAAGGGGCTTTTAAGCGGAAAGATCGCCGATAGAGCGAAACACGTCGTTTACGAGCGCGAAAGAGTAAACGAAGCGGTCGCGGCGATGAGAAGCGGAGACGTGGTAACGCTCGGCAGACTGCTGAACGAATCGCACGAGTCGCTTAAAACTCTGTACGAAGTTACGGGCAGAGAAATCGACGTTCTCGCCGAGACGGCGCAGTCGTTCGACGGTTGTCTCGGAAGTCGTATGACGGGCGCGGGCTTCGGCGGTTGCACCATATCCGTCGTCGAAAAGGGTGCGACGGAAGAATTCAAAAAATACGTCGGCGATAAATATCTTGCCGAGATAGGTTACGCCGCGTCTTTTTACGACGCGGAAATCGACGACGGAATAACGGTAGAAAAGTTATAAGGGCGAATCGTCGCCGACGGTCGGCGGCGGTGGCGGATAAAAACCAAAAAATTTCGGGCGGGCGGCAAAATCGCTTGACAGCCGCCCGCCCGTTTGTTATAATAATCGGGCAGTCGCGAAAGATTGCGGATAGGAAAAGCCGTAGGGCAAAGGAGGGTTGTGAATATGTCCACTATCAAAGTCGGAGAAAACGAATCGCTCGACAACGCGCTTCGTAGATTTAAGCGTAAATGTTCGCGCGACGGTATCATCGGCGATCTTCGTAAGAAGGAACATTACGAAAAACCTTCCGTAAGAAGAAAGAAGAAGTCCGAAGCCGCGAGAAAGAGAAGCGTTAAGGGCTGATTAAACTAAAAACGATTTTTACACCCGAGAACTTGTATTGAGTTTTCGGGTGTTTTTATTACCGAAAAGGATAAAACGCGTCGACAGACCGCTTAAAATACGCAAGACGACTATAATTGACGTTCGGGAGACGAAAATATGCAGGCAAAAAGTATAAAGTCGGCGGCTAAGGAAGCCAAAATGCGGTTAAAGTCAAGATTCTGGCAGGATTATAAAAAGGAACTTGCCGGAAGTATGAAAATCGCCCGCGAAGAAGGGATAGGCGAGTCGGGCGTAAAGACCTATTTCAAAAACAAGGTCGTTAAAAACGTGCGCGGCACGTCGAAAGAAGACGAAGAGTTTTATCTTAAAGTAAAAGCGACGCTCGACCGTTACGGTTGCCGCCCGTCGGGCGCGCTCGATATTCTGATGGATAAGTCGGTATTCGTATCCCTTTCTTACGAAGACCGCGAGCGGTATTTATTCAGGTTGTCGGAGCGGTATCTTACGGCGTGCGCGCGTTACGATCAGGAAAAGAGCGTAGAAAAATGCCTCGTCGCGAGCGACGAGGCGTAAGGCGGTTTTATTTTATTTCCGATGGCGACGGGGCGGGCGTTTCGGTTTGAGAAGCGGTCGGCTCGGACGCCTGCGGCGCGGAGTTGCCCGAAAGGGGCAGGGCGGGCGGAGTTTTTTCTTTGAACAGCAGTTTAAGGAGTATCGGGCAGACTATCGACGAGACTATGATAAGCATAATCGTCGCGATTAAGGGGTCTATTCCGCCGCTCGCGGCTATAAGCCCTTTCGCCTTGCCCGTTTCGTAGACGGCGAGCGCGACTTCGCCGCGCGCCACCATTCCGCAACCTACCGTAAGGCTTTCTTTGTTCGTAAAGCCGAACGGTTTTGCGGCAAGCGAGCAGCCTGCGACTTTGCCGAGAATACCGAGAAACACGAAGCACAGCGCGAACGCGAAAATCTCCCACGAAAACGCGAGTTGATCGGCGTTGCTTATGCCGATATACGCGAAGAATATGGGCGTGAAGATCATATATCCGCTGACTACCACTTTACGGTCGACGAACGAAGTGTCGTCAAGCCCCGAAAGCATTATACCCGCAAGGTACGCGCCCGTAATTGACGCTATATTGAAAAATCTTTCCGCCGCGAACGCGTAAAAGAAACACATCGCGAACGCGAAAATACTCGTTCTGCGTTTGTGGGGGAATTTGCGTACTTCCCATCTGAAATACATTCTCAGCAGAATACCGAGCCCTATCGAGAATATGAAGAAGCCTACGGTTTTAAGAACGGTAAACAGAATTTCCGTTCCGCCGTTGCCTTTAAGGCTCGTGACTATGCTCAGCGCGATTATGCCTATAACGTCGTCGATGACCGCCGCGCTTACGACGGTCTGTCCGACTTTGCCGTTGAGTTTGCCGAGTTCTTTAAGCGTTTCCACGGTTATGCCGACGCTCGTCGCGGCGAGTATCGCGCCCACGAAAACGGCGTTGAGCAGTTTCTCGCCCGAATACGCGGAATAGCCTTTCATAAAGCAGAGCGCGCCGAGCGTGCCGAGCAACATAGGCACTACCACGCCGCAGACGGCTATAACGGTCGCGGCGAGTCCGCTGTGTTTAAGGTCGTCGATACGGGTTTCGAGTCCGCTTGAAAAGAGTATAAGCACCACGCCTATCTGGCTGAACGCGTGCAGAATCTCCTTTTCGCCCGCGTTCGGTTTCATAAAGAACCATAAAACGGGGTTTTCGTCCCAACTCTCGTGCAGTTTGCCCATCAGACCGACGAGTATGCCCGCAACGACCATACCCGCGACCTGCGGAAGCCCGATTTTTCTCGCTATAAGCCCGAAACTTTTCGCGAATACGAGAATAACCGCAAGATAATAGAAAATATTTAATACCTGTTCGTCCATAATCAACCCGAATCGATAATATATTATAATGATATAAAAGTCGTCGTAAAAGACTACGTCATTATACTCTCACGGCGGAGTAATGTCAACGTTTTAGCCCGAATCGCAGGCTAAAAATAAAAAAATTAAGAAATTTACGGCTTAACGCTTGAAAAAAAATCGTATTGTTGATATAATAAGGCATAAGGACGCTTACGCGCGGCTTGAAAGTCGGCGTGCGCGTTTCCGCGAGGTAGATTATGAGAACTTTCCACGGTAAAAAAGTAACGGCAAACGCCAACGTAAACAGAACCGGCACTTCGGTCAGCGAAGAAAAATTCTCCGCGAGCGACGAATTGCGTCGTTTAAGGGGGCTTTACGCCGACGCGGCTGACGAAACCGCGGCGAGCGAGACCGACGTCGCGCCCGTTTCCGCACCCGTCAAAGTCTATAAACACGCGTATATATCGCCCACGTTCACGCAGAAGATTCTCGCGTGCGACGAAGTTATGCAAGAGCGTTACGATGAACTCAAAAACTACGCGCTCCGTTTCAGCAAACTCAAATCCCGTCTTTCGAGAAAGTTCGACAGCATCAATCTCGGCAGACTGCATTTCGTCAAGATTTCGGTTGCGGGCAAAACGCTTAAACTCTATCTTAATATGGATATTAAAGACACCCCCGCGAAATTCCATTGCGTAGACGTCAGCCGTAAGGTAAGTTACGCCACCGTGCCGGTGCTTCTGCGTATAAAGTCCGAACGGGCTATGAGATACGCCAAAGAACTTATCGATCAATGCGCGGCGGAACACGGTTTCAGGCTTCGTCGCAAAGAAAAGACCTTCGATTCGATGGCTCTGGCGGCGGCTTGTCAGAAGAAAAAGGACGAAAAATTCAAAGAATTGCACCCCGAACTGTTCGCGGCGGAGTAAAATCCGTAAATAATTCGCGCGGTTTTCAAAAAAAACGCGAAAAAGCGTTGACAAATAAATAAACTTATAGTAAAATAAATTAGCGCTTCGTAGGGGGCGTTAATTTTTTGGGAAGTGAAAACTATGGCAAAAGGAAACAGAACGAGAATAACTTTGGCGTGCACCGAATGCAAGCAGAGAAATTACGACGAGTATAAGAATAAGAAAAACGATCCCGACAGAATCGAGATCAATAAATACTGCCCTTTCTGCAAAAAGCACACCGTTCACAAAGAAACGAAGTAACCTATTAAGGTTAAGCCTAAATAACAGGGGTTTGTAATATGGATAAGAATAACGCGGCTGAGAAACAGCCCGCAAAAAAGGCGAACAAGAACAAGAAGCCTAACGTCTTCAAACGTATGGGCGGCAAGATAAAGGAAATCTTTTCCGAACTTAAAAAAGTTACCTGGCCGTCTTTCAAAACCGTATTAAAGCAACTCGGTTGCGTACTCGTGACCGTGGTACTCGTGCTTGCCGTTATTATGCTTATGGATCTCGGTCTTCAAAAACTGCTCGGTCTCGTACGCGGCGAAAGCGCGTCGAGCGCGGTTACCGCTCTTTTAGAGGTACTCTGATGGCTAACGAGGAACTTGCGAAATGGTACGTCATTCATACCTATTCGGGGTATGAATCGCTCGTAAAAGACAATATCGAAAAACTCATCGAGAACAACGATTTGTCCGACACCATTTTTGAAATTAAAATTCCGATGGAAGAGACCATCGAAGAGAAGAACGGCAAAAAGAAAGTCGTCGAAAGAAAGATTTTCCCGTGCTACGTTTTTCTTAAAATGGTATATTCCAACGATATGTGGTATCTCATCACCAACACGCGCGGCGTTACGGGCTTCGTAGGTCCGAAAGGCGCGGCGATTCCGCTCGGCGAAGACGAAGTACGCAAAATGCGTCTCGAAGAAAAGGTCGTCGAGTGCAACCTTGCCGTCGGTGACGAAGTCAACATCATATCCGGACCTTTGGCTACGTTCACGGGCGTGGTAGTGTCGTTGGACGAAGCCTCGCAGAAAGCGAAGGTAAAGGTTTCCATGTTCGGCAGAGAGACCGAAGTCGATCTCGACTTTATTCAACTTGACAAAATCAAAGGTTTATACGACGCGTAAAATCCGATAACTCATCGGTTTTTATATAGTGGGAGGGACGTCAAAATACATTTACTCGGCGTTTCCGTTCGTACCACACTCTTAGGAGGAGAAATATGGCTAAAAAAGTTACCGCTATGGTCAAACTGCAATTACCTGCGGGCAAGGCAACTCCGGGACCTCCGGTCGGTTCGACTCTCGGACCTTACGGAATAAACATTCCCGGTTTTACGAAGGAATTTAACGCGAAGACGGCTAACGAAGCAGGTCTTATCATTCCTTGCGTAATCACTATTTATCAGGATCGTTCGTTCACGTTTATACTTAAAACGCCTCCGGCGCCCGTTCTTATCAAGAAGGCTTGCGGAATAGAAACCGCCAGCGCGAAACCGAATAAGGACAAGGTTGCCAAACTTACCAAGGCGCAGGTCGAAGAGATTGCCAAGCAGAAAATGCCCGATCTTAACGCGGCTTCGCTCGAAGCGGCTATGAGTATGATCAAAGGCACGGCTCGCAGCATGGGTATAACCGTAGAAGAATAATAATGAAGTGGGAGGGGTAAAGCCCCGCTATAACCACAAGGAGGACTTATAAATAATGAAATACGGAAAGAAATACGCCGAGAGCATCAAGGCGTTTGACCGCACTAAACAATACGACGCAGAAGAGGCTATGGAAATCGTTATCAACAACGCCAAAGCCAAATTCGACGAAACGATAGAGTTCCATTGCAGACTCGGCGTAGATCCCAAGCAAGCCGATCAGCAGGTCAGGGGCGTAATAGTACTCCCCAACGGAACGGGTAAGACCGTAAGGGTACTCGTTCTTGCCAAGGGCGAAAAGGCGGACGCGGCTACGGCGGCGGGCGCGGATTACGTCGGCGCGGAAGAACTCGTCGCTAAAATTCAAAAAGAAAACTGGTTCGATTTCGACGCGGTTATAACCACCCCCGATATGATGGGCGTAGTCGGAAGAATCGGTAAAATCTTAGGACCTAAGGGCTTGATGCCCAACCCGAAGTCGGGTACGGTCACTATGGACGTTGCGAAAGCGATTGCCGATATTAAAGCGGGTAAAGTCGAGTACAGACTTGACAAACAGGCTATTATCCATTGCGCTATCGGTAAAAAGAGTTTCGGCAAAGAAAAACTTGTCGAAAACTACAACGCGCTTCTCGACGCAATCGTCAAAGCGAAACCGGCGGCTGCCAAAGGTCAGTACGTCAAGAGCGTATCGCTCACGTCCACGATGGGCCCCGGCGTAAAAGTTGCGCCCAAGAACGTATAATCGCTTGACAAAGCCTTAGAAATAGGGTAAAATAAAACAGTAATAACCGTAGACAGCAGGTTTTAACGCGCCTTTAATCGGCGCACCCGCCGAGGTAAAGACGAAAGTTTATAAAGTTTTTTATGACCTTTTCGCGCTTTATCCGCGCGTAAAGGTCTTTTTTCTGCGGTTAAAATACGGAACGGAGGTAAACATGTCAGCAAACAAAGACGCCAAACAGCAAATAGTAGAAGACATCAAGGCGAAGATTCAGGCAAGCAAGTCGGTAGTGCTTATCGACTATAAAGGTCTTACCGTCGCCGAAGATACCCAATTCCGCGTCAACATGAGAAAGACGGACACCGAATATAAAGTACTTAAAAACACTTTATTAAAGCGCGCGTTCAACGAACTCAACGTTACCGCTTTCGACGAAGACCTTAACGGTCCTACGGCGGTTGCGTTCTGTCCGGACGAGACGAGCGCGGCGAGAGTCGCTGCCGAAATGTGCAAAAGCACCAACGACAAGATCTCGCTTAAAAGCGCGTTCGTAGATAACGCTTACGTTGACAAGAACGGGGTAAAAGAACTCGCGTCGATTCCTTCGAAAGAAGTTCTCGTCGCAAAACTCGCCGGCGCGTTGTCCGGTATCATCGGCGGACTTGCGGTTGCTCTTAACGCAGTTGCCGAAAAACAGCAAAACGCTTAATTTTAAGAGTAAAATAAGAAAAGGAAGGATATTAAAATGGCTGATATCGCAAAATTTATTGAAGAAATCAAGGGTATGACCGTACTCGAACTCAACAGTCTCGTTAAAGCAATCGAAGAAGAATTCGGCGTTAGCGCTGCTGCTCCCGTAGCCGCTGCCGGCGCTGTTGCCGCTGCTGCTCCCGCAGAAGAAGAAAAGACCGAATTCAACGTCGTTCTTAAAGAAATCGGCGGCAACAAGATCGCCGTTATCAAAGTCGTCAGAGAAATCACCGGTCTCGGTCTCGTCGACGCGAAGAACCTTGTCGAAAAACTCGGCACTATCAAAGAAGCCGCTCCGAAGGAAGAAGCCGAAAAGATGGTTGCTCAACTTAAAGACGCCGGCGCAACCGCCGTTATGGAATAAGTCTTTAATAAACTTATCGAAATTAAGCCCGACCGCGTTTTGCGCGGTCGGGCTTGTTTTCGTTATATTCGGTATTTTACGGGGTTATTCTCTCGACGCCGCCGTAAAGAACAGCGCGAGCGTTCCCGGTCCGCTGTGCGAGACTATTATCGTGCCGAGCGGCAGGATAGTGATTTCCACTTCGGGTATACGCTCGTTGATTTTGGTTTTAACGTATTCCGCGTCTTCTTCGCAACAGGCGTGGCAGATAAACGCGTGCGGATAATATCCGTCGTAAGTATCGATAAATCTCGTTGCGAGATCGTCCAGCGCGCGCCGTCTGCCCAACTGTTTTTTAAGCATTACGATCTTGCCCGAATCGTCAACGTGCAGAACGGGTTTGAGTTTGATAAGGTTGCCTATCGTCGCCAGATAAGACGGTACTCTGCCGCCGCGCGCAAGGAAGGTAAGGGTATCTACCGAGAAGTTATGCACCACTTTAAGTCTTACGCTTTCGGCGTATTTAGCGGCTTGTTCGGCGGTAAGATTTTTTGCGTCGGACTCGTCCGCCGTCATGGCGAGCAACAGACCGTATCCGCAGCATTGACACAGCGAATCTACCACGAATATCTTGTTACGGCTTTCGGCGTTAAGTTTTTCCGCCACGTTTTTCATAGTTTCGTAAGTTCCGCTCATCGCGCTCGACATAGTCAGATGCACTATATCCCGTCCGAGCGAAAGCAGTTCTTTAAGATAGATTTCCGCGTCTACGGGGTTGGCTTGCGACGTGGAAGTCTTTTCGCCCGCAATCATTCTGCGGCAAATTTCTTCGGTCGTGATTTTGCCGTCGTCGGACGAGTATTCGTCCTTGCCGACCATAAATTTAAGGGGTAATACCTTTACGTCGTATTTTTTAAGGAGTTCGGGCGTCAGATCGCAACCCGCGTCCGCGCTCAATATAAATTTTCTCATAAAACAGCACCTCTTCGTAAATAGTGATAAACCGTAGCCGCGTCAGACCGCGACTACGTTAATATTATACTCCGTAACGCGGCGATATTCAACCTACTCTTCACGTCCGTAACTCTATACCGCAGTCTTGCGCGGTGGAACGCCCGCCCGCCGTCTCTACGGCGCGTAGCGGTCACTCTACCGTCGGTAGAAAAGCCGAAATACCGTGAAAACTTCTGCTTTTCGGCGGGGTTTACAGGGGATTATACTGCGAAACGGTAAAATTTTGCCGAAGCCGATTATAATTGCGTAAAACGTTTGCAATTCTTTCGTAATTGTGATAAAATGGTTAGGCTATAAAATTCACACTCGTAGTCTGCTCTTTTCGTGCTTCGCAAAAAAAATAAATCCGCGGAGTTGTAAGGGCGAATAACCAAGATTACGGGGAGGAATAACGGAGGACAATTATGGCAGTAACTTCTATGAAACAACTTCTCGAAGCGGGCGTACATTTCGGCCACCAGACGAGAAGATGGAACCCCAAGATGAAAAAGTACATCTACGGCGAAAGAAACGGTATTCACATCATCGACCTTCAGATCACGGTAGATCTCGTCGAAGAAGCGTATAAATTCGTCGTCGACGCGGTTAAAGCGGGCAAGAACGTGCTTTTCGTCGGAACTAAGAAACAAGCGCAGGAAGCGATTCAGCAGGAAGCCGAAAGATGCGGAATGTTCTACGTCAATTCGAGATGGCTCGGCGGTACGCTTACCAACTTCAAGACGATCAGAACGAGAATCGAAAGACTTAACAAACTCGACAATATGGAAAAGACCGGCGAATTCGATCTTCTTCCCAAGAAAGAAGTTTTAGGTCTTAAAGCGGAGAGAGATAAGTTGCTTACCAATCTCGGCGGCATAAGAGATATGAAGGCTCTTCCCGGCGTAATGTTCGTAGTCGATCCCAACTGCGAAATCAACGCGGTAAAAGAAGCGCGCAAACTCAACATTCCCGTCGTTGCGCTTACGGACACCAACTGTGATCCCGATCTCGTAGATTACGTTATTTCGGGTAACGACGACGCTATTAGGGCGGTCAAACTCGTCGCTTCCATCATCGCCGACGCGGTTATCGAAGCCAAGCAGGGCGAAGATGCCGTAAGACGTAACGTTGCGGACGAAGAAGAAATCCCCGCTCAGGAACTTGCGGAAGCGGCGGAAGAGATCGAAGCGGCAGAAGCCGTCGCGCCGACCGAAAACGCCGAAGCGCCCGTCGAAGCGTAATATATACGGCGATCGCCGCAGACCGCGCCGCAGACTTTTCGTTGCGGGCGCGGCGTAATAAAAACGTATCCGCGCGCGATTGCCGATTTATCAATATACTTTAAGGAGATATTTCAGTTATGAATTACACCGCCAACGACGTAAAAACGTTGAGAGAGAGAACCGGCGCGGGCATGATGGACTGCAAGAACGCGCTTGTGGAATGTAACGGCGATATGGAAAAAGCCGTCGACTATTTAAGAGAAAAGGGCATAGCGAAAGCCGCTAAAAAAGCGGGCAGAACCGCTGCCGAAGGTATCGTCGACAGTTATATCCATATGGGCGGAAAGATCGGCGTATTAGTCGAAGTAAACTGCGAAACCGACTTCGTCGCTCAGGGCGATAAGTTTAAGGAACTCGTACACGAGATCGCGCTTCAGATCGCCGCAGCCGCTCCGTCTTACGTTACCAAGGAAGAAGTTCCCGCAGACGTAATCGAGAAAGAAAAGGCTATACTCAGAGCGCAGGCTCTCGAAGAAGGCAAGCCCGAAAAGATCGTCGAAAAGATGGTCGAAGGCAGAATAAAGACCTTTTACGACGAAAACTGTCTGCTTTGCCAGAAGTACGTCAAAGATCCGTCCAGAACGATCGAACAACTCGTTATCGAAGCGACCGCTCAGATCGGCGAAAAGATTTCGATAAGAAGATTCGCGCGTTTCGAAATGGGCGAAGGCTTACAGAAAAAAGAAGAGAACCTTGCCGACGAGGTACAGGCTCAGGTCGACGCAATGCGTAAATAAAACGAGCGGGGCTGTACGCAAGAAAATCTTGCATACAGCCCCGTTTTCTAATCGGCACGGATATGAAAGCGAAATATAAAAGAATATTGTTAAAAATAAGCGGCGAAAGTCTCGCGGGCGAAAAGAGACACGGGTTTTCTTCGTCAGCGCTGATCGCCACCGCAAAGCAAATCGCCGCGCTCAACAAATCGGGCGTGGAAGTCGGCGTGGTGGTCGGCGGCGGAAACTTCTGGCGCGGCAGAGAAGGCGACGAGATGGACAGGACTTCCGCTGACTATATGGGTATGCTCGCCACGGTAATCAACGCGCTTGCGCTCTCCGACGCGCTCGACCGTCAAAACGTCGATAATCGCGTTATGACCGCGCTTACGATAGACAAGATAGGCGAACCGTACAACGTAAAAACGGCGAAGCGTTACCTTGCGGAAGGCAAAGTGGTAATATTCGGCGGCGGTACGGGCAGCCCGTTTTTCACTACCGATACGGGCGCGTCGTTAAAAGCGTGCGAAATAGGCGCGGACGCGCTACTGCTTGCGAAGAACGTAGACGGCATTTACGACGGAGATCCCAAAACCAACCCGTCGGCTAAAAAATATTCCGCGCTCACTTACGACGAATACGTCGCGAAGGGCTTGAAGGCTCTCGACACGTCGGCGGTGGTAATGTGCAAAGAAAACGGTCTCAAAATACACGCTTTCGGCAATCTTGACGACGAGTCTATAATCGACGCCGTGTTCGGCGAAGATTCGGGTACGGTCGTATATTGAACGCCGAAAAATAAAAACGCGGCGAAGCCGCATAAATAATATTATAAGGAGAAACGTATTATGGCTCTCGACATTGAAAAGGTAGAAACGCTCGTTCTCGAAGCCGACGAAAAATTAGACAAGACGGCTGAGATTTATAAAGCCGATCTTACGCAGGTAAGGGCGGGCAGAGCCAATCCGCACGTTCTGGATAAAATACGCGTGGATTACTACGGCACGCCGTCGCCCATCAATCAGGTCGGCAACGTCGCCGTGCAGGACGGGCAATGTCTCGTTATATCCCCGTGGGATAAATCGCTTCTCAAAGAAATAGAAAAGGCGATTCAGGTCTCGGATATAGGCATCAACCCGACCAACGACGGTAACGTAATAAGGCTGGTATTCCCCGTTCTTACCGAAGAACGCAGAAAGGATATAGTCAAGCAGGTAAAGAAGATGTGCGAAGACGCGAAAGTCGCCGTCAGAAATATCCGCAGAGACTATCTCGACGTGTTCAAGAAGATGAACAAGAACAAGGAAATGACCGACGACGAATACGCCGATTACGAGTCTCAGATAGAGAAACTCGTCGGCAAGGCGATAGAATCCGTCGAAAAGTCGACCGCCGATAAAGAAAAGGAATTGATGACCGTATAATGGCGGAAGAGAACAAAATTCCGCGCCATATCGGGTTTATAATGGACGGAAACGGCAGATGGGCTAAAAAACGCGGCAAGCCGAGAAGTTTCGGGCATAAAAAGGGCGCGGACGTCATCGAAGCCGTCGTTTCGGGCTGCTTTAACCGCGGCGTCGAAGCGGTCAGTCTGTACGCGTTTTCAACCGAGAACTGGTCGCGGCCGAGAGAAGAAATCGATACGATTTTCGATCTGCTCGAAAAGTTTTTACGCCGTTACGAAGGCAAACTGATAAAAGAGAACATTCGTCTTATAATATCGGGCGACTTATCCGAAATAAGCGACAAACTGCGCGAACGCGCGCGTCTGGTCGTCGGTAAAACGCAAGTTTTTACGGGTAAAACGCTGAATATAGCCATAAACTACGGCTCGCGCGCGGAAATTACGCGCGCGGCTGCGATATTAGCCGAAAAAGGAGAAAAGATAACCGAAGAGAGCATTTCGGCAAATCTTTACACCGCGGGCTTGCCCGATATAGATCTCGTAGTCCGCACGAGCGGAGAGTCGAGACTGAGCAACTTCTTTTTATGGCAATGCGCCTACGCCGAACTGTATTTTACGGACGCGTTATGGCCCGACTTCGGCGAAAAAGAACTCGACGAAGCGATCGGCTGGTTTTCCGGCAGAAAAAGACGATTCGGGAATATACGATGAAGAAGAGAATTATAACGGGGGCGGGAATTTTCGCCGTACTCGTATGTTTGTTTCTGGCAAAAATGTTCTGGACGACCGAAGCGTTGGTATTGACGCGTACGGGGCGTACCATAACCGCGGGCGCGGTGGTGTTTAACCTTGCGCTGTTCGTTATGGCGGAAGTCGGAACTTTCGAAATGGTAAGGGCGATGGGCGAAAGAATGTTGTTTATCGAAAAGATAATCGCGTTGGTTTTCCCGATGATAGCCTTTTCCGTAGCCAACTTTGCGGGCGCGGTGTATACCTTCGCGCTCGTAGCCGTTTACGGAATGGTTACCGTCGCGCTGTCGGTGTTCGCGTTCAAAGAAGCCACGCTCGAAAGCGTAGGGCTTACTATGCTCTGCCTGTTTTATCCTACGGGGCTTATAGTCACGCTCGTAGCCGTAAACCAGATGGCGGGGTTCGAAGCGTTACTGCTCGTATTCGCGGTTTCTCCGCTTTGCGACACTATGGCGTACTTCGTCGGAAGCGCATTAAAAGGCAAAAAACTCTGCCCCGAAATATCGCCGAATAAGACGATTAGCGGAGCAATCGGCGGAATAGTCGGCGGAATAATCGGCGGGCTTGCGGTATACTATTTTTCGGGCTGGTTATACGGCAGCGGCGTTATCGCGGGTACTCGGCTGACCGTCGGCGCGGGCTGGGCGGACGCTTTGATTTTTGCGTCGGCGGGGGCGATATTCGCCGGGCTTACCGAACTCGGCGATCTTGCCGAAAGCGTTATAAAACGCAAACTCGGCATAAAGGATATGGGCAGTATGTTCCCCGGTCACGGCGGAATGCTCGACCGTATAGACGGGTTGTCGTTCGTCGCGCCCGTAGCCGCGCTTATATTCTGCGTAGTAATTCCGCTCATAGCCTGACGCCGTAGCGCGTACAATATATCGATGGTTAATATTGCTTTAATAGGGTCTACCGGCTCGATAGGCAGACAGGTACTTAACACCGTCCGCCGCTATAAAGAAAAATTCAGAATAGTTTCGCTTGCGGCGAAGAGTTCGACGGATCTTCTTCAAAAACAGATAGAAGAATTCCGACCGGAAGTCGTCGCGTTTGCCGACGCCGAAAAGGCGGCGGATATAAGAGAATTGCCGAAAGGCGTTTTTCTTTATACGGGCGAAAACGCTTATCTCCACGCCGTAACGGAAAATTGCGACGTGGTTTTCGTCGCCGTAAGCGGTTTTGCGGGGCTTGCGCCTACGCTGGAAGCGATCTCGGCTAAAAAAACCGTCGCGCTTGCGAACAAAGAATCGCTCGTCGCGGGCGGGGAGTTGGTCACGTCGCTCGCCGCGAAAAACGGCGTCGATATCATTCCCGTCGACAGCGAACACTCGGCGGTTTTTCAATGTTTAGGTTTTGAAAAGAACAGACCGTTCAGGCGGATAATTCTTACCGCTTCGGGCGGAGCGTTCCGCGACTTCGACAAGCGCACGATAAGCGGTCTGAAAGCCGAAGCCGCGCTTAAACACCCCAACTGGCTTATGGGTAAAAAGATCACGATAGACTGCGCCACTATGCTGAATAAAGGTCTGGAAGTGATAGAAGCGTGTCGGCTGTACGACGCGCCTTTGGAAAAGGTTACGGCGGTCGTTCATCCCGAAAGCGTGATACATTCGATGGTGGAATTCTGCGACGGCGCGGTTATGGCTCAACTCGGTTTTCCGTCTATGGAAATTCCCATTCAACTCGCGCTTACCTATCCCGAACGCTATCCGACGAACGTTCCGTATCTGTCGTTCGAAGACAGAACGCTTACCTTCCGCAAAATAGACGAAGACAGGTTTCCGTGCTTTACGCTTGCGATAAATTCTTATAAAGAAGGCGATAATTATCCGTGCGCGATGAACGCCGCAAACGAAGTCGCCGTAAACGCGTATTTGTCCGACGAAATAGGGTTTTACGATATTAACCGCGTTATAGACGGAGTTTTAAGCAAAACCGAACGATTGAAACCCACTTACGAAAACCTGATCGCCACGGACTTGCGTTCCCGCGCGGCGGCAGAAGAAATCATAAAAAATACGCGTTGAATCAGACGCAGGAGTGTTTAATTGTATAACCTTTTAACCGTTCAATCCGTACTGAAAAATATCGGCTACGTTGCGATTGCCGTGCTGATATTGTTGGTAATGATAACCGTTCACGAAGCGGGGCATTACTTCGTAGGTAAACTTTTCAAATTCAAAATCAACGAATTCGCTATCGGAATGGGCCCCGCCGTATTCAAAAAGAAACTCAAAAGCGGCGAAGACTTTTCGATACGCGCGCTGCCTTTGGGCGGGTTTTGCGCGTTCGAAGGCGAAGACGGCGGCGCGGACGACGCAAACTCGTTCGACAAAAAGAAGCCTTGGCAACGCATACTCGTGCTGATTGCCGGCGCGACTATGAACTATATCCTTTCGCTGCTCGTTATCGCGATCACGTTCGGCATATACGGTCAGCAGGTAGTAGGCGCGCGGTATATCGATAATTATTACGCTGCCGAAAACCCGTACTCGCTCGAAAGCGGCGATTATATCTTGTCCATAACCAAAGACGGCAAAAAGACGGGCATATATATGACCACCGACTTCATAACCGCGCTCAACCATGGTAAAAAGGGCGATAAAGTCGTGGTCGAAGTCGCTAAAAAGGACGGCGACAAGGTAAGTAAAAATACTACCGAAAAGACCGTTTATCTGCGTAACGACGTAGAGTGTAAAAATATGCTCGAAGTATATAAGGCGTATTCCGCACTCGGTATCGGCTCTGCGGTGGCGATGAAGCCTACGGACAGCGGCAAGAAGATGATTTCGTCGGCGACGTACCTGTTCAAAATCGGCGCGACCGACGACTATAAATCCGCCGCGTTCGTAAACGATACGCGCCAGATTCTGGACGAGTTGAAAGGCAAGGTCGCGGGCGATACCGTTTACTTTTTCATATCGGGCGGGAGCGCGCGCGAGTGTAAAACGGTTACGCTCGACGACGAGTGGACTTCCGTCAATAAAGATTCGATAGGCGAGATAGAAAACTACTTCGGCGTAAACTTCGGCGAAAAGGAATATTACGTCACGTCGTCTTTCGCGCGGCTCGGATTTTTCAAAGTGATAGGTCATTCGTTCGTTTACTCGTTCAAGATAGCGGGAACGGTGTTCAGAAGTTTAGGGCAGTTGCTTACGGGCAAGATAGGTCTTAACGCGGTCGGCGGAACGATAACCACGATAAAAACCGCAAGCCAACTCATCAGTTACGGCGCGTTCTTCGCGCTCGAAATCACGGCGTTCATCGGCGTCAATCTGGCGGTGTTCAATCTGTTGCCGATACCCGCGCTCGACGGAGCGAGAGTCGTGTTCTGTCTTATAGAATGGATATTCAAAAAACCCGTCAACCGCAAGGTGGAAGCGATAATCCACACGGTCGGGCTGATACTGTTGCTCGGGTTTGCGATACTCGTCGACCTGTTGCAGTTCATTTAGAAACGGATAATCTCTGCCGAGCCGCCCCGAAAACGGGGCGGCTCGGATCTTAATTGCTTAAATCGCGGCAGTAAGGTGTTGACTTTTCAAAAAACCGTAGTATAATCCGCTTGCGCCTCCTGAAAAAATACATTACGGCGCGAAGGAGAGAGAATGAAAGAACGGTTTTATTTCGTAAAACGCAGAAACGCGATCGCCGCGCGGTTTTCGGCAGAGATTCCCGATTTCCTTTTCTGACGCGCGAAAAGGCGGTGAACTATGGATATCGACGTTATGTTCGGTATGGTCTGCGGTTACGGTGCGGATCAACTGTTCGTTGGAATAGTTGTAAGCGTTATAACCGCGCTCGTCAAGCGTAAAATCAAACTCGATTTACGCCGCGAACTTGCCATAAGGCTTATCTTCTCGCTCGCGCTTGCCGCGATCGCGGGGCTGATATTAGCCAAAAACTACGGTTGGATAATTTCAACCGCGTCAGGCGGGCTCGGGTTGTCTTACGTCTTGACTAATCTCGTCTGCAAGGGCGAAAATCCGACCGCGGAAACTTTTTTAAGGTCGGTCGCGCCATATCTTACGGACGAACAGATAAAAAGCGTGACGGCGGACGAAAACGACGAAGAACAAACTCGCGATTTGCTTAAAACTCTGTTGAGAGCGGGCGTTTCGGACGAGCAGATTCTTTTTCTGACGGAAGTTATTGTCGCGCTTAAAAAAATCGGGTAGAACCGAGCGACGGAGCGGGGCGGAAGCAATTTTTGCTTCCGCCCCGTTTTCGCGTTTGGCGATGAAATTAAAAATCTGCCGCCTTATAATCGATATAAGAAAATACTATACTTGCGGCGCGGAAAAGTCCGCGTTTTTCATTGCGTTAAACGCCAGGATGTGATATAATTGTCGACGCGATGAGAGATAAATACGTCAGTCCGCTTTGCGAAAGGTACGCGGACGAAAAAATGCAGAAGATATTTTCCCCCGATAACCGCTACTCGACGTGGCGTAAACTCTGGGTTGCGCTTGCCGAAAGCGAACGGGAACTCGGGCTTAATATCACTACCGGACAGATCGACGAGTTAAAGGCGCATATCTACGATATAAACTACGACGCCGAATCGAAATACGAGCGCGAACTTCGCCACGACGTTATGGCGCACGTTTACGCCTACGGCGACCTTTGCCCGAACGCCCGCCCCATAATTCACCTGGGCGCGACTTCGTGCTACGTTACCGATAACGCGGATATACTTTTACTGCGCGAAGGTCTTACCGAAATCAAAACGCTGCTCGTGAACGCTATCGCCGCCGTTGCGGACTTTGCCGAAAAGTACAAGGGCTTGCCAGTACTGGCTTACACGCATTTTCAGGCGGCGCAACCCACCACGCTCGGCAAACGCGCCACGCTGTGGCTCAACGATCTCGTCGAAGACCTGCGTCGGCTCGACTTCGAACTCGACAACCTTAAATTCTTCGGCTGTAAAGGCACTACGGGTACGGGCGCGAGTTTTCTGCAACTTTTCAACGACGAAAACAAGGTGTTCGACCTTGAAAAGTTAATCGCCGCGAAATTCGGGTTTACGAAAATCGTTCCCGTTTCGGGGCAGACCTATTCGAGAAAAATCGACTCGTTCGCGCTCAACGTGCTGTCGGACATAGCGCAGTCGGCGGCTAAATTCTCGTCGGACGTAAGGCTGATGTGCCATATGAAAGAAGTGGACGAGCCGTTCGAAAACAAGCAGATAGGCTCTTCGGCGATGGCGTATAAGAAGAACCCGATGCGGAGCGAGCGTATAGCGTCGCTGGCGCGGTACGTCATAATCGACGCGTTGAACCCCGCCGTAACTGAAGCCCAGCAATGGCTGGAAAGAACGCTTGACGACTCCGCCAACAAGCGTATATCCATACCCGAAGCGTTCCTTGCGACGAGCGGAATACTCAATCTGTATATAAACGTCATAAGCGGCTTGCGCGTGTACGATAAAGTCATAAAGAAAAATCTCGACCGCGAACTTCCGTTTATGGCAACCGAAAACGTGCTTATGTACCTTGTCGAAGAAAAGGGTTTCGATAGGCAGGAAGCGCACGAAAAAATCCGCGTTCATTCGATCGCCGCCGGCGAGAGAGTGAAAGTCGAAGGCGGCGATAACGACCTTATAGACCGACTTGTCGCGGATAAAGACCTTAAACTCACGCGCGAAGAAATAGAAAAAGTCTGCGACGCGCACGGTTTCTGCGGCTTGGCAGAGAGACAGACCGAAATCTTCCTTGCGAGCGTAAAAGCCGAAGTCCTTGACAAAAACGCGGAACTTCTCGGCGTACAGGCGCAAGTCAACGTATAAACGAAAAATTTTACAGGAGATATAAATTTATGCTTACTGCAATCGTAGGTATCAACTGGGGCGACGAAGGAAAGGGCAGAATGGTTGACCTTCTTTCGAGCAAGTACGACGTTATCGCGCGTTATCAGGGCGGAAACAACGCCGGACATACGGTAATCAACGAAAAGGGTAAATTTATCCTTAATCTGTTGCCGTCGGGCATATTGCGCGACGATACGGTCAACGTAATGGGCAACGGAATGGTTATCGATCTGGAACATCTTTACGGCGAAATCCAACGTCTGCGCGACGCCGGCATAGAAATTACCCCGCGCCATCTTAAAATAAGCGACAAAGCCACTATTTGTATGCCTTACGACAAACTTCTCGACGGACTCGAAGAAGACAGACTTAAAGACAAGAAATTCGGCTCGACGAGAAGGGGTATCGCGCCCGTGTACTCGGATAAGTATATGAAAAAGACTTTCCGTATGGGCGATCTGAAACGCCTTAGCACGCTTAAAGACAAGATTAAGGACGTGGTGGAATGGAAAAACCTGCTCGTTACGGCGTACGGCGTAGAACCCGTCAAGCCGGAAGATATGTACGAATGGCTTGAAAAATACGGAACTCCGTTCGTGGATTACGTCTGCGACGTAGGCGAATATCTCGACGGGGCTGTTGCCGAAGGCAAGAACGTTATGTTCGAGGCTCAACTCGGCGCGCTGCGCGATATCGATTTCGGTATATTCCCGTACACGTCTTCGTCGTCGACCATAGCGGCGTACGCGCCGATAGGCGCGGGCATACCCGACAAGAAACTCGACGAAGTTATAGGCATAATGAAAGCGTATTCTACCTGCGTCGGCGAAGGTCCGTTTACCTGCGAAATGTTCGGCGAAGAAGCCGAAGAATTGCGTAAGGCGGGCGGAGAATACGGCGCGGCTACGGGCAGACCGAGACGCGTCGGCGGATTTGACGTGGTCGCTTCGCGTTACGGCGTTAAGATGCAGGGTGCGACCTGTATCGCGCTTACCAAGATAGACGTATTGTCGTATATGAAAAAAATCCCCGTATGCGTAGCGTACGAAGTGGACGGTAAGCGCGTGGATAAATTCCCGTTCGGCGACGAACTCGACAGGGCGAAACCCGTTTACGAGTATCTTGACGGTTTTAACTGCGACGTTTCCGCTTGCCGCAAGAAAGAAGATTTACCCGAAAACCTTTTGAAATACGTCGAGTATCTCGAAAAGGCGGTCGGTTGCAAGATTAAATACGTATCCGTCGGCGCGGAGCGCGACGCTTACGTCAAAATGTTCTGATAATAATAAAAATGCGTCGGCGGACGGGTTTTACCCGTTCGCCGACGCTTTGTTTATACGCAGGCAATAGCGACGTTTTAGCGGATTTTAACGCAATCTCGCTCGGCGACGCCGTTTTTACGACTGTCGAATATATCCGTCGGTAACTTTCTTTTTGCCGAGCAAGTCTTTGAAAAGGGGTATCAGCAGCAAAAGCGAAGCGAGCAGCCACGCCGCCGGGTCGCCGAAACAGACCGCTATATACGCCGCGCGCGAAGCCGACGCGGTTATAGCCCCGCCGTTGACGAGCGGCGGTAAAAACAGACAGGTTGCCGTTCTCGCGACGAGTTCGGCAAACCCCGCGCCGAGAACGTATCCGGTTTTGCCCACGCCCTGAACTCCGCTGCGAATGACGATGAGAAACCCGAGTGCGAAATAGAATATAAACGCGACGTAAACGTAGTCGTTGCCGAATCGTATCGTGTCTGCGGTTATTTTGTCTCTGCTTAAAAAGACGTACTGGTACGCGCCGTTAATAGACAATAAAAGCGCGGTTATAAGGCAGATAACGTATATTATAAGTGTAATGACGAGAGCCTGGATAACGCCTTTGCGGATATTTTCGCGGTCGCCTTTACCGTAATTCTGGGCGTTGAAACCGAGCAGAGCCGCGCCGAGCCCGTTATAGAACGAAATGAGAAAGTTAAAGAGTTTGCTGCCCGCGCCGAAGCCTATCTGCGCAGGCGTTCCGTCCGCCATAATTCCGTCGCTTTTCACGTCGAATTTAACTATTACGCTTTGCATTACTATTACGCCTATCGCCAGAACGGAGAACTGCAAGCCGAGCGGCAGACCTTCTTTCAGGTGTTTTATAAGGTCGTGTATTCCCGCGCCGTAGTCTTCCTTTTTAAGGCGCAGGGGTTTGTATTTTATCATCGTATACGCGAAGCACCCGACGAAACTCAATCCTTGCGTGATTACGGTAGCCAACGCCGCGCCGGCAGGTCCGAGCCCGAATACCGTTAAGAACAACGCGTCGAGCGCGACGTTCAGCACGGTTGAAAAAATCAGGAAGAGCAAGGGCGTTACGGAATCGCCGTAAGAGCGTAACACTCCGCATACGAAGTTGAACCCCATCTGCGTGATTATCCCCGCGAAAATGACTACGCAGTACGAATACGCCGAGTCGTAAACTTCCTTGTTGGTCGGCGTTACGTTTATCACGCCGAGCATCCACGGCAGAATAAGTATCGCCACGACGGAGAGTATAACCGAAAGTATTACCGACAAGTATAATTGCGCCACGAACGAGCGGCGCACGCCCTTTTCGTCGCCCGAGCCGACTCGGTTGGCGGTTATTACTCCGAACCCCGCCGTACACCCGAACGCGAACTGCAAGAAGATAAACGTCAGCGGAAAGGTGTCGTTTACGCCCGCAACCTGTCCTGCCGAAAGTACCTGTCCGCAGATGGCGGCGTCGGTCAGAACGTATATCTGTTGCAGAAAATACGAAAGCATTATGGGCGCTCCGTACCGTAACAGAACCTTCCACGGCGTTCCGCGCGTAAGGTCGATCGGGCGCGTAAGTTTGTCGAATAATCGTCTTAACATACGCCGATATTTTAATATTTCTTTTTTTAATTCGCAAGCGTTTGAAAGGCGTTTGGCGGCTTAAATTTATTTTTTTCCAAAAATTTTTTGAGAAAAAAGCGTAAAAACTCGTTGCAAAAATGAAAAAACGGTTAATTTATATCAGGTAATCCGTATCGACGATTGCAAATTTTCGTCGATTGTGCTACCATATACTCGCAATGAATAACGAAGTTTTATACGATTTAGGAATAGACATAGGCTCGACGACCGCAAAAGTGGTATTGCAACGCGGCGACGAAACCGTCTACGAAAAATACGAAAGACATAATTCCGCCGTGCGCGAAAAGACGGTCGCAATGCTTAAAGATCTGCTTGCCCGTACGGGCGACGTAACGGTCAAAGCCGCGCTTTCGGGCTCGGCGGCGTTGGGGCTTGCGTCGGAAGCAGGCGTGGCGTTCGTTCAGGAAGTCTACGCCGAAGGCGAAGTCGTAAAATACAGAGAAAGCGGCGCAAAGTGCGTGATAGAACTCGGCGGCGAAGACGCGAAGATGATTTTCATCGACAAAAACGGCGGGCTTGACGAACGTATGAACGGCACTTGCGCGGGCGGCACGGGCGCGTTTATCGACCAGATGGCTACCTTGCTGAACGTCTCCGCGGACGAGTTGGACGAGTTGTCGCTCAAAGCCGAAAAGGCTTACCCGATCGCTTCCCGTTGCGGCGTTTTCGCCAAATCCGACATACAGCCCCTGCTCAATCAGGGCGCGAGAAAAGAAGACGTTGCGGCAAGCATTTACAAGGCGGTCGTTACCCAGACGGTCGCGGGGCTTGCGCGCGGTAAAAAAATAGAAGGAAAGGTTCTCTTTCTCGGCGGGCCGCTGTTCTATCTTAAAGGGCTGCAAAAGGCGTTCAAAGAGACGCTTAAACTCAGCGACGAGAACGCGGTTTTCCCCGAATACGCAAGATACGCCGTCGCGCTCGGCGCGGCTTATTACGCGGATAAGGCGGCTGCGGCGACTTCGCTTTCTTCGCTGATCGAAAGTATAGAAAAGTGCGGCGACGGCGTAGTGGGCGACGTTACCGCTCCGCTGTTTTCAAACCGTGCCGAATACGAAGAGTTTGCCGCAAGACAGGCGAAATATTCCGTAAAACGACAGGATATAAAGACCTATCGCGGTAAGGTGTACGTCGGTATCGACTGCGGCAGCACAACTACGAAACTGTGCGCGATAAGCGAAGACAAACAGTTGCTGTACACCTATTACGGCGCGAACAAAGGCGAGCCGCTCGCGGTGGTAAAAGAGAAACTGCTCGAATTGTATTCGCTACTTAACGCCGACGCGAAAATTTGCGGAAGCGCGGTTACGGGCTACGGCGAAGAACTCGTCAAAAACGCGTTTTCGGTCGACGACGGAGTGGTGGAGACGATCGCGCATTATACGGCGGCTAAATATTTTTGCCCCGACGTCGAATTCATACTCGATATAGGCGGGCAGGACATAAAGTGCTTTAAGATAAAGAACGGCGCGATAGACGCGGTAATGCTCAACGAAGCGTGTTCGTCGGGTTGCGGCTCGTTTCTCGAAACGTTCGCGAAAGCGCTCGGCTATACCGCGGAAGAATTTGCCGAAATCGGTCTGTTTGCGGAACGCCCGGTAAATCTCGGCAGTCGTTGCACGGTATTTATGAACTCGTCGGTCAAGCAGGCGCAGAAAGACGGCGCGACCGTCGGCGATATATCCGCAGGGCTTGCTTTAAGCGTGGTCAAGAACGCTTTATATAAGGTAATAAGAGTAAACTCGGCGGCGGAACTCGGTAAAAAGATAGTCGTTCAGGGCGGGACGTTTTTAAGCGACGCGGTACTTCGCGCGTTCGAGCGCGAAGTGGGCGCGGAAGTTATCCGTCCGGACGTGGCGGGGCTTATGGGCGCGTACGGCGCGGCGTTGAAAGCGTCCGTTAAAACGACGACCACGCTCGCCGATAAAGAGACGCTTGAAAACTTCTATGTCAAAACCAAGGCTACCACCTGCGGCGGCTGTACCAACCGTTGCCGCCTTACCGTCAACGAATTTTCCGACGGAAAGCGATATATATCGGGCAACAATTGCGACCGCCCGACGGGCAAAGTATCGCAATACGGCGATTATCCCGACGTATACGAATCTAAACGCGAATATCTGAAAAAACTTTCCGAAAGGAAAAACGTCGGCGGGTATAAGATGGGTTTGCCGCTCTGTCTCGGAACGTACGAACTCGCGCCGCTTTGGAGCGGTGTGTTTTCGTCGCTCGGTTTCGACGTTACGTTCTCGCCCGCGTCAAGCAAAAAAATCTACGAACTCGGGCAGTTTACCATACCGTCCGACACGGCGTGTTATCCCGCAAAACTTATGCACGGTCACGTTATCAAACTGATCGAAGACGGCGCGGACGGGATATTTTACCCCTGTCTTCCGTACAATCTCGACGAGAAAGCCGATAATCATTACAATTGTCCCGTCGTGGCGTACTATTCCGAACTGCTTAAAGGCAACGTGGACGCGCTCGAAAGCGTGGATTTCTATTATCCGTACCTGAACGTAAACGACAAACGCCAACTTAAAAAAGAACTCAAAGACGTGTTCGGCAAAAAATTCGGGTTTACCGCCGCGCAGATTTCCAAGGCGGTGGAAGTCGGATTTTCGCAACTCGAAGACTATCGCAAATTCGTGCGTGAAGAAGGAATAAAGGCGCTGAACTTCGCGCGGGAAAACAAGAAGAGAATACTCGTGCTTGCCGGCAGACCGTACCATATCGACGAAGAGATTTGTCACGGGATAGACCGTCTCGCAAGGGCGCTCGGTTTCGTCGTGGTAAGCGAAGATTCCGTCTGCGATTTTGCAAGGAACAAGAACGCTTCGATAGACGTGCTTAATCAATGGACGTACCATTCGCGATTGTATAAAGCCGCGTATTTCGCGGCGGAAAACCCCGACGTCGAACTCTGTCAACTCGTGTCGTTCGGCTGCGGAGTGGACGCGATTACTACCGACGAAGTGAGAAGAATACTCGAAAATTCGGATAAAATTTATACGCAACTCAAAATCGACGAAATTACTAATCTGGGCAGCGTAAAGATAAGACTGCGCAGTCTTATCGGAGCGATCGAAGAAAGGGAAAACAAAAGATGAAAAAGCCGTTGAATTATATTTCTTTTACCAAGGAAATGAAAAAAACGTATAAGATACTCGTTCCCGAAATGTTGCCTATGCACTTCAAAATCATCGCGGAGTATCTTAAATCGGAAGGCTACGACGTAGACGTTCTGTCGTCTCACGGCAAGCAGATAGCCGAAACGGGCTTGAAATACGTTCATAACGACACCTGCTATCCCGCAATTCTCGTAATAGGTCAGTTCATCGACGCGTTGCAGAGCGGAAAGTACGATCCGCATAAAACCGCGCTCGTGTACTTTCAGACGGGCGGAGGTTGTCGCGCGTCCAACTATATATCGCTGCTTAGAAAAGCCCTTAAAAAGGCGGGGCTCGGTTTCGTGCCGGTAATATCCGTCAGTCTCAACGGGCTTGAAAAACATCCGGGTTTCAGAATCACGCCGAGTCTCGCGATAAAAATGTTCTATTGCGTATTTTACGGAGATTTGCTTTTATCGCTTAAAAACCAGACCGAGCCTTATGAGATAAACAAGGGCGAAACGGCGCGGTTGACGGGCGAAATAACCGAAGAACTCGGCAAAGCCGTCAAGCATATGAAACTCTCGTTCAGAGAAGTCGAAAAGCGTTGCGCTGGCGTGGTTGAAAGATTTGCCGAAATACCGGTAAATAGAACGAATAAAACCCGCGTCGGCGTCGTCGGCGAGATATACGTCAAGTTTTCCGCGCTCGGCAATAACGGACTCGAAGAACTGCTCCTTTCGGAAGGCGCAGAACCCGTAGTGCCGGGGCTGATGGACTTCTTTATCTATACCGTGTACGCCAAGATAACCGATTGCCGACTTTTCGGGCTTAACCGTAAAATGTTGCCGGTGTTCGACTTTCTGTATAAATTCCTGCTCCGTAAACAAAAGCGGTTTATCGGCGTTATAGAACGCCACGGCGATTTCGACGCCCCCACTCCGTTCGACAGAATAGTAAAACTCGTAGACGGGTATATAGATACGGGCGTAAAAATGGGCGAAGGCTGGCTGCTTACCGCCGAAATGCTCGAACTTAAAGACAGGGGCGTAAAAAACGTCATCTGCGCCCAACCGTTCGGGTGTCTGCCAAACCACGTCTGCGGCAAAGGTATGATGAAACCCATTAAAGACCGTAATCCCGATATGAACATCGTCGCGGTGGATTACGATCCGGGCGCGTCGAAAGTCAATCAGGATAACAGAATAAAACTTATGCTTGCCATCGCGCGCGACGGCGAAGGCGAAACCGACGTCGGCTGAAAAAGGAGATAATTTATGAAGTATCTGATAGTTTATTCGCTTATATTTATTCTGGGCGGCTCGCTCGGGTATCTTATAGAACTCGTTTTCAGGCGAATAGTGCATAAAAAATGGATAAATCCGGGCTTTTTAACGGGGCCCTGCCTTCCGCTTTACGGCGTGGGAACGGTTTGCTTGTTTTTCATATCGTCGTTCGACTACTCTTTTATACCGTCGCCCGCGTGGCGCGCGGTGTTCGTCATATCGCTTATCACCGTGGCGATGACGCTCGTAGAGTATATCACGGGGCTGATATTCATTAAAGGAATGCACGTCAAACTTTGGGATTATTCCGACAGATTCGGTAACGTGCAGGGCATAATTTGCCCGCTGTTTACCTTCTTTTGGGGGGTAATCGGCGCGATATATTATTTGTTTCTCAATAAGTTTTTCGTAAACGCCGCCGTCTGGCTCGGCGAAAATCCGTGGTTTTCGTTCGGCGTGGGCATATATCTGGGCGTGTTTATAGTGGACGTATGCTATTCGTTCAACGTCGTGGCGAAAGTCAGAAAATGGGCGAAAGATAACCGTATCGTGGTAAAATACGAAGCGTTCAAACTTTCCGCGGCTAAAAAAGCGCAGGAATTTAAGGAAAAATTCAATTTCTTCTTCGGTCTGCACGGCAAACGCGATCTGAATAAAGATCTTGACGCTTACGCCGCCGACGAAAAGAATATTCCGGAATTGAAAAACAGTTGACATTTTTTGTAAAAACCCGTAAAATACGGCGTATCGAGGTAAACTCTGTTGGATATATTTTTGGTAATATTAAGCGCGGTTATCGGATATTTGCTCGGCTCGCTGAGTATGTCCGTACTGCTGTCTAAAACGGTATATAAGGGCGACGTAAGAAATTACGGCAGTCATAACGCGGGCGCGACGAATATGGCGCGCGTGTACGGGCTTCTCGGCGGAGCGGCTACGCTCGTCGGAGACTTTTTCAAAGCCGTCGTTTCGATGCTTATCCCCTTATTGTTCAAGGTAATCTATCCCGACTTTTCGCACGTCGAACTTGCTTACGCGCTTGCGGGAACGGGTTGTTTCGTAGGTCACGCCTTCCCCGTGTTTTTCGGGTTTAAGGGCGGCAAGGGCGTTACCGTCGGCGCGGCGATCGCGCTGATGACCGACTGGAAGGCTTTTCTGATTATCCTTGCGGTATTTATTCTGGTTTTTCTGATAAGCAAAATAGTTTCATTATCGTCCATATCGGCGGCGGCCGCGTTCATAGTAACGGGCGTACTCTTCGCGCTTTTCAAAGTCCCTTCCGAATCGGTGTTTTTCGGTTCTGTGCCGTACACCTGGTATAAAGCGGGGCTTGCAGCGTTCGTCGGTTTAGCGGTTATACTGCTGCATAAGGCGAATATCGCGCGTCTTATTAAAGGCGAAGAAAAGAAGTTTACCTACGCCAAACGTAAGCGCGCGGAAGATTCCGCCGCAGGCGAAACCATAGTTACGCCGTCGGGCGAACAATCCGTCGAACAAACCGCCGAACGGAACGCCGAGCAGAATACCGAGCAGAATGCTGAGCGGAATTCCGCCGAAGATAAAAAATAAAAACATTTAATTAAAACGCGTAATAAACGATTGACAATTACGGATAAAAGATATATACTGATTAGGCTTTTGAAGCGCGTAGTCGTCAATCGTCGTTATTACGATTGCGGCGCGGTTGCAAAAGCGTTCTGATAATATGCGCCATTAGCTCAATTGGATAGAGCGTTGGTCTACGGAACCAAAGGTTAGGGATTCGAGTTCCTTATGGCGCACCAAGAAGTTATAATCCGAATTGTATCATCGTCACAGGTGATTGGTTCGGATTTACTTTTTATTTAAAATAGGCAATGGTGACGCGATTGGCTACGCAGCAATCGCTATTCCGTCGCTTCGCTCCTTACGGATTTACTTTATATATCGGCAATTCAGACTGATTTAGATATAAAAATAAGGGCTTGCGAGTAAATCGCAAGCCCTTTGCCGTGTTTATAGTTTCGACAAAACTCTGCCGTTTACGTAGACTCGTCAAACGGCAACCCGTTAGAAATAACGGGATTATTCATATTTTCAGGTTTTTTATTAAGTTGTAATTTTTGCCTTTCGGCTTTCCAAAGTTCAAATTCGCTTTTTGCTTCCTCCGTTTCAAAATACCGACGAATCGCGGGCAATAACGCTCTTGCCAAGCCGTCGAGCGTATAATCGGGTATTCCCGTGGTGTTCTTTCGTTTTCTCGTGCTTTTCCCCTCCGATAGAGTTATTCGTTAAATTTCATATTTAGTTTTCTTTTCATTTTTATGGCTCCTTTTTCTAATTTTTTCTCAGCCTCGCATGAATGCGAATTGAAAACAGGTCGGGCTTACTTTTTCATCACTTCCATCTCGGTATCATACCTTCTCTTAAAATGCCGACGCTTACGTTTCCGTTCGGCAAGTTTTACTTACTTGCCTTTAAATTTGTTGTTTGAATTTACGCGGGAATGCTTTTTCTCACGTTCTTGCTCTTGACGACGACTTGCCGCCTGTTTTGCCGCGGCGAGTTCTTCGGGCGCGTATTCGAGCAACGTTTTCAATAACCTTACCGCGCCTTCCTTTGTCGTTGCCGATTTTTCTTGCTTTTTAAGTTCCACATATAAATCGCCGTTATCTTTTGCAAGAATTTCGTTTTTGCGTTGCAATTCTCCGTTTTTCGTGCGTAAGGCGATAATTTCCGTTTCCTTTTTCTTGCCCGAAAACGGAATCTTTTCAGACTTTGCCGATTCGTAACTTTCAAGCAATTCTTTCACAGGCTTTGCGGCGACTTGCGCTTCTTCCGCTTCGCGAATCTTCGATTCTGCGGCTTCGGTCATTTTTTTCGTCTTGTAAGCAACCGTATCCAAATGTTTCGCCGCGCTTCCTTCTTTACCGCGTTCCAATCCGTATTTCTTTCCGACGGTTTCGTAAAAATCCGTCTGCAAATTACGTAATGCCGTGCGGTCGAAAAGTTCTTTTGCACACAATCTGCCGCCCGTTACGGGCATAAGATTTAAATGTAAATGCGGCGTGCTTTCGTCTAAATGGACGACTGCCGATACAACGTTTTCTTTGCCGTAGCGTTCGGAGAAAAAATCCGTGCAATCGGCAAAAAATTGTTTCTGTTGTTCTGCCGTAATACGGTCGAAAAATTCTTTATCCGAACCTAAAATAAACGACGTAATAAGCACCGCGTCGTCTTTGATTTTTCGCCTCAAGGAAAGTTGTTTAATGCGTTCGTCGATAAACGCAAGATACTTTTTCTCACACGGCATTGTATGGTAATTCAGATATGTTTTCGATTTGTCGATTTGCGGATTTCGCGTGGACTTATAATTCTCGTCGCGTTCGTTTTCTCTTTCGATTCCGACAATATCGGCGCGTTTATATTTTTCCATATGGCATACTAAATACGACGTAATTCATCACCTCCGTAAAAATAGTTTTTGACACCTTTTTCAAAAAGGTATAACTCACTTCGTCGCCGCATACTTTGCTTTTCGTCAATCGCTTTTGCAGTTGACGGTATTCGCCGTTGCGGCTCCTCTTCCCGCAAAAATACTTCGTCTTTTTGCGGGAGCCCTTTTCGGATAGTTCGCATACCTACCGAAAAACGGTAGGTATAACTCACTATACCAAATCGCTTCGCGTTTGGTGCCGTTCGCCCTTGCAGGGAGCTTGCGTCCGTCGAAAAAACAACGGCTTCGCCGTAGCAAGACGAGCGAAGATTGAAATGTTTTTAATGTGGTTTTTATAACTGTTCTCTCCTTTGAAAATATTTTTGTCGTGAGAATTTTATATCGCTCACGGCGGGCGATAGTGATTGTAATTTGCCATTGTTTTACCTCCTTAAAGACGACAAAAAGCCGCTGATATTTTTTATATCACCGACTTAAAGCATGAGTATTAAGTTTTTGTTTTCGTTACATAATGCACCTCCGATTTTTACCTATGGATAAAAAAATCCGCGCGATTTCGGCTGCCTTAAACAGGCTCGTTCTTCGCACGGATTTTAATCCCGATTATTTAATTTTTAGTCGATTTTATCTGAAAAATCGTACCACAATAAAACCCACGCCGAAATCTCTCTTTTTTAACGATTTCAACGCCCGTCGCGGAATTGCTACACCTAACTACAATTCTATGGTAAACGACGGTAATTCTACTTGTTCGATTCCCCGAAAGGGAACGAATAATCGGGCAACTTCTTCACACCCGATACAACGAGAGAGTAAGCAACGTTCAACACCTAATTCTCTCGTTTTTGCTATTATACCGGAAATCAAACCCGTTGTCAAGTAAATACGAACAAATGTTCTTATTTTTATACTGTCCACAAAAACTGTGGAGAAAATCGTCAACAAAATTATGTTAAACGTATACAATATTGTTGACAAAATAAAATTTTTGTGATATAATCGGTAACGTAATCAGGCTGGAGGTAGATAAATGCTTACAGAATTCGGAAAGGTGATGCGAATCATCAGAATAAACACAGGCGACAGTATGCGCGATATGGCTGCAAAAATAGGCATGAGCGCGACGTATTTGTCGGCAATCGAAACGGGGAAACGAAATATTCCCGCGAATATGGAAGAGTTGTTATTTACAAATTATAATTTTTCCGATAAAGACAAGAAAAAGATCAAAGACTCGATAGAAAAGTCTGCGTCGCACGTCAAGATAGACCTTACGGAAATGGCGGATAAAAAGAAAAAACTTATTTATTCGATATCCAAAGGCGATATAGACGAAGAAACGCTCGATAAACTTTGCGAGATAATCAGAAATAAGGAGAATGAGGGGAAATGAGGGAAGTAATATATAAGCCTACAAACACAGGCGACGGCGTAATTGTTCAATACACGGATAGTTTCATACTCGATAAAGGTATGAAAATTTCCGTACCGAACCAATATATCGCCGTCGTTTTTGATAACGAAAAAATAAGTTTCAGAGTCGAACCTTGCGTAGGTAAAGTAATTTTTAAAGAATACGGCAAGAATTTTCTCGGTCATACGATGAAAATCGCGTTTATTCACGTTACTGCGATACCCGAAATGCCGTGGGGATTCGGCAATATTCAGGTAAACAACGAAAGACTGAAAGAAGCCTACCGCGTAGGCGCGAACGGCGCGTTCCAAATAAAAATTACCGATTTCACTAAACTTATGAGCGCGTTTACGGGCGACGGCGAAATAACCGTGGACGACGTTAAAGAAAAGGTTCTGTCGCTTATAAAAACGATAGGTGTCGAACTTGTCGGCGCATGTTTTGCCAATACCGACGTATCTGTGTTCGAGATAAGTTCGCTCGTCGGTAAAATCCGTGAAGATTTGTTTGAAAAACTTTCAAAAGAAAGTAAACTTGCCGATATGGGTATTAAAATCGCCAATCTTACCGTTGCGGGCGTTCACGTCAACGAAGAAGACCTTGAACTTATTCGCGACAGGATAAACGGAAGCGAAGATGCGGAAAGCGATGACAATGATGACTCGGACGAAGACGGCGAAACGGTTAAACTTCGCGAAGATATACAAAAGTTTCAGACGGAAATTTTAAAGAAAATGTCCGAAGAAATTGCGGCGGCGGAAGCGCGGAGTAAAGACGCGAGCGAAAGAAAAATTACCGAGCAGATTGAAAACAATCGTCGCGCGACCGTTTCGACGGTAATGCAATACATAAACGAGCAACTTGACGAGTTTGGTAAGAGTTTATCTTCCGAACTCGACGAAAAAATTCAGGAAATGTTGCCGCTCCGCGACGGTGCGCAGGAATCAACGGTTGATTCTTTGACTCTCACGGCAGAAAACATTATTTCAAACGCAACAACCGACGACGATTACGTGCCGGCTGCGGCGATGATTTACTCCAACGTGGAAGACAATCTTATACATAAATTCGGGCTTATGCACGAAAACGAAAAGTTCTTGATTGACTTCCGCGATTATATGAAGATAGTCGAGCGCGCGAGAATAGGCAATCGTTATCTGCTTAAAAAGCGTAACGAAAACGGCTCGTTTACGACGTTTATGCCGCGCGTATATAAAGAAAACGACAACGGCGAACCGTCGGTGGTTGAATCCTTGCCGATTGTGAGATTTATGCAGGCGGGACTTAATGCCGAAGACGCATGGTATGCTTCCGAAATATGGACTACGCTTAACCGTATAAGACATAAATCGGACGAAAACAAAGCAAAACTCAACGCTTTCTTTACAAAAGAAGGGACTACGCAAAAAGAATATTTACTGTCCGCGCTCAAATTCTATAAAGAGAACGGCTTATACACAAAGGATTGATGAGGAGATCGGTTATGAAAAAATATATGCCTTCGGTAAAAAACAATAATCAAGTAAAAGACGAACTTATACAGGAAATGAAAGCGTTCCTGTATAGAATCGAAAAGGGCAAGTACGGTAAAAATCTCGACAAAGATACCGTTAAGGAAGTTTACGATTCTTTGGCGAACGCTGCGGACGGACTTAGCGGAATTATTTTCACGGGCGACGAAGATTTGGCTATAGCGAGCGACAAAATCGGCTCGTGTCTTGCAAACGTAAAAAAGGCTCTCGAACAGGATTATAGCAATCGTCTTGTCGAAGCGGCTGACGATTTATTGTATTATCTCGATTCGTTCAAAGCAATCGCCGACGGCGAAATCGACTACATCGACGAAGAAGAAATCAAGGCTAAAAAACTTTCGTGGTCGAAGCGCAGATTGTATGCCCGTCTTGAAGAATTGAAGGAAATAAAGACGACTTTCGAACAGCAGGAAAAACGTCTTGAAAAAGAAATCAAAGGTCTTGAAACCGACCTTTCCGAACTCGACGAAAAAATGCTCAATGAAGACAATGAACGCTTGATAAACGACTTATACCGTAAGATTTCGGCATTGAAGAGTAAACTCGATATGCTCAACGTAAGGCGCAGCAACTACTCTGCGTGCTTTAATATTCTCGATATAATTTACGCCAACGCGAGCGAGATTTTAACGGCAAGTCAGTTCAGCGTGGAAGAAGCGTCCAAGGCAAAAGTTTTGCTTAATATAGGCAAACTCAAAGCCGTCGTCAACGAACCTGATAAGGCAATCGCTATTCTTAAAGTTATGGATAAAGACATTAAGGCGATATCCGAAAAGGTCAAGAGTATGGACGAAAAAGTATTCGGCTTAGATACGAAACAAACGAGCGTAACCGACAGTGCGCTTGCGTATAAAGAAGAACTTATGCGTAAAAAACGCGAAAGAGAATTTAACGGCGAAAACCTTGACGAACTTGAAAGAGGCAAAGCCGCTTCGACAAAAAAAGTAGGGGAGGATAAATAAAATGGCATTTTTCAAAACGAAACAAGAAAAGGAAATAATGGCTCAGATGGCTCGCGACGAGCAACTCGAAGTGTTCAACGACCAGATTAAAACTTTGCAAACGAAACGCGAAGAATACGCTCGTATTGCCGCAGAAGCGGAAATCAACGGTGATACGGGAACGTATGAAGTCGCTTGTAACGCCTTAATAGAGCTTAACAACGTTATTTCGAGTTTAATGCAGACGAAAGCCAACTTCGATATTATAAACGTATCTAATTCTATCGCCGTAAGTATGGCGACGGCTATGAATGCGCTCGACGCTATGGCGAGCAATAAAGCCCACTTGCCCGATATACGTAAAATTCAGAAAGCGAATGCGAAAGTCGCAAAATATATGCGTACTATCAAGATTTCGCAAAAGGCTATGGCAGGTGCGATGCGTACTTCTAACCCCGCGAACAAGGCAAGAAGTCAAGCCGAAATGGATGCCGTCCGCCCGATGATAGACGCGGCAAGAGCAAAACTTACAGGTTCTGCTCCTGTTTCGAGTGATATTGACATTTCCGCCGAAATCAACGCCGAGAAAAATAGGATTATATAATTGTTCTAATGATAAAAAGAGAAAGAAAAATAGTAAAATATAAATCAATTTTGAAATTGAGCAAAAATCACCAATTTCTCAAAATTGCTGCTCCATTTAAGGCTCAAGCAAGATACTTAAAAATTGAGGGACATAAGTGGGTATTACATAAATACGATCCTGATGTCTTTTTTCCTTCATGTCCTCATTTCGATTGTCGTGATCAAAAATGGAAACTTGATATTTATTCTGGAAAAATTTATAATTCGAGCAATCATTCTTATGTGGGGAAAATACCTTACAAGGTTTTAAAAGAAAAGATTTGGGGCGACGATACTATTATGAACATGATAATTGATATTCGCAAGCGCTATGAATTGGAACGGGGAAATAAGCCAGATCGATTTCCGCAATTACCTTCTATTGGGTACAAGGTATCATCAACAAGAATGGAATTGACACATTGTAATAGGGGCAGTAATAGATGCACTATTTTACCCAATGGTGACATAGTGATTATTCTGTAGTTTGTATTTGCGAATAAGATTTATAGGATTTGGAGAAGGTTATGTCAGCAAATATTTGTAATATATGCGGCGCAAATTTAATATATAAGGACGGAAAGTGGGTGTGTCACGCTTGCGGTGCGTTTAAGACGGAAGAGATTTCTAACGAAGAAGTTACTCTTTTATACAACGCCGCGCAAAAATTACGTCTTGCAAGTTTCGACGATGCCGAAGAAGCGTATAGGGATATTATCGCAAAATATCCTGAAAATTCCGAGGCGCATTGGGGACTTGTTTTATCGAAATACGGCATTAAATACGAAGACGATTACGACGGCAAAAAATTGCCTACGTGTTACGCCACGAGTATTGAAAGCGTATTGACGGACAAAGATTATCTCGATGCCGTAAGACTTTGTAAAGATAAGTATCAAAAGGAATACTATATTGAACAAGGCAAGGTTTTGGAAAAAATCCGTGTCGAATGGCTTGAAAAGGCAAGTAAAGAGCCTAAATACGATGTTTTCCTTTGCTTTAAGGATTCGGATAAACTTAATAATATGGAGAGAACGGACGATAGTATAGAGGTTGCAAACCTGTATACTCATTTGTCGTCGCTCGGTTATAAAGTATTTTACAGCCGTGAAAGTCTTCGTGATAAAGTTGCCGAAAAATATGAGCCGTACATATACAACGCATTGAATACCGCCGCCGTAATGATAGTTTACGGCAGTAAAATCGAATATTTTTCGTCGGTTTGGATGAAAAACGAATGGACGAGATATGTTCGTCGTTTAAGGGAAGGACTTAAAATCGAAGGTTCGCTCGTGATAGCGTGCGACGGAGTAAATCCCGGAGATCTTCCGCGCCCGCTCAATCAAATGCAAGTGCTTGACGCTCGCAAAAAGACTTTTTACGGTGATTTGGAAGCGCATATTGCAAAAATAATCAGTATTGCACGCCGTCCGAAAGCAACCGTAGAAAGAGTTGAAATTTCGAGTGCGATCGGTAAGAAAAAGGCTTCGATCGACAATCAGATAAAGACGATTAAGGTTGGCGGCGGTGTCGGTAAGAAAACTCCCGTCGTGATAGATAATGCCGTTTCCGTTCGTGAAATCGGTCGTTACGAAGTCCCTGCTCTTACGCCGGATGAAGACACTAAATTAAAGAGCGTCAATCTTTTCTTGCAAAAAGAGTTGTTCGATAACGCAAAAAAAGTCGTCGATGAAATCTTAGAAAAGAACAAATACAACGGTCAGGCTCTTCTTGCCGATCTGTTAATCAGATATAAGGTAAAGAGTATAGACGAATTGTCAGATAAAATCGAAGAAATCGAAGATTTTTCGCAGTTTAATACCGTTATCGAATATAACGATAAAGATGTCGGTGAAAAGCTGATCGCCGTTATCGGACAAAAAATACGTCTTGCCGTGGCAAACAGCAATTACGACGTAGCGATAGCGTGTCTTAAAGAAATCGTCGTATATAACAGCACAGAAGTATTAAATATAAGGCTCGAACTCCGTAAAACCGCAACAAGATTGTTAGCGGTTTCAGCTAATACGGCTGCGGAAATTTTTGACGTTCTTGTTAATTCGTATCAGGACAGCGAAACTTATATCGAATATATCCAAGACTTTGTAGACGATTGCATAAAAAACAGGCAGTTTACGGTTGCTCAAAAATATAACGATAAGATTATCGAACTCGATGACGGCAATCTGAAAGCCACTTTTTCGCAGGCATATATTTACGTTCAGGCGACAAGTTTTGACAACTTTATTACGCTTGCGGATAGATTCGTGGATTTTAAGTTATTCGATAATGCTATCAAGCATTTCGACGAAGAAGATACTGTAGAGTGTTTTTCAAGATTCAGAAAAATCGTCGTCGGTTTGATAGCCGGTCAAAAATCGGGGAACGCAATTGCCGACTGGTTTGATTTTGTTGTCAAGTATGAATTTGACGGTCGTAATGAGTTTATCGAGGAAACCATAAATTCGTTGCCGGATATAAAAGATTTGACCGACAGAGCCAAGTTGTTTGACCGCGCGATAATGTGCATTGACGGAAGCGACGTAGAAAGACATATTTCTATGCGGCTGTCTTTTGCGAAAAAATTGCAATCTGCGGGAAGTTTTGCGCTTGCAAACAAGTATTATAACGAAGTAATTGAGATTGAAGAGGGCAATCTCGATGCTTTATGGGGAATTATTCTCTGTAATATCGGCGCGTTGCGTGAAACCGATATTGCACAGAATATTGAAAATTTCAGTTACTTCAAAGAACTCGAAACGCTTTTGAAGTATTGCCCCGATATGGGTATACGCGCGGAATATCTTGACAAACTCGTAAATGCCGTTTTGTTTAAGTCCGCATCTATTTGCAATGAAGAATCAATAAATAAACTTGCAAAGATTTTTGACGGCATAATCAAGTATTATCCTGAAGAATGCAATGAAATATTGATTAAGCATCTTCAAAAATTTGCCGATAACTGTAAAAACAGCTCGGCGTTTTCGCTTGCGGAAAAATATTACGCTATGGTTCTTGCTATAGACAATATGAAACACGAGGCGTATTGGGGATTATTGCAAGCGAAATTGAATTGCCGTAACAATGACGATTTAATAAAGCAGAAAAAGACTATTTCAGAGTTCTCCGAATTCAGCAGTGCTATCGCTGCCGCGAGCAACGATGAAAGAAGTGCGGATAAATACGCATCCATCGCTAAAAATCAGATAGATTATTGGGAAAATCAGAAGAAAAAGGATGCGGCTAAGAAAAAGAGAAAGAAAAAGATTGCGTTTTTCTCTTCTGTAACTGCCATTGTTCTCGTTATAGCCATCGCGCTTGTAGGAGTATTCCAATACATTAAAATCGAAATGAATTTTAAGTTTGTCGAAAACGAAAGCGGTTATACGATTGACGTTGGTAAATATTATAAAGAAAGCAACGTTGAAATACCTGCGACCTATAACGGCAAACCCGTAACGAAAATTTCGGACGGGATGTTTGAAAACGATACGAATATTACGACGATAACGCTTTCGTCTAATATAACGTACATAGGCAACAATGCTTTCAAAAACTGTCCGAATCTCAAGCAAATAATATTTAAGAGTGCAAGCACTTACAGTACGGCTTCTGCGGATGCTCATAGTGGTAGTTATGCGATAACGACATTGGCTGTTGCAATCAGTAAAAAAGATCCGAATAACAATATTGCGTTTATCGGAGAAAGCGCATTCTATAATTGTGTTGCATTGGAAAGCATAGATGTGTCAAGAGCGACAACGATAGGCAAAAACGCGTTTTACGGATGCTCGAAACTTGAAAGCGTAAGTTTGAACGACAATCTTACAAAGTTAGCCGATAGCACGTTTAACGGCTGTTTGAAACTGAACGATTTGCAGTTACCTTCTGCATTGACTGATATAGGGGCGAATTGCTTTGTCAATTGTCAAGCGTTGGAAAATATCGCTATTCCCGCTACTACGACTACGGTCGGAGCAAATATTCTGAACGGCTGCACGGGATTAAAGAAAATTGTTCTCGAAGATAGATCCGGTGATCTGTCGGGCTTTGATAAGGATTGGAAGTCGGGAATTTCCGATACGGTTGAATTGAAAGTCGGATTCAGAATTTCTCTTGATTACAATGGTGCGACGAGCGGTAATGAGGCGGCTACAAGTATAGTTTCTGTTGGAGAAAACTATACGTTGCCTGTTCCTAAAAGAGTCGGTTACAAATTCGTCGGTTGGTATGACGGAATAAAAGACGCAAATAAACTGACCGATGAAAACGGTAAGTCTGTCGGCGCGTATGAAAAATACGAGTCTATTTCGGCATACGCAATTTGGGAAGCAAACTTAAACGAAATCGTATTCAATGCAAACGGCGGCGAAGGTGAAATGGATAACCAAAAGATCGCTACAGATGCTACCGTTGCATTAAATGAATGTTTGTATACAAAGAAAGGCTATACTTTTGCGGGTTGGGGTACTACGGCTAACGGTGAAGTAAACTATAGCGACAAAGCCGATTATGTGATGGGTACGAACGCTCAATACATTCTTTATGCAATTTGGACTCCGAACGACAACACGTTGCATTTTGAATCTAACGGCGGTAGTGGAAAAATGTCGGATATAACTATTGCGACAGACTCAAAGGCGACGCTTTCCGCTAATGCGTTTACAAAAACTGGGTATGATTTTGCCGGTTGGGCTGAAACTGAAAACGGTAGTAAGGTTTATTCTGACGGCGATTCATATACCATGGGAACTGAAAACGCAACGTTGTACGCGTTGTGGACTCCTAAGACGTATAAAATAACCTACAATCTTAACGGCGGGCAACTTGCCGTAGAAAACAAGGCTACTTACAATATAGAAACCGCCACGTTTACGCTTAACAATCCGACGAAACGCGGATATGAGTTCAAGGGGTGGTCCGGTTCTAACCTGACTGGAAACGAAAATCAAGTTGTTTCCATTGAAATGGGAACTTACGGAGAATTGACGTTTACAGCAAATTGGACGGCGATCGAATATTCTATCACATACAATTTGAATGAGGGAACTAACAATTCTGCAAACCCCAAAACGTATACCATTGAACAGGAAGTCCGCTTGCAAGATCCCGAAAGAAAAGGATATAAATTCAGCGGATGGACGGATAACGGCTTAATTTCAAAGGGCAGTATCGGTGAAAAGACGTTCACGGCAAGTTGGAAAATTATAGATTATAACATCATATACAATTTGGAAGGCGGAACTAACGATAGTTCAAATCCGACTAAGTATAATGTCAATACACCGAAAATAACTTTAAAAGTGCCGACAAAACTCGGTTATAAATTTATCGAGTGGACAAACGGCGGAATAATCGAAAACGGAAGTACCGGCGATAAGTCGTTCACGGCTAAATGGGAAATAGTAACCTATAAGATTACTTATAATCTTGACGGTGGTACGAATAATAAAAATAATCCCGCTACATATAACGTACACGACAATATAACGCTTGCCGAACCGACTAAAACCGGTTACAAGTTTATCGGCTGGTCGGATAACGGGAAAATACCTGTAAATTCCACTGGTGATAAAGTATTTACTGCTAATTGGGAAATTATCGGTTATAAAATCACTTACGTTTTGAATGGCGGAACGAACAGCGAATTAAATAAAGACTATTATAACGTTGAAAACGAAGAGATAATACTTGCCGCCCCCACTCGTGCTGGTTATACCTTTAACGGATGGTCAGACAATGGCAGAATACCCGCCCATTCGACAGGCGATAAAGAATTTGTCGCAAGTTGGACGGCAAATCAAAACACTCTCAAATTTAGTGCAAATGGCGGAAACGGCGGCGAAATGTCCGACGTAACTTTGTCAACCGATGAAGAGTATAAATTGCCGAAAAACGCATTAACGCGATACGGATATACTTTTGCCGGCTGGTCAACCGAAGCCGATGGCACGGTAGAGTTTGAGGATGAGTCCGTTTACACGATGGGAGCCGACAGCGAAGTTACTCTTTACGCAATATGGTCGCCTATAACGTATAAAATCACATACGAATTGAAAGGCGGAGAGACAGAAAACATAACCGAATATTCTATTGAAACGGGTGAGTTTTCGTTGAATGCGCCTACTCGCGCAGGATATACTTTCACGGGTTGGAGTGGAAGCAATCTCACGGGCGAAGATAATCTTACTGTAACGATTGCAGACGGAACGTATGGAGCCTTGTCGTTTGTCGCGCATTGGAAAGCGAATGAAAACACGCTCGTATTTGACGCTAACGGCGGTGTCGGTTCTATGGAAAGCCAAAAAGGACTTACCGATTCGACGTTGCCTCTTAATGCAAATACATTCACTCGCAAGGGATATGATTTTGACGGATGGTCTACGATAAAGGACGGTGAAAAGCAATATGCGGATGAAAGCGTATACGTGATGGGTACGTCTTCGACGAATACGTTATATGCCGTTTGGACTCCGCATCTGAACACCCTTATTCTCGACGGTAACGGAAACACTTCCGGCTCGATGAATAATATGGACATTCATTCGGGTGAAAACAAAGCGTTAGATAAAAACACTTACGAAAAACAAGGTTATACATTCATAGGTTGGGCTGAAACCGCAAACGGAAACGTTGTATATACGGATTGTGCAAATTACACCATGAGTGTTGAACCTACGGTTACTCTTTATGCCGTATGGAAAGCAAATGAGTATACAATCTCGATGAATCCGCAAAACGGTTCGTCTGTTACTACACAAAAAGTGACGTATGATGAATCGTATACGCTTTCTGTTCCTACGAGAGTCGGTTATACATTCGACGGATGGTTTACCGAGGTCGGCGGAAACGGTGCAAGACTTACCGAAGCCGACGGTAACAGCATTGCGAATTGGACAGTTGCCGATAATATTACGGTTTACGCAAAATGGCTCGGCACAGAAGGCTTAGTTTACACTGCTAACGGTAGCGAATATATTGTAAGCGGTGTTTCCGATAAGACGATCACAGAAGCGTATATCCCTGAATATTACAACGGTAAACTTGTTACGGCGATAGGCGAAAACGCATTCAACGGTTGCGATAAACTCACTGCCGTATATATGGAAAATACAATCGAAAAGATAGGGAAAGGGGCATTTTCGGGATGTTCTGCTTTAACGCGCCTTGTAGTTCCTTTTGTGGGTGAATCGAGAACGGCAACGCAAGAAAAAGGCTTGTTGACTTATTGGTTCGGTCAAGACAGTGTGGAAAATGCGGAAGAGATATATCAGTTTTATTTAAATGATAAAGGCTCTCAAAGCTATTGGGCATATGTTCCGCTTTCTCTTACACACATTGAGCTTTCTGACACAACGCGAATACCGTATGGAGCATTTTCATATATGTCGAAGCTCCAAAATGTTTCGTTTGACGGAGTTTCTGAAATTGAAGGCAGAGCATTTGAATATGCAACAGGTATATCGACTTTTGATTTGCCTGACTCCTTGAAATCTATAGGGACAAATGCTTTTGCTCATACGAGTATCAAAAACATCGTCATACCTTCAAGTGTTCAAAGCATAGATGAGGGTGTTTTTGCCGGCTGTAAAGCTTTGGCAGAAATAAAAATACCTTTTGTCGGGCAAAACGCAGAAGCAACGGAATATAATGCCGTGCTGGGATGGTTGTTTGGACAAAGCAATTATGACGGTATGGTTGCAACAACACAAGGTTCGTGGACTTCTTACATTTCGGCTGTTTTAAGAATGGTTGAAATAACGAATGCAAGCACTGTTTCAGACTATGCGTTTGCTAATATAAAAACATTGACAAACGTAACTCTTGCAAATTCGGTTACGACGATTGGAAACTCGTCATTTAGTGGATGTATCGGGTTGACAAGTATCAATTTGGAATGTGTTGTTTCGTTTGGTAATAGTGCGTTTTATGGAACTTCGAGCCTTACTGAAGTTGATTTCTCCGATAATTTGACAACTATCGGAAGTAGCGCATTTTATGGATCGAGAATCAGTAAGATTGAACTTCCCGATAGTATAGTTTCTGTCGGAAGTTTGGCTTTTGCATCTAATAGTGTATTAAGGACGATTATAATAAGAAAAGACGGAGCAATGCTTTCTTATTCTTCCGATATGCTGAAAGGATTCAATAGTTATGCTAAAATATATGTGCCTAATGGATTGCTTACGTCGTATAAGAGTAATAACGGCTGGAAAGCTCTTGGCGTAGACAAATTCTATGGATTGTCTATCGTAAAATCAAATGGAATGGCAATTAGTGGAAATACGTTGGTTCAATATTTTGGCACGGACGAGTCGGTTACAATCCCGAGTTCTATTACAAATATTTTGCCGTATTCATTCTATCGTAACTCGTTTGTCAGACGCATTGTCATCCCGGGAACTATCACAACCATAACAGATCACGCTTTTTATGGGTGCGATAACCTTGAAACTGTTAAGTTAATGAGAGGAACAACTCAAATTTTGAGTTATGCTTTTGCCGAGAACGCATTACTGCAATCCATCAATTTGCCCGATACGCTTGTTAGTATAGGAGCGAGCGCATTCGACAATTGCGATAGTTTGCAAGCAATCTCATTGCCGAATAATTTACAGACAATAGGTGACTATGCATTTAGAAACACACAATTAAACACTGTAATCGTCCATAATAATGTAACAAGTATAGGGGTAGGCGCATTCCAAGGTTGTCCGCTTGAAAGTATAACGTTGCCATTTGTGGGTAGCAGCAGAAAAATAAGCTCGAGTACGGCTTTTTCTTCAAGCACCTATAATGGAGCTACCTGGCAAAATGGTTCAGTTTATGCATTTGGATATATCTTTGGTGGAACAAGTAAGGTCGGAACATTTTCGGCTGCGCCAAGCAGTACATCTGATTGGATATACCAAGGAGCATCTTACTATGAGCAGACATATGTTTCGGGTACTCGCTACAGTTACATATATTATTATGATGGGTACTATATACCGGCTACACTGAAGATTGTTAAGATAACTGATGCAGATGGAATATCTGCGAATGCTTTCTACGGATGTACAATGATTGAGTCATTGACATTAAATGGAAGGATTACTGTCGTTTACGATAAGGCATTCTACAATTGCACAGCCTTGAAATCTATGGTTTTACCATCAAGTGTAACAGAAGTAGGAAGTTATGCTTTCTACGGATGCAGTAATATGCAAAGCATAATGTTGTCTAACTTATCAAAGATAAATGACTATACATTCTATGGTTGTGGTTCGCTCGATGGAGTTGTATTGCCCGAAACATTGACAGAAATAGGCAATTATTCATTCAGCGGATGTGTTGGTTTAACCGGCATAACGATACCCACCGCGGTCACGAGTATAGGTCGTAATGCGTTTAGCGGATGTACTGGTATAACAGAACTCACGTTGCCGAATGGCTTGCAGACAATTGGACAAGAAGCATTCAAGAATATGCAATTGCAATCCATAGTTGTGCCGAACAGTGTAACAAGTATAGGTGCTGGTGCATTCAAGGGGTGTCCGCTTGAAAGCATAACATTGCCATTTGTGGGTGGCAGCAGAAAAATAAGCTCAAGCACAGCGACTTCTTCAAGCACTTATAACGGTTATGCTTGGCAAAATGGTTCCGTCTATGCATTTGGATATATCTTTGGTGGGACGAGTAGGGTTGGAACATCTTCGGCTGCACCAAGCAGTACAACTGATTGGACATACCAAGGAGCATCTTACTATGAGCAGAAATATGATGCGGGTACTCGTTACAGTTACATTTATTATTATGATGGGTACTATATACCGGCTACACTGAAAAACGTAACAATAGCCGATGCTACGGGAATATCTGCGAATGCATTTTATGGATGTGAGATGATCGAATTGTTGACACTGAACGAAGGAATAATAACAGTTTATGATAAGGCATTCTACAATTGCACAGCCTTGAAATCTATGATTTTACCATCAAGTGTAACAGAAGTAGGAAGTTACGCTTTCTACGGATGCAGTAATATGGCAAACATAACGTTGTCTAATCTTGCAAAGATAAATGACTATACGTTCTATAATTGTAGATTGCTTACGAGTATAATATTGCCTGAAACTTTAACTGCGGTTGAAAGTTATGCTTTTTATAACAGTGGATTAGAGAGCATGCAATTGCCGGATACTGTAATAAGCATAGGGAGTTATGCATTTGGCGGATGTAGCGGAATAACGGAAATAAGCTTGCCGACTGGATTGAAAAAAATCGGAGATTATGCCTTTGAAAACGTACAGTTGACAACGGTTATAGTTCCGAATAGCGTAGAAAGTATTGGTAATGGTGCATTCAAAGGTTGTCCGCTTGTTTCAATTACATTGCCTTTCGTGGGGAAAGACCGTAATGTTTCGTCTACTGTAGAGAAAACAAATGGTAGTGGTTATATTGGTTCAAGTGTCTTGTTTGGGTATATTTTTGGTGCTAACACAATAGAAACCGGAAGTAGTAATGCTCCGACATCGACTGAAAAATTAATATATCAGGGACAAGATGCTTATTCATATTATTCGTCTAGTGATAGGCGTGATCGCTATTACTGGACAAGGTACTATATCCCATCAACATTGAAGAATGTGACAATTACAGATGCTACCGGAATATCTGCAAATGCATTTTATGGTTGTACGATGATTGAATCTTTAATATTGAATGAGGGAATTACAGTCGTTTACGACTGGGCTTTCCATAATTGTAAAGTATTGAAAGCTATGATATTGCCTGCAAGCGTGATAGAAGTAGGATCCTATGCATTTTATAACTGTACGGCATTGAAGGATATATTGTTGCCTGCTACTGTAACAGAAGTAGGAATCTATGCTTTTGGAGAATGTGGCAATTTGACCAGTATAGCGTTGTCTAATCTTACAATGATAAGTCAAGGGCTTTTCTATAATTGCAAATCGCTTACGAGTATAATATTGCCTGAAACTTTAACTGCGGTTGAAAGTTATGCTTTTTATAACAGTGGATTAGAGAGCATGCAATTGCCGGATACTGTAATAAGCATAGGGAGTTATGCATTTGGCGGATGTAGCGGAATAACGGAAATAAGCTTGCCGACTGGATTGAAAAAAATCGGAGATTATGCCTTTGAAAACGTACAGTTGACAACGGTTATAGTTCCGAATAGCGTAGAAAGTATTGGTAATGGTGCATTCAAAGGTTGTCCGCTTGTTTCAATTACATTGCCTTTCGTGGGGAAAGACCGTAATGTTTCGTCTACTGTAGAGAAAACAAATGGTAGTGGTTATATTGGTTCAAGTGTCTTGTTTGGGTATATTTTTGGTGCTAACACAATAGAAACCGGAAGTAGTAATGCTCCGACATCGACTGAAAAATTAATATATCAGGGACAAGATGCTTATTCATATTATTCGTCTAGTGATAGGCGTGATCGCTATTACTGGACAAGGTACTATATCCCATCAACATTGAAGAATGTGACAATTATAGATGCTACCGGAATATCTGCAAATGCATTTTATGGTTGTACGTTGATTGAGTCTTTAACGCTGAATGAAGGAATAACAATCATTTACGATAGAGCATTCTATAATTGTTCGGCGTTAAAATCTATGGAAATCCCCGAAAGTGTAACAAATCTTGGCGTCTATGCTTTTGGTGGATGCAGCGGGCTTAATAGTGTAATATTGCCGAACTTAACCGAAATAAATGATAACACTTTCTATAATTGCAAATCGTTGGCAGAAATAACGTTGCCTACGACATTAACAAAGATAGGTGGCTGTGCTTTCTACGGTTGTTCGGCATTAACTGAAATCGTTGTTCCAAATTCGGTTACACTTTTGGGAAATTACTCGTTTGCTCAATGCAATAATTTGAAAAATATATCGTTATCGAATGCTTTGACATCTATCGAAAATTATGTTTTTGCTGAGTGTGCCAAATTGAGCAAAATTGTATTGCCAAGCACGTTAACGAATATAGGATTAGGGGCTTTTTCAAACTGTTCTGAATTACGAGTGATGGAAATTCCCGAGTCGGTCGTTGCAATAGGTGACAGTGCTTTTACTTCATGCTCGAATATAAGAGTGATTCTTGTTCGTAATGGCAATATAACGCAATTAACAACGCTTGGCGGCAGTAAGGTGTTTGATGGTGCAACTGGTAAAGGCTTAGTTGTAATTGTACCGAAGGATGCATATCAAGCATATAAGACGGCTTCATATTGGAGTGGTTATTCTTCGCGTATATACTCGGATGAGTATATTGTGAACAACAATTCGTTAATCGTCGATGGCACATTGCTGCAATATTGGGGAGACGAAAAGTCTTATACAGTGCCCGATAGCGTAAAAATAATCGGTAGTTATGCTTTTTACGGCTCGGCAGTTGAAGAATTGAAGTATGGTGCCACGCTGGAGCAGATTAAAAATGATTCCTTTGCAAACTGTACTAAGTTGGCAAAAATTAACTCTACGGAAAACGGCGTATTCAATCTTAACGGTACTCTTAAAAAGATTGCCGCAAGAGCATTCTATAATAATGCCAATGCGACAAAGATTATTGTAAGTAAATCCGTTGAAACAATAGAATCCGCCGCATTTATGGGATGCAATAATCTTGTATCAATTGAATTGCCGTTTATTGGAATTGATCGTGGTAGTTCATATAGTCAGTCACAAGTATTTGGATATATCTTCGGATATGAAACTTCAAACAAAGAAGGAACAACGATGCAATATACAAATTACTATTATTACATTCCTGCTTCGTTGCGAGAAGTTGTGATAACAGATGAGACCGTTGTATCCAAGAATGCATTTATTAACTGTTCAATGCTTGAAAGCATAATAATCAAGTCTGATTTGACTTCGATAGGTGATTACGCTTTCTACAATTGCGACGAGTTGAAGACCATAACGATTGAATCGAATACTATGCCGACAATAAGTGCGTATGTGTTTAATGGCGATTCGACTGTCGTGATAAAAGTTAATAGTACAATTTTATCCGATTATCAATCCGATGCAAATTGGAGTAAGAGGACGTTAGAAGCGATACAATAATCAGAATTACTACGCTTGGCTTGATAGTTTTCAAGCCAAGCGGCGATGAAATGACTATATTGTAAATGAGAATTCCAAATGACAAGCAAATACCAATTAAGAGTAAGAATTGGATTTTTAAATTGATAATTATATTATGAATAATCAACCTAAAATCGAAGCGTATAAAAGCTTCTATCAACAAGCGAAAGATTACTACAACGCAGGGGATATCTCTGCCGCGAGAGACGCTTTTTTGAAGGCGGCGGAACTTGCAAACGATATTTCCGTTCACGCGACTTCTTACGACGTAAAAATGGAATATCATAAACTCGCCGTAAAAATAGTAGAATTCGTAAAAAAGGAATGCGTACATAAAAAGACGGTTACGGAAGCCGTTCCCGAAACGGACGGCACGGAAAGTAAACCTGTGTTCAAGCCGCAAGAAAAATCTTCCGACGATACGAAGATTACGTTTGCCGACGTTGCAGGGCTTGACGATGTGAAAGAACAAATTCGTTTCAAGGTTTTATCGCCGATGCAGCGTCCCGAACTCGCAGAAAAGTATAAAATTAAGGCAGGCGGCAAAATTCTGCTTTACGGTCCTCCGGGAACAGGGAAAACTTTTATTGCTCGCGCAATCGCCGGTGAAGTTGACGCGGAGTTTTTTGCTGTAAACTGTCAAGACCTTATTTCAAAATATATGGGTGACAGCAGTAAGCAACTTGATAGTCTGTTTACCGAAGCCGAAAAGCACGATAAGGCGATTATTTTCTTTGACGAATTCGATTCCGTGGCAAGTAAGCGCGGAGACGGAACAAGCGGAGTGGATGCCGAAATGGCGCGTTTCGTGGCAACGTTTCTTACCAAAGTTGACGGTTTCAAGCCGTCGGCAAACAAAATGTTGTTGCTTATCGCCGCCACTAACCGTCCTTGGGCGTTAGACAGCGCAATGCTTCGCGGCGGCAGATTTGATACGCAAATTTACGTTGGCGTTCCCGATCAGGCGGCACGAGAGTTTCTTGTTCATAAAGTTCTTGACGGTATCGAGCGCGACGAAGAAGTCGATTTATCCAAACTCGCGTGGGCATTGGAAGGTTACGGCGGCGGAGACGTTACGGCTATTTGCGAGAGAATAAAACTTGAACCGTATAAGCGTGAAGTTTCTACGGGTAATCCGCAAAAAATCACGAGAGAAGATTGCAATAAAATTCTTACAAACTCTCGCAACGTAATTACGCAGAAAGAAATCGACAAGTTCACGGCGTATCGCAACGGAACGTATAACGGAGACTAAAAGTGCGCATATAAGTCGATTATTGACATATTTTGAAATGAAACGGAGATTATAATGGATTACAAAGCGAAAGAATGCGCCGTATGCGGCAGCGATAAAATTAAACTAATATCACATAAAAACGACGGCGAAAATATTTTCTATACATACCGTTGCGAAGCCTGCGGCGAAGTGTTTTCGACCGAAAGCAAATACTTAAAGCAACAGGAAAAATTGAAAAAACAAGCCGAAAAAGAGGCTGCAAGGCAAGCGGCGAAGCAAGCAAAAGAAGCAGCCTTAAAGTTGGCAAGCGAAGAAGAAACCGCGCAAGCAAATAATGCTCCGCTTTCCGCAACCGAAATTTTCAAGAAAAACAGAAAATTCGTGGTTGAAATTCAAGCGGATTTCGGATTGGTTTCTTCTCGTGGAACGGGAATTATTATCGGCGACGGTTATATATTGTCTAACGCTCACGTCGTATTCGATAAGAAAAGCGACCGCGGAGTTGCGTATGCCGCTGATGAAATTTTGTGTAAGGACGCGTCGCAAAACGTATACGAATTAGACCTTATCTATGCTGATATAAAGAAAGATATGGTATTGTTGCATTCCGACGAGCTGTCTGTTGACGGCGTTGTTTTTTGCGCAAAAGAAGTGGAAACGGGCGAGAAGATTTACGCCATAGGTAACAGTAAGGGGCAAGGGATTTGTATTCTTGACGGAATCGTAAGCGACAGCGAGCGTATTATCGGTAGCGACAAATTCATTATGTTTTCCGCGCCGATTGTTCATGGCAATTCCGGCGGACCCGTGTTTAACGGTAACGGCGAAGTTATAGGTATAGCGACGTTAGGCAGAGAGGATGCTCTTGCGATGAATTATGCTATTCCAGTTTCTACCGTAAATAACTTTATCGAACAAGCAAAAGCCAAAGAAGAAGTCGAAGTTGCGTTGAAAACCGTCAAATAATAAATGCCACATTTCATGCCGATAACTTAAAATTTGACAAATAGTTTAACCATTTAAGCTTGACAAAAGTTTTTGTTTTAGGTATAATAATCAAAAGTAAATTGTTTTTACGACTAACTTCCAAAAAGGAGAAGTGCTTATGGGAGCAATTGCAAGAGAAAGATATTTACAAAAATTAATTGACCGTAAGGAAAACGGTATGATAAAAGTAATTACCGGTATCAGAAGATGCGGTAAAAGTTATCTTTTATTTCATCTGTATCACGATTACTTAATTTCTGTCGGTGTAAAAAAAGATAATATAATAGCAATAGCTTTAGATGAGGACGAAAACGAGAAATATCGTGAGCCGAAAGAACTTTCCTCATATATCCGTTCTAAAATCGTTAATGAGAACGAGCAATATTACGTGTTTATCGACGAAGTCCAATATGCAATTAAAAAAGAAGAACTTAAAAGCGACAAGCCGCTTCCGTTATACGGCGTATTAAACGGTTTACTTCATAGGCAAAACGTAGACGTTTACGTTACCGGCAGCAACTCTAAACTTCTATCAAAAGACGTTATGACAGAGTTCCGCGGGCGCGGAGACGAAGTCAGGGTTTATCCGCTTACTTTCAAGGAATACTTCGCATATTCGGGCGGTGATAAATTAGAGCGTTTTGAAGAGTATTCTCAGTACGGCGGGCTTCCGCTGATTTTATTTCGAAAATCGGCAGAGGATAAAGCAAAATACTTGTCTGACCTTTTCAAAGAAGTATATTTCAAGGATATAGAAGAACGTTACAGTATCGATTTGCCCGAAGTTTTGCAACTTTTAACAGACGATTTGTGTTCGTCGATAGGCTCGCTTACAAACTCGTCTAAAATAGCAAATGCTTTGAAGTCGGCTAAAAACATTAAGGTTGATTCACAAACGATAGCAACTTATTTGGACTATTTAGAAGAATCGTTTTTATTTAACCAAGCAAAACGTTATGATGTTAAAGGGAAAAAATATTTTCTTTACCCGTCTAAGTATTACTGCACGGATATGGGCTTGCGCAATGCTCGACTGAATTTTAGACAGCAAGAAGAAACGCACGCAATGGAAAATATTATTTACAATGAACTGCTTGCCCGCGGATTTTCCGTTGACGTCGGTGTTGTCGAAATCGTAAGCGTCGGAGAGGATGGAAAACGCCATCAGAAACAATGTGAAATCGATTTCGTTATCAATAAGGGAATGAGAAGGTATTATATTCAATCTGCATTAGCGTTGAATACCGATGGTAAGGAAAAAACCGAACTTCGCCCTTTTTTAGAAACTAAAGATTTCTTTAAAAAGATAATAGTAACAAAGTCATATATGAAACCTTGGTTTGACGATAACGGAATCTATCACGTGGGCTTGTATGATTTTCTGTTAGATGAAAGCATATTGGAAAGTTAGTCGTATTTACCATAAGAATTCAAAGGAGAGTTGATAATGAAAGCAGTTATATACGCGAGATATAGTTCGGATAATCAGACGGAAGCGAGTATCGAAGGGCAACTTCGGGAATGTATGGAATTTGCCGAGCGTGCCGAAATCGACGTTGTCGGGCAGTATATCGACCGCGCGCTGTCTGCAAAAACGGATAACCGTCCCGAATTTCAAAAGATGATCAAGGACAGTTATAAACACGCTTTCGATTGCATTATCGTGTGGAAGCTCGACCGCTTTGCCCGAAACCGTTATGATTCCGCTCATTACAAAAGTCTTTTGAAGAAAAACGGCGTAAAAGTTATTTCGGCGAAAGAAACTATCGGCGAAGGTTCGGAAGGCATTCTCCTCGAATCGGTCCTTGAGGGCATGGCGGAGTTCTATTCGGCAGAACTTGCCGAAAAAGTTTCCCGTGGCATGACGGAAAACGTCTTAAAAGGCATATGCAACGGCGGACAAGTTACTTTCGGTTACAAAGTCAACGCCGAGCATTGCTACGAAAAAGACGAACTTACTTTCCCCATCGTCGAACAAATTTTCGAAATGTATTCCGACGGTTACAAAATCAAAGAAATCGTTGATTACCTCAACGAACACAATATCAGAACGTATCGCAACGGCAAAATGACGATAAATATCGTGCAGAGAATGCTTTCTAATCGCAGATACATAGGCGAATACAAATTTCAGAAAACCGTAGTGCCGAACGGAATTCCCGCTATTATTTCGGAAGAATTATTTAATCGGGTGCAGGAGATTCTTGCAAAAAATAAACGCTCTCCGGCTCGCAAGAAAGCCGAAGACGAATACCTTTTAACGTTGAAACTTTTTTGCGGCAAATGCGGCGCGCATATGGTCGGCGAAAGCGGGACGGGAACTTCGAGAGTGTATCGCTATTATAAATGCGCTAACACGAAAAAGGTACATATTTGCGACAAAAAGCCCGTTCGAAAAGAATGGATTGAAGATTTGGCGGTAAAAGCCGCGCTCGATATTCTGAAAAACGATGAAATCAAGGATTATCTTACCGATAGAATTTATGCGTTGCAAGGAGAAGAAAATCCGAGAATACCGAAACTGAAAGCGCAACTTGCAGACGTAGAAAAACGGCTTGCAAACATAATGCAAGCCATAGAACAAGGAATTATTTTCGATACGACGAAAGAGAGATTCGCCGCGCTCGAAAAGGAAAAGAAAGAACTCGAAATTACGATTTTGCAGGAGAAAATCAAAAAGCCGTTCTTAACGAAAGAACAAATTCGTTTCGGCATAGAAAAGTTCGGCAAACTCGATATTTCGACGAAAGAAGGAAAACAACGGCTGATAGACGGTTTTATAAACGCTATTTACGTTTACGACGATAAAATTACGTTCACGTTCAACTATAAAGACGGAACGAGAACGGTTATGCTATCCGAACTCTCGGACAGCAAAAATAATTCGGATTTGAAATGCCAAGGTGCACCAAAAATCGCCCCGCGAGCGAACGCTCGCGGGGCGATTTTTCTTCAGGGATTCCATTCGTTATCACTAATTACCGAAAAGGCGTCTTTTCCGCCATTTATTTTTGTTCGGCAAGGTAATCGTAAATATAAAAGGCGGGCTGTAATAAAGGGATTACAGCCCGCCGCAAGTGGTGTACCCGACAGGACTCGAACCTGCAACCGTCAGAATCGGAATCTGAAACTCTATCCAATTGCGCTACGGGTACGCACGACTATTATACATTTTTTTATTTAATTTTTCAAGCGTTGACGACGAGTTTAATTAAAAATAATTGACTAAAACGCGCGTATATTGTAAACTGTTCGCAAGAACGGTAAAATCGGAGTGGGTTATGAGTAAAAAAACGGTCGTGGTCGGGTTGAGCGGCGGCGTAGACAGTTCGGTCGCGGCGTTGCTTCTTAAAGAACAAGGCTATAACGTAATAGGTTTGTTTATGAACAACTGGGAAGAGACCGACGAAAACGGTTGCTGTACCGCCGAGACGGATTACGCGGACGTAAGGCGCGTGGCGGCGGCGATAGGTATTCCGTATTACGGAGTGAATTTCGCAAAAGAGTATTACGACAGGGTGTTTCGGTACTTTCTGTCGGAATACGAAAAAGGGCGCACGCCCAACCCCGACGTGTTATGCAACCGCGAGATTAAATTCGGTCCGTTCAAGCGTTACGCCGAAGAACTCGGCGCGGACTTTATCGCTACCGGTCATTATTGCGGAATCAAACACGAAGACGGCGTTCATTACCTTATGAAAGCGAAAGACCAAAACAAAGATCAGACGTATTTTTTGAATCAATTGTCTCAATCGCAACTGTCAAACGTTTTATTCCCGCTTGAAAACCTTACCAAACCGCAGGTCAGAAAAATCGCCGAAGAGAACGGGCTTGCCACAGCCGCCAAAAAGGACAGCACGGGCATATGCTTTATAGGCGAACGCAATTTCAGAAAGTTTCTGATGAATTATATCCCCGCGAAAGAAGGCGATATAAAGACGTACGACGGCAGAACGCTCGGCAGGCATTGCGGACTTATGTATTATACCGTAGGTCAGCGTAAAGGTCTTGACATAGGCGGGCAGGTCGGCGACGCGGGCGGAAGGTGGTTCGTCGTCGAAAAGGATATGAAAAACAATATTCTTTACGTCGCGCACGGCGAAGAAGACAGGCTGTATTCGCGCGGGCTTATAACCGGCGAAATCAATTTTATACCGAGTGCGCCCGCGGCGAAAGAATTCGAGTGTTACGCTAAATTCCGTTACCGTCAGGACGAGCAGAAAGTGTTCGTAAAGGTCAACGCGGACGGCAGCGCGGCCGTCGAATTTGCCGAAAAGCAACGCGCTATTACCGAAGGGCAGTATTGCGTGTTTTACGACGAAGAAAAATGTCTCGGCGGCGGCGTTATAGAAAAGGCGATATTTTAAGATTGAAATAAACGTACGGCGGAGAGTTTCGGGATAGAAACTCTCCGCCGTTTTTCGTCGTTTCGATTTAATATTTTATTCCGCGGTTATTACGCCGTCTCCGCCGGACGCAAACGCCGTCGAGAAAAACGCCGTGGTCGCTTTGATTCCTTCGTCCACGTCTTTAACGCACGCGGTTTCGCAAGCCGAGTGCATCGCGAGTTGCGGCAAACCTACGTCCGCGCTCAGAATCGATACTTGCGACGAACTGATCGCGCCGAGCGTTCCGCCGCAGGGTAGATCCGAACGCATATAGAAGTCCTGATATTTTACGTCGGCTTTGTCGAAAACGCCTTTCAGTACCGACGACGATACCGCGTCGGAAGTGTAATTGAAATTGGCGTGGTGCTTGATTACCATTCCGCCGCCGAGCGCGGTTTTGTTCGTCGGATCGGAAAGTTCGGGGTGGTTGGGGTGCGTGGCGTGCGCGTTGTCGAACGAAAGCATAAACGAGTCGGCGTAAGCGATCGATTTGTCAAACCCGAGCGCGTCGGCTATACGTTCCGTAACGGCGCGTAAAAAGTCCGACCCCGCGCCTTGACGAGTCTGGCTGCCGACTTCTTCGTTATCGGCTATATAACATACGTTAATCGCCTTATTCTTCGCGTTTATGATACCGAGCAGCGAGCAGTACGCGCTCGTTAAATTGTCGATTCTCGGCGAGCAGAAGAGTTCGTCGGAATATCCCGCTCTGAACGGTTTCTGGCAGGGTACGACGAACAGGTCGGCGTCGGCGATTTTTTTGTCGCCCGCGAACGCCACAAGTTCCTTTTCAAGCCCTTTTTCGCCCAAGGCGGAGACGAGCGGACACATATCCGTTTGCGGATTGAGTTTCAACCCGTCGTTCGCGGCGCGGTTAAAGTGAATCGCGACGGACGGAACGACGAAAGTTTTTTCGGACGAAAAAGTCTTGCTTTCGTAAGTTTTTCCGTCGGTAAGAACGACTCTGCCCGCGATCGTTACTGGGCGGTCGAGAAACGTATAGTTAAGTCCGCCGCCGTAGCGTTCGACGTTGAGTTTTACAAGGTTATCCGCGCTAATCGACGGCGAAGCCTTGATTTTGAAGCAGGGGCTGTCGGCGTGCGAAGCCACGACGTTGAACGCGCGTCGTTTGCCTACGGTAAAGGCGATTAAAGCCGAGCCGTTACGGGTAACGAAATATTTTCCGTCTTCTTTCAACGCCCGTTTTTCGTTTTCTTCAAGCCGCACGAACCCGTTTTCGCTAAGAATCCGCGCGGAGTTTTCTACGGCGTGGTACGCCGTTTTCGAGTTTTCCAAAAAATCGAATAAAGTCATCATAATACCCGAATTATAGCCTAAACCCGCGAATTTGTAAAGTGTTGAGCCCGATTTTCATAAAATAGTTAAGACGGAGCGAAAATTATGACCGAAAGGGGCGAAATCGTAGTGGATTTAAGAACGCTGAAAGCCAACGCGCTGAAATTCAAGCGGCGTATAGGCGGGGCGGAACTGATCGGCGTGGTAAAAGCCGACGGGTACGGACACGGCGCGGAAAAAATAGCCGAATCCGTCGCCGCGTTCGATTCTTTTGCGGTGGCGACCGCCGCCGAAGGCGAAAGGTTGCGCGCCGTAACCGCAAAGCCCGTGTTTCTGCTCGGTTACGACGAACCCGAAAAAGCCGTCGAAAATTCGCTGATAGTATCCGTATGGGATAAGTCGCAGATTAAGGAACTTTCCGAAATCGCCGCCGCGAAAGGCAGGTCGGCGCAGGTCAGGATAGCGGTCGATACGGGTATGAACAGAATAGGCGTTAAGGGCGAGCGCGAGTTTATCGGGCTTGCCGAAGAAGCGGAAAACGGCGAACGAATCGACTTTTGCGGCGCGTATACGCACTTCCCCGACGGGGAGAACGAGAGCGACAGTCTTGCCCGTCTCGAAGAATTTTTATCGGTAACGAAAAGCCGACCGACGATTTATAAAAGCGCGGCGGCTACGGCGCGGGCGGCAGACGGACGGTTTACGTTATCGGGCGTAAGGCTTGGCTTGGGCGCGTACGGTTACGGCGCGGAATTCGTAAAACCCTGCCTGTCGCTTTACGGCAAAGTAGTCAGGGTGCGACGGCTCGAAAGGGGCGAAGCGGTCGGGTATAATTCAAGATATAGATGTCGTAAATCGACTTATATAGCGACTTTATCGCTCGGTTACGCGGACGGAGTTTCGCGCGGATACACGGGCGGCGAAGTTATAATAAACGGCAAGAAGCGTAAAATCGTCGGCAACGTATGTATGGACTGTTGCTTTGCGGAAGCGGACGAAAAAGTCGCCGCGGGCGACAGGGCGGTGTTTATCGGCGAAGAAAACGGGCTGAAAATAACTGCAGAAGACGTCGCCGCCGCCGAGAACACGATATGCTACGAAATTCTGACGCGGTTGAAACGCGTAAAAAGGCGGTATATTTACTAAAATAAGCGGTACGTTTACTAAAATAAAAGGAGTATATTTATTAAAATAATTGTATACGATTGATATACGATTGACTTTTCTTGCAAATAAGGCTAAAATTTATCCGTAAAAAGTTTCGGGGGATAGCCCCCGTAATCGGAGAAACTGTAATGTCAGAATTTATGGGTAACTTGAGAAGAACGGATTATTGCGGAACTCTTCGCGCGGAGTCTGCGGGCAGAGAAGTTGTAGTTACGGGCTGGGTACAGAGACGCAGAAATCTCGGCAGCCTTATTTTCGTCGACCTGCGCGACAGAAGCGGTCTTTTGCAGATCGTGTTCGACGACACCACGAGCGAAGAAGTTTTCAAAAAAGCCGAGACCTTGCGTTCGGAATACGTCGTAGCGGTGCGCGGCAAAGTAAGGGAAAGGCAGAGTAAGACGGACAAGATAGCGACGGGCGACGTCGAAGTGCTTGCCGACGAACTCAGAATCCTTGCCGAAGCGGACACCACTCCGTTTGAAATTTTAGACGATACGAACGTGAACGAGACGTTAAGGCTCAAATACAGGTATCTCGATTTACGTCGTCCGACGTTGCAGAGAAATCTTAAAATGCGTTACGACGTTACGCTTGCGGCTCGAAAGTTTTTTGAAGAGAACGGGTTTATAGAAATAGAAACGCCTATGCTCGGCAAATCCACGCCCGAAGGCGCGAGAGACTATCTCGTTCCGTCGAGAATACGCGAAGGGTGTTTTTACGCTCTGCCGCAGTCGCCGCAACTGTATAAGCAACTGCTTATGATAGCGGGTTTCGACAGGTATTTTCAGATAACCAAGTGTTTCCGCGACGAAGACCTGCGCGCCAACCGTCAGCCCGAATTTACGCAGATAGACGTAGAGATGAGTTTCGTCGACGATATAGAAGACGTTATGTACCCCATCGAAGGGCTGATAAAGGGTATATTCGAGAAGACGATAGGTCTTAATCTCGGCGAAGGGCATTTCCGTACGATGCGTTATAAAGACGCTATGGAAAATTACGGTTCGGACAAGCCCGACACCCGTTTCGGGTTGAAGATAGTAAATTGCAGCGATATTTTCGCGTCGTCGCCGTTCAAGGTGTTTACCGACGCGCTCGCGGTAAAGATAGGTCCTATCCGCGGCAGCGTAAGGGCGATCAACGCCGAAGGGCTTGCGGACAGGTTTTCGCGTAAAGATCTCGACGCGTGCGTGGAATACGCCAAAACGCTCGGCGCGAAAGGGCTTTGCTGGATGACCTGGCAAAAGGGCGGCGAAATCAAATCGTCGTTCGGGAAGTTCCTTTCGGAAGAAGATATAGCGAACGTCGTAGAGAGAATGAATTTCAAGGAAGGCGACACGCTTTTCTTCGCGGCGGATAAAGACTACGTCGTGTTCAACACGCTCGGCGGGTTAAGGCTTATGCTCGCGGATAAATTCAATCTCGTCGACAAAAACTCGTACGACGTGTTGTGGATAACCGAATTTCCGATGTTCGAATGGTCGGAAGAAGAAAACCGTTTCACGGCGGTGCATCACCCGTTTACCGCGCCGATGAACGAAGATATAGACCTTTGCGAAACCGCGCCCGAAAAGGCGAGAGCGAAAGCGTACGATCTCGTCATCAACGGTCAGGAAGCGGGCGGCGGTTCTATCCGTATCCACTCGCGCGACCTGCAAAAGAGAATGTTCAACGTACTCGGTTTTTCCGACGAAGACATACAGCGTAAATTCGGATTTTTCGTAGACGCGTTCAACTACGGCGCGCCCCCGCACGGCGGACTTGCGTTCGGGCTCGACAGGCTCGTTATGCTGCTGTGCAAAGACGATTCCATTCGCGACGTAATAGCCTTCCCGAAGGTGCAGACGGCGGCTTGTCTTATGAGCGACGCTCCGTCGCCCGTAGACGACAAACAACTCGAAGAATTAAATATTACGATAAAGTAAGGTTGATAATATGAATATAGACGATTTCAAGAAAATTAAGATAACCGCGATGAAAAATCACGATAAGGACGCCGTTACGGCTCTTAACGCGGTAATCAACAAACTTATGCTCGTCGGCATAGAGAAAAAGGCGGCGGGCGAAGTGACGACCGACGCGGACGTTACCAAAGTTCTGCAAAAGACGATAAACGAACTTACGGAAGAGAGAGAAGCGTTCGTAAAAGCGGGCAGAGCCGAAACGGTGGCGAGTCTTGACAACCAACTTGCGGTTGTAAGGGAATATCTGCCCAAAATGCTTTCAAACGACGAAATTAAAAAGATTATCGAAGGGCTTGACGATAAAAGCACGCCCGCGGTAATGCGTCATTTCAAAGCCGAGTACGCCGGTAAAGTAGATATGCGCGCGGTCGGCGAAGTATTGCGTTCGTTGCAGTAATGAAAACGGTTTTCATAACCGGCGCGAGCGGCGGAATAGGTAAAGCCGTCGCTGAAAAATTCGCCGCAAACGGGTATTTCGTGGGCGTAGGCTATTATAAGAACGAGCGCGCCGCGAAAGGTCTTGCCGAAGCGATAAACGGGCTTGCCGTCAAGGTGGACGTGCGCGACGAAGCGAGCGTGGACGCGGCTGTTCGCGCGTTCGTTTCACGCGCGGGCAAACTCGACGTTTTAGTCAATTCGGCGGGCGTGGCTCTGCCGATAAAAACCCTGCTCGACACCACCGAAAAAGAATTCGACGAAACGTTTGCGGTAAACGTAAAAGGGACGTATAATGCGATTAAACGCGCTTTGCCGTTATTGCTTAAAAGCGGCGGCAGCGTAGTGAACGTCTCTTCTATGTGGGGCGTTACGGGCGGTTCTTGCGAAGCGATTTATTCGGCGAGCAAGGCGGCGGTTATAGGTATGACCAAAGCCCTTGCCAAAGAATACGCAAGATCGGGCGTAACGATAAACTGCGTCGCGCCGGGTTATATAGACACGCCTATGAACGACAATCTTTCCGACGAGAACAAGAAACTCGCTATCGAAGACGTACCCGTCGGCAGGGCGGGCGAAGGCGAAGACGTTGCCAAAGCGGTTTTGTACCTTGCCGAAAACGGCGGTTTCGTCACGGGCGAAGTGCTTAACGTCAACGGTGGCGAAGTGATATAAACGGTCGCCGTAATTATAAACAACAGAATAAATAACATAATAAATCTTTGGGGCGGAGTGAAATTCTCCACCGGCAGTTATGCCAGACAAAAATAATACGAACCTTGCAAAAACGTCGCTATTTACGCGCTTTTTTGCAAATTCTCGGACGATGTACGTACAGTACTACCGTTCTCGCCTTTGCAACAAATCATCGAAAATATCGGCGTTTTTGTTGCAAGCAAGTCTGACGGCGTGTTTTTAGGCTAAGATAAGGCGAACGAACGGGTTAATACTGCCCGTATAACCCGTGAGTACAACGAAGTATTAGTCAAAAACACACCGTCAGACCACGGTTCGCATTATTCTTGTCTGGCATGCCGGACAAGATTTTTGTTCGGCAAAGTCTGCGAAGATCGTCGGCAATAATGCTTGCCAACGATCCCGAATCGGTGAAATTCCGATACCGACGGTATAGTCCGGACGATAAAAGAGAAATATTCGCGTATTTTGCGCCCCGATACCTTTTTCGTGTCGGGGCTGATTTTACGCGCGGTAATTCTCCCGAAGTAAAAAAGGAGAAAATTATGCAAAAACAAACTCATTTCAACGCAAGAACGGTAGCGACGGTCGCTATGTTCTCGGCTCTCGCTTTCGGCGTGGGATTGCTCGAATTTCCGATCTTTCCCGCAACGCCGTACTTCAAACTCGACTTTTCCTTTTCCGTACTGCTTATCGCCGCGTTTTGTCTCGGGCCGATAGCGGGCGAAATAACGGCGGCGGTATCGATAGCGTTGCACCTGTTCGTGTCGTCGTCGGGCGGGGCGGGCGAGTTGTGTAACTTTATACTCACGCAGTTTTTCGTGGTCGCGCCGTCTGCGGCGTATACGCTGAGACGCAAATTTTCAACGGTCGCGATCGCTATGCCCGTCGCGACGGTAATAACGTCGCTTTTCGCGCTCGTCAATAACAGGTATATCATATTCCCGATATATATGGGCGGCGGAGCGGCAAGCGAATTCAGAAAGGTCTGGGGCTTCGCGCTTGCCTTTAATATAATAAAATGCGTCGCCAACACCGCCGTAACTTTAATTTTATATAAAAGATTGAGCGTTTTACTTCACAAATACGTTCTCGTAGGGTATAATCGGCGTATGGAATACGTTACGAGTTCGGCGAAAGAGACGATCAGAATAGCGAAAAAGTTCGGCAAGACGTTAAAGGGCGGCGACGTGGTGCTTTTAGAAGGCGAAATGGGCGCGGGTAAAACCGTGTTCGCGAAAGGCGTTGCGCTCGCGCTCGGCATAAAAGACGAAATAACCAGCCCCACTTACGCGTATATGAACGATTATTACGGTAAACTCTATCATTACGACTGTTACAGGCTTTCGGGCGGCGAAGACGCCGAAGCGCTCGGTCTTACCGATTATTTTTACGGTAACGGCGTTTGTCTGGTGGAATGGAGCGAGAATATCCGCGACGTTCTGCCCGAAAACTGCAAACGCGTTAAAATAGAAAAACTCGACGATACGAAAAGGAGAATAACCTTTCTATGAATTATCTTGCGATTGATACGAGCGGCAAATACCTTACTGTCGTCGCGAGCGCGGGCGGTAAAACCGTTACTCGCTATCTGCCCGACTGCGCGCTTTCTCATTCGGTGGTTCTTATGGGCGAAATCGAACGCGCGTTAGATAAGGCGGGGCTTTCCGCGAAAGACGTTGACGTATTCGCCTGTTCCGTCGGCGCAGGCTCGTTTACGGGCATCAGAATAGGCGTTTCTACGGTAAAGGCGTTCGCGTACGCGTTTGGTAAAAAAGTCGCGGGTGTAACGACTTTCGAAGTTCTCGCGTATAGTGTAGAGAAGCGGGCGGCAAAACTCGCGCTTGTCTCGGCGCGGCACGGCAACTATTACGTCTGCGGTTTCGACGAAGACGGGAACGTAAATCTTCCGCCGCGATTTGCAAGCGCGGACGAGATACGGAAGTTATCCGCGGGTTATACGCTTATCGCCGACGAAGACGACGACGGGCTCGGCGCGATAACGGGCGACGTAAAACTCGGTCTTAAAAAGGCGGTCGAAGCGAAATTACCTTTTGCCGTCGCCGACGCGGAAACGCTCGTTCCGCTGTACGTTAAAAAAAGTCAGGCGGAGGAAGAAGCGTGATTTTTCGAGAATGGAAACTTTCGGACGTGGGTAGCGTGGTTGCGCTCGAAAAAAAATGTTTTTCCGATCCGTGGAACGCAGATATGGTGCTTTCGTCGTTTAATCTGCCGCAATTCGTCGGGTTCGTCGCCGAAAACGACGGCGAAGTGATCGCTTACGTCGGCGCGACGAGAATTTTCGACGATTGCGATATACTGCTCGTCGCCACCGACGAAAAATACCGCAGAAAGGGCGTCGCGTCGTCGCTTTTTCAAAAACTTTTCGATAAACTCAAAGGCGAAAACGTAAAGCGTGCGTTTCTCGAAGTGAGAAGCAAAAATCTCGCCGCGAGAGCGTGTTATTCGTCGCTCGGGTTCGTCGAAGCGGGCGTAAGACGCAATTATTACGGCGACGACGACGCTATCGTTATGGAGAAGGATTTATAGAAACCGAAATTTGCGGATTGAGCGCGATAGTCGCGGGGCGCGGCAAGACCTTGCTCGCGTTGCACGGTTACGGCGCGAATAAGGAGAGTTTTTTAAGGCAGATACGCTTTTTTTCGCGGTACTATAAAGTGATTGCCGTCGATATGCGCGGTTTCGGTAAAAGTCCGCCGCTGCCTTACGCCTATTCGCTTGACGACTACGCCCGCGAAATAGGGCGGGTAATAGACGCTACGGGCGAAAAGAAGATAGATATATTAGCCCATTCGTTCGGCGCGAGAGTCGCCGTCAGGTTGTTGAAGAACGAAAACAGAATAGATAAAATAGTTTTTACGGGAGCGGCGGGTTTGAAGCCGCGGAGAAGTGTGCGTTACGGAGTTAAACGCGCGCTTTTTTTATTACTCTCGAAGTTTCTTTCAAAAGATCGGCTTTCGGCTTTTTATTCCGCCGATTATCGCAACGCGTCGCCCGTTATGAAAGAGAGTTTCAAAAAGATAATATCCGAAAATCTCGACGCGGAATACGCCGCCGTGCCCAATAAAACCTTGCTCGTTTTCGGCAAACGCGATAAAGAAACGCCGCTTTACGCGGCTAAACGAATGAATCGGCTTATGAAAAATTCGCGGCTCGTCGTGATAAAAAACGCGGGGCATTTCTGCTTCGTCGACGAGCCGAGCGTTTTCAACGGTTGCGTACTCGAATTTTTGTTAAGGGGGTAATATGGAACTCGTATCGGTCGTCGCGGCTTTTATTTTTTGCATAATACTTACTTATAGCGCGTTTATCGCTAAATTCGGCGCGGTATTTCAGCAATGCGGTTACAGGAGCGGCGAATACTTTCGTTGCTTTAAGCGCGCGCTGAAAGGCGAAATAGCAACGCTCGTTTTTTGCGCGCTGTGTCTGTTCGTGTTCTCGCTGGCAATCCTTACGATTAAAAAAGCGTGGCTTGCTGCGGCGGTAAATCTCGCGTTCTGCGCCTGCGTCGCGGTCGCGTATAAAAGAAATCTGAAAATACGCGTAAAGGCGAAATTTACGGCGCGATATTCGCGAATAACGCTTGCGGGGTTCGTTCTGTACGCGGCGTGCTGTTTTGCGGCGGGGTATATCGTTTACCGTTCTTGTAAAAAGTTAGCCGCGCCGTTTACGGCGGTCGCCGCGGCAAGCGCGTTCGTGCCGTCGTTTTTAGCGCTCGGCGCGCTGGCGTGTTATCCGTACGACGCTTTCGCGTATCGCCGCTCGATAGAAAAAACCCGAAAACTGCTCGCGGAAAAGAAGGATATGCTTATAATCGCCGTAACGGGCAGTTTCGGTAAAACCACGGTCAAGAACTATCTTTTCGAACTGCTTTCGCTTAAATACGCCGTAGAAAAAACGCCCGAATCGTATAATACTCCGCTCGGCGTGGCTATCGCGGCGAAGAATATTAAGCCGCAGACCGAAATTTTTATAGTCGAAATGGGCGCGCGGAGAAAGGGGGATATAACCGAACTCTGTTCGATTGCCCGACCGGACGTAACCGTGCTTACGGGCGTTACCGCTCAACATCTCGAAACGTTCGGAAGTCTCGACGCGATCGTTAAAGAAAAGGCTGCGGCGGTCGAAGCCGTAAGGCGGGGCGGGTTTGCCGTGATTGCCGACGAAACCGACGCGGGCAGACGTATATACTCCGCCGCCCGATGCGAAAAGTGGCTCGTCGGCGACGGCAACGACTGCGCGGTAAGGGTTGAAGACGTAGAAATTACCGAAAACGGCTCGAAATTTACCTTGATTTATCGCGGCGAAAGGTCGGTTATAACCGCTCCGTTTTACGGCAGACATAACGTTACGGACTTCGCGCTTGCGTTCGCAACCGCAATGCGGCTGGGCGTGAATAAAAACGCGATTATCCGAAAAGCCGCTTCGCTCCGTCCGCCCGCGCACAGATTTTCGGTAACTAAAACCGCCGCGGGCGTAACCGTTATCGACGACGGGTATAACGCCAACGCCGAAGGCGTGAAGTACGGCGCGCAATGCCTTAAATATTTCGGCGGAAGAAAATTCGTGGTGTTTTCGGGGATAGCGGAAGGCGGCGCGCAGGCGAAAACGCTCAATCGCGAAGCGGGCAAAATTCTGTACGAAAACTGTGATTTTCTTATAGCCGTAGGCAGGTTTGCCGATTATATTCTAACAGACGTTACGGGTAGAAAAGCGGAAGATTTGTCCGCTGCGCGGCAGATACTCGAAACCGAACTTAAAAAGGGAGACGTGGTCGCCTTTTTCAGCGACCTACCCGACAGATATTAAGGAGAAGATTTATATGAAAAACGTACTCGTATTTTTCGGCGGAAAATCCTGCGAACACGACGTGTCCGTGCTGACCGGCGTTATGACCGCCAACTGTCTCGACGGCAACGGTTACAATTCCGTGCCGGTATACGTCGGCAGAAACGGCAAGTGGTATGGCGGCGCAGAACTTAAAAATCTTGCCGTATACGACGGAAAACACGACTTTCGCGAAGTTACGCTGCTGCCTTGCGACGAATACCTTTACGAAATAAAAAAAGGTAAACTGAAAAGGCGCGAACGCGCGGATTGTATACTCAACTGTATGCACGGGCTTAACGGCGAAGACGGCTCGCTTGCGGGCGTGGCGCGGCTAAGCGGCGTGCCGCTCGCTTCGCCGCAGATATTCGCTTCCGCCGTGAGTATGGATAAATACTTTACCAAAATCGCGCTCGCGGGCGTGCGCGCGCCCTTCCTTCCGTACGTCAGACTGCGCAGAGAAAACTATTATAAGAATAAGTCGTTCGCGAAAAAACTCGTCGCAAAGTTGGGTTTGCCGATAATAATAAAACCCGCAAATCTCGGCAGCAGTATAGGCATAACCGTCGTTAAGACCGCCGAAGAGTTCGAGCCTGCCGCCGATCTCGCGTTCAGGTACGACGATAAGATAGTCGTCGAAAAGGCGTTGACGAATTATCGCGAAATAAACTGCGCCTGCTATAAACTCGGCGGGAAATACGTCGTGTCACCCTGCGAAGAGCCGTTTACGAAAAACGACGCGCTTACTTTCGAAGAGAAATACGTAACGCCCGTGGAAAAGAAATTCCCCGCCGATCTGCCCGAAAGCACGGCGGTTAGAATCCGCGAATTGACCGCGTACCTTTATCGTAAACTCGAATTCGGCGGCATTATAAGGGTTGACTATCTTTTAGACGGCGACGCGGTGTACGTCAACGAAATAAATTCCGTACCCGGCTCGCTCGCGTATTATCTGTTCGTCAACGACGTGGGCGAGTTCGGCAAACTTTTAGGCGGAATAATAGAAGAAGCGATAGAAAACCATCGTCTGTACGAGAGCAACGTGTTTTATTACGACGGCGGCGTTCTGACGGGCGAAAATCTTAAAAAATAAGCGTACGGAGAAATAGCAAATGAGTCAATCGTTTATAAATCTGGCGTACGGACTGCTGTTCGTGTTCGCGTCCACGTCGCTCGGCAGCGCGGTCGCCCTGTTTCTGGGCGACCGCGCGATAAAAAGCGGAACGGCGTTGATAAACGGTCTGTCCGCGGGGATAATGCTCGCTTCGTGCGTGTGGTCGCTCATTCTGCCCGCGCTCGATTTCGGGCAGGGTTTTATAGGCGTTGCGGCGGGGTTCGTCGTCGGAACGCTCGTATTCGCGATTCTCGGCGTCGCGCTCAAAGAAGACGAAAACGGCGGGTATAAACGCCTGTTCTTCGCGATAACGGCGCATAACGTTCCCGAAGGCGCGTCGGTCGGGTTCGGGTACGGCGCGGCGGCGGCGGGGCTTATAACACCCGCCGCCGCGTTGGGCTTGGCGATAGGCATAGGCGTGCAGAACTTTCCCGAAGGCGCGGCGGTTTCAATGCCCGCGCGTAAGATATATTCGCGTAAAAAGTCGCTTCTGCTCGGAATAATCAGCGGCGCGGTCGAGCCGATAGCGGGGCTTGCGGGTTATTTTTTATGCTCGTACGCGTCGCGGGTAATGCCGTACTGTATGTCGTTCGCGGCGGCGGCGATGATATTCACGGTGTTTTCCGAACTCGCAAAAGATATAACGGAAAAACCCCTGATCGGTCCGATAGGGGTTTGTCTCGGTTTTTTGTTTATGATGACGCTCGACGTTCTGCTCGGTTAGCGCGTCGGGGCGCAGATATTGCCGACTTATTCCGATTGGTTTGCGAGCAGAGCGGCGTACATTAACATCTGTTTTCTCGACGATACGCCGAGTTTGCTTAAAATATTATGATTGTGGTATTTAAGCGTGCCTTTCTGAATATTGCAGATTTGCATAATTTCGTCTGCGGTTTTGCCGTCGAGATATAGCCCGAATATCTGCTTTTCGGTTTTGGTAAGGGTTTTGATACCCGTTTTGAACATTTCGTAATCGTCGGGGTTTACTTCGTTCTTGCGGTTATACGCAAGACGGTCTATGTACGACTGCTGTTTTTCAAGCGAGTCGCCGCGTTCGTCGTAGCGGTTACGCAGTTGCGCCGTCTCTTCGTCGCGGACTCTGTCTTTTTCGGCAAGGAACGCGAACAGATCGTCTATTTCCACGAATTCCGATTGCGCGGTTTTGTGTTCCTGATTCTGTATCTGTTCTATGCCTTTCATAAGCGGGCGTAAAAACCGCCTGCTGAAAAACACGCATACCGCGAAAGTCGTTACGACGAGCAACGTCAGCAGCAGAACGACGGATATAACGTTGTTCGCAACCGCCTTGTCGTATTCTTCTTTCGGGTAAGCCGCCACGAGAATATAGTCGTCGCCGCAAATCCGTTTGTCGGTTATCTTTGCCACGAACGACGAATAACCGTCGAGCGACGACAGCCCGTCGCCTATGCTTCTCACTTTCAGCGAGCCTTGCGGCGGCAGGTAATATCCGCCGTACACTCCCGCCGAAAACCCGCTTTCGGTATCGTATACGTCTCCGTTTTTCGGAAAGAGCATACAGGTAAGGTGTTCGAGTTGGGTTGACTGCGCGAAGTGCTTTTTGAAATAATTGTCGGATATTTCAAACCCGCATACTCCGTACGAAACGTTGCCGTTGCCGAATATCGGTACGACGAAATTCATCGTCCGCTCCGACGTGCCTTGCAAGTTCGATATTTTGGTCAGGAACGGCGATCTTTTCGCAGACCGCGCGGTAACCTTTTCGTAGTCGGGAAATTCGTCCGTGTCGAATTGCAGCCGCCATTGTCTGTGCGGCATAACTCCTTTCTCTCTGGCTATCTGCGATATGCCGCGGTAAAGGCTGAGCCGCTCGTCGCTTTCGTCAAGTGACAGGCGTTGAAAATATAGCCCCGTTTTAGACGTGTCCGCCTCGTCTACGCTCGTGTTGACGTTCGCGTTAAGCATAAGAAACGCGCCCGAGCAGTCGGTTTTCAGAAGTTCCGAACTGAGTTTGTCGAACAACGCGCTTTGCAGGGCGTGTATACGCTCGCCGTCGTCGTTAAGATCGTCGAGCGTAAGCCCTTCTTCGGCTAAAAACTCGTCGGTCTTTTTGGCTACGCTTTCCGATAAAGAGTTGCCCATTCTCGTCATATCTTCAAAGAATTTTGAAATCTGTCTGTCGAAAGTGCGCATCTGAAAAGAGAGCGTATTTTCCGCCGTCTGTTTCGCGGTGGTAAAATGCCCGAAGAAGAATAAGCCGCACGCAAGCAGCGTCAGCAGTATTACCGCGAGCGCAAGCATATATAAAAACAACTTGCGTCGCATCGGTTTTTTTCGGTTTTTCAGCGTCTTAAAAATGTTCATTCATCTTTGACGGGCAATAATAATACGAACCTTGCAAAAACGTCGCTGTTTACGCGCTTTTTTACAAATTTTTGTTCGGTATATTGCGGAAAATTTCTATAAGTTCGCGGGTAACGTCGTTTGTCGTCGCTCCGTTCTCGTATTTTTCTTTAAGGTTTCTTTGAAGATCGCGTATCGCAAAATACAGCGCGTGCGTTTTTTCGTAATATCCTATAATATTCGGCTCGGAAAGCATCGTTCGTGTTTTGACGGTCGTTTTCAACGCCGAATAAGTGTTTCTGAACGATTCCGTCTTGAACGTGTAAGCGGAAAGTTTGTCGAACGCCCCGTTTTTAACGGGCATATACCCCGTCTGCGCGACGAAGTCGAGATTGCGTTTTTCTTCCGTGAACCACTTTGCGAAAACCGTTGCGGCTTCGGCTTTGCGGTTAGTCGTTTTATACGCGCAAAGCCCCACGCCCGCCTGCGTCGCGTACTTCGTTCCGCTTGCGGCGCAGGGTACGGGCAGAACTTGCAGGTTGGTGTATTCCGACGTGTTGTCGGGGTAGGTTATTTTATCGTTATAGTATAATACGGCGGCGGACGACGATATGCCCGCTACGGTCTCGCCCGTCATTACCTGCGTGTTGGAATATAAATCGGAAACGACTATATGCCCGTTGGCGATGGAATTTGCGAATTTTTCGTATACGCCGAGTAGCGTCGCGTCGTCCTTGTACCAGCCGTTTTCGCCGTAAAAGTCCGTCGCGCCGCGACTTATCGCGTCGAGTTCCACCGCGCGTATAAGGTAATCGAGCGCGCAGAACGGCTTACCGTGCGAATACTCGTAATACTTTTCCGCCGTGGCGAAAAACCCGTCCCACGTCGCGAGATCGTCGTAAGTTACGCCCGACTTTTCCGCAAACCTGTTGAACGCGTTGCCCGCAAGAAAGAGCAGGTGTGTAGACTTGGATACGGGCAGCACGGACAGCGCGCCGTTTACCGTTCCGTCGCTAAGAAACCCTTGCACGAACCCGTCTAACTCCTGTTTGGTAAACTTATCGCGCCAGTTCACGAGATTTTCTTCGCCGAGTTCTTCGGCGTTGCTCGCGTGGCAGAAGAACAGGTCGGGCATAGACGGCACGCCCGCCTTGCCGTGTTGCGCGTTAAGTAGTTTCTCGCCGATTTGCGAAGCGTTGGACATCAACGTCACGTTGACGATAATCCCTTTGTCTTTGCCGATCGTGGAATTGAATTCCTGAACGTAGTCGTTCATAGGCGAATCCGCCTGTTCGCCGTAAACGTGCCACATCGTCAGCGTGATTTTGGGTTGTTTCTTGCACCCCGTAAACGCGAACGATAAACACGCCGCGGCAGTTATTACGGCGAGTAGTTTTTTCATACGGAAAATCTCTCCTTATAACCCGAATCGGGCGGTCGTATTGCCGAGCGTTAAAGACCGACCGAGTTATTATATGCTTCATTATAGCACAACTCGCAAAGTAAATCAACAAAAAGGTAAAAATTAAGCCGCGACCGCGCCGAGTATTATCGGGAATACGCACGATTTTACGTTTAATTTTCTTTCTTTCGTTAAGACCGTGCTTTTCGCTTGACTTTTTCTGTAAAATACTATACACTTCGTATCAGGTAAACGGCTTAAAGCGCGTTTACACCTGCCGATATTGGATTGCGGCATTGCCCCGAACGGATAGTTTCGGGGACTTTTTTATTTTTTGCGGAATTTTTAACTTCTTAAAAACTTTATCTTTTTCGCTTGACTTTTTCTGTAAAATACTATACACTTCGTATCAGGTAAACGGCTTAAAGTGCGTTTACACCTGCCGTCAAGTGTTGCGGCATTGCCCCGAACGGGTAGTTTCGGGGACTTTTTTATTTTTTGCGGAATTTTTAACTTCTTGAAAACTTTATCTTTTCGCTTGACTTTTTCTACAAAATACTATACAATGACATTCAGTTGAATGGCTTATGCACATTCATCCCCGTCGAATCACTTTTCGACAGCGCCCCGAGTGGTCTAATCTCGGGGACTTTTTTATTTTTTGCGGAATTTTTAACTTCTTGAAAACTTTATCTTTTCGCTTGACTTTTTATCCGCAATAGCATATACTATAATCAATCAGAGCAAAAGCACATGTACTTTTCTCGATAACTACCGAGAGTAAAAGGCGTTTTCTTTTCTCTATCCCGCAGGGTTATATAGTTACCTGTGGGATTTCTTTTTGCCTTTTTTCGTTAAAAACCCGATAGCCGTATCTTTTAACGCGGCGTAACAAAATTTTTTTGAAAAAGTCGTAAAAAACAGTTGCGTTTTTGAAAAGAATATGATATAGTATACAAGCATTCAGCGTTCGGAAGCATAGCTCAGCTGGGAGAGCATCTGCCTTACAAGCAGAGGGTCATAGGTTCGAGCCCTATTGTTTCCACCAGAATGCGGGAATGGCTCAGTGGTAGAGCGTTGCCTTGCCAAGGCAAATGTCGCGAGTTCGAATCTCGTTTCCCGCTCCATAAACGGCGGTTTAAGCCGCAAAGAAAGTCCGATTTTATCGGACTTTTTTTGCGTTAAAAATCAGGCTCTTTGTCAAACGTCGGGTAGTGCGGAATATAAAAGAACGCCGAACGGGAATTTTCCGTTCGGCGTTCTTTTTAACAAGTTTACGCTTCGAGTTTATAGACGTAATCGGAATACGTATACCCCGACGCGTCGTTTCTGCCCGTCAGATAATCCGCGAACTCATACTCCGGAGTTATAGGGTGGGTAAACGTAAGAACGGTTACGGCTTCGGTCGCGCTTTCGGACGCGTACGGCTTGAATTTGTCATATTTTTCACTTAAGCTGATAAATCTTGTAAGCCCCGAGCCTGCAAACGCCTGTCTGCCTATCTTTTTAACGTTATCGAAAGTAACGCTTACGAGCGCTTTGGTGTTTTTGAACGCGCCTGCCGAAATCGTTTCTACACGATTGTTCCTAGATATTTTCTGTAATTTTTCACAGCCGCCGAACGCGTTCTCGCCTATAGTCCTTACCATTTCTAATGATAATATTTCTACGAGTTCCGAGCAATTCGCAAACGCGCCTTCGCTTATGGTCGTCAGATTGTACGGAAATTTCAAGGTCTGAATGCCCGAATTTTCAAACGCATACGCGCCGATCGTAGTTAGCAGACTTGCGGTGTCGGGGTAGGTGGCTGCGTTAAGGTCGCCGTTTTCAAAAGTTACCGTTTTTAAGTTCAGACAATCCTTAAATGCTCTTTCGGAGATCGATTGTATCGAGCGCGGTATCGTAATTTCGGTTATCAAAGACTGCCGGAAGGCGTCGATGTTTATCGTTTTGAGCGTGCTTGGCAACGTTACCTTTTTAACCATTTTCGCGCCGCTGAACGCATACGCGTCTATTACGGTTAACCCTTCCGACAAGTTAATATCCACTTGCGGACAATCGCCCCTGCCAAAGAAGTAACTCGTTATTTTCGGACCGTAAATATCGATTGCCGTAAGCCCTTCGGGAATTACATACCCGTCCTTGCCCGAGAAAACCTTGCTCAAAGAGAACAAGGTCATGTCTCCGCTTTGTGAATAAACTAAATTCTGAATTGTACCCGGAATTTTGAATTTCGTAAGTTCCAAGCAATTATAGAACGCTCCCGTGTCAAGCCAGGTAATACTTTCGGGAACGACTATTTCCGTAAAATTATTACCTTCAAACGCGTTGACGTCTATTCTGTATAATTTACTCGGGAAATCGATACTCGTCAAATCGCAATTTTTGAATAATCCTTCGGGAATATACGTCATTCCGTCGGGCAACGTTACTTGCGTAAGCCCAGCGTTTTCAAATACGTTTTTGCCGAAGTTTTTCTTGTTCTGATCGTAAACGATAAGGTCTGCGTTGTCGGGAATTGCTATTTGTTTAAGCGCAAGGCAATTTTTGAACGCTTCGTCGCCTATTTCGGAAACGTTGTTTGAAAGTTCTATTTCTTTAAGATATACGCAATTATTAAACGCCTGCTTTGCGATGGCGGTTACGGAATCGGCAAACGTTACTTTTTGAACGTGCGTATCGTTAAACCCTTCGAGAACCGTTCCGCCCCTTACGTTGATTTCAAGCCCGTTATCGATTTGAAGCGTATCGCCGCCTATCAGAGACAGGAAGTTATAAGGGCTGATATTGTAATTCACGCAAGGCAAATCTATATAATTCAATTCGGGGCAATTACCGAATGCTCGGCTCGAAACATCGGTTACCGTATCGGGAATGACCGCGCTTTTCAAAGTCGTATTACCGTAGAAAGCCTTGCTGCCGATCGTTTGCAACGCTGTTCCGAACGTGATATTCGCAACGGACGCGTTTTCCGCAAAACTTTCGCCGATCCTTTTAACGTTGTTTCCGAACGTTAAATTCTGAATCGTCGACTCCATAAAGGCGTAAGATCCCGCTTCTTCGGCGTTTATGAAAACGCTGTTGAACGTTGAATACGCAAACGCGGCGAAGTTTATCGATTTTACGTTTTCCGAAATGGTTATATCGGTCAATTCTTCGCCGTTAAACAAGAATTTCTTCGTCTTGGAGAACAAGCGTTCATCCGTATTCAACGCGCAAAGGTCTTCGGGCGTGCCGTGATAGTTAAGGCTTTCTAATTTATTATCGCGCGGTAAAGCGTAGGCGCCTATATACGTCAATGCGGCGGATAATTCAAGACTTCTTAAATTATTGCACCCGTCAAACGCCATTGAACCTATCCGCGTTACCGTTTCGGGTAAATTAACCGTAGTGAGCGTGGCGATATTACGGAACGCTTCGTCCGGTATCGCGCAATCTTTCGTTACGGTTACCGTTTGCAGGGAAGACGTATCCGCAATGCTTGCGATCGTTTTGTCGTTTGCGGGCGTTCCGAAAAACGGCAGGGTAAGTTCTTTAAGGTTTACGCACCCCGCGAAAACGTTTCTTCCCATTAAGGTAAGCGAGTCGGGTAAAACCGCGGCAGTTAACGTTAAAATATTTTCAAACGCGTTATCTTCCACATTCTTTGCGCCTTCGGGAACGATTATTTCCGTTAAAAGCGTTACGTTTTTGAACGCGCCGCATTTTACGCTTTCTATTCCTTTAAGTTCGACGGTTTCTAATTCGGCGTTTACAAACGCGTAACTACCGACTGCGGTTACGTTTTCTATCACGATATTTTTCGCAAGCGTGCCGCCGAGATAGAGTTTTTTAGCGAAGTATAACGGATTTGCCGTTTCGCTCTCGAACTCGTTGCCCGCCCATTCGCTTGCCGTGCCGTTGAAATTCAACGTCGTTATGGCGTCGTCGCCAAAGAAAACGTCGGTTGCAAAGAAAGTGCCCGTTCCGTTAATCGTTACGCTCGTTAAAGTCGTAATACTTGCAAACGCAGCCCTTTCTATTTTTTCTATACCGTCGGGAAGAACTAGATTTGAAATCTTCGTATTATAGAAAGCGTACCCGCCGATCGTTTTAAGAGAATTGCCGAACTCAACGTTCGTAAGATTCAGCCCCGAAAACGCGTCCGAACCTATTTCGGTCAACGTGCTCGGGAAAATCGCCTGCGTTAAATTCGTTCCCGTAAACGCGTTGCTTCCGATTTTTGTTAAGCCTTCGTTAAACGTAACTTCGTCAAGCAATACGCCGCTGAACGCCTCATCCGCAATAGTGGTTAAGGTCGACGGTAAAACGAGTTTTTTGGTATTTTCGAAAGTTGCCGATTTGAATGCTTGCGTATCGATAGAAGTTACCCCGTTTTCAATCGTCAGCGTTTTTGCGGTAACGTTTTCAAAAGCCGAATACCCGATGTTTTTAACGCTTGATTTTATGGTAACGCCGTCAAAGCGCGCGCCTTTGAACGCGTTTGCGGAAATTTTTTCCGTTCCGTCTATTATTAAATCCGTAACTAAATTATCGTTGATATACAATATCTTGGTGGTCGTTAAAGGATTATACTTAAATTCTATGTTGCACCAACTTCCGATATTGCCCGTGTAATTCAGTTTTTCAATATGAGAGAACGCGCTTCCGCCTATCGTTTTTAAGGTTGCGGGTAGCGTTAACGAATTAAACCGATAACCGTTAAATGCAAACTTATTTATATTTTCCACGCCTTCGGGAATGACGAGATCCGAAATTCTTTCGCCGCTGACGAAAAGGTTTTCGGCATAGGAGAGCGGATTGCCTGAGTCTGAACCGAATTCAATATTGCACCAGTCGGCTATCGTACCCGTATAGTTTACGTTTATCAGATCGGCGCAATTATTGAACGCGTCTTCTTCGATTCTGACGACCGAAGGTCCGAATTCGATCGTTTCGATCGTCGAGCCGCTGAACGCTTCCGCGGGGATTGACGTAAACGTTCCGGGGAGTATAACTTTATTTACTCTCGTACCCGCAAACGCTCTTTGGCGTAGCGTGTACTCTCTGTTGTTAAGCCTTTCGGGAAGCGTCGCTTCTTCGGCGTCGCCGACGTAACTTATCAGCAACGACAATTCCTTTTCCGCGCCTTCTTTGGTCTGGGCGTAAACGAACCCGTCTTCCGTCGTTTTTATTATGCTTTCAAACGTCCAGAACGGTTCGGGTTTTCTGTAATTGCTTACGGAATATTGTTTCAGATAGTCGAGATTGGGCTGATTTTCGTCTTTGAACGAAGCGATTTCGATAATATTTTCGTTCGGAAGCGTCCCTTTGAGAGAACCGTTGAGTTTTTCTATCGTAACGTAATTTTCCGTCGGTAAATACAATTGATAGACGGGGCAGTTCTCAAATGCGCCGTATCCTATTTTTCCGCATTTAGACGATTTTAAGTTCACTCGCGTTATCGAAGAATTTCCGCGGAACATATATCTCGGAATATACGTTACGTCCGGTCCGAAAGTGACTTCAACGTCCGTGCCGAGCAATTTATTACCCCCGAACGGAGAGTTATAAGGGCTAAAATCGCTCATCGTATCGTAGTTAAAATAAATACTTTTCAAACGCGAAACGCCGCTGAGCGCGGATGACGCGATTGACGTAACCGAAATAAACGAAAGGTTGTTTAAGGAGTTTATGTCTTTAAGCGCGTTGTTTCCTACTACTCCGCCGCATATGCTTACGTTTTTCAAGGTCGACGGAACGTAATAATCCCTTAGCGACGATGAATCTATGTAGCAGGATATTTTGGTCGAGCCCGCAAAATATTCCTTTCCGAACATTCTGTGGATCAGATAATCTTCATTAGACGATAACCCCGTCTTTTTATTTATGAACGGCAAAGATATGCCCGTTAAATTCGGGCAACCCGTAAACGCGCCTTCATAAATTTCGATAAGGCTTGAAACGTTTAAGTTGACTGATTTAAGCGCGTAACCCGAAAAAGCGTACGGAGCGATATAGTTGATTCCGCTGAGATCGGGGCTTTCGGCGCTGTCTTTATTAAATCTTAAAAAATATCTTTCTTTATTATATCCCGTAACAAGACCGTTCTTATCGTATTTTACGTAAGCGTTTTCGCCGTCTACGACTATACTGTCAAGTCTTTTGATTTTCACGAGAGCAAACGGAGAAACTCTGTCGTTTTTGCCTACCGTCAACGTGTTCGGCATTACGATTTCTTTTGCGGTGTAGGCGGGATTTGCGTATACGTTCTTAAAATCGATATTTGCGAATCTACCTAAATCGGTTACCGTTACTTTACTAAGCGTTACGTTGCGGAATACGTCTTTCGCGATGGTTTTCAGACTTTGCGGCAAAGCAAAATCTTCGTCCTGTTTCGAAATAGTGGTTAATTTGGTAAGTTTCCCTTTGAACGTGCCGAACGCGGAAGAGTTTATAGCCGTGCAATCGTCGGGTAAAACGACCTGTTCGAGCGCGGAAAAACCGTCAAAGCAGTAACTCGGAATATCTCCGCTTAAAACCACCACTTTTTTCAAAGAAGAGTTTGTAACGTATCCGCCGCTCGCAAACAATTCTCTGAAATCGGTTGCGACGGGAACGGTCAATTCTTCGAGATCGTTAAACCCGTATAAACACAACCTGGTCAGTTCCACGTTTTTATGAAGAGTTAATTTAACAAGGTTCGGCCAGTTAAGTATATTAGTTATTTTCGTAACGCTTTCGGGAATGGTTATTTCGTTTAACTCTGCTCCGTTAACGTATACGTTTATGCCCGATCTTATGGGCGGAAGCGAATTTATAAAGTCAACGTTAAGCCACGCCGTAAAATCGGAAATGTGAATTGCTTTTAAGGAGACGCTCGAATTATTCGTTATAAACCCTAAGTTTCCTTCTACGGTTTTAAGCGACGACGGAACGTACCAGTCGCGGATGTTGGTGTATAAAAACGCATTGTTGCAGATTTTCGTAATTTCGCCTTTGCATTCGAGTTCGGTGATTCCCGTTCCCATAAACGCGTTTTCGGGTATAACCGTAATGCTTCTCGGTAGAATTATTTTATTAAGGCGTACGTTATTCAATCCGCCCGCAAAGTTTACGCCTTCGCCCAATTCAAGCGTTTCGATTTTGTAAGACATATACGAATAAGGCAGATCGAACGTCTGATCGTTGACCGCGCCGCTCGTTATCGTGAGTTTGTTTATCGTCGTACCGCTTGAAAACAACGCCGCGTTTGACGCGCAAACGTGCGCATTCTTTATGACGTCGCTTGACGAAAATACGCTTGAAACGTTTTCGATTGCGTAAAGCGCGCTGAACTCGTCTATCGTTCCGCAATTACCAAACGCTCCGCCGCCTATATAATTCAACGACTTCGGCAAAACGACGTTCGTTATCGAAGCGCAACCGTTAAACGCTCCGCTGCCTATATAATTCAACGAGTTCGGCAAAACGACGTTCGTTATCGAAGCGCAACCGTTAAACGCTTCGCTGCCTATTCTTAAAAGTCCCGAAGGAAGGGCGATATTCAATTGAGCGCAATTATTAAACGCGTAGTCCGCAATAGACGTAACTTTTGGCAGTTCCGCAATCGTTAAAGCCGCGCAATTATTAAACGCGTTCCTGCCTATCGTGGTTACGTTATTCGCTTTAATCGATTTCAGCGTGGTTACGTCTGACGCCGCCGAATCGTTGATAACCGTTATCGAGTCGGGTAACTCTACGTTTTCTACCGCCGTACCATTGTAAAAATTGCGCGGCAACGCGGTTACGTTTTCGCCGAAAATTATCCGTTTTAACTTTTCGCAACCGTTGAAAAACCCGTAGTAAGGTCCGGTTTCGCCACCGGCAAAATGGTTCGTGTTAAAATACGCCGTCGCTAAATTTTTGCAATTTCCGAACGCTTCGTCTTCAAACCGCGAAATTGTACTCGGAATATTAACTTCTTCAAGCGCCGTCATTCCGTAAAAGGCGCGGGAAGAGATAATTTCCAGCCCTTCGGGCAAAATCACTTTTTTGATTTTTGCGTTGTTTTCAAAAGCGTTATAATATATCTGCTTTACTTGGTACGTATTTGAATCTATAACGCAGGTCTCGGGGATTTCGGCAACTTCGAGAGTTTTTGCAACTTCTTCGTCAATGCCGATTATGCAGGCGATGTCGCCGTCTTTATAGAAATGATAATAACTTGAACGGCAATTGTCGCATTCGCCGTATCTGTTATAATTATGATTCAGTTTTTCGATGTCGGCGTACGTTTCTTCGTGACAATAACTGCACACGCCGCGCTTCGTTCCTGAATCCGAACAGGTTGGCTCGGTTATCGTCTGCCATTTGTAGTTATGCGGAACGGGCGGCTCGGAAAGAATGTCTTCGTCTTCCGTATGTCCGCATCTTTTACAGGTACTACAGTTTCTGCCGTAAGACGTGCAGGTTGCGTTTATATGTTCAACCATATAATCGTGTCCTAAGGCAGGCTTATTTTCATAATCGTACTCATAGCGTTCATCGCCGCAATCGGCGCACCAATAGTGCGTTCCGCCCGCGTCTTTGCAGGTAGCGTCAAAACTTTTTTCGGTATAATTATGATTAGAATAATCGAATTCGGGGTTTATGAGTCTTTTTTCGGTGGCTTTGCATTTTTCGCACTCGTAAATCCCGTAAGAACCTTTTCGGCAGGTAGCGGGGATCGATTCTTTAAGTTTATAGTCGTGCCCCGTCGCAGGTAACGTTTCATTATGCCTGTTGTGACAATTTTTACATTCATAAATTTTGTTCCCGTCCATTTCGCACGTGGCGGGGGTTTCGGTAATCAGAACGTAATTGTGACCGACTGCCGGACCTTCTTCTTTTTTGCTTTCGCCGCAGTTTGCGCAACGATAAAAGCGCGTTACGGGGCTTTCGCAATCGTAATTTTCTTCATAATCGAAAATCCATTCGTGTTCGAGCGGCTTAATCGGTCTTTCTTCGCTCTCGTTGCAATTGCCTACCTTGCAGCGGCGGATTTCTCTGCCTTCATGACGGCAGGTGGGCTCATCGAGTACTTCCCATTCGCCCCATTCGTGCGCGGTATGGTTTTGCGTTATATTCTTTGAACACGCCAAACCCGCTAGGCAACAAATCGCTGATAGCAAGCCTACTAAAATCGATTTAACAAATCTGTTCATAAAACACCCCGTTTTAATTAGTTCTTTTTTTAGACGTTATATTTCGTGCAAATAATATACTATACACACAATATGTATACAAAACTATCACAATATTATCAAAAAATTAAGACGATTTGACTTCCGTCATCGTTTGACGTGCCGAGTTAATTTCCGTGGATAACGTTACAGTCATGAATATAATCTTATTCGGAAACACGCCTTTTGAGTCTATAAAAAAAGTGCGCCGGTCGAAACCAACGCACGAAAAACGCAAGCTCCGACTGTCGCCAAACAAGTTTATATGCAGTACGGGTAATCGTCCACATAAATGGAATTTGCATTTTTACCAAATTCAAAATATGGACGTCACGAAAAAAGAATATACTTATTCTGTTGAAAAAAGCCCGTACTCCTGATTAGGGCATATAACTTGTTTGGCGTAGTCAGTATAGCATATTTCAGGGCGAAAATCAATGTTTTTGCAAAAACAATTTGAAAAAATAAGATATTGCCTATCTGAAAACACCTTAAAGCCAAACCGAAAAAAGAAAACGGCGAGTCGGTTAGTGCCACTACCCAACCGAAATCAACTGCCGCCGACGGAAAGAAATTTATGTCTGACGCGTTGGATTATTATATTAAACTTGCCGCAGAATTTCCGAGCAAGGTCGGCGCAGAAATCTTTGAATAGAAATAATCGCGAGGCGGTGCTTTAAGGTGAAGATGAATAGCGTAATAGAATTTTTTTTGTAAATTTTGGCGATAAGGCGCTATACGATTGACATAAAATAACGGCAAGAGTATAATTATCGGTAAATTGTCGACAGGCTTTCCGCGTTGCCGCGGAAAGCCTTTTACGGAGGAATAATACGAAAGAAATGAAGACTTACGAAGAACCGTCGGTGCGTATAACTAAAACCGACGTCAGAGTCGTCGTTGACGCGTCGCTGCCGAGTAGCGACCCGGATTCTCTCGCAGACGATTTCGAATGGGGGATAAAAGAATGACGACGGCAGGAACGGTAAAAACCAAAAGATTAAGTTTGATTGTAGGAATAATCGCTCTATTTGCGCTTGTTATCTGTGCGGCGGCGTTTAATCGGTCGGTCGTGGTAAAGGCGGCAGACGTCGCAAAGCCCGTCGGGGTGTTCGAGATGACGAACGGCGCGTCGCTTCGCATCGCAAACGACGGCGGAATCCGTTTCAGGGTAAAAATGAGCGATGATATAGCCGAACCGATTAAAAACGGCGAGCGTAAACTCACGATAGTTATCGCCCCTGAAATTCTGTTCGATCGGGTAGCGGATAAAGACTATGCGAGCATAGAGAAAAGTTTGGAGATAGGCGTAGACTCCGCAAAGATATATAAAGGCACGAACGACGGAGAAACCGATTACTGGTACGCCAACGGCGTTATAGTGAACGTGTTGGAGAAAAACCGAAAACTGAAATTTAAGGCGGTCGCTTATTATACGGAAAAAGACGGACTATCAAGAAAGTATACGAATAACGAGTCTCCGTCGAGAAGTCTGTACGGACTTGTCGATACGCTGGTAGGCGAAAAGTCGAGCGCGTACACCGCGAGTATTTTAAGTTGTCCGTCGTACGCGTGGTACGGAACGGAAGGTTACGAAATAAACGTAAAAACCGCCGAAGCGAGCGACGCGCTTGCCGCGTTGTCGGAGTCGGGCGAGATAGATCTGACGGATAAGATCGTCGTTTCCGCGGAAGAGCCGGCGGAAGAGCCGACGGAAAATCCGTTCAAAGGAAAAACTTTCAACGGCGGGTATGAAAATACCGACAACCAAAACGTACCGGTGAGAGTTGACTTTGACGATTTGCCGACGATTTCGGGAGTACTTACGGCGAAAGTTCCAGGCGACGTCAAATTTTATTTTACCGCCGTTTTTAGCGGTGCGGATTTAGAGTTTACGTTCGTAGATAAAAGCGAAAGCGAGAAATGCGGAGATTCCGGTGCGGTCGGGAAAACTCTGAAGGGAAAAGTCAACGGCAGTAAAATCGTTTTTGAGAAAGGAACGTACGACGGCGGATTTTCTTACAGTTTTTATTCTGACGGAAGCGTGAATTGCGAAGGCTTTTCGTTAAACTCTTAATTAGTTTTATTCGGCACGGTAACAGCCTTACCATAGTAATACCTTGCCATAGTAACAGCCCCGCCCCGCGAGCATATCTGCTCGCGGGGCGGGGCGGTTTCGTATTAAAAAGTCAAAAACCCGTCAGAACTTTTTATCGTTCAAAGCGGTTTCACTTGGCAGTGTTCGTTTAATAGTATGACAAAAATTCTTATCCGGCATAATGGAAAGTTTTTATATTTTTTCTTTAACTCTCGGACACTCTTGCTAATTTAAGTGACAGCATTATGTATATCATCAGGAAAATTCCGGGTAGTAAAATCTGTATTGCTCATAATATTATTTCTTTTCTGCATAAAGTTGGTTGTTTATTTTTAACGATATTCTATTCGTCATTGTGATAGTAACGTTAATGTCTGTGCCGTCATCTAGCGTGCAAGACAAAGGTATAGCAGTATAAGATATCAATGTATTATGTTCGTCAATTTTATTACCATTAAATTTTATGTAATGATGATACCACCCTGCATATACCACAATTTTATTACCATTATATTCATAGTTTTTGTATGACAATAAAAGCGAAGCGATAAAACCTACGAAAATAAATATATTGCCATAAATAAAAAGTACTAAAACGACCTCTGAACTTCAGAGGTCGTTTAATTTATAGTTGACTGCATTTTTTTATTATTTCTGTTTTATTATCTTACTATCGAGAAATATATTAAAACAGTACCAAGTTTATGATTGCATAAACATAATTAAAATTGTATTTGATTAGGATTATATAAAATTTCGATATCCGCTTTTGCACTTACACCGACTATGAAATCAACCAAATTAGCGAATTCTCTGCTTTTTCCTTTATGTTTTTCTGTCGGCAAACCAATGCCATAGTAAATATTTTCGATATTATACTCAGAAAGCAAATTGCCTATAGCACTAGTAAACTGATTATTGACTATCAGCTCGTTGACTTTTTTATAGTCTGGCAAATAAAATCTGTCTTTGTTTTCAAAAAACAAGACTATGTCGTTTTTAACCGCAACAATGTCTGGAATGATAGAATCTTTATTTTTTTCTCCGTCAGCATTATTAGGGTGCAATACTCTGCCAGTACCACTTTGAGGAAAATCAAAGCAAACGATATGCCAACCCTTATTTTGCAAGTATTGTAATATAGCTTTTGTTACTTGTTCCTCTGTCATTATGCATCCCTCCAGAGCGAACCGTCTGGGAACAAAACTGCATCTGCAAAATATGAATATACTCGTATGTGTTTCACCTTTGAGTATGTTGATCCATATCTTACTTGCATAAAATATCTTGGAATATCCTTGTATTCTAGATCCGCATAATTTTTTACTAACAAATTGTTACGAGCACAGCTTTTAACATCATTAAAGAAATCTCTTATAGTAGAATTGTTGTCGTTGTGAACTATAATTGTTTGTTGTGTTTCATCAACTTCAATTCGACCCCATACCATTACCAAATTGTGTCGTCTGTCTTCAAATGTCATCCCTTGCCGACAGGATAAATAATCTATAGCCGCCAAACAGCCAGGGTATGGATCGCCTCTGAATCCAGCATTCACTTGATATAATGCAGTAGTTTCTCTTGACTTAAGCAACTCACCTAATACATAGCCATCTGTTTCATATTTTGAAAGATAATTTATCAGATATTGAGTTGGAATTATTTTAACTGCAGAAAGTGGCGACATTTGTTCCGGTAATTTTCCCTCAGATTTGGTAACAAACTGAGCCTGCATATCGTTGCGCTTGTTTCTGATTACAACATTGCCAAGCAAGCGTGTGCGAGCAGGAATAACCCCCAGATTTTCTGTTGCGTTAATAATCTCATTGATTGCAACAAACATATCTAACATACTTCTAGATGTTGAGTCAGGACAGCCGGAATACCGAGCTATATTAGAATCAAAGCATAATCCCTTGTTTGCGTAATGAGGAGAGTCTGCAGGATTATAGCGATATACGTTTATATCGTCAGAGGGAAAATAATACAAAAGAGCAGGTATATTATATACGCTCATAACGCCTTCCAACGCGCGGAATATGAGAGGGTTGATTTCATCCCATTTTGTATTAATGTTACCTGTATTGCGATTTATTCTCGAGACCAATTTCCCTTCAGGATAAATGTAGAAAGCTGGCACACTATTTTCGACAGCGGCCGCTATTCGGGCAAATCGCTGAAAGGCATTATGCCCAGTACCCGCTTCTGTGGTTACTTCAATTGAAAATACAGGCTCATTGTCTTTTTCAACAATTAGATCCGGTGCATCAAGATAAAGAATTTTTCTAATATGATCTGGCATTGTATGAAATCGTGTAGGGTTATTAGCATCACTTTCATACATTTTGTTTTTAATAATGGTTTTATTGACTAGTAGTGTATGATCGATAATATAATCAGCAAAGCTTTAGCCTTGTTCATTTTTATCTTTTTCAATATACAACTCTGTTGCCAAATAAGCGAGATGCTTTCTTTTAGCCTCTAAATCATCTTGTTTGATTTTTAGGTAGCTAATAATCTCCCATTGAACTGCAGGTTTAAAATCTTCTATAACTTTATCTAATGTTTCATTCCGTGGTATTAGAGCAATCCAACCATCTGGTGACTTCTTTTCTTCCAACCCCAAATTTTTTATTAAACCTTCTAATACCTCTAACATTAAAGTATATCTATCTTTAATTAAATAGAGACTTTGACTATATTGTAGTTCGGAAAAATTGGGCTTGTAATAAAGTAAGTTATCTATTAATTCAATAAAATCTACTAATTGTTCGTTAGTATATTTTTTTGCAAAGTCTACATCCAAATGGTTTTGAATTAATATATCCTTAGTTGAAATATATGTTTGTCTAAATTTCCATTGTCTCAACAATAAACTGTCAAAAATAATTGCGTATGTAAATTCTTGAGTGTTGGCAAACATTATTGTCTTTTGAAACATAGGAACATCAAAAAATAATTGTTTTAATTTTATTGCCTCTAAACTTGCATTATAATTTTTTTTCATTAGTTCTAGCACAGATAATTTACTCATTTTACTTCTCCTTAAATCATATTGTAACATAAATTTGATAAAAAATAAACCTAAACCGAGAGTTCGATTTAGGTTTTGATTGGCGGAGAAAGAGGGATTTGAACCCTCGCTACGGTTATCCCATACTACTCCCTTAGCAGGGGAGCCCCTTCGGCCTCTTGGGTATTTCTCCTTGCCGATTTCTATAAAACTAACGATTAAATCGCTTTTACGATTAAGTTAGCCTGTTCATTGTAACATATCGGCGGGGCTAAGTCAATATTTTTAACGCAAATTTGAAAGATTGTTAAAAAGTTTTTTCAAAATTTCTTAAAATTACGCCCGTTTAGCGTCGAATATCGTTCGCAGATTTTTGTCGCCGTTCGTCGCGTCGCCGTCGCGGAATATAGGGCTAATACGTCGCCGTCGCGGAATATCGGACTAATACGTGCCGTCGCGGAATACCGGGCTAATACGTCGCCGTCGCGGAATACCGGGCTAATACGTCGCCGTCGCGGAATATAGGGCTAATACGCGCCGTCGGATTACGGTTCGCAATATACTTGTCCGACGCGTCATTCGGCATACTTTGAAGAAATTTTGACGAATAATGCGATAAAACTTGAAAAAATAAAAATTTTATGCTATAATGATTACGATAGTTTTAATCGTAGCAATATCGACACGTCAAAAAAACTATTTTTGAAGAGGCTGTAAAAGAGCAAAAAAACCGACACGGAACAAAAATTCAAGACTCTCGACGGGAGGTAACCGCCTATGAATTACGTTTAGATTACGAGCGCAGAGAAGCAACTTTTCCCTTGCGCTTTTTTGTTACTTTCCGACGGGAAGAATTGATTGAAAGAAGAATCGACTTAAAAAAAGAATATAAACATAAAAATAAATCAGCAAGGAAAATATGAAAAGAAGAATACTTAAAATCGCTTTTACCGTTAGTTTGTGTTTAGTTGCCGCCTGCGTTTTCGCAAGTTGCGGGCGCGGCGCAAAAAAACATACGCACGAATACGGCGAGTGGACGATTACGCGCGAGGCGGATTGCGAGACGGACGGGTTGAAAACCCGCGCCTGTAACGGTTGCGAAGAAACCGAACGGGAGACGATTAAGGCAACGGGGCATAGTTACGGAGCGTTTTTACCCGAAATCGCCGCAACCTGTACGACGGACGGAACGAAAGGGCATTACGAATGCTCGGTTTGTCATAAAAATTTCGACGGCGAAAGACGCGAGACGAACGATTTGACGATTGCCAAAACCGACCACGCGTACGGAGAATGGAACGCCGAAGTCGCCGCCACCTGTACGCAGAGCGGAACGAAAGGGCATTACGAATGTTCGGTCTGTCATAATAAATTCGACGAAAACAAGACGCAAATCGACGATACGACCGTGCCGAAAACGCACTCTCTGTATGCCGTTCCCGGTCAAAAAGCGACTTGTACCGAAAACGGAGTTAAAGACGCGTTCCGTTGTTCGCATTGTCGGCAATATTTTGACGCCGACGGAGAACTCGTTACGGACACGGTTATCCCAGCGACGGGGCATAAGTATACCGTTTTTTTACAAGAAGTCGCGCCGACGGCAACCGAGAACGGTGTAAAAGCGCATAAGGGCTGTGAAAATTGCGAATTGAAATTTGACGCGGAAAACAACGTTCTCGATACTTTGGTTATCCCCGCGACGGGGCACGCGTATAGCGAATGGATTGACGAAGTTCCCGCAACCTGTACGGCGAACGGAACGAAAGGGCATTACGCCTGCGGCGATTGCGAACTTAAATTCGACGAGAATTACGACGTTGTAGCGGATTTGAAAATCCCCGCCGCGCACGCTTTCGAGCATTACGGGCGCGTCGAGCCGACCTGTACGGAAGACGGGAATATAGATTTTTACTTTTGCGGTCGTTGTTTTACTTTTCTGGACGAAGATATGAACGAAGTCGAAGGCTTCGTTCTGAAAGCGCTCGGGCATACCTACGGCGAGTGGATCGACGAAATTCCCGCGACGTGTACGACCGACGGAGCGAAAGCGCACAAAACCTGCTCGCGTTGCGAAAAGCACTTCGATACCGACGGAACGGAAATCGATATTACCGTTCCCGCAAGCCATACGTGTAGCCCGATTCCCGAAACTTCCGCGACCTGTACGACGAGCGGAACTAAAGCGCACAATCGGTGCTCGGTATGTAACAAAAACTTCGATTTATTCGGCGCAGAGATAACCGATTCCGCCGCGCTGACGATTGCGGCGAAAGGGCATTCTTACGGCGAGTGGATACAAGAAATCGCCGCAACCTGTACGGAAACGGGTATAAAAGGTCGTTATCATTGCAGAATCTGCGACAAAGATTACGACGAAAACGGCGTTGAAATAGCCGACGCGCTGATTCCCCCTTCGGGGCATCGCAATACGACGGAAGAGATTATCGCAAAGGTAGAGCCGACCTGTACGACGGACGGAACGGTCGCGCACTTCGAATGCGTCGGCTGCGGCAGATATACCGACGAAAACAACCGACCGCTCGATACGATAGTTATAGAAAAGACGGGGCATATTTACGGCAGTTTTAACGCCGAGCAGTTCCCGACCTGTACGGAAACGGGCGTTAAGGCGCATAACGTATGCGGAAAATGTTCCGAGCCGTATTTTGCGTTTAATCCTTCCGTAACGATTACGGCGGAAGATTTGATTTCCGCGCCGTTCGGTCATTCGTTCATACGGTACGAGAGAATCGAGCCGACCTGCGAAGCGAGCGGGCGTGAAGAATATTGTTACTGCCGTAACTGCACGCTGTACTTTGACGCGAACGAAGAATACGTCGAAAATCCGTCTTTTTCCATTCCGAACACGGGACATAAGGTGGGAGATTTGGTAACGGGCAAACCCGCCACCGAAACGGAAGACGGAATAATCAATCACTATCAATGCGAAAAGTGTTTGCAATATTTTGGCGAAGACGGCAATCAGGTGGACACCATAGTAATTCCGAAACTCGTTCACGTTTTCGGCAAATGGAACGACGAAGTCGCTCCGACCTGCTCCGCAACTGGAATAAAGGGCTATTACGTCTGTTCGCATTGTAATAAGAAGTTTGATAAAGATTATCAAGAAATCGACGATTTGACCGTTCCCGTTCGTCACGAGTTGGGAACGCTTACCCCCGCAAAGCAAGGAAAGTGCGGCGAAAGCGATATTCTCGTCGCTTACCGTCAATGCGCTACCTGTTATAAGTATTTCGGCGAAGACGGAAACGAACTTGCTCACGACGATATATTCCGCCTTGCCGATCGCCACGACGACGTGGTTTCGCCCGACGGAGACAGACAGCATAAACGGGTTTGCCGCGATTGTGACAGAATCGCTTACGAGAGCCACGAATATACTTACTCGTTCGAAACGCAAAACGGCGCGCATTTCAAAAAAGCGACCTGCGGCGTTTGCGGGTACGAAGCCGAACCCGAGCCGTATATGCCTGTGGACGGCATTGAACCGATATCCGACTTTTACGTCGGTTATCATACGGAAGACGACAGGCTTTTCAGAATAAATTATCTTGGCGGCGGCGAAAGCGTCTTGTGGGCTTCGGACGTTATGAGCGAAGCCGAGCGGCTGAGATTCGTCCAAACGATAACGTCTTTTGCCGAAGATTTTACGCCGACAACTCTTATGTTTAACGTGGCGTTTGAAAACTTTACGGGGGCGGCGGATATTACTTTCCGTCCGTTCGCGGTATACGGTTTAGCGACCGAACGAAGAGCGTACCAGCAAGGTTATCTGTCGGGCATCGGCGATATTACGACGGTGTACGATTGCAATTACACCCGCGATACGGGCGTAACGATACCCGTCAACGCAACGGTCGCAGATAACGGCGGATTCGATCCCGACTTCGATTTTGCCGCAAGCGGAACGGATACGAAAACGTTTACCGTAAAATATACCGTAGACGGAAAAGAATACTCCGTCGCGGTCACTCTCGTCAATTCGGCAACGCCCGTCGACGTTTACTTTGACGGCGTTTACGGCTATACGCTGCTCGGCGAATATCCGACCGTAGACATAGTTTATTCCGACGGCACGAAACGACAACGGAAACTTACGGCGGAGACGGTTGTCGGCGGAACGTTCGACCCGTCGGTTTTGGGCAGACAGTTTTTCACGGTAAGCGTGGAAGGCGTAACCAAACGAATATGCGTAAACGTGCGCGATCCGTATGAAATAACGTATATCTATATCCACAAAAGCGTCATCGACATAGGCGAAACGCCGAGCATTATGATAAGTCGGCTCGGAGCGGATTCCGAGATTATAGAACTTACGCCCGATATGATAAACGGCGTTTTCGACAATACCGTCGTCGGAACGCACGAACTAACCTTTGTTTACGGCGGCAAATCCTATCGCGGGCAGATTACCGTAAGAGATCCGAACGATACGAGAATCGACGAGATCGCGCCGCTATTCTACGACGATCTCGTATGGAATATCGACGGCGGCAACGTCGCTCAGGACGTGGAATATTTATATATTACCGTCACGCGAAAGAACGGTAAAACCGATTGTGTAAAAGTAACCGAAGATATGATTTCTTACGATGCGAGCGCCGCAAGCGAAGCGGTATCGGGCGGCGGAAGATTTGACGTAACGATTTCCTATTACGGCAAAACGACGGTTATAGCCGTCGCGCCGAGAACGAAGGAAACCCTGACGGCGACCGAGATATATATTTACGAAAAAGAAGATCTGTCTCACGGTTATACGTCCACTGTTTACGTTTGCGACGGAGATTTAAGTAAATACTTCGTGAAACTGATGACGAACGACGGGTATTACTGTCTGCCGCTTTCAAAAGACGCGTTCTTCGTAAAAACCGCCGACGGCGAAGGCAACGAAACGCTGTCGCCCTTCGATTTCGACGGCGCGGCAAGCGGTAATTCGTATTCCGTGACGGCTAAATGCGGCGAAGCGCGGAACGACTATATAACGCTGCTGATTTATACCGAAAGCGATATAAAATACACGTTCTCGTCTGACGGTTCGGTCAAGTGCGTCGCGGGAACGAAAGAAGAAGTCCTGTCTCAACTCGCGGGCGTCGGATTTACTTTACATATGACCGTCTGCGGTTATAGCAAAGGCGTAGAGAGTTTCCGCTTCGAAGATATGATTCTTGCGCCGAACGACGAAATCGATTTTTCGAAACCGGGCTACGTCTCCTTAAAAGCAGCCTACAAAGGAATAGTCGATACGATTTATATCGAACTCGTTCCCGACGTGCGCGGCGTAACGAAAACGACTTACGGGATGGGCGGCGATACGCTCGAATTATACGAAAACGGAATCGCTTACTATAAGTATTCCTGGGGAACGTACGATCTTATCAACGAAGATTCGGGCGTTTATCTGCTTACGTTCTACGGTTATGCAAGCCCGATATTCTTCACGATTACGGATAACTTAGCCGCAATATTCAAGGCGGAAATGCTGAAAGATAATCCCGAAACGTACACGATCGTCGGCGCGGCGGGCGTACGCTCCGTCAAAGTGTATACCAAAAACGGATTTTCTATGGCGGATATTTACGACGAAAGCGGCAAATACGATCAGACCGTGCTGGTAACGTTCTCCGCCGACGGTAAACACGCTTACGTTCTTAACGTGAAGTATACTATAAAAGACGGCAACGCGCTCGAAATAATCCCCGAAGGCAATACGGTATACCGTTATTACGAAGAATACGGCGAAAACAGCCATATACGCGGCGAGCTTAACGATAACGGAACGTTTTATCTGTACGAAGTCCTGACGGACGAAAGCGGAGCGGTTACTGCGGAATATTTAGTGTTTGCTTACGCCTGGGAAGAGAAAGACGGCGTTATAACCGTGTACGAAAACGGAACTCCTTTGTTTAACGGGAGAATCGCAGACGGGTATCTGATTATCGATGACTGACGCCCGACAAAAAAATCGGAACGCGGAGTCGAAACGAAGTTTTCGGTTACTCTACGTTCCGAAACCGACTAAAATTACGAAAAAAATATAAAACAGGAGAATTTACCTATATGAAAAAATTGATTTTATGCTTATTGTCGCTTGCTTGCGTCGTATGTCTGTTTGCATCGTGCAAAAAAGACGATCGTTACAAGATAACCTTTCAGGACTTGTCCGCGCTGCCCGAAGGCATAGAGCGCATCCTAAACGGACAGGGAACTATGCTAAGCGGAAGCGGAGACACCGAAACCATCTATTTTACTTCGGGCAAAGGCGGCTCGTTTTTCGTTACCGTCACGTTTGAAGACGGTTACGATAAAGGCGACTTTAAGGTGTTTGCCAACGGAAAGGAAGCGGCAATCAGAAACGACAACGAAAAAGTCGTCGATTACGAAGTCTATCCGACTTCCGACGTAAAAATCACTTTTACGGGCAAGCCGTCGATTAAAACTTACAACGTAACGGCTACCTACGACGACAATTATCAGGAGCAAGTCATGGACGAATTTTCGTATGAGTTGAAATACGTATTCAGAACGGAAGAATCGACGCCGATTAAGGTTGCTTCGCTTGCCGAACTGAAAGACAAGATCAATTCGGACGTAAAAAAAGTAAAACACGGCACGAACGTCTCCATAACGGCAACGCATACGGGCGAAATCGCGTTCCCCGCCGACCAGATGATTCATTGTGAGTATTCGGGGTTTGGCGAGTCCGTCGAGAAAAAGACCGAAATAGTCGGCGATAAGCAGGTAAAAACCTGGAAGTTTTCCGTTTTGTCGGACGTGAAAATAGATCTGAGTCTCAGCGCTACCGGACAGTCGTATTCTCGCGGCGTATACACCGACGTGACGCTTCTTGCTTGGGGCGTATACGACGGCGGTTTCAACGAGATAACGACTTTGCAAGCCCTTTACGATACTAATAGCAAAATTTACGCTCCGCTCCGCGATAACGCGGTGGTGCGTCATCTTGCCGAAAAATACAAAAAGGTCACCGTAAACGGCAAAACCGCAAACGGTAAATTTTTCTATAACGAAGCGGATAAACGTTGGTATATCGAACTTTACAAACCTTCTGCTTATCAAGGCGGAAGGGCGGACGGTTACGACGTCGATTTTGCCGAAGGAGTAAAAGATTATATGAGCGGAGACTCCGCCCTGACTCGCGATAACGTCGAATTCAAGTCGAAAATTATGGATTGGGGCGAGAACGGTTACCTTATGAACGCCGCAGAATACGACGGTTATCGGCTCAAAAACGGCAGATTTGCGCTCAGTTTGCGCTTTGCGGAGACGGTAAACGATATTAAGGTTATCGTCAACGGAACGAAAGAATTCGTTTTCCGCAGCATACAAACGCTTGACGAAGAAACGCAGGAATTCGCAACGATTTACCGCCGCGGCGGAAACAATACGGAATATGACGGAAGTTACGGCGGAATAGGCGAAAAATTCGAAACGCACAGAATCGCTTTCGAGCCGTCTGCGTTCGGCGAAATAAAGAGCGTTGAAATAGTGCTTGCGTAAGTTTTAATAATTTCATAAGGGCAAAACGAGAACAAATGAAAAAGGAAAAATTATTTTTTCAATAGTTACGTCTTTTTGCTTTATACTTTTCGCGACGTTTATGCTGATCGCGTGCGGAAACCGTAAAAACGTTTGATTGGACAAACGGGGCTACTTCGGTGGGTGTTTGACTATACAAGCGCGCCGCTTCGCGTTGCTCTCGTTCGAATCCATCTGACAAACTGAAAAAAGCAGCCGAGCCTGCCCGTTGCACGGGCAGGCTCGGCTGCTTGGCGAAGCGTTAGTAACGTAAATCGAATAATATGCGTTAAAACTATACGAGCTGTCTTTTATTTAATACTATTTATCCATTCATCATAACTCATTGGATTTGTCAAATCAATTTTAGATAGCATCGATTCGAAGAGTTGACTCAGAGAGTCGTCGTTATATAGCGCACAATTATTTCGACCATTAGGCTGTTGTTTCTTTGATTTCGAGGAAACAGTCATATTCGAGAAATTTTCACCGAAACTATTACAAAGGAGCGAAGTGCTTTTGAAAAAATCGATTTCGCCATAACCTTCATATCCATTCCAAGTCCAATTAAAATTAACCTGATACACATCTGAATCGGTATTTTTATTATTTGGATACTTTTGATGAATTGTTTTGATAGAGTAGGAAAACAAGTCAAATTCACTTAAAATACTTTCTCCAAATCTATTTATTCGTAGTGTTTTGCGCATATTAACCTCTAAAAACTCTTTTATTTCTACTATGATTTTTTTGATACTTTATAGGTAACGGGATTAAATGTGTAGTCGGCAATAAGTTCATCGTAAGTGATTATCTCTATTTCTCCTATATTTGTATCTTGGTCATAGTTATAGACTCTATAAATAAAAGCATTGTCTTGATAAATTTCTATAAATGCCCTCTCATTTTCAGACATATAAAATGGGGTGTTGAGATCACCTTTTGTAGTTTTTACTTCAATATAGCGTAGCGCAAAATCGTCGTCGTTTCGCGACAAAATATCATATCCAGCACCATCACCATATTTCCGAGAGAAGTGTATCACTTCTTCAGAAACGTCAAATGCAACTGGAAGGTCTCTTAATCTATTACGCTCCCATTCTAATGCAAAGACTTCGCCTGCATCTCCCAATGCAGAATGCTCATTATTTAATGTGCGAAAATCGACCTTTCTTGCAGTAAACTTTTTGCGTTTTTCCTTGCGCTCCTTAATCTTTTCAGGGGAAATGATATCACTAGTTGCACTTTGGGTATCCTTTTCTTTTGCATAAAAAACAGCAGGTTTTTTAGTCTTATCAATGATATATCCGTATCGAGTAGAAACGCCTTCGGGAGCGTGCGCGACTACATTTCTAACGATTTGAGAAAACTTGTCGTCATGTCTACCTGATAACAGTGTCAAATCATCAGAATCTAATGTAAGGATTTCTCGTAACATTTTGTTTAGTTCAGTGACATTAATTCAATGGAAAAGAAAAATTTTAATCACGGAACTATGGTTGGTGGTATTGCAAGAATTGTAATCGCCTTAATTGCTGTGCTAATTGCTATTATTGTAATTAGTTCGGGAATCAAGTCATACGACCCTGAAGATAAATTCGGAACAATATTTATGTGCCTAATTGGCGGAATAATGATTATTGCGGCAATAGGTTTCATTGGCAACGGAGCAAAAATGATTATCGACGGTAAAAAGTCACTTGAGGTTGCCCATAAAGGTCACTCCGAAAACGGTAGAATAACAAACTTAACTGAAACGGAAGTGACTGAAAATAATAACGGTTGCGTTTCTAATTACACTATATATAACTTAAAGTTTGAATACACGGACGATTCCGGCAATTTATGCGAAAGTCAAGAGCAAGTTAGTCAAAAAATTTACGAAAAATTACAACAAATGACGCTTGTTCCTATTCTTGTATACGGTGAACGTGCAATATTTGATAAAAAAAGATTCGATGACGAAAATAATATGTGATGAATTCACGTTTAGATTGGTTAGTGTTGAGTGACTATTATTCGATTTACGTTACTAACGCTCCGCCAATAAAAACGGACGCGGATACTCGTTATCCGCGTCCGTTTTTATTGGCGGAAGTTGAGGGATTCGCTCTTGATTTTTTCAAAGCAGACGAGTTAAAATTGCCGATGCTTTGAAAAAATCTTCGGTCAGCCGCTAAAAACGGTTCGCCGAACCGTTTTTCCGTTCTGCGAGCGTCGCTCTCGTTCGAATCTCTCTGACAAACTGAAAAAAGCAGCCGAGCCTGCCCGTTTCACGGGCAGGCTCGGCTGTTTGGCGGAAGTTGAGGGATTCGCTCCGCAAACTGCGTTTGCTATCACGCCTGTGTTGCAAACAACCGCTTCATCGGTTGTTTGGTCGGCTCGTTGTTTCGGAAATATTAACTCTTCGTTACTCGCCGACTGCCAACCCGTTCGAATCCCCCGAATAAACCAAAATAAAAACGGACGCGGATAACGAGTATCCGCGTCCGTTTTTATTGGCGGAAGTTGAGGGATTCGAACCCCCGTGGGCGTGAACCCAAACGGTTTTCAAGACCGCCTCGTTATGACCGCTTCGATAAACTTCCGTCTGCGTAACGATTATATAACTTTTTCCGTAAAAACGCAACCGTTTTTATTTATTTTACTTGAAAATATACGTCGTTTATGTTAAAATGCCGTTATAAAGATTTTAACTCCGCGTGGCGCGAGGCGGTTTATGATAATTCAGGATAAAATTAAAATTTCAAGAAAGGTATCGGTCGGAAACGTCGCCGTGGGCGGCGGAGCGTTTACGTTTATAGCCGGTCCGTGCGCGGTGGAAGACGAAAAAACGCTTTCGGAAATCGCGCGGGCGATAAAACCGCTCGGCGCGGATATTTTGCGCGGCGGGGCGTTTAAGCCGAGAACTTCGCCGAAAGATTTTCAGGGCGTCGGCGGGCGCGGCTTGGATATGCTCGTTAAAATCGCGGCGGAACTGAAAATGCCCACCGTGAGCGAGATAGTCGATCTGCGTGACGCGGAACTGTTCGCGGGCGTAGACGCGTTGCAGATAGGCGCGAAAAATATGCAGAATTTCGCTTTATTGAAAGAAGTCGGCAGGCTGTGTAAGCCCGTGCTTCTCAAACGCGGGTTTTGCAACACGATAGAAGAACTTTTGCTTGCCGCAGAGTATATTCGCGGCGAGGGTAACGAAGATATTATTCTGTGCGAGCGCGGTATACGGACTTTTGAGCCGACTAACCGATTTACGCTCGATCTCGGCGCGGTGGCGAGATTAAAAACGCTTACCGATTTGCCGGTAATAGTCGATCCGAGCCACGCTTCGGGCAGGAGCGAACTCGTCGAACCGCTCGCGCTTGCCGCGGCGGCGGTCGGCGCGGACGGAATAGAAGTCGAAACGCACGTCTCGCCCGAACGCGCTTTGTGCGACGGCGCGCAGGCGATATTGCCCGAAACGTTTGGCGATATAGTCGAAAAATGTCTTAAAATCAGAGCGGCGATAAAATGAAAAAACTTACGCTGAAACATTCGCGCGGAACGACGAAAGTCCGCATAGAGAGCGATTATTCGCGTTTTCGCGAACTGTTCGACACCGTATCTACGGGCAGAAAAGTCTGTTTGTTAAGCGACGGAGAAACGTCTTTCGTCTCCGCCGAAATAAAATCCGCGCTTGACGGGTACGCCGTTTTCGAAACGTCTTCGGGTAAGGGCGAGAGCGTGAAAAGCGCGGAAAATTTTTATTCGGTTTGCGAATTTCTTTTCAAAAACGGTTTTACGCGAAAAGACGCGCTCGTGGCGATCGGGGGCGGGGCGGTAAGCGATCTCGTCGGGTTCGTCGCGTCCGCTTACGCGCGCGGAATGAATTACGTCAATTGCCCCACTACGCTGTTATCCGCAACCGACGCTTGCGTCGGCGGTAAGACGGCGGTCGATTTTTGCGGCGTCAAGAACGCGCTCGGCGAGTTTTACGCTCCGTCAGCCGTCTACGTCGCCGCAAACGTATTGAAGTCTTTACCCGATAAAGAGATAAAATCGGGTATGGGCGAAGTGGCTAAATACGCGCTGATTTCAAAAAAAATCACGGCGGAAGACCTTATCGGCGGCGTAAACGAACGGCTCGTTTACAAGTGCCTGTCCGTCAAAAAAAAGTTTGTCGAAAAAGACGAGTTCGATAACGGAATAAGGAAGATACTCAATCTCGGGCATACTTACGGACACGCCGTAGAAAGCGCGGGCGGGTTTAAGATTCCGCACGGCGAATGCGTGGCGGCGGGTTTGTACGCGGCGATAAACGCGTCGGCGAAGTTCTATAATCTTACCGATAAAACCGTAAACGGAATGAAAACGATACTTTGCGCCGCGGGGTTCGGCGCGGATTACGATAAAAGTTTTCCCGCTTGCGAGTTGTCGTTCGACAAGAAGAGCGACGGGGAAAATATCGACTTGATTTTACTTAAAAAACGCGGTAAGCCGACGATTGTGAAAACGCCGCTTAAAACCGCGTCGGAGTTGTTCGGATGCAGGTAAAAATACGTCCGTTCGCGCCGTCGGGCGAAATAACCGCGCCGCCGTCCAAGTCGGCGGCGATGAGATATATTCTGCTTTCGGCGATTTGCGACGGAAAGACCGAAATTAAAAAAATCGGCGATTCCGACGACGTTCGTCTCGCACTCGGTTGCGTAAAGGCTTTGGGTGCGGGCGTAGATTACGACGGCGTAAACGCGACCGTAACGGGAATAAAAACCCCTGTCGGGTTCGCGGCTTTCGATTTCGGCGAGAGCGCGTTTTTAATGCGGACGATAATTCCGCTTGCCGCGTCGCTCGGCGTAAGGTTTACTTTTACCGCGAAAGGCAGGCTTTCAAGCCGCCCCGTCGAGTCGCTTACGACCGCGCTGAAAGGCGTATTGAACGTAGATTGCGACGGGTACTGCGGCAGAATGCCCGCTGGCGAGTATTCCGTAGACGGCAGTCTCAGTTCGCAGTTCGTCAGCGGGCTTCTGATTGCGGCGGCGGCAATTAACGGCGTTACGGTTATCAACGTTACGGGCGAAACCGTCAGCCGCGGATATATCGACGCGACGCTTTCCGCCCTTGAAACTTTCGGCGTAAAATTCCGTAACGAAGACTACGCGAGAATAACCGTCTGCGGCGGCGCGAAAAGCCCCGTGACGGTTATAACCGACGGCGACTATTCTTCGGCGGCGTATTTTTTGTGTCTCGGCGCGATAAAAGGGCGTATAACCGTAAAAGGCTTAAACCCGCGTTCCGTGCAGCCGGATAGAGCGATTATCGACGTATTGAAAGAATACGGCGCGGAAGTTTCGATAAGCGAAAACGAAATAACGGTAAGGGAATCCGCGGCTAAAAACCCCATCGTCGTAAGCGTGAAAAATTGCCCCGACCTTGCCGCGCCGATAGCGGCGTTGGCGGCGTGTTCGTCGGGCGAGAGCGTGATTAAAGACGCGGCGCGTCTGAAAATAAAAGAGAGCGACAGGTTTGACGGGATAGCGCGCGTTCTCGGCGACGCGGGCGTCGGTTGCGTAAAAGGCGACGACGAATTGCGTATTCGCGGCGGAGCGGTTTGCGGCGGAGCGTTCAATCCGCCGAGAGATCACAGAATGGTCGCGCTTGCCGCCGTTCTTGCCGCCGTCGCGGGCGGAGAATGCGAAAGCGTGATAGACCGCGCCGAAGCGACGAGCAAGTCCTATACGGCTTTTTTCAAAGATTTAGCGACCGTCGGGGGTAAAGGCGATGTCCGTTTATCAAGGTAAAAAAATAAAAGTACGCGTTATCGGCGAATCGCACGGCGACAAAATCCGCGCGACGATAAGCGGGCTTAAAGGGTTTTCTTTCGACCTTGCGGAAGTTACCGCCGCGCTTGACAGACGTTCGCCGAAAGGCAAAAGCGGCGCGACGGCGAGAGTTGAAAGCGATACGCCCGTAATAAAGGGCGTTAAGAACGGAAAGATAATCGGCTCGGTCACGGCTGATTTTTATAACCGCGACGTCAAAAGCGGCGACTACACTGATCTGTACGGTATTCCGCGCCCGTCGCACGCCGATATAGGCAGGTATTACAAGTACGGAGAAATGGATTTTACGGGCGGCGGAGAATTTTCGGGCAGAGCGACCGTCGGGCTGTGTTTCGTCGGCGCGATCTGTAAAGATATTCTCGAAAAATACTATTCCGTAACCGTAACGGCGTATCTGTCGGCGGCGGGGGATAAGTTTATAAAAAGTTACGACGCGCCGTCGGTTGCGGGCGTAAGCGAAGCGGAACTCGGCGAATATATCGAACGCGTTAAAAGCGACGGCGATTCGCTCGGCGGCAGGGTGGAATGCGTTATCGAAAACTGCCCGAAAGGTCTCGGCGGAAGTCTGTTCGACGGGCTCGAAGGCAAGATAGCCGCGCTCGTATTCACAATTCCGTCGGTTAAAGGCGTGGAATTCGGCAGGGGTTTCGGTCTGTGTAAAGAAAAAGGCTCGCAAGCGAACGACGAACCCTTTTACGACGGCGGAGAGTTGGATTTTGCGACGAATAGCGACGGCGGAATTTACGGCGGCGTGTCCTGCGGCAAGCGGATAACGTTCGCGGCGGCGTTCAAACCCACGCCGTCGATTGCGAAAGAGCAGAACACGGTCAATCTGCTCAGCGGCGAAAACGTAAAAATAAGCGTTAAAGGCAGGCACGACTGTTGCGCGGCGCTGCGCGCCGCGCCGATAGTGGAGGCGGTTGCGGCAATAGCCGTACTCGACGAGATATTGTATGAAAACGATTGAAGAAGCGAGAAAAGAAATAGACGAACTCGACGATAAGTTGACGGCTGCGTTTCTCAGCAGAATAAAACTCGCCGCGAAGATAGGCGATAAAAAGCGCGCCTGCGGCGCGCCCGTGGAAGACGTTGCGCGCGAAAACGAGATTATAGAGCGATTAACGCGTGATTTGCCCGAAAAAGAAAGTGGGGCGGTCAAGTCGCTTTACGATAGAATTTTCAGCCTTTGTAAGGCGGCACAGAAATGAGCGCGTACTATCTTCTCGGCAAAAAACTCCCGCACAGTTACTCGGCGAAAATTCATCGCGACAGGGGCTATGACTACGCTTTGAAAGAAATAGACGAGTCCGCGCTCGGCGATTTTATCAAACGCGGCGAGTACGACGGGCTTAACGTAACCCTGCCTTATAAAGAGACGGTTTTGCGTTATCTTGACGAAATCGACGGCGCGGCGGCGCGGATAGGCGCGGTAAACACGATAGTCCGCCGCGACGGGAAAATCGTCGGGTACAATACCGACTATTACGGAATGCGTTGCGCGCTTAAAAGCGCGGGCGTAAACGTAAAGAATAAGACGGTCGTCGTTTTAGGCGGCGGCGGAGCGGGCAAGACCGCGAGAGTTTTGTGTAGCGATCTCGGCGCGAAAGAAATTTTCACGGTCGGCAGAACGTCCGCGATAAATTACGAAAACTGTTACGATATATGCCGCGACGCGCGGTTGATTATAAACTGCACTCCGCTCGGAACGTACCCGTTCGACGCCGAAACCCCCGTGAATTTATCCGCGTTTCGTAAACTCGAATTTGCGTTCGACTGCGCGTACAATCCCTTCCGTACAGAGTTTCTGCTCCAAGCCGAAGAGAGTGGACTGAAACGCGAAAACGGGTTGAAAATGCTCGTCGCGCAGGGTTTGGCGGCGGAAAAGTTGTGGACGGGTAAAGATTTTACTGTCGGCGACGTTTCCGCGATAGCGCGTAAAATACAGTCGCAGACGGTAAACGTCGCGCTTATAGGTATGCCGGGCGCGGGCAAGACCGTTATCGGCAGAACTCTCGCCGCGATAACGGGGCGAGAACTCGTGGATACGGACGAAGAGATCAAACGCAGATATAAACTCGACTCCGCCGAGATCATCAACCGATACGGCGAGCGGTATTTCCGCGAAGCGGAGAGCAACGTTCTCGACGAAGCGTGTCAGCGTCGCGGCGTGATAATAGCGACCGGCGGCGGCAGCGTTCTTCGCGAAGATAACCGCAGACGCTTAAAGCGCAACTGCGCGGTGTTCTATATAAAACGCGACCTGTCCGTATTGCCGCAAATCGGCAGACCGTTGAGCGAAAAATATTCGGCAAAAGAGTTGTTCGATATGCGTAAACCGTTCTATGAAGAGACTTGCGATTACGCGATAACGAACGACGCGAGCGTAGAAACGGCGGCGAAGGAGATAGTGGAAATATGCGAAAAATTCTCGTTATAAACGGCGCGAATCTGAATATGCTCGGCGTGAGAGAAAGGGAGATTTACGGCGAAAAATCCTATCGCGAACTCGTAAGGTATATAAAACGCGCGGCGAAAGAGCGCGGGCTTAAAGTAAAGGTAAAACAGACTAATTACGAAGGCAAAATCGTAGACCTTATACAGAAAGCGAAAGGCAGATATTACGGTATAATCATAAACGCCGGCGGGTACACCCACACGAGCGTGGTTATAGCCGACGCGTTAAGGGCGGTTGCCATGCCTGCGGCGGAAGTCCATTTAAGCGACATTTATTCGCGCGAAGACTATCGTAAAACCGACTATATAACCGACTGCGTTTGCGTAAGCGTCGTCGGAAAGGGTTTTTACGGTTACGCGCTCGCGCTCGATGCTTTCAAAGCCGAACGCGGTTAGCGTATACGCGGCGTTTTTGCAAGAATAACGCGAATCGTTGCCCGTCGCAGATAAATTGCGACGGGTTTTTTGCTTATCTTCCTTTACAAAACGGCGAATATAGTATATAATTAAACTATACGGGTATATATAGACCGTAGTCGCGGGGTATATATCCGCGCTTTCGAGAGATCAAGATGCGTAAACTTATTTTGGCGAGCGGCTCGCCGAGAAGAAAAGAAATACTCGCCCGCGCGGGTTACGAATTCGACGTAATCGCGAGCGATAAAGAAACCGAAGACAAGGTCGGGTTATCGCCCGAAAAATTCGCTATGCGTTGCGCGTTGGATAAAACCGAAGACGTTTACGCGCGTTTTGCGCGCGGTACGGGCGCGGTAACGCTCGGCGCGGACACGATAGTCGCGCTCGGCGGCGTTATTTACGGCAAGCCCGAAACCGAACGCGACGCCGAACGTTCGCTAAAAGCCCTGTCGGGTAAAACGCATACGGTAATAACGGCGTACGCGCTTATCCGCGACGGAATGCGGTTGTCGGGCGCGGTTAAGACGGACGTTACTTTCAACGCTTTGTCCGACGAACTTATCGGCGAATATATCCGTTCGGGGCTGTATAAGGGCAAGGCGGGCGCGTACGGTATACAGGACGGGTTTCCGCTCGTCAAAAGTTACGACGGCGACTACGATAACGTAATGGGTTTGCCGCTTAAAGAAATCGAAGATAACTTAAAGGAGTTTTTGAAATGAGAAACAACGCTGTAGCAGTCGATCTCGGCTCTGTAAATACGGTAATATATCGTCTCGGCTCGGGCATCGCGCTCAGCGAGCCGAGCGTGGTCGCGCTGTCGGTAGGCGGCAAGCAGTCGGTCAGGGCGGTGGGCGCGGAAGCGAAAAAACTCATCGGCAAGACCGCCGAAACCACGCGAATAGTTTTTCCCGTTTCAGAAGGTCAGATCGTCGACGTAAAAAACGCCGCGGTAATGACGGAGAACTTTCTCAATAAAATCACGCTCAGAAAATTGAGTTTAAGACCGAAAGTGCTGCTTTCCGTGCCTTGCGGGCTTGAAAATTTCGAAATAAAAAAATACGAAAAGACGCTTAACGACGCGGGCGTTTACAACGCCGACTTCGTGGAATCGCCTATACTTACCGCGCTCGGTCTGGGTGCGCCCGTGTCCGAAAGCAACCCCTGCTTTATAATCGACGTGGGCGGCGGAACTACCAACGTCGCGGCGGTCTCGCTCGACGGCGTTATCGCGGGCGTAAACGTGAATATGGGCGGCAGAAACGTAGACGCGATGATCATCAACCGCGTTGCGGATCTGTTCGGTCTGCGCATAGGTATGCTTACAGCCGAACGGATTAAAACGCAGATAGCCAGCCTTATTGACGGCGACGCCACGCGCGCGGTCGTGAACGGCAGAGACGTAGAGACGGGTAAACCGCGTTCGGTTTCGGTCTCCGCGGAAGACGTAGCGTTGCCCGTAAGAGCGTTTTTCGATAAAATTTTCGAGATTGCGGGTATGGTAATGGCGAAACTCCCTGCCGAAGTCTCGGCCGAGATAAGGCGTTCGGGCGTTTATTTTGCGGGCGGAACGAGCCGTATGCCCGGTCTCGACGCGTATTTCCGCGAGACTATGGCTATCCGCGCGAACGTGTCGGAAGACCCCGAAAACGCCACGGCGGTAGGCGGCGGAATACTGCTCGGCAACGAAAAACTGCTTAAAAAACTGAGAATAGAGAAGAGATGAACAAGATAAATTACGACCTTGAAATGCAGAAAATCGTCGACGGATTAAACGGCGAAAAACCGACGCTACTATTGCACGCCTGTTGCGCGCCCTGTCTCTCGTCCGTTATAGAAAGACTCGTAAAAGATTTCGCCGTAACGGTTTTCTTTTTCAACCCGAACATAACCGAGAGCGAAGAGTATAATTTAAGACTCAACGAAGTAAAGCGTTTTCTCGCGGACAATTACGCGGGGCAGGTAGACCTTATCTGTGGCAGATATTCTTCGCGCGAGTTTTTCGACGCGGTCGTCGGGCTTGAAAAGGAAGAAGAAGGCGGCGGGCGTTGCGCGGTTTGTTTTACTCAACGCCTTACCGAAACCGCCAAGGTCGCCAAAGACGGCGGATTTAGGTATTTTTGCACCACGCTTACCGTTTCTCCGCATAAAAACGCTGACGTAATAAACGCCGTCGGCGAAAAGGCGGGCGGGGAATACGGCGTTAAGTTTTTGCCGTCGGACTTCAAAAAACGCGACGGGTACGCCCGTTCGATTCGTCTGTCGGAAGAAAACGGTTTGTACCGCCAGAATTATTGCGGTTGCGTATACTCCAAATATTCGCATATAAAGGTCGAAGAAGATGAGAATAATCGCGGGTAAATTTCGCGGAAGAAAATTAAAAGAATTTAAGGGACGCGACGTTCGCCCTACGTCCGACAGAGCGCGCGAAGCCCTGTTCAATATCTTAGGCAATATTTCCGAAGATCGGTTTCTCGATCTGTTTTGCGGAACGGGCGCGATAGGTCTCGAAGCGTCGTCGCGCGGGGCGGGCAAGGTAACGCTCGTCGACGCGTCCAAAGACAGCGCCTGTTTGGCGAAAGAAAACGCGCTGACGCTGAAAGCGGACGTTACGGTAATAAACTCCGACGCGATCGCCTTCGTAACGCGCTCAAGCGAAAAGTACGATTACGTTTTTCTCGATCCGCCGTACGATTACGACGCGCAAGGCGTTCTGACGGCTATTGCCGAAAGCGGCATAGCGCGCGGCGGAACGGTTATTTACGAACGTTCCGTCGAGACGGAAAGTAAAAGCGCGCGCGGTCTGAAACTGGTCGATACCCGTCGTTACGGCGTTGCGGCGTTTGATTTTTACGAGGTGGAAGTATGAAAAAATGCGTGTTCGCGGGGACGTTCGATCCCGTCACCAAAGGTCACGAAGAGATTATAAAAAAATGCAGCGACCTTTTCGACGAAGTCGTGGTCGGTATTCTCGTCAACGTAAAAAAGACCGCGAGATTTACCGTCGCCGAACGGCTTGCGATGCTCGAAGCGGTTACCGCAAAGTACGGTAACGTCAAGGTCGTATACCACGACGGGCTGCTCGTCGACCTTATGAAAAAAGAAAACGCGGTCTATTACGTCCGCGGTCTGCGCAACGGCAGGGACTACGACTACGAAAACGACATCAACTTCGTCAACGCCGATCTGATGCCCGAACTCGTTACCGTATACGTCCCCGCAAGCGTAAAAAGCATTCAGGTAAGTTCGACCGCCGTAAGGGAATTGCTCGCGTTCAACCGCGACGTTTCCGCTTACGTTCCCGAAGAGATAATAGATTTACTGAAATAACGCGTCGGGCGGGCGCGTCGCAAGTCTGCGTTAGCAGGTCGCTATGCAAAGAACAGCGGAAACGCGAGATAGCATACCGAAAACCCCACCGCCGACTGAACCGCTTTCGACAGGCAGAATATCGCCGCGTTCGCATTCGCTTTTTTCAGAAACGCGAGAGACTGCGCGAATACGGATATTCCGCCGAACGATACGACTCCCGCGCAAGCCGAAACCGAAAGTCGGGTTAAACCGCTCTCGGCGATTTTACGGCAACCGCGCGTACATTCGATTATTCCTTCGCTTACGCCGCGCGCGACCGTCTCGTCACGCGTCAGCGCGTACAGCGCGCGCGACGTCGGCTCGGTAAGGTTAAGGTTTACCGCCGCTTCGCAAAGCGTAAAGAAAACGCACACGAACGCCCCGACGACCGCCACCGCCACCACCGACGTATACGCGCATTCGTATAGCGCGTTGTCGAGATTACGGCTCTGTATAGGTCGATTATCCCGCCGTTCGTATTTACCGTAAAAGCGGAACGCCATTCCGCATAACACGGCGGAAACGATATGCGACAGTAAAATCGCGTATCCTGCGGTTTTGTTTTTGAACGCCGTCGCGCCTATAAACCCGATCACGAACGACGGTCCGGAAGTCGAGCATAAAGTAGAAGCGCGCGTCGCTTCGTCCGCGGTTATAAACCCTTCTTCGGCAAGCGAAGCGATCGTTTTCGCGCCCGTAGGGTAGCCGGATATTACGCTCGACACAAACGCGTAAGCGCACGCTCCGCGCAATCGGAATAACGCTCCGAACGGCTTTTCGAGTATTTTTGCGAGCGCGGAAGTCAGTCCGAGCGACGACGCCAGCGTCGTAAGAAAGAAAAACGGCAACAGCGACGGTACGACCGATAACGCCCATAATTTAAGTCCGTCGCCCGCGCTTTTAAGATAGATTTCGGGCTTTGCCGCGATCAGCGCGAGCGCGGCGAGACAGACTATACACCCCGATATACGAATAATTTTTTTCAACACACTAAAAGATATAGCGGAACACGGTAGAAATATGTACGATTTGTTTGACGTTGCGAATAAAGATATGACAGAGCAGGCTAAACCGCTTGCCGAAAGAATGCGCCCCGTTTCTCTGCGCGAGTTTTTAGGGCAGAACCGAATACTCGAAAACGGCAGTCTGTTACGCAGGGCGATATCTCTCGATAAGGTCGGCAGTTGTATTTTCTGGGGGCCGCCGGGCACGGGTAAAACCACGCTTGCGAACATAGTCGCGAACTCTACGAGCGGTAATTTCGTCAAACTCAACGCCGTTTCGAGCGGCGTCGCCGACGTAAAAAAAGCCGTCGAAGAAGCCAAAGAAAATTTAAGAATATACGGCAAGAAGACCTATCTTCTGCTCGACGAATGTCATCGTTTCAGTAAAACGCAGTCCGACAGTCTTCTCCCCGCGATAGAGCGCGGCACGATTATTTTTATCGGTTCTACCACCGAAAACCCGTACGCGTCGATGACGCCCGCGATAGTGTCGCGGTGCAGGGTGTTCGAGTTTGAAAAACTCGATACCGAGACCGTCAAGACCGCGCTTATCCGCGCCGTAAACGACGAAAAACGCGGTTACGGAAAAATGAATCTTACCGTCGAAGATGCGGCTCTCAGCCATATTGCCGTAACCTGCGGCGGCGACCTTCGCGCGGCTTATAACGCGCTCGAACTCGCCGCGCTGACAACGCCGGCGGATAAAGACGGAAAGGTTACCGTAACGCTTAAAGACGCGGAGCAGTCCATACAGCGCAAGGCGCTTTCGTACGACGAAAACTCGTACTACGATATGCTTTCCGCGTTCTGCAAATCGCTTCGCGGAAGTTCGAGCGACGCCGCGCTTTATTACGCGCATCGCCTTATTTCCGGCGGTTGCGATCCTTTGTTGCTGTTGCGTCGGCTGGTCGTTCATTCCGCCGAAGACGTCGGAATGGCAGATCCCAACGCGTTAGTCGTCGCCACGAGCGCGCTTACCGCGTTTCTCAACATCGGCTATCCCGAAGGTCTTATTCCGCTCAGCGAAGCGATAATCTACGTTTGCGAAGCGCCTAAATCCAACACCACGGTCGTCGCTATGAACGCCGCGCGCAGCGCGGCGGAAAGCGTAAAAGACGATACCGTACCGCCGCACCTGCGCAATTCCGTATTCGCCGACGACGAAGCGAAGCGAAAGAGCGCGCAATATAAATACCCGCACGACTTCGGCGGCTACGTCGAACAGCAATATCTGCCCGACTCGCTCAAAGACGAAGTATTCTATCGTCCTACCGACAACGGCTTTGAAAAGCGCGTAAAAGAAATCCGCGCGATAAAGGGAATGAAGTAAACGGGGGTTGTTTTATGACCGACTTGCATACGCATATTTTGCCGTTCGTCGACGACGGTTGCGCCGACGTCGGTACTGCCGTCGCGCTTCTTGAAGAAGAGAAGTCGCTCGGCGTTGACACGGTCGCGCTCACTCCGCATTATCGCGGAAACTATCGCGCGCCCGTGCGTGAAATACGCTCCGCTTTTACGGAGTTTTGCGAGTTGCAAGCGGTAAAGTCGGTCGGCGTAAAACTCTGTCTCGGCAGAGAAATTCAGTACGACAAACGCTTTATATCCCGACTCGAAAAGGGTAACGTCATCACTCTCGGCGGCGGAAAGTACGTTCTGATCGAACTTCCTTACGACGAAGCGGTCGACGCGGAAGAGATTGCTTACGGAGTAAGAGTGGCGGGCTATAAGGCGGTTTTCGCGCACGTCGAACGTTTCGATTACGTCCGCGACGAAGCGGTTATAAAAAGACTTAAACGGCGCGGAGCGTTGATTCAGGTCAACGCCCGCTCGATAGTAGACAGAAGCGTAAAAGAAGAGTACAGGTTTGCGAGACGGTTAATCCGCGCGCGGCTCGTAGACGTGGTTGCGTCCGACGTCCACGCGGGGCGGAAAAACTATATGAAAGCCGCGTACGAAGCGGTCGCGAAAAAAGATAAGGAATACGCCGAGCGTATATTCGACGTCATTCCGAAAGCGATTTTAAGGGAGAGCGCAATAAAATGAGAATATTTATAATGGTAGCCGACAGTTTCGGCATAGGCGAACTTCCCGACGCCGCGAAATTCGGCGACGCGGGCAGCAACACTTTCCGCGCCTGTTACGACACGGGCGTGCTTTCCGTTCCGTTTCTCAAAAAACTCGGTCTGTTCAATATAGACGGGGTAGATTTCGGCGAAAAGGAACTCTCGCCGACGGCGGCTTACGGTCGTTTGGCAGAACGCAGCGCGGGCAAAGACACCACTATCGGTCATTGGGAGATTGCCGGCGTTATATCCGCCACGCCGCTCCCTACCTATCCGAACGGCTTCTCCGACGACGTAATCGCCGAATTCGAGCGCGAGTCGGGCAGAAAAACGCTTTGCAACAAACCGTATTCGGGTACGGAAGTCATCAAGGACTACGGCGAAGAGCATATGCAAAGCGGCGCGCTGATCGTGTATACGTCGGCGGACAGCGTTTTCCAGATAGCCGCCAACGAGAGCGTCGTTCCGGTCTCCGAACTCTACCGTTACTGCGAAATAGCGCGTAAAATCTTAGTCGGCAAAAATGCCGTCGGCAGAGTAATCGCGCGGCCGTTCACGGGTAGCGATAAAAGTAACTTTACGCGAACTTCGCGCCGTCACGACTATTCGGTTTTACCGCCCGAAGACACTATGCTCGACGTGCTCAAAGCGGCGGGCAAGTCCGTGCTTGCGGTCGGAAAAATCTACGACATTTTCGGCGGCAGGGGAACTACCGAATCGGTAAGAACGGTCAATAACTCCGACGGAATGGATAAAGCCGAACAAATCGCCGATCGCGACTTTGAAGGGATATGTTTCGTCAATCTCGTAGACTTCGATATGGTGTACGGGCATAGGAACGACGCCATCGGCTACGCCGCCGCGCTTAACGACTTCTCGTCAAGGCTCGAAGGCTTTACAAAAAAAATGCGCGACGACGACGTTCTGTTCGTTACCGCCGACCACGGTTGCGATCCGTCCACGCCGTCCACCGACCATTCGCGCGAGTACGTTCCGCTGATAGCCTACGGCAAGAATATCCGTCCGATAAATCTCGGCACTATGCCCACTTACGCCTGTATCGCCAAAACCGTATGCGATATGCTCGGCGTTAAAAACTCGTTAGCGGGCGAAAGTTTTTACGCTAAAATAAGAAAATGAAATTCAGAATACGAATATTGAGTTTAATATCCGCCGTCGTGTCCGTAGGCGTAGCCGTAGCGTGCGCGTTCGTCGCGACGGAGTCCGTCGCGACGCTCAACGCGTCGCCCGACAAAGCGGGCGACGCGTTCCTGCTTATGAAAGACGCGCGCACGCGCGCGATAGTCGGAATTTTCGGGCTTGCCATCTCCGTCGCGCTTATACTTCTTGCGGCGGCGAAGTGTTATTATTACGTCAAGGTCTCGTCGGGCGACGACGAGTTCTACCGCGCTCGGCGCAGCGGAATAATCTTTTTCGCGTGTACGTCGCTTATCGGCTCGGCTTCGTTTGCGGGTATGGCGGCAAGCGGAAGTTTCGCGTCGTTTGCGGTTAGTTTCGTCTCGCTTTCGGTCTGTTACGCGGTGTGCGCGGCGTCTTCCTTAACCGAACTGATCGTATTCTCGATCCGCGCCGCAAGTCGGCGGCGCGCCGAACCCGTCCGCATATGCACCAACGCCGAAATAAAACGCGAACTCGACTCCGAGTCCGTACCGCCCGAAAACCCTTAAAAAATTCAAAAAAAAGTTTAAGAAAATCATCGAAAAAACCTTGACAAAGTAAAATGCATATGATATTATATACGAGCGTTGTAATTCGTTGACGGGGTGTAGCGCAGTTGGTAGCGCACGTGGTTTGGGACCATGGGGTCGGGAGTTCGAGTCTCTTCACCCCGACCACCGTTAGAAAGACACGGGCCTTTAGCTCAGTTGGTTAGAGCAGCCGGCTCATAACCGGCCGGTCCTAGGTTCGAGTCCTAGAAGGCCCACCACTCACAACTTAATACCGCAATTTTATATATGGCCTGGTAGTTCAGCTGGTTAGAACGCTAGCCTGTCACGCTAGAGGTCGTGGGTTCGAACCCCATCCAGGTCGCCATATTTTGCCCTTAAAGAAATTTAAGGGCAAAATACTACGCCTTGGTAGCTCAGTCGGTAGAGCAAGGGACTGAAAATCCCTCTGTCGGTGGTTCGATTCCGCCCTAAGGCACCACTTAAAAAAAGATTGCTGGTGTAGCTCAATTGGCAGAGCAGCTGACTTGTAATCAGCAGGTTGTGGGTTCGATTCCAATCGCCAGCTCCAATATACGGACAGGTTCCCGAGCGGCCAAAGGGAACAGACTGTAAATCTGTCGTCACCGACTTCGGTGGTTCGAATCCACCCCTGTCCACCAAAATAAGGATAATTCACGAAGAATTATCCTTATTTTTTTATATTTTGTCGTTGTAATTTCCTTTGTAACGTCGCGAAAAGCGGCGATTTTTTATATTTTGCGAAAAACTTGTGTAACGATTTATGGACGAAATCATTTTGTAAAACGGATAATCTCTTTCAGTTTTTCAAAGTAAGAAAGTATAATACTTTCTCCCGGTATCATAATGTTCGTATATGTGTCTTGCGTCATAGCGAGCGTTTTATGACCGAGTTGATTTTGAATGATTTTGTCGTCTATTCCTACGAAGTGAGCAAGTGAAGCGTAAGTGTGTCTTGTCGAATGTAAGTTTACGTTTTTGAATTGACTGTATATAGGTTGAAATTGTCTGCTTACTTTTCTGTGTGTAAGCGATTGCCAAAATTCTACGTTTATATACGGTCGTAAATTTTCGTGATAGATAACCTTTCGTTCTTCGCCGTTTTTCGTTTGGTAGAAAATTTCGTTAGTTGTCGAATCTTTAATTTTCGTTACGTGAATATAGTTGGGTTTGATATCTTCCGAAGCGAGAGCAAGACATTCCGAAATTCGAAGTCCCGTACAGCATAAAAATACAAATAGCCGAGCATATTTTTCGGTTAGCGAATGAATCATTGTGTTTTGTTCCGAGAATTCGTATGCTCTGTATTTATGTTTTTGAATAACTTTCGGTCTGTCGGTTTTTTTGACGGGGTTTACCGTTATAATATCGTGTCTTATAGCGTCTTCAAAGATACCGTTCAGAACGTCGTAAAATTTGGTTTTTCTTCCTGCCGATTGCACTATAAGAAAGTTTTCGATATCGACGACTGTGATTGCGTTTATTGGTTTTTCGCCGAGAACCGATATAATTGAAGTTAATTGTCGGTTCCATTCGATAGCGGATCTTTCGGTCATCGTGCTTGTTTTTCGTTGGGCGTAATTTTCCGAATAAGTTTTTAACGTTTCAGTCGAGTGTGTAGTAATCGACGTTGTTTTTTGTTTGTAGAGTTCGTCTAACTTTTCAATCATTTGTTTTTGGGTTTTAGCGGTAAGACAAATACGCTTGCCGTTGAGTATAAACGAACCTTGATAATAGGTATAAATTGAACCGTCTTTTCTTCTTTTGAAACGTTTAATATAAGAACCTTTTCCGTATTTTCTTTTCATAATTTCCTCATTTTGCATTTTGAGAAAATCTTGAAAATTATTATTCAGTTGACAATCTGCAATTTCGGCGATAGCCGAATCTTCGCGTTGTTGCGGGGTGCGTCGCGTAGGGATAGCGACTATTTGATCTTGCTTTGAACGTATTTCGTTTATCCAAGCGATAATTTGCAAGGACATTGAGTTGATTTCAAGCGCGTTCTGATAGATTTTATCCGTTGTTTTCATTTAGTTACTCCTTAAGGTTGATAAGGAATAGTATATCAGATTAAAAGCAAAACGGTAAAATCGGATTAAAAATCAATAGAATAAGACTTTTTTATATAGTCTGCTTTTATAATGAGCGGTATATAAAAAAGTCTTAATTTTTTTTATTCGCGTATGCGGATATGCGCGTCGGCGCGACTAAACTATAACGAAGTAAATACGGCATATTTTTTCGTACCCGAATCTTATTTCGAAACATACGGAAATCTTCAGAAAATTCACGCCGAGTGGTGGGAATATAAGACGAAGAAAATGGCTGTAACGTCGGATCCGGAACTTTGTAACACGATGCTCGATTATACGGGCGTAGAAATCGGCGAACATACCGATGACGTACCTTTTTCATTGCAAACTCGTTATAGAAGCAGTTCGGGCGGTTCTTCGGGTACGGTTGGAGTTATAAATTATGCGTGGACTTATAATACCGATTTGAGTACTGAATATACAAGCGCCGGAACGCCGTATCAAACTTATTTTTCAAAAGAAATTCAGCATATACTGCCGTTTGTTTTTTATTCGCCCGCTAAGTCTGTAGACGGTATTTTTAACTTTTTATATTCAAGAACAAACGTCGGATCGGTCGGCGGAAACGTCGTAGCGGATTATATTTATTCGTATAAAAACGAATTAGGGCACGGTTATATAGATTGTAACGGGCGTCAGATAAGTAGGGATTTATTTGTCGACGACGTGGATGACGGCAGAACGCGCGGCTATAACAATAAAACCGTAGATTTCGGCGACACTTTCGATCTTAAAAGTTACGATAGTAACCATACTTGGTGGGATAAGTTTTTAGATTACGGCTTTTACGGAAAAGAAACGAGTACTTCCGGAAACTATAAAGACGTGCAGCCGATAACGGCTTTGACGGGTGATATGCTTTCCGGCGGCGTCAACGACGTTGCTAAAAAAATATTAGTGAACAGCGACGACGTATCGGATATAAAGAATTATTATGCTGTAGAAACGGCAAAAAATAACAGAGTAATACTTTTTCGTTTTGCCAACACCGATTATTACTGCGCCGAAGATATGGACGTGGATAACGTTTATATTGCGCAGGAAACCGTCTTTTTAGATTTTGACGTTATAGATCTTACGTTTAATAAAGACGGGGTTTATTACGTTATACCTGCCGTTGCAAGTCCGATAGATATCGTAAACGAACTAACACCGCCGCCCGCTCGGCTTAACACTTTAAGGCTTCTTTTATTTATGATCGGTTTAATTCTTTTAATTTTAATTTTGGCTCCGTTTTTGCCCGCGATTTTGAGAGTCGTAATATTTTTAATATCCGTTCCGTTCAAAATCGTATCGGCTATCTGTAAAGGAATAAGCGGCGCGGTAAATAACAGGCGGGCAGAAAAGAGTAACGATTCTGCCGATAAAAGGAAAAGATAAAAGGTATATAAAAGATTATGGGAAAAAGAAAACGGTATATAAAGGGTAGAGTTTATATAACAAACGATAAGGTACTTGTCGGCGGTCAAGGTAAAAAGCGTAATATTGTATCTATGGGTAACGATAAAAACAATATGGCAGTACGACGTATTTCTTCGTTGTACGATAAAAACGGCAATAAAAAAGAACGATTGATTCCTATAGAGAAATATTCAGATTTACGAAAAGAAAGTGGCGTTGAAGAAAAAACTTTCCGTCAAACTAAAAGCGGGAAACCTATTCAAGAAAAGTATTTGGGTAAAACGAAAACACGCCTAAATAAGTGGGATATGGATAGAATACGTCGCGGAAGAAAAAGACCAAAAAATAAAGGGTAACGCCTGTTACCCTTTATTGTGAATTGACTTAAATGTCTGGTCGGAATCCCCCGACTTCACGAGAACATTATAAGCCTAATAACAGTAAAAGTCAAGCGAAACGGAGTAAGAAAAAATGAAAAAGGACAATAAAAATCTGATAATACGCGGAATAGTGTATATGGTATCTATAATCGCGCTTGTGTGGCTCGTGGGGTATTTTATTTACGTCGGTAATCGTGTATGAAACATAAGGTTTTTAACGTAAGTCTGACCGTTGCAATAAGTCTCGGTATAATTGCGTTCGGGGTGTTTCGATTCCCGAACTCGGTATTGAGACTCGGCGAAAGTTTCAGAGATTTACATTCGAGCATTATAATTTACTTTTGTTTTATATTCGACTTAAAATGTAGGGTTGCTCCGACGGTAATGAGCCTGCCGTCTTGGCATTTTTCTTCTGTCGGATTAGGAAGTACGAATTTACCGTTTGACTTTGACGGGTTTAAGAAAAGTTTTAATCTGTTTTGGCAATCGTTTTTTAACGTCGACGTATTCAAGGCGTATAATGATTTGGCTTTTACGGTTTCGTTAAACGGTTTCAAGATTATAATTTTATTGCTTCCGCTGTGCGTTACGGCGTATATACTTATTTCCCGCGCTGCAGATAAATCTAACACGGAGCATAACGTTGATACTAAGCCGTTAAAGATTTATAAGCGTATTAAGGTAAAAGTAATAGAGCCGCTCGCGGACGTCGTAAAAGGTTATATATCGTTTTTGCGCAGATACAACAAGATTGTCGTTGTCTGGGCGATTGCTTGGGCGTTATATTTTAATTTAATAACGATAGTTGTCGAATTCTTTGCGTTCTATTTTTATTTTGTCGCTTCGTTTTCATTCAAGGCTTTGTGTCGGCAGGTATATAAACTTGCGATAGATTTATCGGTAATGTTTAATTTCGTGCCGTTGCCGGTCTTTCTTTTGCTTATTATATACGGGTTAAGTAAATGGGCGGACGATATCGGTTATAACGAATTAAGGCATAGAGAGCGCAAAAACAGGGGCTTTCTGAATGAACGCGGCGTGTCCACGGTCTTTACCGGTAAAATGGGCAAGGGCAAAACTACGTTGATGACCGACCTTGCGTTGTCCGCTCAGGTCGAACTTCGCGAAAGGGCGTTGGATATTCTTACCAAAAGTTATTTTCGTTATCCGTCGTTTCCGTGGATAGTTCTTGAAGACGAATTGAAAATTGCTTTTAAGAAACGTAAAATATGGGATAAATACTCCTGTGAAAAATGGGTGGAAAAGAAAAAGGCTCGGTTTTGCAATAAGCCGAGTAAAGAGAAGTTATTCGGGTACGATATAGAGCGTGAGCCGTTGATTTACGACGACGGTTTAACTATAAAAGATATTTGGTCGAGTATTAAGTCGTACGCCGTGTGTTATTTGATATACACGCGCGGTTCGGCGTATATAGTAAGCAATTATAGTTGCCGCGTTGACGATATAAAAGAAGACATAGGGAACTTTCCTTTATACGATACGGATTTTTTTAATCGTAAGACTTACGAGATAGACGAAATATCCCGGCGTTCGCACGTACTCGATTACGATATGTTGCGACTTGGGCGAAAATTGCAAGAAAACAATCCCAACGCGTACGCTTTCGGTTACGGTGTTTACGTTATATCCGAAATTGATAAAGAGCGGAAGAATACGCTTGAATTAAAAGGCGTAAAAGCCGACGCGGGGGAAACTAATCAGAAGAACGACTATTTTAATAACAACGTAAAAATGAGCCGCCACGTATGTACGGTCGAAAACGAAAACTTTGTTTTATTTTTCGGAGACTTGCAGCGTTCCGGGAGTTTGGGTAGCGACTTAACCGAACTCGGCGAACTGATAAACGTGACGGAACGTGAGCCTATGCGTCCTACGTTGCCGTTTTTTTCGCCGTTTTATCTTTACGAGTGCGTATATTCCGCATTGTGGGCGTGGTATGAGCCGCGTTTTCTGAACGCAAGATTTTCTCGCGGAAACAACCGATTATCGGACAGATTTATACGTTGGCTGATTTCGAGTATGCGGCGTAGATACGAACGGAAGATGAATACGTTCGGTTCAAGCAAAACGACGTTGGATATAGACGGTAAGACGGCTTATTATTATCTGCAAAGCAAAAAAATCTATTCGGATCGATTCTGTACCGATTGTCAAAGCGGTATTTACGAGCGTTTCGGTAAATATAATCACGTCGGAATCGACGATTTGCCGACTTATAGCGGCTCAATGGCAACACCCGAAGAACTCGATAAACAGAACAGTTATTTCCAAAACGAAGTAAAAACTTACGGCGGCTTGCCTATTGACGATTAAGATTAAAATTAAAAGGAGAAATTTTATGATAGAAACTTTAGAATACGATTTCAACGTATATATTCCGCCTTGCGCAACGTATAACGTGAAGTATACTCGTGGTACGCTTGCAGGGTATTTAAGCAATCGGCTTGCTAGACAAAAAAAGATTGCCGGTGTTAAAATTAAAGACGAATTACGAGACCTGTTTAACGCTGCTTTTGAAAAAAGCGAAAGTTTGAAATTGACGGGCAATACGCAAGTTGAGTATATCAACGACGAAATGGTAAGCGGGTATAAATTTAGTCATTGCAAAGACCTGTTTGGTTTGATTGAAGATAATTATGATTTTACCGATTATATCGTTGATAAGATAAAAGCAAAAAAGACTGCTCGCCATATGCGCGTTAAACGTTTTTACGAAAAAGCGAACTTGCATATTTGGAATTATTTCGTTACGCAAACCTATGATAGCGCGAAATATGCTACGGAAGACGATTTTAAGAAAGCGTATCTGACTTGTTTAAGTCATTTGTCTACCGATTTCGGTTGGCGGTATATGGGCGTATTCGAGCGCGGGAAGTTGACGGGTAGGTTACATTTTCACGGCGTGTTTTATATCCCTGACGGAGCAATGAAAGGTTATATGAAGCCGAGTAAATATTTTAGCCCGTACGAACACCGTATGAAGAAGAGCGTTATCAATTCCTTTTTCGCAATACGATTCGGTCGTTGTGATTTTGAGCGAATAAGTAAAGATACGGGCGTAAGCGCGGTCTCATCTTATATACTTAAATACGTTCGTAAGAGTGAAAATAAGGTTGTATATAGTCGCGGAATAAGCGATAAGATTGTTGTTGAATTAACTTCTGAAGATATAATTTACGGCGTAAAAAAGAAATATGCGGATAAATTCGTAATCTTCGACGATATATTGCAGGGAACTTTTTTAGATGCGCGCAAGCGTTTGGCTGAGAGTTAGGTTTTCGTGTTAAACGAAGAAAGCAATTAAAATCTTTTTACGGCGTGTAGGGTGCCAGAGGCTCCGCAAAGCGGAGAAGCCCCGCTGTAAAAAGATAGCGGGAAGAAGTAACGAGTTTGCGTATTTCTTTTTAACGGCAAGTTAGATAATTAAACGGCGACCGACAAGGTCGCGCGACAATAATATATAATATAGTACCCGTAGAAACGCTACGGGTTTTAGTCGTATATAAAAGCGATAAAAAGCGGTGTCCGAAGAAAGGCAAAAGAGCGGGTTAGCGGCTTGCCGCTTCCCGCTTTTGCTTTTATAGACGGGCGTACATTTATCGGGTGCGGCGCGCGTAGCGCGCCGCACCCCTCGTCTAAATAAATGTACGTCTAATTGCAGTAACTTTTTTTATAAATTTTATTATAATTTATGGATAAATTCTGTAATATAATTTTCTTGAATTTCTCAAAATGCGGCTTTTTTCTTTGTTTTTTGGTTGTGATATTTTTATAAGTTTTTATTTTTGGTCGCTGTAAATCTGTCGTCACCGACTTCGGTGGTTCGAATCCACCCCTGTCCACCATCTTTGTAGTACGAAAAAGCTACAAACACGAAAAAGCACAAGATATAGTAGTCTTGTGTTTTTTTTGTTGTCTATATATTGTGTTTTTGCTGTTGGACGAAATCTTTGAATTTAACAGCTGCATTTTGCCTGTTTTTTGCTTCTAGGGGGAGTTGAACTGGAGAAAACACATTTTTATAGGCAAAAATAACGACAATTTAATATCAAAAACATAATTTAATTTCGAATTGGTATACAGAATCAATATAATCGAGTTTCGGAAATAATTAACGTAATGCAATTTAAAGTTTTTCAATGTAAACTTGACACAATTAAAATTGGTACATAACGCAATTTTTTAATATAATTACCATTTAATATATTATACTTGATAAATAAAATAATTTGTTTTATAATTAAACAAAAGATAATAGTGGGGAGATTTTATGTATATTTTTACTAAAAAGAAATTTTACTTTTTTTTAACTGCTGTTATTGCACTAACACTTACAATTGTATTGGTAGGTTGCAATTTTACTAATGCTAATTCTTGTGTTAACAATTATCATATGCATAGTTTTTATGGCACTGCTCTATAAATAAGGTAAAAAAATGTGTAATGACAAAAACAAAAACTTTAATAATAATGCTTGTGACTATTATATTATCCATTCCAAATTGTCTTCGGATAAACGCTTCTGTGACGCTCGCACGACTTTGCACTAAGGATTTTGTTTATTATTCTCAGCTCGCTATTCCCCATCGCTTTCGCTCCTTACAACTCCCGCCATCTCCACCAAAATAAGGCTAATTCACAAAGAATTATCCTTATTTTTTTGTGTTTTGTCGTTGTAATTTTCTGTGTAACGTCGCGAAAAACGGCGATTTTTTATATTTTGCGAAAAACTTGTGTAACGATTTGTGGACGAAATCATCTTGTAAAACGTATAATCTCTTTCAGTTTTTCAAAGTAAGAAAGTATAATACTTTGGCTTAATGTCAAATGTTAGGCTGTGGGATATAAAATTTCACAATATAATATTTTCGGATATAAGAATTTATGGCATACCAAGATTGAGAGATGCGTAAACAAAACCGTTTATAAATATCCGTCCGGGAAAAGTTTTACCGAAACCTATTAAAATAACCGCCCAAAAAAATTTCGGACGGTTAAGTGAGAAGTCTACATTAAAAGCCAGATGTTCTTCTCTGTCAATGCGGAAATCCCGTTGCTTCCCCTAACAGGGGCTGATGGCTTAAATATAATATCATATGTAGTGAAAAACGTCAACTGTAAATTACAGTCTAAAAATAAAGGCGTTCGGTTAATTTCTGCCGAAACTGCTTGTCTAACCCTTTTCTAAAATAGATTTCTGGCAACTTTGCCACTTTTCTATTCTATTATTCTTGTCTGGCACGCAAGACAAGAATAATACGAAAAAGCGGCGGGTTTCCTTTTTGAAAGGAAACCCGCCGCGGTTAAAATTCGTTATTCGCTAAGCCCGTCGTTTATATACAGTATGCCGAGCGTGTTCTTTCCGCAATGGCTTGAAACGGTGCAGCCCGCGTACGTTTCGTATACGTTTTCAAAACCGTAGTCTTTAAGCACGTCTTTCGCGGCGTCAACCATTTCTTCGGTGGCGTGGGAGTGGGTAATGAATATGACCGATTTGTCGGGGTTGTCGTAGCGGTCGAGTACGCTCTTGCAGTACTTTCTGACCACGTCGCCCATCTTGCCCCTGAACTTTTCGGTGTTGCCCATAACCCCGTCTTTAACTTCTATTTCGGGGCGAATTTTCAAAAGGTTTGCGCCGAGCAGGGCAAGGCTCGAACATCTGCCGCCCTTGTAAAGATAATCAAGCCGTTCGATAACGAAACTTGCCTGAACGAAAGGTATGCGTTTCTGTACCTTTTCCACTATCTCTTCGGGCGCAACGCCTTTGTCTGCGAGTTTTTTAGCGTAAATCGCTTCAAGCGCGATACCCGTAGACAGAGTGCGGCTATCGATGACGTATACGTTCTTAAAATTCTTTGCGGAGTTTACCGCGTTGTTGTACGCGCTGGACATTTCCGACGATATATCAAAGTGAATTACCGCGTCGTAGTCTTTAAGCAGTTTCGTAAAATGTTCGTTGAACTGTTCTTCGTTTACCGCGTTGGTCTTGGGCAGAACTTTGCTGTTGTCCGCATATTCAAATATTTCGAGAGCGTCGACTTCTCCGTCGAAGAAAAATCTGTCGCCCATCGTTACTCCGAACGGAACGATATGGAAGTCGTATTTATTTTTTACTTCTTCGCTTACGTCGCACGCGCTGTCAAGCGATATCGCAATTTTCATTTCTGAATCTCCTTAACGTTTGTAGATTATGGCGCGCCTTACGGCGCGTCTTGCTAATATTATACTTACCGTGTGATATTTTTTCAAACGTTTACCGATATTTTCGATTATACTCTTAAATAACTCAAAGTAGAAAAACGCAAAAACTCTACCCACGGTAGAATTATGCCGTTTTCGAGCAAAATTCAAGCGTTCGGCAACGGTCAGCCGCGCGTAAACGCGGCTGACCGTTGCCTTGAAAAGGGAAATTCGGTAAAACGATTATAAAATTAAATAAAGTTGGAATATAATGAAAAAAGGAGCGATTAAACGTTTGACAAGCCGAGCGAATTATGATAATATGTAACGGCATCGACGAGGCGTGGCGCTATAGCCAAGTGGTAAGGCAAGGGTCTGCAAAACCCTTATGCCCCGGTTCAAATCCGGGTGGCGCCTCCAGAAATTCGCCCCGACGGTTTATGCCGTCGGGGCGATTAAAATAATCCGCGTCGATATATGATTAAATGCCGCTGTGGCGAAACAGGCAGACGCAAGGGACTTAAAATCCCTCGGTGTAACAACCGTGCCGGTTCAAATCCGGCCAGCGGCACCAAAAAAGGCAGGTTTTACGACCTGCCTTTTTTTACGCCTTGCCAACGTTTATTACTAATCTGCTTTTGTGGTTTTTATTGCGTAATTTATTGACTTTTATTACGATATATTTTAGATAGTATGAGAGCAAAACAAGTCGTGGACGCATATGCGGTTATTGCAATCGGCGGCGGCGCTGGAACGCTGGCTGAAATCGCAACCGCTTGGTCTATGTATAAACTCATTATTGCTTGGAATATGAAAGGTTGGTCGGCAAAATTGGCAAATAAAAAAGTCGATGAAAGACAACGTTATGGCGATTCAAGGGACGATAAGGTGTATTCATTCGAAAGTGCGAATGAAGCCATTGAGTTGATAAGCGAACTCGGCTCAAAATACCAAAAAGAATATAAAGGAATAAGGTGGAGAAAGTAAAAAATTAGACTTCGGATTTTTTCTCAGCGAAAAAATATATTTTGAATTTTTCGTTTTACGCCGTTTATTTTGCATTTTGTAAATTCTGCCGCCGATATAGTTGTACGCTATAAGCGTGACGCTATAAACGGTAAACGTATTCAAAAGCGGGCAAATATATTGCAATATCTTTCAAAAATATTATAAATTATTGCAATTTACGTTGACATAACCGACGCTTTAAGATATAATAACCGTACAGTCAGCCACGAATAAATGCACTTCTACACGCAATTATTCGTGGCTGAAAGGGTGGTTTATATGAAACAGGGTGAGTTTGAACTTTTATCGAAACAATTCGCTACACCGCAAGCCGTGATGACGGAAATAATCAATCTTAAAGCGATACAGGGCTTGCCGAAAGGCACGGAACACTTTTTAAGCGATCTGCACGGCGAGTCGGAGATTTTTTTGCATATTTTAAGGAACGCGTCGGGCGTTATTCGTACCAAAATAGACCTTGCGCTCGGCGAAAGCGTGTCCGAAACCGAAAAAAACAAACTCGCCGCGCTGATTTATTATCCCGAAGAATACCTTGCGCGTATGCCGCAAAACGAAAAGAGCAAGGCGTTTTATTCCGAAGTTTTAAGGCGGCTGATAGAAGTAATCAAACTTACCACCGCCAAATACACGCGTTCCAAGGTGCGTAAAGCGATCCCCGCGGAGTACCGCTACATAATAGACGAACTTATAAATATGCCGTATCACAGCATATCCAAAGAGCGGTATTATAACGGAATTATCAGCGAGATAATCGAACTCGGCAACGCCGAGAATTTTATAATTCGTATGAGTTACCTTATTCAGCGAATGGCGATAGACCGACTGCACGTCGTGGGGGATATTTACGATCGCGGCAACGGCGCGCCGAAGATAATCGACAGGCTCGCCGAGTATCATTCTCTGGACATAGAGTGGGGCAATCACGACGTGTTGTGGCTGGGCGCGTTTTTCGGCAACGCCGCGCTGATATGCAATCTGCTTAGGATAAACTGCCTGTACCGTAACTTGCAAGTCATCGAAAATTACGGAATAAACCTGCGCCCGCTGATGAGTTTCGCCATAGAAGAATACGCCGACGACGAGTGCGAAAATTTTGAGATTTCCGACTTGTACGGAATAGAAAGCGAACTCGAACGCAACGCGGTTTTAAGAAAGATGACCAAAGCCGTGACGGTTTTGCAGTTGAAACTCGAAAACGAACTGATAAGAAACCACCCCGAATTCGGTATGGAAGACAGAATTCTGCTCCGTGACGACGCGTTGACCGATAAAGAGAAAGAACTCGTTAATTACCTTATAGCCGAGTTTTCGTCGAACAAAAGGTTATCTGAACATATGCGCTTTCTTTTGAAGAAAGGCAGTATGTATAAAGTTTTCAACGGCAATCTTATAATGCACGGTTGCGTGCCGACCGACGACGACGGCGAATTTTCGTCGGTAACGGTAGGCGACGAGCGATTCTCGGGCAAAAGATTGTACGACAGACTGAACCTGCTTATAAAACAAGCCGCGCGCGGCGACGCGTATTCCGTCGATTACGTCTGGTATCTGTGGTGCGGAAAGAAGTCTCCGTTATTCGGGCGCGACAAAATGCGTACCTACGAAAAATATTTCGGCGGTCCGCTGCTTGAAAAAGAAGATCCGTATTATAAATACGTCAAATCGGAAGAATACTGCCTTAAAGTTCTGCGCGAATTCGGCGCGAACGGAAAGTACGCCGTAATAGTAAACGGGCATAAGCCCGTACGGGTAAAGGACGGAGAAAAGCCCGAAAGCGGGAACTGTCGGCACGTCACGATTGACGGCGGACTTTCAAAGGCTTACAGTCTGAAAACGGGCATAGGCGGATATACGCTCATAAGCAATTCCGAAGGGTTGTATCTCGTAAGTCACGAACAGGGTTTTTCGGTCGAAGGCGTGTTTAACGGCAATTCCGACCTTAAAAGTTCCAACAGGCTGCTGAAAAAGTACGACAAGCGCATACTCGTCAAGGAGACCGACGACGGAAAGACTATGGACAAGCAAATTCGCATATTAAAGAATTTGTTGAAGTATTATGCCGGACAAGAATAATACGAACCTTGCTTGCATAAACGCCGCTATTTACGCGCTTTTTTGCAAATTCTCGCTTGATGTATTGATATACACCTTCGTTCGCCTTTACAACGATCTGCTAAAAAATACGGCTTTAAGGTGCTACGCATTTCAACGGCGATAAATTTAGGAAAATCAAGGCAAACGCCCGAAGTCGTACTTGCCGTACTACGAGCGGCGTTTAACGCCGCATAAATCGGTTTATCACCGCAAAAATAGTTAGTGATGACAAATGGAATCCCTAACGAATAAATAAAAATAAAAACGGACGAAACGGAGACGGGGCTGCCGCAAGTTAAAACTTGCGGCAGCCCCGCCTGGTTATAATGACCTTTAATTGCGTTAAACGGTAACGTTTTTACGTCGGCTTAAAGGGCAAGCCTTTATATCGCGTTAAAGCATACTTTCGTATAATTTGATTATCTCTTCTACAGAAGTCTCTCTCGGATTGCCCGGTCTGCAAGCGTCGGCGTAAGCGGATTTTGCCAAAAATTCCACGTCTTCTTTTTTGACGATGTCTTTAAGGTCGGCGGGTATGCCTACGTCGCGCGCGAGTTTTTTAACGGCGTCTACGGCGGCTTTTCTCGCGTCGGGCAAAGACATCGTTTTCGCTTCTTCAACGCCCATCGCCACCGCTATGTCTCTGTACTTTTCGCCGCTTGCGGAAGCGTTGTATTCCATAACCACGGGAAGAATAATGGCGTTCGCCACGCCGTGCGGAGTATCGTACAGCGCGCCTAACGGGTGCGCCATAGAGTGTACCAGACCTAACCCTACGTTAGAGAACCCCATACCCGCGACGTATTGTCCGAGAGCCATTCCTTCTCTGCCGGAATCTTCGTTGCGTACCGCCGCGCGCAGGTTTTCGGAAATCATCTTTATAGCGGTAATGTGGAACATATCGGAAAGAGCCCACGCGCCGCGCGTGATATATCCTTCTATCGCGTGCGTAAGCGCGTCCATACCGGTCGCCGCGGTAAGACCTTTCGGCATCGAACTCATCATATCGGGGTCTACCACCGCCACGACGGGTATGTCGTGAACGTCTACGCAGACCATTTTTCTGTCTTTTTCCGCGTCGGTAATGACGTAGTTGATGGTAACTTCCGCCGCCGTGCCCGCAGTCGTCGGAACGGCTATTATAGGCACGCATTTATTTTTCGTCGGAGCGACGCCTTCGAGCGAGCGTACGTCTGCGAATTCGGGGTTGTTGGCGATAACGGCGATTGCTTTCGCCGTGTCTATCGACGAGCCGCCGCCGACGGCGACTATGCAGTCCGCCTTGCTGTTTTTGAACGCTTCAACGCCGTTTTTGACGTTTTCGATCGTCGGGTTGGGTTTAATGTCGGAATATACTTCGTAAGGTATTTTCGCCTTGTCGAGAACGCTTAAAACTTTGCCCGTAACGTTGAATTTGATAAGATCGGGATCGGAGCAGACGAACGTTTTCCTGAACCCGCGCGCGACGATCTCGTTCGCTATTTCTTCAATCGCGCCTTTGCCGTGATAACTCGTTTCGTTAAGTACGAATCTGTTTGCCATAATTTTACTCCTTTTGTTAATTTTTTATTTCGCGTTAGAATTATTGCCGTTTTTCGGGATTTCAGACCTTACCGAACGCAATTTTCGCCGCGTCTTCGCCTTTATTATATCCCGCCGATTTTACAAAATCAAGCGAACGTTAAAAATATTCGCGTTAATTTACGCCGTCCGTTTAATACAGGCGTGCCAAAACCCTTGACTTGCGCGCCGAAAAAGTATAAACTTTAACGGACGAGACGGGCGTACGGTTGCGGGGGAGAAATCTCACGAGGAAAGTCCGCGCTCCTCACGGCAAGGATGCCGCCTAACGGACGGTGAAGGCGACTTCAAGGAAAGTGCAACAGAAAATCACCGCCGATCGTTTACGGTCGGTAAGGATGAAAAGGCGAGGTAAGAGCTCACCGGCGATTCGGAGACGAGTCGCGCCGTGTAAACCCCATCCGGAGCAAGATAGGGGCGACCTGAACCAACGCGCCGTGCGCAGGTCGTCCGCAAAACGTCGCTCGAGTCCGTCGGCAACGACGGACCTAGATAGATAACCGTATTAAATGACAGAACGCGGCTTACAACCCGTCTCGTTACATAGTTTCGCGTCGGTTTCCGATTAAAATACCGAAAGACGGGCGGCGACTGCATTTTGCAGTCGCCGCCCGTCTTTTATCGTACACACGTTCAGTACGAAGAAAATCTTCTGGCTATAAACAATTTCGACCATTCCACGGCGTAGTCGTGCAATTCTTCCGCAGAGACGGAAGACTGCCCGCGGCAATACTTTATCCACTCCGCGGTAAGCCCCGACACGAACACGTTAATTTCGGTAGAAAGGTGCTTTTTGTCGATAAGCCTTTTGTCGTTAAGGCAAAGTTCCAGACACTTGCTCGTCGCCAGCATCAGCAACCGTTTTGCGACGAACAAAATATCGTCCGAGCGGCATAACAGCATATACTCGCGCTCGTTCGCCTTGATATACTCGAAGAACGACTCTAAAAACTTGGGCAGATCGTTTGCGGATACGAGCGTTTTGTTATCGAAAAAGCGTTCGATAAGATCGTTTTCGTAATCTTCCGCCACGGCGTAAATATCGTCGTAATGCGAATAGAACGTTCCGCGGTTAATATCCGCGCGTTCGGCGAGTTCGCTTACCGAAATTTTGCTTATCTCCTTTTTTTCAGAGAGCATTTCCGCAAACGTTTTCCGTATCAGGTTTCTCGTCTTGATTGAAGACCTGTTCATATTTTGCGCTTTCATTCGTTCTCCTTAATCGCTCGTTTTTTAATTTTGCCGTTAGTTGCGTTAAAACCCGCTAAAAAGCCCCGATATTTTAACAGATATAACGACGGTGTTGATATTTCGACAATGCCGTCATATTTGTGTTTAACATTCGCGCGCCGACGGCATAAAATGGTGTCATGCCAGACAAGAACAATATGAACCGTGGTCTGACGGTGTGTTTTTGGCTAATACTGCGTTGCGTTCGCGTGTTATACGGGCAGTATTAACGCGCTCACGCGCCTTGTCTGGCATAGCGTAACGGACGACCGTCCGATTTGCGCTCATTATATATCAACGGTGTAAAAATGTCAACTGTGTCGATTGACAAAAAGGCAGGAGATTATGGACGTAATAGAAGTTAAAAATCTTACTAAGGATTACGGTTCGGGCAGAGGCGTGTTCGACGTTAATCTGTCGGTGAAAAAGGGCGAAGTATTCGGCTTTTTAGGTCCTAACGGAGCGGGCAAGTCCACCACTATAAGACACCTGATGGGGTTTTCCAAACCCGATAAGGGTATGACTTATATATTCGGAAAGCCGACGTTCGACAAGTATTACGAAATACTGTCGAAGGTAGGGTACATTCCGGGCGAGATCGCGTTACCGCAAGGCATTACGGGTTGGGAATTTATCCGTATGATGCAGAATCTGCAAGGCGTAAAGAACGAAGAAATGCTCGAAAGAATGCTTAAAACCTTTGAACTCGACGATATCGCGTTAAAGGGCGAAACGAAGCGAATGAGTCTCGGCGTAAAGCGGAAACTCGCGATAGTCGCGGCGTTTATGAGCGATCCGGAAGTGCTTATTCTCGACGAACCCACGAGCGGTCTCGACCCCGTGATGCAGGAAGTTTTCGTCAAACTTATACACGAAGAGAAAGCGCGCGGTAAGACGATTCTGTTGTCGAGCCACATATTCACGGAAATCGACTCGACCTGCGACCGCATCGCGATCATCAAGGACGGGCGGATAGTTTCCGAATTCGTGGCGGACGATTTGCGGCACGCGTCGCTTAAATATTACACGGTCAGATTCGGAAGCGAAGAAGACGAGCGTAAATTCGAGCGCGAAAGCAAAAAACTCCCGTCGCTTACCGTAAGCGAGAAGCGTGACGGAGAATTGAAAATGTCGCTCGAAGACAAAGATCTAAACGCGTTCATCGCGCTGCTGTCCGACTGTAACGCGAAGGAATTTTCCAACCGTCGCGAAACTCTCGAAGACTATTTTATGAAGTTCTATAAAGAAGACAAAGATTTCGGAGGCGCGCTTAAATGAACGAAAACGTTATCGAAATAGAAAACTTAACCAAGGACTACGGCAACGGCAGAGGGGTTTTCAACGAAAACCTTACCATTAAAAAAGGCGAAATGGTCGGATTCGTAGGCACTAACGGAAGCGGCAAAACCACCACGATCCGTAATATTTTAGGGTTTATCAGACCTACGGAGGGGTGCGTGAAGGTCAACGGTCTCACTTCGTGGGAACATTCGAGCGAGATTGCGGGGCAGGTAGGTTACGTTCCGGGCGAAATCGCTTTTCCCGACCTTGCCACGGGCATAGACTTTCTTAAATGTCAGGCGGAATTTTACGGGCTTAAGGATATGAGTTACGCGAACGAACTCATCGAAAGGCTGCAACTCGATCCCCGCGCCAACTTAAAGCGTATGAGTAAGGGTATGAAGCAGAAAACCGCGCTCGTCGCCGCGCTTATGAACGATTCGCCGATCATCATTCTCGACGAGCCTACTACCGGTCTCGATCCTTTGATGCGCGTAACCTTTCTCGATATAATCACGAAAGAACACGAAAAGGGCAAGACGATTTTTATGAGTAGTCACCTGTTTGAAGAACTCGAAACGACGTGCGACAGAGTCGCGCTCATAAACGACGGACGCATAGTGGACGTGGCGGATATGAACGAAATCCGCAACCGCCCCGTCAAGGATATGAAGATAGAGTTTACCAACCCCGCAGACTACGAAAAATTCGTCGGGGCGGGGCACGAGATAACCCGTTTGCAGGAACAGTACAATCAGGCGACGATAAGAATAAAGAGCGAAGACACGGGCAAACTTCTCGGCGAACTTAAAAATTACGACGTTAAGTTTATATCCGAAATACCTTATACTCTCGAAAGACATTTCAAAAATATTTTAATCGAAAAAAAGGAGAACGAAAAAAATGAACGCTGAAACGCAAAACAATAAAATTTTCAGTAAAGCGTTGTTCAAACAGTCTTGCAAGGCGAACGGCGCGATGTGGGGCATTATAACCTTTGCCGTATGCTTTATGCTTTGCTGCGTAATGCTGATAAGCGGAAGCGGCAACATCGGCAAAACCAAGAACGCCATTCAGGACACCATTATTCAACAGGAAGTCGAATCGTCGTTCAAGAACCGCGGCGTTAATTACTACGCGACGGAAGACAAATACTTAAAGTCATACGATAAGCATTTCGCGGCGGGTATGTCGTCCTTTGAATCGATATACACTCAGGCGTTTACCGCCGCGCTCGGCGAAGGCAAGGGTATGGAAGAAGCGAAAGCGATAGCGAGCGCGACGGCGGCGAAACAGATCGGCGAAAGCGCGTTTGCCGCAACGCAGAGCGAAATAATAGCCGACGTAACCGCGTCTTACCTTAAATCGCTCGGCAAAACCGACGTTGGCGAACTTACCGAATCCGAAAAGAAGAGTCTTAGCGAAGTCAAAATTCCCGAAGCGGTCGGCGTCGTGGCTTTTGCGATAGATCCGTCGAACGAAGACCTGAAAGATATAGTCGCTCAGATACCCGACGACGATAAAGCCGAACTCGGCGCGTACGTCGACGGCGATTACGTCACGGCTATGCTTACAGCCGTCAAGTCGGGCAAAACCGAAGAACATCTCGTCGGTCGCTATACCGTGATAGGCGACAGAGCCGAAATATATTCGTCTATGTTCCTTGCGGCGAATATGTCCACTAATAAGGCGAAAACCGAACTGTTGGACGCGTTGGCGGATTACGGCGTAACGCCCGAAAAGTACGAAGATTTCGGTTATACCTATAAGAGAATCGACGACTTTGCGCGTACCGCGACCATAACCTATCGCGGCAGATTCGATTACGAAAACGAAGAACTTAAAGCAAATCTCGACAAGCGCGTAAGCGACGGAACGCTCGCGGCGGAAGACTATGAAAAGGAATACGTCGCAGGCGTGGAAGCGATAGTCGCCGAACTTCACGGAGACATCGCCGGCAGTCTGCTCACGGCTCTGCCCGAAGAAGTGTCGTCTTCGATTAAGGAACTTGGCGAACTCGATTTATACAGCCTTATAGTCGGCTCGATCTTCTACAAACTCGCAGGTCTCTTGTTGCCGATAATCTATATGATAATGGCTTCCAACAACCTGATCGCGGGGCAGGTGGACAGCGGATCTATGGCGTACGTTCTCTCGACTTCCACCAAGAGAGAAACCGTCGTGTTCACGCAGGCGTTATATCTCGTAGGCTCGCTTTTCGCGATGTTCACGCTTACCACGCTCACGGGCTTCGTGTGTCTGGCGATAGTCAAAGCCGACTCGTCGTCGATAATAATGACTTACGGAGAACTCGTACTTCTGAATCTCGGCGCGTTTCTCGTACTGTTCGCTCTTTCGGGGCTGTGCTTCCTTACTTCGTGCTGGTTTGACAGAAGCAAGCGTTCTATGGCTATCGGCGGCGGATTGAGCATCTACTCGCTCGTCGGCGCGATGCTCGGTTTGTTCGGAACGCAGACCATACCCAAGGTAGTAAGACTCGACGCGTTGAATTATTTTAACTACACCACGGTCATCACGTTGTTCGACGCCGTGTCTATAATCGACGGAACGACTGCTTTCCTTTGGAAATTCGCGATACTGCTCGTAGCGGGTATCGTCGGGTACGTAGTCGGCGCGAGAAAATTCGTAAGAAAAGATTTGCCGTTGTAATATCGGCTGAACGTTCCTAAGGAGGGAATTATAAATAATGTTTGATTTTTTGAAACTGTGTAACAAATTCGAGAAACTGTCCGCGCTCGAACGCGCGGCGTTGCTCGGCGAGAAGTCCGTTAAGGTAATCGCCGGTTTAAGGGGTATGGGCGCGGACGGTACGGACGCCGTCAACGCGTTCGCGTCGTTCCTGATCGGCTCGGTGGTGTGCGACGGCAATCTGAACGAAGTGGAATATCTGCTCATATATCCGTCTCTCGTCAGAATTTTCGGCGAAGATTTCGATTATTCGTCCATCAAGTCGGCGTTCAAGGGCGCGGAAGGCAAGAAACTCGTTAAAGAATGCGTAAAACGTATGGAAGATATTTTCGCCGCGCTCGACGAAGATATGCGTCGCGACGTGTTCGCGCTGTGCCTTTGCGCGGTAGCCATCGACGGCAAGATTTCCTTTAAGGAAAGAATGTACCTTCGCAGACTCGGCTCGATAAAATAATCGGCAAAGCGTTCCGCCCGCCCTTGCAAGCGGCAAGGGCGGGCGGAACTTTATAATCGCGGCGAAAAATTTAATGCCGATAAAACTTAAAAAGTTTACTAAAACGGTTGACAAATCCCGAATACGCGGTATAATAGATGTACAATTTACGCGTAGCCGTAAACTCGGCGACCGGAAGACAAGTAGCGTGCGTTCAGTGCCACGAGAGAGAGTATCCTTTGGCTGGAAGATACTGGGGTTACGGGCGCGCGGCGAAACCGCTTACGGGCGTTACGCAAAGCGTGGTCTTGCTTGAAAAGACCGTAAAGCGGTCGCGTAAGCGACAATTAAGGTGGAACCGCGGAATAATCATTTCGTCCTTGCAATTTTTTTGCGAGGGCGTTTTTTATATCCGCCTGCCGAAAAGAACGGCGATAACGAGAAGAAGAAGGAGAATTTTTATGAACGTAAAACTTAACGACGGAAGCGTAATGCAACTTCCCGAAGGAACGACGGTTGCCGGCGTTGCCGGCGCGATAAGCGAAGGGCTTAAACGCAACGCCGTGGCGGGCAAGGTCAACGGGCATCTCGTAGACCTGTCTCATCCCGTGCGCGAAGATTCGGAAGTATCCGTAATCACGCTTAAAGACCCCGAAGGTCTCGATATTTACCGTCATACCTGCGCGCACATACTCGCGCAGGCTTTGAAACATATCTATCCGACCTGTTCGCTTGCGATAGGCCCGACCATAGACAACGGATTTTATTACGACGTCGACTTCAAAACGCCCATCACGCAGGAAGATCTCGTTAAAGTCGAAGAAGAAATGAAAAAGATAATAAAAGGCAACTTCCCGATAGAGCGTTTCGAACTCTCGCGCGAAGACGCCCTTAAACTTATGGCGAAGTATAAAGAGCCGTATAAAGCCGAACTTATAAACGACCTTCCCGAAGGCTCGGTCATATCGTTTTATAAGCAGGGCGATTTTACCGACCTTTGCAGAGGTCCGCACCTTCCGAGTACGGGGCTTATAAAAGCGTTCAAACTCACGTCGCTTGCGGGCGCGTACTGGCGCGGTAACGAAAAGAATAAAATGCTCACCCGTATTTACGGCACGGCGTTTATCAAAAAAGCGGATATGGACGCGTATTTTACTATGCTCGAAGAAGCCAAAAGGCGCGACCATACAAAACTCGGCAAAGAACTCAAACTCTTCGCGCTTCTCAACGAAGGCAGGGGTTTCCCGTTCTTCCTGCCCAACGGAATGACGCTCCGCAACACGCTTATCGACTACTGGCGTCAGATCCACAGACGCGAAGGTTACGTCGAAGTCTCCACGCCCATAATTTTAAGCCGCAGTCTATGGGAAACTTCGGGGCATTGGGATCATTATAAAGAGAATATGTACACGACCAAAATCGACGGCGAAGACTGCGCCATCAAGCCGATGAACTGTCCGGGCGGAATGCTCGTTTACAAACTCGAACCCCACAGTTATAAGGATTTGCCTTTAAGAATAGGCGAACTCGGTCTCGTACACAGACACGAAAAATCGGGGCAACTGCACGGGCTTATGCGCGTCAGATGCTTTACGCAGGACGATGCCCATATCTTTATGACTCCGTCGCAGATTACTTCCGAAATCAAGGGCGTAGTAAGGCTCATCGACGAAGTTTACAGTATGTTCGGGTTTAAGTATCACGTCGAACTGTCAACCCGCCCCGAGAACAGTATGGGCAGCGACGAAGACTGGGAACAGGCAACCGACGCGTTGAGAGCCGCGCTTGACGAACTCAATCTCAAATACGTCGTAAACGAAGGCGACGGCGCGTTTTACGGACCTAAAATCGACTTCCACCTTACCGATTCGATAGGCAGAACGTGGCAATGCGGAACTATTCAACTCGACTTCCAACTTCCGCAGAGATTCGAAGCGGAGTACGTCGGCGAAGACGGCGAAAAGCATAGACCGATAATGATTCACCGCGTCGTATTCGGCTCGATAGAGCGGTTTATCGGCATTTTAATAGAGCATTACGAAGGCAAATTCCCGTTATGGCTGTCGCCCGTACAGGTACGCGTAATGAACGTGTCCGAAAAGAGCGAAGCGTACGCCGAAGAAGTGTATCAAAAACTGTTCGACGCGGGTTTAAGACCTGAAAAAGACGCAAGAAGCGAAAAGATCGGCAAGAAGATACGCGACGCGCAGTTAGAGCGTATACCGTATATGCTCGTCGTAGGCGAGCAGGAAGCGGTTTCTGGCGAAGTGGCAGTACGCGACCGCGCCGAAGGCGATATAGGCAAGATGAAAATCGACGAATTTATCGCTCTTTGCAAAAAGCGCATATCCGAAAAGAAATAATCTAAAAATAAGCGGCGCGGCGATAAAAATTATCGCCGCGCCGTCGTCTTTTATGGTATCATAAAAGTTGCGTTTTGTCAATACTAAATCCGAAAATTTCACAATACTAAATTTTTAGGTTTCATATTGACTAACGGGGCGTTCCGTGTTATAATACAGATGAAAAAAGACGGAGGACAAGCCGATGAACAATTAAACCCGAAAACTCAAAGGAGGTGGAAATTCATAATGAGCAAACTTTTCACTTTGGGTTATATAAGGCGCAAATCGACTTAAAAAAGGAGAACTCCGATGCACAGAGTATCTTTTAACGAACTTTGAACGATATCCGCAGGGTAAGATAGAAGCGGCGCAGGTCGCGCCGACGCCGAACGGCAAAATGGAGTCAGATCGTTCAAAGATCTTTACAACTAAATAACGAATTACGACCGTCGGGCGATGCCGCCCGACGGTTTTTCGTTTTGTCCGTCAGCCCGAAAATATGCGTAAATATCGGCGTTTTAGCCGCATTTGCGTTTTTTTCGGCGGATGGGCTTGTAAAATTATAGAAAAAACAGGTCGAAAAGTTTTAATTATTAGGTCAAATCGGTTTACAAATATCAAATATATGTTATAATATACAGCGTTATAAAATCGTCCGTCACATAAAAAGCGTAAACGAGTATATATTATATAAAGTCGCGTGTGGTTTACGTCGACGGTAGGGAGAATTATATGAAATACGTTAAATGTCCGAGATGCGATCTCAACTATATGCTCGAAGGCGAGCCGTATTGCGACGTTTGTAAAGCCGAACTCAAAATAGGTCCGCAGATAAAGTACGCCGCGCTTGACGGCGACGACGAGCAGGAGCAGGTGCTTTGCCCCGTATGTAAACGTAATTTTATCGACGAAGGCGAAGATATGTGCGAAGAGTGCAGAGAAGCCCGCGCCGAAAAGGCGAGAGAAGAGAAAGAAGACGTCGATCCCGATTCGGACGAAGAGTGGAGAAACTATCTCGACGAAGACGAAAAGGAAGCGATAAGCAATCAGGGCGACGACGAAGAAGCGATGCTTTCTCTGTCTCAACTCGAAGAAGAAGAGGCGAAAGAACTTTTCGACGACGAAGAAGAGCAGGACGACGATTATTACGACGATTCCGTACACGACGACGATGACGATTTCGAGTATCCTACGGACATCGGCGAATACAGCGAAGAAGACGAAGAAGAAGACGAAGACGAACGCGACGACGATGACGACGTATAAGTTTTCGTAAAACTGTCGATAATCGTCGCGTATGATAAAGAGCGCAGGCGATATAAGTAAAATAAAAGCGGCTATAGCGAATTGTCGCGGAGAAACTTTCAGCGTAAAAGTTGCGCTTGGCAGAAATAAATTCGTAACCTATACCGGTACGCTTACGAGCGTATATCCCGCGCTTTTTACAGTCAGCCCGCGCGGCGACTTTAAGGGCAAAATTAGTTTTTCATACTCTGAAGTAATGTGCGGAAACGTTCGTCTGAAGAAATTATAACCTGCCGAAGTTACAAATAATTGTGACCGTAAAGCGCGATTGAAAAATCGCGCTTTTTCTATGCCGGGCCAAGGTTCGTATTATTTTTGTCTGGCATACCGCAAAGGAGAATTATGCAAGTAAACACGAGACGAAAACTGAAAATCGCATTACGCGCGGCAGGTTGTTGCCTGTCTCTTTTTTCGTGCGTGTTTATGACCTTCGCGTGGTTTGCAAGCAATAAAACCGTCGGCGGAAACGGTATGGATATAACCGCCGCGCAAGACTCCGACGTGCAGGACTACGCATTCTATAAAGCAACCGATACTTCCGCTACCGAAAGCGGTTACGTTTTTGAAAAATGCGAAGATCGGGATTCGGCTTCAATGGGCGCGTACGACGTGCTTAAATCGACTTATCAACTGATTTTGCGCGTCAGAATAAAGAAAAAATCTACGTCGGTCAGATTTATCGCCGAAACGGATACGGACTATTTTCTCGGCGCGTCGGCAAGCGGAGTTTACCGCCCGTTGCTTTCTCCCGTAATTGTAAACGGAACGCCCGTTCCAGACGACGCGGGCAAAGACTATACCAACGCGTTGACGAGCGTTGCGGGCGTCGTGCTTTTGCGCGCGACCGATTTCACTTCTACCGGACAGTCCGCGCTTAATATGCCCGTAATACCGCCGACGGAAAGAACGGCGACGTTCATAGACAAATCGCAATCGGTAAACACGGTAAAACCCGCGAATATCGAACTTACGGCGAGCGTTGCCGACGGAACGCTTATCGACGGCGAAGACGGCTTTTATCACGCGTTTTTTATGTTCACTTACGATTCCGCTCTCGTCTCGGCGGTTTTATCCGTCAACGTAGGTAACGCGGCGATAGACGGCAACGCGGCTATTCCTTTCAGAAGCGATTTCAGAATAACTTTAAGCGGGGGTGCGGGGACTTGAAAAAGGCGTTAAAAATCGTAGCGATATGTCTTACTTTTGCAATCGCGCTGTGCGGAACGGCGACTTTCGGCTGGTTTTCCGCTTCCGACACCATAATTTTCCCGTCGTCGTTCGGCTCGATTTCCGCCGCGTACTTTTCCGAAGGCGACGGCAGCAAACAAAACCCCTACGTCATAACGACGGACGCGCATATGTATAACTTTGCCTGGCTACAATATCTCGGTTATTTCAACCTTAACCCCGAGATGAACAACGGCAGAGCGCAAAGTTATTTCAGACTCGGCAACGACGTGTCTATGAAGCGTACCGCAATTCCACCGATAGGCACGAGCGAGTATCCCTTTATCGGCTCGTTCGACGGCGGGCATCATACCGTATACTCCGTAACTTCGTCCAACGCGAAGTCCGATTTCAAAATATATCCGTTCAACGCCAGATTCGACGAAAACGGAACGCTCAACGTCGCGGGCGGCGGAGCGCAGGTAAAAACCGTAGGTTTGTTCGGCGTTACGGGCGACGCGGGCGATCTTATCGCGAACGGCAACAACGCGCAATATAACGCGGGCGGTATAGTTATACATAACAAAAAGGAGAACGATAGTTCTTCGCTTGTTGAAACGCCCGCCGCGCCCGGCGGAAAAGATCTGTATTTTTCGTCTATGCGCGTGGCGAATTTTTACGCGGACGTTCTGCGCGCTAAAAGCGTGACGGACGAAACGCTGATAGGTCTTGCCGCGGGTTACGTCAAGAGCGGTTTCGAGAACGTAGGCGTGTATCGCGGCGACATAACCCTTAAAAAATCCGCTACGGGTTTAGACGGAGTCGGCGAAGTGTCTAAATACGCGCTTATCGGCGATTACGACGCGAAGTCCGTCGGCTGGACGGAAGAACCTTCCGCCGGATCGGGCGCGGGTTCGGGCTGGAACGGCTCGCTTAACTTCCATAAATTAACGCAAAGATTGAATTATATGATTTCCGCAGTCGCGCAAAGCGGCTATCGGAATACTACGGTGTATAAAGGCAGCAATCCTACTAAAAATTTAACGTTTGAAGTTCAGATCAGCGGACCTTCTGGTAGTGCAAGGACGGAAAGATACGGGCGCGAATTTTACTGGGAAGGGTTGAGCCCCGTAACCGTCGGTACGGGTACGAGCGCGCAATACGCAATCAATTTCGCGTATTGCGATATTAAAGACGGCTCGTATCTGCCGCTCGGCGTAAGGGAAAGCGAAATGGGGCTTGACGGCGGCGAGACCGTGGTATATCTTACGGCTGATAAAGACCGCGAATGGCATACCAACGAATGGTATAAAAACAGTACTGTTCCCGAACTCGTGCATAGCGCGAATACGGGTTATATCGTCGGCGGTGGAACGCAGCCTAACGGCGGAAGTTCCCGCGTAAGAATACAGCCCATCCCCGCGAGAGACTCTTCGTCGTCGACAATATATAACTCGCTCATCAATCCGTCAAACGAAAATTTCTACGGCAGCAGTACACAGGCAACGTACGCCGCGCAGGATAACAATCTCGTGTTATACACCAAAAACAGCGATAATCAGAGTGATCCCGTAAAAATTCTCGATAACTATAACGGCGTATATGACGTGGTAACGAAAGGTAATTATATAACTTCCGCAAGCCTGTTGAATTACGATAAATCGAGACCGTTATTCAAAGACTTTCTCGGTATGAACGGCTACTTATACGGAATGAGATTCGAAGGCGTCAAAGAAGCGTACTCGCCGTATTTAGTATTCAAGCCTGACAACACGCCGCCGGATTGCAGGTCCATAACGAATGCGGACGGCAAAGAAGAGCAGTTCCTTAAAAACACAATTTCGTTCAACGTAAAAGAATCGGGCGTAGTGACCGCCGTGTTGGGCGCGTATTCGCATCCTTATCAGGGTGTTGATCAGACGGCGTTCGGGCTTTATAAGGTCGGTAAAAACGCCGCTACGGGCAAAATCGAATCGATACAACAGGTAGAGCGCGTCTATTCGCGCGTGGAAAACGGTAAAGAGAAATATTTCACGGTGTTTGCTAACGAAAACGACGATTTTTCCGCCAACGCGTCTTATAAAAAGGCGTACGACAGATCGTGGTTCGATAAACTCAAACAGAGTTCTGCGTACTATATCGAAATTCCCGTAGAAGCGGGGGATTACGCTATTTCAAAGGACTTGCAGTCGAGCGTAGAACTATCCGCGTACATAAACTATCTCGATATAGGCGCGAGCGGCAACTCGTCCACGCAGACCACGCCGTATATGATGCGGACTGTGGATTTCGTCGACCGCGCCGTGTACGACGCGACGGATAAAATAATAAAAGTACCGTCAAACGGCGGTTCGCGGTACTATCCCAAGTACGCCGACGTAGGCGCGAAACTCTCTTTGCCCGTTGCAAACGCCACCGTCGCGTTCAGGCGCGATACGGCGGGCGGCTCGACGAGTAACGTTCCGTATACGGCGGACGGAAGAAACACCACGCTGTATTACAGATTTTTCGCCGCTAACGGCGGAATATTAGAAGGGCTTTCGGGTTCGGTTATTCCGCCATTTACCGTAGTCGGGCTGCCGCTTGCGGTTTACGACGACGAAATGACTTATCCCGAAGATATTTAGCCGCGAATTTATACGCGTAATCGTTCGCGGCGTGCAAAATAAAAAAGCGGCTTTCTCGCCCTGCGAGAAAGCCGCTTTTTTAAGATTTATAAATCAGTCTTGTCGAGTTTTTCGAGAACCGCGCCGAAATAATCGGGCAGGGGCGCGTTAAAGGTAACTCTTTCGCCCGTTCTCGGGTGGTTGAACGATAATTCCGCCGCGTGCAGAAGTTGACCGTTTAATTTGAATTTGCAGTTTTTGTATCCGTATACGGGGTCGCCGACTATCGGGTGACCTATATACTTGCAATGCACGCGTATCTGGTGCGTTCTGCCCGTTTTAAGGCTGAACCGCATAAGCGTATAATGCCTGTACCTTTTTACTACTTCGTAATCGGTGACGGCAAGCCTGCCGCAATCCGAAACCGCCATCATCGTTCGGTTTTTTTCGCTCCGCGCGATATACGTCTCTATCTCTCCGCGGTCGTTTTTCACGACGCCTTCTACCAGCGCGTAATAAATTCGCGCGCAGGTTTTGTCCTTTATCTGTTTCGATAGCGAAATATGCGCTTCGTCGTTTTTCGCCACGACGAGCAAGCCCGAAGTGTCCTTGTCTATTCTGTGTACGATGCCGGGGCGTAATACTCCGTTTATACCGCTTAAATTGTCTAAATGGTATAAGAGAGCGTTGACGAGCGTCGCGCCGCGCGTGCCGTTGCCCGCGTGTACCGTTACGCCTTGCGCCTTGTTTATTACGGCTACGTCGCCGTCCTGATAAACCACGTCGAGCGGCAGGTTTTCGGGCGTCAGATCGAGCGGTACGGGGTCGGGCAGAACGACGGTTATTTCGTCGCCGCGTTTAAGGGTTTTGCCCGCCTTTTCGGTCTTTCCGTTTACGGTAATATGTCCGTCGTCGACGAGTTTTTTTATCGCCGAACGGGTTTTGTCAAGCCTTTTTGCGAGAAAGACGTCGAGTCTCGTCTCGTTTTCGGCAAGAATTTTTTTAGTTTCCATCGGTCTCGTTCGCTACCGCTTCGCCGTCGCTTTTTTCGGGTTCGGACTTTTCGTCTTTGCGCTTGCGTTTGAATACGGGGTCTTTGGATAAGAACAGTATATAGACGACAAGCATTATTGCGCCTACAACGAGCGCGATATCCGCCACGTTGAACACGAACGGGAATATTTCCTTTCCGCCGATTTTGATGATGACGTGAATAAAGTCGCGGACGTAAACCGTCACTATGCGGTCGATAAGGTTGCCTATCGCGCCGCCCGTAACGAGCATAAGCGATACGTTTATCCATTTTCCGCGATGCTTTGCGCGCCACATATACACGAATATGCCCACGAGAATGATAATCGTCGCGACGATGAAGACCGCGTTCTGAATTTTCGGGAACAGCCCCATCATTCCTTCCGTGTTTTCACAGTAGGTTATTTCGAGAAAGTCCTTTATAATCCAGCAGATATGCTTTCCGCCGTCGGGCAGGCTGCCCGCGACGCCCGAGATTGCCGCTATCGATATTTTGGTCAGTTGGTCGAGCAGTACTATCGCCGCGAGTAAAAAGGCGTACCACATTAAAGGACTTCTCCTTTGCGCACCCTTTCGAGCATATCCGTTTTAAGGGCGTACAATCCGTCGGATAAATCGACTTTGAAGATATGCGGCTGATCGAGCCGTTTGTATTCGTCCCAGAAAGTGTCGGTGTCGCGTCGCGCGTACTCGGCAATCTCTTTAAGGGGCGGGAATTTATAAACCGCCTTGCCGTTTTCGACTACTTTAACCGGAAGTTCTTTAACGAAATAATCCGTAAAAGTAATCGACTTCCACCTTTCGGTCGGGTGGTAAATCGTAAGCGGAGCGTTGAAGTCTATCTTTTCTCCGCGCAGAGCGATAAGGTCGGCTTCGGCTTTGCCCGTAGCCTTGTCGTAAATACGGTAAATCGTCTTAAAGCCGGGGTTAGTGATTTTCGCGCTGTTATCCGAAACTTTGATTTTAGGTATGAGTTTGCCGTCTTTTTCGATTGCGGCGAGTTTGTAAACTCCGCCGAGCGACGGCATATCCGCGCTCGTTATCAGTTTAGTGCCGATACCCCAACTGTTGATTTTCGCGCCCTGTTGTTTAAGGCTTTGCACAAGTCTTTCGTCAAGGTCGCCCGAAGCGCATATTATCGCGTCGGGATAGCCCGCGTCGTCGAGCATTTTTCTCGCGCGCTTGGTCGTGTACGCAAGGTCGCCCGAGTCTATTCTTATTCCCAGCGGTTTTTTGCCCGCGGCTTTAAGTTCGTCGAATACTTTTATGGCGTTGGGTATACCGCTTTTAAGCGTGTCGTAAGTATCTACGAGCAGTAACGTCGCGTCGGGGTACACGTCTGCGTAAGCCCTGAACGCTTCGTATTCCGACGGGAAGTCCATAACCCAACTGTGCGCGTGCGTACCCGCCACCTTAACGCCGAATTCCTTGCCCGCAAGCACGTTCGACGTAGACGAGCAGCCGCCTATGATAGCCGCTCTCGCTCCGTAAATGCCCGCGTCGGGCCCTTGCGCCCTGCGCAGCCCGAATTCCATAACGTTGTCGCCTTTCGCGGCGGCGGTTATTTTCGCCGCCTTGGTCGCGATAAGCGTCTGATGATTGATGATGTTAAGAACCGCCGCTTCGACGAGTTGCGCCTGAATGACGGGCGCTTTTACGGTAAAGATAGGCTCGCCGGGGAATACCACCGTGCCTTCGGGAACGGCGTATATATCGCCCGTAAAACGCAGGGTTTTAAGGTACTGCAAAAAGCCTTCGTCGAATATGCCGAGCGAACGCAGATACGCAATTTCTTCGTCGTCGAAGTTAATGCCGAGAACGTAATCGACGGCTTGTTCGAGCCCCGCCGAAAGCGAGTAGGTTATAAGTTCGTTTTGTCTGAAAAACACGTCGAAAACGGCTATCTGGTCCTTTTTGCCTTTAAGGTAATAGCCGTTCATCATAGTGAGTTCGTACAAGTCGGTAAGCAGAGTCAAATTTCGTTTTTGCATAATTATAAAGCCTTATAGGGATAAACCCCGAACGATAATCGGTCAGATCGATTTATCGTCTTTGTTGTAGTTTTTAATTTCGGGCAGGGGTTTGGATTCTTCTTCCGCCTGCTTTTCGAGTTTTTCCTTTCTCACGTCTTCGTAAGACTTGAAGTCGGGTTCGTCTTCGGCTCTTTTTACCACGAGTTTATCGGCTTTAAGTATCATAAGCGCAAGCAGTATAAGCGCAAGGAAGAGTACGACCACTAAAATCGTGTACCATTTGATAACGGGTACGAGAAGTATCGTCGCGCCGATTGCGGCAAGCGAAAGACCTACCGCCGTTTCGTATCCGCCCTTGACGATAAGCCCGTATACTACGAATACGAGCGCAAGCCCGAACAGCAGAATCAGCAGGCAGAGTTTCCAGGGCTCTACGTTAAGCACTTCGAAGTACGCAAGCAGAAGCCCGACGATTGAAAATACTATTACCGCTGCCGCCGCGATAAGGGCGACTTTCAGCATTTTTGACAAATTGCGTTTACTCATTTTTTTGCTCCTTTATCGAAAGGCGGTTCGCGCCTTCGACGGAATAGAATAAGATATTTTAACTATCTCCTTATACAGTTTACCATAATTTCCGTAAAATTACAATACTTTTTCGCTTATTGCGTTCAACTATTTCAAATTTTAGCGCGGCGGTTGCCCGCCGCGCGTAAATATCGACAAAAAATTTTTGAAAACGTAGTTTTCATTATATATATATTATTGTAAAGCTTAAAAAATTGTTTACAAACGAAAAAAATTAGTGTATAGTAAGTTGACGATAAAGATTGTCGGAGGTGTCGTATGCTTGCAAAAGACGTTGCGTTCGTAATATACGGGCTTGACGGCGTACCGGTGGACGTCGAAGTGGACGTGAACCCCGGTATTTTTTCGTTCGATATAGTCGGCTTGCCCGACGCCGCCGTAAAAGAAAGCCGCGAAAGGGTGCGTTCGGCAGTCAAGAACAGCGGCAAGACCTTTCCCAACCATAAAATAACCGTCAATCTCGCGCCGGCGGAACTTAAAAAAGAAGGCGCGATGCTCGACCTTGCGATAGCGGTCGCCATAGTCAAGTCCACGGGCGAACTCGGCGCGGCGGATATAAGCAGAGCCGTTCTGCTCGGCGAACTTTCGCTCGACGGCAGGGTACGCCCCGTAAACGGAATATTGCCTATGCTCATTTCCGCGCGGCAGAAAGGCTATAAAGAAGTGATAATCCCGTCGGACAACGCAAAAGAAGCGGGGTTTGTGGACGGCGTGGTAATAAAAACCGCGTCCACGCTCAAAGAAGTACTCGACTATCTGTCGGGCATAGGCGAACTCGAAACGGTAAAGACGGTCGCCTACGCCGATATTTCCGACAGACGCGAATATAAAAACGATCTCAGATTCGTCAAAGGTCAGTATCTGGCGCGGCGCGCGCTCGAAATAGCGGTAAGCGGCAATCATAACATACTTATGGTCGGTCCGCCGGGCGCGGGCAAGACTATGCTTGCGAAATGTATTCCGTCACTTATGCCGTCGATGAGTTTCGAAGAAGCGCTCGAAACGACCAAAATACACAGCGTGGCGGGCAAACTTCCGTTGGAAGACGGAATAATCACGGGCAGACCGTTCGTCACGCCCCACCATACGGCAAGCAACGTGTCGCTGATAGGCGGCGGCTCGTCCGCAAAGCCGGGGCTTATCAGTCTGGCGCACAACGGCGTGCTGTTTTTAGACGAAATGCCCGAATATACGCGTTCCATGCTCGAAAGTTTACGCCAGCCGCTCGAAGACAGGGTTATAACCGTTTCCCGCGCGCGGCAGAACGTGTCGTATCCGGCGGGGTTTATGCTCGTCGGAAGCATGAATCCGTGTCCGTGCGGATATTACGGCTCGGCGACGGGCAAATGCTCGTGTTCGCCGACGCAGATAGCGCGTTATAAATCGAGAATATCCGGTCCGCTTATGGACAGGGTGGATATAAGAATAACCGTCGACTCGGTCAAGTACGACGAACTCGTCGCCGAAGGCGAAGAAGAGTCGAGCGAGACGGTGCGGCGCAGAGTCGAAGCGGCGCGCAGAGTCCAGCGCGAAAGGTTCGTCGGCGACGGAATTTCCACCAACGCCGAAATGGGCGAAAAAGAATTGCGTAAATATTGCGCCTTGTCGCCCGAATGTAACGCTATACTCAAACGCTCGTTCACGAGCCTTAATCTGTCCGCCCGCGCGCGGTCGAGAATAATAAAGGTAGCGCGAACGATTGCCGATCTCGACTACTCGCAGGATATTTTGCCCAAACACCTTCTCGAAGCGATAAGTTACAGGAGCGACGAAAGTTGATTACGCTTACCGAACGACAACGCGCGATAACGTTTATCGACTCGTTTGAAAAACTCGAATATAAACGAAAATTCGAAATATTGCGATTGTTTTCTTCGCCCGAAGAGTTGTTTCGCGGCGGAGAGAAAATCCGCCTTGCGTACGAACGCGCGAACGACTATAAGTCCGTAACCGCCGTCGTAGAAGCGTTGAAACGCCCCGACACGTCGGAAAAAATGATAAGAAAAGCCGTCGCGTTCGCCGACGGCGTAATCGCGCTCGGCGATCCGGACTATCCCGAAGAACTCAAAAACACGCCCGCGCCGCCGCTCGCGCTATACTACGCCGGCAACGTCGGGTTGTTGAAAAACAAAAACAAGACGGCGATAGTCGGCTCGCGCAAAACCCTGCCGTCATATCTCGCGCTTGCCGAAAAGGTCTCGCACGGGCTTGCCGAAGCGGGCGAAACGATAGTGACGGGCATAGCCGTCGGCGCGGACACCGCCGCCGTGAACGGCGCGATAGACGGCGGAAACGTAATATCGGTGTTTGCCGGCGGGCTCGATTGCGTGTATCCGAGAACCCAGAGCAATCTCGTAGACGCTATTAAACGAAAGGGCTTGATAATTACCGAATACCCGTCGGGCGTCGTTCCTAAAAATTACACCTATCCCGTGCGTAACCGCATTATAGCCGCGCTTTGCAGGGCGACTTTGGTAGTTTCGGGCGAAGCGGACGGCGGAGCGCGATATACCGCGGGTTACGCCGCCGATTACGGCAAAGACGTACTCGCGTTTCCGTACGCGCCCAACGTCGCGTCGGGCGAACTGTGTAACTCGCTTATAAAGCAGGGCGCGAATCTCGTCGAAAACCCCGAAGACGTTTTCAGACTGCTCAAAATAGTCGTTAAAGAAAAAACGGCGGTCGCGCTCGACGGCGACGAAGCGATCGTTTACGAAAGTATAAAAAGCGGAGTTCGTTCTCCCGACAAAATCGTCGAAAAAACGGGCTTGAAGCCCTACGAAGTTTCGGTCGCGCTGTCTGCGCTCGAACTTAAAGGTATCGCCGCGAGAAACGCGGGCGAATTTGAAATTATCGGTTAAAGGAGATTTTTATGCAACTCATCATCGTGGAATCGCCTTCCAAAGCGAAAACGATAGAAAAATATCTCGGCGGCAAGTATAAGGTAGACGCCAGCGGCGGACACGTCAGAGACCTGCCCGAAAAGCATCTCGGCGTGAACGTGGCGAAAAATTACGCGCCGAATTACGTCATACCCGCGGATAAAAAAGCGGTTATCGCAAGGCTTAAAGACAAAGCCGAAAAAGCCGATAAAGTCTATCTCGCAACCGACCCCGACCGCGAAGGCGAAGCGATCAGTTGGCATCTGAAAGAAGTGCTCGGTCTCGGCGACAACGCGCAGAGAATAGAATTTAACGAAATAAGCGAAAAGGCTATACGCCGCGCGCTCGAAAACCCGCGCGGAATAAATTACAATCTTGTCGACTCGCAACAGGCGCGCCGCGTACTCGACAGGCTCGTCGGGTATAAGTTAAGCCCCTTTCTTTGTAAAAGGATAAAAAGCGGACTTTCCGCGGGCAGGGTGCAGTCGGTCGCATTGCGTCTTATCGTCGATCGCGAGCGTGAAATTCAGGCGTTCGTTCCGTCCGAATACTGGGTGGTAACGGCGGAATTCGACGTTGACGGAAAGAAATTTACCGCGGCGCTCGCCGAAAAGAACGGTAAGAAATTCAAACCTTCGCGCGAAGCCGAAGCCGACGCCGCGCGCCTTGCCGCGATAGGCGGCAGATCCGTAGTTACAAGCGTTAAGAAAGCCGTCGCGAAAAGCCGTCCGCTCGCCCCGTTCACCACGTCCACTATGCAGCAGGACGCGTCGGCGAAACTCAATATGTCTTCGCCCGTGTGTATGCAGGTCGCGCAGCATCTGTACGAAGGCGTAGAGACGGATAACGGACACGTCGCGCTCGTTACCTATATCAGAACGGACTCGGTAAGAGTCTCGCAGGACGCTACCCGCGCCGCTCGGGAATTTATCGCCGACAAGTACGGCGCGGAATACGTTCCGTCAAAACCCAACTTTTACAAATCCAAGAAAAACGCGCAGGACGCGCACGAAGCCATTCGTCCGATAGACCTGTCCGTCACGCCCGAAAAGGCTAAAAAATTCCTTGACAAAAACCATTACAATCTGTATAAACTCATTTACGACAGGTTCATAGCGTCGCAGATGAGCGACGCGGAATACGCCGTCACGTCGGTTTCGGTCGGCGCGGGCGAATACGTTTTCAAAGCGAGCGGGAAAGCGGTGCTGTTCAAAGGCTTTACCGCCGTATACGACGATTATCGCGCGGCGGAAGACGAAGAAACGGGCTCGACCGACGCGGTTATTCCCGACGTGGACGAAGGCGACGAAGCGACGGCGGTCGACGTTAAGAAAGAACAGAAGTTTACCAAACCGCCGACGCGATATACCGAAGCGACGCTCGTCAGGGCGATGGAAGAAAAGGGTATAGGTCGTCCGTCCACCTACGCGACGATAATATCCACTCTTCAAAAGCGTAAATACACGCAGAAAGAAGGCAAGAGCCTTAAACCCGCCGAAGTGGCGTTCAGTATGACGGATATGCTCGAAAAGTATTTCCCCGACGTTATGGACGTGTCGTTTACGGCGAATATGGAAGACCGTCTCGACGGAATAGAAAACGGCGGCTATACCTGGCAGAGTGTAATAGACGGGTTCTACCCCGACTTCAAGAAGAAACTCGACGAAGCGACCGCCGACGGCGACGAGCCTACCGAGTTCGTGTGCGAGAAGTGCGGCGCGCCCGTGGTAAGGCGCAGCGGCAGGTACGGCAAATTCCTTGCCTGCTCCAACTATCCCGTTTGTAAATACATCAAACCCGAGAACGAAGAAGTCTCTGACGAAGTGTGCGATAAGTGCGGCGCGCCTATGGTATATAAAAGCGGCAGATACGGCAAATTCCTTGCCTGTTCGAATTATCCCGCCTGTAAGAACATCAAATCGCTCGATCAGGTCGTTTCGGGCGAGAAGTGCGAGAAGTGCGGCGGAAATATGGTGCTGAGAACGGGCAGATACGGCAAGTACCTGCAATGCGTCGATTGTAAGGAGACGCGCAGTCAGACCGAAAAGGTCGGCGTATGCCCGATATGCGGCAAGCCCGCCCAGAAAATGGTCTCCAAGAAAGGCAAAATATTTTACGGCTGTTCGGGCTACCCCGATTGTAACTTTTTGAGTTGGGATATGCCTTTAAGCGAAAAATGCCCCAAGTGCGGCAGTTATATGACGCTTGCCAAAGACGGCAAAACCAAAAAATGCTCGTCAAAGGAATGCGGCTATACCGTAAAACCCGAAAAAGAAGGAAAACAGGATAAATGAACGCTGAAATAACCGTAATAGGCGGCGGACTTGCGGGTAGCGAGGCTGCGTATTATCTTGCGAAGCGCGGGCGTAAAGTGCGGCTTGTCGATATAAAACCGAAGTCGTTTTCGCCGGCGCACAAAAGCGGGAATTACGGCGAACTCGTCTGTTCAAACTCTCTCAAAAGCAACGACGTTTACGGCAACGCGTGCGGAACGCTCAAAGAAGAAATGCGTATTCTCGGCTCGATGATAATCGCCTGCGCGGACGCTACGCGCGTACCTGCCGGGGCGGCTCTCGCGGTCGATCGCGACGCGTTTTCCGCGTTGATTACGAAAAAACTTCAAAAGACTGGCAATATCGAATTCGTCTGCGAAGAAATTACCGATATAGACCTTGACGGAAACGTAATAATCGCGACGGGCCCGCTTACCACGCCGTGCCTGTGCGAATTTATAAAGAAAATAACGGGCGACGGATTTTATTTTTACGACGCCGCCGCGCCCATAGTTTCGGGCGATAGCATAGATATGAATTACGCGTTCGTAGCCGACCGTTACGGCGAAGCGGGTAAGGGCGACTATATAAACTGCCCGATTGATAAAGACGGCTATAAGGCGTTTTACCGCGAACTCGTGAACGCGAAGCACGTGGAACTGCACGACTTCGAGAATATGAAAGTATTCGAAGGCTGTATGCCCGTGGAAGTGATGGCGGCGCGCGGCGAAGACACGCTCCGTTTCGGGCCGTTAAAGCCTGCGGGGCTCGACGATCCGAAAACGGGCAGGTGGCCGTACGCGTGCCTGCAACTCCGTAAAGAAGACGAACACGGCGAAAGGTACAATATGGTCGGTTTTCAGACCAACCTTTTGTTCCCCGAGCAGAAGCGGGTGTTTTCTATGTTCCCCGCCCTTAAAAACGCGGAATTTCTGCGTTACGGGGTAATGCATAAAAACACGTTTATAAACTCGCCGAAAACGCTTAATTCCGACTATTCGTTAAAAGGTCGGCGAACGGTATTTTTCGCGGGGCAGATAACGGGCGTGGAAGGTTACGTCGAAAGCGCGTCGAGCGGGCTTTGGGCGGCGATTAACCTTGACAGAAAGTTAAACGGAAAAGAGCCGCTTGCGGCGGATTGCCGAACGGTTATAGGCGCGCTTGCCGCGTACGTCGCCGCGCCCAACGCCGACTTTCAGCCTATGAACGCCAACTACGGCGTATTAAAACCGCTCGGCGTAACGCCGAAGAAAAAATCGGATAAAAAACGCCTTCTTTCCGAGCGCGCGATAGAGACGATTAAAGAAATAAAGGAGCAATTATGAGTAATATAGAATTTCACGGCACTACGATTTGCGCCGTCAAAAAGAACGGAGTAACCGCGATCGCCGGCGACGGGCAAGTCACTATGGGCGAGAGCGTCGTATTCAAAAGCACGGCGGTAAAGGTAAGAAGAATTTACGATGGAAAAGTAATAACGGGTTTCGCGGGTACGGTTTCCGACGCGTTCTCGCTTTGCGAGCGTCTCGAAGCAATGCTCAACAAATACGCGGGCAATTTAGAGCGCAGCGCGGTCGAACTTGCCGAGCAATGGCGCAGGGATCAGGTCGGCAGAAAGTTGGAAGCGATGCTCATCTGCGCAGACGAGAACTCGTTGCTTATACTTTCCGGCACGGGCGAAGTAATGACGCCCGACGGCGGAGTCTGCGCGATCGGCAGCGGCGGCAACTACGCGCTCGCGGCGGCGCGCGCCCTTTACGACGAAACCGACTACACGGCTGAAGAAATAGCCGTCAAAGCGTTGAAAATAGCAAGTAAAATCTGCGTATTCACAAACGATAACATAAGATGCGAAACGATAGGAGGCGGTAAATAATGAATTTAACCCCGAGAGCGACGGTAAAGGAACTCGACAAATATATAGTCGGGCAAAACGAAGCGAAAAAAGCGGTCGCGATAGCCCTTCGCAACCGTTACAGACGAAGCAGGCTTACCGACGAGCAACGCGCCGAGATAACGCCCAAGAACATTATAATGAAAGGTCCGACGGGCGTCGGCAAAACCGAAATCGCGCGCAGGCTCGCCAAACTCGTAGGCGCGCCGTTCATCAAAGTCGAAGCGACCAAGTACACCGAAGTCGGTTACGTCGGCAGAGACGTAGAGTCGATGATACGCGATCTCGTGGAAGCGAGCGTGCGTATGGTTAAAGAAGAGCAGATAGCGACGGTACGCGTAAAAGCGCAACGCATTGCCGAAAAGCGAGTAATGCGCGTCGTTTCCGACGCCCTTGCCGACAAGCGCGGCGAAACCCCCAAGGATTTATGGGAAGACTCTATCGCGGCGGACTTCCGTTCGGGCAAATACGACGATATGGGTATAGAAATCGAAGTCAACGACGAAATGAAACCGCTCGAACTCAACGGAATGCAAGCCGAAATCTCTTTAGGCTCGATATTCGGCGATCTTATGCCCAAGCGTAAGAAAAAGAGAAAAATAACCGTAAAAGAAGCGATGCAGATAATAATCGCCGAAGAGAGCGACAAACTCATCGACGACGACGCCGTTAAGAGCGAAGGCGTAAGGCGCGCCGAAGAAGAAGGCATAATTTTCATCGACGAAATCGATAAAATCGCCAACCGCGCAAAGCAGGGCGGCGGGCAGGACGTGTCGCGCGAAGGCGTGCAGAGAGACATTCTTCCGATAGTCGAAGGCTGTTCGGTTACCACCAAATACGGAATAGTAAAAACCGACTATATATTGTTTATAGCGGCGGGCGCGTTCCACGTTTCGGCGGTCGAAGACCTTATCCCCGAACTGCAAGGCAGATTCCCGATAAAAGTCGAACTCAAAAGCCTTACCCGCGCAGACTTCGCGAACATACTCACGAACACCGAGAACTCGATAATCAAACAGTATTCGGCGTTGCTTGCGGTGGATAACGTAGACCTGTGTTTTACCGCCGACGCCATCGAGCGCATATCCGAACTCGCCGCCGAGATAAACGCGACGAGCGAAGACATCGGCGCGCGCAGACTGCACACGGTTATGGAAAACCTTTTAGAAGACGTTTCGTTCAACGCGGGCGACGATATTCCCCCGACCAAAGTTACCATCGACGCCAACTACGTCAACGAGCATATGTCGTCGGTTATCGAAAAGCAGAGCGTTGCTAAATTCATATTATAAACACACGTTACGGAGCAGAAAATGATAAACGTACCAAAGGGAACGAAAGACGTATTGCCGACCGAAAGTTATAAATGGCAATACGTAGAAGATACGGTAAGACGAATAGCGGGGCTGTATTGCTTTAACGAGATAAGAACGCCCACTTTCGAGCATACCGAACTGTTTTTACGCGGCGTAGGCGAGACCACCGACGTCGTGAACAAAGAGATGTACACCTTTCTCGACAAAGGCGACAGGAGCATCACGTTAAAGCCGGAAGGCACGGCGGGCGTAGCGCGCAGTTTTATCGAAAACGGACTGCACAACTCGGCAATGCCGCTTAAAACCTATTATATAATCCCCGTATTCAGATACGAGAACCCGCAGAAGGGCAGACTTCGCGAACACCATCAATTCGGCGTTGAAGTCTACGGCGGCGCGGGCGCGGACACCGACGCGGAAGTATTGCGCCTTGCGTATTCCGTGCTTAAAAAACTCGGTTTAAGCGTAAAACTGTATATCAACAGTATGGGCTGCAAGACCTGCCGCAAGGCGTATAACGAAGCCCTTAAAGCCTATTTCGCCGACAAACTCGACGATCTTTGCCCCACTTGCAGAGAGCGTTATTATAAAAACCCGTTGCGTATACTCGACTGTAAAGTAGACGCGTGCAAATCGCTTTGCGTCGCCGCGCCCAAGATAACCGACTATCTTTGCGACGACTGCTCGGCTCACTTTGCCGCGCTTAAAGCCTATCTCGACGAAACCGAAATCCGTTACGAAGTCAACCCGTATATCGTGCGCGGTCTCGACTACTATACCAAAACCGTATTCGAATTCGTTACCGACGCGCTCGGCTCGCAAGGCACGGTCTGCGGCGGCGGGCGGTACGACGACCTTATCGAACAACTCGGCGGCGCGCCCGCGTGCGGAATGGGTTTCGGTATGGGTATAGAACGCCTGCTTATGCTTATGGAAGCGCAAGGCGTAGAGATTCCCAAAGCCCCGCCCGTAAAACTCTTTATAGCGGCTATGGGCGAAAAGGCGTATAAAAAAGCGTTTTCGCTCGTCGGCGAACTGCGCGACAAGGGCGTAAAAGCGGAAATCGACCACGGCGGCAGGGGAATAAAGGCTCAATTCAAGTACGCCGACAAACTCGGCGCGGAAAACGTCGTAACGTTAGGCGAGAACGAACTCGAAAGCGGTCTGTGCCGCGTAAAGCGTATGTCCGACGGCGCGCAAACCGAACTGAAAATTTCCGAACTTACGTCGTATTTCGATTAAAATTCCGTTTTTAACCCAAACTTTATATATAAGGAGAACGTTATGGAAGAACTTATCAAAAAGATAACCGACGCCGAATTCGAAACCGAAGTATTAAAAAGCGACAAGCCCGTACTCGTGGACTTTTTCGCGTCGTGGTGTATGCCGTGCAAAATGCAGGGCGACGTATTGCGCGAATTTGCGCCGAGCGTCGCGGATAAAGTAAAAATAGTAAAAGTCAACGTAGACGAATGCGAACGCGTTGCCGTAACCTACGGAATATCGAGTATTCCCACCCTGATCGTTTTTCAGGGCGGCGAACCGAAAGAAAAATCCGTCGGTCTTACTTCGTCGGGCGAACTTTCCGAAATGCTTATCAAATATATAGACTGATATATAGGCTGATCAAACGCCCGTCGCGGAAGCGGCGGGCGTTTTATTGCTTAAACCGCGCGCCGATTATTCGTGCCAAAACGCCGTTCCGCGCGCCGATTATTCGCGCTAAAACGCCACGCATTCACAAATTTTGCATAAATCCCCGAATAGCCGATTTTTCATTTTTTCCGATAAATTCTGCAATTTTGCGATTTTAATAGAAGATATAAGAAAAACTAATATGAAAACCGCGTGAAAACGATAGACAAACGCGATTAAAATATGATAAAATCACGGCAACTTTAGCGAAATATTCGATAATTACAGCGTATTATTGTTAAACTTTGTCAATACGAAGCGTAGCGTTTTCGCCGGATTTCGACTTTCGCCGAGTGAAGTAAATGGCGCGAACGCGTTAAATATTTATGGAGGTTTCATATGAAGAAACTTAAACTTTTGTCGGTAATACTGGCTATGGTTTTGGTATTCGGTTCGACCTTAACCGGGTGTAAGAAGGGTAAGCCTTCCGCTCACACTCATACTTGGGGCGAATGGGAAACCGTAACCGAGCCGACCTGTACTTCTAACGGGTTTAAGCGTAGGTCTTGCTCCTGCGGGGAAGTACAAAGCGAGCCTATCAACGCCATCGGGCACAACTGGGAAAACGGTATTTGTAAGAACGGTTGCGGCTCGATTAAACCCTTCGCGGTAAAAGGTCTCGAATACGGTAAGGATTATCAGTCGTTGTACGCTCAGTTCGGCTCAGACGTTACCATTGCGGACGTTAAAGACGATATTGACGAAAGCGGCAGACACAATCCTTATATCGTCAGAAACAACGTTAAATACAAACTCGGTTTAGACTTCTTGTCTATGGCTATGGTATACAACACCAAAGTCCCTGCGGGCAGCGAAGAATATAAGTCCGAAAACGACGTATACGCCAAGTGGTGGATGTACTACATAGAGCGTTGGAACGAACTTCTTCCCGAACTTCCGCTTTACTCCAACGAGTATTACGATCTGTACAACACTCAGATAACCGGCGTTAAAGAGCATCCCACCAACCCGTACTGGGGCGTTGCGGACGCGCTTATCGACTGGGATTCCACCAAAGCGGATAAGAGCATTTTCATCGGTAACACCACCGACCTTTCGGGTAAATTCAGATATCCCGTTTTCGGCGCGTCTCAACCCGGCGCGGCGGATTACGACGTATCCAAACTCGTCAGCGGGCTTGAAACCGTAGTCGCCAACAAAGACGGCGGCTATCAATGGAACGACACCGTAGTTAAATCTCATAAAGAAGAATTAAACGCGGACGGCACCAAGACGTTCACGGTCGAAATCAAAGACAACCTTAAATTCAGCGACGGTTCTGCGATTACCGCAAAGAACTACGTCGTATCCGCGCTCGTATTCTCTTCTCCCGTAGGTAAAGAAGCGGCGAAGAAAGACCACAGCGCAGGCTTGTCTTACGTCGGTTTCAACGCCTTCAATAAATACGACGGCACGAACGACGGCGCAGACGGCGCAAGCAAATACTTCTCGGGTATCAAACTTCTCGGCGATTACACTTATTCCGTAACCGTAACCAAAGACTACGCTACCTATTTCTACGGCGTAGCGCAGGCGGGCTTCGGTCCCGAATATCTCGCGGCGTGGCTCGGCGATGCCGACGTTATCGTCAGCGAAGACAAGTCGGTAGGTTTAAGCGATAGTTTCTACGCGAAGTCCGGCGACGGTTTCGTTAAAGCCGCTCATATCTATTCGACGGCTATGGACGTTGATAAACAACTCGTTACGGCGTATCCTTACAGCGGTGCGTACGTAGTTAAATCTTACGACAAGACGAAGAAAGAAGCCGTTCTCGAAAAGAACCCCAACTTCGTCGGCAACTACGAAGGCGCTACTCCCAAGATTTTGAAAGTGGTTTACTCCAAAATAGTATCGGAAACTCAACTTGCTTCGTTCAAAGCGGGCAATCTCGATTTCATCGCGGGTATAACCGGCGGTGCGGACACCGACGAAGCGACCAAATATGCGGATGATAACCCGACCAAAGCGGCTTATATCCACTACGGCAGAGCGGGCTACGGCAAACTCGGCTTCCGCGCCGACTTCGGTTCGGTACAGTTCAAAGAAGTTCGTCAGGCGCTTGCTTATTCGATGGACAGAACTCAATTCGCCCTTGAATTCAACGGCGGTTACGGCGGAAAGGTTGACGGACCTTACTACGCAGGCTCCTGGATGTATCAGGCGGTTAAGAACGATATAGTTCTTTCGTCCTACGACAGCAGTCTTGAAAGCGCGGTTGAAACTCTCGTAGCGGGCGGCTGGATTTACGATAAGAACGGCAACCCCTATACTTCGGGCGTTCGTTATAAGAAGATTCCTGCCAACGAAATGAACGATAAGGATATAGGTTACAGAGCGCAGAGCGACGCATCGATAAAGACCGAAGTCATCAAAGGCGCGGACGGCAAAGTCGAAGCGTATCTTATGCCTTTGGTAATCAACTGGTTCGGTACTGCCAAAAACCCGTTTACCACGCAGGTACAGAATTATCTTATGAAGGACGATTCGATAGCGACCAAAGCGGGCTTCAAGGTTTGCGTCAATATCGGCGACTTCTACCCGATGCTCGACGAATTGTATCAGGAAAAGGTTTACGGCTACTACGGCGGCACGCCTATGTACAATATGTTCAACTTCGCAACCGGATTTAACTCCGCCGCTTACGATTACGCTTACGGTCTTACTATCGATCCGAGTATGTACGATAACTATTCTCAGTACTACATCAAAGACGAATACGACTTCTATCTGATGAAGAAAGCAGCGTAAAGGTGTAAAATCGGTATATATTAAAGATAATATATAAGTAATCAAAGAAAATAAAGGGTAAAACGCCGTTTCTCCCCCACAAAGGGGGGACGGCGCGTTACGCCTTTATTTTGGTATATTGATAACGTTTAGCGATTACCCGTCAACGCCAACACCGGCGCGTACGGGTTAGTGTTGAACGGTAATCGCTAAAAAAGGAGCCTGAATGGTCAAATACGTATTAAAACGAATAGGTTATATGCTTATCGTATTGCTTATTCTATCGTTTTTAATGTTCGGTATATACAGTCTCGTTCCCCAGAACAGGGCGTATACCGACGCCAAACAAGAGATTCAAGGGCCTAAGTACAAAAACCTTTCGGAAGAAGAAAGACAGACGGCTTTTGACAAGTTATACAAAGAATATCAGATCAAGTACGGCGAAGACGCCGATTCCACCGTCGTAAAATATCTGCGCTGGGTAGGCGTCGCGCCTTACGGCACGGGCAAATGCGACGGTTTGTTGCAGGGTAACTTCGGCTATTCAAACAATTACAGAGAAAACGTCGTAGACGTCGTAAGAGAGCCGATGAGATATACTATCTTCATCAATATTTTCGCCACCATATTAGGGCTTGGCATAACTATACCGCTCGGTATAAAATGCGCGGTCAAAAATGGCGGCGGGTTCGATAAAAGCATACAGATATTCAGTATTATAGGTTATTCTTTGCCGACCTTTCTTATCGGCATAGTTTTCGTATGGATTTTCGCCTGGCTGTTACCGATTTTTCCGCCGAGCGGAATGGGTACTCCCGGCGCGCATTATACGGGTTTCAGAGATTTTATCGATAAACTGTATTACATACTGCTGCCGCTTATCGTTATGACGTTCTGCTCGCTCGGCGGAATGACGAGATACGTTCGTTCGTCGATGATAGAAGCGTTGTCGATGGATTGTATCCGCACGGCGCGCGCGAAAGGTCTGAAAGAAAAGACGGTAGTATACAGTCACGCGTTCAGAAACGCGCTCATACCCATAGTAACGCTCGTCATAGGTTGGTTTTTGGGTATTTTCTCCGGTTCGCTTATTATAGAATCGATATTCGGGCTTAACGGAATGGGAACGCTTATGATAGCCGCTCTCAACCCGATAGATATGGATTTAATGATCTTTCTGCAAATGTTCTACGTCATATTGTCGCTGCTCGGCAACCTGGTAATAGATCTCGTTTACGGGCTTGTAGATCCGCGCGTAAGAGTAAATAAATAAGGGGGGTTAAGTATGTCCGAAGAAAAGAAATTGAACGAACTCGAAGAAGTAACAACCCCCGAAGTTTCGTCCGCTCCCGAAACGAACGAAAACGAAGGCAAAAAGCCCTGTTTTTTAAGCGGAGCGTGGAAAGCCGTCAAAAACGCTTTCGTAACGCTCGGCAGATGGATAGCGCGCGCTTTTACGGGCGCGAGCAAGTCTTTGACGAAACGCGACAAAAAGGATAGTAAAGACGAAAAGAATAAAGACGATAAATTCAACGTGGAAGAAATAGTCAGCCCCGGCAAACAGGCGATAAGAAGTTTCTTCCGCCGTCCGTTGGCGGTAATCGCGCTTTGCATAGTAGTAGGTATGTTCCTTTTCGTGTATTTAGGTCCGCTTTTTATGCCGACTTATAACGACAACTATACGTCAAGTATGCATATCAACGTCAAACCCAACCTTACTATGCGTAAAGTGCCGTCTAAACTCAAAGGCGATATCAAACAGATATCGGGCAGAAGTTACTTTACGGTAGGGCTTTCGAACAGCGGAAAGGTTTACGTCTGGGGCATCGGCGAAGATTCGGTTACCAAAACCAAATTATCCGATATACCCAAAGAAGTCCGGAACGCCAAAATAGCGCACGTTGCCGCGGGCAGCGACCATATAATAGCCGTTTCCGAAGAAGGAAAGGTATACGCCTGGGGCAAGCACTCGCTCGGGCAGTACGTCGCCGACGAAAAGGATCTTGCCGAACAGGAAGCGAACGACGGAATAGTCGTTATGCCGGAAGTTCTGCGCAATTCCACCATAGATGCGTCGGAAATCAAAAAGGTCGTCGCGGGTACGCAGGCATCCGCTATTCTGATGAAAGACGGCACGCTTTATATCTGGGGTAACGCAAAAACTTATCAGAATATGCCGAAATTTACCGGCACGGATAAATTTTACGATATAGATTTTACGCTCGGTAAAGTGGTCGGCGTAAAAAAGAACAACCGTAAAGCGGTATTTACCGGCGATACTTCGTTCACTAAATTCAAGTACGACCTTAACGCAAGCGGAAGCACGACGCTCGGCAACATTATCGACGATAATCTTATAGAGCAGGTCGTGGCTACCAATACGAGTATCTGCGTTCTTCTGTCCGACGGAACTATGCGTTACAGCGGAACAATCGAAACCACGAATACGGTTTCCAAACCCAACAAAAAATTCGTAAAATTATCGGCGGGTAACGATCATTACGCGGGCGTTACCGCCGACGGCGAAGTTTACGCGTGGGGCGATAATACTTTCGGTCAATGCAAAATCGACGGCGAAGGCGCGGACGTAATGGCGGGCGCGTTCCAGACCTACTCGGTGTCCGCAGGCGGAAAACTTCTCGATTCGGCGGGTATGAAAGGCTATCTGTTCGGTACGGATCATTACGGCAGAGACGTTTTCAAGCGTATCATATCCGGCGGTAAAATGACGCTTACCATAGGCGCGGTCGCGGTTATCATTTCCACGATAATCGGTATAATAATCGGGTGTATTTCAGGTTATTTCGGCGGCTGGGTAGATATGATTTTAATGCGACTTACCGAAATAGTCGCCGCTATACCTTTCCTGCCGTTCGCGATGATATTGTCTGCGTTGCTTGCGCAGACGAGCGTTTCCGAAAGCAAACGAATATTCCTTATAATGGTCATACTCGGCGTACTGTCGTGGACGGGGCTTGCAAGGCTCGTGCGCGGTCAGGTACTCGCCGCGCGTGAAAACGAATACGTTACCGCCGCCAGGGCAATGGGCGTAAAGGACACTAAAATAGCGTTCAAACACATTCTGCCCAACGTAATATCGGTAATTATAGTATCGCTTACTCTCGACTTTGCCGGGTGTATGCTTACCGAATCGTCGCTGTCGTATCTCGGCTTCGGCGTGCAAGAGCCGCGCCCGACGTGGGGTAATATGCTTAACGCCACTACTAAACTTACCGTAATCGGCAATTTCTGGTGGCAATGGTTGTTCCCGGGCTTATTCCTTGCGATAACCACCATAGCGATAAACATAATCGGCGATACTCTCCGCGACGTACTCGATCCGAAATCTTCGCAGGACAGGTAAGGAGGCAGATTTATGGCATTATTAGAAGTTAAACACCTTCATACCTATTTCAAGACGAGAAAGGGTATAGTAAAAGCGGTAAACGACGTCTCTTATAGTCTCGAATCGGGCAAAACGATAGGTATAGTCGGCGAGTCCGGCTCGGGCAAGAGCGTTTCCGCGATGAGCATTTTAAGGCTGCTCGACGGCAACGGGTATATAGACTCGGGCGAGATTTTGTTTGAAGGCAAGGACCTTACCAAACTCAAAATAGAAGAACTCTATAAAATCAGGGGCGATAAAATCTCGGTTATATTCCAAGAGCCTATGACGTCGCTCAACCCCGTGTTCACGGTTAAAAAGCAACTTGCCGAGCCGTTTATGATACACAGGGGTATGAAAAAGCGCGAAGCGTACGCGGAAGTTATCAAAATGCTCGAAGCCGTGCAGATACCCAACCCCGAAGCGGTCGCGAGACAATATCCGCACCAGTTGTCGGGCGGTATGCGGCAAAGGGTAATGATAGCGATGGCGCTTGCGTGCCGACCGAAAATACTCATAGCCGACGAACCAACCACCGCGCTCGACGTTACCATACAGGCGCAGATTCTCCGCCTGATGAACGATTTACAGCGTGAAAACGGCACGTCGATAATATTCATCACGCACGATCTCGGCGTTATCAACGAGATGGCGGACGACGTAGTCGTAATGTATTGCGGGCAGGTAGTCGAACAGTCTTCGGCGCGGGTAATATTCACCGATTGCGAATGTTCGCACCCGTACACCGAAGGGCTTATGTATTCCATACCGAGACTCGACGCAGGCGACGCGAAACTCGAACCCATTCCGGGCGCAGTTCCGCACCCGCTCGCGTTGCCGAAGGGTTGTAAATTCGCCCCGCGTTGCAAATACTGCACGCAAAAGTGCATAGACGAAGAACCCGAACTTAAAGAAATAACCGGCGGACAGCGTATCAGATGTTTTTATCCGGAAAAGGAGGAGAGAAGAAGTGCAGAACACAAAGAAAAAATTGTTGTCTATCACGAATCTTAAAAAATATTTCCCCATTGCCAAGTCCTCCGTCTTTCAGAAAGAAAGGTTGTACGTCCGCGCCAACGAAGACGTCAGCATAGACATCTACGAAGGCGAGACTTTCGGGCTTGTAGGCGAGTCGGGCTGCGGTAAATCAACGCTCGGCAGAGTAATACTGCAACTGTACGATCAGACTGCGGGCAGCACCTTGTATTACGGGCGTTCGAGAGCGGAAATCGCTCCGTCGTACGTCAAAGACACTTTCAAAAAACCCGAAAAATTTCTTAAACTCTATAAAGAAGCGCAGGCAAAGGCTGACAAATCGGCGGCTAAAATAGCCGAACTCGGCGACGCCGCGACGTTCGGTCAGTTGCAGGATAACAATCTTGCGCAGGCGGCGGCGCATTCCGCGCTCGAAAACGTCGCGAAGATTTTAGGCGGACTTATGGTTTTGCCTTACGCGGAGATGAAAGAAGGCGCGAACGCGCTCCTTCGCCAACACTACGCGCTGGTAAAAATCGAAAAAATCAACTCTAAAATCAAGTCTTTGGAAAACGCTATCGACCTTAAACTCAACAGGCTTTCGGCAGACGAAGCGGAAGAGGCGGCAACGCCTTCCGAAAAGGAAGAAAAATGTATAGCCGCGCTCAACGCGTCCATAGAGCGGCTTAAACAAAAATGCCGTGACAATAAGGCGAAAATCGCGGTGTTAAGAGAGTTCGAAGCCGCGCGTCAGCAGGAAATCGACGCTATACGCTTAAAGCACGCGGGCGAAGAAGAATTCGACAAATACGAAGCGATGTTCGATTCGGGCGTCGACCTTGCAAGGCTCAAACCCAACGAAATCAGACGTCTTCGCAAAGATATTCAGATAGTCTTCCAAGATCCGTATTCTTCGCTCGATCCCCGTATGACGATAGGTCAGACGATAGAAGAAGGGCTCGTTACCCACAACTATTTCAGACACGGCTCGAAGAAGATGAAAGAGTACATACTCAAAGAGATGAACGATTGCGGCTTGCAGGATTATATGCTGCACCGCTATCCGCACCAGTTTTCGGGCGGGCAGAGACAAAGGGTATGTATAGCAAGGGCTTTGGCGGTCAAACCCAAATTCGTCGTTTGCGACGAATGCGTTTCCGCGCTCGACGTGTCTATTCAGTCGCAGATAATCAATTTGCTGCTCGAACTCAAAGAAAAAGAAAATCTTACCTATCTGTTCATATCCCACGACTTGTCGGTAGTAAGATACATTTCCGACCGTATAGGCGTTATGTATCTCGGCAATATGGTAGAACTCGCCGATTCCGAAACCATCTTCAAAGATCCGCGCCATCCGTACACGATAGCGTTGCTGAGTTCTATCCCAACCACCGATCCGGACGATCTGAACAAGGAGCGTATTATTCTCGAAGGCAATATTCCCAGCCCCATTCGTCCGCCGGAAGGCTGTAAATTCCACACCCGTTGCTTTATGGCGTGCGATAAGTGCAAACGCGTTCCGCCGCCGCTCGTGGAAGTGGAAAAGGGGCATTTCGTCGCCTGTCATTTCCTTGACAAAAAACTCGACGAAGACGGCAATTATCTGTTTGAAATGCCGAAAACCGAAAAGAAGTCTTCAAAACTCGCCGATTTACCGAGCGAAGAAGGGCAACAAGGAGCGTAACTCGTGTTTTTCCGTAAAAGGTTGAAAAAGTACGACAAAGAAAAGGAAGAAAAACTCAAAAACGATATCGAAAGCGGCGGCGGGCTTGAAAAGAACGATGTAAAGGCGATGATTCTCGCCGCGCTTACGACTATCGTTCCCGTTTGCCTTGCCGTACTGCTCGCTCTTGCTTTTCTTACGCTTTGGATATTCGGTTTATTGTAATCGAAACAAAAAACCTTTACGCCCGTCGCCGTCGCCGCGCGCGCCGAAACTTTCCGTTTCGCCGTTCGCTGTCGCTCGGCGGCGGGCGTTTTGCGAATAATTCCTGAAAATTCCCTTCGGGGCGGCTAAAACCCTTGCAAAAACGAAAATTATATTGTATAATCGAGCAAATGGAAAACGATTTGATTGTTACTCGTAAAGAGAACGAAAATTTAATAAACGAAAACGCCGCGCGCGTGTTGCCTATGGTGGCGTTGCGCGGTAAGGTAATATTGCCGTCTGTCGCCACTTCTTTCGACGTCGGTCGCGAGATGTCGCTCCGCGCCCTTAACGAAGCGTTGTCGGGCGAAGACGAGTCGCTTTTGTTCGTATGCTCGCAGGTCGACGCGGACGTGGAAAATCCGACCATCGCCGACCTGTACGAAGTCGGTACGGTTTGCAAAATCAAGCATTGTATGCGTATGCCGGGCGACAGTCTCCGCGTGAACGTGTCTGCGTTGTACGCCGCGAGAATAGCGCGCGTCTGCTCGACGAGCGAGTATTTTTCGGTCGTAGTGGAAGAGATGCAGCCCGATTACGGCGAACCTAACGAAACCGAAGCGTATACGCGATTCGTCAAGGACGAGATAAAGGCGTATTTCAACGCCGGCGGAACGAAAATTCTCAAAGATCCGTTCCCGACCATACTCGCCATTGCCGACGCCAACGATTTCGTCAACGCCGCGACGTATAACTTCAATTTCAAAGAAAGCGATAAACAGCGCGTACTCGAACTCCGTTCCGTAATAGACAAACTCCGTCTTTTTTACGAACTTCTCTCCAAAGAAACCGAGATTGCCGCCATTCAGAAAGAAATTTCCGAAAAGGTACGGGCGAGTATAGAAAAAAATCAGCGCGAATATTATCTTCGCGAAGAACTTAAAGCCATACACGAAGAACTCGGCGACGAAGACGACGAGCGCGCGGAAATAGAAAAGCGTATCAAAGACAAGAAAATGCCCGCGGAAGTCGAAGAAAAAGCTTTGAAGGAACTTTTCCGTATGGGCAAGATGAATCCGTCTTCGCCCGACTATACGGTGCTGAATACCTATCTCGAATGGCTTACCGATCTGCCTTACAACGAAAGCACCGTCGATACCGCCGACCTTAAAGTCGCCGAAAAGATTCTCGACGACGACCATTACGGGCTTGAAAAGGTCAAAAGCAGAATAACCGAATATCTCGCCGTGCTTAAACTCACGGGTAAAATCGGCGGTTCTATTTTGTGCCTGTACGGCCCGCCGGGCGTGGGCAAAACTTCGATAGCGAAGTCCGTAGCGCGCGCTCTCGGCAGAAAATTCGTCAGAATGAGTCTCGGCGGAGTTAAAGACGAAGCCGAAATACGCGGTCACAGAAAGACCTACGTCGGTGCGATACCGGGCAGAATGATTTACGCGATGAAAGAAGCGGGTACGGTCAATCCCGTCGTCCTGCTCGACGAAATCGATAAATTATCCAGCGATCTGCGCGGCGATCCCGCAAGCGCGCTGCTCGAAGTGCTTGATCCCGAACAGAACTCGACCTTCCGCGATCGTTATCTGGAAGTGCCGTACGACCTGTCCAAAGTCTTGTTCATAACCACCGCAAACTCGCTCGACACCGTTCCGTCGCCTTTGCTCGACAGAATGGAAGTCATCGAACTGAACGGCTATACGCGGAACGAAAAGTACGAAATCGCCCGCCGCTATCTCGTTCCGAAAGAGAAAGAGAAGAACGGCGTGGCGGGCTGCGACGTGCGCTTTACCGAAAGCGGAATATACGAACTTATCGACGGTTACACCAAAGAAGCGGGCGTGAGAAATCTCGAACGCGAAATCGGCGGCGTATGCAGAAAAATCGCTACTCGTATCGCCGAAAACGACCGTAAACGTAAATATACCGTAAACGCCGACGCCGTAAAGAAACTGCTCGGCGCGGAACGGTACTCGTATACCGACGAACTGCGCGGCGACGAAGTCGGCGCGTGTACGGGGCTTGCGTGGACTTCCGTCGGCGGCGTAACGCTTACCGTCGAAGTCGCGCTTATACGCGGCAAGGGCAATCTCGTTCTCACGGGCAAACTCGGCGAAGTTATGCAGGAAAGCGCGAAAATCGCTTACTCGTTCGTCAAACTCCATACCGAAGAACTCGGAATATCTCCGTCGGTATTCGAGAACACCGACGCGCACGTCCACGTTCCCGAAGGCGCGACGCCCAAGGACGGACCGAGCGCGGGCGTAACCATAACCGTCGCGCTCATATCCGCGTTTACGGGCAGAAAAGTACGCGGCGACGTAGCCATGACGGGCGAAGCGACGTTAAGGGGCAAGGTTTTGCCGATAGGCGGTCTTAAAGAGAAATCGCTTGCGGCGTTCCGTCTCGGCGTGAAGAACGTGATAATGCCGAAAGGCAACGTCAAGGACCTTGAAGAAATCCCCGAAAACATACGCAAAGAAATGACGTTCTACCCCGTTTCGACCATAGGAGAAGCGTGCGAAATCGCGCTCAGAAAAGATGCTGATAAGTAACGCCGCGTTCATAACGTCTGCGGCAAGTCCGTCGCAATTCATAAAAAGCAAAAAGCCGATAATAGCCGTCGCGGGCAAATCGAACGTCGGTAAAAGTTCGTTTATAAACGCGCTTGCGGGAATGAAAAAACTCGCGAGAACGTCCGTAACGCCCGGACGAACTCGGCTCGTAAACTACTTCGACTTCGGCGAATTCGTGCTTGCCGACCTGCCGGGTTACGGCTACGCGAAAGTTTCCAAAGCCGAAAAGGACAAGTGGGCGTACACTATGGAAAAGTTTTTTGCCGACGACGAGAATTTCGACTACGTTCTGTCGCTCGTCGACGTTCGTCACGATCCGACGGCGGACGATATTTCTATGATAAACTTTCTGCATTCCAACGCGATACCGTTCACGCTTATCGCCACCAAAACCGACAAAGTGTCGCGTATGCAGGTAAAACAACGGCTTAAATCCATAGCCAACAGATTCGCGCTTACCGAGAACGACGTGTTCGGGTTTTCTTCCGAAACGAAAGCGGGTAAAGACGAAATCTTAGCCAAATTAGACGGGATTATATCCGTCGTAACGGAGAGAGCGCAATGACCAGACAAAGACTCGTCGTTAAAAAAGTATTATGCGACGCCTGCGCCCATCTGACCGCCGAAGAGATCTACGACAGAGCGAAACTCTTGTTGCCGGACATCGCGCTCGGCACGGTCTATCGTAATCTCGGCGCGCTCGTCGAGTGCGGGGAAATAGTCAGAATAGACGTTTCGGGCGAAGCGAGCCGTTACGACGGCAACGTTATCCCGCACGAGCATATAGTCTGCACCGCGTGCGGCAGGGTGGACGACGTCAATATCGACGGCGTAGACGAACTTATCCGCGCGCGCGACGATCTTAGCATAAGCGGATATATGCTCACTTTATACCACGTCTGCGAAAATTGCCGTAAAAAATCGTAAACGACTGTAAAACGCTTGACATCGCTACGGAAATATAATAAAATACGTTTATCAATTAAATAATTTCGGATAGAGGCGCAGGTCTCATAAGTAACGTAACGCATAAAGCCGCTCGTACGGCGCGTTGCGTAAAAGGGAGATTTGCCGAAACGGCGCGGTTTTCGAGAGTCGCGTTCGTTGGGCGTCGGAATAACATTCCGTCGACTGTCGTTTGTTTGCAAACGGAGGGCTATCGTGATATTTTGGTTTTATCCGACCGCAATATTGCTTTATGGCTTTCGTTGCGGTCGGTTTTTTTCGTCCGCGGCGGGCAATCGTCGCGCTTCCGGAATCGAAGGAGCAGAAGATGAAGAAAAGGCTTGTTGCGATAATCGTCTTATTGACGGTCTTAATCGCGTCGTTCACGCTCGTTTCCTGTAAAAAGGAAGATAGCGCGGACGTACTCAAAATCGGTATGGAGTGCGGTTACCAGCCGTATAACTGGACGCAACTTTCCGACGAAGACGGCGCTGTGCCTATATACGGCAAGAAAGGTCAGTACGCCAACGGCTACGATATAAAAATCGCCAAGAAGATAGCCGAAAAATTCGGAAAGAAACTCGAAGTCCACGCGTACGAATGGGATTCGCTCGTTCCGGCGGTCAAATCGGGCGCGCTCGATTTAATCGTCGCGGGTATGAGCCCGACCGAAGAACGCAGGGCGGAAGTCGATTTTTCCGACGCGTATTACGAATCCAATCTCGTTATAGTCGTCAGAAAAGACGGGGCGTACGCAGGTGCGACCGCGCTTGCCGATTTCGACGGCGCGGCGATAGTGGCGCAGTCGGGTACGTTCCACGACGAAGCGGTTAAACAGATACCTAACCTGAACAGGCAAACTCCGCTCAAAGACTTTCCGACTATGATAACCGCGCTCAAAAACAAGACGGTAGACGGCTACGTTGCCGAAGAGCCGGGCGCGATAGCGGACTGTAACGCGAATAAGGAGTTTACGTTCGTACCGCTCGTCAACGACAGCACGGGTTTTTCGATTCCGGATAAATCGAACGTAACGCTTGCGGTCGGTATAAAAAAGGGCTCGCCGTATAAAGCCGCCGTCAACGAAGCGATAGCCGAAATCGGTACGGAAGAGCGGCAGACGCTTATGGCGCAGGCGGTCGCGCAGGCTAAAACTCTCGCGGTGGAAGTCGTCGGCGAAGACAAAACCTTTTTCTCGTCCGTACTGCTGATACTCGAAAAGTACGGCTTGCAACTACTCAAAGGCGTAGGGTATACACTGCTCATATCGCTCGTATCTACGCTCATCGGCTTGCTTATAGGCATACTGATAGGAATAATCAAAACCATTCCGCCGTCAAGAAAACGGTGGCTGAGATGGTTGCAGAAAATAATCAACTTTTTGCTGTCCTGCTATATCGAAATTTTCCGCAGCACGCCTATGATGGTACAGGCGATGGTCATATACTGGGGTTACGCGTTTATATCGGGCGGAACGACTTTGCCGCTGTTGCCGTCGGCTATATTCATAGTTTCCATAAACACGGGCGCGTACATAGCCGAAATAGTAAGGGGCGGCATACTTTCGATAGATAAAGGTCAGTACGAAGGCGCGGAATCGATAGGAATGACGCATTTTCAGATTATGTTGCACGTCGTAATTCCGCAGGTTATCCGAAACATACTGCCTGCGGTGTCTAACGAATTCGTTATAAACATAAAAGACACTTCGGTATTGAACGTAATCGGCGTGGCGGAACTTTTCTATCAGGCGACGGTCGCGTCGAAGGCGACTTACGCCATATTCGAGACCTACGCGATTATCTGCGTGATATACTTTATACTCACGTTTACCGTAACGCGGCTGTTACGGCTTGCGGAAAAGGCTCTTTCGGGCAATAAAAACTATACGGTATGCGGCTCGCAAAGCGACAGCGCGTCCACAATAAAAATAAGCAAGGAGGGACTGCCTAATGACTGACGTCGTAATCGCGCTTGAAAACGTAACCAAATCCTTCGGAGATCACGAAGTCCTTAAAGGCGTGAACGTCGAAATCCGACGCGGAGAAGTTGTCTCCGTAATCGGCGCGTCGGGATCGGGTAAAAGCACTATGCTTCGTTGCATAAACCTGCTCGAAACGCCCGACGGCGGCGATATTAAGTTTAACGGAGCAAGCGTCTTTTCCGCCGATACCGATATACCCAAGTACAGAACGAAAGTCGGTATGGTATTCCAGTCGTTCAATCTTTTCGAGAATATGAACGTACTCAAAAACTGCGTTATAGGACAGATAAAGGTACTTAAACGCAGTAAAGAAGAAGCGGAAAAGGTCGCGCTTAAATATCTCGATACGGTCGGAATGGGCGCGTTCGTCAACGCCAGACCGTCTCAACTTTCGGGCGGGCAAAAGCAAAGGGTGGCGATAGCGCGCGCGCTTGCCATGCAACCCGAAGTGCTGCTTTTCGACGAGCCGACTTCCGCGCTCGATCCCGAAATGGTCGGCGAAGTACTGCTCGTTATGAAAGAACTCGCCGAGAGCGGGCTTACGATGATAGTCGTCACGCACGAAATGCAATTCGCCAAAGACGTATCCACCCGCGTGGTGTTTATGGACGACGGAGTAGTCGCGGAAGATAACGTTCCGAGCGTGATATTCGACAACCCCGAAAACCCGCGCACCAAAGAATTTTTATACCGCGTGCTTAACAAGGATATCTGATTTACGCCGCCGTTTTCCGAAAAAATCGGAAAACGGCGGTATATTTCTTGCAATTTTTTCGCGTCGGTGTTATACTGTCACGGTGTTAGACTTGCGGAAGAGCGACTGCTCGGCAGCGCGTTATCGGCTGCGCCGCAGGTAAAAGGTAGATATGTTTTACAAGGCTTACGAAAATTTAGGTATATCCAAAGAGACCTACGAATTCGGCGAAAAAATAATCGATGGGCTTAAAGACAGGTTCGATCGGATCGATAAGGTTGCAGAGTACAATCAATGCAAAGTGCTTTCGGCTATGAAGAAAAACAGAGTCGACGTCGCCTGTTTCGCCGCTTCTACGGGTTACGGGTATAACGATCTCGGCAGGGATAAAATCGAGCGCGTTTACGCCGATACTTTCCATACCGAAGCCGCGCTCGTCCGTCCGCAGATCGTATGCGGAACGCACGCGCTTACCGTGGCGTTGTCCGCAAACCTTTTGCCGGGCGACGAACTGTTATCGCCCGTCGGCAAACCGTACGACACGCTCGAAGAAGTCATCGGCATAAGGGAATCCGCCTGTTCGCTCAAAGAATACGGCGTGACCTATCGTCAGGTAGACCTGCTTGCGGACGGAACTTTCGATTACGATAATATTGCCAAGGCGATAAACGAAAAGACCGCGCTCGTCACCATTCAGAGAAGTAAAGGTTATCAGACTCGCCCGACGTTTTCGGTAAAGCAGATAGCCGAACTCATCGCGTTCGTCAAGAAAATCAAACCGAGCGTAAAGGTGATGGTCGATAACTGTTACGGCGAATTCGTCGAGACCGAAGAGCCGAGCGATTACGGCGCGGATATGGTCGTAGGCTCGCTCATCAAAAACCCCGGCGGCGGGCTTGCGCCGATAGGCGGGTATATTTGCGGCACGCAGGAGTGCGTAGACAGATGTTCTTATCGTCTTTCTGCACCGGGGCTCGGACAGGAAGTCGGCGCGAGTCTCGGCGTGATGACGAGTTTTTATCAAGGGTTTTTCCTTGCCCCGACGGTGGTTGCCGGCGCGCTTAAAGGCGCGATATTCGCCGCCAACGTCTACGAAAAACTCGGCTTCAAAGTCATACCGAACGCGACGGAAGACCGTCACGATATCATACAGGCGATAGAACTCGGCAGCGAAAAGGGTATGCTTGCGTTTTGCAAAGGCATACAGGCAGCCGCGCCGGTCGACAGTTACGTCACGCCCGTTCCGGGCGATATGCCGGGCTACGAAAGTCAGGTAATAATGGCGGCGGGCGCGTTCGTGCAGGGCTCGTCTATCGAATTGTCCGCCGACGGACCTATAAGAGAGCCTTACGCCGTGTTCTTTCAGGGCGGCTTGACGTGGGCGCACGCCAAGGTCGGAATTTTAATGTCCTTGCAGGAGATGGTCAACGCGGGGCTCGTGACCTTATAACGGAACTTTTCAACTCTTTATTTTACGAATTTGATTTATAAAAACGGATAAAATTTTATGTGGTTTATACTTGCTTTGGCGGCGTTGCTGTGTTGGAGCGGCTCTGATTTATTTTCTAAAATGGGTTCTAAACCCGACGACAAATACAGTCAATGGAAAATGGTTGCGGCGGTAGGTCTCGTAATGGGCTTGCACGCGGCATACAAAATGATTTTCGGCGGAGTTACGGTAAACTGGTCGATAATTCTCAGTTATTTACCCGCGTCGGCGTTGTACATATTGTCGATGATACTCGGTTACATAGGTTTAAGGTACGTCGAACTTTCCGTATCTTCGCCTATCTGTAACAGTTCGGGCGCGCTTGCGTCTCTGTTTATGATAACTTTCTTTTTCCGCTTTGCGGAGATTGAGACGCAGGCTCAACTTATAGGCACGATAGCGGGCATAGTTATATGCGGCGCGGGCGTCGTAAGTCTCGGCTTTGCCGAAATGAGCGAAGACGAAGAAGTGAAGTTAAAGCGTCAGGAAAAGGCGAACGTCAAATACTCGAAGAGTTGGATCGCGCTCGTATTCCCGATTCTGTACTGCTTTATCGACGCGGCGGGTACGGTCGCGGATACGTTCATACTCGAAACCATCGACGAAGAGCAAGCCAACGTCGCATACGAACTTACCTTTTTAATCTGCGGCGTAATCGCCGCGATATACGCTTTCGCGATAAAGCGCGACAGACCTACGATAAAACGCGAACTGCCCAAACTCACGGGCGCGGTTTGCGAGACGGCGGGGCAATTCGCGTATATACTCGCGCTTTCTTCCAACGCGGTCGCCGCCGCGCCGATAGTATCGTGCTATTGCGCGTTGTCGGTCGTATGGGGCGCGATATTCCTTAAAGAACGGTTATCGTGGAAGCATTACGTCGCCATAGCGATAACGATCGCGGGCATAGTCCTGCTCGGCATTTTCGGCGGAGACTAAACCGATTTTTCCGCATAAATAAAACCAAAACGCAACGGGGTTGATTCAACCCCGTTTTTTTGTCGAAATATTTTTTAATATATTTAATATATTAACTTGAAAAAAAACGGATAGTGTGGTATACTCATAACACCGCGTTTACAGGCGCGGCAAAACGTCGGGAAGGTACGTTCAAGTGAGTAAAAAGGCAAAAGGCGAATTTCTTAATAAAGAATTATGGGGTATGTTGATAACCCTTTTTTCCGCCGTGCTTCTTTTTTGTATGATTACCGGCGACGACGTCTTTAACCCCGTCGGGGGGGCTGTGCAAAAGTTTTTGCTCGGGTTTTTCGGCTATTTCGGATACCCGTTGCTTTTGTTTTTCTCTCTTACGGGCATAATGATGATCGTCGGTAAAAAAATAATCAAAGGCAAAGGAGTAGTGAAATCCGTCGCGCTGACGGCTATCGTATGCTCCGTTTTCACGATGATTCAACTCGTCACGGCGGGCGACGCGAACGATTTTTACGCCTACGTTCAGGGCTGTTATAAAGCGGCGGCTGGCGGCGTTGCGTACGCGACTGCGGGCGGCGCGCTTTTCGGTATGATCGCTTACGGGTTAAAAACCTGTCTGTCGGTCTACGGCGCGTACATTCTGCTTTGCGCGATCTGCGCGCTGTCGTTTTTCGTCGTGTTCAAAGAACTTATTTTCAGAAAGAAGAAACGCGACGATAAGTCGGGCGCGAACGGAGAAAACGATACGGGCGACGCCCGCGTCGGCGAATCCGTGGTAAAAGGTTACGGTGCGCGCCGTAGTCTCACGCTCGGCGACGATACGTTCGAACTCAAAAGCGCAAGCGACTACTCGGCGATAGAAGCGGGTAAACGTCGCGGCGAAATTCTCGGCGGAACGCGCGGCGTATACGGCTCGGCTTACGGCACGGGCGACGGTTATCGCGGCGCAAACGGCTCGGTAAACGGCGTAAGCGGCGGCTATTCGAGCGGCAACGCGTCGGGTTACGGCGGTTACGCGGGGCGTACGGATTCTTCTTCCGACGCCGAATCCCGTTCGGGCGCGACGTACCCCAGTTACGGCGAGCAGTACGATAAATCGCGCGCTTCGGGCGAGCCTTACGCGAAAACTCCGCGGCGGATAAACCCCGACGGCAAGATAGGCGACTATTACGACGCGGGTTACGGCGCGGCTTCGGAAAGAAAGCCCGACGAAGATTTCGACGTGTACGACGACGATTCCGTAAAAAGCGATATTTATATCCCCGAAAACTATAAAGAAGCGGTCAAAAAAGACGACCGCGACGGGTATTCTCCGCGCGCGTTCGGCGGCGATCTGGGCGCGGATATAGAAAAGCAGATAGAATCCGAAATAATGAACGAGCCTAACAGCACGGCTACCGACGACGAGATAGTCGACGTGTCTGCGCGCGATTCGTTCGGCGGCGCGCCGAGACGTAACGAAGGGCGCGAAGACAGGCGCGAAGCGAAACGCGAAGAACGCCGCGCGAAACGCGAAGAACGCGACGACGAAAAGCCGTTTTCCCGCAGGCCGGAAGCGATAAATCCCGCGCCGAAAGCGAAAGATACTCAAAAGGCGGAAGAGAATACGGACGAAGTCAACCCGTACGACCGTATGCCGCTCGATTTCAAATACAATCCCCCGCCGATAGACCTGTTCAAGACCTATAAAAACGTCGAAGATTACGGCGCGATAGAGTATTTCAAGCAGGAAAAGGCGACCACCATAATGAACACGCTCAAAGTTCTCGGCGGCGTCAACGTTACGGTCGTAAATATCGTGCACGGGCCTACCATAACCCGTTTTGACCTTGCCATTCCCGACGACGTGTCCATAAAGAACATTATGAAGTACGCCGACGACTTGAAGTTAAGGCTGAAAACGGCAAGCGAGATACGATTCGCAACCATTCCCAAAACGCCGTATATCGGCGTGGAAGTGCCTAACGACGTCAAGTCCACCGTCGGGCTTCGCGACGTACTCGAAAGCGAAGTGTTTACGAAAGCCAAGCCGTCGTCGCTCACTTTCGCGATAGGCAAAAACATAGTCGGCGATCCCGTAGTGGCGGATATAACCAAAATGCCGCACTTGCTGATAGCGGGTTCTACGGGTACGGGTAAGAGCGTAGGCCTGAACTCTCTGCTCGTCAGCCTTATGTATAAATACAGCCCTGCGGATCTGCGCTTTATAATAGTCGATCCGAAGCAGGTCGAATTTACGATATTCGAAGGCATACCGCATATGTATTTCGACGAAATTCTTTGCGACGCGCCCAAGACCGTTGCTATGCTCAACTGGGCGGTCAAAGAGATGGAAGACCGCTATACCAAACTCAAAAACGCCGTCGTGCGCAACATTGACGAATACAACGACCAGATCGATCCGAGACGCGAGCGCAGATTGCCGCGTATCGTCATCATCATCGACGAATTCGCCGACCTTATGAGCGTCGAAAAGAAGAACATAGAAGACAAGATCGCCCGTATCGCGCAAAAGGCGAGAGCGGCGGGTATGTATCTTATTCTTGCCACTCAGCGTCCCGACGTAAAGATTATCGAAGGCTCGATAAAGACCAACTTTACTTCGCGTATGGCGTTCAAAATGTCCAACGCAATCGACTCTACCACTATTTTAGGCGAAGCGGGCGCGGAAAAACTGCTCGGCGCGGGCGACTTGCTGTATAAAACGAGTACGATGACCAACGTCGAAAGGGCGCAGGGCGCGTTTATCGGCTCTGACGAAATAAAGAACGTCGTCAGGTACGTCAAAGAACATAACGTAAGTTACTTTAACGAAGCCGCGCTTAAAACCATATCCAAAGACAGCGCGCCGCAGGTCGAAAGTTATAACGGCAAGGAAGGCGATCGGTCGGACGGCGTACCCGAAGAGTATATTCACGCGCTTAAAGTCGCCGTGCAACTCGGTACGGTTTCCATATCGTTGCTGCAACGCAAGTTGTCGTTCGGCTATCCCAAAGCGGCTAAAATCGTAGACTGGATGACCGACGAAGGTTATATAGTCGCAAGCCAGATGGGCAAACAAAAGCAGGTCACGCTTTCGATGGACGAGTTTATAGAGAAATTCGGAGACGTTTAATGATATACACACAAAAGAAAATCGGCGTAATATCGCTCGGTTGCGATAAAAACAGAGTCGATACCGAAAAGATGCTCGGTATTCTCGTCGGAAGCGAACTCACTTCCGACCTGTCCGAAGCGCAGATAGTCGTTATCAACACCTGCGCGTTTCTCGAAAGTTCGCGAAAGGAAGCGATAGACGCGGTTATCGAATGCGACGGCTACCGCAAGACGGGCAAACTCGAAAAGATCGTCGTTACGGGCTGTCTGCCGCAAAAATTCATAGCCGAAACTTTCGACGAACTTACCGAAGCGGACGTGTTTTTAGGCATTGGCGATTACGCGCTTTTGCCCGAAGCGATAGAACGCGCGTATAAGGGCGAAAGGGTAAATCTCGTCGGCGAAGCCAAGACGTTCGAGTCGGTAAAGCGCGTCGTTACCACGCCGTTGCATTACGCGTATCTCAGAATAGCCGACGGCTGCAATAACCGTTGCACGTATTGTCTGATTCCGTCCATTCGCGGCAAATACCGTTCGGAAAGGATAGAAGACCTTAAAAAAGAAGCCGAAAATTTAGGCGACGTAACCGAACTTATACTCGTCGCGCAGGACGTAACCCGTTACGGCGAAGATTTATACGGCGAAAAATCGCTCGTGAAACTCATTCGCGAACTGTCGTCTCTCGATAATATCGGCTCGATAAGGCTTTTATACGCCTATCCCGACTGTCTTACCGACGAACTCATCGCCGAAATAGCCGATAACCCCAAAGTAATAAAATATCTCGATATACCCCTTCAACACGCCGACGACGCGGTTTTGAAAAGAATGAACCGTAAAGGCTCGGGCGAAAGTTATCTCGCGCTTATCGAAAAGTTAAGGGAGCGCGTAAAGGGTATCGCCGTGCGTTCTACGTTTATCGCGGGTTTTCCGGGCGAGACGGACGCGCAATTCGATAACCTGTTGAAATTTATAAAAAAGGCGAAACTGAACAATGCGGGATTTTTCGCCTATTCGAGAGAAGAAGGCACGCCCGCGTATAAACTCGACGGGCAGTTGCCGCAAAAGATAAAAAACGAACGGGTAAAAAAACTCTACGCGGCGCAAAAGAAAATATCCGCCGAAATACTCAAAGGGTATAAAGGTTGCGTCGTCGACGTGGTTGCGGACGGAATAGATTACGACGGTCAAAGATTTTACGGCCGCGCGTACTTTTCCGCGCCCGACATCGACGGCAAGGTCTATTTTACGTCCGACTACGACGTAAATCAGGGCGAAACCTACCGCGTCTTAATCAAAAAAAGCAATTCTTACGACCTGTTCGGAGAGGTGATAAAATGAATTTACCGAACAAACTTACTTTAACGCGAATAATACTCATACCGTTTTTCGTGGCGGCGTTTTACTTTCCGTTCACGGGGCATTACTTCGTCGCGCTCGCGATTTTCGCGCTGGCGTCCTTTACCGACTTTTTAGACGGAAAAATCGCCCGCAAATACAATCTGATAACCGATCTCGGTAAATTTCTCGATCCCATTGCCGATAAAGTGCTCGTTACGGCGGGAATTATAATCGCGGTTGCCGACCCACGCGCCAACGTGTTCACGACCTTGCTCGGCGAAGAACTCGGTCTCATACTCGGCGGAATCGGCGTAGTGATAATCATCTCGCGCGAACTCGTCGTGTCGTCGCTCAGAATGATGGCGGCTAAACGCGGCAAGGTGCTTGCGGCGGAATACATAGGCAAGGTAAAGACTTTCGTTACCGACGTAACGCTCGTCGTTTTAATGCTTTCGTCCGCGTTGTACGAAATATCTTCCGCGGCGGAAGCGGCGCGCATAATCGGAATATGCTCGCTCGTCGGGTACGTCGTGTCCGTCGCGCTGACTATCGTTTCGGGTGTGAGTTACCTTGTTAAAAACAGAGAGGTTTTCGCCGAATGAGCGAAAAAAGAGACGTATTCAAACTCTTCGGCGTAAGCGGCGCGGAGTTCGATAAACGCGTCGGGCGGCTCGGTATAGCCGACGCGGTAACCGCGCGATGCGACGGACTCGACTTAACGGCGGAATTCATCTACGACGAAGATTTATCCCGCGCGTACGGCGACGTCGAGCGGAAGTTCCTTACCGAATTTTCAAAAGAAATTTACGCCGTAAGAGACGTTTCGTTAAAAGTGCAACTCGTCGATCTGCTTAAAATCAACGGCGCGACGCTTTCCGTCGCGGAATCGTTTACGGGCGGCGGGCTTGCATCCAGGATAGTATCCGTCGCGGGCGCGAGTAAAGTATTTTACGAAGGAATAGTCGCCTATAACGAACGCGCGAAGATAGAACGGCTCGGCGTAAAGGCGGCTACGATAGAAAAATACAAACCCGTCTCGGCGCAGGTCGCCGCCGAAATGGCGCGCGGGCTGCTCGCTTCGGGCAGGGCGGACGTAGGCGTTTCCACCACCGGTCTCGCGGGCCCGGAAAGCGACGAATCGGGTTTCCCCGTAGGGCTGTGCTATATCGGCGTTCGGTATATGGGCGAGACGGCGGTTTACGAATACCGCTTTGACGGCGACAGAAAAACCATAATCGAAAACGGAATAAACGCCGCGATTTTTCGGGCGATAAAATTCATTACGAGATAAAATTGTGAGGTAAAATAAATGTTGGAAGAAAAACAGAAAGCCCTTGATCTCGTCCTTAAAGAGATCGAGAAGCAGTACGGTAAGGGCGCGATTATGAAACTCGGTCAGGGCGCGGCGGATCAGACCGTCGACGTAATCCCTACGGGTTGTCTTACTCTCGACCTTGCGCTCGGCGTAGGCGGAGTACCGCGCGGCAGAATAATAGAAATATACGGTCCGGAATCTTCGGGTAAAACGACGGTCGCTTTGCACGTCATCGCCGAAACCCAGAAACAGGGCGGAATAGCGGCGTTTATCGACGCCGAACACGCGCTCGATCCCGTATACGCGGCAAAACTCGGCGTAGATCTTGAAAACCTTTACGTCTCCCAGCCCGACACGGGCGAACAGGCCCTTGACATAACCGACAATCTCGTAAGGAGCGGGGCGGTCGATCTCATAGTCGTAGACTCCGTCGCCGCGCTTACCCCCAAAGCCGAAATCGAAGGCGATATGGGCGATTCTCACGTCGGTTTGCAGGCGAGACTTATGTCGCAGGCGTTGCGTAAACTTACGGGTATTACCAACAAATCTAAGACCTGCGTAATATTCATCAACCAACTCCGCGAAAAAGTCGGCGTAATGTTCGGCAACCCCGAAGTCACGCCGGGCGGTAAGGCTCTCAAATTCTATTCCACTATCCGTATCGACGTAAGAAAGACCGACGCGCTCAAAGACAGCAACGGAATGTTCGGTAACAGAACGAAAGCGAAGATCGTCAAAAACAAACTCGCTCCGCCGTTCAAGACCGCGGAATTCGACATCATCTACGGCGAAGGCATATCCCAGACGGGTTGTATAGTCGATCTCGGCGTGGAGTACGGCATACTTGAAAAAAGCGGTTCGTGGTTTTCGTACAAAGACGAAAAGATCGCGCAGGGCAGAGACAAGGCGAAAGAATATCTTACGGCTCATCCCGAAATCGAAAAAGAAATCGAAGAGAGTATACGCGAGGCGGCGAAGAACGCGTCCGCGCCCAAATAACGCCGTAGCAATCTGTCGCGGCTATAACGCCGCAATACCGCAATCGTTTGCGGTCGGAAGGATATGAACAAAGGATTAAAAGCGGAAGAATACTTCAAAAACGGTTATAATTGCGCGCAGGCGGTAGTGCTTGCTTTCGCCGACGAGATCGGCGGAGATTTAGACGCGTATCTGCGGCTTGCGTCGTCGTTCGGCGGCGGGATAGGCAGATTAAGAGAAGTTTGCGGCGCGTTTACGGGCAGTTGTATGGTCGCGGGGCTTTTGTGCGGTTACGACGGTAAAAACGGCGTAAGCAAAGCCGAGCATTACGCGCTTATCCAACGCCTTGCCGCGAAGAACAAGGAAGCGAACGGTTCTATCGTATGCAGAGAACTGCTTGCGGGGACGGTTTCTCTTTCAAACGCCGATCCGTCTGTAAGGAGCGAAGAATATAAGAAAAAACGCCCTTGCGCCGAACTTTGCCGCATAGCGGCGGATATATTAGCCGAAGAATTAGGTATAACCGAATGAAATCGTTAACCGAACTGTATAAAATCGGACGCGGACCGTCGAGTTCCCATACTATGGGCCCCGAAAAAGCCTGTAAAATATTCAAAGCGGCGCACCCGAACGCGGACGAATTCGTAGTCACGCTTTACGGCTCGCTTTCGGCTACGGGCAAGGGGCATCTTACCGATAAAATAATAACCGAAACCCTTTCGCCCGTAAAAACGCAGGTAATTTTCGGCCGCGTCGACGACGAAAACGCGGCTCATCCGAACAAGATGACGCTCGTCGCGCGTGAGCGCGGCAAAATAACGGGCGAGTCCACGGTATATAGCGTCGGCGGCGGAGAAATAGTCTTCGACGGCGACGAATACGCGCCCCCGCGCGAAGTTTATCCGCACGCGAATTTTACCGAAATTAAAGAATTTTGCCTTGAAAACGATATAAAACTCTGGCAGTACGCCGAGATTTTCGAAGGCGAAGAGATTTGGGATTACGCGTATAAGATTTGGGAAAAGATGAAAGAGTGCGTGGCGCGCGGACTGAAAGCCGAAGGCGTATTGTCCGGCGGGATAGGCACTCGCAGAAAAGCCAAAATTCTCAACGAGCAGTACGTCCTGAACGAAGACGCGGAAACCCGCGAAAACAGGCTGGTGTGCGCATACGCGTTCGCCGCGTCGGAAGAAAACGCCGACGGCGGAGAAGTCGTCACCGCGCCGACCTGCGGCTCGTGCGGGGTATTGCCGGCGGTATTTTGTTATCTTCAACAAAAAAGCGGCGTGCCCGATAAAGAAATAGTAAAAGCCCTGCTTACGGCGGGCGTTATAGGCAACGTAGTAAAGACTAACGCGTCCATAAGCGGCGCGCAATGCGGCTGTCAGGCGGAAATAGGCGTGGCTTGCGCGATGGCTTCCGCGGGCGTTGCTCAACTCAAAAATATGAATATCGAACAGATAGAATACGCGGCGGAAATAGCGATAGAGCATCATCTCGGCTTGACGTGCGATCCTATCTGCGGTCTCGTTCAGATCCCGTGCATAGAGCGTAACGCCGTTGCGGCGTTAAGGGCGCTGAACGAAGTAACTCTGGCGTCGTTTTTGACCGATACCCGTAAAATAGCGTTCGATACCGTCGTAAAGACGATGTACGAAACGGGTAAAGATTTAAGAACCGACTATCGCGAGACTTCCGTAGGCGGTCTTGCCAAAATTTACGAAGCGGAGAAATAAACTCCGCTCCCGTTTTATAAACGGCAGCCGCGTTAATAAACGATAAGCCGTTTTTTTGAAAAAAAGATAAACCGTTATAAAAAATGTCCGTACGCAAAAGAAAAAACCCGCATAGCGCGATAAAGAATATATTTTATAAACTGAGCCGTAACGCCGTGTTTTACGCCGTTATACTGCTCGTATTCGCTTCGTGCTTCGTGGCGGGCGCGTTGCGTAAAAAAGACGTCGGCAAACTCGACGCGTCGGTAACTTCGGGCAAAAACACCACGGTTACGGTTTCGCAAATAAAGCCTTTGGAAGTATATTTCATAGACGTAGGTCAGGGCGACGCAACGCTTATAAAATTCCCCGACGGCAAAAATATGCTTATCGACGGCGGAAGAAGCGGCGCGGCAGTCGAAAAAACGCTCGCCGAATATCTTACCGACGAGCGCGGCAATCCGTTGACGATAGATTATTGCGTCGCAACCCATTCCGACGAAGACCATATCGGCTCGCTTGCGTACGTCTATAAAAATCGTAAAGTGGCGTGTTCTTTCCGTCCGTATATCAAATCCGACAAAGTGTCGTTAGCCGAAGGTTTTAACGTCGGCAAAACGCTTGCCGGTAACCCCGTGCCTGCGTACGACGAGTATCTCGAAGCGGCGAAGAACGAAAACACTTATTACGAGTTTTTCGACGACGAATCCGATTTTTCAAACGCCGCGTCGTGCGACGGGCAGACGTATTCGTATTCCGTCGATTTCGTTCTTCCTTACGCGCCGAAACATACCGATTTCAAGCAATTCGACGACGCGAACGACTTTTCCGCCGTCATAGCCGTTACTTACGGCAAAACGAAAATGCTGTTCTGCGGCGATATAGGCGCGGAACGCGAGCGCGATCTGGTAAAAGCGTATAAAGACAGTCCGCTCTTTCTCGATTGCACGGTGCTTAAAGTCTCGCATCACGGCAGCGCGAACTCTACCTGCGCAGAATTTCTCGGCGCGGTAAAACCCGAATACGCGGTAATTTCGTGCGGGCTCGGCAACGAGTACGGTCATCCGTCCAAGTCGGTGTTAGAGCGGTTGCAATCGGCGTGTTCTACGGTTTGCAGAACCGATTTACAGGGTACGGTGGGGTTTTCGGTTTCGTACGACGGCGAAATAACCCGCGTAAAAGGTTGCAGGACTAACGACGAGTACCTTTTCCTTGACGGAACGGAATGTACGCCGTACCTGACAAAAATTCAAAACGAAAAAAGGCGGAGTATATGAAAAGAGTAATCACTTACGGAACGTTCGATCTGCTGCATTACGGGCATATCAACTTTTTAAGAAAAGCAAAGCAATACGGCGATTATCTTATAGTAGGGCTTTCGACCAACGAGTTTAACACGGTCGAAAAGGGCAAAATAACGTATTTTAATTACGAGCAGAGAAAAACCCTGCTCGAATCCCTGCGTTACGTCGATCTCGTCATTCCCGAAACCGATTGGGAGCAGAAGATACCCGACGTTCAGACCTTTAAGGCGGACGTTTTCGTAATGGGCGATGACTGGAAAGGTAAATTCGACTTTCTCAAAGACTATTGCGAAGTCGTGTATTTGCCGCGCACGCCCGAAATCTCTACGAACCGTATCAAAAAAGATCTCCACGAAAGAGACCTGTCGAAGAAATGAAGAAGATTTGCGTTTTAGGCAGCGGAGCGTGGGGCACGGCTATATCCTGCGTATTGCGCGAGAACGGGCATAGCGTTACCGTTTACGGCAAGAACCCCGACGAAGTGCGCGATATAAACGAAAACGGGCGTAACTCGCGGTACTTCGACGTAGACCTTCCCGACGGAATAACCGCCACAACCGACTTTGACGCGGCAAGCGCGGGCGCGGAAGTGCTTGTTATAGCCGTTCCGTCGTTCGCGGTGGAAGAAATCGTCGGGAAAATCCTGCCGCACCTTACCGAAACCACGCTTATAGTCAGTCTCGTAAAGGGCTTCGACGAAAAATCGAAACGCACCGTGGGCGAAGTCATACGCGACAGACTGCCGTATAAATTCAGAAAAAACGCGGTGTCGCTGCTCGGGCCTACGTTTGCAAGCGAAGTAGCCGAAAAGCAGTTTACCGCCATAACCGCGTCGTCGACCGAATACTCGTCGAGCAAGGCGGCGCAAAAGATTTTTACAACCCCGTATTTCAGGGTATACGTCAACTCCGATCCCGTCGGTGCGGAATACTGTTCCGCGCTGAAAAACGTCGTTGCGATAGCGTGCGGCATAGCGGAAGGCTCTGGCGGTAAAATCAACACCCGTTCCGCGTTGATAACGCGCGGTCTTGCCGAAATATCGGCGTTCGTAACCGAACTCGGCGGCGACGCGCGCACCTGTTACGGCTTGGCGGGCGTGGGCGATCTTACGCTGACCTGTTCAAGCGAAACTTCGCGCAATTACGCCGCGGGCATAAAGATAGGCAAAACGTCTTACGCCGAATTTGCCGCGGATAACGAAAAGACGGTAGAAGGGCTTTACGCCTGCAAAATCGCGCGCGAACTTTCAAAAGAATATAATATCGACGCGCCCGTGATAGACTTCGTGTACGAAGTAACCGAACTCGGCGCGGACGCGGAAAAGGCGTTCGATAAACTAAAAGAGCGTATAATAGGCGACGAATGATAAAGCGCCCGCCGCCCTTCGCTTGGCGAAGGGCGGCGGGCTGTTATTACGTTAAAATCCTGCCGCGAGTAATTGCTTCTAAACGCAATTACTCGCGGCAGTTGTTTTTAAGTCGAATTAAAGCGCGCGGTCGGTGGTGTGTTAAGTTACAGATTAGGTATACGCGTTTTGCCGAAAAGCATTTTTTCGTATTTTTCGGCGGGTACGGGTTTGCTGAAATAGTATCCCTGCATCCGGTTGCAACCGAGTTCCGACAGCATATCGGCTTGGGCTTTCGTCTCCACGCCTTCCGCGATGACGGGTAAACCGAGTTTTTCCGACATATCTATTATCGTCGAGACGATTATTTTTTCCTTGTCGAAATTTTTGCTGTCAGATAAGAACTGCATATCGAGTTTAATCGTATCCACGCTTATATCTTTAAGCGTGTTCAGCGACGAATACCCCGCGCCGAAATCGTCGAGTTCTACTAAAAACCCTTCTTTGCGGAGTTTGTCTACGCCCGCAATCAGCAGGTCGGTTTTGTCCATATACGCGCTTTCGGTAACTTCGAAGCGCAGGGCGGTTTTAGGCACGTTATACTCCGCCGCTATATTTACCGCTTTTTGTAAAAACTCGTTGCTGAGTACGTCGTTTCTCGAAAGGTTTACCGAAACGCGCGCGTTTACGGACGGGTTGCGGTCAAGCCATTTGCGGATATATCGGCAGGTCTGTCTGATGACGAGTTCGTCCACCGCGCCGATGTAGTTACTCTTTTCAAGCAAGGGTATAAATACAGACGGCGGAATAAGCCCTTTCACGGGGTGTCGCCATCTGATCAGGGCTTCCGCGCCGATCAGTTGCCGTTTTGCGTAATCGACCTGCGGCTGAAACCATACTTCGAAATCTTCGTTGGCGATCGCGTCGTCCACGCTTTTAAGCAATTCCAGCCTTTCGCGCTCGGTTTTCATCATATCGTCTTCGTAATACGCGATAGTGTTGTGCATATCGCCCTTAATCGTCGCAAGCGCAAGGTTAGCCTTGTAAATCATAGCGGAAGCATCGTCTTCGGGGCGACATAAGTCGTATACGCCGACGTGTATCGTTACGGGTATAGACAGTTTGTAATCGGCGAACGCCTTTATAAAACTGCTGCGGTATTCTTCTACCGCGACCAAGCCTTCTACGCAGTATCTTGCAAAGTGATCCGAACTTATGTGAGCGGAGAAACTCGTGTCGTCGTCCTTTTCTTTCATATACTCGCCTATATCGCGTAACAACGCGTTGCCGACGGTATTTCCGTAAACGCCGACAACGTCCTTGAAGTGTTCGAGTTCGTACGTCTGCACGCGGAATTTTTCGTTCGGGTGCGTTTTGCGCCGTTCGTTCAGACGATTGTAAAAGCCCGTTAGATTCAACAGCCCCGTAGGCGGATCAATTTCGCTGGTTATCAGTTCGGAAACGTCTTCGGACGTTACGAGTATCGCCGTCTTTGCGACGTCGGGGTATTCGTAAGTTATGCGATGAAATAAATACAAGTCGTTTTTGCCTTCGGTCTGAAAGTCCACTTCGTATTTCTTTTCGGTTTCGAGTTTTTCGACAATCGTGTCGAATGCCATAGCGCGTTTAAGTTTTTCGGTCTGCGCGCGCGGTATGCTATCGTCTATAAGTCGGAACACCTGCTCGTCGTAAGGCGCGTCGAAGCGCGCTATTTTACCGAGCGCGCCTGCCACGTCCGCGTTCAGTTTATGCACTTTGCGCGTGGCGACGTCTATATAAATCACGCCGCAATACTTGCGCTCGAACAGCCTTTTATAAATCTTTTTACCGGTGCGCCAGTCCGCGTCTTCGTCGGGGGCGTCTGCGTGTTTCTTTTCCTTTTTGGCGTACATCTGCCTGTCGGCGAAGTCTATAAAACTCTGCACGTCTTCGTTGTTGCCGTCGTGTATGGCGAATCCGACGCTTACGCTTACGGGTTCTATGAAGTTTTCCGCGTCGCTGCGCGATTTTATTTCCGACTTGATGCGCGTGACGAACGAAGCCACGCTTTCGTTTTTATCGAGTTCCTGTATCAAGGCGAATTCGTCTCCGCCGTAGCGGCAGCAAAACCCGTCCGTTTCGACGCATACGTTACGCAGACAGTCCGCCACGACCTGTAATACTTTATCGCCGTAATGATGCCCGTAGGTATCGTTGAGATACTTAAAGGAATCTATGTCCATAAACAGGAAGTATAAATCCTTGTCCTTTTTCTGAAATTTCAGCCGCCTTGAAAGTTCGCCTACCAACATTCTGCGGTTGCCCACGCCCGTAAGCGGATCGAGCGACGTCTGTTGCCTTAACGAGTCCGTATAGATAAGCAAAAAACTTACCGTGAACGACACCGAGATTATAGGCAGATCTGCGAATACGAATTGTAGCGGCAGACAAATTATCGGCGGAACGGCAAACATAAGCAACGTAAGATACTGTTCTCTCCGCACGCCTTTCTTGTTTGTTACGGTTCGTAAAAACACTCTTACCGCGGCGATTACGACGTACCCGAACGATAACAGTTGTTGCAAAAAGTGCATAGGGCCGAGTATGAGAGTTCCGTCCTTGCTAATATGACAAAGCCAGCCGTTATAGGGCGTCAGCGCGAGCAGGATAACGAGCGCGACCAACGGAAGAATCGTCAACGCTATCAGCCTTACGCTGTTGCAGGTATCGAAGTCGTACGAAGTTTCTTCGTATAAAAACCAGCAATACGACGACAGAGCGAGAAAGATAAAATACGTCGCGTTAAGAACGTAAAAAAGGGTAACCGACGCGTCGATTATGTCCAAAGCCGCCGCGTGCCAGAACACGCTCGATAAATTCATCAGCGCGGCGAATATCATCGAAACCGAAAGAGTCCGCCGCTTTCTGGTCGAATCTATGCCGTATTTCTGCGCCATAATCAGCATTATCGACAGCAAGATAATGCAAAGCAGGTTTATTTCAACGTACAACAAAAAACGAATAGTCATAACACCCGAAAGCGGAATCGTTCCGCCTTACGATTTTTTCTTCATTATACCACTAAACGCGCGCGAAAAGCAACGGTTTTGCGTGTTTACCGCCGCTTATAAAAAATTTTCTTCCAAACGATTGACAACTCCGCCGAAGTTGTGTATAATAATGACAGATTTTAATAGAATAACGGCAAAATAGTCGCAAGGCTATTACGCAAAACTACAGGGGCTTCGGCGGCGCGTCCGTCCGAGAGCCAGCCAGCTACCGGATTATCTTTCGTCAAAGATAGTTCGGTATTTTTATTTTTTAAGACTTTTTCCGATAAAACCATGAAAGAAGCCGCGAGAAGAAAACTGAAAATAGTATCTGCGTTTACGACGTGCCTTATAAGTCTGCTCGTCGCGGTTTCGTTTACTTTGGCGTGGTTTGCGCAAAACGACTCCGTCGGCGGCGGCGGAATGGATATAGGTCTTGTCGAGCCGGACGTTCGCGGTTACGAGATATATACCGTCGCAAGCAGAAACGCGGCGGATAATTCTTACACCTTCGTCAAAAACCCGACGGCGACTTCGCTCGGTTCGTACGACGTTCTCAAAGGCGACTATCACGTTATTTTCAGAATATATCTGAACCCGCGCGTAAACTCGTTCGCGTTGTCGGCGGAAACGTCGTCGAAAACTTTCGTCGGCGATAAAACCGACTATCTCGTCGCCCGCGACGATGCGGAATGGCAAAATCGCAACCTGTTGACGAGCGTCATGTCGGCGGCGGTCATAGACTTCGATTACGCGTCGCTTAAACTTGCCGCTCTGCCTGCCGAAACGAAAAAGTTTATCGATCTTTCGGCGGCGGATCGTTCGCCGAAAAACTTTTCCGTACCCGTCGGGCAGGATATGCTCCGCGCGGATACCTATAACGGCAAACCCTGTAAATCGTTCTCGCTTTTTTTAAGTTACGACGACGCGCTGATTTCTACCGTTTTTGCGGCAAATCTCGGCAATAAGTCGATTTATAAGTATAACGCCGACGGGCTTATACCCGTCGAGTTTTATACCGACTTCACCTTTTCAATATCGGGTATCAACGTATGACGACTAAAAAACTCTTTTCGAAAATCGCGGTTACGGTCGCCCTTATAATAGCGCTCGCGTCGGTCTCGTACGCGTGGCTGAGCGAGTCCGAGCAGATTAAATTCCCCGAAAATTTCGGCGGCTCGGCGAAAGCGTCGTACTTTGCCGGCGGCGACGGAAGCAAAGACTCTCCGTACGAAATCAACGACGCCGTACATATGTACAACCTTGCATGGTTGCAGTATATCGGGTATTTCAATCTTCGCGAAGGGCTTAATAACGGTCTTGCGCAGTCGTATTTCAAACTGACCGCAGACTTCGATATGTCTTCGCTCGGCGGGGCGTTACCCCCGATAGGTACGACGGAGTATCCGTTTATAGGCAACTTCGACGGGCAGGGGAAAACGATAACCAATCTCGTCGTTTCCAATAAGCGCGGCGACGGTAATATAAAAACGTACCCGTCCAACGCCCGGTTTAACGACGCTGACGGGATATTGCGTTGCGCCTATTCGACAAACGAAGTCGAGATAGTGGGCGCGTTCGGCGTGACGGGCGATTATAACGATACGGTAAGCGCGTCGTACGCGAATATGGGCAAAACGCTCGACGAAAGCGTTATGCAGGTAAAATCGCTGTATTTTAATCGGATCGGCGTAAAAACCCATACCGAAAAAACCCTTGTCGGGCTGGTTGCGGGGCAGGTAAGCGGCAGCGTGGAAAACGTAGGCGTGGGGCGTAGCGAAATAACCCTTACGCCCAAATCCAAAGACCTTAACGGCGTCGAAGGCGGGCTCGTTTCCAAATACTCGCTCGTCGGCGATTACGACGAGAAGGACGTCGGGTGGGAGACCAAACCTACGGGCGGCGCGGGCGGATTCGGCGCGTCTATCGATATGAAAACTCTCAACCGCCGTATAGGCTATATGTGGGCGGTTGCGGACAGACAACAGGTAAACGGCGTTCATCACGGCAAAAATGCCAAATACCGTATAAACTTTTCGCAAGGTACTTACTCCGATTACGATTACTACTGGCAATACGACGGCAGCGCGAATTACTACACCACTATGTATATGTACGACGGCACGATATTGCCGCTCAGCGTAAACGCGAAAGATATGGGTATCGCCGCGGACGACACTACGGGCGAGATTATCGTAAACGGCAAATATCATACGAATCAGAACTACGTAGATAAAAAGACCGTAGGGGAAACGACGCTTGCGCGCAACGCCGGCTATATCGTCGGCGCGGGAGCGGACGGTTATACCCCTTACAGTATGTTTCGTACGGGTATACGCCCGCTTTGCAGCGGCACTTATATGGGAATATATAAGTCGCTCGGATATGCGACCAATCAGCCTTCGTTCGGAACGGTTTTCGATCCTTCGCGGTTCGAGATGTTTACCGTAGACGTAAACGGCAACAAATACCGTATTAAAGACGACGTAAATAAAGATTTCGTCACTTCCAACACCGATATGAACGATTACGTCGCCACGCGTTACGACGACGCGAGCCTTAATCTTCGCGAATATGCCACGGTACGGCAGGGCGTGGATAAAATGATGAACGGGCAAAAAGTATTGCACGGTTTCCATTTTATGCAATACCTTAACGAAAATTCGTATTCCACCACCGACGCCGACGTGTGGATTTACGACGAACATCATACGTCTTACCAACTCGTAAAAGGCGGAATAAATTTCAGCGTAAAAGAAGCGGGGCATATAACCGCCGTTCTCGCTTCGTGTTTTGCGGGCGGTAAGCACTCGCTCTTCGATTTGTTCGAAGTAAAAAGAGACGCCGATAACAAAGTTACGTCGTTTAAGCAGATAGATAAAATTTATACCGATGTCGACGGCAACGTGTATTACGATCCCGTCGACGTTGCGGGTAAAACGCTCGCGTTTTCGATGAAAAACCTTTCGGTAAACGCAACCTTTCCGCAAGGCTCGGCGTTCTATTTCGAAATCCCCGTAAAGGCGGGCGATTACGTTCTGGGTACGGCGGCAGAATCGCATACGCAGAACGCGTATCTTATGTATCTGGACATCGGCGCGAACGGTACAAGCGGCACGCAGCAAGAGAAAGTTCTGAATATACGGAACGTGGAATTCGTCAACGAGACCACGCTCGGCGGGGCGTTCGTCGACTACACCACGATAACCGTCGAATTGTCGCCTGCCGCCGCGGACGGGTATATCAGGTATCTGCGCTCCGACGGTACGGATATGAAAGACGGCAAAATAGATACGGGGCTTCGCTATTATCTCCGTAACCTTAACGCGAAGTTCCTGCCCGCAGACGCAAAGTACGCCATACCCGAATAAGGTACTATACAAACGCCGCCCGCTTTTCGTAAGCGGGCGGCGTTTTGTTGCGTGTGTAAAATCGGAAAATCGTCAAAAATGCGGACTATACGCCGTATTTTGCGGCGAGTTTAACGAGCCGGTTTAAATCCCGCGAGAATTTTCGGCGTTCGTAGCCGTTCAGTTCTCTGCCCGTAAAATTTTCGGTTTCGAGTTTCAGTTCGCCGAGAATTTCGTCGTCAGCACGACTTGCGGAACGCCGTTCGATTTTTTCTATCAGCGATAAGATTTCGGAGTAGTTTATGCGTATTCCGTCGCTCGGTTTTTCGTCGCGCTTATACGTCGGCAGACTTTCGGCGTTTCGGCGCGTCGCGAATGCCAGCGCTTGCGGAATTACCGACGGCGGCAGGTTATCGCCGAGATAATCGGGCGGCGCGATTGCGGCTCTCTTACGCCCGATTGCCGCCGCGCGCTGAACGGTAAGCGAAGCGGATAATAAAAACGCGACGGCATATAGCGCCAGCCCCGCCTTTATTTCTTCCGTAGTCACGTTCTCGTCCGACAGCGCGAGCGCGAATACCAGACACGCAGAAGAGAGCGCGGTCGCGTTGGTCGCGCTTTTGTCGATCAGCCGCACTTTCTTAAAGAACGCGCCGAGTATGAAAATCACGGCGAACGCCGCTATCTCGGCAAGCGGAACTATAATCGGGTAATATCCCGACGCGGGCGCGGCGGATAAAGTCTCGTTTATAAAATCTATCAACGTCTGCATAGGCGGTATTATACCCCTTTTCAACGAATATTAAACCCGTAACAATCGTATTATATAAGGAACGGGGGAAATTCGTTCGTGTATTACGACGTTGACGCAAGAGTTATCAAAGAAGCCGATTATATCATCAGAGAAAACGCTACCGTAAGACAAGCGGCGCGGGTTTTCGGGGTAGGTAAGTCCACCGTGCATTACGACGTTACCCGTCGCCTGCCGTTTCTGGACGAAGACCGCGCCCGAAAGGTCAGGGCGGTGCTGTTTATAAACCTTTCCGAGCGGCATTTACGCGGCGGAAACGCCACCCGCGCCCGATACGCCGCGCTAAAATACCGACAAATCGCGCCGCCGTGTTGAAATATATATGACAATATATAATAAAACCGTTCTATTCCTTGACAAAAACGCGTAACGGTGTTAATATTTAAGTATGGAACGTTTAATAGAAATAATTAAAAACAATTTACCCGTAATAGTAGCGGTTTTGGCGTTCGTAGTCGCGATAATCATCGTGGTTATAGTTTGCGTATGCCAAGCGAAAAAGAAAAAGCAGAACGGCTCGCAAGCCGATAATTCGTCGCGCGCGCAAGAACCCGCCGCGGCGGAAAGCAAAACCGAACCCGAACTCGGCGAAGTAAAAGCCGAAACGGCGGAAACTCAAACTCAACCCGTCGCGGAGACCGAACAATCGGTCGCCGAAACCGACGCCGCTCCGCAAGAAACGGCTGCCGCCGCGGCGGAAGAGATTGCCGACGAAAAACCCGTAACCGAACCCGAAACGGCGGTTGCGGATAAGGAGAATCTTATGAAAAACGATAAAAAGGAGACCGTAAAACCCAAAACCGCGTCAAAACCCGCGGCAAAACCCGCTACCGCGGCTAAACCCGCCCCGAAAACGACGGCGAAGCCTGCGGCTAAATCCGCCCCGAAAGCGACCGCGAAGCCCGCACCGAAGACGGCTGAACCCAAGCCGACGGAAAATAAGGGCGCGACGGGTAAGTGGATAATCAAAGAAAAAGGCGAAGGGGAATTCGTGGCGTTTCTTTACGCCAACAACGGCGAACTTATCCTTACCAGCGAGATTTACGCGTCGGAAGACAGCGCGCGCGTCGGTATAGACACTATCAGAAAGAACCTTGAAAGCGGCACTTTCGTAAGTTATAAAGATAAAAACAAGAACTGCTATTTCAAGTTGAAGAGCGTTAAAAACAGAATACTCTGCGTAAGCGAAACCTATCGCAGCGAAAGTCTCGCGTTGCGCGCCGAAGAATCGGTTAAAAGATTTGCTTCTTCGCCCGTGCAGGAAGAAGTCGAAAAGGACATAACCGTTATCAAATACGTTCTGCCCAAAAAAGAGCCGCCGTTAAACGCCGACTCTGCTTACAGCGGAAAGTGGAAGATAGAACAGGACGGAGACGCTTATATGGCTAAACTCTTCGCTTCTAACGGCGAACTTCTGTTAAACAGCGAGAATTACGCTTCGGAAGCGTCCGCCAAATCCGCCGTCGCGACCATTACCGCGAACGGCATTGCGGGTAACTTTATTATCGACAGCGATAAGAAGGGCAGATACTTTTTCAAACTCCGCAGCGCGCAGAAAGCCACTCTTTGCGTGGGCGAGACCTACGCGCAACTCTCGGCTTGTCAGAGCGCGATAGAGAGCGTAAGAAGGTTTTTGAAAACCGCAAAACTCGTCGAAGACTGATATTTCGGGCGGAGCGTAACGACGCTCCGCCCGAACTTTACTTCGTCTTTACTTAAAGTTTAACTTAAACGGTTGTCTTTATTGCTGAAATCGTATATAATGAGTGCGGTTTAATAAATACTCGTCAGGTAACTGTACTTATGAAGATAATAACCGATTTACATCAACATACCGCATTCTCTTACGACGGCAGACAAAAAACCGAAGACTGCGTAAAGGCGGCTGTCGCCGCGGGCGAAAAACGCGTATGTTTCAGCGAACATTACGATTACGATTGCGTTTTGCGCGGAATAAACCACGCCCCTTGCGATCTCGACGCGTACAAAGCCGAAATCGAAAGGCTAAAGCGGATATATTCCGATAAAATCGAAATACTGTTCGGCGTAGAATTCGGTTACGATAAAAAGGCGATAGAAAAATATAAAGAACTCATCGATAAATATAAATTCGATTACGTTATAAATTCCGTTCATCTTAACGACGAACAGGACTATTACGACACTTCGTACTGCCTTAAAGAGCCGAAGTCTTCCGCGTACGCCGAATATCTCGAACGCGTACTCGAAAGCGTCAACGCCGATTTTGCGTGGCAGATCGTCGGGCATATAGGCTATCCGAGCCGCTACGCGACTTACGCCGATAAAAAAATGGCGTACGCCGACCATAAAGAACTCTTCGACGAAATTCTTACGACGATTATCCGCCGCGGCAAGTATCTCGAACTCAATTCGTCGACTAAATCCGACAGCCTTTTCCTGCCCGAACGCGAAGTCGCGGAACGCTATATTAAACTCGGCGGCAAGAATTTTACCTACGGCAGCGACTCTCACAGACCTGATCGCCGAATGGACAAAAGCGACGAGATTTACGACTTTTTACATAGTCGCGGTCTTCACTCTTCTTATTTCAGACGCGGCGTACCGTACGCCGATTGAACGTATAACAACCCAACGCTCCGCGCGGAGCGTTTTTTTATTCCTAAAAATGTATAAAAACATTATATAATTTGTATAAATGAATAAAATATAAAAATATTTAGAGAATATTAAAATTTTATGCAAAAACGCTTGACTTAAAAAATCGGTCGGCGTATACTGTCGTGGTAATTTGAAATCGTGCGCCGAAACGCGTCGTTTTTAAGCGTTTTCGGGCGGAAGGAGAACTGTTTTATGAAAAAATTTACGGCTTTGCTGCTTGCGGCGGTAACCGCGGCGTTTTGTTGCGTTGCTGCGACGAGTTGCAAGAAGAACGAGAAGACGCTCATAGTCTACACCGAAGCGGGTTTCGCCCCCTTTGAATTCAAGCAAAAAGGCAATAAAGAAGTAGTCGGCGTGGATATGGAAATCGCGAAGTATATCGCGGATAAATACGGTTATAAGTTGAGAGTTATCAACGGTAACTTCGATACGATAGTCGCGGGCATAAACGAAGACAACGCGCTCGGCATCGCGGGCATAACCAAAACCCCGAAGAGAGAAGAAGCCGTAGAATTTTCCGACGTATATTACAGCGGCGCGTATCAGGCGGTTATATACCTTAAATCGGACGCTCCGCAACTGCTCGAAGGCGGCGTTTTCGCCAAGTCGAACTTCAACGGCAAGACGGCTGTATATCAGAGCGGTACTACGGGCAACGCGCTCGTGAACGAGAAAAAGATCGAGTGGGGCGCGAAGACCAAAGGTTTCAACGAATACGCCGTAGCCTTGCAGGAAGTTAAAACCGCGTCGTCGTCCACCTATCTCGTAATAGACTCTTACGTCGCCGCGCAATTCTGCGCCAAAGACGATTCCGTCGCTTACGCGAAGATCGAAGGCGTAGAAGGCGGCGAGTCCTACGCGATAGTCGCCAAAAAGGGCAATAAAGAGTTGATAGATAAAGTCAACGTCTGTATCGGCGAACTGCTCGTAAAAGACGAGAACGGAAAAACTCAGATCGATAAGTGGTACGAGAAGTACGACGCCATAGAGCCTGCCGAATAATTATGGGTTTTTTCGAGAGCGTATGGGCTGATTTTTACGATTGCTTCATCGACGCCGCGACGTATAAATTGTACTTCGAAGGCTTGCGGAACACCATTTTGATAGCGGCACTCGCGTCGGCGATAGGCTTGATAATAGGCGTTTTCGTAACGGCGGTAAGAATCGCGCCCAAAAACAACGTAATAATAAAAATTCTCGATTGCGTAGCGAGATTTTACGTTACCGTAATACGCGGTACGCCCGTAGTGTTGCAACTTTTCATAGGCTATTTCGTAATATTCTCGGCGATGAAATCCAACGAGTTTTTAGGCATACCCAACACGAGCGGAATACCCGTGGCGGGGCTGGTGTTCGGCATAAACTCCGGCGCGTACACCGCGGAGATATTGCGCGGCGGAATAAATTCGGTAGATTACGGTCAGACGGAAGCGGGCAGAAGTCTCGGCTTGTCGTGGGGCAGAACGTTCGTTAAAATCGTTCTTCCGCAAGCGCTTAAAAGCGTAGTGCCGACTATTTTCAACGAGTTTATAACTCTGCTTAAAGAGACTTCGGTCGCAGGGTACGTCGGTATATACGAACTTACCAAGGTGCGCGAAGACGTTACCACGGCGAGTATGAAACTGTATATGCCGTTGTTCATCATCGCGGTTATGTATCTCGCGCTCGTAGTGCTGTTGCAATGCGCGCAGAAAGCCCTTGAAAGGAGACTTGCGAAAAGTGATAAAAGATAATAATGAAGTTCTCGTAGACGTACGCGGGCTTTATAAATATTTCGATAAACTGCAAGTGCTTAAAGGCGTGTCGTTGCAGATAAAGCGCGGCGAAAAGGTTGCCGTCATCGGTCCGTCCGGCGGCGGAAAGTCCACCTGTTTAAGGTGCATAAACCTGCTTGAAACGCCCACTTACGGCGAGATATGGTTCGAAGGCAAGTTGCTCACCCCCGTCGATCCGTATCTGCATTTCGACGTGATAAGAAAGTCCGAAACCTATCGCGCGCTTATAGCGGGCGGCGCGGACGACGATAGCGCGATTAAAGAAATCAAAGCGAAAGACCTGCTTAAAAAACGCGAAGGCAAAGACTTCGATAAAGCGGTAAAATCGGTCTATAAGGCGAATTATCAGGATATCGACGTAACGCGCCGAAAAATAGGTATGGTCTTTCAGCACTTTAACCTTTTCAATAATTTAAGCGTTATGCAGAATATGATTCTCGCGCCCACGCAGTTGAAATTAAAGACCAAAGACGAAGCGGAAGCGAAGGCTTACGAACTTCTGAAAAGGATAGGGCTTGCGGATAAAGCGTCGGCGTATCCGTCCACGCTTTCGGGCGGACAGAAACAGCGTATCGCGATAGCGCGCGCGCTTATGATGGAACCCGACGTAATGCTTTTCGACGAGCCGACTTCCGCGCTCGATCCCGAAATGGTCGCGGAAGTGCTGGGGCTTATGAAAGAACTTGCCGACGACGGAATGACGATGGTGGTCGTCACGCACGAGATAGGATTTGCGAGAGAAGTCGCTTCGCGCGTCGTGTTTATGGCTGACGGCGAAATCAAAGAAGAGAACACCCCCGAAAAGTTTTTCGGCGCGCCGAAGAACGAACGGCTGAAAGAATTTTTATCCAAGGTTCTGTAAAGAAACGAGCGGTTGCCGCTCGTTTTATTTTTGCGGTTTATTTTCGGTTTTCGATTGACGATGGTCGGAATATGTTGTATAATTCGCAATAATACCGATATTTAAAGCGACGCGGTAAAAAGGCGGTTTGATATGGAAAATAAAAAGTCGTTCGGCGTAATGCTCGACTGTTCGAGAAACGCCGTTATGAAACCCGAAAAAGTCAACGAATTCGTAGACGTCATATCGTCGTTCGGGTATAACTGTATTCAGTTGTACACCGAAGACACTTACGAGATAAAAGGCGAGCCGTACTTCGGCTATCTTCGCGGCGGGTATACCGAAAGCGAACTTAAAGCGATAGACGCGCATTGCGCGCTTAAAGGCGTGGAACTTATCCCGTGCGTGCAGACCTTGGCGCATCTTAATCAGATATTCAGGTGGAGCAGGTTTAACGGCGTGCGCGATACCGACGATATTCTGCTTGCCGACGACGAAAACACCTACGCGCTTATAGACGAGATGTTCGCCGTTCTCGCGAGATGTTTTACTTCGCGCAGGGTAAATATCGGTATGGACGAAGCGCATATGATCGGGCGCGGAAGGTTTTACGACCTGCACGGCGAAGTAAACCGTTTCGATATTATAAAAAAGCATCTCGAACGGGTAATCGGCATAGCCGCGAAATACGGTTTCAGATGTATGATGTGGTCGGATATGTTCATGCGGCTTGCCAACGGCGGTAACTATTACGTTTACGACAAACCCGTTCCGCAACGCGTCAAAGACAGCGTTCCCGAAAACGTCGAACTCATTTACTGGGACTATTACCACGATAAGAAATCCGTCTACGACGGAATGTTCGCCGCGCACGGGCAACTTGCGGGCGACAGAGTCGGGTTCGCTGGCGGAGCGTGGACGTGGGTAGGCTTCGCGCCGAGAAACGGCTACACCTTAAAAACTATGAAACCCGCCGTAAAATCCGCCGCGGAACACGGTATAAAAGATATTTTCCTGACGATGTGGGGGGATAACGGAAAAGAATGTTCGTTCTATTCCGTACTTCCGTCGTTGTTCGCGATTAAAAAGATGAGCGACGGCGAAACGGACGCGGCGAAGATAAAAGAAGAATTCGCGCGGATAGTCGGCGAAGACTACGACGCGTTTATGCTGCTCGATCTGCCGTCGGACGTCGGCGGTGCGAAAAACACGCCTAACAATCCTTGCAGATATTTGTTGTACAACGATATTTTTCTCGGCGTGTACGACGTAACCGTAACCGAGAAGATGCCCGCCGAATTCAAAAGAGCGTCCGCCCGACTTAAAAAACACGCCGTCGGCGGCAAATACGCGTATCTGTTCAACGCCGAAAAACTTTTATGCGACGTACTCGCGATAAAATGCGACCTTGCTCTGACCTTGCGTAAGACCTATCTTTCGGGCGATCGCGACGGGCTTAAAGGCGAGATCTTAAAGATTAAAAAACTCGAAAAGGCTCTGGATAAATTTTATTACGCGTTTAAGGAACTGTGGTTTACCGAAAACAAGCCGCACGGCTTCGACGTACAGGATATTCGTCTCGGCGGGCTTGCGCGCAGACTGCGTTCTTCGCGCGAAAGGCTTGAAGATTTCGTCGCGGGGCGGATACCGTCCATACCCGAACTCGAAGAAGAACTGCTCGATCCGCTTTGCCGCGCCGACGCCGAAAAGGGCGCGGTCTGTCAGCAAAATTACGCCGCGACGGCTACGGTCAACGTTTTATAAACCAAAAACAATTGACAAAACGCGACCGATATTGTAATATATAGATATGAATATCTGGCACGACATAGATCCGAAAAGGATCGCACCCGACGAATTCGTCGCGGTTATCGAAATTCAGAAAGGAAGCAAGCAAAAATACGAACTCGATAAAAAGACGGGGCTGTTGATTCTCGACAGAATACTGTACACGTCTACGCACTATCCGGCAAACTACGGGTTCATTCCGCACACTCTTGCCGACGACGGAGATCCGCTCGACGTACTCGTGCTGTGTTCGGAGAGTTTGTTGCCGCTTTCGCTCGTCAAAGTCTATCCCATAGGCGTTATCACTATGAACGATAACGGCAGCAACGACGAAAAGATTATCGCCATACCGTTTACCGATCCCAACTATAACTGCTATAATAACATAGGCGATCTGCCCAAGCACGTTTTCGACGAAATGCAGCACTTCTTTTCGGTATATAAACAACTCGAAGGCAAAAATACCGCAGTCAACACCGTACTCGGCAGAGACGAAGCGATAAAAATAATAAAAAAGTCGCTCGACAACTATAAAGAAAATCTGTTCGAGATACTCAATAAATAGGGGTTTTAATATGGAAAAACACGTCGCGCTTATCACTTACAGGATAAACGCCATAGATTTTAAGTTCAAAGAAGGCATTAAAGCCGGCACTCAATTCAGAATCAATCCCAAAATCGAATGTAAAATGGGCAGAAATCAGAACAATCTGTTCGTCAACCTTTCGGTAAGAATAAACGAAGACATATCTTCGCCCGTTCCGTTCGATTTGTCCGTCAACGCTTTCGGCACTTTTCAGGTAACGAAAGAAGCCGACGAGAGCGTTCTTGCCGCGGAGACGATGGATACGCTTTATCCGTTCGTCAGGGCGGCGGTTGCGTCGATGACGGCGAATTGCAATATTCCGCCGTACATTCTGCCGATAATCAACTCGGACAACGCGCAGATAGAATCCAAACGCGACGAAGTCAACTGATAAATTTTTATGAAACGGTTGGAATGCTCGCTGTTTAACGGTATCGGCGACGAAGAGTACGAAAGATTATTGAAAGGTCTTAACCCGCGCGAGACGAAAATCAAGCGCGGCGTTTGCGCGTACGGTTACGATTCGTCCGAAAAGGAACTCGCCATATTGTGCGAAGGCGTTGCGAGCGTGATTAAAATCGACGAAGCGGGCAATAAAATCCTGCTCGAACGGCTCGTGAAAGGCAGTATTTTCGGCAACAGCGTCTCTTACGGCGAACGTAGCGACGACGTTATATCCGTCATTGCCGAAACCGAATGTCGCATAGTCGTTTTCAAATTCTCCGATCTCGTTTGTCGGTGCGACGGCGAGTGCGCGTACAGGCATAAACTGCTCGTAAACGCCATCGAAGCGATGGGTAAAAAGACCGCGGCGATAGGCGAACGCACGGAAGTTATCGGCAACCGTACCACGCGCGATAAACTGCTTTGTTATTTCAGACTGCTTTGCAGAAAAACGGGCGGCAACAAAGCAAAACTCGAAATGAGTTTTACCGCGCTTTCGGACTATATCTGCGCCGACAGAAGCGCAATGATGCGCGAACTTAAAAAACTCAAAGACGACGGACTGATCACGATAGAGCATAAGATAGTCGAACTGAATAAATAACGGCGTAATTCGCATACTTATTCCGTGCTGATAACGAGTAAGGTAACGCAAAAATTCCGCCCCGTCGCTTTATTGGCGGCGGGGCTTTTCATATCTCTGGCTTCGGCGTGCGCGTGCGGAATCCGCGCTTTCGCGAAGGTAACGCCCGCAAACGATCTGACGCTTACTATCCGCGCGCTCGGCAGAACCTACGAATTTTCTTATCCCGAAATAGACTTCGACGGCAGCGAATACTATCTGAAAAACGCCGCCGCAGTCGCCGACGGAATTTTTCTCGATACGGTAACGCGCCCTTTTGACGCGAGTTATACCGTCGACCGTAATTCCGCCGAGCCGTTCCGTTACGTTGCGGAGAAAAACGGCAGGGGAATAAATCGCGACAAACTGCTTGCCGACGTAACCCGCGCGCTAAACGGCGGCAAACGCTCCGTAACGGCGGAAGAAGTCGTATTGCGCCCGAGCGTAACGCTCGGCGAATTAAAATCCCGTACTAAATTGCTGTCGTCGTTTGAAACGAGTTATAAAACGTCGGGCGCGGCAAGAAAGAAGAATATCGCGCTCGCGTGCGAATATATAGGTTACAGAACGCTTAACCCGCGTTGCGAATTTTCGTTCAACGCCGCGGTCGGCGAAAGAACGGAAAGTCGCGGCTTCGGCGCGGCGACGGTGATCGTCGGCGGCGAGTTTACGAGCGGCGTCGGCGGCGGAGTCTGTCAGGTCTCGTCCACGCTGTACGCCTGCGCGGTAAACGCGGGTATGCGCGTAACTCAAAGACGGCGGCATACGCTGCTCGTCGGGTATACCGCGCCGTCCTTCGACGCTATGGTGTCGGACGGCGCGTCGGATCTGAGATTTATCAACTCTTCCGATTATCCCGTCGTTCTTGTCGCCGACGCCGACGGCGAAAGGGTACGGATAAGACTGTACGGCAAACCCGACGGCAAAACCTATAAATTCACGTCCGAAATAACGCAGTTAATCGAGCCCGACGCGCCGAAAATCGTCGAGTGCGCGGATCTGGATTACGGAGTAACCGTCGTTAAAACCCGCCCCGGACGCGGCGCGAAAAGCAAGGGCTGGCTGCTCGTTTTCAAGGACGGTCGGCAAATCGAAAAACGGCTTATTTCGAGCGACGCGTACTCCGCCGTCTGCGGCGTAACCCTTAAAGGAACTAAAATTCCGTCGCCCGACGTAACGCCTTAAAAATTTTTGAAAAAAATCGAAAAGCGTATTCAAAACGCTTGACAAGGTTGCGTTCGGGTAATATAATATGGTCGAGTTAGCACTTGAACGGTAAGAGTGCTAACAACCCGAACAAAGGAGTGCCAGATATGGAGTTGTCGGACAGAAAGAAAAAGATTCTTCAGTACGTCGTGGACGATTATATCGAATCCGCCGTACCGGTGTCGAGCAAGAGCCTTACCGAGAAGCATATGACCAACGTGTCGTCTGCTACGATAAGGAACGAACTTTCCGCGCTGGAAGAATTAGGTTATCTTACGCAACTTCACACGTCGTCCGGCAGAGTGCCTTCTGCGGAAGCGTACAAACTGTACGTCAGCGACCTTATGGTCAAAGACAAACTCACCGCAAAGGAACTCGACTATATCAAAAAGATATTCCTTGAAAAAGCAGACGATCTCGAAGACGTTATCAGAAGCACTACCAAGGTAATAAGCGAACTCACGTCGTATACGTCGGTCGGTATTCCGTCTAAGGACGGAAAAGAGACGATCGAATCGGTAAGGTTTTTCCGTTACCGAAGCGACAGCGCGCTCGTGCTTATCGTAACCGAAGTAAGGCTTCTCAAAGACAATTACATCACTATCCCCGAAGGAATGACCGACGAGCAGTTGAAAAACGCCGAAAAGGTGCTTGACAATATGTTCCGCGGCAAGACCTTCGAAGACGTGTGCAATATGAGACCGGAACTTACCGATAACTTTATGGGGTATAAGAATATTTTTCTTAACGTCATCGAAGCGTTGAAGACCTACGTTACCGCGACGGGCGACGACGTGATAGTGGCGGGCGAAGAAAAGATATTCGACCATCCCGATTACGCCGACGTCGGCAAAATCAAAGACTTTTTGTCGGTGGTAACGAGTAAGGATAAGGTAATGAATCTGCTTGTCGGCGATAATCGCGACATAAAGATAAACGTCAAGATAGGCGCGGACGGTTACGACGAAATCCCCAAAGAATGTTCGCTCGTAACGGCAACCTATTCCGCCAACGGAACGACGCTCGGAACGTACGGCGTTATAGGCCCTGTCAGAATGGATTATCAAAAAGTCGTGGCGGTACTCGAAAACGTCGGCAGGGTACTTGAAAGTATAATAACCAACAGGTGAGGTAATATGGCAAAAGAACGAGAAAAACGTATAGATAAAGAAACCGAAGACGCCGGGAAGAGAGAAGCGGAGACTTGCGAAGCGGAAGCGACCGAAGAAGAACTCCCTGCGGAAGAAGAAACCGCAGACGAGCGCGCAAACCGTCTCGCAGCCGAAAACGACGAACTTCGCAAGGCGTTGGAAGAGACCAAAAACGATTATCTCCGCGCTCGCGCCGATTGCGAAAACGTAAGAAAACGCTCTTTGGCGGACATTCGCAACGCTTACGCGGACGGTAAGTCGGAAGCGGTTACCAAAATTCTTTCGATAGGCGACAGTTTAGACTGGGCGTTGAAGATGCCGCTCGACGAGAAGACGAGAGAAGGAATCGAGAAACTCGTAAAAAAGTATCACGACGATCTCGGCTTACTCGGCGTAAAGGAGTTTTCTCCCGAACTCGGCTCTGCGTTCGATCCCAAATGCGCGGAAGCGGTAATGCAGGTCGAAGCCGAAGAAGGCGACGCGCCTAACGTTGTCAAACAGGTTTTCGGCAGGGGTTATAAACTCGGCGAAAAGGTTATCCGTTACGCGCAGGTAACCGTAACCAAACAATAAAAACGAAAAACGTCGAAATCGCCGTATAAGGCGATTACTTAAATAAATATAAAGGAAGGTAAATAATTATGAGTAAAGTTATAGGTATAGATTTAGGAACTACGAACTCTTGCGTTGCGGTTATGGAAGGCGGCGAGCCGGTAGTTATCGCCAACGCCGAAGGATCGAGAACCACCCCTTCGGTAGTAGGTTTTCAGAAAGACGGCGAGAGACTCGTCGGTCAGGTAGCGAAAAGACAAGCCGTGGCTAACGCGGACAGAACGGTTACGTCCATAAAGAGACATATGGGCTCGGACTATAAAGTAAAAATCGACGATAAGCAGTATTCCCCGCAGGAAATTTCCGCGATGATACTTGCCAAACTTAAAAAGGACGCCGAAAGTTATCTCGGCGAACCCGTAAAAGACGCGGTTATCACTTGCCCCGCGTACTTTACCGACAGTCAGCGTCAGGCGACGAAAGACGCGGGTAAGATTGCGGGCTTGAACGTACTTCGTATAATCAACGAACCCACCGCGGCAGCGCTTGCTTACGGTCTCGATAAAGATAAGACTTCGCATAAGGTTATGATATACGACCTTGGCGGCGGCACGTTCGACGTTTCGATTCTCGACATCGGCGACGGCGTGTTCGAAGTTCTTGCCACCAACGGTAACTGTATGCTCGGCGGCGACGATTTCGATAAACGTATAATGGACTGGGTAGTCGAAGATTTCAAGAACAAAGAAGGCATAGACCTTTCCAAAGACAAGATGGCTATGCAGAGAATAAAAGAAGCGGCGGAAAAGGCGAAAATCGAACTTTCGAGTATGAGTTCGACCAACATCAACCTGCCGTTCATCACGGCTGACGCCACCGGTCCGAAACACCTTGACGTTTCTCTCACGAAAGACAAATTCGACGCTATGACCGCCGATCTCGTCAACGCGACTATGGAGCCTATGAGAAAGGCTATGAAAGACGCGGGGCTTAACTACTCGGATATCGCCAAAGTTATTCTGGTAGGCGGATCTACCCGTATTCCCGCCGTCGTAGACGCGGTAAGAAAAGAGACGGGCAAAGAACCGTTCAAGGGCATCAACCCCGACGAATGCGTCGCTATCGGCGCGGCTATTCAGGGCGGCGTATTGACGGGCGAAGTAAAAGACGTACTTCTGCTCGACGTAACTCCGTTGTCTCTGGGTATCGAAACGCTTGGCGGCGTTTGCACCAAACTCATCGAGAGAAACACCACCATTCCCGTAAAGAAATCTCAGATTTTCTCTACTGCGGCTGATAATCAGAGCGAAGTTACCATTCACGTTTTACAGGGCGAAAGACAGTTTGCCAAAGACAATAAGACCTTAGGTCAATTCAATCTTTCCGGCATCGCGCCCGCTCCGAGAGGAATCCCGCAGATCGAAGTTACCTTCGATATCGACTCCAACGGCATAGTACACGTTACGGCTAAGGATCTCGGCACGCAGAAAGCCGCGGACATCACCATTACTTCGTCTTCCAACCTTTCCGAAGAAGACATTGACAAAGCCGTTAAAGAAGCCCAACAGTACGAAGAAGAAGATAAGAAGAGAAAAGAAGTCGTCGAGAACAGAAACAAACTCGATTCGCTTATCTTTACCGTCGAAAAGACCGTGAAAGACAGCGGCGACAAACTCTCCGAAGAAGATAAATCTACCGTAGAGAACGCCGTTAAAGAAGCGAAAGAAGAACTTGCTTCCGAAGATAACGACCGTATCGTCAAGGCGACCGAGAAACTCTCTAACGACGTACAGGGCGTATTCGCTAAACTCTATCAGCAGGCTCAGGGCGCGCAGGGCGGCAACGCTGGCGCGGAACAGAGCGGCGACGACGGCGACACCGAATTTCATCAGAACTGATAAGCGGTAAACCACAGGGTTTAATACCCGAACGTATGCCAGATAAAGATAATACGAACCGTGGTCTGACGGTGTGTTTTTGACTAATACTTCGTTGCACTCACGGGTTATACGGGCAGTATTAACCCGTTCGTGCGCCTTATCTTAGCCTAAAAACACGCCGTCAGACTTGCTTACAACAAAAACGCCGATATTTTCGATGATTTGTTGCAAAGGCGAGAACGGTAGTACTGAACGTACATCGTACGAGAATTTGCAAAAAAGCGCGTAAATAGCGACGTTTTTGCAAGGTTTGTATTATTTTTGTCTGGCATAGTAAGGCGGATAATCTCCGCCTTACTCGATTTTATATAAAGAGAAGATAACGTTATGGCAAAAAATTATTACGAAATACTCGGCGTTTCAAAAACGGCGACGCAGGACGAAATCAAAACGGCATACCGTAAACTTGCGCGTCAATACCATCCCGATCTGCACCCGAACGACGAAGAAGCCGCAAAAAAATTCAAAGAAATCAACGAAGCGAACGAAACCCTTTCCGATCCCGAAAAGCGTAAACAATACGACTTTCAGTTAGAGCATCCCGAAGCGGCGAACGGCGGCTTCGGCGGTTTCGGCGGCAGCGGCGGATTTTCGGGCTTCGGCGGCGGCGGATTTTCGGGCGGATTTTCGGATATATTCGGCGATATTTTCGGTCAGTTTACGGGCGGCGGCAGAGGCGAGACGGAAGACAGATCGGGCGAAGATATAACGGTAGAAGTCGAACTGTCTTTCTTGGACGCGGCTAAGGGCTGTAAAAAGGAAATAACCTATACGCGTAAAGAACCTTGCGCCGACTGCCGTTCGACGGGCGCGAAAAACGGCACGGCGTATAAGACGTGCGAAAAGTGTCACGGCAAGGGCAGTATACAGTACGCTTCGGGCAACAGTATTTTCAGAACCATCTCCACCCGCGCGTGCGACGCCTGTAACGGCACGGGCAGAATAATTACCGAAAAATGCTCGGTATGCGGCGGCAAGGGTTATCAGCGTAAGCAGACGACGGTGCGTATCGACGTCCCCGCGGGCGCGGATACGGGCAGTTATATGAAGAAACGCGGTTACGGCGAAGCGTCGCTTTACGGCGGCGAGCCGGGCGACCTTATTATAGTTTTCAAAGTCGCGCCGCATAAGATATTCAAGCGTAAGAATTACGACTTATACGTCGACTTACCGATAGATTTCAAGACGGCGGCTCTCGGCGGGACGGTCAAAGTCCCGACGATAGACAAGGCGGTGGATCTCGATATACCCGAAGGCACGCAAAGCGGCAAAGTCTTTACCGTAAGGGGCAAGGGCATAAACTCCAAACTCGGTATCGGCAATCTGTACGTCACGGTTACGGTCGAAGTTCCGTCAAAACTTACCAGAGCGCAAAAGCAAAGGCTTATGGATTTCGACAGCGACGTAGAATTGAAACAATACGACCAAATGAAAAAGTACGACGACGCGTTGCAGTCGTTGTACGGCGAAAAACCTTATAATAAATAATCCGCTTTAAGCAGCGTAACGGGCGAGCCGAAAAACGTAAAGTTTTTCGGCTCGCCCGTCGTTTTACGGCAATACGCCGTCAAATTTCGTCTGATTCTCACATTGCGGTCGGGTTTTCGTTTGGACTAATACCGCCCGCCGTGTTAAAATGTTTTCACAAGGCGTACTTAAAAAGGGGTGTTCGAATGAAAAAAATAAGATTAGCCGCGATTGCGTATACGATTGCGTCGGCGTTGGCGTTGTCCGCGTCGTCTGTCGCTTACGGCGCGGGCGGCGAACGCGTTAAATCCGTCGCGGAGACGGCGGGTACGTCCGCCGAGAGTTTTTACTATTCCGCCGAACGGATTGCGAGCCTGTCGGAATACGATCCGCGCGACGCGCTTACTCCCGTCAAAGATCAGGGCGACACCAACCTTTGCTGGGCTTACGCCGCGACCAACGCGACCGAAGCCGCCGTGCTAAAGAAAGGTCTCGGCAACAAAGATACTCTGCGCCTTAACCCCAAGGCTCTCGCTTACAGAAAATACGTCAGAAACGCGGACGCGCTGGGCAATAACGGATCTTATTACGACAAAGGCGCGGGCAACTGGCTTTACGCCGCGGGAAATATAGGCAGTACGCCCGCGGTGTTGAGTATGTGGCAAGGTCCGATAGGCGGCGATAAGCCGTCGGCGGACGTGGCGGAAAACTCGCTTTATCGTCTCGAAACCGCCGTCAACATATCTTCCGACGCGGACGGCGAAGAAAGAATTACCGAAATCAAGAAAGCCATCGCCGAATACGGCGCGGTAACGGCTTCGTGCTATTACGACGGCAGAAGCAAGACGTATTATAACGATAAAGCGGTAAAGAACGGAATCCCGCACGCGATAACTTTGGTCGGGTGGAACGACGATATAGACAAGAGTCTTTTTCTCCCTTCGTCCGAAACCCTTATGCGTAACGGCGGCTGGCTCGTAAAGAACAGTTATAACGACAATGGCTACTTCTGGCTGACTTACGAAAGCAAAATCGTGTCCAACGCCGCGTGGGCGTTCGGATACGCGCCGAGAGACGCTTACGACTATAATTATTATTACGATAACAACGAAGCGGATTCTATTTATAAAAAAAGCGAAGTCGCGAACGTATACGAAGCCAAAAAAGCGACCGACGATACGGCGGAATATATAGAAGCGGTCAACGTGTGTACTTTCGGCAACGATACCGACGTTACCGTTAAGATTTACTCCGACCTTAGCGGTTGGGGGCAAAACGCCGTCGAAAGCGGACGGCTTGCCGCTCAAAAAACGCAGCGTTTCAGATATTCGGGCTATAACACCGTCAAGTTGGATGCCCCGGTAAACGTGGCGAAAGGCTCGTATTTTTCGGTGGTCGTTTCGGTTAAGAACGCCAACGGAGACGCCCACGTCAAAATTGCGCAGACCGAAGATAACAGACCGTCGTATGAAAAAACGTATAGCGGCGGTTATTCGCAGTTGCCTTTCGGCGGCAAAGCCCGAATAAAGGCGTACACCAAACTAAAACCCGTCTCGGCGGACTGCAACGGAAGGCATACGTTCGGCGAGTGGATAGCGGAAATTCCCGCCGCCGCAGGTAAGGACGGAGTGAAAGCGCATAAAGACTGTTCCGTCTGCAAAAAGCACTTCGACGCCGACGGCAACGAACTGACGGATATAACCATACCCGCGCTTCCGCCCGTCGAACAACCCGATAAACCCGAACAGCCCGAACAGCCCGATAAACCCGACAAACCGGAACAACCCGATAAACCGGAACAACCCGACAAACCCGAGCAACCCGATAAGCCCGAACAGCCCGATAAGCCGGAACAACCCGACAAACCCGAACAGCCCGACAAGCCCGAACAGCCCGACAAACCGGGGCAACCCGATAAGCCGGAACAACCCGACAAACCCGAACAACCCGATAAACCCGAGCAACCGTCCGACGATGGGAAAGGTTGCGGCGGCAGCGCGGATATTTCCGCCGCGGTTTTTGCGGCGGCGTTTGCGGCGGCGGTCGCGCTTTTAAGAAAGCGGCGGGCGACGGACTTTACGACGGATTTTACGAAAAAATAAAAAATTCGACTGAATAAAAAACGATTTGGCGTTTGATAACGCCAAATCGCTTTTTAGTTTTTACTCCGTTATAACCGTAGTCGCCTGCCGTTTGAAATTAGCGGGCGTAACTCCGAATTTTTTCTTGAACAATTTATTGAAATACGAAACGCTTTCAAAACCTATCGATTCGCATATTTTCTGCTGGGTATAGTCGGTGGTTTGCAACAGATACGCGGCGTGCTTGATCCGCAGATCGTTTATATAATCGGTCAAGGTCATCTTGAACACGCTTTTGAACCGCTTGCACAGATACGCCTGATTGAAACTCATTTCGTTTATGACGGCTTGCATTGCGTCGGGGTTGGTAAAGGTGGTGTTAATGACGAAAATACACCGCGACTTGAAGTCGTTTGCGGGCAATTCTTCGTCCTTTTCGCCGAACAGCAGTTGATTGAGTACGGAAGACGTCAATAACTTTTCGTGTATGCGGCGCAGTCTCACGTCGTAATACGAAAGGAACGTCGCCACCTGTTTTTCGTACGATAAAATCTCGCCCGATTGCAGTTTGAAACGGATAAACCGCTTTTTGGTTATATCGGCGTAAAGTTTATCGTCCAGCAGATTGCAGACTTCTTTCATCAACTCTTCCGAAAAGAGCAAATCCCTGTGTATGCACGTTTTTTCGCGTTTGAAAGAATGGTAAACGCCGGGGCAGATAAACCCCGCGTCGCCTTCCGTCAAAGTCTCGGTTTTACCGTTGCATTCGTGAACTATCGCCCCTTCGGTAATGTAAAAACACTCGAAAAACCCGTGTGCATGTCGGAACTCGTCGTCCGACTCTACCAGCCGCGTCGTAAAGGGTATGGGCAGGGTGTTCAGCAACTCTTTCACTTGCAATTCTTTGTCCATATTCGCAGTATACTACCGATTTGCGATTAGGTCAAGAAAAAAGCAACTAAAAAACAAATATAGAGCAAAAATCGAACAAATTGAGATATTTATTTTATCGTGAACGAATGTTATAATTATTCGGGATAGGGGTAGTAGCCGAAAATTCGGTATTATTCGGCGTTATATTTTATCCCGAATGAATTAAAATAAAGACGGGGACGTGTTATTTTATGAGAAAGATAACTGGAATCATAGCCGCTTCCGCGGCGGCGATTATAGCGAGCGCGGCGGCGATAGGCGCGGGCGTTTCTTCTGTAAAAGCCGACGGTGTAACCGACGACGTAATAACCGTGGTTTCGCCCGACAACGGGAAAACTTTCGCGGTAGACAACGCCGAAATCGATAAGTATTTTAAGAATTATACGTCTAATTACAGTACGAACTTTTACGGTTGCGACGAGTATCTTACCACGCCCGTAACTCTCGAATGGGAATGTCAAAGCGGGCGGTATTATCAGGTGTATCTGGATAGCGAAAGGCATTTCACGAACGCCGAAAAGTATATGACCACCGCTCCGCGTCTTACCATAAATAATATAATACCCAACCGCGAGTATTACTGGAAGGTAAAAGTTACCGACGACGGCGGCAATCAGACTTTTTCAAAAGTTTATTCGTTCACGCCCACGGCGTACGTCAGAACGATGGATATAGACGGCGTAGAAAATATGCGCGATATGGGCGGCTTGCTCACTTCCGACGATAAGCAGATACGCTACGGAATAATTTACCGTTCGGCGAACTACGATTCGATTACCGAAAAGGGTAAAGAGCAGATGCGTCGGCTCGGAATAAAAACCGATCTCGACCTGCGCGGCGAGTCTTCCGCAGTTTCTCCGCTCGGCGACGGCGTTAAAAGAGTCAACTTCAACGCTCCGTACTACGCTAACGAAATAGTAAAAATCGGCGAGACCGAAACGGAGAACAGGGGCATCAACGGCGAAGCGCACTACGTTAAGACCTTTGCCGAAGAAATCAAGTTCTGCGCCAACCCCGATAACTATCCTATGGGCTACCATTGCGCCATCGGTCGTGACAGAACGGGTACGCTTGCGGCGGTGCTTTACGCCATTTGCGGCGTATCGAGAGAAGATATAACGCGCGATTACGAAATTTCGTGGTTCAGTAAAGCCGCGGCGAACAATACGAGCATTCAGACAACGGCTATCGACAGACTTTGCGACTTTATACAGGGGCAAAGCGGCGCGTCGTTCAAAGACAAAACGTGTAACTATCTGTTGTCGATAGGCGTAACCCAAGCCGAACTCGACTCCGTACGCGATATTTTAATCGGCAGAACCGAAATTACCGTAAACGACGAAGTCGGTAGTAATCCCGCGACGGTCGTTCCCGAAACCGAATCGGCGGGGAACGACGACGAAACTGAAGTTACCGCCGATTACGATATCTCCGATCTCGTTAAAAAAATCGCTCCGCGCGCGCAATATAAGATGACCGTCGGGGAAAAGGTCGTTGCCGAAAAACCGCTTAAAATAGGCGAATCGGTTAAATTCGCGTATAAAGAAAGGTCTGAAAAAACGAGCGACGGGCATTACTCGCGCACGGCGTTCGGTATCGGCAGTTACGGCTTCTACTTTTACCACAGCGCCGGAGATATAGGTGTCAGAGTCTGCAATATGCAGTCTTCCGCCAAAAACTGGGACAGGGGCGACAAGGCATTCGTTAATATCCCCGATAAGACTTTCAAAACCTACGGCAATATCGTTCTGAAAACCGAACTTAAAGCGGGCGACGAAAACACCGTCGTACTCAGCCTTACCTATCCGGGCGGCGTCGTAAGCAAAGAATTTACCAAAGACGCGACAAGCGATATGCTTTTCCGTTTCGGCGATCACGACGTACCCGATAATTACGTCAAATCTCTCGCGCCCAAGTGGGATACCGTTCCGCCCGTCATAACCGTAGCGGCGACGGAGTTCAGAACCACCGAAGGCACTTACCCCGTAGACGATTACTCGATTACGGACGATTCCGGAACGTTTGCTTCTTCGGTGGTATGGTCGAACGGCGCGCTTGACGGCAGGGGCAGATTAAAACTCGGCGTTCACACCTGCACGATAACCGCGACCGACTCCTGCGATAACGTTACGACCAAAACTCTTACCTACACGGTAGAAAAAGAGTTGCAGGAAACTCTGTATAAAATAACCTTCGTCAGCGGAGTAGACGACGATATAACCGTTATTTACGCCGACGGCGACGAAAAGGAAGGTCTTATACCGCCCGCTCCGTATAAAAAGTTCTACACGGGCAAATGGGAAGATTTCAGCCTTGAAAAAACCCAAACCCAAAAAGTAAACGCGGTATATACCCCCGTAGAATACACCGTTACGTTCAAAGCCGACGGCAAAACGGTCGGAAAGCAGACGTATACGGTCGAGAACACTTCGATAACCGAGCCTGCCGTACCCGAAAAGAGCGGCTATACCGGCAAATGGAAGAGTTACGAACTCAAAGGCGGCGATAAGACGGTTATCGCCGTATACGAAAAGATCGGCGGCGGAGATCCGGTAGATCCTGTTGATCCTGTCGATCCCGTTGATCCGGTAGATCCTGTTGATCCCGTAGAGCCGAAGCCCGCCGGAAAGTCCGGTTGCAAAGGCGCGCTGGGCGAGACGGGCGCGTTGCTTGCCGCGTTAGGCGCGGCGGCGGTAGCCCTTAAAAAAAGTCGCAGGCGTTAAACGCGGGCGGCGGAAAGTTTTAACCGAAAATATAGGGATAATATCCTTACAGGAGGGAAATATATGAAGAAATTATTAACGCTCTGTCTTGCGCTTGCAATGACGGTATCCGTCGGGGCGATCGCGCTTACCGCTTTCGGCGCGCCCGTTGCAAAGGCTGCCGACGAAACGACGACGGAAAAGCCCGAAACCCTGACCGTAAAAGCGACCGAAGCGTACGCTTACGCGACGGAAACGCCCGAAACGCATAACGCTTTTACTGCCGATCCTACAAGCGGCACTATGAAGAGATTAAAAACGAAGTACGGTTTTACTTTGTTTTCGGATAAGGTATTGACCGCGCCCAACGTTTACTATAAATTCGACGCTGCGGTCAACGCGTCCGACTACGCTTTTATGACTTTCAGCGCGTTGTACTACGCCGGTACCGTTCCCAAAGCCTACGCGACCGCCGTCAAAAGTCTTGACGGTTCGTCTTCGGCGAGCGTCGGAATTTTCGGTCGGCAAAACGACTCAAACGCGCCGCAATTGCTTAAAGTCAGCGTCGCGACGAGCGGTATTAAAAACGCCGACGGTAAAGTGGAAGGGTTCGTAATGACCGCCCCCGTTGCGCAACTTACCGGTATGAACTGGTTTATGATAACCGATTTTACGTTTACCGACAAAGCGCCCGCCACCATCGATTACGAGAAAAGCACCGAGCTCCAACAGGATCTTTTTGAAGGTTTGCAGATATGGAAAGACAACGAGTTGAGAAACAGACGTTTTGACGTCAGCGGCAATTTAAGAACGGCTATACGCTTTACTTGCCCGTTGCCCGTCGAAAGCGTCGATTACTTCGATTTTAAGGCGTTGATTTGGGGTGGTAGAAGAGAAGGTCTTCCGTTTAACGTGTATTCCTTAAACGGCGATAAAATTCATCAGTCCGTATACGTTTTCAATTACGCTTCCACGTCAGATCCCGAAACTTACGAAGGGCAGCTCGATATGCGCGTAGCGGCGAAAGGTCTTGAAAACGAAAACGGTTTAGTAGAAGGTTTTGAGTTTGAAATTCTTAACATCGAAAAAGGCTCGCACCTTATTTTCAGCGATATAACGGCGGCGAAAGAAAGATCGCAGTCCGTAGTCGTAGACGAGCAACATTCGACTTCGAGCAATAAGTGTCACTTTACGACTACCAACTGGTCGGGCATAGCCGGTTGGAACGACGCAGGTCTTTTATACGGCGGCAGAGATCTGGAAAACGGAACGCTTACGGTTAAGTTGAAATACCCCGTAGACGTCGCGAAAGTAAAAACCATAGATTTTGACGCTTTAGTATGGAACAACCCGAGCGAGAAACATTTGCGTATTTCCAAACTCGACGGTACTCCCGTAGAAGTTATAAAAGTCGTCTGCGGACACGAAGCCGCTTTGGCGGAAGAAGATTTAGGCGTTAAAGTAAACGCCGAACTGCTTGCCAACGAATTCGGTTTGTGCGAAGGCTTTATAATGCAGGTTGTCGAAGATAACGCGCTGGGGCATCTTCAGTTTACCAAACCCGTTGCGGGCTTGGCGCAAAAGTCGTATAAAGCGACGATTACTTTCGGCGACGGTACGAAGGAAGAAATCGTTTACACCGCGAGCGACAGAGCGGCTAAACTTGCCGACGTGAAAGCCAGACTCGGTACGAACGACGCGCAGTATACTTTCTTCGACGACCTGCCCGAAGAACTTCCGTTTGAAGAAGGCAAGGCGTATACCGAAACCAGAACCGTGAACGAATACGACGTAGTTATCGGCGAAGCGGAAGCGGTAAAGGTCGCTTACGGCGCAAAACTTGAAAAGCCCGAAGATCCCACCAAAGAACCGACGGCAGATACCGTTTATACGTTCGACGGTTGGTATAACGGCGATAACAAGTGGAATTTTGAAACCGATACGGTTACGGGCAACGTAACGCTCGTTGCGAAATTCAACGAAACCGTAAGAACGTATACCGTAACCATAACCTTTGCGGGGCTTGAAAAAGAGCAGGTAACCTTAACGCGCGAGTACGGCGCGAAAGTCAATTTTGACGAATACGCCGAAAGCGGTTATAAGATGACGGCTAAACAAGGCGAAGAAGCGATTACGGAGTTGACCGTAAATGAAAATTCGGATATAGTAATAACGTACGAAAAAGAAAAGTCGAAATCCGGCAAGGGTTGCGGCGGCTCGGCGGGCGGTATAGGCGTTGCCATGGCGGCGTTAGGTCTCGTTGCCGTTGCGTTAAAGAAAAAACGTTGACAATCGGTCGGTTAAAGCCGACGAAAACAAAAAAACAATAACTATTTAACAAGGCATTATGAAAAAAATCAAATCCGTAATTTGCGGAGCGGTTGCCGCCGTTTTGGCGGCGGCAACCGCCGCTTTCGGCGGAAACCCGTATTCCGCGAAAGCCGAACCCGCCGAAAATCAGAAATTTGCGTTGAATACGGGCGCGTACACTCTTAAAATGGACGATTCGGTTACCGAAACCGTCGTTTACAAGCATACGGAATCCTATCTTTTCAATAAAAGGGACACCGAAGGCAATATCCGCCTTAAATTCAGAACCGTATCGTCGTCTCACAAACTTAAAAGCGCCGAATTTTACGGGCTTGTAAGGGGTAAGGGCAGCGATGCCGCTTACGCCTATGCCGACGAGAAGTTAGGTATTATATACTGGTACGTTTACGGCAACGGAGAGAGCGGTAAGGGCGACGTAAACATATACGAAAAGGATAAAGTCACCGATATTTTGTACGACGTTGCGGCTCATGCGTTTACCGTTACCGTAGGCGGGGCGGATCAGTCTTCCCTGATGTCCAAATTCTCAGGCTCGAAAGACGCGGCGACGATTGATGCGACCAAACCGACCAAAATTTGTTGGGATGCACTCAACGATAACGGCTCGATAAACGCGGAACTTGCGGACTTCGCCGTTACCGACGCCGACGGTTACGATCTCGGCTTGGAATTAAGTCCGAACGCCGATAAGTATCCGGATAAACTTCTCAGAACCGAGTATTACGGTTACGAAGGCAAAACGGTTACCGTGAAGAATTTTGACGATCCCGACGCCGTGCCTATATTGATGGACGAAAACGGGCTTGCGCTCAACGTCGAACTTACGAAGAACGCCGACGGCGGATATTCTTTCGTTATGCCGTCGTGCGCGGTCACGGTTATCGACTATTTCCAACTTACCGATAAGAGTTATTACGGCACTTATTACGACGCGACAAGCGGTCAGGGTTTCGTTTTCGGCGATACTTCCTATAAATTCTCGTCCGGCGTGAAAACAGACGTAAGCGTCAAGGCGTATAACGTGGGCGCGGTTATCGTTACCGAAAACGGAAAAGACACCACGTTTACGTTAAGATACGGCAGACTTATGCTCGGCGAAACCGTTTATAACAAGTTGATTAAATACACGGTCAATTTCGTGGTTGACGGTAAAAGCGTAAAGACCGTTACCGTTGACGGCGGCGAGTATACGATAGATAATCCCGACGGGCTTGCGCCGGCAAAAGAAGGTTATACCTTCGTCGGCTGGAAGACGGGTAAGGGCGAGACTTTCGACTTCGGCTCGACCGTAAGCGAATCTCTTACGCTTTACGCGGATTATCGCAGTAACGAAGAACATAAAAACCCCAAAGAAGAAAAAGGCGGCTGTCGCTCGGATATGGGCGCAGGCCTTGCGATATTGTCCGCGATCGCCGTTATGGCGTTTGCGGTTAAAAACGGACGTAAAGGTAAGGTATGAAAACTAACGTTGCATTAAAACTTAAAAAGACGGGGTTTATAGTCTCTTTTACGATTTTACCGACTATAACTTTCCTTCTTTTTTACGTTTACGTCAACCTTAACTCGTTCGCGATGGCGTTTCAGTATAACAACGCCGACGGAACGATCAGTTGGACGTTCGATAATATAAAAGAAGTATTCCAAAGGCTTTTCCCGCCCGATCAAGAGATGGGCGAAGCCTTCCTGAACACCTATAAAACTTTCGGCGTGAATATGATAATGTTCTTCGTCGGCGTGTTCGTCTCGTACTTTTTGTATAAAAAGATATTCTTGTATAAGGCGTTCAGAGTAATATTCTATTTGCCGAGTATTCTTTCCGCGGTAGTAATGTGCGCCGTGTTCAAAGACCTTTTCGGCAGTTATAATTTCGCGCTTTTTACGAAAGACCTTTTCAACCTGAAATACGTTCCCGAGATATTTATAGACGATAAATTCGCGAACAAAGCCGTACTGATAAATATGATATGGCTGACCTTCCCCGGTAACCTTATCATTTGGGGCGGAACGTTCGCGAGAATACCCGACAGCGTTATCGAAGCCGCAAGGATAGACGGCGTAAACTGGGTGCAGGAAGCCTTTAAGATAATCATTCCCATCGTCTGGCCGACCTTCGCGCTTATGTTCATCTTGTCCATCGCCGGCATTTTCGGCGCGAGCGGGCAGGTATTCCTGCTTACTATGGGGCAGGCGGGAACGCAGACCATAGCAAACTGGATGTATATGCAGGTTTACGGCGTAACCTTAAACAACTCTTCCAACGCGTTCAACTTTATGTCCGCGCTCGGTATGTTCTTAACCTTGATTTCGTGCGTGTTGTCGCTTACGCTCCGTAAGATTTCAAGTAAACTGTTTCGGGAGGTGGAATATTGATGAAGGTCAAAAAACATTTTCTCGGCTGGCAGAAACGAGGCGCGTCCGAACGGGTCTTATACTGCATAATATTCGCGCTTTTTGCATTTTTTGCATTTTCGTACCTGTACTGCCTGTGGTGGTGTTTTATGTCGGGTATGAAAACGCACGACGATATAGTCGCCAACGCTTTCAAACTTCCGAGCAAATGGCATTTCGAGCATTTCGGCGAAATGATGCGGCTTATGTCTGTTTCGGGAACGAGTTTTTGGGGAATGTTGTTCAACAGCGTTTACTTTTCGGTAATAGGCGCGTTTTTAGCGGCTTCATGTACGGCTATGCTCGCCTACGTTACCTGTAAGTATAAATTCCCCGGCGCGGGCGCGTACTTCATCGCGTCGCTCATAACGATGATACTTCCCATCTACGGCAACGGCGGAAGTATGTATAATCTTTTGTATAAACTAAACCTGCTCAACAGCCGTCTGCAAATTTTAACGTGCTTTACGGGTATAGGCGTGAACTATATGTATTTCCACGCGTTTTTCCAGAATATGAGCAATACTTACGCCGAAGCCGCGCAGATCGACGGCGCGGGCGACTACACGATATTTTTCCGCGTAATGTTGCCGCAGGCAATGCCTATGTTCGGCGCGATTTTCCTTATGGTATGGATGGCGGAATGGAACAATTACTCTTCGGCGGTACTTTATCTTAATAAATTACCCACGCTTTCGGCGGGAATATACCTTTTCCAGAACGAAGCGACTAATATGGCTCGGTTCGATATACTCTATATGGCGTATTTCGTAACCTGTATACCGCCGCTTATAATTTTTATATTTTTCAACAACGTGCTTATGAGTAATATTTCGCTCGGCGGCATCAAGGAATAAAGGAGCATCTAAATATATGAAAAAATCGTTAAAAATCACGGCGGCGGTACTCGCCGCGGGGCTGTCGCTTACGTCGCTTGTCGGCTGTAAGCGCAAAACGTCGCCCAACAGCGCGAACGACGTTGAAATATCTTTCTGGACGGCGGGTTTCGGCGAAGCCTATATGGATAAAATCATCGACGGTTTCAACGCCAAATATCCCGAATACCACGCTTTCAAAACGAGCGGCAGAGATCCCCTTACGCTTTCCAACACTCTCAAACTCGGAAAGAACGATACCACCGATATTTATTTCAGTTCGAACGACGCGCTTATCAACTATCGCGATATGTTTACGGATCTCAGCGATATAGCCGAAAGCAAAATCGACGGCGAAGATAAGTCCATTAAAGACAAGTACGACGCGTCGTTGTACAAGTCGCTTAAAAATCCCGACGGAAGTCTCGATACGCTCGGCTGGGCGGGCGCACCTGCGGGCATTATGTATAACGCCGATATTATCGACGGAAAAACCTATAAAGTGCCTAAGACCACCGACCAACTCTATAAGTTGGCTTCCGCTATTAAGGGCAATACGGAAATATATGACATAAAGAACTTCACGCCTTTCGTCAGTTTCACCGACGGCGGTTACTATCTGTACGCCGTAAAAACGTGGATGGCGCAATATACCGGTATAGACTATTATATGAATAACTGGTTGCAACTTAAAGACGCGAACGGAACATCTCCGTCCGAAGAAGTGTATTTGAGCGATTCCGACGGCAAGAAGCAGGCGCTCGAAGTAATGTCGCAAATATTCCAGAACGGGTATCTTCTTTACGGCTCTAACACGATGTCGAAAGACTCGGCGCAGACCAAGTTTATGCTGGGCAACGCGGCTATGATGTTGAACGGTACGTGGATGTACAACGAAGCGCAGGCAAGCGGCAGTAAAGACAAAAACTTCAAAATGATGCGCACGCCCGTAATCAGCGCGATTATAGACAAATGCCCGTCGCTCAGCGAAGACGCGGAACTCGCGGCTGTGGTGGAAGCGGTAGACAACTATCTCGATAACGGCGGCGAAAAGGTGCTTGTATGCGACGATTACGAAATTACGGAAGAAGAGTGGGACAGAATACTTTCGGCGCGTAAATATATCTATCATAACGGCAGCGAACACTTGCTTGTAGTAAACAAATACACGAACGCTAAAGAAGGCGTTAAAAAATTCATTCAGTATTACTATTCCGACGCAGGTCTTGCGGCGTTCATAAACACCACGCACGCCGCGGCAAACGCGTCCGTAACCGACGCTTCGGTTATAGATTACACGGGCTGGACGAATTACGAAAAGGAACTCTACGCCGATTCGAGCAAGTTTACCTACGTAACCGACGGTAACGCGCGCAGTCCTATGTTTACGAAGAACCCTATGAAGGTTTACGGTACTACTTCCGTCGTTCCCGCGCTGAACGCGCCGAGAGATAAAGATGTAACCACCGAAATGGTCTGCGAAAAAGTCTGGAAGGCTTTCTTGGAAAACGCAAACAAAAACTGGACTATCTGGGCTAAAAACGCAGGATATAAAAATAGTTGAGTGAAAGATATGAAAAAATTATTAAAAGCGTTATGTTGCGGCGCGATGATCGCGTCTATCGCCACGGCGTCGGGGCTTGTCGCCAAGGCGGGTTCGTCCGAACTGACGGTTGCCGGTACAAACTCCATTTCCCAGGGCATCGATTCGGGAACGTGGTTCGTTACGGGCAGAGTTAAGGGCGAAAACGGCAAAATACTTTTCGACGACGACGTAAGGGCGAACGGCAAAATCGTCGCTGCGGCTAAAATTCAGGATTATTCCGAATACGGGCTCGATGCCGTTTTCAACGCGAGTTATACGCTTACCGTAAACGATATTCCTACCGAAGAATCGAACCGCTTTACCGTTTTTTACGGTATGAATAATTTTGAAGACAAAATCGGCTCTGCCGGAACGACTGAAGTCTATTTCGTGAAAGACGGCGCAGATCTTAAAGTCGGCGTTGCCAAATACGACGCGGAAAGCGGCGATAAAATCGACGTCGTTGTACCGACGAAAAAGCCCGCGCTCGAATTCGGTACTCAATTCACGCTCAAAGTCTCGCTCGCGGCAGACGGGTATTTAACCGTCACGGTTTTACCCGCCGGGCAGACCAAACCGCAGGTCGTGTGCGACGACGGCACGCCCAAAAACGGCGACTACGTCACGAGCGGTTATACCGGTATCGCGCAAAGCGGTAAATGCAACGCCGAAGTCTCGGCGGTAAATATCAAAGCGTTCCGTTACGATAACGCAGAAACGCCTTTGGAAATAGTCGAAAACTTCGATAACGGGCATTATAACCGTAACGCGTTCTTCACGCGCGCCGAAAGTATGGACGGTTATTCGGGTGCGTGCTACGTCGATAACGGAGCGTTGAAATTCGACGTTTTGCAGAGTTTTATAAGCACGGTATATCGTTATTCCAATTTTGAAATGACTTTCGACATCGTCGACGCGCAAAGAAAAGACGTGTACGATGAAAAGGGTAACCTTATAAAACCGAAAGTCGATAAAAACGCGTGGTTTGGCGTATCGTTCGGTTCCGAAGAGAATAAAGGCTCTTTCGACAACCACGCCAGAGGAGCGACGCTTTTAACGCTTACCCCCGCGACGGGTTTAATAGATTATTACGCGCAGCAACTCAATCACCAAAAACGGCTTTCTTACCCCAAAGAATACGTTACCGAAGATATGCAGATACTTTCGCCGAAAAATCAGGGTAAGATTTACAACTTCAAAGTTTCGCTTATCGACGGCAAACTTACGATGAAGTATAAACTTTCCACGGATGCAGACTATCCCGCAACTTATCTCGTCAATATGGATTTGGGTTTCACGCCTTACGGAAGCGTTTCGTTGCTGGCTTATTATTTTTCGGGCTATACTTTCGATAATTTAAGAATAGTGAATAAAGACTACGCGCCCGTCGCCGTCGAATTGAAGTACGAAGAAAACGGAATGGCGAGTATGAAAGATTTCAGTTATACCGATACCTGGCAGAACGGCGATCTTATCTCCGAAAAAGTCGGCAAAACTTACGGCGGCAAAGACGGCGGTTGTTCGTCTGCCGTAGACGGGCTTATCGGTCTGCCGCTCGTTCTGGTTGCTTTGATTACCGTTAAAAAGAGAGGTAAAAAAGATGAATAAGAAAATTACCGCGGCTGTAATGTCCTTTGCGGTGCTTGCGTGCGCCCTTTCCGGTTGCGGAACTAAAACTCCGTCCGCAAAGGTCGAAAACCTGCGCAACGACAATTACTATATATCCGAAAAAGGCAATCCTCTCGATTATAACACTCTTACTTTTAACTATCTCGGCGGAAAGGACGTTATGCCCATAGGCGGATTCTACGGTCCTTACGCGTCGGGCGGAAGTATCGACGGTTATAACTTCCCGCAACTCATCGACGAAAAGTATTATAAACTTATCGCGGACGCGGGGCTTAATATGATAGTGTACTCGGCAGACTATAATAAGTCGAACGTCCGTCGTTCGCTCGAATTAGGCGGAAAGTACGGTATAGGTCAGTTCGCCAACTGTTCGATAGTCGATAAGATAGCGGGCAGACTTGATAAAAGTAAAGGCGAAACGCTCGAAGACGCGTATCATAAAGGCGAGCCGTTGCCGTTTACCGAACGGGATTTGTATAATCAGATGAAAGATTTGTTGGAATACGATTCGTTGCTCGGCATACGCGGCGCGGACGAACCGTTCTGGTATCAACTCGACGGGCTTAGCGAAGTTTCCAAAATGATAAGGAATATCGGCTACGGCGATACGCAGATGTACGTCAACGCGCTCGGCTACGGCGGCGGCGACCTGACTTACGGCGGCTACGAAGAAAACATTTCGCAAGAAAAGTATTTCGAAAAACTGTTTACCGACGTAAAAATGCCGTTCCTTTCGGCTACGGGCTACTTCTACACCCAAAAAGACACGCCCGATAAAGACCTGTCTATTATGTTCCCCACGCTTTCTTCAATCCGCACGCTTGCCAATAAGTACGGTGTGCCTATGTGGAGAATGTTGCAGGCGGGCGGACAATGGAACGACGAAGCCGTAGAGAAAGAATCGGTGGATTACTATCCCAACGAAGGCGAACTGTTATTCGACGTGAATATCGCGCTTTGCTACGGTTGTAAGGCGATACAGTATTTCCCGCTCATTTCTCCGCTGCACTTTGCCTACGCGCCGAACGGAACTTACGACTTCAACCGTAACGGACTTATCTCCGCCGCGGGCAGCGTAAACGAATGGTATTACTACGCGCAGAAAGCGAATAAGCAGATCTCTGCGATAGACCACGTTCTGATGAACAGCGCGAACGTAGGTATGATCGTTCACGGTAATAAAGCCAACCAACTTGCAAGAACGTCTGACAAGGGCAGAGACGAACTTATCCGTAGCGGAAATTTCCGTCAACTGACTTCCGTTTCGGGCGACGACTGTTTCGTCGGTTGTTTCGATTACCTTGGCGGGACTGCGCTTTACGTCGTAAACTATTCGAGAAAAAGTAAAGCGAACGTAACTCTCAACTTCGATAAAACTTACGGCTACGAAGTTATACAGCGTGCCGTTTCCACAAACGTCGCGACCAAAATTCTTCCCCTTACGTTAGAAGCGGGCGAAGGAGTGCTTGTAGTACTGAAATAATTATGCAAATAGATAAACGGGCTCTCAAAAACTATTCCGTCTGCGTGTCGGGCTTAACCGAATCGGTCGCCCGAACGGCTGTGGGCGCGATAAAAAAATACGTTCTTGCGGTTACGGGCGTAGAACTTTCGGACGGAGCGGGGGAGCGTCAAATCCTGCTCGAAGCGAACTCGAAACTCGATACTCCGCACGTTGACGGTTTTATTATCGACGTTGACGGAAATAATATTAAAATTATCGGAAAAACTCAAAGAGCGGTGGTATACGCCGCCTTTGCGTTTGCCGAAGAATGTCTCGGCGTCAGATTTTTGACCGCCGATTGCGAGATTATACCTAAAAAAGAGTTTATAACGGTTGACAAATACGTTTACGAACCCCTTTTTGAAATGCGTACCTATCTCGTCGGCGATACGTTTCAGAATCTTGCCGATCAGGACTTTATGGCAAAAGTCCGTATTAAGGACGTGTATACCGTTCCGGACGACGCTCACGGCGGCGAAATAGAAGTTTACGGCAGAAACGTGTCGCATAACTTCCATTTTTACGTTCCTTACGAAAAATACGGCAAAACCCACCCCGAATTTTATCGGAGTATAGTCGTCAACGGCGAAAAAACGACCACCGTTGACATAACCAACGGTCTTAACGACGACGGAACGCTGAACGAAGATATGCCCGAAAGCGTCGTAAAGGCGGTCATCGACGAAATGTATAACGACGTCGTTTCTCGCCCCGAAGTCAAGACCTTTATGCTTACGCAGGAAGACGGCTCGGAATATTTTGACGACGACAACAACCGCCGTCTCGCGGCTAAATATAAGCGTAGCGGATTGCTCGTCAGGTTTTGTAACGCGGTTATTCGCGCCGTCAACGCCCGCGCGAAAAAGAATCTCGGCAGAACGGTAAAACTGATGACTTTCGCTTACGATTACGCGAAAGAAGCGCCCGTTAAAACCGAAAACGGTAAGGTTGCGCCCGTTGACGACAGCGTTATCGCCGACGAAAACCTGATCATACAGTTCGCGCTGTTTTCAAACGCCGCCCGCCCATATTTCGACGCGAAGCAGACGGATATAGTAAGGATAACTTCCGAATGGCGCGTGGTCGCGAAAGAATTCTGGTTCTGGGCGTACGACGTGGCGTTCAATAACTTTTTCGGGTATTACGACTCGTTCAGAAATATTGACGATAACGTTAAGAATTTCAGAGATTACGGTATAACCTATCTGTGCGTGCAGGGCAGTAACGACAGCCGCAAAAGTTGGCAATGCAATATGCGCGCGTACGCATATCGACAGATAATGAACGGCAATAAACAACCTGCAAACCGTCTTATAGACGAATATATCGACGGTTATTACTCGGTTGCGGCTGATAACGTCAGAGAGTTTATGCGGCTGTTTTCCGATAATTACGCCGCGAAACTCGCCGACGGCGAAGACGTAAAATTCGAGACTTTCGGCAATTTTACGAACGGCGAATATAACCCGTATCCGATGCTTGTTTCGGCGATAAAAACGCTCGAAGACGGCGCGGAAAAAATAAACGCGGCATTTAGCGGCGAAGAAAGAGAAAAATATCTTAAACGGCTGGCGGCTGTAAAAGTAACTCCGCTCGATTTGATTTATCTTAACTATTATTATTATTTTCCGCGTGGCAACGAAGCCGACAGGGCGGCGAAGCGTGAAGAATTCGTCGCGACCGCACGCTATGCCGAAATAGACGCGGCAAGGGAAAATTATTCGCTTGACAGGTACGTTGCTTTTACCGAAACCGAAGTCAAAATCCCCGCAAAATCGTAATATATTCACTAATAAACCAAAAACGAACTCCTATTTGAACGGAGTTCGTTTTTTTCAATTATTTTTGTCTGGCATACGTTTAAGATTTGTTTTTTATCTTTTTTTGAGATTTTTGTTTTTTTTGTATTCGAGCGGAGTTTTTCCGATTATTTTTTTGAAATATCTTGAAAAGTGCGACGAATCGAAGAAGCCGCATTCCTGCGCGACGTAAGATATATCGTAATTCGAGTCAAGCAAATTCAGAGATTTTTCGATTCTCGTATTCATTACGTAGTCTTTGATCGTTTTTTTCGTATACAATTCGAATTGCTTTATAAAAAGCGAACGCGACATCTTTGCGTTCTTCGCAAGATCGTCTATCGTGATTTTTTGCGCGAAATTGTTTTGTATGTATTCTATGGAAGAAAGAATATTGAGTATATCGACTCGACTGTTGTTGTCGGGGGAGTTTTTTCTTAATATATCGCCGTGATGGTTTAATAACAGCGTACACAGCCGAGATATGAGATAGATGGTTTTACCTACTATCGCGACGTTGTTTGCGTAACTTTGATTTTTCGAAAAATCAGTCAATTCGGTAAAATCTTTTTCAAAAAACGACAACTCGTTCTCCGAAAGAATGAGAAACACAGTTTTGCGTAAGTTTGAACGGAGCGTAGGCTCTATTTCAAACATCGTTTTATAACCTTCGATGCTTTCAAGTTCTTCCTTGTATTTTCCCATAAAATACGAACTTAAAAGAATATGGAAAATTTTGAAACTATGCGGGTCTTCGGTGTAATATCCGTGTCTGACGTTCGGCGGAATAACGAACACGCTTCCGAGTTTCGCTTTTATGCATTGGTTTTCGATATAGTGCCAGCCGCTTCCGCCCGTAACTATATTGATCTCGTAGAAAGAGTGATTGTGCATCAGAATAGGGAAAAGCTGAGCGTCGTCGTGGAAATATGCGCTGCATATAAAGTACTTCGGATAGTCCTTAAAAATGAATTGATTCGTGTAAAAACCTATATCGTATGGATCGTGCGTACTCCCCGAATCGGGCAACGTTGTCGGATGCATATATTTTCCCCCTTCGATTTATAAGCATTATAAATCTTTTTTGCGGTAATGGCAAGGAATTAAAACCGATTTTACAAAAAATAAGGGAGATTTTCCTATAAATGTGTTTTTTACGGTGTTATAATGATTTTACAGATAATAGGAGGAGAAGGGATTGAAGACTAAATCAAAAAGAATCTTCATAACCGTCGCGCTTATATCGATGCTGTCGTTGTGTTCCGTCGGGACGGTGTTTGCATATAACGCGGTAAGGGGCGTGAATAAATCGAATAAAATAGAATTATTATCGAACAACGAAGGCGAAACGGTTTCGATAACGGACGAAAGCGTAGACGAATATTTATCTGCGACCGACGAAGAAACCCAGATAAGCGTATTATTGAAAAACGAATATAGCGGAAAGTGGGCGAAGGGCGTTACGCTTTCGTGGAAGCAAAACGGAAGTTCTTTTTATAACGTTTACGTTTCCGAGAACGCGTCTTTTGAAAATCCGCGTCTTGAAAAAGTTTTCGGATATACTCCCGCTCTCGAATTATACAATCTGATTCCGGGCAGAACCTATTACTGGAAAGTTAAAGGAACTTATTCAAACGACGCGTCGGAAGTCGGTTCGTTTAAGACCGCGCAAAGCGCGGTAAGGGCGATATCCGTAGACGGCGTATCCAACGTAAGGGATCTCGGCGGCTATAAAGTCGGTAGCGGAAACGTGAATTACGGGCTGCTGTATCGCGGCGGAAAATTAAACGGAAGGGTAAACGGCGAGTCTATAACCGACGAAGGCAAAGCGACGATGCTTAATCGGTTGGGTATAAAAACCGAAATAGATTTACGTTCGGAAAGCGACGACGGCGGGCAAACTCGGAACGCCGTAGGCGGAAACGTTAAATACGTCAAGATTCCTTTGGGGCAATATGCAAACGTAATCGACTACGAAGCGTGGCAGAATTTAGGAAAAGACAAGGTTTCGGGCAGTTACGACGCAAATAACAAAAACGCGATAAAACAACTGTTTGAGTTATTGGCAGACGAGAGAAATTATCCCGTCTATTTTCATTGCAACGCGGGCGCGGACAGAACGGGTACGCTCGCTTTGCTGATTAACGGTTTGCTCGGTGTAGACGAGCAGTCTTTGATAAAAGATTATGAACTGACGACCTTTTCGAGATACGGCAGGCGTCTCAGAAGCGGCGTGTCGGAAGACGGAAAGTCGTTTACAAACAGCGGAATAATGCAAAACGACGGCGGCAACTACGTCGCCATGGGGCTTTTTATAGACGCGTTGAAGGCGAATTATACCGTAAACGGAACTATTAACGAAGCCGTCTACAATTATCTTATCGAATATATCGGATTGTCCGACGAGACGATAAATCGGATAAAAGGAATATTATTATCGAATATCTCTTCCGATGAAGAGCGTATAAAAGTTGACGGCGTTCAGGAAATATTATTGACCGACGAAGTAAAATCTATAAATATTTCCGACTGCGGCGTCGAATTAAGCAGCGTAAATTCGATTAAGATCGGTCAGTTTGATTTAGGTAAAAATATAAGCGACCTTTCTGTCGGCGGTCTTGACAAGAGAGTTTACGGAGACAAAGAAATTATCGTCTGCGGAACGGGCGCGGACGGGAAAAACTATCGCGTAGAAGTTCCCGTACTGATTATTACGAAGAATATCGGAAACGCCGACGAATTGAGAGAAGTCGTCGAATATTCCGAAACCAATACCGAAAGATACGGTTATTATCGTCTCGTGAACGATATTACCTATACTTACAGCGCGGAATACGGCGCAAATATTACTAACGGTTCGGGCGTATACGGCTTTAAGGGCGTGCTGGACGGAAAGGACGGAAACGGTAAAATTCATACCGTAAAATACGATTCGGTTTCGTGGTCGAACGGTATTTTCGGAATGATAGGCGTCGGCGCGACGGTTAAAAACGTAACGTTCAGCGGCAACTACGGCGGAAATCAAGCGCCGATGATAGGCGCGACCGTCGTAGGGGCGACCTTCGATAACGTCACGTTCAATATAACGGGCGGCAGAGACAAAATCGCGGGTATGAACGGGCTCATTACGAAATGTATGATTTGCAGTACCGCGTTTAATAACGTTACCGTAAACGCCGAAGGCGTGGTAATCGATTCGTTATTCGGCGGTTCGCAGTACGCAGGGTACAGACGGGATAAACCTTGTACGTTCGATAACTTCGCGATAAACGCCGATAAAGTGTTGGAGTTGGCTCACGAGCAGTCTCCCGACGATTCTCTTAAATCCGTTTCCGTATATTCCGTTGACGGCATTAAGGGCAATTTAACGAAAGAGTCCGCCGAAGTAAGTACGATACATTTTTCTAACGGCGTAGGATATCTGACCGTCGACGACGAATTTTCCGATTCCGAGATAATTTCGATAACGTTTGACGGCAAAACGATAACCGATTTCATAACGCTTGACGGAATGGTAAGATTTAATATAAGCGAACTGTTCAAAGAATCCGACACGGGCGACAGAAAAGTTGAAATCGCGTTAAAGACAAAAAGCGGTATAAACGTAAAATTACGTCATACCGTAGACGTTATGTCCGATTTGAAAATCGTCGATTTCAAAACCGTTCAGACCTTAATTCTTTCAAGGGATAAGGTGTCGATTTCGCTTAAAGACGGCGACGCCGATTACGGCGGTTATACGAATATCCGCTCGGTTAAATACGGCGTAAACGATTTGGGAACGGATATAGAAAACTTAAACGTGACCGCCGTAAAAGATAAATTCGCGCTTCACGGACCTGACAAGACTATAGAAATTCTGGCGGACGACGGGAAAGATTCCGTTCTGATAAGGATTCCCGTAACGATCGCGACGGCTGAAATCGAAACGTTTAATCGGTTGATGCAATGCGTCACGGCTACGGACGAAGACGGTATCAAGAACGCTGGCGCGTATTACGTTCTTAAAAACGACGTAGACGCGGAAAATAAGTCTATATATTCGTTTACGGACGAAAACGGAGCGCAGAAAGTTCCGTCGTATATCAATTACGGCAAAGGCTTCTCTGGTACGCTTAACGGAAACGGATACAAAGTGTTCAATATCAACGTCGATTCTTCGGGTATTTTCAGGGGGATGGTCAACGCCGTTATTCGTAATATAACTTTTGAAGTCGCAGAGTATAAATCGAGCGTGACGGACGCGACGCTTTTCGCGAACAACGTCAAGGACTGTTCGTTTGAAAACGTCGGTATCGCTTTCAAAACCGTCGTAAATATGGAAACGAATAACAATTCGGGATTGCTTATCGCCCAGCAGACGAGCGGAACGACGTTCCGAAACGTTGACGTTCAGGCTAAAAGGAGCATACTTACGACTCTCGTCGGCAACGGATATTATTCGGGTAACAACGGTAAAAACACGTATGAAAATTGTACCGTGTCTTGTTCGAAACTGAAATATATCGGCGGAAACGAATCTGCGAATCCGTCCGTCGTCGGCGAAACGGGCGGCGTTACGGCGGATATAGAAACGGTCGTCGAGTTCGATAACGTTCAGCAGATTATATTGGGGCTTGACGAGAAGTCGGTTTCGTTGAGCGAGAGCGGAAAAGATTATTCGTCTATGACGGTAAACGGAATAACTTGCCTGTCTTACGATTTAGGTACGGATATAAACAACCTGAATCTCGACGAAATCAAGTCGGACGTGACGAAACACGGCAACAACGTTATAACCGTAATCGGAACGCAGGGCGGCGGTGCGGTCACTTTGTCGATACCCGTACTGTTCGTAACGGACGTTCTTACGAAAGACAATCTGAAAGCGAATATCCAGAGTCAAGGAACGGCTTTGAGCGAAGGTAAATACTTCATATTGACCGACGATATAGACGCGAGCGGGATAGACTGGAAAGCGGATATGTTGTGGACGGAAGCAGAAGGCTTCAAGGGTACGATAGACGGCAGGGGTTATACCGTTAAAAACCTTAATATAGAAAAAGGAGTTCCGGGGATATTCAACTGTACGGAAAACGCCGTCGTAAAGAATATAAACTTTACCGTAGCGAATTTCGTTCCGCAGGAAAACAAATCGGTATTCGGCGTAATTACGAAAAAGACGCTTTTCGAAAACGTAACGGTAACTTTCGATTGCGTGTTTACCGCTACGACGGGCGGTATTCTTTCGGGAAACAACGCGGTTGGAAACACTTACAGAAACGTAAAAGTTACGGCGGAAGGCAGCGAGATATTCTATCTTATAAGCCACGCTTCGAACGGCGGATCGAGTTTTGACGGCGTAGTCGCCGAAGCGAAGAAAATCAACTATATTTACGGTACGATTACGAGCGTAAAAGGAATAACGACGGGCGAAACGAAAGAAATAATCCTTTCCGATAATCAGGATATCTTACTTACGGACGATACCTATTCCATTAGTCTCGGCGCGGAGCAATCGGGGTTGACCGTTCAGAGCATAACCTGCGTCGGAATTGATCTGGGCAAAGATTTAAGCAATCTCGATATGTCGCAAATTAAGGGCGATTTGACGAAACACGGTATAAAAAACGTCGTCGTTAAAGGTCAGAAAAACGGCGAAAAAATAACCGTTATCGCACCTGTAACCATCGTTACGAAACACCTTACGAGCGGCGCGGAATTCAAGGAAGCGGTTTATTGCTCGGCAGAAGACGGCGAAAAGAATAAAGGCGCGTATTACGTTATACCTTGGAATCTTAACGTTGTCAATACGGGTTTCACGGGCGCGGGTTGGGTAAATCTCGGCGCGGCAGGCTTTGCCGGGACGATAGACGGCAGAGGTAATAAGATAGTAAACGTCGATTTGAGTTATTCGCTCGGACTGTTCAACGCTTTGAAAGGAGCGGTAATCAAGAACGTGGAAATAGAAGTTGCCAAAATGTATACGGAAAGCGCGAATGCTTCGGTATTCGGAGTGTGCGCGCAGGACAGCGTTTTTGAAAAGGTTACCGTAACGTTTAAGACTGCGTTTACGGGCGCGCAATGCGGAATTTTGGGCGGCGCGAATCAGTCGGAAAATTGTACGTTCAGGGATATAACGGTAAACGCTCAGGGAAGCGATATATACCGTTTGTTCAGCGCGGGAGACATTATCAAAAACGGTAAAGATAATATAAGCGGCGTCGTGGTCAACGCGAAAAGCGTTCAGTATATGTATGCGACGACGGATTTAACGGCTTCGGGATTTGACGTAACGGTCAATGCCGATGAAAATCTATAAAAGCCACTAATAAGTGGAAAAAATATCCGAGAGGTAAATATGTTTAAGAAGGCAAAATTGATTTCAATGATTATGGCAACGGTTATGTCCTGCTCGCTCGTCGTCGGCTGCGGCGGCAATGCTGGCGGTAGCGGAACGGGTAGCGGGGGAAAAATCGATAACGCGAAAACTCAGGTTATTCTGAAATTTTTCCAAGGCACGGCGACGAGAGATACGGCGTGGCTCGATACCCTTATAAAGAACTTTACGGAAGCGAATAAAGAAACCAAATTCGAAAGCGATAAAAAGGGCGTTCAGGTAACGTTCTCCACTACGAGAAATCTTCCCCTTACCACCTTGTCGAGTGACGGCGCGGATCTGTATATGGCGGAAAACGACGCTGATATTTACGATTTGTCGATAAAGGGAGATATTCTCGATATAACTTCCGTCGTAACTCCGCTTGAAAGCAAAATCGACGGCGACGCAAAGATGAGAATGGTCGGAAAAGACGGCAAATATTACGCTTTGCCATTTTATGATTTCTATGCCGGCGTTCCTTACGACGAAGATTTACTGATAAAGAAAAACTGCTTTTTCGCCGCGCCCGACGCTTCCGGTAAGCGTGCTTTTACGAGTTCCGATTCCGCGTTCATAAAGGACGGCGAAAGTTTTTATTTCGTTGCCGACGCTAACGCGAAGAAGTCGTGCGGACCCGACGGCGTATACGGCACGCCCGACGACGGACTTCCGTCTTCGCTTCAGGAAATGCTCGTATGGTGCTGGTATATGAAGACCAAAGCGGGTATCAATCCGTTCGTTATAGGTAACGATTCTAATATTTATTCGTTCTATCTTACGCACGCGATCTGGGCTTCGCTCGCCGGTTACGACGCTATGAGGGCGGTTTATACCAACTATGCGGAAGGCGGTACCGACGCCGAGATCGTTACGGGATTTTCTTCTTCCGAAAACTTTTACGAGAGTGCGGACGGCAGCGTAAAAATTCCTATGCCCACAGTCGAAAACGTAAAACTCACGAAAGAAAACGGCTATAAGGCGTACGATATGTCTGCTCGTTATTATTCGCTTGCATTCTTACAAATCGCCTATAAAGAAGGTTGGCTTACCGCAAATCAGGGCGGAAACACGGGCGCGATGTCGCAGTTTATCTGCGACGGCGATTCCGCAATGCTTTACGACGCGTCGTACTGGTATCACGAAGCGGTGGCGAAAGGGTATTTCGAAGACTGGGAAGACGAAGCCGATCCCGACGTGGCGGCAAGGGGCAGGCATATTAAATTTTTAACCTGTCCGTCGCAACTTAGCGGAAGCGTCGCGGAAAACCGCGGAAAGAAAAATACGCTTATGAATTTAGGCAACGCCTACGTTTTCGCAAACGCGCATCTCGATAAAGCGGGCAACGAAGGCAAAAAAGCCGCGACTCTCGCATTCGTCAAGTATATGTATACGGAAGAAGGTCTCGGTATCTTTACGGGGGCGACCGGTTTGTCCGTTCCTATGGATTATAACTATACGATACCTTCCGACGACGTTTCGGCGGCTTATTACTACAACAACGTAAAAGACGTAAAAGAAAACTCGAAAGTCGTCAATTATGCGTCCGACAATCAATATTTCAAGAACAACCTTAAATCGTTTTCTCTCAGTTGGAGTTCGTCGATAACGACGTTCACTATCAACGGAACACTTATCGGAAACGGGTATTTAGACGCAATGCAAAAATATAACGGCACGGCGAGAAATATATTCGAAGCGACCAGAAGGTCCTTAGACACCTGGGCTACGATAATAGGCTAAAAAAACAATACGAGAACAGTCGGGGCAAGACTTTTTGCTCTGACTGCGTTCTCTGTCGAGTAATTATGGAAAAAGGTTATAAGTTGCCCGTTCGGCGCAATTCGTTGTATAAAAATAAAAAGAAGTTGGCTTTTTACCTGATACTGATGCTTATTCCCGTAGCGCACTTTTTCGTGTTCTACGTCTACGTCAATTTCAATTCCTTTGCGCTTGCTTTTACTTCGTACGAAAAGACGAGCGAAGGTTTTCTGGTAAAATCTTTTGCGGGTTTTTCAAACTTTGCGAAAGGATTCGAAGAACTTTCTAAATATCTGTACAGAATAAAAAACTCGTTGCTGTTTACGGTGGGAAACGTTTTTCTCATTACGCCGCTTACGTTGTTGTTTTCCTTTTATATCTATAAAAAAGGACCTTGCAGCGGATTTTTCAGAGTGGCGTTATACGTGCCGCAGATATTATCCGAAGTCGTTATAGGTCTTATCTACGTCAGATTATGCAACAGCGTAATACCTTCTTTCGCAAAACAGGTATTCGGGATAACTACGATGATGGGACTTCTCGAAAACCCGAAAACGAGTTTATATTTCGTGTTTTTCTTCAACGCTCTCTTCTGGTTCGGCGTCAATATGTTGTTGTATTCCAACACGATGAGCGCGATAAACGAATCCGTAATCGAATCGTGTCATCTCGACGGGGCGAACCGTATTCAGGAATTTTGGTATATCGTGCTTCCGATGATTTATCCGACTCTGATAACGATGATGGTCGTTATGGTGTCGAGTACCTTTACCGAACAATTCAGAATGTTTACTTTGTACAGCAACAGGGGAGACGCGATAGGAAACGTCGGTTATTTCCTGTATTTACAGGTTCAGAAGAGCGACGTGTGGGTGCCGCAGGGAATAAACTACGTTCCGTACACCGTTTTGTCGGCAATAGGTCTGATATTGACGGCTATCGTGTTGCCCACGACGCTTATCGTTAAAAAGTTGTTGACCAAATACGGACCGAGAGAGGACTGAGCCGTGAACAGAGCAGAAAAAAACGTAAAGAACAGATTGAATAGAAAGGGTATAAAGTCGAAAAGCGTATCCGACAGAATTTTGTTTGCGGTAATCATCGTTCTGCTGGTTGCGATTACTTTGTTTTTGATAATCACGCTTACCTGGGGCTTATTAACTTCTTTGAAAAGCGAACGCGATTATCTGAAAAATATGTTCGGATTTCCGAATCTGAACCCCGGATACAAACGGAATAGCAGGGAGCAGTTTTTTCATCTGAAAAATTACTCCGACGTTCTTAAAAATTTCGTGCTTACGATAGACGGAACTTATTATAAGGGCAATACCCCCGTATACTCGCAGTCTACGACGGGATTCTTCGGAATGCTCGTCAACACGTTGTTATATGCCGGTGTCGGGGGATTGATTTGCACCCTTGTTCCTGCGGCGACCGCATATCTGTGCGCGAAATACAAGTACAGACTGAGCGGAATAGTCTACGTAACGTATATCGTCATAATGTGCGTACCCATAGTCGGCTCGCAACCGACGATAATAAGTTTTCTGCGCAATACCGGACTGTACGATACTTTTTTAGGAAATTATCTACAAAAAATGTCCGGCGCGGGAATGTATTTCTTCGTGTATTACGCCTTTTTCGGCGGACTTTCGGACACTTACAGAGAGGCGGCGGATTTAGACGGCGCGTCGGAAACGACTATTCTTACGCGGATATATTTTCCTTTGGCGATAAAGATGATCGCGACGGTGTTTTTAATACAGTTCGTCGCGTTATGGAACGATTATCAGACTCCGCTTCTGTATCTTCCGACTCACCCGACGTTATCGTACGGCGTGTATCTCGTCGCGATAGATCCGCCGTCGGGGATAAATATCAGCGACGTTCCCCATTCCGTCTCCGCGTGTATGATGCTTGCGTTGCCGATATTGATTATATTCGTGATATTCAAGGATAAAATTATGGGGAATATTTCATTAGGCGGAATTAAGGAGTAAAAGTGATGACGAAAAAAACAAAAAAGTACGTTACGGCGTTGTTTTCGGCTTTATTCGTTGTTTTTACGGGGCTTGCCGTAGGTCTTGACGGCGCAAACGTTTATGCCGAAGAACCTGTCGTAAGCAATACCGAACTGTCCGATCTGTATAATTACGGGGAAACCGTAACGCTTTCGGGCGGGGCGGAAATCGACTATAAAGGGCAGAAAATAAAGGTTGAAAAAACCTATCTGGTATATCCTGACGGCTCGGCGAAAGTTGAAAACGAGTACGTTCTCGATACTTGCGGAACGTACGACGCCGTATTCGAAGGAACGGCTGACGGGCGTATCGTCACGGCGAAAAAGCAGTTTACGGTTAAGAAAAGTTTTTATTCGGTAAGCGACGATTCGCAAATCGGGTTCGGAGATCTCAACGCTTCGTTCGTAAATATGGGCTATCGCAAAGGTCTTAAATTAAACCTTGCCGAGGGCGGAACGTTCTATTACAATAAACCTGTCAACGTATACGAAAACGGCAAGTTCGATCTGATATATCTTAACTGCCTTCAATTCGATACGATATGCAAAAGCGTTACCGTAAGACTTACCGATTGTTACGATCCGACGAAATACGTCGATTTACATTACAATCGCGGCAACTACGATTATCAGACTTACGTAAACGTCAGCGCGTACGGAAAGAAAAAAGCGGGCGTTTCCAAAAACGAAAAGGGAAATATAGAAATCGACGGCGAAAATTATTCGCTCGTAAACAGTTTCAACAACGGCGACGGAACGATAATCACGGGCAATCTGAACGTAAACAAGAACTACTACAATTTCGGGTTTATATTGGATACGACCGACCGTAAAAACATAAGAGTATACGTCAACTATACGAACGGCTCGAATACCGCGCTTGTCAGCGAACTCAACAACAGAAGCATATACGACTACGATTTCGACGGTTTTACCGACGGTAACGTGTACGTTTCCGTGACCGCGTCGGGGCTTGTCGGCGTCAACGGCGCGCCCGTGGAAATAGCGAAAATTATGGGAGACAGTAACGATTCGCTCGCTTACGCCGATTATTGCGAAGACGATACAGCCCCGATTTTCATTGAAGAAAACGCCTGTTCGCAAAGAAAAATCGTAGCGAACGGCGATATGATAAAAGTCCCCGTCGTATACGCTTACGACGATAGCGGAGTGCGTGGCGGGAACGTTGCCGATTACGTCGTATGGTATAACAGGGGTACGGCGGCGGAACGTATGATTAAAGTCGAAAACGGGAAGTTTTTACCGACTTTGATAGGGAGATACACGATTGAGTACGGAGCGATCGATTATTTCAATAACGTCGGAAAATATTCTATCGTACTCAACGCGACGAAAGACGGCGAGAACGGTATAAACTTTGATACGGTAAACGCTTTCGACAATACGGAAGCGGGAACGAGAGTGAAGTTCGATAATTTTTCCGCGACGGGAATAAACGGAGAAGTTTCCGTTAAAATCGTCGTTACGAATCCGAAAGGCGAAACTACGGAATTATCGCCGAGCGACCGTTATCTTATCGAGTATTCGGGAGAGTATAAAGTCAGATATCTTTACGAGGACGCATTGTATTCGGGAAGTAAAGACTTAACGTTTACCGCGCTTTCGTCGTCTAAACCGATTTTCGACTCTCCGATAATGAATCTTAACGAATATTATATCAAAGGTTATACCTATTCGCTCGAAGTGAACGAAGCGTATAATTATTCGGAAAACGGAGCGACGCCCGCGAAAGTGGACGCTTACGTCAAGTTCGATAACGGCGAATTCGCAAAGATAGACGACGTAGGCAACGTAGTCATTTCGGCTGACGACACCGTCAGGTTCAAATTAAAATGCGAAAATAGCGACGTAGAAATTCTCTCGGACGAAATTAAAGTCGTTGACGTCAAATCCGCGGACGGAAAGTTGGATATAACTAAATTTTTTGCAGGCGATATAACGTCGGCGGAAACCGACAGAAACGGTACGAATTTCTTAGTCGGCAGAAACGGAACGATAAATTTCATAAATCCGTTGCTGTTTAACAAGGCGTTTAACTTCAAGTTTACGTTGCCGACGACGGACGGAACGACCAAAATGTCGTTGATAATAACCGATTATTACGACGCGGACAATACTTTGAAAATAGACCTGACGGGCAGCAACGTTTATTCCGTCAACGGCGGCGCGACAAGAACTCTGATAACGCCGTGGAAAGGTTTTACGACGAACGTTGCCTACATCGACGGAAAGTTGAGAATAGGCGATACGGAATTCGTTTATAACAGCGTATTCGAAAGCGGTTTATGCTTCCTGAAAAATGTTTTCGAGAATGAAGACGCCGCGAGCATAACCGTAAACGAACTGTGTACGCAGTCGTTTGCAAACGTTAATTCGGATAATATGGGTCCGATAATGTACTACAAGGAACTTGAAAAGGTTGCGGCTCTCGATTCCGTCGTAACCATTCCGAGACCTTACGCTGCGGACGTTTTGTCTCCGTCGTCTATGGCTAATCTTAAAATGACGGTGTACAAGAACAACAAGGTAATGACCGACGTTGCGGGGGTAAAACTTGAAAATATCACCGATTTTAAGAAAGAGTATTCGATTCTTCTCGACGATTACGGCGTGTATAAAGTGATTTACGAATACGCCGACCAATACGGCAACGTTGCGGAACAGACTTATTCGAGATTTACCGTTTACGTTACGGACACCGAACCCCCCGTTATAACCGTGACGGACGATATATCGAAGCCGATTACGGTTGAAGCGAATGCCGAAGTAAACGTGGTAAATTACTCCGTCGGCGACAATTACACCGCCGCAAAACGCCTGACCGTATGGATAGTCGTAAAAGACGATTCATTCAATACCGTATCGGCAGTAAGAGACGCGAAGACGATTTATTTGCCGAAAGCGGGCAGTTATACCGTTTACGTTTATTGTAAAGATAACGCAGGCAATACTTCTTACGTTGCGTACGGAGTCATTGCGAAATAAAGGAGAACGACGATGATCAAAAACAATCTTTTGAAACGCATTACGGCATTCGTTATTGTCGCGATACTTGCTTTGTCTATCGTCGGCTGCAAGAAAACCGATAATTCCGGATCGAACGGCGGAAACACGGGCAATACGGGCGGCGCAGAGCAGGTTGTCCAAAGCGAAAATCATAGGTTTTCGTATAAGGAAACGAACGAATATCTTGTAAAAAACGGTACTACGGAGTACAAGATAGTTATCCCGTCCGAAAACGTAAGCGCGGAGTTGAATATAGCGAGAGACGAACTCGCGAGATTGTTCAAGGAAGCGACGGGGGTGACTCTGGAAACGGTTTCCGATGCCGGAAAATCGCACGACGCGAACGGCAAATATATATCTCTCGGCAATACGTCGCTTTATAAAAGCAGCGGGCTTAACGTAGACACGAAAACGCTTAAAAAGGACGGTGCGAGAATTTTAACCAAAGACAAGACCGTTTATTTTATAGGTAAAACCGATACGGGCGTGCTTAACGGCGTATACGATTTCCTGAATATGCATTTTAATTTCGAAACGTATTTCAAGGACACTTATACCTTAACCACGGGCGTGACCGATTTGAAACTTATGAATTACGACGTCGTGGATATACCGGATATAGAGTACAGAACGAAAAAGGGTATTCTGAACGCAAGCACTTCGTCCGTCAACGATATGATGTTCGCGTACAGAATGCGTTCGCTCGACTCGGACGGCAATATGCTTTTGCCTATTCATTCGGGCAACAGTAAAAATTCCGACTGGAATATAAATCACAACAGTTTCTATTTTCTGCCGCTTAACGAGTATTTCGAGACCAAAAGAAACTTCTATTCGGTTGCGGGTAATCAGTTGTGTTTTACCGCTCACGGGAATACGGACGACTTCAATCTTATGGTTGATTTGTGCGCGGAAAAGATAACCAACTCGCTTCAATGGTACACCCCCGAAACTCATCCGAATTACAATGCGGTCGAACTCGGAATAAACGACTTTTTCGGTTTGTGCGAATGCAACGCCTGTAAAGATTGCGCTTCGAGAAACAACGGCGCGAAATCGGCGAGCATTATCATTTTTCTGAATAAAGTCGGCAAGAAGGTCAACGACTGGATGGAAGCGAACCCCGCGTATAAAAGGGAAGATTTCAAGTACGTTTTCCTTGCTTATTCCGACGCGTTACAGCCGCCGTTCAGGAATTATTCGACGGGCGAATGGAAAGTGTCGGATGAAGTTAAATCTCCCGACGGAGTAAATCTCGTACCGTTCGTTGCGCAGGATAAATTCAATTATTCGAAGAGCCTTTACGACGCGGACAATAATTCCGTAAGACAGTTCGTCGAAGATTGGGCGGCGGTTTACGACGATTGTATGGCGTGGTCTTACGGAACGTTTTTCTACGATTATCTGTGCTTTTTCGATAGTTTCGGTTTTTATTCCGAATATTACAAACTGCTTAAAGACAACAAGTATATGTATACTTTCGCGCAGATTCACGATTGTCAGAGAGGGGCCGACACGGGTTTCGGCGTATTGCACAACTATTTGTGCAGTAAACTCGCGTGGAATTCGGATTTAGACGTAAATAAACTCGTAGACAACTATTTCAAGGCGATGTATAAAGACGCCTTTGTAGAAATGAAAGAGTTGTTTACTCAGGAAAGTCTGTGGTTCGCGACCGAAAACGCAAGAACGTCTTTAACGACGAGTTCGTCGATTACTTCGACGGAAAAGGATAAATTGCCTTTCGGTACGGTAAACGATTTTATGAAAACGATAGATAAAGCGTACGCTAAAATCGAAAGTTATAAAAGAGACGCCGTGACTTATAACAGGCTTAAAAACAATATCGATATGGAATGGATGTTCCCCGCGAAAGCAATGCTTAGTCTGCATAAAGACAAGTATACGGCGGCGGAATACGAGGCGATGAAACAAAAATTCAAAACCGTCGCGCAGACCTTAAATTTCGCGGTAATCAAGGAAACCTGGCTCAATCAGTATCCGACGACCATAGACGAATATCTTGAAACGATTTCTTAGACGGAGGGGATATGAAGAAATTCAGAATAATAGCGGTTGTGATTTTGTCGTTACTGTTATCGGCGTTCCTTTTTGCGTGCAACGGATGTAAGAATAATCCGAATCCGTCGAATCCTGATTCTCCGAGTGTTAATCCGGAAGAACCCGTCGGCGGAATTACGCTTAATTATTATAACAAGGACTTGATTTACGGCGATAGTTTAAGTTTGATTGCGACCTATGAAATTCAGACGGGGGCGACTCTTTCCTGGAAATCGAGTGACGAAAACGTCGTTACCGTAAACGGCGACGGCGACGTAAAAACGGTTTCCGTCGGCGAAGCGGACGTCGTGGCGACTTACGGGGAATATTCCGCCAAGTGCCGAATAAAGGTGTCGTTCGGGCAGTTTTTACCCCGACTCGTGATCGAAAACGTTTCGGATAACGAAATCGTTCTCGGCAAGGGCAGCGACTACAATATTCAAGGGTACGTTTATTTCAACGACGTAAGGTATTACGACGGAGTAGAGATAAGGTGTGAAATTTCCGACGCGTCGATTGCGACGATAGATGAAAATATGCTGCTTACCGCGAAAAACGTCGGAGAAACCGAGATAACCGTTTCTACGACGTGGAAAGGATTCAGCGGTTCGACTCTGCAAAAAACCGTCAAGGTAAAAGTCGCCGAAGACGTCGAAGCGAACACGTTCGTCACCGTCGGCGAAACGACCGAAATTACCGATAAAATCCGGTTGAGTTTAGTCGGAGAATGGCAAGGTAAAACGTATAACGACTTCGCCGTGTTCAATAGCGAATTTACTATCGGCGGAGAAAAACAAGCCGTTGCTTTCGAGTATTCGATAGAAGAAGGTTCCGACGTTATTTCGATAAAGGGCAATAAGGTTTCGGCGGAGAATATCGGGAGCAGTTACGTTAAAGCGAGATGCAGTTATAACGGCGTGGAATACGTGAACGTAATTGAAATCGCGGTAACTTGCCCCGTTGAGACATACGAAGGCAGTTTCGACTATTGCGTAAGCGAAGACTTCGACGTAAACAACATATTCGGTGCGGGCGCGGTTATTCTGTCCGCAACTCAGGGCGACAGAACGCTTACCGTAAAACGCGGAAAGTTGATTACGGATATAGTCCCGCGCGGCAGAGAAACGGAAGAAATATGCGTTTTATCGTCGCTTGGCGGCTACCTTTTCAAAAACGTGAACGCGTATACGAAAGCGATTAAAACCGCCGACGAATTTATCGCGGCCCTTACCTTGAAAGCGGGCGAAATTATAAGCGGTTATTACTATCTCGACAACGATATTACCGTAGATATGGCGTCGCAGATCGGCAGTTACTACGAAACGAACGGTCAGGAGAACAGATACTTCGCAGGCGTTTTCGACGGGCAGAATTATACGGTAAACGCAACGGTAGGAACGAACGGAATTTTCGGTGGTTTGGGAAAGGATTCGGTAATCAAAAACACGCATTTCAATTTTACGTTTTCGATTCCCGATGACGCTCCGATAAAAACGGCTTGCGGTCTTGCGAGAAACGACGGCGCGGTGTTTATGCAAGGGCAATGGAACGTAAAACTCGGCAATCTTAAAATTACCACCACGAATTATTTCGACGGCGCGGACGGTTCGGAAAAACGTTCGTACGCCCTTCTCGATTTTATGAATTACAGATTGTCTATGGAAGACATACTCGTAATCATAAACGGAGCGGCGGTCGATTATACGAATTACACTCGGCAGGTAGGGGCGCTGTTCCGCGTGGATTGCAACTCTATGTGCGCGTCCTGCGATTTGATGTATAACGGCGGATTTAAGAATATCAGAGTCGTTACGGGCGTGTTTATGCCTATATCCAACGGTTATTTCGGGAATATCGGAACGAACAAATCTTATTATACGACGTACGCGTGTACCGATTATTCTCCGGTCAAGACAGACGGGAAAGCGGTTGTCGGAAACAGGGGCGGCACGGGCGAAAACACGGCGTTTTGTAAAATCACCCCGAGCAAGGACACGAGCGAGACTCAGAAGGCGTTGCTCGGCGAAGTGTTCTTTGTCGATTCGCTCGACGGGCAGACGAAATCCGCCAAATATGCGTGGGTATATTCGTCAAGCGTTACGGACGGGGGAATATACAGATATAATACGATCGCCGAATTAAAAAACGGCGGAGTAACGAAAGTTGGCGTGTGGAACGTCGGTTGAAAATAAGCGATGACATTTTATGATAGACTATAGATTTTCAATTCCCGGAGAACTGAAAGTTCGCGGGTACTGCCGTGATTTGACGGAATACGTAACGAAAAAACAACTGACGGACGAAGAATTGTGGAAATTGTTTGTCAATCAGTATAAGATACGTTCGGATAAAAACGGCGAATGGAAAGGCGAATTCTGGGGCAAAACGATGCGCGGAGCGTGCCTTACTTATATGTCCGACAAAAACGAGCGGTTATATAAAGTTCTCGTAAGCACAATAAACGATATGCTTTCCGCGCAGGAAAAATCGGGGCGCATATCCACTTACGCCGTTGATATAGAGTTTAACGGCTGGGATATGTGGTGCAGAAAGTACGTTATGCTCGGAATGTTGTACTTCCTTTCAATCTGTAAAAGCGAAAAATTGAAAAGACGAGTGATAAACTCGCTTAAAAAGCAAGCCGATTACATAATAAAACGCATAGGCGACGGCAAAAACAAAAAAAGTATTTTCGATACGTCGAGCTTGTACGGGGCTATGAATTCCTGTTCGATATTAGAGGCGTTCGTTAAACTGTACGGCGTAACCAAAGAACGGAGATACCTTGATTTTTCCGCTTATATCGTAAACGGCGGATTCAGCAAAAATCTTAATCTTATCGAAGAGTCTTTGAGTAAACGTAAATATCCGTATCAGTTCGGAGACGTCAAGGCATACGAAATGATGAGTTGTTTCGAGGGGCTGACGGAGTATTACAAATACGAAAAGGACGATAAGTATTTGCGGGCGGCTGAAAACTTCGTCGATATGATCGTCGAAAGCGATTATACGATAATAGGCTGTTGCGGCTGTTCTACGGAAATGCTCGATAATTCGTCTGTTACGCAGACGAATTACAGCGACGATATTATGCAGGAAACGTGCGTAACCGTAACTTTTATGAAGTTATGTTCTAAACTGTATTTGCTTACGGGCAGTCCGAAGTATATGGATTATATCGAGCGTTCGGCATATAACGCTATGTACGGCGCGGTAAACGATACCGAGCAGACGATGAAGAGAACGGACGGCGACGTTTGGGTTGAGAGCGGTTGTTATCAGGTGGAACACGAGCCTTATCCGTTCGACAGTTACAGCCCTCTCGTCTATAACAGAAGGGGTAAAAAGGTCGGCGGCTTTATGGTTATGCAGGACGGCAGGTCTTACGGTTGTTGCGCGTGTATCGGCAGCGCGGGCGTCGCGGTTGCGAATCTTGCGACGATTTCCGTCTATAACGGCGGGTTTTCGGTCAATCTGTATAATTCGTTTACGTTTAAGTCGGAATATAACGGGGCGACGGTAAAACTCGACTGTAACGCCGACGTTTACACCAAAAACAAAGCGAAGATAAAAGTAAGCGGCGGCGGAAAGGAATTTGCGATAAAATTGCGTATTCCGGAATGGATGGAAAAATACGAAGTTAAAGTCGACGGCGAAAAAGTCGGCGTCGAACGCAAAAACGAATACGTCGAACTCAAAAGAATATGGAACGATAACGCAATAGAACTTACCTGTTCCGCTCGCGTAAAAAAGCATATTCTAAACGATAAGGTTGCGTTTACGAAAGGCCCGATCGTTCTGGCGAGAGACGTGCGTTTCGGAGATATAACCAAGCCCGTCGCGGCGAAAAGCGGGTTAGTCAGGGGCAAACGCATAAAAAACGATAAATTCAAAAACAACGTAACTTACGAGATAAGTATCGGCGGCGAAAAGTTTGCCGCGTGCGATTATTCGTCCGCAGGCAAAAATTATGACGATGAAAACAGTTGTATTACTGTTTGGCAAAATATAAAAACGTAAGGAGGTTAATTATGAACAACGTTTATGAAAAGCCGAAGTTAGAAATGACGTCTTTTGAAACCGACGTTATTACGACTTCAACAGTAGAAGATAAAGATAATATCTTCGAAAACCCGTGGGAAGTGAGGGAACTGTAATGAGTAAAACAAGAAAAATCAATCTGATCTGTTTATTTGCCGTCTTGGTTGCTTCCTTATTTATAGGTACAAGCGTCGGCAAAACGGTCAAAGCGGATGCGACGGCAGTCGAGCCTGTAACGTTTGAAATGGTTGACGGCGCGTCGGTGCGTCTTAGCGACGGTACGGTTAACGGTAAAGATTTAACTAACGGAATGCGTTTTCAGATAAAAATGGATGCCGAAACGGTCGCTTCGATCGACGGGCAAAACGTTAAACTTTACGCGTTCATTGCTCCCGTAAGCGTCGTTGACCTGACGAGTAACGACAAAGTTGCCGCCGCGGCGAAGATAATCGAGAGCCATAAGAATAAGTGGCTTGAAATTGCCGTTAATAGCATTTATACCGCAACCGACGAGTCGGGTAAAGAGTATCACTATGCAAATGCGGTAATTTGTAATCTTACAAGCGCTTTCTATAACGTTCAGTTTAACGCCGTAGCAATTATCGATAAAGGCGGTGTTTATACTTATGCGAAAGCGGCGTCTACCACGAGATCTATTTACGACGTGGTAAACAGCGCCGTTCTCGATAAATATGCAGATCGTTTAATCGGCGGCGCGGAAAACACAAAACTCGACTATGCTAACTGGTACGGACAAGGCGAATATCCCGTATCGCCTAAAACTGCGGCTCAGTACGCAAAGTATAACGAACTTAAAGAAACCACGTTAAAAAATCTTGGCGTCGTTCGTCAGGACGTGTTGGTTGATAATCCGACCGTTACTATCGGCGAGAACTCGTATCCGATTGCAATTCCGAGCGAACACGGCGAGCAGGAAGTCTCCGTAAGGGTTGACGGAACGGAAATCATCGTACCGGTAACGATTATCGACGCAGTTTTAACGGCGGAAAATCTTAAAGCAAATATTCAAAGCCAAGGTGCGGCTTTAAGCGAAGGAAAATACTTCGTACTCGACAGCGATATAGACGCGAGCGGAATAGACTGGAAAGCGGGTATGTTGTGGACGGAAGCAGACGGCTTCAAGGGTACGATAGACGGCAGGGGCTATACCGTTAAAAACCTTAATATAGAAAAAGGAGTTCCGGGAATATTTAACTGTACGCAATACGCCGTCGTAAAGAATATAAACTTTACCGTGTCGAATTTCGTTCCGCAGGGCAACAAATCGGTATTCGGAGTAATAACCGCAGATTCGATTTTTGAGAATATAAACGTCACGTTCAACTGCGTATTCGACGCGAAGGTCGGCGGTATTCTTTCGGGAAACAATGCCGCAAGAAACACTTACAGGAACATAAAAATTATGGCGGAAGGCAGCGAGATATTCTATCTTATAAGCCAAGGTTCGGGTGGATCGAGCTTTGCCGACGTTACGGTGTATGCGGATAAAGTCAATTATATTTACGACACGGTAAAGAAACGCGACGATATAACGGTTAATGAACTCTTAGAAGTTAATTTGACGGGAAATCAGGACATTTTAATGACCGACGAAACGTATTCGCTTAATCTGGGCGACGAACAGACGGGGCTTACCGTAACTTCTATCCTTTGCGACGGCAAAAATCTGGGAACGGATTTAAGTAATCTTGATTTAAGCGCGTTCAAATTCGATTACGCAAAACATGGCGAAAAGACTGTTGTTGTCAAGGGCGTAAAAGACAGTTCTAAAATAAAAATTAACGTCCCCGTAACTTTTGTTACAAAAATGATAAAAAACGAAAATGATTTAAGAACTGTTGTTACAACGATTACTGATAGTTCTCAAAAATCAATATTTGGCTATTATAAGTTAGAGAGCGATATAAATTACTCTGGTGGTTTTTATAATTCCACGGGCTATACATGGACTAATGCAAACAATGGATTCAGAGGAACTTTGGACGGAAACGGAAAGTCTATAACAGGCTTTGCTCATGCTCAAGGACTGTTCTTTGTGGTTGGCAACGGCGCGGTAATTAAAAATGTCAATTTTATATCGACTCGTTGGGCGGGGGGTATCGACAGATTGCTTGGCGCGGCATCCTATGGGGCGACTTACGAAGACGTAACAATCATAATGAAGTCTTCGACTACGCCATGTGCCGGCATTCCCACGAAACATCTGCTTTTTGCAGATAAATGTCAAAATAATACGTTTACGAATGTGACCGTCAAAGTATATAGTGACGACGGAATTACGCTTGGCGACGTTACGACTGTATTCGGTAACAACTTTACGGACAATAAGTGCAGCGGCGTAAAAATCTACTGTAAGTCGCTTGCCGAACTCGGTAAAGATTCCACAGGTTCTTCTATAAAGGAATACGAAGAAGTTAAAGTCTTTAATACGGAAGAGTAAATTACGATTAAAAACTTTATAATATGCCCCATGGGAAATTCTCGTGGGGCATATAAAAATATCGCTATGAAAGATTTGAAATTAAAATTCTGTTCTCCCGCCGAAGATTCGCTCGACGGGTGGGAAAAATATTCCTTTCCGATAGGCAACGGCTACGCGGGGGCGAGCGTTTTCGGCGGCGTAAAAAAGGAGAGACTGCAGATAACGACTAACGTTTTCGCAAATACGTTCGATAACGGCGGCGTGTCCGATTTTGCGGAAATTTATATAAATTCGGGCGTAAAAGAGTATACAAATTACAAGAGAGAACTCGACGTCGTAAACGGCGTCGCAAGTTCTTGTTTTAACTACGAAAATACGAGCGTAAAAAGGGTTGCGTTTTATAACTACCCCGATAACGTTTTGGTATATAAAATAACTTCTGATAAAAAAATCGAATTTTCCGTTCAACTCGCCATTCCTTTTTTAGGCGCGAGACCGACCGAGCAGGGCGGCAGAACGGGAAGCGTGTCCGCCGAAAAAGATTGTCTCGTTATGCGTGGAAGTTTGCCGTCGAGAGAATTGCTTTTCGAGTGCAGACTGACGGTTTTGACCGACGGAGCGACAAAATACGACGGCGATACCGTCTCGGTAAAACAAAGCCGTGAAAGCATGATTTTATTCGTTTTCGATACTTCGTATCTGCTTTGCGAAGAGACTTTCAGAAAGGGCGTTCATAAGGCGTTAGGCGAAGATCCCCACGCTAAAGTCGTTAATTTATTGAAAAACGCCGTAAAAATCGGGTATGACGGTCTTTACGAAAACCATATAAACGATTTTTCCGAGATTATGAAAAGGGTTGAATTCGATTTGAACGGTAAGCGAGACGAGCGTTCAACCGATGAACTTTTGCAATCTAACAGACAAGGGAATTTCGAGCCGTATTTAGAAGAGTTATACTATCAATACGGCAGATACCTGCTTCTTTCGTCGTCGAGAAAGGGTACGCCGCCGTCGTCTTTGCAGGGCGTGTGGACTGCTCACGACAAATCGCCCTGGGGCAGCGGATTCTGGCATAACATAAATATTCAGATGAATTACTGGCTTGCTTTCAGTACGAATATCGCCGAAACTTTCGGGGCTTACGTCGATTTCAATAAAGCGTATACGGCAAGCGCGAAAGAGAACGCGCGAGAGTGGATAAGTTATACAAACCCCGAAAACTATTCTAAAGATTGCGGTTGGATAATCGCCACGGGGGCGTTTTGTTACGAAGTCGAAGGGTTTAACCCTTATACCCATTCCGGGCCGGGAACGGGCGCGCTCACGACGAAACTGTTTTTTGATTATTACGATTTTACGAGAGACGAAAATATACTTAAAAACGACGTTTATCCCGTTATTCACGGAATGAGCAGGTTTTTGACGAAATGCGTCAGGAAGTACGACGACGGCAGATATTTATGTAGTTTCTCGGCTTCGCCCGAGCAGATTTTGTCGGGTTGGTGGGTTAACGAGCATAAATATCAGCAATATATACAAACGGTCGGTTGTTCTTTCGATCAGCAGATGATATATGAGAATGCCAAGGACGATCTGGAATGTTCTTCCGTCTTAGAAGTAAGCGACGATATAATCGAAAAAGAAAGAGAACAACTCGAATTGTACGAGCCTGTGAGAATAGGCTATGACGGGCAGATAAAAGAGTATGACGAAGAACGTTTTTACGGCGAATACGGCGAAGCGAAGCACAGGCATTTGTCTCAACTCGTGGCGTTGATGCCCGGTAGAACTATAACGAGAAATACTCCGCGCTGGCTCGATTCGGCTAAAATCACACTCGAACTGCGAGGGGATAAGTCAACCGGTTGGGCGCTCGCCCACAGACTATGCTCGTGGGCAAGGGTAGGCGACGGCGATCATGCTTATCTTTTGTTGCAGGAACTGTTAAAAAATAAAACGCACCCTAATTTATGGGACGTTCACCCGCCGTTTCAGATCGACGGTAATTTCGGCGCGGTTGCGGGTATGACCGAAATGATAGTTCAAAGCCACGACGGAGTGATAACTCTTCTTCCCGCGATGCCCGACAGGTGGAAAGATTTACGGGTTAAAGGCTTGAAAGCGCGCGGAAACTTTACGATAGATATTTCGTATAAAGACGGAGTAATAGATTTTGCGGATATAAAGTCCTGCGTCGGCGGAAAGGCGAATATACGATGCGACGAATTTTTTAACGTCGAAGTTTGGTCGGGCGGCAGGCGTATAGAGTATTCCGCAAACGAAGACGCGATCTGTTTCGATACGGAAGTCGGTAAGTCGTACAGGCTGACGGGGTTTAAGCGCGCGGAACGTCCGTTGACGGTCTGCAATCTGAACGCCTTGTGGAGAAAGGACGGAGTGGCTTTATCGTGGGAAGAAAACGGCTTAAATTACGCCGTTTATCGTGGGAAAGACAACGAAAAAGACTATCGTCTTATAGGCGTCACGAGCGACGGGCTTTTTATCGATAAAGAGTATAACGAGAACGACAAGGCTTTGTTGACGTATAAAGTCGTGGCGTATCGGGGCGGAAAACACAACGGTCGAATGAAAGGGGCAATTGCGGTCGTAAACCCCGCCACCGAACTTGAAAAAGAAAGATATAAATTAAAATTTCGTATGAACAATATTAACTTGGAGTAGGGCAATGTTTTACGAAAATCAAACGATGAAAGAAATTTTGCGGGATAAAACGATTGAAACGGTAAAAGATTTGCTGTTTCCGCCGCATTTTTACGATTGGATTTACGAAGATAAAATCACGCCGAAAGTTTTATCGGAAAGTTTCAAGGGCGTCGGAAATTACGCCGAACGGCTTGACTTTATAAAAACGCATATCGAAACGGGCGATATAACGAGAGATAAAATATATAATCCGTCCGAAATCGAGCGCGACGAGACGAAAGAAAACGTACAGGTTCTGAAATATAAAAAATCGGGCAGCAGGAAAATTACGGTAATTATCCCCGGCGGCGGATACTCCGACGTTTGTTCTTACAGCGAGGGTTGGCCGATTGCTCAGGAACTGTGGGAAAGGGGATATAACTGTTTCGTATTGTATTATAGGGTTTTTCCGCACGCGTATATGCCGAATCCCATAGATGACGTCGCACGGGCGATTAAATATATCATAGAAAATTATCCCGAATTAAATATTGCCGACTACCTGCTTATGGGCTTTTCGGCGGGCGGTCATCTTGCCGGTATATGGTCTACGAAACAGGGCTATTCGAGATATAATCTGCCGAAACCGAAATATTTGTCTTTAACGTACCCCGTGATAGATTTGTCGCTTAAAAAGGGCGTTACGAGAGCGAATTGTCTTAGCGAAAACTGTTCGGAAGAAGAGATGAAGAAATATTCCGTTCATACGAACGTGGACGAAAATTACCCCGAAACCTATTTATGGCAAGGCAGAAACGATCAATGCGTTTCTTTTGAAAATTCCTTAATTATGGACAAGGCTCTGACCGAAAATAACGTAAAACATAAATACGTCGTTTACGACGATACCTGCCACGGTTTCGGCGTGGGCAAAGGAACTTGCGCCGAAGGCTGGATAGACGATATGCTTAAATTTTTTAACGAAAACAATAAGGAGTAAACCGATATGGCATTTGATAAAGATTTTATATGGGGCGTTGCGTGTTCGGCGTATCAGATCGAAGGCGCGGAAAACGAAGACGGCAGAGGCGAGAGTATATGGGACAGCAAGTTCACTAAGGGGAAAGTTCTCGGCGATATGAACGGAAGCGTCGCTTGCGACCATTATCACAGATACAAAGAAGACGTCGCTCTTTTAAGTAAACTCGGGATAAAGAATTATCGTTTTTCGATAAGTTGGCCGAGAATATTCCCCGACGGTACCGGGGAAGTGAATTTAAGGGGTATAGAATTTTATAAAGACCTTGTTAATCGGCTTATAGCCGCAGATATTACGCCGTGGGTAACGCTTTTTCATTGGGATTTACCGCGTAAACTTTACGAAAAGGGCGGTTATCTCAACGGAGAAATAAGCGATTGGTTTGCGGATTACGCCGCGAAAGTCGTTGACATTTTCGGCGAAACGGTCCATAATTACGTTATTATGAACGAGCCGCAATGTATCGTTGAAGAAGGACACTTTATGGGTACGCAAGCGCCGTTTTTAAGACTTTCGAGAAAAGAGACCTTTACGGTTGCGCATAACCTGCTTTTGTGTATAGGTAAAGCGGAAAAGGCGATGAGAAAGACCGCAAAGCATAAACTGAATATCGGTATTGCTCCGTGTTTTACGCCTATGATGCCTATGAAAGAAGACGACGCCGAACTTGCTCTTAATTACAATTTTTCGCCGAGCGGAGATTTTTGGGACGGGTGTTATTTTACCGACGCTATAATAAAAGGCGAATTTACGAAAGAGTACAGAGAGTGGTTTAACGAATACGATTATAATCCGTCCGAAAGCGATATGAAAATAATAAAGAGCGATCTCGATTTTTTCTGCGCGAATTTGTACAGGGGGTTTTATATCGAAAAAACCAAGGACGGGATAAAGAGAAAAGCAGTTGCTCCGACGGACGATTTTACGTCTATGGGGTGGGCGGTTACCCCGGAAGCGACGAAATATCTCGTAAAATATTACTATGAGAGATATAGGTTGCCGATAATTTTGTCGGAAAACGGTGTTGCGCTTTCCGAATGGAAAACTTTGAACGGCGACGTTCCCGACGATATGCGGATAGACTTTATGAAAAGGCATATCGAAGAGATGAAAAAGGTTGCAGACGAATATCCCGTGAAAGGCTATTTCTACTGGTCGTTTACGGATAATTTCGAATGGGCGCTCGGCTATTCGAAGCGTTTCGGGCTTGTTTACGTGGATTATAATACGTTGGAGCGTATTCCTAAAAAAAGCGCGTTTTGGTATAAAAAAGTTATCGAAACTAACGGAGAAAATCTCGATTAAACGGAAAAGGAGAATTTTATGTCGGAAAGGTACGGAAAGTTCGCCGATAAACTCGGCGGTTATATAATCGATAAATTACCCGACGCGGGGAATTACGAGTATATATACAAAAACGACGAAATACTCGTAAAGGTTGACCAGTACGGAATAGTTACCGCGCAGATAAATCCGCCCGTCGGCGAAGCCGTTTTCAAAAGAGAAGAAAGGGAAGTCGGATCGCCCGTTAAAGCGATGATTTCGGACGGAAAGAGAGTTTTCGATAACTTCGGCGTATTGACCGCAGATAAGTTGACGATAACGTTTTTACCCGAAAAATCGACTTATAGCCTTACTTTCGGAAAAACGAAAGTCGTAACGGAAGTGTTTGTGACAGAAAGGGGTAAACGCTTTGTAATGAACGTTACGATCGAAAATCTCGGCGATAAGGATAAAGAATATAAGATACTGAAATGTTGTTTTCCTTATCTCAACGAACTTTTAATGGCGCCGTGGGATAAGCCCGAATGGTATACGAGAACTGAATATCTTAACGATAAGAACGCCTTTTTAACGACGAAATACAGCGTTGCGGGTAAAAAGGAAGAAAGACGGTATCTTACGATTGTCGATAGCGATAAAGCGGAAAGTCGGGAGTTGAGCCTTGAAAGGCTTACGACCGCGACGAAGAATTTCAGCGTGATACCCGATAAAATCGGCGGTAAAACCGAAGATACCCTTTACGCGTTTAAACAATGCGTTTCCGCTCTTTCTTCCGTTACGATTAAAAAGGGCGAGAAGTATTCGTTCACGCAGGTGTTTTCCGTTACAGCCGACGACGGTAAAATCACGGAAGAAATTGATCAGTCGAAAGTATATTTCGACGAAAAAAATCGGAAAGAAGAAGAGAAAAAACTTGAAAGAAAATACGCCGAATTGTTCTCGGTAAGAACGGTAAAAACGCGCGATAACGACTTCGATAAATTCATAAACGGCTTTTTGCCGCTCGAAATGTATTGGGTTTCTTCGCTTGACCGCGGCTGGCCGACGGGAATGCGGGGCGTGAGAGACGCTGCGAACGATTTCGAAGGAATGCTATGTTACGATAAGCAGATGTGTAAAGACGTAATCGAAAACATTTTCTCGAAGCAGAGAAGCGACGGCTGGTATCCGAGACAAGTACCTTTCGGCAGCGGTACGAAATTCGATTTGAGAGAGTTCGTAGATTCCGCGTGTTTCTTTACCGAATACGTTTACGACTATCTTGCTTATACCGACGATTATTCGATTTTAGAAAAAGAGTACCCGTATTACGACAGCGAAAAGACCGAAAGCGGCTTAACGCATTTGAAAAGGGGGCTTGACTATCTTATTTCGGACGACGCGTCAGGCGTACACGGGCTTGTTAAAATGCGCGGCGGCGACTGGCTCGACTGTTTAAGCGGAGTTGGTAAAAAGGGGAAAGGCGAAAGCGTAATGGTGTCCTGCCAACTCGTTATGTGCCTTAGATATTTATCAGAAATAATGAATAAAGTCGGGCAGACAAGAGACGTTGAAAAATACGAAAAGTCCGCCTATAAGTTGATAAACGCGATAAATACGGCGTCGTTTAACGGTAAATTTTATAACGCCGTGTACACCGATAACGGCACTTGGCTCTTTTCCGAAAAGGACGAAGACGGCGAGAAGAGAGTATACGTTCCGACGAACGCGTACGCCGTAATAAGCGGAGTGGCAGACGGTAAAGAAGATTCGATATTCTCGGAAATAGCCGCGTTAAAAACTTCGGACGGTTACAAATTGTTTTCCGAGCCGCTCGGCGGTAAATTTATAGACGGAATAGGCAAAATGGGAACGGGAGATTTTCAGCCGTATTTTGCCGAGAATGCAAGCGTATATAACCACGGTTCGCAATGCTTTTTGATAAGGGCGTTGGCGAAAGCGGGGAGATATAAAGATATAGCCGAAGTTCTGGGATATGCAATGCCCTTGTATGCGGATAAACATTCGCCCGAAAAGACCTGTTCCGCGCCTTACGCGATAACGAATTGTTATCATTTAGTGCCGTCGTTTTACGGCAGGTCGGGTTTCTCGTTTTTAACGGGCAGCGTCGCTATGCTCGAAAGGGCGGTTTATTCGTGGGTATTCGGCATAAACTTTACGCTTAGCGGTATGGTAATAACGCCGTGCGTTCCGAAAGAATACGCGAATGCGGAAATAACCACGCCGTTCAACGGTCGTAGAATAACCGTAAAATATTCGGGCTACGGAGCGAAAATACGGTCTGCGGAAATAAACGGGGAAACGCTGCCCGTATCGGCAGACGGTCGTTCGGTAGCGATAGAAAAATCGCGTATTTGCGGCGATATGACGATAAACGTTAAATTAAATAACGAATAGCGACGTTTTTGCAAGGTTCGTATTATATTTGTCCGGCATAATGAAAAAAACGACTGAGAAATCAGTCGTTTTTTCATGGTACTCCCGACGGGAATCGAACCCATAACTAACCCTTAGGAGTCGATTCTGAGCCGCCAAATTGCTCTAAAATAGGCAATTTTCTTGCAAATCGCGCACTTTTGTGTGTATTTTTCGTCTATTTTGCCCTGTTTTTTATGTTTCAAGCATCAATTTTCATATCTTTTAGCAATTTCTATGCCAAAATCTATGCCAAAACTATGCTGTTTTGAAAATAAGGGTTGGAGTTATCCAGCACTACTTTTTCACTAAAGAAAAAATCAACTTGATACACTCACATTTAGATTTTAACACGACCTTCAACGAATCTCAACCCAAAAGAGAAATTCTCTTATGCTTTTCTCCCAAAAATCAAATGCTTGTTCCATTTTAGGAATGAAAACTCATAAAACGGAAGATATTTTATGACTTGGAAGATACTGTCGGCATTGAACACTATGCCAAAACTATACTCGAAATGACTTTGTTTCTATATATTGATTTTGATGAGCGATAAAAACACAACATCTTGTGGTTTTACACGGCTAAAATTCACCCTTAGGAATTCATTTTATCCTGTCAAGCGCCATCAAAAACGCACATTTTTGCACATTTTGTTTGCCAACTTCTGTATTTTACCTGCATTTTATATCCTATTTTACGGTAATGCAAGCAATTTTTATTATCGAAAATATTTTTTATGCCTAAAACTATGCCAAAACTATGCCTTGTGGAAAATAAGGGTTGGAGTTATCCGTCTTTGTAAGTGTTGAGCTTTTATGCTCTGTAACTATCACGGACTGAGAGAAAACACCGACTCTATTCATGAATATCAAGGACGTTCAGAATTCTTTTGAAAGTGTCTTGACCGTCAAGACAAGTGTCTCTGAGCCAGCCTTTTTCTTGATTCCAGTTTGCAAGTCCACGATAATAGAAAGACTTTTTGGAATCTTCTATAATGAACGGAATTATATTAAATCTAAGACACTCTTTCAATGCGATCAATCTGCCGACTCTGCCGTTTCCGTCTTGGAACGGGTGAATATATTCGAAGTCCGCATGAAGCTCAATAATATCGTCGATTGTTATATCACTTTTAGAATTAAAATTCGTAACGAGTTTATCCATCGCTTTATGGACTTCGCTCGGCTTGCAAGTTTCTCTTCCGCCGACGGTATTTGCTCGCTTTTTATAATCTCCAACGGCAAACCAATCGAGAGATGAATCCTTGGTTCCTTGTTTCAATAGCAAATGAAGATGCTTGATAATATCCTCGCTTAAAGGCTCTAATGCCTTATCAATTACATAATCGATTGCGCGGAAATGATTGCTTGTTTCGATAATATCGTCAACCGGAATACCGTCGCCGATGTCAATCGTTCTTGTTTCAAAAATCAATCTTGTTTGATCTTCCGTAAGCTTAGAACCTTCGATATGGTTAGAGTTATAGGTCATTCTGACTTGTAATTCATGATAAAGCCCGCCGGAGATTTTTGCTTCTTTTTCTTCACGCAGAATTTGTAAAATGTGATTATCGCAAAACTCTCTAAACAAATCGTCAGGACCGCAATGCAAGAAATCTGCGATTTTGACAAGAACATTATTTGCGATTTTTTCACCCTTTGAAATTTTAGCTATAGTTCTGGATGATATGCCAAGTTTGGTCGTTAAGTCAGACTTGGTTAAACCAATTTCATTGAGTTTATTTTCTAATGGCTTATAAGAATACATATCCGCCTCCCGATTTCTTTACTTATTATACCACATTAAAAGCAAAAAGTAAAGATAAAAAAAGAAAAAAAGAAAAAAAGTAAAGACTCCATATTTTATTGTCTTCTGTCGTGGCTGTTGTAGCATAAGTCAGCGAGAAAATCAACTGCACGGAAAAATACTACTTAAAACTTTAATATTGAATAACAGAGTCAGACTCGATAAAGAGTTTGGCTCTTTTTATTTTACGATAGTATTTTTCGCTCAAATCCTTTGGCTGTTGATTTTCTCCATTGCAACAAAATTTACAAATCGAATGGGTTTCGACTTATGCTCCTTTGCCCCTGCCAGAAGGCAAAAATAAAAAATGGAGGTAATCCAAAAATGAAAAAAGTTGTTTACTCAATCAGGAAAGTCAGAGGCAACTCTGACGACAAGATTTCCGGTCTCGGATTTCTTAACGAAGAAGGAACGTTGCTATGTAAGTGCGTTTCAAAAAACGGCAAACGATATACGCGAGCTTTCGATGACGTTGAACAGCATTGTTTCCCTGTATTCGGAAAAGAAAACGAATACAAGGGTTACGTGACTATGTATTACGAATACGAAGGCAGAGATATCGAGGTTGAATACTCGGTATGGTTCAAAACGGTATAAGGAGAAAGAAAATGGCTGAATATCAACACTTTGACGGTGAAAATTTCATAACATTCGATTTAATCGAAATCGACGACGAGAAACGCGAAGTAACGGTTGCCGTGAGCGACACCGGAAGAATAAGCGTTAAAACCTTTGACCTGCTGTTCGATGGTAATCGCCGTTACTTTGAATACGGTTGTTTATACACAAAAATTTACATAGACGAATTTACGGAGGAAAACTGAAATGAAACTTACATTAACTAACATCAAAAAAATGAAAACAAATTCCACGCCATTACAAAAACGAGTAATAAATTACATAGTGGACGAATGGAGCAATTACGACGATAAGAAACATATCTTTACTGATGTTTTATATCACGGTTGTCAATCTGGCGTTGTCGGATTCTTAATATGGTATTCGGACACCGTGCGCTTTTACAAACAATACAAAGACGAAATAGACGAACTTTTATATAACTTAATGAACGGAACAGGAATATATTCTTTGCCTGAACTATTCGATGACAAATGGGATAAAGAAGATCCCCTCGGCAACAGCGACTTCAATATGAATTTACTGGCATGGTTTGGATTTGAAGAAACAATGCGAAACATCGGATATAACTTCGAGCAATTACAAGAATGTATTTAACAAAGGAGATATTTATTATGAAAATCACAAGAGAAGTAAAAAAACAAAAAGCAATCGAACTTATGAACAAATTGGACATCTACAAGCCCTATATCAAAGGTTTCAAAGATAAAAACAGCGTTTGTTTCTATGAAAACTTTGGCGGTTTCTGGGCATATCAAGAACCGGAACTTATGGCAAAAATCAAAGAATTTGAAGAAAAACACAACGTGCTTGTATATGCTGTCACTCACGAATACTTGGAGTTTGGCGAATGTTACGACTTTCTCTATATTCCCGATTATGAAGAAGAATGGGATGAAATGCTTTATCCGCAAGGCAATATGTTTTACGCCTACGCTTACGTATGGAACAAATCCGATGACTTTTGCTCTGAATTTGGCACAATCGGTATTCGATCGTTCGGTGGTGGAATTAAAAGAGTTGCGTGAGGTGCGATATGATGAAAATAACCATTGAATACAGCAACAAAATTTATAACTTTGAACACGGATATGAAACATATATCTTCTGCGCGGCAGTAAACAATGAATTTGATAAGACACATCCGGATGAACTTAAAGATTTTATCTTTCTTGTAGGCGAATGTTATCTCAAAGATTCAAATCAAACACCACTCGGAGCATTATCGGACTATATGGCGGAAAACTGGGACAAAATTAAACATTTATCGCGCTACGATATACTGGAAAAATTTTATGATCAACTCGATTAAAGGAGATTATAGCAATGAAAGAATACAAAGCAATGGCACATATCCACTCGCTTAACGGCGAAATGGCGGAAATAACCGTCTTGGAAGAAGTCGAAAACAATGATTACATAGTCGATTATAAGGGTGTGAAATGTCACGCCCTTTTTAATTGGTTTGTATGTCAGTTTTATGCAGATGACGTTTACAGGAGAGTTGAAGAATGAGATATATATTCTACCATTACAACCACTTCGGAACGCTCGTATTTGACTATTACGACGAAGAAACTCACGTTTCGCAATCTTATATGTTTTATACGTTAAAACAGGCTGTAAGCAAATTCAGACGGGATAACGGCTTGCAATATAAGAAAATCGTTATCTCAAAACTTTTCTAAGGAGAACACAGATGAAAAAGACAAAAGAAATCGTGCTTTACGACGATACCGAAAATTACAAAAAGTTCGACGAAACAAGGGATTTTCTCTTTGAAGTCTACGCAGACGAAAACGGTTGGGCTTGCAAAGAAAACATCCCCGACGAAACAGTCTACAAAGAAATTGACTTTCAGAACCAAGAAACGTGGAGAGATTTGAAAGACGCTCTCGAAAACAGTTTCAAAACACGTTATTACCTTATGACGGGAACTTGCGAAAGATGGAACGGCAATTTCGACGGCGGAACATTCATCACTTGCTACCGAGATTTTCAATCTATGATTCAACACCTTGACAATATAAAGGTGATAGACCGAAACGGGCATCTGATTATCGAAGGTTATCACCACGACGGCAGCGATCATTACGAATTAAAACGGCTGACAAGGCAAGGCTATGAATACGCCGACAGAAACTATTTTGCTCACGACAGGAAACTGCATTCAACGATTATGAATTGCAATTTCTTTTCGGCATTGCCGAGAATCGCTCAAAGGGTTTACGGCTTATGACGAAAAACGAATACGGCTATAAAGTTTGTTATCAACAAAAAGGCAAACGAAAACTGAAAATCTATCTTGTAACAAATTCTCGCGATATGGCTTTCTGGGAAGTAAGGTGGTATGAAACTCATTCACCGCCGGACAGAAAAACCCGAAAGCCTATAACCAATGCCGTATGGGTTGTAATCCCGATAAAAACATATCTCGAATATAAAAAACTTTGGAGAGGTTGTCCATTTTAAGACAATCTCTCTTTTATTAAAAAATCAAAGGAGCATAAAAAATGAAAATTTCAACAGAAAAGTTATATCGCCTTTGCAACAAATATCAATGGTTTACAAGCGGCGATTGCACACAATACGAAAAACTATTTGAGAAAAACAGACAAGGTGCGAGCCTTGAAGTGCTTGCGACGATTATCTGGCTTTGCTCGGTCGGATACGAAGAAAAAGACATTTTGAAAATACTCGAAAAGGAGTGTGAAAACGATGATTAAGTTAAATCTTACACCGCAAAACAAGCAAGAAGAATTGATACTCAATTACTTGCAAAACAACGCGAGCGAAACCCTTGCAGACAAGATAAATAACGGCACGCCGTTTGAGAAAGACGGTAATCCTTTGCTTAACAAAAAGACGCTTTCGGGCTTTATGAAATACGCTTGCGATGAGGCGAGAAAACTTGCCGAAAAAGGCGCTAATTCCGCTTGCATTGACGACGCTACCGTTTACGGTTGGGCAATCCATTATTTTGAGGAAGAGTCGATCGAAGGAACGCTTTATACGATTGACGGCGCGGAATATAAACCTGCCCCGAAAAAGAGCGTAAATACAAAGCCTGTAACGGTTAAATCGCAACCGCAAAAGCAACAAAGCCTGCAATTCTCCTTGTTTGACAAATTCGACGAAAACGATGTTAAAGCACCCACAAACGACTGTTTAACTGTCGAAAGCGCAGAAATGACGGACGATACCAAAAAAGAAATAACGTCTGTAAAAACGCCGACAAAGCCTGTCGTTGAAGAAAACAAAGGTAATGATATGTATCAGAAATATATGTCGTATCAGGCAGAATACAAGACCGCAATCGTAGCGTATCGTTTGGGCGATTTTTACGAGGTTTTCGGCGACAATGCGGTAACTCTCGGCAATGAGTTAAGCCTTACGATTACAAGCCGTGACGTAGGCTTGAAAGACCGTATTCCGATGGTTGGTTTCCCGTATCACGCCGCTGAAAATTACTTTGCCAAGATAGTCAGAAATCACGACTTATATATCATCGAAAACGACGTCGATAAACAATTCATTGAACGTATAAAACCTTTCGTTAATCGACTTATAGACGAAGATACTGGCGAAATATTATCCGAAGAAGAAATGCGTGAATTTGACGGTGATATATACGAACCGCAAGGCATTGACGAACCCGAACCGTCTATAAATCAAACCATACCGAAAGAAGTTTTCGCCCTGTTCGGCAACAAAGTTGAGGTGAGATAAAATGAAAATCGAAAAGATAAAACCTGTTCCGAAATACATACAGAAAAAGATTAAACTTTACGATGATAAATTGAAAACCGCGCCGTTCGGTAGAACTCGCTTTTATGCTTACCTTACTAAAAACGACGGCGAACTCGTCAAAGTTACGGTAGCCGTTCGAGAATATAAAAAACAATGGTATTGTAAGCCGGTTGTCGTTCACGACGTCCATTCCGACAGATGTTTCGGCAAAGATATTAAGTTTACTTTTATCGCCGGTTATTCTGTCGGTTGGCACGAACAAGGTCTTTCCAAATATCCCGACTGGTATGAAAGCAACGACTGGGGCTGGGCATCTGACGATTCGTTTGATCCCTACGCCCCGATAGTCAACCGCGATTATATCTTGCAGCATTTTCCCGAATACAAATACAGCGCAGTTGACAGATATACTGGCATACACGTTTTCAAATATTTACGGCTTTACGAACAGTATCCGCAAATCGAATATCTTACAAAACTCGGATTGCATAATATCGCAATGTCAACGCAGATTTTACGGCTTTGCGGTAAGGACAAAAAATTCCGCAAATGGCTTGCTAAAAACAGACAAGATATCGTTCTATCCGACTACTACGTTTCTTCTATCATAAAGGCGTATAAAACCGGCAAGCCCATATACGAAATCAACAATTTTGCTAAACGTAAGATAAAATTCGATCACGCCGACCAAATGGATAATGTAAAAGCACTTGTGAAAAACGAGGTCGGCAAGTTTTTGGACTATATTGAAAGGCAAAACACAAATTTTTATTCATATAGAGATTATCTCGACGCTTGCCAATATCTCGGCTTGGATATGGACGAAGAAAAGAACCGCTATCCCCACGATTTCAAACGTTGGCACGATATACGAATTGACGAATATCGCTCCGCAAAAGCATTGAAAGACGAGCAGGACCGCAAAGAGTTTTACGACAAATTTGCCGCCGTAGCAAGCAAGTATTTAGGGCTTGAATATGACAAGAAGTCGGTCTATATAGCGATTATCGCACAAAAACCGTCAGATTTAACGCGCGAAGGCGAGTTACTTCATCATTGCGTGGGGCGTATGGGTTACGACCAAAAGTTTGCTCGCGAAGAATCGCTTATATTCTTTATCCGAACAAAGGAAGAACCCGAAAAACCGCTTGTAACGATTGAATACTCTTTGAAAAACAAAAAGGTGCTTCAATGTTACGGCTACCACAACAATAAACCGAACGAAAGCGTAATGGAATTCGTCAACAAGAAATGGCTACCTTACGCAAACAGAAAACTTAAACAATTAGCGGCATAACCGCAAAGGAGAAACATTTATGACAAATTACTTCAGAATTACTGCATACGAACCGAATCACGACTTTTCCATTATTATGGATACCTACGGAATGTTTGAAAAAGTATGGCAATTTTCCGCCGATTTAATTAAACGCGGACTTAAAATACTCGAAGTATCGAGCGACGAACAGTTTATCGACGTAAATATCGACAAGCTGACCGAAGAAGAACCCGATAAATTTATCTTACGCGCTCATGCGGACGGCAAACCCGAATATCTTCAACAAAACGTTGGTGGCGTAACCTATAAAGCCGTCAAAGTCGGCGATAAAATCTATATCCCAAACAACTAAAGCAACAAGCAACTTTAAGCAAACGAAAAGCCGGGAGCAAAAACTCTCGGCTTTTTTTGTGCAGTTGGGTAGTGATACTAACCAACTCGATTTTATTGTTCTACTTCAAGGTTTTCATACAGGAACATATCGTCATCAAGAAACTCGAGAACGGTCATTCCAAAACCATTTGCAAGCATCATTACGGTTGATAATGTAACCGTTTTGCTTTTTCCGCTCATTATCCACTGCATATGACCGTGTTGTATGCCGGAGTTTTGTTCCAGACGATACTGTGTCATATTCTTTTCAGTGAGCAGATTTACTACTCTTTTTGCCACAGCGTCATTAACTGTCACTTTTACCACCTCCGGAAGAATACATGCGGAAGAATACTTTCATAAATATTATATCCATTTTGAAATTTTTAATAAGAATGGATACTTCCCTAACATTGCTTTTAGTCGGGGATTGTGCTATAATTAAGTAAGTATACTTCCATAGTTTGCGGAGGGGTTATCGTGGTAATTACGTTTTTCGGTCATTCTTCGACATTATACAGTGACATTGACGAGAAAAGGCTATTAGAACAGATAGAAAAAATCACAAAAGGGAACGACGTTGATTTTTATCTTGGCGGATATGGCAATTTTGACGCTCTCGCTAAAAATTGTGCGAAACAGTATAAACTAAGCCATCCCAACGCCAGAATTATATTCGTTACCCCATATTTGAATAAATGGCTCGACGAGCGAAAAGATTATATCGAAAAAGAATACGACGAAATACTTTATCCCGAATTAGAGCAAACGCCGCTGAGATTTGCAATATCAAAGCGTAACGAATGGATGGTTAAGCAGGCAGATTATGTTTTCGCTTACGTCAACACTCACTACGGCGGAGCATACAACGCTTTATTATATGCGGCAAAGCACAACAAGCCTTATATGAACCTATATTCAGGCGATTATGAACTATATTAAGCGGAAAGTCACTCAAAAGAGTGGCTTTTTAATAAAACGGTCGTAGTTTTATCTACGACCGTCCACCATTATGGTGTACCACACCCTTCATCAGTTTGGTTAAAATTATAAACTTGAAATTGCGCGCATAACTAAATCAATATCCTTATTTTCCAACTCGTGAATAATATGTAAATAAGTTTTTTGAGTTGTAGTCATACTTGAATGTCCTAAACGTCTTGCAACACTTGCAATTGTTACCCCGGCAAAAAGAAGTAATGACGCATGTGTATGTCGTAAGCCGTGAATTGAAATTGTTGGGATATGTGCCTGTTTGCAACGACGTTTTAACACGTCATTGACAGTTGAATTATACACCTTACAAGTGATAAATAACGGCTCGTCGTCGGGTTTTTCTTTGATAAGTTCCGAAAACTGAACTACTGTCTGCCAGTCAATTTGGATTTTTCTCACCGAAGACTTGTTTTTAGTTGGCAAAAAGCCGCCTTTCCCTTTATAGTCCCACGTCTTACTGATAGATAGTGTTTGATGAGAAAAATCAAAATCTCGCGGAGTAATGGCTAACGCTTCTGAAAAACGCATTCCTGTTTTTGCAACAAGCATTATTAGCCAATCCCAATTTGGTTCAGTGCCTAAATCAAGGCTTTGTAGCAATGAGTGCAGTTCAAATTGACTAAGATACTTCGGTTTCTTTTCGCGTGGGGTTTTTCCTTTTATTATTGCTTTTCTTGTAGGATCTCTTGGAATAAGTCCTTCGTCAACGGCATCGAGAATTGCACCCTTTAATTGATGATGAAAATCCATCGTTGTTTGACGTTCGTGCGTTTTAGCATATTCATTCAACAATCTTTGGTATGCAATACGATCCATTCCGCTTAATAGTAAGTCTGGAATCAATTTTTTAAGCCAACTTAATGCTAAAAGATACTTGTCCATCGTTACTTTACGTATTGCTCCGTCCTTATACACTTTGATCCAGCGTTCAAAATAAACCCAAAATAATTCGTTCTGAGAAATAGTGCTATTTGTTTTTTTGGTCATGATAGTCTCCTGTAATAAATATTTTTATACGCTGATGAAGGGTGATAAGGTTGTCAACACACTTAAAAAATGAGCCTATTGTCGCTTGTTCTTTTATAGCCGGCATACAAATAGTATGTTTACCGAGAGTATCCCATTCTATATTTTTTCGACATTGACTTGCGCCTTCTGTTGTCGCAGCCAAAAAGAAATTCTTTGTATCTTCCTTTTTTACCCACGCCTGAACAAATTCAGGTTCACAATTATTTAGGTCATAAACCTTATATGCAGGTGAAATAATGCCGTGTTCAAAGCGCAAATTGACATTTGCATTACCAAGATGAAGGTTTTGAGCAGATAAAATTAAATCGTTTTTTTTCACTTTCAAATAGCCAATGGTTGTCGTCCCTCGAAAATGCCCAAAGAGTTCCGAATTCAAAAACATTCCGTTTATTGCGCATGAAAGGAGTGTATCTTCATTTTCAGTTATCGTTTTTTCCCTTCGTTCAATAAAGGCGTCTTCAAACTTACGCTGTTCCCAGGAAGTATTATTTTCAGTTCCCAAACCGCCAATTTTTATGTTCTTAAAAATGATATTTTTAGAAAAAACCTTACACTGATGAAGGGTGATAAGGTTGTCGATTTTCCTAAATAACGTGGAAATTTTTCTTTGTTCTATATATGTTGGAATTTTTATAAACATCTTCTGTAAATCAAGAAAAGATAAAACCTTTTGCCCAGTTCCGGTGCAGGTATATGCTATTTCATGAACTACTTCGTCGCTATTATTCAACAGTAATGACAGGAAAAATGTATCATTATTGTTTCCATAAAAAACGGGATAAAACTTACTAATAATGCCTATATCACAGCAATTATTAACGTTGAACGTAAAATCAACGCCGTCGCTTCTGTTCCTATATGTACAGTAATTTCGCGGTAGTATATTGTAACCTGTAATATCATGCTGTTGTTTTCTACCAAAGTGTTCTTCTTGCAAGACCACGCCTTCTGTTTTAGAAGAACTAAGCACTGGATAAGTACAGCCTGAATCGACTGTTCTCTTATATTCTGTTATCAATATTTCGAGCTTACGCTGTTCCCAAGAATCAGCCCATTTCGATAAATTCTTTCTTGCAAAAGCACTCTGAACAGCGACTACTTTTTTACAAGACTCACACTGATGAAGGGTGATAAGGTTGTCTAGTTGCTTGAAGAAAGCTCCAATCCGCTCTTGCTCAAAAAGGCTCGGCAGATATATTTCCATTGATTCAACATCTCCGGCATTGTAGGATGGTAACGCTCCGACTTGAACCAAGGAAGTCAAATCAACCGTTCCAAACAGAGCCTTTGCAAAGTCTGCGTCCCACTTCGTTGGATTGAGAGAATATGCCATTGTGTTGTTGTCCAAAAGAAACGGAAAACGGCATAAACGCTTGCGATTTAGCATCACGGCAGCTCCAACCTTTGCAAAGAAAATTGCTGGCAATTCCGTAATAGGCGACCACCTATGATCAGCAATCTGTTCTGCTGTAACATAGTTATTAGCAACAATCATTTCATTCTCATTGCCGTCTAAGTTCATATCGGATACTTTGAAGAACGGCACACCTGTTATCCCGCCTTGGTCGGCATCGGGAAAGCCTACTCCAGAGCGAGCTTTACCAATATCACCGAGCTTACGCTGTTCCCAAGAATAATTCATTAGTAGGCTATTTTGTAGTTCAATGAATAGTAGATATTTTTTATAAATGT
>CAKQQQ010000001.1 GCA_934271065.1 uncultured Clostridia bacterium | reverse complement strand
ACAACGGCGAATCGCAGGCGCTTGTCGTTGCCGGCAGTGCGATCGGCGCGAAAATCGAATACAAACTCGGTGACGGCGAGTGGACGATAGAGATACCCACGGCAACCGATGCGGGCGAGTATACGGTTATTTACAAAGCTGTAGCCGACGCTAACTACGATGTTGTCGATACGGAACAACAACTTACCGTAACCATTGCAAAAGCTGACGCGCAAGTAACCGCTCCCACGGCAAGAACGGGTTTGACATACAACGGCGAATCGCAGGCGCTTGTCGTTGCCGGCAGTGCGATCGGCGCGAAAATCGAATACAAACTCGGTGACGGCAAGTGGACGACAGGCATACCCACGGCAACCGATGCGGGCGAGTATACGGTTGTTTACAGAGCTGTAGCCGCTGCCAACTACAATGTTGTCGATGGGGAAAACAAATTTTCGATTACAATTGCCAAAATTGCCGACAGCATCGACTTTTCTCTTGACAACGTAACCGTACGTTGCGGAGATTCCATCCCTGAACTTACAGCAACTTCTGCAAGCGGCACGGCGGTAACGTTTACTTATTCCGACAACGGTAACGATTACTATACAAAAGAACAGCTCGCAGGCTTCGCCTTTATCTATGGTACAACCTATTATGTCAAGGCTATAGTTGCCGACAGTGTCAACTACACGGGCGCGGAAAAAGTTTTAACGATAACTCCGCAACACAACATTACGGTAAGCGAAAGCGATGGTTTACAAACGGCGGCTTGCAAATGCGGCAAAAAGGACGTTACCGGTACTCTCGGCACCAAACAAACGATTGATCTTGCTGCGACCGTGGACAACGGAAATGGAAAAGCGACCGATGGTAAACTCGATCTGACAACCATAGGTTACAACGGAAATGCGGAAGTAACGCTTACTGCAGACGAAGCGACTTACTATGCAGCAGTTCAGAACGGCGTCGTCAGTCTTGCCAATGTTTTGCCGCTCGGTATATACGGAGAAAAGGTATTTGGTATAAGCGTAACCGACAAAAACGAAACATACAACGTTACAATAAACGCTCTTGTCGTTACAATGACGATCATGACATCCGACCAATATGCAAACTGGATTACCATTGCCAAGGCGTGCGAGCAAAGTGCAACTTTGTGGGGCGGGTATTTCCGTTTAGGCGCAAACATTACGGCAACGTCAATGGTCATGTTTAATCGCGGTGCGACCGACGGAAGCGAAGGCTTTAAGGGTGTGTTCGACGGTTGCGGTTATATCATCGACGGGCTTAACAGAAACGGTTTTTACACTAACGCATTTGTTACTACGATGACCAAGACCGGAGTGCTTAAAAATATTGCGTTCACTAATGCCAAAATCACCGGCGAGGGTAACTTCCTTACGTCCGGAGGTAAAGGCACGATCGAAAACGTATACGTGCAGTATGCGGAAATTTCGGCAGGTAGCCAATACAACGGAACCATTGCCAATTTCGTGGACGGTTGCGCTATGCGTAACGTATTTGTTGACGCAAGTAAAGCAACTGTCGTCGGAAGCGGGGCAACGTTCAGAATTTTGACGTCCGGCACGTCAAGCGGGTTTGGCGGAGTGTTCGGCGTTTGTCCGAGCGAAAATTACAACCCCAAGCAAGCTATCGACAGGGAAAACTACTATGCGGCTATTGCATACTTTGCAAACTTTGATGAACTTAAAGCCAATGAAACGACGCAATCCGTAATCAAAGGCTGGAATAACAACGGCTTCTGGATCGTTAACGACGGCATACCTGCACCTGAAAAATATGTCGTAAACAGTATTGATCTCGGAGCAAAGGATATCGATCTCGATATACTCGTAGACAACGACACCGTTAAACTTAATGACAACGCCTTGGAAATCGATTGTACGGCAGCAGGCTTTACGTTCGGAAACGTCGCTTCTGTTACAATGGAAGGCAATGCGCTCGATGCAAGCGGTTTTACCTTTGCAAACGGCAAGTTGGCTGTCGCTCGTTCGGCGTTCGGTTTCAATTACGGAGAAAAAGAAATTGTCGTGACAGACGATAGCGGCAAAACAATAACGATTGCCGCAACGCTTATAAGCAAAGTCCTGAAGAATGCTACCGACTACGCAAACTGGATAAAAATTGCCAAGGCGTGCGAGCAAAGTGCAACTTTGTGGGGCGGGTATTTCCGTTTAGGCGCAAACATTACGGCAACGTCAATGGTCATGTTTAATCGCGGTGCGACCGACGGAAGCGAAGGCTTTAAGGGTGTGTTCGACGGTTGCGGTTATATCATCGACGGGCTTAACAGAAACGGTTTTTACACTAACGCATTTGTTACTACGATGACCAAGACCGGAGTGCTTAAAAATATTGCGTTCACTAATGCCAAAATCACCGGCGAGGGTAACTTCCTTACGTCCGGAGGTAAAGGCACGATCGAAAACGTATACGTGCAGTATGCGGAAATTTCGGCAGGTAGCCAATACAACGGAACCATTGCCAATTTCGTGGACGGTTGCGCTATGCGTAACGTATTTGTTGACGCAAGTAAAGCAACTGTCGTCGGAAGCGGGGCAACGTTCAGAATTTTGACGTCCGGCACGTCAAGCGGGTTTGGCGGAGTGTTCGGCGTTTGTCCGAGCGAAAATTACAACCCGGCGCAGGCTATCGGCGATAGGGGCAACAACTATGAGGCTATTGCATACTTTGCAAACAACGACGAACTTAAAGCCAATAAAAAGACGCAAGAGAAGTTGGCAGGCTGGGATAGCGCATATTGGACAATCGTCGACGGAGTTCCCGTATTTCTAACGAAATAATTTAGGCAAGGGAAACAAAACTAAATGTAAACAGTGAGCAATTATTTATTAACGTGCTCTACTTCTGCAATTAAGCAGAGCAATAACACTGTTCGGGTTGTCGCAAGAAAACTGAGTTTTTCTTGCGACAACCTTTATAGTTTAGATTCCTTCATAATTTTATATCTTGTCCGACTTGCGTCGCTGAATATAGAAATATACTGCATAGGAAACACAATAAAATGAAATTCGATTTTAACAATCACCTTAACAACGAAGTTTTACAGCAAAACCGCTTAAAAGCAAGAAGTTATTTCATTCCTTACGAAAACAAGGCGGCAAATGCAGGCAATATTGCAGGCACGAAAAATACAACGAGATGTCATTCTCTTAATGGTAAGTGGAATTTTGCGTATTACGAAAATATCCGTGAAGCGTTCGATACCGTCAAACAGACTTATACCGACGAAATAAGCGTTCCCGACGTCTGGCAATTTGCAGGATACGAAAAGCCGTTTTATATCAACGTTGCTTATCCGTTCCCCGCAACGCCGCCTTACGTTCCCGATTGCGCTCCCGGTGCGGTTTATAACAGGAAATTCAGTTATAAAAAAGCGAAAAATTTATCTCGTTCGATTATAACTTTTCAAGGCGTAAGCGCAGGGTTCGATTTGTTTATTAACGGCAAATATGTCGGATACAGTCAGGGAAGTCATTACCCGTCCGAGTTCGATATTACCGATTGTTTATCGGACGGCGAAAACGATATTAAGGTTATCGTTTATAAATGGACGACGGGCAGTTGGTTCGAGTGTCAGGATATGCTTCGTAACAACGGAATTTTCCGTGACGTTTATATTACCGATATAATCGAAAACGGCGTTTACGACGTTTCGTGGACTTGCAAAAAACACGGTAATGTCTATGATTGTAAAGTTGCCGTAGATATGCAGACTGAAAAACCGAGCGAACTTTGCGTTACGCTGACCGATAAAGACGGCAGAGTTGTTTTTACCGATAGAAAACAAGTCAAAAGCGAAAGCACTATCGGGTTCTCTGTTGAAAATCCGTCAGAATGGAACGCAGAAAATCCCGTTCTATACGATTTGAGTTTGTCGGTTTTCATGAACGGAAAAGAAGTTGAAAACGTAAGTGTTCCGGTTGGCTTCCGTACTTTCTCAATAGAAAACGGCGTATTTAAGGTGAATGGCGTTCCCGTAAAATGTCACGGCGTAAATCATCATGATACAACGCCGGATAAGGGCTGCGCTTTAACCACGGAAGATTATGAAAAAGATTTCCGTTTAATGAAAGAACTGAATATCGATACGATAAGATTTTCTCACTACCCGCCGTGCCCTGCGGCGTTGGAACTTTGCGACAGAATGGGATTTTACGTTATCGACGAAGCCGACCTTGAAACACACGGCGCGTTCTTTATGGATGAAACGTTAGATTATTTCAGCAATAGCTCTGAATATCTTGCGGAATATCTCGACAGGATAGAGCGGTTATATGCACGCGATAAAAATCATGCGTCGATAATTTTGTGGAGTTTGGGTAACGAATCCGGTTTCGGCGAAAATCAAAAGAAAATGGCGGAACTGTTGAAATCTTACGATAATGATTTGCTCATTCATTATGAAGGCGCATGGAACTGGGAGGGCGAAAACGGGTTCGACGTCGTTTCTATGATGTATCCTTCGTGCGAAAAAATGGTCGAAATGATGAACAATCGTCCGAATAAACCCTTCTTTTTGTGCGAATACGCGCACGCTATGGGCGTCGGACCCGGCGGGCTGAAAGACTATTGGACGACCATATACGAAAACGAACGCTCTATGGGCGGTTGTATCTGGGAATGGTGCGACCACGCTTACTATGCCGGAAACAAGAAAGATTTTTATTTCGGCGGCGACGGAAACGAGTGGCTGCACGACGGCAATTTCTGTGCGGACGGAATGCTTCGTGCCGACAGAGATTTGACGTCAGCCGCTTACGAAATCGCAAACGTATATCGTCCGTTCTATTCCGTATTAAGCGGTAACGAACTTTCGATTACAAGCTGGTTATCCTTCACGGGTTCGGAAAAATACGAAATAGAGTGCAAAGTGGTTAAAGAAGGCAAAACGGTAAACGTTGCGCTTAATCACGATATAAACCCGCTTGGAGCGCAGAAATTCAGTATAGCCGAATCGCTTTGCGGCGAAAACGTTTTTGTCGAGTTGACTTATAAATGTAACGGCAAAATTTGCGGAAGCGAACAACACATTGTAAAAAGAACCTTGCCCGTTATTTCGCAAAAGCAGGGCGGCGAAATAAAAGTAACCGAAAACGCGAAGTTTTATATTTTCGATTGCTGTAACGTTAAATATTATTTTTCAAAGCATACCGCAACGTTTGAAAAGATAGAAAAGGACGGTAAAAATTACCTGTCCGATAAAAAGTCTTTGTTCTATAATCCTTATACTGCGGTAAATTCGTTTATGCCAAACATATATCGTTATAAAATGGATAACGATATGTATATCGGTTCAAAATGGAAAGAACACGGATTTGATATGATGTGGAACAGAGTTCTTTCGTATAGTGTCGAAAAAGTTGGTTGTGATTATAAGATTACGGTTGACAGTTTGTTCTCGCCGCCGAAACGGTCGAAAGAATTCAGCAATAAATTCGTTTATACGATTTTTGCGAACGGAGATTTAAGCGTTGATTGCACGCTTATAAAAGAAAACGAGAATTTACCGTACTTGCCGAGATACGGTTTTTTGCTCAACCCGAACGAGAAATTGTTCGATAGAGTCGAATGGGAAGGCTTTGAACCGAACGAAAATTACAGCGATTACAAAGAAGCCGCAAAGGTGGGCGTTTATTCAAAATATATTAAAGATATGTTTTACGAATACGTCAGCCCGCAGGAAAACGGCGAACGTTGCGGCGTTTCGCATTTGTCGCTTTTCGGCAAAAACGGCGAAAAACTTTCGGTTTATGCAAATGGCGATTTCTTCTCGTTCAAAGTAAACGATTTTATCGGTAAAGATTTGCAAAAAGCAAGGCATATTACCGATTTGAAACGCGGCGAAACGCTTGAACTTGCAATTGACGGCTATTTTTCTGGTGTCGGCAGCAACAGTTGCGGACCCGAATTACCAGAAGATAAGCGAGTAACCGATAAGGTGTTACAATTCGGAGTTTATTTCCGTTTTGAATAAGTTGCACAACCCTTTTAAATTGAAATAGTAACGTATTGTTTAACGTTATTGTTCTTGATTGGTATAAAAACCGCCCGACGCAAATTTTTGCGTCGGGCGGTGGAATAATTTGAGTTTATAAAACTTCTTTAACCGTATTTACTACGTTTTCGACCGTGAAACCGAATTTTTTAAGCAGGTCGGAGAACGGCGCGGACGCGCCGAAAGTCGTCATTCCTATGACCTTTCCGTCCAGACCGACGTATTTATACCAGCAGTCGGGCGTTGCCGCTTCTACGGCGACGCGCGCGCGTACCGAATCGGGTAATACGGATTCCTTATATTCTTTCGATTGCTTATCGAAAAGTTCCATACAGGGTACGGAAACCACTCTTACGTCGATATTCTCGTTTTTAAGTTTGAGTTTTGCTTTCATTGCAAGTTCGACTTCCGAGCCGCTTGCAAGAATAATTGCGTCCGGCGTTGCCTTTTCGCTGTCGGCAAGAATATACGCGCCGCGAAGCGAGTTGATGCCGGAAGTCTCGTATTGCGGTAAACTCTGACGCGTTAAGACGAGACAGGTAGGACCTTCGCCCGTTAAAGCGGCAATCCAACCGTAAGCGGTCTCTTTCCCGTCCGCCGGTCGGAAAACTTTCATATCCGGAATGGAGCGAAGCCCCGCAAGTTGTTCTACGGGTTGATGGGTAGGGCCGTCTTCTCCGACGCCTATTGAGTCGTGAGTTAAGATATAAGTTACGTTTCTTTTCATCAAAGCCGACAAACGCATAGCGTTTTTCATATAGTCGGAAAAGATAAAGAAGGTGGCGCAGTAGGGGATAATTCCGCCGTGCAGACTCATACCGTTACATATCGCGGACATTGCGTGTTCGCGTATGCCGAAGTGCATATTAGTGCCTTCGCGGTTAGCGGCGGAATAGTCGCCGCGCGTTTTCATATACGATTTATTCGACGGGGCAAGATCTGCGCTTCCGCCCATAAGGTTGGGCAGTTTTTCGGCAAGAAGATTGAGAATTTTACCGCTCGTGTTTCTCGTTGCGTCGGGCTTGTCAAATTCAAACAATTCTTTGCAGTGAATAAGGTCGGGCAGTTTTCCGCTTAAATAATCCCGATAGCGTTTTGCGAGTTCGGGGTAAGCCTTTTTATATTCCGCAAAAAGTGAATTCCATTCGTTTTCGAGTTTCGCGCCCGCGTCTTTATAGACGGCAAGATGACGTTTGACTTCTTCGGGAACGGTAAACGGGGGGTAGTCGTAACAAAGATTTTTGCGTAAGCCCGCAACGCCGTCTGTGCCGAGCGGCGCGCCGTGAGTGGATTCGCTGCCTGCCTTAGGCGAGCCGTAGCCGATTACGGTACGAACGATTATAAGCGACGGCTTTTCGGTTTCTTTTTTTGCTTCGGAAATAGCGTCCGCTATCGATTTCGTGTCGTTGCCGTCCGCGACGTATAAAACTTGCCAGCCTTGCGATTCGTGACGCTTGCCGACGTCTTCGGTAAACGCGCCGTCGGTATCGCCTTCTATGGTAATATTGTTTTTGTCGTATAAAACTATAAGTTTACCGAGTTTAAGCGTGCCTGCAAGCGACGCGGCTTCGTATTCTATACCTTCCATCATACAGCCGTCGCCGCACAGGGCGTAGGTGTAATGATCGACTATCGGATACCCTTCGCGGTTAAATTCCGCCGCGAGATGAGACTCGGCAATCGCCATACCGACTGCGTTGGCTATTCCTTGACCGAGCGGGCCTGTGGTGGTTTCTATTCCGGGCGTATGCCCGTATTCGGGGTGACCGGGCGTTTTTGAACCGAGTTGACGGAAGTTTTTAATATCTTCCATCGACACGTCGTAGCCGAACAGGTGTAAAAGCGCGTAATCGAGCATCGAACCGTGACCTGCGGACAGTATAAACCTGTCGCGGTTATCGAATTCGGGATTGGCGGGATTGAATTTCAGAAATTGAGAAAACAGAGTGTACGCGATCGGCGCGCTGCCGAGCGGGAGACCGGGATGCCCCGATTTTGCCTTTTCGATTGCTTCCGCGCATAAAACTCTGACTGTGTTTATTGCAAGGGTATTCGTATCCATCAGACGCTCCTTAACCGTTATAACGCCGCTTGATCGGGCGGCGTAAAAGATATAAAAAGGGGCTGTCGGTAAGACAACCCCGAATAGTGCGTGATTATTTCTTCAAAGCGTTAATTCTCTTGGAAAGGCCGGATTTTTTGTTCGCCGCGGTATTTTTATGATAAATACCCTTAGAAACAGCCCCGTCTATTACGGACGCGGTTGCGGGGTAGAGTTTGACCGCTTCTTCGTAATTACCTGCGTCGATAAGGGCGTTCAGGTTCTTAATAGCGGTTTTTACTTCCGACTTATTGTTTTTGTTTACGGAATTCTTCTTTTCGTTTACGAGTACGCGTTTTTTAGCGGATTTAATGTTAGGCACTTTATTTACTCCTTTAATATGCTTAATTTCAAAGTCTCGTTTATTTTAACACAAAAAAGAAGTCTTGGCAACAATATTTACCCGTTTTATTTAAATATTATATAATAATTTTTCTTCGCGTCGCGTATCAATATATGTATGGATGACAGATGCGTAGCCTTTTGCGACAGCGGAGCGGGCGGACTTTTATTATTGAAAAAAATAGCGGACGCGTATCCGCGAGAAAATTTCATATATCTTGCAGACTCTGAAAACCTGCCTTACGGCGATAAGAGCGCGGCGGAGTTGGCGGCAATAGGAGACGGGCTGATTACTCGGCTTAATACCTTTTCTCCGAAACTTATAGTGACGGCGTGTAATACGCTTTCGGTAACGATGGCTGAAAACCGAAAAGATTACGGAGTAAAAATAGTCGGCGTTTTTCCTAAGATAACGGCAGGGAACGGGTACGTCTTTTGCACGCCTAGAACCGCCGAGAGTTCGTATGCGCAAAAACTCGCTTCGCAAGGCGCGACGATCGTCGGAATCAAAGGTCTGGCAGAAGACGTCGAAAATAGTTTAATAAACGGTAAAACCGTAGATTTTAACAGGTATTTTTCAACGTTTTCAAAGACCGTCGACTACGTTTCGATCGGCTGTACGCATTACGGATTTTTACTTCGGGAATTACAAAAAGAATTTCCGTATTCCGCCATTATTGACGGCGCGGAAATTGCCGAACGGCGTATCGGGGCGTTCCTTGATGACCACCGATGCAACAGAGAACGCGGAAGCATATGTTTTTTAGGTAATAAAAGGGAGAAAATTTCAGGAATTTACCGTGATTTTTAATAATTTTCCGATATGGCGGGCAACGTTGCCCGCCATATGTTTTGGGATAAAAATGGTTACTGTATAAAAAATTTTGAAAAAAAATTATAAAAAATGGTCAAAAGTGGTTGACAGTGGTTGTAGAAAAATATATAATGGGCTTACAATCTTACAAACGGGGGCTATATAATGTTTTCGGGCGAACAGTCGCATCAACTCGACGCTAAAAACAGAATAAGAATTCCGTCGCAATTCAAGTTGCCGACGAATGAAGACCTTGTGTTTTGTAAGGGTACGACGAAGTGTATTTACGTTATGCCGAAGAGCGCGGTTGAAAAGATGAGTGAAGAGTTTTATAATCTCTCCCTTTTCGACGAAGAAGCGCAGGAAGCGTTTTCGGAATACATGTCCGGATTTTACACTATCGAACCGGACGCGCAGGGCAGATATCTTTTGCCGCAGGCGCTTCGCGAATACGCTGCCATCGATAAGAACGTAATTACCGTAGGCGTGTTCAACCGACTTGAAATCTGGAGCGAAGAAGTTAAACGCGAAAAGCGTAAAACGAAATCGTTTGCCGACAGCATCAAGGTGTTACAGTCGAAGGTGGGCAAATGAAATTCGCTCACGTTCCGGTAATGCTTGACGAATGTATAGACGCTCTGAAAATCAAAAAAGGCGGCGCGTACTTCGACGGCACGCTCGGCGGAGCGGGGCATAGCAGAGAAATTTTGAAACTGATCGGAGACGACGGTATACTCGTCGCGACCGATCGCGACGAAGACGCGATAGCAAACTCGTCCGCGCTCGTCAAAGAATACGGCGGAAGGTTTCGCGTTTTTAACGACAACTTCAAAAATTTCAACGCCGTAAAAGAGAAGTCGGGCGTAGACGCGTTCGACGGCGCGCTTTTGGATTTGGGCGTAAGCAGTTATCAACTCGATAACAGGGAAAGGGGTTTTTCTTATTTGTCTGCCGAGTCGGAACTCGATATGCGAATGGATAAAAGTCAGCCGTTAAGCGCGAAAGACGTCGTAAACGGATATACGAAAGAGAAACTCGAGTACGTTCTCGAAACTTATGGCGAAGAAAAATTCGCGAAAAAGATTGCGGAGAATATTTGCAGGGCGAGAGCGGAAAATCCGATACGAACGACGGGCGAACTTGTCAGAATAGTAGACGAAAGCATACCGTATAAATTCAAACAAAACGGGCATCCGGCGAAAAAAACCTTTCAGGCGATTCGTATAGAAGTAAACGAAGAACTCGACGGGCTCGGACAAGCCGTCAAAGACATAATCGGCGGGCTGAAAAGCGGCGGAAGGATAGCGATACTTACCTTTCACTCGCTCGAAGACAGAATCGTCAAGCAGACTTTCAAAGATCTGGCAACGGATTGCGTGTGTGACAAGCGGTTTCCGATATGCGTATGCGGCAGGAAAAAAGAGATAGAAATAATTACGAGAAAGCCGATTGAGGCTAGCGAAGAAGAACTTGACGTCAATACGAGATCGAGATCGGCGAAACTTCGCGTAGCCGAAAAAATCTAAACGGAGATATAATAAAAATAAAGGAGCAGGAATATGTATAATAACGGTTACGACGCCGATTATCACAACGACGGAAACGTTCGTCTTGCCGAAAGAGAGCAAGCCGACGCAATCAAGAGCAATCTCGATAAAATATTGCATTACGAGCGTTACCGCGGTAACGAACAATCGGCTGCCGAAAATTACGTAGAGCCGATTAAAGCCGCCGCGCCGTTACGCAACGAATTTTCCGCTCCCGAACGCGAAGAATTCCGCGAGGAAACGAGCGAAGATTTACGCCCGTCTTCTACCACTATGCAATTCGGTACGAGCGAAGAGAACGACGTATACGAAGACGTGGCTTACGACAGGCAAAGCGAAAAAGAAGAATTCAAATTGAGCAATAAAGGTAAGATACTTATTGCCGTTTATTCTTTGGTCGTCGCCATAATTCTGTCGCTTATCGTCATCAATTCGAGAATGCTAAAATCTCTCGATAAGTCCATTTCTTCCAACGTCACGGAAATCGAATCGCTTACCGCGCAACTTACGAAAGTTACCGAAGAATGCAATCGTATTATGAGTGAAGAAGAAGTTGCCAAATGGGCTGCCGAAAACGGTATGAAGTATGAAGGGCAAATGAGCAGAGGTAATTAAAATTAACAAATTCAGTCTGAATATTATACGAAAGAGGTTATTCGCTTTATTGAGCGCAATAACCTTTCTTTTTTTATTCGTAACGGCAAGAGTTTTCGTTTTGCAAATAATAGACGGCAAAAACTTGCAGTCGAAAGCGATAGATCAATGGACGAGAGAATTGCCCGTTGCGGCAACGCGCGGAAAAATCGTCGATCGCAACGGTGTGATTCTGGCGGACAATTCGGAGTCTTACGCGGTATACGTTCGTTGCCGCCTGCTCGGCGACGCGGAAAAAACGGCGGATATTCTTGCCGAAGTTCTCGATATGGATTCGGCCGCGCTTAAAGAAAAAATCAGAACGCACGCAACCGGCGAAATTACGATAAAAAAGAAGGTCGATAAAGCGAGCGTGACGAAACTTAAAGAATACGATTTGCCGGGAGTGTATTTCACTACCGACGAAAGACGGGTTTACCCGTACGGAGATTTATTGTGTCAGGTTCTCGGCTACACGTCGATAGACGGAGCGGGGCAGTCGGGGCTGGAACTCGTTTACGACGAGTACCTTAAAGGTTACGACGGAGAGATTTTATACGAATCGGATCTGACGGGCGTCGATATTAAAGGTAAATCCGCAAGATACGTTCGCGCAACCGACGGGTTGGGAATACGGCTTACCGTCGATTATGAAATTCAGCGTATATGCGACGCCGTAACGCGCGCCGCTTACGAAGAATATTCGCCTAAAAGCGCGGCGATTATAGTAATAGATCCGTCAAACGGACAGATTCTCGCAATGAGCGAAAAGCCGTCTTACGATCTTAATTTTGTACCGAGAAACGACGGCGAATTGCTTAACAAGGCAAGCAGATGCTCGCTCGTCGTCGATTCGTACGAGCCGGGTTCGACGTTTAAGGTTCTTACCGCCGCTGCAAACGTCGAAGAATATCTTAAAGGAAATAAAAACGCCTTTTCGCCCACGCACGTTTTCAGTTCGTCAAGATATCGTTACGTCGACGGAAGAAAAATTAAATGCTGGAGCAATCACGCAAACGGCAAACATTCCAACGAGAATTTGCAAATGGCGTTGAATAACAGTTGCAACCCTTGTTTCGTCGACATCGCGCTCTCGCTCGGCAAGTCGAAAATGTACGAATATATCGAAAAATTCGGATACGGTAAAACGACGGGCATAGATTTCAAAGGCGAAACGCCGGGTATGCTCGTACCCGAAAGCGCGGTGACTAACGGGGATATAGCGCGAATATCGTTCGGGCAGACGATAGCGGTAACGCCCCTGCAACTGACGTACGCAACTGCGGCGGCGATTAACGGCGGAGTGTATTACGAGCCGTATCTCGTTAAAGAAATTTACGACAAATACGGTAACGTGGCTGAAATAATAAACCCTAAGGCGAAACGGCGGGTAATCGGCGAAGAAGCGTCGCGAATAATCGCAAAGTATCTCGAAACGGTCGTTCGCGACGGAAGCGGAAAGCAGGCGTATATAGACGGCTACCGCGTCGGCGGGAAAACGGGTACTGCGCAAAAATTCGAGAACGGAACGCTTGCGGTCGGTAAAAACGTAATGAGTTTCGTCGGGTTTTTCCCTGCGGATAAACCGAAGTATCTTGCTCTTGCAATAGTCGACGAGCCGAACGGCGGACAATACGGTTCTACGGTTGCCGCTCCGCTCGTCAAAAAGGTATTCGAAGGAATAATTCAGAGTAAAAACGTTAAACAGAGTGACGCGATATGAGAATAGAAGAAGTTTTCAAAAACGTTGAAATTATCGACGTAATCGGCGAATTGCCGACGGAGATTTACGGCGTAACCGACGACAGCAGGAATTTGCGTGAAGGAAGTTTGTTTTTTTGCGTAAAAGGAAACAATAAAAACGGAGCGGATTATATATCGGAAGCCGTCGCCAAAGGGGCGTCGATCGTGGTCGGAGAAAAATACGAAAATTGCGACGCGTGTTTCGTAACGGTTAAAGACGTAAGAGCGGCGATGGCGCAAATATCGTCGGCGTTTTACGGGCAGCCGCAGAAAAAACTTAAAATTTTCGGCGTGGTAGGAACTAACGGGAAAACTTCCGTTTGCCATATTTTGTCTCAGATATTTACGAATGCCGGTCTGAAATCGGCGGTAGTGGGAACGCTCGGAATAACTATCGACGGAGTTACGGAAGAAACGGGCTTGACTTCGCTCGGAACGATAAAATTTTACGAGACGCTTGCAAGAGCGGCGGAGTCCGGCGCGGAGTGTCTGTTTACAGAAGTATCGGCGCACGCTATAGAACAGCGGCGGGTAGAAGGCGTATATTTCGAGTGTCTGATTTTTACGAACTGCACCGAAGATCATCTCGATTATTTTGAAAATTTCGAAAGATATTCCGCCGTTAAGCGAAGTATTTTCGATAAAAAGAATTGCCGCTACGCGATAGTGAACGTCGACGACGAAGTCGGCAGAAAGATACTGCGCGAATCGAACGCCGATATTCTGACTTACGGAATAGATAACCCTGCGGACGCGTTTGCGATAGACGTTGACGAAAGCGTAAACGGTATAAGTTATATCGTAAACCTGTTCGACGTTATTTACGACGTCTCGTGCCCGTTGATAGGGGAATGTAACGTCTACAACACTCTCGCTTCCGCCGCCTGCGCCGCGGCGGAAGGAATACCGATACATAAAATCGCGTTGACGCTTAAACGTATAAGCGCCGTAAAAGGTCGCGCCGAAATCGTTTCGGAGTTTAACGGGGCGAAAATTTATCTCGATTACGCCCATACTCCGGACGGATTAAAACGTACGCTTGCGGCGTTCAGAAAAATCTGCGACGGGCGGTTATATTGTCTTTTCGGCTGCGGCGGTAATCGCGAAAAAGAAAAGAGACCGGTAATGGGTGCGATAGCGGTTACGCTTGCAGATTTTGCGATTATTACTACGGACAATCCGAGATTTGAAGATCCTTGCTCGATAATCGGCGAAATCGAATACGGCGCAAGAAAAGTCGGCAGAAATTACGTTACTATCGAAGACAGAAGGAAGGCTATAGAATACGCTATGTCAAAATTAAAAAAAGGCGATATTTTAATCGTCGCAGGCAAAGGCGCGGAGACGTATCAGGAAGTTCTCGGCGTAAAACGGACATTTTCCGACTCGATTGAAGTCGAAAACGCCGCGCGTCGGCTTTCGGAATCGGGAAACGAGTGAAGGTTTTATTGACAGCCTTCGGACTTTCGGCTTTAATAGCGGTCGCCGCAGGTTTTATCGCGATACCTTTACTCAAAAAAATAGGATTCGGACAAAACATATTATCTTACGTCAAAGAGCACGACTATAAAAGCGGAACGCCGACCGTCGGCGGAATAATTTTCGCGTTTGCGTGTATCGTCGTATATTTTTTATTCAGAACGGACGAAAATAAATTATCGTCGGTATGCGCGGCGGTGTTCGGCGCGTACCTTATCGTCGGGTTTATCGACGATTTCGTTAAAATCAGGTTTTGCAGAAACGAAGGGCTTAACCCGATTCAGAAGACCGTTTTTGAAATAACCGTAGCCGCTGTCGTATCGGTTTTCGCGTATACGCGCGGTTTGACGCGGGTAACGATTCCGTTTACGGACGTATCCGTAAATCTTAAAGGGTGGTATATTCCGCTTTGCGCGCTCGTATTCGTCGCCACGACCAACAGCGTCAATCTTACCGACGGGCTTGACGGGCTTGCGGGTGGCGTAACTTACGTCTATCTGCTTTCTTTCGCCGCGCTCGTATATCTGCAAACCCAAAACGGCAAAACCGACTATCCTATGAGCGCGGAATACGAAAACGTCGTGTTGTTTTGCGTAACCCTTAGCGGCGCAATCGTCGGCTTTTTGTTTTTCAACACCTATAAGGCGAAAGTGTTTATGGGCGATACGGGCTCGCTTGCGCTTGGCGGAGCGGTCGCCATCGGCGGAGCGTTGAGCGGAAATATTTTATATATTCCGATAATAGGTATAACTTACGTCGCTTCGAGCATATCCGTAATATTGCAAGTGGCGTATTTTAAGATGAGCGGCGGTAAGCGGATTTTCCTTATGGCTCCGTTGCACCATCATTTTCAGCATAAAGGATACGCCGAGAGTAAGATAGCGTTCGGTTATAAATTCGTAACGCTGATCGTAGGACTTGCGGTTGTAATATTGAATATGCGAGGGTAATTTATGTATCTTAAAAAAACGGTGTTTCTCGTTGTAGGTGCGTCTAAAAGCGGAATCGGAATAACCGAACTGCTTTTGAAACGCGGCGCAAAGTGTTACGTTTACGACGACGGAGAGAGCGACAGGGTAAAAGAAAACGTTGCGTTTCTCGTCGATAAGGGCGCGATAGCGACGGATAAAACGGAAGTATTTTCGCTTTTGCGTAAAATCGACGCCGTGGTATTGAGTCCGGGCGTGGCAATCGATCACGAAATTCCGCTTGCGGCTAAAAAACTCGGAAAACGCATAACGGGCGAACTCGAACTCGCTTCAACGTTCTGCCCGTCGCCGATTATCGCCGTTACCGGTACGAACGGGAAGACTACCACCTGCGCTATGATCGACGCCGTTTTGAAAAGCGCGGGTATAAGCGATAAACTGTGCGGTAACGTGGGTACTCCTTTATCTGCCGTAGCGGACGATTTGACGCCCGACGACGTGGCGGTGGTCGAAGCGTCGAGTTTTCAACTCGAAACCGTAAGGACGTTTGCTCCCCACGTCGCCGTAATAACGAATATTACTCCGGATCATCTGTCGCGGCACTACAATATGGACAATTACGTTTTCGTCAAGAGTAAAATACTTTCAAATCTTACCGAGACGGAATACGCCGTATTATGTTACGACGATCCGATCGTAAGAAGTTTAGACGAAAAGACGCGCGGAAAAGTAGTCTATTTTTCGGTAAAGGAAGAAGTAAACGGCGCGTACGTTTCGGAAGGTAAAATTTTTTATAAGGGCAAATACGTCGCCGATCTATCCGATCTGCCTATAAGCGGAATACATAACGTTTACGACGCGCTCGCCTGTTTGTGTGTGGCGATAATTATGGGCGTCGATAAAAACGACGTCGTAGAAGCGTTCAAAAATTTCAAGGGCGTAAAACACAGAATTCAATTCGTTCGTAACGTAAACGGGGTGGATTTTTATAACGATTCCAAAGCAACTAACGTCGACGCGACTGTTAAGGCGGTTGCCGCCATGTCCAAGCCGACGATACTGATACTCGGCGGTAAGGATAAAGGGCTCGATTTTACTCCGTTGTTTGAAGGAATAAAAGGAAGTAAAGTCAAGGCGATAGTCGCAACGGGCGAAAGCGCGTTCAGGATAGCGGAATGTGCCAAAAAATGCGAGTTCGGTGAAGTATCGATGACGGGGGATTTCAATCTGGCATTTTATCTCGCTAAAAAGATGGCAGAACGCGGAGACGCGGTATTGTTAAGCCCGGCGTGTTCGAGTTTCGACGCGTTTACGGATTTCGAGCAGCGCGGAGACGCGTTTATAAAACTCGTCGAAAGCGAGTGCGGCGATGAATAATCACGTTCGCGGCGACTTGTCGCTTAAAGTAAAAGAGAGAAAAGGGGGAGATTATCTTCTCCTTTTTTCGGTAATAATCCTTTCGGTTATCGGGCTGGTTTTCGTATATTCCGCAAGCCGATATAATTCTGCGATTGCTTACGGAGACGAGTTTTTCGTAACGAAAAAGCACGCGGCGGGGCTGGCGATGGGTTTTGCCGCAATGATTTTCGGGGCGTCGTTCGATTACCGCAAATATCGTAAAACGGGGCTATGGTTAATACTCGGCGCGTACGTTCTGCTCGGTTTGGTTTTTACTCCGCTCGGCTTTGAAAATTACGGCGCGAAAAGGTGGATAAAACTTGCGGGCATTACCGTTCAGCCGTCGGAAATCGCAAAAATATGTTACGTTATATTCGTTGCGGCGTATTTTGCCGAAAATCCCGATCGCGCCAAAAGTTTTCTCGGCGCGTTGCCCGTAATTCTAAGCGGGGCGTTGTTTTGTCTGTTGATTATTTTCGAGCCGAATATGTCGATTACGGTATGCTTCGGCGCGCTTATGCTGGTAACGCTTTTTGCCGCCGGAGTAAAGTTTTCGATACTTGCGTGCGTTATCGTTCCTGCGGCGTGCGCCGTGCCGCTGCTGATAATAGCCGAGCCGTACAGGTTGAACAGATTGTCCGCCTTTTTGAATCCTTGGGCGTCGCCGAAGGGCGAAGGGTATCAACTTTTACAGTCGCTTTACGCGCTCGGTTCCGGCGGATGGTTCGGCGTCGGGCTTTTCAAATCTCGACAAAAGTTTCGGTTTTTACCTTTTTCCGAAAGCGATTTTATACTCGCCGTAATAGGCGAAGAAATAGGTTTCGTCGGGCTTGTTTTATTATTCGCGCTTGCGTTTTTTATAGTATGGCGCGGACTGAAAATTGCCGTTAATTGCAGAGATTTTTTCGGATTTATGCTTGCCGTCGGAATAACCGCCGTGTTCGGAATACAATTTCTCGTAAACGCGCTGGTGGTAACGGGAAGTATTCCGCCGACGGGCTTGCCGTTGCCGCTCGTTTCCGCAGGTAATACGTCGCTTATAGTGTTTTTGTTCTCGTTCGGGGTGTTGTATAATCTAAGCCGACGGCGGTAAAGAACCTTTTATTCTTCGGATTTCATAGTATATATTAAACTTGATTTCCGGAGATAAAATGGATAGATTTACCGTGTCGGGCGGCAATAAACTTTACGGAACGCCGCGCATTCACGCCGCTAAAAATTCCGTTCTTCCGATCGTGGCGGCAAGCGTGCTGTGCGAAGGAAAAACGATAATAACCGATTGCCCCGATATTTATGACGTTTCGATTATGGGCGAAATAATCAAATCGCTCGGCGGAAAGGCGGCGTTTGCAAACGGAACTCTTTTAATCGATACCGAGAATTTACGCGACTGGCGTATGCCCTGCGGCCTTACGCAAAAAATCCGCGCTTCTCTCTTTACCGTCGGCGCGCTGCTTGCAAGGTTCGGGTGCGCTTCCGTGTGTAAACCCGGCGGCTGTAATATCGGCAACAGACCGATAGATATACATATCGACGCTTTTCGTTCGCTCGGCGTAGACGTTACCGAGGGCGAAAACGTGCTTTTCAAAAAGAACGCCGAATCGGGCGGAAAGGTAAGATTGCGCTATCCGAGCGTCGGGGCGACCGAAAGCGTAATGACTTTCGCCACGTCTCTTAAAGGCGTTACCGTCATCGAAAACGCCGCGCGCGAACCCGAAATAATCGACCTTCAGAATTATCTTAATCTGCTCGGCGCAAAGGTAAGCGGCGCGGGCGATTCCGTTATAGAAGTCGACGGCGGATACCCGTTAAAAAATCGCGAAATCACGTTTAAGCCGTCGAAAGATCGCATAGAAGCGGGTACTTTTTTATTTGCAGGCGCGGTTTGCGGCGGAGAATTGACGTTTTTTAACGAAGATTTGTCAAACCTTGACGCAACTTTGAAAATTTTATCGAATAACGCTTGCAAAATACGACCGAAAAATGATAGAATAGTAAGCGTAGAATTCCATACTCCTTACGACGGGTTCGGCAAGGTTGACGCAATGCCGTATCCTATGTTTCCGACGGACCTTCAACCGCAACTTGCGGCTGCGGCGTGTTTTGCGCGCGGGGTTACGGCAATCGAAGACAAAGTCTTTCCCGACAGGTTCGGTTACGTTTACGAACTTGAAAAGTTCGGCGCGGATATAACCCGTCGCGATAATCTTTGCGTAGTGGTAGGTAAAGGAGAGTTACGCGGCGCGAGAGCGGTCGCGGGCGATTTACGCGGTGGCGCGGCTTTGCTTATTGCCGCGCTCGGCGCAGACGGAGTTTCGGAAATTCTCAACGCAGAACATATTGACAGGGGATACTCTTTAGTCGAGAATAATTTTAATTCGCTCGGCGCAAAGATCAAGAGAGTAATCGGCTGAATTACGAACCCCGCAGCGGAGCGAAAGATGAACAGAAAAGCCTTAATGATAGTCAGTACGATAGCCGTATTCATACTTACGGTCGTCGCCGCTTTTTTGTGGCTTTTCCGCGTCAGATATATCGACGTCGTGGTCGTTTCTCCCGTGGGCGACGAATCGTCTTACGAGTTTATAGACGAAGCGTTGACGGAACGTTTCAAGGGCAAACTGATCGTTTCGGTGGGTAACGGCGAAGTTAAAAATTCTTTTTCTTCCTACCCTAAGGTTAAAGTAGTCAAGGCGGACAAGGTATTCCCCAACAGACTTAAAGTTACCGTTAAAATCCGCGACGGCAAGTTTTTGATAACCGGCGACGAATATTCTAAAAACTACGTTGCCGACGACGAATTTTTCATAATAGAAACTCGCGATAAGTCTTTAGACGACGGCGGGCTTATCCGCGTTGAAGTAAGCGGAAAAGACGTAAGCGAAGAAAAACTCGGTATCGGCGAGACGGCGCAGGGTAACGCCGACGGATTGTTCGATTCCGCGGTAAAGATATACGATTCTTTCGGCGACGGGTATACGTTTGTAAAAAACGTGATTATTAAGCACGAAACCGTCAACGCGTACGTCAGATTTGAAACCCGTACGGGCGCGGCGATTAAATTTTACTTTATAAATCCTTTATCGTCGGAAGATCCCGTCGCGCTCAGAAACGAGATATGCGGCAGGGCTAAAGAAGCAAGAGATTACTATTTCGGGCTTGACGAAAACAAGAAGTCGGGCGGAACGATTCACGTTATAAAAGGTCGGACCACGTTTTGGGACGAGGCTTAAAAAGAACGGAGCGTGAGTGTAATGAACAAAAGCGTAACCATTATAGACGTCGGTTCGTCTAAAATAACGGCGTTGACCGGCGAAAGAGGAGTAAACGGTACTTTTGCCGTTCATTCCGTCTACGACGCCGAGTACGAAGGTTTTTCCGAAGGGAAATTTTTCGATGAAAGCGATTTCAGGAACGCGGTTATTACCGCGCTTTCAGCCGTCGTCGATTCTTCGTATAAGCGGATAAACGAAATTTTCGTCGGCGTTCCTGGCGCGTTTATAAGGATAGAAAACAGAAAATTCAGGTTATCTTTCGGAAGAAGGAAAAGAGTGTCCGAAAAGGACGAAAACGACCTGATAGAAGCGGGTAAGAAAAAAATCGCGCTCAACGGGTACGAACCGATTTACGCTTCCGCGATTTATTATTCTCTCGACGATAACCGCAAGGTACTCGATCCGCGCGGCGTTGCCACCACTTCGCTCGGCGGGCTCGTGACCTATCAACTTTGCGAAAAATATTTTTCCGACACCGTTCGTTCCGCTGTGGCAAGCGTCGTGAAAACTGACGTAGGGTTCGTTTTCGACGGGTACGCCGAAGGCAGGTTTTTGCTCGGCGAATCCGATTACGCGCGACTGATTATCGACGTCGGTTACATTACTACGACGTCTACGGTTTTTATGGGTAACGGAGTCGTTGCGAAAGATTCTTTCGATTTCGGGGGAGGGTATCTTACCGCCGCGCTCGTGGAAAAGTACGGGCTTTCTCCTTCGTCTGCGGAAAAACTTAAAAGAGAAGTGAGTCTCGGCTATATAAGGGGCGGCAAGTCCCAATATCTCGCCGAACTTGACGGAGATCTGAAATCTTTGCCCGTCGAAGACGTAAACGAAACGGTAAGAAGCGCGTTGGACGAACTCGCCGGTAACGTAGATTCTTTTCTCGAAGAAAATTCGGCAAAAGTCAAAATCAACGAAATTTATATAACGGGCGGCGGCATTTCCGCCGTGCGCGGAGCGGCGGAACATATTGCGGGCAGACTCGGACAAGCCGTCGAAGTCCTTGCGCCGAGCGTTCCGGGTTATAACAAGGCAATATACTCTTCGGCAATCAGTCTTTTAGACTTTGCCCTTTCAAATAAAAAACGTTTTTACGGAGGCATAAGATATGGATTTAACCGATAACGGGCTTAACATTTGCAAAATTAAAGTAATAGGCGTAGGCGGCGCGGGGAATAACGCCGTCAACAGAATGATCGATCTTAATATTTCAAGCGCGCAATTCGTGTCCGTAAATACGGACAAGCAGGCGTTGATGCTCTCGAAAGCCGCGTACGAAAACAGGATTCAGATAGGCGAAGCGTTGACGAAAGGTCTCGGCGCGGGGTCCGATCCCGATATGGGCGAAAAAGCCGCAGAAGAAAGCAGAGAAGCGATTGAAGACGTCGTAAGGGGCGTTGATCTCTTGTTTATCGCGGCGGGTATGGGCGGCGGCACGGGTACGGGCGCTGCTCCGGTCATTGCGCGTATCGCCAAAGAAGCGGGTTGTATAACCGTCGCGGTGGTTACGAAACCGTTTGCATTTGAAGGCAGACGCAGAGAAGAAAACGCTACAAGGGGTATCGCAAACCTTTCCAAATACGTCGATACCATAGTAATAATTCCGAATGATAAACTGCTCGAAGCGTTGCCGAACGATATTTCAATGATAGACGCGCTTAAAGTGGCAGACGATAATCTTCGTCAGGGAATTTGCGGTATAGCGGATTTGATTTCTACCCCAGCAATGATAAATCTCGACTTTGCGGACGTTCGCACGATTATTCAGAATCAAGGTCTTGCACATATGGGCATAGGCAGGGCGAAAGGCGAGCATAGGGTAGTAGAAGCCGTAAGACAGGCGGTTTCCAGCCCGTTGCTCGAAACCACTATCGAGGGCGCAAGGGGCGTAATACTCAACGTTACGGGCGGTAAAGATCTTACGCTCGGTCAGATTTACGAGGCGGCAAGGCTCGTTCAGGGCGTGGTGGATTACTCCGCGAATATTATATTCGGCGCAAACATCAACGAGTCCTTACAGGAAGAAATCGAAATCACCGTAATCGCCACGGGCTTTAACGTCAAGCCGACGGACGAACAGGTCGGCGCACCGCATAAAAACGTGTCTCCGCTGATAAAACCGGAAGTTGCGACTTTGAAAAAAGAACCCGTACCCGAACAACGTTTATCGCAAGAAACGACTTTGAATAAAGACGATTTTGCGAGAGTCGTTCCCGAAGCGGTTAAGCCTGCGGAATACGAAGAAGACGTCGGCGAACCCGAAAAAAAAGAACTGCCGTCGTTTATGAAAAAACTTTTCGGTAAAAAGTAAAATTTAATAAAAATTAAACCCGACGCCGGTCGGGTTTTTTTAATCTGCGCCGTAAAAGCGTTTTGAGTGATACGAATTATTGCGGTAAATTCGTTTTTTCGGGCAAGTTTTTATGGTATCTTTTAGGCATAAACGCGTACATTTGCCGCTCGTTTTTTCGGCTTTCGATATTTATCGCGTCGTAGTAAGTTTTCCACAGTTGCTTAAACGCCGTCTCTTTTTCCGATAAAAATACCGTAAGGCGTTCGTCGCCGACGCGCAGAACCTTGTAAGAATTTCCGTCGTAAATCCCGACGATATTCCGCCGAGTGTCGTGGATAATAAACGGAAGTTTTGCAAACCTTGCCTTAAAATGCGGCATAAGAAAATCCGTAATATCGTTGTCGGGGGTATAATGCGCGTAGAAAAATCCTTTTTCGCTTTCTTCAAATCGCATAAAACCCTTAAATCGATGAGTTTCGAGACGTATTCTGTTGAGAGCGTCTGAAAAAGCAAGTACTTCGGGTATGGCAAAATTTTTCGATATATCTTTAGATTTTTCGTCGACGACTTTTTTAAGGTATGCGAAAATTACCGACAATTTATCGTTTTGCCCTGAGCGGAGAGCGGTTTTAACGTCCGCCGAAACGTTCCGGGCGGGGCTTTTCGCTAAAAACTTTTTAACTCTGTTTGCTTCGTCGTTTTGCGGAGTAATATATATAACTTCGTCCGTAAACGACGTCTGTACTTCGCCATCCGCTATTTTATCGGGAAATTTTTTATTTTTATACGCGTAAAAAAGCGCGGAGTATATTCCGATTTCGTCAGGTGTGGTTACAAATACGATCATAAGTCACCCGTAAGCGTGCTTAAAGATATTTCGGGGTTGGAGAACAACGATAATTGCGTTATAAACTCAGACTTGCTTTCCGCAATCAGTTGCGATTTTATCGCGGTTTCGTCTTCCGAACCGAAAAATTTTCCTTTGCAGGTAATAAAATGTCTGGCGCGTTTCATAACGACGCGCATTTTTTCGAGATCGGCGAATCCGAGCGAAGAGTACCTTCTTGCGGAAACGATTTTGTACGCGCTCTTAAAGCCTATACCGGGTACTCTCACGAGCATTTCCGGCGGGGCGGAATTTATTTCTACGGGGAAAAATTCGGGGTGCTTCAAAGCCCAGTAACATTTGGGATCGAACTCTTCGGAAAGATTTTCGTTTTCGCCCGCTATTTCGCTCGCGTCGAAACCGTAAAAACGTAAAAGCCAGTCGGCTTGGTAAAGTCTGTGTTCTCTCAATAACCCGACGGGTTTTGTCGGCAGGTCGTGGTTTTTATAGTTGGTAGGGATATAGGACGAATAATAAACCCTTTTGAGCGAATACTTCCTATACAATCCCTGCGTAACCCTTATAATCTGACCGTCGCTTTCGGGCGACGCGCCGACGATCATCTGCGTCGTTTGCCCTGCGGGCAGGAATTTACCGTATCTGATTTCTTTTGCTTGTCTATACTCGTTGGTCATTAGTTTCATCGGCGTCAATATGCCTTCTTTACTTTTTTCGGGCGCAAGCAGTTTAAGGCTTTTTTCGCTGGGCAATTCGAGATTAAAACTCATCCTGTCAACGTATTCGCCGGCTCGCGTTATCGTTAAGGCGTTTGCCGACGGAATTCCTTTCAGGTGAATATATCCGTTAAACCCGTAGGTTTTTCGTAATTTTATTACCGTTTCCAAAAGGCGTTCCATAGTATAATCGGGATCTGCTTTTACCGCCGACGATAAAAACAGACCTTCGATATAATTTCGTTTATAGAAACTCATTACGAGTTCGCATATCTCGTCGGGCGACGCTTCTGCGCGCGGAACGTCGTTGCTTCTTCTGTTTACGCAATACTGACAGTCGTACGCGCAGTAATTAGTCATCAGTATTTTTAATAGGGATATACATCTGCCGTCGGGTGTGAACGAATGGCAAATTCCGCCGAATTCGGCGTTTCCGATGCCGTCGGCGGTATTTTTTCTCGAAGAACCGGAAGAAGAACAGGAAACGTCGTACTTCGCGCTCTCGGTTAAAATTTTAAGTCTCGTTGCGTCTAACATTGCGTTTGTGCCACCTATGAATATGCGAACATATGTTCGTATATATTATAACACGATAAAGTCGTTCGGTCAACGGTTTTGCGAACGTTTGTTCGCATTATTTATATCGTGGAAATAAAATATCGCGCGGCGGATTTCGCTGCGCGATTAAGGTTTATATCAGTTTTTTAAGTCTTTCTTCGTATGATTCTTCGAGTTCTTTCAATTGTTCGGCTAAGGCGCGGGTTTTTTCGCCGAGTTTCTTGCCGTGATTATTCAACAGTTCGGCAAGTTCGGTTATACCTGTCACCGTACCCTTCGTCATAAGTTGAGCAACGCGCGAGCCGGAATCGTCCGTAAGCGTATTCATTTTTACCGCGGCTTTCATAAACGCTTTTTTCATAAAATTTATTTCTTGCGGTTCTACGCCTGTTTCCTGCATATATCCGCGGAGTTCGCCGATATATTTTTCATAGCCTTCGTATTCGGCTTTCAGTTCGGCTTTAACTTTTTTGTCGCTCGTCTCGTTTATTATATCCGATATGGATTGTAACGCTATATGCGCGTTTTTATAAATCGAAATCAACGCTTCTTTATCGAGATTCTTTTTTTCCATCATTCACCTCACGGCATAAGTATTGGCAAAGTCGCAAAAAATATACCGAATTATAGAAAAACCCGCGATAATTCGTTGACTTTAAGCAAAAAATAGGTTATAATCTCAAAGAACCGCTCGGAAAGGGCTTTTTTAAGTTGCAAATTCTTTTGCGACGCCCTAATAACGATTCCGGCGAGATTAGACGGGAGGTCTATTTTTCAAATGTACGCTATCATTGAAAACGGAAGCAAACAGTACAAAGTTGCCGTAGACGATATAGTAAAATTCGAGAAACTCAACGCCAAAGTCGGCGATAAAGTTTCTTTCAACGTTTTACTCGTATCGGACGAAAACGGAATCAAGACTACGGCTGAGGCCGCTAAGTACGTCGTAGAAGGCGAAGTTCTCGCTCAGGACAAAGAGAAGAAAATCGTCGTTTACAAGTACAAGGCAAAGAAGAACGAAAGAAAGAAACAGGGGCACAGACAGCCTTTTACCAAGGTTAAGATAACCGCTGTTTCAGAGAGAGCGTAATTACGGAGGTCAAACGGTATGATACTTATTAGTTTATTTGCGCACCACAAAGGAATGGGCAGCACCGATAACGGTCGCGACAGTAACGCCAAACGTTTAGGACCTAAGCGCGCCGACGGTCAGTCGGTACTTGCGGGCAACATTCTCGTTCGTCAAAGAGGAACGAAATTCCACCCCGGCAACAACGTAGGCATCGGAAGCGACGATACGCTTTACGCGCTTATCGACGGCGTCGTCAGGTTTGAGAGACTTGGCAGAGACAAAAAGCAGGTAAGCGTTTACGCTTCGAAGAACTAATCAAAAACGGCGAGTTGTACAACTCGCTTTTTTGTTACTATGAAAACGATAATTTACGACAAAGAATTTTTTAACGTAAAAGACACGCTCGAATGCGGTCAGATATTCCGTTTCCGCCCGTTTGAAAAGGGTTATCTCGTTTTTTCGGCGGACAAAGCGTGTTACGCGTACGGCGACAACGGGAAGACGTATATAGCGTGCGAAGATGACGATGAGTCTTATTTTAGCCGCTTCTTCGATCTTGAAAGAGATTATTCCGCAATATATGCGCGCGCCGCGGCAAGCGGGTACGACGTGGTAAAAGCCGCGGCGGAAGTCGGGCGCGGTATTCGTATACTTAATCAGAATAAAGACGAGACGTTGTTTTCTTTTATAACGTCTCAAAACAATCGTATTCCGCGCATTAAAAGCATAATCGAGCGGACTTGCCTCGCGCGCGGAACTAAAAAAACCTTTTCGGGCGTTGAATATTATTCTTTTCCGACAGCCGAAAAGATTTACGATGACGATATAGGGTTTTATTACGATCTGGGCTACGGTTATCGCGCGCCCTTTATGCGCGACGCCGCCGCTCGCTTGAAAACCGCCGTCGGCGAACTTGACGAATTCGACGGTTTATCCACGGCGGATCTTAAAATCGCTTTAACGTCGTTCAACGGAATAGGTCCTAAGGTCGCCGATTGTGTATCGCTTTTCGCATACCACAGAACGGACGCGTTTCCGGTCGACACATGGATAGAGAAATTATACAGGGAAGATTTCGGCGGGCAGGAAAAAGATCGTAAAAAAATCAACGAATTTTTCGTCGGTACGTTCGGGGAAGATTCGGGCTACGTTCAACAGTACGTTTTTTATTATAAACGAAGTATTGTGTAAAAAAAACGCATATATTTGCGTTGCGTTTTTATGCTTGACGATATATAATTATGACGATAATTTTTTATGGAAGGTTGTATGAAAAAAACTAAAATCGTATGCACTTTAGGTCCTGCCAGCGATACGAAAGAAACCATATCCGCAATGTTCGACGCGGGTATGAACGTTTGCAGACTGAATTTTTCGCACGGCACGCACGAAGAACAACTTAAAAAGATAAATATAGTAAAAGAACTGCGCGAAGAACGGAAAATCCCGCTTCCGATTATGCTTGATACCAAAGGTCCGGAATTTCGTACCGGCAGGTATAAGAACGGTAAGATAACCCTTAAAAAAGGCGATAAGTTTACCTTTACGACGGATGACGTCGTCGGCGACGAGAGTCGCGTTTCCGTTTCGTATAAACGCATAACGGAATCGATGAAAAAGGGCGATAAAATATTGCTTAACAACGGGCTTATGGTCTTTACCGTCGAAGAAGTCGAAGGCAGCGAAGTTCGTTGCGTCGTAGAAGTCGGCGGAGAAACGTCGGATCACAGAAGTATGTTCTTCCCGAACAAACACCTTAAACTCGACTTTTTATCCGAGCAGGATAAAAAGGATTTGTTATTCGGTATAGAATGCGGAATCGATTTTATCGCCTTGTCATTCGTATCGTGCAAGGAAGATATCGATTGCGTTCGTAAATTTCTTAAAGAAAACGGCGGGGAAGATATAGACCTTATTGCCAAAATCGAAAATTCCGCCGGCGTAGAAAATCTCGAAAGCATCGTGAAAGCGTCCGACGGAGTAATGGTCGCAAGGGGCGATCTCGGCGTGGAAATTCCTTACGAAGAATTACCTAATATTCAGAAACACATAATCGACGTGAGCAGGATTCTCGGCAAGCGTTGTATTACCGCAACCGAAATGCTCGAATCGATGACGCATAACAAACGTCCCACCCGCGCGGAAATATCCGACGTTGCAAACGCCGTATACGACGGCACGAGCGCAGTAATGCTTTCCGGCGAAACCGCTGCCGGCGAATACGTCGTAGAAGCGGTTCAGGCGATGGCTAAAATCGTCGAACAAGCCGAACGCAACAGAGAATATATACAGATCATCCCCGAAAACCGTTTCGTTATATCTTCCGCGGGCGAGGCTTTATCGCACTCGGCGTGTACGCTTGCGCGCGATCTCGGCGCGACGGCGATAATAGTATGTACGCATACGGGTATGACTGCGCGTATGGTTTCGCGCTTTCGTCCCGAAACGCCGATTATAGGTATGACTTCGGATAAAAAGGCGTTCAGAAAACTCGCGCTTTCGTGGGGAGTAATTCCGCAGATGAGCGAAGAATATTCGTCGCTTGACATTTTGTTCTATTTTGCGAAAGAGTGCGCCATAAAGAGCGGAATTTGCAAAAAAGGCGATAAGGTCGTTATTACCGGCGGAACGCCGATAGGCAGGGGCGGTAATTCGAGCCTTATAAATATTCAGGTTTTGTAAAGGAGTTAAAATGAGTTACATTAAAGACGATTTTATGTTGGAAAACAAAACGGCGGTAAGGTTGTATAACGCCTACGCCAAGGATATGCCTATTTTCGATTATCATTGTCATTTATCCGAAAAGCAAATACTTGAAAATAAACGTTTCAACGATATTTACGAAATATGGCTTGGCGGCGACCATTATAAGTGGCGGCTTATGCGTAATTACGGAGTGTCGGAGCGGCTTATCACGGGCGATGCAAGCAACCGCGAAAAATTCGTCGCTTATTGTAAGACGCTGTCAACCGCGTTCGGCAATCCGTTATACCATTGGTCGCAAATGGAACTTAAAGAGTTTTTTAACTGCGAACTCGAAATAAACGAAGAAAACGCCGACACTATCTGGAACTGGTGCAACGATTATATCGCGCTTAACGATATAACCCCGCAAAAGCTTATCGAACAGTCGGGCGTAAAGCATATTTTTACCACAAACGAAGTTTTCGACGATTTATCTACTTTTCCCGCCATTGCGGAAAAGGGGTATAAATTTACCGTTGCGCCTGCTTTCAGGGCAGACAAGATGATGAATATCGAAGCCGAAAAATACAACGATTTTATTGCGATTTTAGAAGAGAAGACTAAAAAAATAAACACGTTCGGAGATTTTGAATCCGCAATAGCCGACAGGCTTGACGCGTTTATTGCCGTCGGAGCGGTTGCAAGCGATATCGCCGTCGAAAAGGTGTGCGCCGTATCCGAAAGACGAGTTGCCGAACAGGCGTTTGAAGAACGCAGACAGGGCAAGGTTTTAACTCAGACGCAAATCGACGATTTTAAGGGATATATGACGTATTACCTTATGAAGTTGTACGCAGGCAGAAATATCCGTACCGAATTACATATCGGCGCGATGCGGAATAACAACTCGGTTATGTTAAAAGAACTCGGTCCGGATACGGGTTACGACAGCATTTCGGAAGATAACAGCATTAAAAACGCGTCGAGATTGTTTGACAAACTCAATTCCGAAAATTGTCTGCCGATGACGATAGTGTTTAACCTTAACCCCAAAATGAACGCCGAGATAATGACTTTAATAGGTTGTTTCCAGTCGGACGAAGCGCGTGGTAAAATGCAATACGGACCTGCCTGGTGGTTTTTGGATAATAAGGTCGGAATGTATAAACATCTTGACGATTTGACCGCTACGGGGCATCTTGGCGCATTCGTGGGTATGCTCACGGACAGCAGATCGTTCCTTTCTTATCCGCGTCATAGATATTTCCGCAGAATTCTTTGCAGTTATTTAGGCAAGTTGATGGAGAACGGAGAAATTACTGCGAACGAAGCGTTGGTAGGGGAACTTATCAAAGACGTTTCCTATCGCAACGCGACGCGCTATTTCGGGATAAAAGATTAACCCGTCGCGCCGCAATGCCAGACAAAAATAATACGAACCTTGCAAAAACGTCGCTATTTACGCGCTTTTTTGCAAATTCTCGGACGATGTACGTACAGTACTACCGTTCTCGCCTTTGCAACAAATCATCGAAAATATCGGCGTTTTTGTTGCAAGCAAGTCTGACGGCGTGTTTTTAGGCTAAGATAAGGCGCGCGAACGGGTTAATACTGTCCGTATAACCCGCAAGCGCAACACGGTATTAGTCAAAAACACACCGTCAGACCACGGTTTGTATTATTCTTGTCTGGCATAAACGATAAAAACTAAAACCCCCGATATTTCGTTTCAATACGAAATATCGGGGGTTTTGCGTTGATAAACAACTCGTTTGGTAGCCCCAAGCGGAATCGAACCGCTGTTTTCGCCGTGAGAGGGCGACGTCTTAACCGCTTGACCATGAGGCCGTTTGAAAAAGCCTTTACATAATATCATAAAATTTCTCATTTTGCAAACGTTTTCGCAGCGTTTCAGATAAAAATATTATAATCCGAGCAAGGCGAATAATAAAAATCGCCCGCGAGTGCCGTTCAAAAGAATAATCAACCCGCATAATTGCAGGTGGGTGCGCTGCTTTCCGCTTCTGCTTCCCGTACTCAGGTGGTCAGCAAAACGCTCGACCGCGGGACTTGCATATCGGAACAGACGTTCACGCTCCCTTATTTTGATTTGTGGATACGATAAAACTTTCGTGGCGAACACCGCAGGTTATTTTGCAAAAGGGATTATAGCATATTTCATTTGCCAAATCAAATATTTACGTTCTGAAATATTGACATTTTTGTCGTATTTTATTAAAATATTTATCGGAGTATAATTATGAAGTTAAAAATCTTAGGTAAGTACGGTCCGTATCCGCAAGTCGGCGGCGCGACGAGCGCGTACGCAATATCCGACGAGCGTACGACCGTTGCGTTCGAGTTCGGCGCGGGCGCGTTTTCCCGTTTCGTCGCATACAAGAATATCGATAGTCTCGACGCTTTGATTCTGTCTCATTTTCACTTCGACCATTGCAGCGACGTAGGCGTACTCGGTTACGCTCTGCAACGTCTTGCGGCAAAAAACGACGCGATTAAACCGTTAAAAATTTATTGTCCTTTTTCGGACTCGCCGCTATCTTTGGCTATCGCGGGTATGAGTGCGTTTGAAATAATCCGAGTTTCCGACGGAGACCGTGTCCGTATAGGTTCTTTCGATTTCAGATTTTATTCGGTCAATCATCCCGTGCCTTGTCTCGGTTTTACCGTTTGCGACGGAAATTCTGTTTTTGCTTACGGCGGAGATTCTAACGAAAGCGTTAATCTCGAAAGGCTTTTGGAAAATGCGGATCTCGCTTTGTTAGACGGCGGATTTCTCGATAAAGACTGGAGCGAGTCAAAGCCGCATATGAGTGTGAAAAAGTGTTGCGAGTTAGCCGAAAAGTACGGCGTTAAGGCGATTATTACGCATATCAATCCCGAATACAACGAGAAAGACGTGATTGAAGAAATAAGCGCGGCAAGCAGATTGTGCTGCATTGCCGAAGAGAACGAAGAGTACGAAATTTAATGTGAATTTCGGCGTTTATACTTATGAAGAAATTTCAATTCGTACATTTCAGACCTTTTGCGGCGGCTGCGCTATCTCAGATAGCCGCAATTGCTTTCGCCGCATTCACTCCGACGCTCGGCGTGCTTTCGAGAATTATTCCGATTTTTGCGATTGCCGTCGCTTTTTCGGTTTATATTTTGATATGCGATAAAGAAGATAGAGTAATCGTTCTTATAACTGCTATCGTTAGCGTCGTTCTGGCGTTTACGAGCGGCACAGCCACGGTAAAACGCGCCGAAAAGGTTTACGATAAAGCGATAGACGACGGCGATTATAAAGTAAGCGGCGTTATAGATTACGTTTCGTACGGAGACGGGGAATTTTATTATATTCTTACCGATTGCAAATGCGACGGGGTAAGCGCGGGCAATATCGCTCTGTACGGAGTCGCAGAAGAATTTTATGCATGCGACGCCGTGGAATTTGACGCGTCCGTAGAAAAGGCGGAGTCGGTTAAGAACGGTAAATACTCGTACTCGCTTAGCAGCGGGGTGTCTAACGTTGCGCGTGCGCGCGGCGACGTTACGAAAATAGGCGTAAAAACTACCGTAAAATATAAGTTTCGTAAATTTATTTCGGATAAATGTTCTTTTATGAGCGATACGTCGCGTAAAATCGCACTCGGTTTGATATGCGGCGATACCATTGCAATGAAAGACGGTGCGGAAATTTATCGCGCGGCGGGCGTTGCGCACGTATTTGCCGTTTCCGGAATGCACGTCGGGTTGCTTTGCGCGTTGCTCGGATTACTTCTGATGCCGATTCCGCTCCGCAAGGCGACGAAGTCTTTCATCATAATTTGTCTGATAGTAACTTATTCTATGGCGTGCGGGTTTTCGGCGTCTTCGCTTCGCGCGGCTATTATTTGTTCGGTTTATCTCGTTATCGATTCCGCATACGAAAATCGCGACAGATTATCTGCCGTTTCGGTGGCAAGTATGGTCGTACTGCTGAATAATCCGTTTGAATTTTTCGGCGCGGGGTACAGGCTTTCGTTTATTCTGTGTCTGTCTCTGATAATTCTTGCGCCGTCGGTTTCGGCTGCGATAAATACCAAATCCGAAAAACTTAACGGTTCGATAGGCGTTCTGTTCGCCGCCACCGCCGCTACCGTTCCGCTTTGCGTTTCTTATTTCGGGCGTTATCCCGTCATATCGGTAGTGTCGAATTTATTGATCGTTCCCGCGGTTTCTTTCGGGTATTACTTGTGCGTTTTCGGGGTGCTATTGTCGACCGTGTTTCCGCCGTCGATTACGCTTTATCTTGCCGACAGATTTTTGTCCGGAATAGATTATCTCACAAACTTCCTTGCTTCTGCGAAAACCGCGGTTACGGTTTTTCCGTCGTGGCTTCTGGCAATTTACTATTTGTTGTTGTTTCTTTCGTCTGACGTGGTAAATCTGAACGTCAAAGTTAAGCGCGTAACAGCCGTTTTTTCGGGCGTTTGTCTTATTTTTGCGCTTGCGTTTTCTTAAAAATCCCGTCAATACCGCATAACTTTATACGCAGTAACGGATAAAAGAATATGCAAATGAGAGACGGATACGCTTGATTTTTTTCGGCGTAAATGATAAAATATACTCAAATGAAATTCCGCGAACTCAAAAAAAGTCTCGCCGTAAAGGTTGAGCCTATATATCTTGCGTGCGGCGACGACGCTTTTTTCGTTGAAAACGCGGCAAGGTTAATTATCGAAAAATGCGTAAGTATGCCGGACGTAAACTTAACGCGTTTCGAGAGTTCGATAGTAAAAGAAGACTACGATAAATTCAATTCCGCGCTCTTTTGTTATCCGTTTATGAGCGATAAAAGGGTTGTTTTATTAAAAGAATTTTATCCGTCCGCATCGGAATTGAATTTAATGCGTTCTTATTTTGAAAACCCTTGCGATAGTACGGTTCTCGTAATTTGTAACGTTCTTCCGAGTGAACAGTTGAAAAAACAGTCGAACGTTACTTACGTTGATTGTTCCAAGGGCGATTACGCGCTTATAAAGGCTTGGGTTAAAAACGCAACCGCAAAAGAGAATTTGACTATTGACGAAAACGCCGTTTCCGCGCTTGCCGAATTTTGCGAGTCCGATATGACGCGCATAAACGGAGAGACTGCCAAACTGATAGCGTATCGACACGGTTGCGGCTCGATAACCGTCGACGACGTGCGGGATATTTGCGCGAAAGAAACCGATTTTACGCTTTTTGAAATAGTCGGGTTTATCGCCGAAAAAAACTACGATAAAGCGTATACCGCTTTTAACGATACGCTCGACGCTTCGCAGGATAAACAGAAACTTTTCGTATCGCTTTATTACTATTTCAGAAGACTGCTTTACGTTCAGACGTCGCAGTTGTCCGATGCGGATATTGCCGACGCGCTCGGCGTAAAAGAATTCGCCGTGAAAATGTCCCGCAAACAGACAAAGGCGTTTACGCCGAAGAGATTGTTTGAGATAGTGGAAGGATTAAGCGCGCTTGACGAGTCTTTCAAAACCGGTAAAATCGAGCAATCTTCCGCAATGTGGAACGCGGTTTTTGAAGTTTTACTCGGCTAAGTATAACAAGAGAGTTTAACGCTGATTTTACAAATTTTGCGCCGTTAAAACTTAATGGGGTTCGAATCTCGCTCGGCTAGTGGTTGCGTATCAATGGATAGCGTATACCTAAAATATAAATTTAGTACAAAACGGGTTGACCTTGCGTATTATATAAGGAGACACAAATGGATTTGAAAAAAGTGTTCGATAATTTCGGCGCGGCGTTCAGTTCTACGCCGGCGGCTTCGGTATTGACGATAATCGCTCTTTTTGCCTTATTCTTTTTTTCAATAAATTTATTGTACAGGAATAACGCGAAATGGCTTATTTTCGTCTTTATCGCGTTTATTCTTATTACCGGTTTTATCTTTGCCAAAATCGATAAAAACGATCAGGTTGAAAGGTATGCGTATTTACTCGTACCCGCGCTGTTTATAGTTGCCGAAACTTCTTTGTTCGCAACTGAAATCAAACGCGACATATGGGAAACTTTTTCAAAAAAGAGCGGCGAAATCAGACACGTCGAAAAGGGTTCGCCCAAACAAAATACGGCCGACGCGTGTATAGACGAAATAATCAAAGCGTTGCAGGATATGTCTAAAAACGACGTGGGGGCTATAATAATACTTGCAAACGGTAACTTGCCGCGCGCCATTATTGAAAGCGGCGTCGTGGTTGATTCCGATATATCCGCCGCGCTTATCGAAAGTATCTTTTTCCCGAAAACGCCTTTGCACGACGGCGCGATGATAATCAACGGCACTAAAATTCTCGCTTCGGGTTGCTTTCTTCCCCTGTCGCAGGAATCTAATATTCCCAAAGAACTCGGCACTCGTCACAGGGCGGGTATAGGCATAACGGAAACGATTAACGTTACCGCCTTAATCGTATCGGAAGAAACGGGTATAATATCGATTGCGCAAGGCGGAAAGATTAAGAGATACGCCGATTCCGAAATGCTTCGTCAAACTCTGAAAGAATATTACTGGCAAGACTTTTTGCCCCATAAATAAAGGAGATTTTTATGAAAAACGAAAGGAAGGAAACTACGGGTACGAAAGTTGTTCGCGCGGTAATATGCGCAGTCGTCGCGCTTGCGCTCGCAATATTCGTGTTCGCCGTCATCAAGGCTTGATTAAGGTTGCAAAATTCGGCGGAACTTCTATGGCTGACGAAAAGTCGCTGATAAAAGTCGCCGACGCGATACGCATAGAAAAAGACGTAAAAATTATCGTCGTTTCTGCCGGCGGAAAAACCGACGAATACTCAAAAGCGACAGATATGCTTATAGAAGCGTGGAAAAATTTACGTTGCGGCGAAAGCCCTGCGAAAAGTCTCGCTCCGTTTTTTCAACGGGTAAGAAAATTAAAAGCCGCGCTGAAACTTAACGTCGACGTTGAATCGGAACTAATGAAGATCGAGGATTACGCCTTAAAGGCGATAACCCCCGATTTTCTTTTATCTCGCGGAGAATATTTATATTCGCTGATCTTTTCAAGGTTTTTACACCTTCCTTTCGTTGACGCGGCCGATATATATACTTTCAACGATGATTTTACGCTTAACGCAGACGTAACGTATTATAAAATCAGAAACGAATATAAGAAACGCGGCGTGTTCGTGTGCGGCGGGTTTTACGGCGCGACTGAAGACGGCAGAGTGATTACTTTATCGCGTGGTGGCGGAGACGTGAGCGGCGCGGTGGCGGCAAGGGCGATTAACGCCGATTGCTTCGTTGATTTTACCGACGTAGACGGGGTTTACGCTTATAACCCGAGCGTTATTTCGCAAAACGCGCCCGTTAAGCGATTGTCGTACGAACAAATCAGACGGCTTGGCGAATTCGGAGCAAGTGTTTTGCACCCGGACGCCGTATTACCGCTTATCGATAAAAAAATCCCCGTCGTGATTAAAAACACTTTTGCGCCGACGCGGAATTGTACGATCGTTTCAGATGAAAAATTAAATAGCGGTTTCGTTGCGGCAAGCAAACGCGGGTGTGCTTTCGTTAAAATTAAAAAAGGAAAAGATTATCCGCTTGACGGATTGCTTTTCTCGTCGCAAAATTCCGACGGCGTAAACGCTTTATACGACGATTCTTGCCGTTCGTATAACGATTTTAGCGATAGAGTCACGTTTATCGATAACGGCGTTACCGTTTTCTTTCTGACCGGCGGAGAATTGTGCGACGATATAGCACGAACGGTTTGCGAAACGGTCGATTTCATTTTTAGTTTAAGGGGCAAAAACGGGTTTTATTTTGCGGTAAAAGATAAGGATACGGCTTTAGTCGAAAAAGTTTTTGAAAATTTCATAAACCGATTTCGATTTTAAGTTGCGTTTGATTATCTTTTAGTGTATAATATCGTTGAAAAAAGCCGACTTATTCGGCAAAAGGCGGGTATAGATATGTTAAAAGGTGTTGCAAAAGTCGCAAGTCCGGAACTTCTTAAAATTTTATGCGAAATGGGGCACGGCGACGAAATAGTTATTGCCGACGGAAATTTTCCAAGCGGAACTTGCGGTAAAAGAGTAGTAAGGGCGGACGGAATAGGCGGCGTTGAGATGCTTGACGCCGTATTGTCGCTCATTCCGCTCGATACTTATTCGGAGCAGAATTTTATGCTTATGCAAACGACTAACGGCGATCCCACCCCGGAAATTTGGGCAAAATACGACAAGGTTGCGAATAAGCGCGATAAAAACGTGAGAAAATGCGAAATCGAACGATACGCGTTTTACGAACGCGCCAAAAACGCTTACGCGGTAATCGCAACGGGCGAACAGGCAATATACGCCAACATAATTTTGAAAAAGGGCGTAATTAAATAATAATTGACGATTATATAACGATATAAAAACGCCGAGTGTTTTCACTCGGCGAATTTGCGGATATGGCGGAACTGGCAGACGCGAAGGATTTAGGATCCTTTGGAAACCCCGTGCAGGTTCGATTCCTGTTATCCGCACCATTTTACAGCGGTTTTAATGGCGGATTTTACTAAATTTTGCTATTTAAGCCGCTTTTTCATTGCGTAAAATTCGTAAAGTTGGGTTTAAGTTGGGTTTTTATATTGCAAAATATAAGAAAATCATAGGGCTGTGATTTGTAATTTTCGTCCGAAACGGCATATTCGAACAGCGCATTTAAGAGTTGGTAAAGTTTTTGCGCAGTCCCGAAAAGTTCTTTTTCGGTGTAGCGGTTAATTTTACGCCATCTATTTTATGAATGGTTATAAAAAAACCATATTTCATAATTTATATCTTCGATTGGCGATACGCCTTCGATAACGTTCATAGAGTTAATCGTAAATCTGTCATAACTCGTTATAGATATAAGTGTATTAAATTGATAATATGACGAATTGCCTTTTTGTTCTTGCTGCCTTTTGAATTTTATTATTTCATTATAAATTTGCTTAATTGCCGGATATTTATCGTGCAACGTTTTATTATTATACAAATCAACCATTAAAAGAATAGATTCTTCGCCATCTTCCATTTTGTCATCAGTGCAATTAAATTCGGTGTCATAAATTTTTGTAGATGAATTAATAAATTTATCACTACTAAACAAACCAAATTGAAAATTACTAGTATCACGATATGGTATATCATATTTAACAGGAATTTGTACAGCATAATACTTTTCAGCAAAATATTGACATACATCGTACACATTATATTTTTGTTTTTTGCTTAAAATATTTACAATATCTTTCTCCGCCTTCAAATAGTTTTTTTCTTTATAAATGCGATTATCCCAATAATCTTTGCTGCAATATTTCTTTTTTTTATTAAATGAACCGTCAAACATATTTTCGGTTAATTTACTTTCTTTATCAAATATGTCCATAATTTTTTACCACCACGTTCTAAAATCCCCACCTTATCGGCGTTGTTTATCTATATTCGGCATATAATTCAAGTACGTCCGTCGCGCGACCTTTTACAGCCCATATCAGCGATTCGGGCGAGAGAATTTTTACTTTGTTGCCATAACTTGTAAGTTTGGAGACGAGCCAGTCGTCTACGGGCAGTTTACACGACGCGTAAAAATTTCCGTCGGCTTTTCGATACACGTTTTTAACGCCGAGCCATTCTTCCACGTCGCTTAAAGCGTCGGATTCGATCATCAGATCGACGTATTCCGCGTTTGAAGATTCAAGCCAGTTTTCATATGTAAGCGCGCCTATATCGACTTGGCGTTTTACGAATTTATTGTCCGTTTGCGAAGCGTATAAAATTCTCGACAATTTGAAAATTCTGAATTCATTGCGGACGCGGCAATAAGCGTAAACGTACCAGACGCCCTGTTTTAATACGATAACGTGCGGTTCGATTTCGCGTTCCGTGCGGTTTGAGTTTCTATCGACGTAAGTTATGTTTACGGTTATAAGTTTTTCGATGGCGGTTTCTATGACGGATATTATCGAGTTGGCGTCGTTCTGACCGCCCCAAGTCGAAAAATCGATCAGGAAGTTTCCCGCTTTAAGTTCTCCGCCGGCGGAATTCGGGCGATGAAGAGATTGCAGTTTTTCGATAGCCGAAGTAAGATGCTTTTCTCCGACCGGACCGTTGAACGCTTCCGCCGCGGCAATCAGAGCATCGAATTCGGCTTTGGTCATAAAACCGTCGGTCAACTTATACGAGTCGGCAATATAATAACCGCCGTTGCGACCGTAATCCGACGTGACGGGTATTCCTGCAAGACTGATTTCGTTGATATAACGGATAACGCTGCGCGTAGATATTTCGAATCTCGAAGCGAGTTTAGACGCGGAAGTTTTTCCGCGCGCGAGTAAGTAAAACAGTATTCTTAACATCAATTCGTATTTCATAATTCCATTATAACATTTTTCAATCTATTTTTCAACGAAATAATAGCGGTGGCGGCGTTTTAGGTTGCGTTTTTAAGTAAAATATGGTAATATTCAATCGGGAGGGCTTTATGCTTTACGATATTGCCGGATTGAAGGTTCTGATAAATAACAGGTTGGGATACACCGCTCGCTTTTGCGAAAAATATCTGGCTGAAGACCAGACGGCAAAGCCCGATATGTCGATAACGGTTACCGATGACGAGTTTTACAGCGAAAAAAGCGGCTCGGAAGGGTTTTCCGACGGGTATATTGAAAATCTTTGCATTTACAGAAAAATCTGTAATCTCGCGCCGCAATTCGACAGGTTTTTGTTACATTCTTCCGTCGTTGAATACGGCGATGCCGCTTATGCGTTTTTGGGCAGGAGCGGCGCCGGAAAATCCACTCATTCTAAATTGTGGCTTGAAAATTTACCTACGGCAAAAATTCTTAACGGAGATAAGCCCATCGTCGGATATGAAAACGGTAAATTTTACGTTTACGGCACGCCGTGGCAGGGGAAGGAGAATTTCGGCTACGCAGGTAAAGCCGAATTAAAGGCGGCGTGTTTTATCCGTCAATCGAAATCGAACGCAATCGCAAGAATATCGGAAGGCGATTTTGCCGAATCATTATTTACTCAGACTTTGATACCGTCCACCGAAAACGGCGCGGCGAGAACGCTTGAATTGCTTGATATACTCGTTAAAACCGTGCCGGCATTCGTACTCGATTGCGATATTTCGCGCGAGGCGTTCGAGACTTCGTTCAAAGCGATGGTTACCGATTTATGATTCAGTTTAATTCTAATACGGATATTAAAGGCATACTTGAAAAGGAAGGCAAGTTCGTGGGTACGACTGTCGGCGTGAGTATGCGCCCTATGATAAGAAGCGGTAAAGACGTAATCGTCGTCGATAAAAAAACCGAAAGATTAAAGCCTTACGACGTCGCGCTTTATACACGCGGAAACGCTTACGTTTTGCATAGAGTTCTTACCGTGCGCGAAAGCGATTACGTTATACGCGGCGACAATTGTTATGCGGACGAATACGTTCCCGAAGACGCCGTCATAGGCGTGCTTACGGGTTTTTTCAGGGGCGAAAAAGAAGTAGACCTTAACGGTAAAAAATATCAGAGATACGTCAATAAGCGTATTAAAACTTATCCGGCGAGAAAGCGCGCCTATAAAGCGCGTTCTTTCGTAAAACGTATAATTAAAAAAATAATCGGCAGAAAATGAAAAAACACGAAACCGGGATAACCGAAAGTAAAAAGTGGCTCAGCGATAAAATAAAGCAGTATCGCGGAAGAATCGCTATTCTTACCGTTACGTCTGTTCTTGCGTCGCTTTTTTCGGTCGCTTTCGCGTACGTTACGCAATTTTTAGTTAACGGCGCAAGCGCGGGCGAAAAAACCTTAATAATAATTTTGGCGTGCGCGTTAGTGGCGATATTGCTTTTGCGTATCGTGGCGCGAACGCTTAATTCGTATTTATCCGAAAAATACAGAGTAAAAATGGCGGTTGAATTGTCGGATAAAGCGTTTTTCAAAACTCTTTCAAGCAGTGTAGATAAAGTTTCGTCGTATCATAGCGGCGAACTTTCGAACAGAATTATAGCGGACAGTCGGGAAGTCGCAGCCGACACTATGGCGATCGTTCCGGTTACGGCAGGGTTGGTTGCGCAATTTGCGGGTTGTCTGATTGCCTTAATGACTACCGACGTTGCCTTTACTCTGATTCTCATCGTCGGCGGAGCGTTGATTTTCGGTTTAAGCGTGATTTTCAAAGCCAAACTTAAAGCCTATCAAAAACAGATAATGGCGTTGGACGGAGAAGGCAGATCGTTTACGCAGGAAAGCATCGCGTCGATAAATACGATAAAGTCCTACGGCGCGGAAAGCAGAGTTTCTGAAAAATCCCGCAAAATATTTTCCGCATATTCGGGCAAGCGTATCGCAAGAGCAAAAACGTACTCGGCGGTAAACGTTTTGTACTCGTTAGTAAGCAATATGGGGCTTGTTTTTGCGGTAATATGGTGTACGTTCGGCGTAGTAAAAGGGCGTATGGAATACGGCGCGATATTGTCAGTCGTTTTGTTGATGGAACAATTACAACGCCCGCTGACGTCGTTTGCATCGGTTATGCCCGTCGTTTACGCAAGGTCGGCAAGCGCGGAAAGGCTTTACGAAATAGAGACGTTTCCCGTTGAAAACGTTACCGATAGCGCGGTTATCTGCGATAATTTTGACAAAATCGTTATCGACGATTTGACGTTCGGCTACGGAGACGCGAAAATACTTAACGGAGTAAGTGGAGAGATTAAAAAAGGCGAATTAACCTGTATAACGGGGCGTTCCGGCGTAGGGAAGAGCACGTTGCTTAAACTTATGCTTGCATTATATAAACCGCTAAGCGGAACGGTGGAAATCGTTGATTTTCGCGGAAAACACGAAATCGAAGTCGGAGACAGAAAACTTTTCGGTTACGTTCCGCAAGGCAACTATTTGTTTTCGGGTACGATAAGAGAAAATCTTGCTTTGTTCGCGCCCGATACCGTCGATGACGACGATTATAAAGAAGCCTTGAACGTTGCTTGCGCAGAGTTTGTATTCGAATTGAAAGACGGGTTAAATACTCCGCTCGGCGAACGCGGTGCAGGGCTTTCCGAGGGGCAGGTTCAGAGAATCGCCGTTGCAAGGGCGGTGCTTTCAAAAAGGCCGGTTTTGCTTTTAGACGAAGCCACGTCGGCGTTGGATGAAAAAACCGAATACAGGCTTATTAAAAATCTGAAAGATTTAAGCGGAAGAACGATAGTGTTCATATCGCATCGACCTGCCGCCGTCGCGCTTTCGGATTCGGAGATAAGGTTGTAAAAAACTAAAAATTAAGTCGAATTTTTAGAAAAACACAATAAAATCATTTGACAAACAAAAAGTAATTTGATATTATAGTCGAGCAGTCTGGGTGTTGGCGAAGTTCGTCGGCGTTCGGGTTGCGTAATTGCGGTCGTGGCGGAATTGGCAGACGCATAAGACTAAGGATCTTATGAGGCTTTCTCGTGCAGGTTCAAGTCCTGTCGACCGCACCACAAATAACGTAAGTTGAACCGATAGGGCTTGATTTGCGTTATTTTTTGTTTATTACAATTGCTATTATATATGCGTATATTTATCTAAAATCAGAACTATGCGGCGGGCGCGCATAGTTCTGATCTTTTGTCTGATTTGGCAAAGAGTAAATTTTGTTGCGGCGAATTTTCTTGTTAAGGCTTATAAAATAAGACATACACGCAGATATTTGATTGACAATATTTAATATTCCGTTATAATAAATCGTTATGGCTCGCAAAGAAATTATAAAAATATCCGACCATTTTACTTACGGTCGATTATATAAATTCGTATTACCGTCCGTAATAATGATGATTTGTACGTCGATTTACAGCGTCATAGACGGGCTGTTTATATCCAATTTTATAGGGTATACTCCGTTTGCCGCGATAAATATCATATGGCCGTTTATTATGATAATCGGCGGAACGGGTTTTATGATCGGTACGGGCGGAACAGCGCTCGTTGCGAAAACGTTAGGCGAGGGCGACGGCGAAAAAGCAAACCGCCATTTCAGTCTCCTGGTCGTTTTTACCATTGCTCTCGGCATTGTTCTTACCGTTCTCGGAATAACGTTTACTCGTCCTATTTCGCGACTTTTGGGCGCGGATGACGCCATGATAGACTATTGCGTCATTTACGGCAGGACGGTTATTGCCTTTATTTCGTTTTTTATGCTGCAAAACGTATTCCAAAGTTTTCTTGCCGCGGCAGGGAAGCCTAAAATCGGGTTATACGTTACCGTAATTGCGGGGGTAACCAACGCCGTTTTCGACTATTTATTCATTGTCGTGTTCAAATTCGGGCTTGTAGGCGCGGGCGTGGCGACGGGGTTAGGGCAAATTATCGGCGGAGCGATTCCGTTCGTTTACTTTTTAAGAAGAAACGACAGTTCTCTTAAATTGACGAAAACAAAATTTGAAGTCAAGCCGATATTGCAGGCGTGCGCCAACGGCTCTTCCGAACTTCTTACCACCGTTGCGTCTTCCATCGTCGGAATTTTATATAATTTACAACTGATGAAATATATCGGCGAAAACGGAGTTTCTGCTTACGGTGTGGTAATGTACGTTCAACTTGTGTTTTTGGCGATTGAAATAGGCTTTTCTATCGGCAGCGCGCCTATAGTCAGTTACCATTACGGCGCGGCTAATAAAGCGGAATTAAAGAGTCTGTTCAGAAAAAGCGTCATTTCTATGTCGGTTGCGGGTATTTGTCTTGCCGCGTTAGCGCAAGCGCTTGCAGTTCCGTTATCAAAATTATTCGTCGGGAACGATGACGAGTTATTCAGATTAACGGTTTACGCTTTCAGAAGATATTCTTTCGCTTACTTATTCTCTGGCATAACGATTTACGCGTCGGGCTTTTTTACCGCTCTTAATAACGGGCTTATATCGGCGATTTTGTCTTTTGCGCGGTCGTTGGTATTTCAAATCGGGTTTATTATTCTCGTACCTGCTATTTTCGGCGTCGAAGGAATATGGTGGACGTCGTCGGCAACCGAAATCTGCGCGTTAATAGTCTCCGTCGTGTTTTTTGCCGCAAATAAAAAACGATACGGCTATTAAGGTTGGTTTTATTTTTGTCTGGCATATCGGGCAACGACAATTCGCTAAAATAACATAAAATATAAACGCGCGCCCGTTCTTGATTTACAAGAACGGATACTGTAATTCTGAAAAGGGTAAAAAAGATTATGCCGAATGGCAAAAACAACGACAACTTAATATTAAAAATCAAAAAAATATTGCTCCGTTGTAATCATAGGAGCATTGTATATGAAGTTTTAGACCGCAAAAGGCGGTAAAAAGTGGTGGGGATTAATTTCCTCACCGCTTTTTTATTTTACAAAATATGTAGTTTTATCTTGTAATACTTTAGTTTCAAATCCAAACTTTTTTAATAAATCAATCATTTTTTTGCAACCATAGTTTCTACAATCGAAATCAGGGTATTTGTTTTGCATAAGCGTACCAACCGTACTTGCTAAAACCCATCCATCCGCATCTGAGTTTTCATCTATTATAGTTCTTATAGAATTCTTGATTTCCGTTTCTTTAGTTAATGTAGATTCTTCAGCTTTTTGTTTCTGAGTTTTGCCTGCTGTTTTCTTTTCTTTATCTCCTGCTAGTATATCGATATACATGAACTTGGTACAAGCTGAAACAAATGGCTTCGGGGTTTGCTCTTTTCCCATACCTATTACAACCTTTCCGGATTCTTTTAACCTTGCTGCAAGCTTTGTAAAATCGCTATCCGAAGAAACAATGCAAAACCCGTCAACGTTTCCCGTATATAAAATATCCATAGCGTCAATTATCATGGCGGAATCAGTAGAGTTTTTGCCTGTAGTATAAGCATACTGTTGCATTGGATTTATAGAGTATTCTAATAACACTTCTTTCCATGAAGAAAGGTTTGGCTTTGTCCAATCTCCATAAATTCGTTTATAGGTAATAATTCCTTCTTTTGCGGCTTCATCAATTATAACTTTAATGTATTGGCTACCAATATTGTCAGCATCGATTAAAACGGCGAATTTTTTATCTTCCATAACAACTCTCCTTAGTTTATATATTATCATTTTTCACACAAAAAATCAATCGTAATTATATATAAACGAAAAATAGGCACTTTCAAACGAAGAAAGTGCCTATTTTGATTGATTTCGCCTACTTTTTTAACTTAAAAACAAATGCGAACCCGTTTCATAAAGGAAACGGGTTCGCATTTAACTTGTTTGGTGACCCCTACGGGATTCGAACCCATGTTACCGCCGTGAAAGGGCGATGTCTTAACCGCTTGACCAAGGGGCCTTATGATCTCAGCCGCAAGGGCTGATGTATGTAAATCGGCAACGCCGAATCGTTATCTGGTAGCGGCGGTCAGATTCGAACCAACGACCTGCCGGGTATGAACCGGCCGCTATAACCAACTAAGCTACGCCGCCACAAATGCTTCGTCTCGGGCGGGCGGTCGTCCGCCCGAAATAAAACAATGGTTGCGGAGGTGGGATTTGAACCTCACGACCTTCGGGTTATGAGCCCGACGAGCTACCAAGCTGCTCCACTCCGCGTCGCTGAATGCTTACTCATATTACACTATTGGAAATCATTTGTCAACTAAATTTATCGATATTTTCAAAAAAAATATTTTTTTATTTTCCCGCTCTTTCCTTGTTAAAATTAGTCGTTTATGTTACAATTTACAGGCGGTATGTTAGATAATAAACTGATAAACAACGGTGACGTGATAGCGGTTGCGTTATCGGGGGGTAAAGACTCCGTCGCTTTATTGTACGCCTTATCGGCTTATGCCGAACAAGCGGGGGTGACCGTTAAGGCAATAAACGTCGAGCACGGTATACGCGGGGAAACGTCTCTGCGCGACAGCGCATTCGTGGCGGATTTATGCTCAAAATTACGGGTGGAATTAAAGACCTTTTCGGTAGACTGTATAAAATTTTCCGCCGATAACGGATACTCGCTTGAAGAAGGCGCGCGTATTCTGCGGTACGATTGTTTTTATTCGGCTATCGACAGCGGTTTTTGTACCAAGGTTGCCACCGCGCACCATTTATCAGACAGCGTTGAAACTTTATTGTTCAACCTGTTTAGGGGCGCGTCCGTTTCCGGCGTTACCGGTATTGCGAAGTCGACTGCGGACGGGAAGATAATTCGTCCTTTCGCGCATACTCCTAAGTCGGAGATTGAAAAGTACGTCAAAGATAACGATTTACCGTTTGTTGACGACGAGACGAATTTTGAAAGCGTATACACGCGCAATTATATAAGAAACGAAATTTTGCCGATTATTCTTGCAAAATTTCCCGAAGCCGAAAAGGCGATAGGCAGATTTGCCGAAATTTCCGCAAGCGAAAACGCTTTTTTGGACGAGATTGCAAAAAAGTCGATTTCTCGTGACGGCGGCGCGTACGTAATTCCGATCGAAACGCCTGAGTGTTTGTTTTCAAGGGCGGTAATATTCGCTATGAAACAACTCGGCGCGGGCAAAGATTATTCGAAAGTTCACGTTGACGCCGTCAGTTCGCTGAAAACGCTTGAAAACGGAGCGGAAGCCGATTTACCGAAAGGGATAAAAGCCGTCCGTGAATACGACGACGTAACCATATATTTACCCGAAACCGAAAAAATCGTTTGTGAAACTCCGTTCGGAATGGGTAAGTTTTCCGATTTCGTCGGCGATCTTGAATTTAGCGTTACAGCCCCGCAATCGGCGAAAACTTTACTTGACGATTTTCCTACCGTACTCGTGTTCGATGCGGACAAAATTCCGAAAGGCGCGGTTGTCAGATGCAGAAGGGCAGGCGACGCGTTCAGGAAGTTCGGGGGAGCAAAAAAAAGTCTTAACGATTATTTTACGGATAAAAAAATCCCGATTCGTAAACGAGACTCTATACCGCTCGTCTGCGTGGGCAGCGAAGTGTATCTCGTTTGCGGAGTCGAAATATCCGACAATATTAAACTCGATGAAAAATCGTCGCGCGCGGCGGCGTGTATTTATAGGAGATAAAAATGTACGAAGAGATTTTGGAAAAAGTACTGTTCTCAAAAGAACAACTTGCAGAGAGAATTAAAGACCTTGCTAAACGCCTTGACGAAGATTATGCGGGCAAGAAGCCGCTTATGGTGGCTATTCTTAAAGGCAGCGTAATGTTTTTTACCGATTTAATTCGTGAAATGAGATTACCGCTTTCAATCGATTTTATGTCTATATCGAGTTACGGAAACGGCGTTAAATCGTCGGGCGAAGTAAAGATGATTAAAGATCTCGATAACAAAATCGAAGGTAAAGACGTCGTTATCGTCGAAGATATAGTAGATAGCGGTTATACTATGAAGTATCTTAAACATTTGCTCGAAGCGCGTAATCCCGCGTCGATAAAAATATGCGCTCTGCTCGATAAACCGTCGAGAAGGGAAACCGACGTACACGTTGATTATACGGGCTTTGAAGTCGGTAACGAATTCGTAGTCGGATACGGGCTCGATTACGCGGGCTTATACAGAAATATTCCTTTTATAGGAGTGTTGAAACCTTCCGTCTACGAAAAATAAGACGGGCGGTTTGTGGGATATAAACCGTTATAATAATAAATGCGAGTTCATTAACCGTAAAAGAACGTCCCGACGGCAATCAAGCCGTCGGGACGTTGCGCGTTTATCGCGTTAAATTATTACTTTAATATCGCTTTTTACCAAATCGAAAGCGGTTTCGGCATCGCGTCTGGAAGACTCTTCGTCTCCGCGCCGTTCGCCGTACAAAATAGGTTTTCCCTTCTTGTTGTTTACGATAAAATAATGAGCGTTCTCGGTGTCAACGTATTCCGCGCGTCGCTTTTTAAGGTATTTCTTAACTATTACGACGTCTGCCTTAACGAGCGGGACGGTCGGTTGTTTATCCGTTCTTGCGATTTTTCTGCCGTTAGCGATAAGATATGCGACGAATTGATCGTCCGATTTAACAATTTTCCATAACGAGTTAGGTTCTTCCGGCGAAAAGCCTTCAAGATATGCGTTTTCTGTCGAAGTTAAATTTGTCGTTTCGGTGTTCGTGGCTGTAATTTCGTCGGTTACGGGGGCGGCCGGCGTTACTTCTTCCTGAGAAATAATCGTTCCGTCGTCGGCATCCACTTGTGTAAATACGACTTCTTCGTGAAAATCGTCGTCAAAAGTCAACTGCACGAAATCGTCGATATTGTCGTCGCTTTTCGTTTCGGTTTCAACCTTTTCTTCAACGGGTTCTGATTGCGGCTCGATCGGGGCGGGGCTTTCCGTTATAATCGCTTCTCCGTTGCCGTTCGGGTCGGAAATGATAAGTTGGACTTCGGTTCTATCCTGTTCGGCGACGGGTTCGTTCGGCGTGGGAATTTGTTGTTCGTCGGATTTTTCGGTCTGCTTTATAAGTTTGTCGAGTTTTCGTTTTTCTTCGATTTCCGCTTTTGCGTTTTCAAGCGCGGTTACGCGGTTTTTTTCGGCTTGCGCTCTGCGTTCGCAAGCAAGTTCGTACTCTTCTTTCGCAACCCTTAATTCTTCGAGCGCGCGAATCTCGCTTTCCTGAAGTTTGCGTCTGCGGTCGAGTTCTGGATACGAGCCTTTTTTTGCCGATTTTTTTTCAAGACCTTTGCGGCGCGTTTTGCTTTTGTCGAGCAGGGAGTTGAGTTCGTTTTCTTTTGCTTTGCGTTTTGCGGTCAAAGCGGTTTTTTTTGCGTCGCTCTCGCGGTTGTAAATTTCAAGATCGCGATTTACGTCGTAAATCATTTTTCCGAGAACGTCTGCGCGTTTTTCCGATTCCGTTTCCGTGTTTTTGAAATCCTTACCGCTTTCGAGCGCGGACGCGGATAAATTTTTATCGCACAAGCGTAACGTCGCTATTTTTTTTTCGGCGTCGTTTTTTGCTTTAACGGTGTCTTCGTCTATTTTATCGCATTCGTCTTTCAGTTCGGCGATTTCGGAATTGAGTTTAACGATTTTTGCGTGCAGAACGTGAATTTTTTTTTCTTTACGCTTACGCAGAGTTTTAGGGTTGAATATAGCCGCCGCGAGAAAAAAAACTAAAAGTATCGCGAACGCGAACACGACGGCGATCTGTACTACCGATTGCCACGAGCCGAGCGTTTTAGCGAAATAACCGTATATTGCGTCGGCGATATAGGAATTGCTTTTTTGAGCAAGTAAGTTAAACATTTATTCTCCCGTTCAATTTAAGGAATGAGTATATTTTAGTGTAAAAATGCGTTACTGTCAACTAAAATATATTAAAAGTGGCAGACCATAGACGATTTTATTTTCTTTTTCGGATAATTGTGATATTATATATACGAACGTATGGATAAAACTATGAATCGAATTTATGAAGTTTTAATAGTCGGTGGCGGATTTTCCGGCGCGGTGGCGGCGTGTAATCTTGCCGAGCGGTACGGCGATGCGGTCGCTCTTCTCGAACGTAATCCGAGACTGTGCAAAAAGGTTTCCGCTACGGGCAACGGGCGGTGCAACATTACCAACGCGCGCGTTTCGGTGGACAGGTATCATTCGGTTTGCGGCGCGAACGTGGAAAACGCGTTAAGCCGCTTTGATAATCGATCCTTGGCGGAATGGTTTTTATCCGTCGGCGTACCCGTTTGCTACGAAGGCGATAAGGCGTATCCGTCGTCTCGGCAGGCGTCTTCCGTCGCGGAATCGCTGAAAGATAAACTTCTGTATGAAAATGCAAGCGTGTTTTACGAATTTAACTGCGTCGGCTTAAAAAAGGACGATGACGGTCTTTTTATCGCGCAATCGGGCGACGGAAGGACGGTTACGGCGCGTAAAGCGATAATCGCCTGCGGCGGAAAGTCGGGCGCGCAATACGGAAGCGACGGTTCGGGATATGTTCTTGCAAAATCGTTAGGGCATACCGTAACCGCAACTTATCCGTCGATAGTGCAACTTATTACCGATAAATCGGCTATCAAGGGATTAAAGGGCGTTAAAACGGAAGCGGACGTTACGGTTTTCGTCGGGGATAAAAAAACGGCAAGCGCTCGGGGCGACGTTTTGTTTACCGATTACGGGTTAAGCGGCAACGCGATATTTTCGGTCTCGCCTTACGTCGTCGGAAATAATGACGTGACGCTCGCTTTATCGTTTTTGCCCGAATACACTCAAAAACGACTCGAAGAGATTTTAATCGGAAAAATCGAGACTTTACCGTACGCCGACGGAGAAAAGTTGCTTAGCGGAATAGTGCACGGCAGTCTTGCAAGGGCGGTTTACGCTTTGACAGACAAAGGAAAGTCGCCGTACGCGCTCGCGGCGCGTCTTGCCGAAAAACTTAAAAACTTTCCGGTAAGAGTGCTCGGTACGCTAGGCTTTGACGGTGCGCAGGTTACGCGCGGCGGCGTAAAATTTTCGGAAGTGAACGAAAGCACTATGGAGAGTAAACTCGTCGACGGCTTATACGTCGTGGGCGAAACGCTTGACGTGGACGGAGATTGTGGCGGATTTAATCTGCAATGGGCGTATTCGAGCGCAATGGCGGCTTCGGAGGATTTGCTTAAAAAATGAAAATCGATAACGTATCTTTGCCCGTAGGCGCGCCCGAAGGCGAACTGATTAAACTCGTCTGTAAAAAAGCGGGAATGAAATTATCTCGCGTAAAATATTTCAAGGTACTTAAAAAGTCTGTCGACGCGCGTGATAAAAACGACGTAAAGTTCGTTTATAGCGCGGAAATCGGCTATGACGAGCCTGTTAAAGAAGCGATTTCGTTTCCCCTTTGCGATACGAAAAAACGCGTTATTATCGTTGGTTTCGGACCTGCGGGAATGTTTTGCGCTCTGTTTCTTGCGCGCGCCGGGTTCAAGCCGATAGTTATCGAGCGCGGTAAAAGCGTTGAAGAACGCGCGAAGTCCGTCGAACTCTTTTCAAAATCCGGTATATTGGATTCGGAAAGCAACGTGCAATTCGGCGAAGGCGGCGCGGGAACTTTTTCGGACGGAAAACTGAATACGGGCGTTTCTAATCCGTTGATAAAAACCGTGCTGGAAGAATTCGTCGCTCACGGCGCGCCCGAAGAAATCAGATACGAGTCAAAGCCGCATATCGGCAGCGATAAATTACCTGCAACGGTTAAAAATATTCGTCTCGAAATCGAAAAACTCGGCGGTAAAGTACTTTTTAACAGCAAGTTGGAGAAATTCGTTTATCGCTCGGGAAAGATAGCAGCCGCAAGGGTAAACGGAGCGGATATAGAAGCCGACGACGTCGTGCTTGCGATAGGGCACAGCGCGCGCGATACTTTTTCCGAACTTTTTAACGAAGGCGTCGCGATGGAACGAAAACCGTTTGCCATGGGGCTTAGAATCGAACATAAAAGAGAATTTATAGACGAAGCGCAATACGGTAAAAAATTCGCGAAACTATTGCCTGCGGCGGATTATCGGCTTGCAAGCCATAAATCCGAACGCGGAGTTTTCACTTTTTGTATGTGCCCCGGCGGCGTGGTCGTTCCCGCGGCGAGCGAAGCGGGCGGCGTGGTTACGAACGGAATGAGTTTATACGCGCGCTACGGCGAAAACAGCAATTCCGCCGTACTTTGCGAAATAACCCCCGCCGATTTTTACGACGGAGTTTTAGGCGGCGTTGAATTACAGCGGAAAATCGAACGAAAAGCGTTTGAACTCGGCGGCAAAGATTATTCTGCGCCCGTTCAGCGGCTCGGCGACTATTTTAACGGCGAAGCAAGCGCGAGTTTTGGCTCGGTAAAGCCGACTTACGGTCGCGTTACTACGGCCGATCTCAACGGGATATTTCCTAAAATAGTGAACGACTGTCTCAAAACGGGTATTCTTGATATGAATACTAAATTAAAAGGTTTTGCCGACGGGGACGCCCTGCTTACGGGCGCGGAAACGAGATCGTCTTCCCCGATCAGAATTACGAGAGATAAGGATTTTACTTCCGTTTCCGTACCTAATCTCTATCCTTGCGGAGAAGGGTGCGGTTATGCGGGCGGTATTATGAGCGCAGCCGTCGACGGGATAAAGATAGCGATGGCTATTGCCGAAAAATATCGTTTTCGGGCGTAAAACAAGCGAAAATAATAAAATATTATTCGTTTTGAGAGTATCTTCCTTTACATTTCGGTTTTTTTGTAGTACAATTCGATTGACGACGCGCGTAAAGCGCGTCTTGATAGCGTCTGGTTTTTACGCTTTCTGTTTTTCAAATTTTTATTTTTACTTTTTTTAATTTTATTTTCCACTTTAACTCTTATATCTTTATATTTTTCAATTGCGGAGTAACGATGAAAATCAAATATCTCGGTCATTCTTGTTTTTTACTTCGGGGTAAAGACAAATCGGTAGTAACCGATCCATTTAGCGGAATAGGTTATCCGATGAAAAACGTCCGCGCCGATTATTGTACCGTTTCGCACGACCATTTCGACCACGATTACGTTAAAGGCGTAGACTGTGGCGAAGTCGTCCGCGAAACCCGTTCGGGCTTTTTGGGCGTAGAAACTTATCACGACGCGTCGTTGGGTAAACTGCGCGGAAAGAACGTCGCGTTCAAATTCAGCGTCGACGGCGTTACTTTTTGCCATCTCGGAGACGTCGGCGAATATTTAAGCGATTCTCTTGTCGAAGACGTCGGAGAAACGGACGTTTTATTTATTCCCGTCGGCGGCAAATATACGATTGACGGTAAAGAAGCGGCGAACTACGTTGCCAATCTTCATCCGAAAATCGTAATACCTATGCATTATAAAACGAAAAATCTCGATATCGACGTCGACGGCGTTGAAAAATTCTTATTTTCCGTCAATATACCGTACGAAACGGTCGGCGACGAAATCGAAATCGAACTCGCGGATTTACCCGATTCCACGAAAATCTGCGTAATGACTGCTGCGGAGGCGTAATATGAAAAACAAATATACTCGCGACGAACTTAAAGAAGTCGGTATACACGATTTAAGGAACGTTTTAAGAAACGAATTCGGCGGAAAGCCGGGCACGGCGAATAAAGAAACTCTTATCGAGACTATATTAGACCTGCAAGAACGCGGAGATCGCCCCGAAGGCGCTTCAAAGCGCGGGCCGGGGCGGCCGCCGCTTCAAACGTATGGAGAAGTTACCGGTTTGAATTCAACGTTTCACAAAGAAAACGTCCTTACGTTTCGCTCTAAAAGCGCGGGCGACAAAGAGTTGGAAGAACGAAAAGTCGAGGGTGTTCTCGAATTAAATCCGAATGAAAGTTACGGGTTTATAAGACCCGTAAACTACGACAATTCTTCCGAAGACGTGTTCGTTGCGCCTGCGCTTATTAAAAGCAACAATTTAAGAAACGGCGATTACGTCGCCGGTAAAAGCAGAAGAGTAGATTCAAAAGCGGACGCTCTTACTAAGGTTATAACGGTAAACGATATAGACGTATCCCGTTCTCCTATGACGGTAAGGGCGGATTTCGATACCCTTGTTCCGCACTTTCCGATTGAGAGATATACTCTCGAACGTGGCAGCGAGACCAACGATTTGTCTTTGCGATGCATCGACCTGTTCGCGCCTATAGGCAAAGGACAAAGGGGATTGATAGTCGCTCCGCCGAAAGCGGGGAAAACCACTTTGCTTAAAAAAATAGCAAACGCGCTCGATACGGCGTATCCGGAAGCAAAACTTATAACTTTGCTTATTGACGAGAGACCGGAAGAAGTGACCGATATGCGTGAAAATATCGGTGGCGACGTGGTAAGTTCAACGTTCGATCAGTCGCCCGAACATCATATAAAAATCGCCGAACTCGTACTTGACAGGGCAAAAAGGGAAGTAGAAACGGGTAAACACGTTATTATATTGCTTGACAGCATTACGAGATTGGCAAGGGCTTACAACGCCGTTGCCCCGTCGTCGGGTAAAACTCTGTCGGGCGGTATGGAGATCGGTGCGTTGCAGTTCCCCAAAAAATTCTTCGGCACGGCGCGAAACGTCGTCGGCGTGGGCAGTCTTACAATCATCGCAACGGTGCTGGTCGATACGGGCAGTAAGATGGACGAAGTGATTTACGAAGAATTCAAAGGCACGGGCAATATGGAATTGCATTTATCGCGCGAACTTTCCGAAAGGCGAATTTTCCCCGCGATAGATATTTATAAATCGGGAACGCGAAAAGACGATCTTCTTTTGACTGCGCCCGAAATCAGTTGCGCCAATCAGGTTCGCAAAATGTTTGAAAACGATAAAAACGCATGCGAAAATCTGCTTGAAATGATGTCTAAAACCGAAAACAACGCGGAGTTTATTCGTCTGATGCCCGAGTGGGTAAAACTCGCTTCGCGGCGTTAGCCGAGCGAGAATTTGCATAAATATGCAAAAAAGACGACCTTAAGGCTTGATGGATTCGAATCTCACTCGGCTAACCATTTCGGCAAACTTGCCGTAAACGGCGGTTATGGCGGCAACCCCCATTCTTTCCGGGTGGAATTGTACGGCTATTATTGCGGAATTTATCGTAAACGCTTCTATAACTCCGTCGTTCGCGACGAGTTGCGGCTTTGCGTTTTCTGCAAGCGGACGGCAAGATTGTCTGTGCGCGGAATTTACGATTTCAAGCGGAAATTTAATTTCTCGTCCGACCGATTCGACTTCGTGATAAACGTCGCCGCGATTGCTCGTATGTCCGTCTACGACGTTTAATTTACCGCCGAAATATACGTTAAGAATTTGCGCCCCGCGGCATACACCGAGAATAGGTAATCCTTTTTCGGTAAAATATTTTACGGCGTTAAATTCCGCCGCGTCGCGCAACACGTTGACGTTTTTACCCGGTAAATCTCCGTTATAAAACGCAGGCAGAACGTCGCCGCCGCCCGTTAATAACAGACCGTCGTAGGGCGAAAAATCCGTCGGCGCGAACAGACAATCGTATTTTAGTTTGACAAAATCAAGCGCGTTAACGTAACTTTTCGGCGGGTTACTTGAAAAAACGAGAATTTTACTCATAATATATTATACTAAAATTTCCGCAAGGACGTACTTATGAAAACAATAGGAATGGTAGTTGCTCTCGAAAAGGAAATTTTGCCTTTACTTGAGAAACTCGACGTAAAAATTAAAAGAAAATCGACGGGCAATTTCGGCGTTACGGAGTTTAGCGCGGCTAATAAGCGAATAATAGCGGTAAACAGCGGAGTGGGAGAAATTCGCGCCGCCGCCGCAACGCAATATTTAATAACCGCGTATTCTCCCGACGTAATAATAAATTTCGGCGTTTGCGGAAGTCTTTTAAGCGGTTTAGGTCTTAAAACGGTAGTGCTGGTCGGCGGCGTCGTTCATTACGACTTCGACACGTCCGCGATCGACGGTACGGAAATCGGAAGGTATCTCGAATATCCGACCGCAGTCGTTAAAACGGACGAACGTCTGCTTAAAAAAGCAAGCGAAATCATCCCCGACGCAAAAAGCGTAATTTGCGCGTCGGGCGATAAATTTATAGCCGACGCGGAAAAAAAGAGATATCTTGCCGCAACGTTCGGGGCAAGCGTTTGCGATATGGAGTCTGCGGGCGTGTTGCTGACAGCGGACGCAAACGGCGTTCCCGTGCTTATGGTGAAAGCGGTTTCCGACGGGGAAGGCGGAGCGAGCGATTACGTTACCACGGTGCGCGAAGCGACTAAACGATACGTTGACTTTCTCGTAAAATTTGCCGAGTGCGTGTGATACGGTTTACGATATGGTGTACAGGATGAGTTTTTCACAAAAAAGTCGCGGGCTGGGTTTGGCACTCGGCAGCGGCGGAGCGAAAGGCGCGGCGCACATAGGCGCGCTTAAAGCGTTTGAAGAAAATAATATTACTTTCGATTACGTTGCCGGCACGAGTATAGGCAGCGTCGTCGGGGCGTTGTACGCAAAAGGTTATTCCGCCGACGATATGGCTAATCTCGTAAAGGAAACGGGGCTGTCCGATCCGAAACGCTTTCTGTTCGTCGCCGCAGGCGTAAGGTCGCTCGGCGAAGGATTGTCGCGTATATTCGGCGGCGCGGAGTTTAGCGATTTGAAAAAACCGTTTTGCGCCGTCGCCACCAATCTCGACGACGGCGAAGAAGTCGATATTTCTGACGGAGATCTTGCGTCGGCTGTCGCCGCTTCGTGTTCGATTCAACCGGTTTTCGGCGCGATTACGAGAAACGGCGTAAGGCTTATCGACGGGGCGTTCGTCAATTCCGTTCCCGCTAACGTCGTAAAAAGGCTCGGCGCGGATAAGGTCGTTTCGATAAATCTCGGTAAGGGTAAAGACGACAATTACGAAATCAAGCGCATTTTAGACGAAGTCTATCCCGAAAACGGCGTTGAATATAGCGTGCGGAGTAAGGCTTGTTATGAAAATTCCGCAGTAATCATCGAACCCGAACTCGAACGGTTTTCGTCTGCGTCGATCGGTAAATTCGACGCGATGTACCTTGCGGGTTACGAGTCCGCGAAAGCAAAAATTGACGAAATTAAAAAGTTATATAACGAGAGATGAATAAATGAAAATTTTTCCGAGAGAAAATTTATACGGCGAATACGCGGTTCCGCCCGATAAATCGATAACTCACAGGGCAATTATGCTCGGCGCAATTGCGAAAGGGAAAACGACGATAATAAATCCGTATATCTGTCAGGACACGCTTACGATGATTGCGTGCGTTAAACGGCTCGGCGCAAAGGTTTCGGTAAAAAAAGAATATATCGAAATCAAAAGCCCTAAAAAGTTATCCGACGCGCCGAAAATAGATTGCGGAAACAACGCTGCCGCTATGCGTTTTATTTGCGGCGCGGCGGCAGGCGCGGGCGGAAGAACCGTTCTTACCGGCGGGAAATATCTTAATCAGCAGTCGATGCGCGAAATTAAAGAACCGCTTGAAAAAATGGGCGCGACCGTCGCGCTTACGAATTACGTTTCCGCGCCCATTCTCGTTGAAAGTGGCGGCGTAAGACCGATAGATTACGAGATAAACGACGGAAATTCGCAGGTAAAAGCGACGATTTTGTTTGCGGCTGCCGTCGGCGGAGTCAGGGCGGTTATAAGAGAAAAATATCTTTCGCGCAATCACGCCGAGATATTGCTTGAACAGATGGGCGCGGATATTACGTTTAAGGACGGCGGTAAAACGGTCGATCTTGGGGTTAAAGAACTTACCGGTTGTAAAATTTCGGTCAGCCGCGATTTTACCTGGGCGATTCATTATCTTGCTCTTGGCGTCTTGCTCGGCAAGGTCGTTTGTCATAACGTAAACGTAAACCCTACCAGAACGACCGCGCTGAACGTAATTTCGCGTATGGGCGCGAATATCGGCGTCGAACCGAAAGCCGATCTGAGCGGAGAAAAAACGGCGGATATCGTAGCGCGGAAAAGTAAATTAAAAGCAACTCACGTTCTGAAAGAAGAAGCGTCGAGAATGATCGACGAACTGCCGTTGATAGCGTTTTTGATGGGGCTTGCGGAAGGCGAAAGCGTTATTTCCGTAGGTAAAGACGACGAACTCGGCGCGGTATATTCGGGCGGAATTAAAATCGGCGATTATCTTGACGCCATTGCGCGCGCCATTCTTTCCGTCGGCGGTAAGTGCCGTCGATATAAGGGCGGAATAGTGATAACGGGCGTCGAGTCTTACGACGGCGGCTTCGTCGCGTCGTGCGGGTATCCCTTTATTACGTCCGCAGCCGCGGTGGCGTTGACTGCGTCCGTAAACGGCGGCGAAGCGGACGAAGATTTCGTCGAATCGGACGCCGATAGAGCGTTTTTCGATGAGTTTGTTAAAAACTCTCTTGTGATAGTCGCTAGGCGCGGACATTCAAGCGAAATCGAAGAGACGTACGCGCAGGCAGTAAATATGACCGGAGTTTTCACGACTTCGGTAACGGCGGTTTACCCCGTAGGCGATAATTACAGAAAAATAGTGTCGGAATTAAAAAATTACGACGGATACGTTGTCTTTCCGCCTTACGTCGGAGAGTTGTCCCGAAGACTGTATACGTTGAAAGGCATTGCAAAACTTGCGCGCGGCGCAAACGTCGTAAGGGGCGGATCGGGATATTATACCGAAGGCGAAGCGTTTATAGCCGCTATGAAAAAGCAAGGCGAACAGTTGAACGATAAAAGAGCGCTCGTTCTCGGGTGCGGCGGTCTCGGCAGGGGTATAGTTTGCGCCTTATTGACGCGCGGCGTAAGAGTAGACGTGTACGACGTTGCCGAAAAACAAACTGCCGAATACGTTAAAAGGTCGAAACTTGCCGCTTACGTTCTCGGCAAAATATCCGGAAAGGCGCGATACGATTACGTCGTCAACACCGTGTACAGAACGGAGAAAATGAAAATCGATTCCGAAGACGCGTCTCCGCTTAAAAACTGCGAAGCGTTCGTTGATTTAACTGCCATCGGCGAAAGCTCGCCTATGGCGGAAGCAGCAAAACTTCTCGGCGTAAGGGTTATCGGCGGCGAAGAAATGACGTTTATCAGAGCGTATTACGCCGCGTGCGCGTTCGTCGGAAAAGAACGTTACGAGCAAAAGGCGTTCAGTATGTGCGATTTGTTTTTCGAGGAGAAAAAGTCGGATGCGACAGGCGATTGACGAAAAAAGGAAAATGACCGCTGCCGATTCCGGCGCATATTTTTCCGTTATTTCGACGAGCGTTATAATCGTTAATCTTTTGGTCTCGTCTCTTTTTATCGCGATATTCGGGGAAAACGACGGTAACAACGCTTTTTATAAAAGCGACGTTTATTCGTATTTATCGTTTTCGCTCGGTTCGATAATACTTTGCGCGGTTACCGCAGTATATCTCGGCGTAGCGAAAATCGATCGGAAAAGCGCGCTTAAATTAAACAAGGCGACTCCTAAGTATTATCTTTTCGCGTTACTTGCCTTGTTTGCCTGCGTAACGGGGCTTTCGGGATTAAACGAAACTTTTATAAACTTTCTTGTAAAGCACGTCGGATATAAACCGGTCGAAACCGTTTTACCGTCGCTTACGCCGCTGAATTATTGTTTAACCGTATTATGCGTCTGCGTTTTACCCGCGGCGTTTGAAGAGTTTGCCTTTCGGGGCGCGCTTCTCGGCGGGTTGGACGGCGTCAAGCCCATACCGACCGCGCTCGTTACGGGGTTTGCGTTTTCGGTTTTTCATATGAATCCGGCGCAAACGCCGTATCAGTTTGTCGTAGGGTTTACTTTTGCGTTGCTCGCTCTTTCGTCGGGGTCGGTATTTCCGTCGTGCGCGGCGCACTTTCTTAATAATTTTATTATCATAAACGTCAGTTATTTCGGCGCGGGGGAGATCGTCGTTCCGCCGCCGGTAAACGTCTTGCTGACGGTAACGGGGCTGCTCGCGTTCGCGGCGTTCGTAATAATATGCGTTGACGATTTGCGGAAAAGGAACGTTACTTCGGAAAACGGCGGTATGAAGAAGTTTTTATTGTACGGCTTGGCGGGTTTCGCGCTTTGTTTAATAGTGTGGGTTAGCGGATTATTATGATAAAAATCAAATTGATAGCCGTAGGCAAAGTAAAAGAAGAATATTTCAGGAACGCGATAGCGGAGTACGCGAAACGACTCGGCGCGTTTTGTAAATTCGAGATTGTCGAAGTCAAAGAGGAAAATTATTCCAAGTGCGACGATGCGTCGATAAAGAAAATTCTCGACGTTGAAGGCGAAAGAATATCTTCGGCGATGAGCGGGTATTGCGTAGCGTTTGCGGTTGAGGGCGATAAGATCTCTTCCGAAGGTCTGGCGCAAAAAATTAAAAGGCTTGCCGACAAAGGGGAGAGCGAAATTTCCTTTATAATAGGCGGTTCTTACGGATTGCGCGATAAGATCAAAGGCGCGTGTAAAGAAAGAATATCGCTTTCCGATATGACGTTTCCGCACATGCTTACGCGGGTTATCGTCTGCGAACAGATATACAGGGCTTTTACTATAATCAGCGGTAAGGAATATCACAAATGACCGAAAACGAAAAGTTTATGACCGCCGCGTTGGCGGAAGCGAAAAAAGCCGAAAAAAAGGAAGAAGTGCCGATAGGTTGCGTAATCGTATTAAACGGCAAAATATTTGCAAGAGCGCACAATTTAAGGCAGACCAAGCGACTTGCGACCGCTCACGCCGAAATTCTCGCGATAGAAAAGGCGTGCAAAAAAGTCGGCGATTGGCGACTTGACGAAGCGGAAATGTTCGTAACCCTTGAACCGTGCGCGATGTGCGCCGGCGCGATTGCCAACGCGAGAATTAAAAAAGTATACTTCGGCGCGTACGAAAAAAAAGGCGGCGGCGTGGTAAGCAAATTCAATATTCTGTCGGAAAGCGGACTTAACCACGTCGTTGAATACGAAGGCGGAATAATGGAAAAAGAATGCTCCGGACTTATAAAGGAATTTTTCAGATCGCGTCGATAATCGCTTGCGGTTATCTTTTTTATTGCGAAAGATAAAAAAATAAAAATCGGTCGGTAAAACGCTTGATTAAATTTACAAAGACCTATATAATATAAAAGAATACAGGCTACTTTCGGTAGCGTACGCGGAGGAAGTAATGATAACACACAGCACAGAGATAAAACTTTTCGCGGGTAATTCGAATAAGGCGTTAGCCGAGGCGATTGCCAAAGAACTTAAAATTCCGCTCAGCGACGTAGAAGTCGGGCATTTTTCCGACGGCGAAACGAGCGTACATTTAAGCGAAACCGTAAGAGGAAGAGACGTATTCATTATTCAGTCCACCTGTTCTCCCGTCAACGAGAATCTTATGGAACTTCTTATAATGATTGACGCGGCGCGTCGCGCTTCTGCAGGCAGAATTACTGCGGTTATTCCTTATTTCGGATATGCGAGACAGGACAGAAAGGCTCGCTCACGCGATCCGATAACCGCGAAACTCGTAGCGGACATTATTACTTCCGCCGGCGCGGACAGGGTTCTTACGATGGATCTTCACGCGGCGCAGATTCAGGGGTTCTTCGATATTCCCGTCGATCATCTTCTCGGCGGACCTATCCTTTATAAATACTTCAAAAAATTCGTTGACGACGACTTTATGGTCGTATCCCCCGACGTGGGTTCCGTTTCGAGAGCGAGAAACGTGGCAACGAAACTTAATTGCCCGATGGCGATAGTCGATAAGAGAAGACCTAAGGCAAACCAAATCGAAGTTATGAACGTAATCGGCGATGTTGCCGGCAAAAAATGCCTTATAGTCGACGATATGATAGACACCGCAGGTACTATCTGTCAGGGCGCGGAAGCCTTGTTCAATAACGGAGCGAAAGAAATTTACGCGTGTTGCTCGCACGCGGTGTTGAGCGGCCCCGCAATCGACAGAATACGCGATTCGCACATTTCAAAACTCGTGGTGCTCGATACCATTCCGCTTACCGAAGAGAAGAAGATAGACAAGATACAGGTTTTGTCCGTCGCAAGGCTCTTCGCCACCGCTATCGAAAACATTTATCTTGACAAAAAGATGTCCGAGATATACGATAACTGAAATTAAACTTAAAGCGACCGCGTCGGTTATTCCGTCGCGGTTTTTAACCTTTTGCGCGTCTAACGGAGAAAATTATGATTATTGTCGCAGGGTTAGGGAATCCCGACGCCAAATATTCCCGCAATATGCATAACGTCGGATTTATGGTAATCGATAAACTTGCCGAGAAATACGGCGTAACTTTTGAAAAGCGCGGTTTTAACGGCGTATATTCCGTTAAAAACGTCAACGGCGAAAAAGTTATGTTTATCAAACCGCAGACGTATATGAATAACAGCGGGGAGTGTTTACGCGCCGCGGCGGCGTACTATAAAGTTCCGACTTCTAATCTGATAGTCGCTTACGACGATATCGATCTGCCTATCGGCTCGGTCAGAATACGCGCAAGCGGATCGGCAGGCACGCATAACGGAATGCGCAGCGTCGTTTCGTTGCTCGGTTCGGAAGACTTTCCGCGCGTCAGAGTCGGCATAAAACCCGACAGACCGGTCGTACTTATCGATTACGTTCTGTCGGATATAAGAAAAGAAGATTTACCCGAAATGGAAATGGCGATCGAATCGGCGGCGGCGGCGTTGGACGAGTTTATTTGCGGCGAGCCCGTCGATAAGGTTATGCGCGATCACAATTCGGTAAAAAAGAATGCTTAAAGACTATCTGCAACCAAATCTGTTAAGCGACGAACTCGTCGCTTTGGCCGACGATATCCGCGGGGGAATTCCTTCCGCGGTTTTCGGCGTGAATTTTGCAGAAAAATGTCACGTCGCCGTCGCTACGGGTTTACCGCTTTTGTATATAGTCAAAGACGGGCTTTACGGCGCGAAAATACGGGAAGAATTGGCTGCCTTTTCCGGCGAAAACGTAGTTTATTTGCCTGCGAAAGACGACGTACTTCTTTATAAAACCGCCTTTGACAGAACGACGCTTTTTCAAAGATTAGAGGCGTTATACGAGATAAAAAAGGGCGCGAAAATCGTAGTGACGACTTTTCAGGCGTTGTTACAACTTTTCCCGAAAGATCTGCCCGTCTTAAAAATCGATAAAAGCGAAAATTACGATATAGAACGGATCGTATCGACGCTTATAAAATTCGGATACAGACGCGAAGAGTTTGCCGAAGAAAAGGCGACGTTCGCGCTAAGGGGCGACATATTCGAAATAAATCCCGTGAACGGGAATTCCGTATACAGGATAGATTTTTTCGGCGACGAAGTCGAAAGTATTTTTTCGTTTAACGGCGACGATCGCGAAAATAAAACCGCGGTAACGGCAGCGGAGATCATTCCCGCCACAGACGCTCTTACGGAAGGCGAATCCGCGACGATTAAAAACGCGCTTAACGCGTCGCTTGCGAAATTCGGAACGCTTGCCGTAAGAGACGACGCGCGTAAAATAGTCCGTGAAATAGAAGAAAAAATCGAAACGGGAACGCTTGGCGGAGAAGGGCAGTTCATATTGCCGTTGCTCGGCGGCGTGACGGACGACTTTTTATCGTATATGCCGGACGACACGCTCGTGTGCTACGACGAGTGTAAAATGCTTTCCGACGGCTTGAACGCTTTGCTTAAAGACCATTCGGAAAGGTTATTAAGTCTCGTTAAAGCGGGTAAGGCTTTCGATTTTACGGCGAGACAAATATCCGATCCCGAAAAACTGATAAAAAGGCTTAACGGAAAGCGAGAGACGGCGTTTCAGAATATAACGACGGCAATAAGTTTTTTCAATCCGCTTAAAACCTATTCTCTTAAGTGTTCGCCCGTAGCGAGATACGTTGCGAATTTCGAAACCGTTTTCGACGATATTTCAAACTGGCGTTTCGGCGGTTATAAAGTGCTTGTGTGTTGCGGCGGGGATAAGCGCGCCGACGCTTTTGCCGACGAACTGTACGCTCGCGGAATATCCTGCGCAAGGGGCGAAAACGCCGAACTTAAAGGCGGAACGGTAGTCGTAACTTCGTATTTTTTACCGAGCGGGCTTATATATCATTCCGCAAAAATTGCGGTTATAGGAACGGGCGATTTATACGTCGCCGCAAAAGAAAACAAGCGAATTAAACGTAAACGGGGAGATTTGTTCCAAGCCCCCGAAGTCGGCGACTACGCCGTACACGAGACGCACGGCATAGGTTACGTCAGGGGCGTTAAGCGTATTACTACGCAAGAAGGCAGTAAAGATTACGTCGCGGTAGAATATTACGGCGGCGATACTTTATACGTCGGCGTCGATCAGATGGATAAACTTACCAAGTATACGGGCGGGGGAGAAAAACCCAAGTTAAATCGTATAGGCGGTAAAGAATTCGAGCGCGTAAAAGAGCGCGTAAAAGCGTCGATTGCGCAGATGACCATAAATCTAAAAGCGTTGTATAAGGCGAGAAACGAAAAAAAAGGATTTGCGTTTTCCGCCGACGACGCGTTTTCGGAAGAGTTTGACGAAGCCTTCGAGTTCGAACCGACCGAAGACCAACTGCAATCGATAGCGGAAATCAAAGCCGATATGGAAAGCGAAAAGGTTATGGACAGACTGCTTTGCGGCGACGTAGGGTTCGGAAAGACCGAAGTCGCGTTTCGCGCGGCGTTTAAGGCGATTGCGGACGGTAAACAGGTTGCGATCGTTTGTCCGACGACAATTCTTTGCGAACAGCATTTCAGGGCGGCAAAAAACAGGTTTGCCGATTTCGGAATAAGAATCGAAGCGCTTAACAGGTTCAAGACCGCGTCCGAACAAAAAAAGATAATCGACGGGCTGGCAAGCGGAGAGATAAGTTTCGTTATAGGCACTCATCGACTTTTCGGGCAGGACGTTAAATTTCACGATTTAGGTTTGCTCGTTTTGGACGAAGAGCAACGCTTCGGCGTAGAGCATAAAGAAAAACTGAAACTGCTTAAAGAAAACGTCGACACGTTGACGATGACGGCGACGCCCATTCCGAGAACGTTGCATATGTCGCTTTCGGGTATCAGGGATATCAGCGTTATAAATACTCCGCCGCGCAGCAGAATACCCGTTCAGACTTACGTCGTAGAAGAAAGCGATGCGCTTTTCAAAGACGCGATAACGCGCGAACTTGCGCGGGACGGGCAGGTTCTCGTTATGCATAACAGGGTGGAAACCATATATAAACTTGCGGACGATTTACGCCGAATCGTTCCCGACGCGAAAATACTCGTCGCGCACGGGCGTATGGACGGCAAAACGCTCGAAGACAACGTGATGAAGTTTTACGGCGGAGAATATAACGTTCTCGTCGCCACGACGATAATCGAAAACGGCATAGACTTACCGAGAGCGAATACGATAATCGTTACCGACAGCGATAGGCTCGGTTTATCGACGCTGTATCAATTGAAAGGCAGAGTCGGCAGAAGTAACGTTATGGCACACGCGTACTTCACTTTCAGAAAAGACAAAGTTATGTCCGACGCCGCCTATAAACGCCTTTCCGCCCTGATGGAGTTTACGGAAATGGGCAGCGGTTATAAAATCGCCATGCGCGATCTCGAAATAAGGGGCGCGGGTAACGTGATGGGCAGAGAACAGCACGGGCATATGGATAAAGTCGGGTACGAACTTTATAACAAACTTCTGAAAGAAAGTCTCGGCGAAACCGAAAAAGAAACTGATATCGAATTAGACGTCAGAATGGACGCGTATATTCCCGAAACTTATATATCGTCTTCTTCGTCGCGAATGGATTGTTATAAACAAATCGCCGAAATCGTTACCGACGACGACGGAAAACGCGTAGTCGATTCGCTCGAAGAGTATTACGGAAATATCCCGCGAGAAGTCGAGAATCTTATACTCATCGCCAAACTGAAATCAGCCGCGAAAAAACGTGGCGCGGTCAAACTCGTAGTAGGGGCGAACAAGTCTTATATCGAATTAAAAGATTTGCGCTGTCTCAACGACGCGGGCTTTATGGACGCGATCGTGTCGAGAAAAGACGCGATAACGCTTGAATTTGCGCAAACCCCCGTAATCGACTATACCCGCTGCGGCGATACCGCGGAAGATATCGCAAAATATATGCTCGACTCGTTGAAGAACGTTCAGTCGTGATAAATATGGCGATTTTATGTAAAAAATTTGAAAAAATTTTCTAAACTCGGTCAAAAGTCTTGCAATGAACGAGATTATTTAGTATAATATTGCAGTATAAGCAAACTATTACCATGACGTACCACGTCAACAGGAGATTCCTATGAAGAAACTTGCGCTGAAACTCGTGACGGTATTAACCGCTATCGCTCTTCTTACGGGCGCGATGACCGGTTGCGGACTTTTCGAAGTCGATACCGACAGAGATATGGCTCAAAAGGTCGCGACCGTCTGCATAGACAAAAACGAACTTGACACCGACGTTATTTACAAAAGAGATATGGTCGCGGGATATTATTCCTACGGTTATTACTACGTCAATAATTACGGCTATACCAAAGCCAAGACTTATGAAATGATTCTCGACAATCTCATAAGTAACTCCATCGTCGTGCAGTCTGCCAAAAAAGATCTCGCAAAAACCTATTTCGGCGAAGCGGATTACGCAAATCTTCTTACCGATCTCGAAACGTTGAAAGAAAAGGGCTTTTTAAGTCTGCTTGCAACCGACGCCGAAATCGAAGAGTTTAACAAGAAGACGTCTCTTGCGCGCGGAAGCGACGATTATTATTCCGCGCTCAACGCGTACGTTTACGATTTATATAAAGATAAGTCTGCCGTGTCCGCGAAAGACGCGCCTTTCAGATTCGTATCCGCAACCACCGCTCTTAACGCTGTATATACGGCGATTACAAGCGTCAACTCGCTCGTAACTTCCTTTATGGAAAACGACGGCGATTCTGCGCACGAACACGACTCCATTACTTACGACGTAAGATCTACTCCTACCATCGAGAAAGACAAAGAACCCGAAAAGGTTTCGGAAAAGAAACTTTCGTTATTCGATAACGCGGACGGTAAGAGAAGCGAAAAGATCAAAGCGTACAAAAAAGGCGTTGCGAGACTTAAAGAAATAGGTTTGGTAGAGCAGACCGAAAAAGTCTCTACCGCCAACGAGAGAGTCGTTTTGTCGCTTCCTTATTTCCGCGATGCGATCAACACTTCCATTGAAAGTAAAATAGTAGAAATTTATCAGGATAAGATTGAAAAAGCGAAAGTTGCCGAAATCACGGACGACGCGCTTTGGAATCAATACGAGCAGATTCGCGCAAATCAGAAAAAGCAACTTGACGGTATGACGATGACCGACGTCGAAACCAAACTCGGCGCGGTTACGAAAGATAACTTTATAATATACGACGCGTGCGAAGGCTACGCTTACGTTTCTCATATACTTATCGGTTACAGCGACGAGCAGAAAACTTTCGTAAGCGACACGGAAAAGGTTATTAAGTATTATAACGACGCCCATCCTCTCGACACGGTCAAGGATAACGAAGAAGGTTTACAGAAGGCTGTTGATTATTACGTCGAAAAGAATATACTCGCTTCCGATTTGAGAGATATCTGGGTAAAATCGGGTTACGGCGTATATAAGCAGGACGGTTCTTATAAATTCACCGACAAATACGTTTACGACGATTCGGTTTACACTTACGAATTCGACGGCGTTACCAAAAACGTTTCGCTCGCCAACTATCTCGGCAGCGTAGGAACGCCGGTTTATCACGAAGAAGAACCCGACGACGACGGCGTTAAAGAAGTCGGTCTCCGTTTCAGAAACGTCGTACCTGCCAAATACGGTTATGACGAATTCAGAGCGTTATCCGCTTCCGTGCTCGGCGTGCCTTCGCTTTCGATAAACGGTAAAGATAAAATTTCCGGTTTCAATACCGCAAAATACAACAAAATAGAAGATTTGAAGTATGCGTTTTCGACGGATACGGGTAATCTCGGTAAATATCTCGGATATTTATACAGCCCGATAACTTCGGCTAATCAATACGTAAAAGCGTTCGCTTCGGCTTGTAAAGAGATCGTCGGCGCAGGTTACGGCAAGGGCGGATATAAGATGTTCGCATCCAAGGAATTCGGTTTACACGTCGTAGTATGTACCGAACTTGCAAACGTCTACGGTCAATATTCCGATAAAGCCGCATTCGTAAACGATTTTGCCGATTCCGAAAGTTTTGCCGCCAGATTCAAAAAGGCAAACGAAGATATGTTAAAATCCAAGGCGGTAGAAAATCTTGCGACTAAATTAACGAACTCCGTTAAGAACGATTCTAACGTCGTAAAGAAATACGCTTCCGCTTACGAAGATTTAGTTAAATAACTTTTTAGAAAATCCGCCGAACGTCAACGGCGGATTTTTTTAAGAAATTTGAAATTTATAGTTAAAAACGTTTGACTGAAAGATTAAACGGTGGTATAATGGCGTAGCAAAGTAGAAGTTGTCCCTTCTCACCGCAAGATTTATCGAAGCGGCGCATAATTCTTTTCTTTCGTAGAAATAGTTTCGGGACGCATATTTTGCGCCCCGTTTTGTTTTTCGGGGTAAAATTAAAATCGGAAGGTAAACTACCATTAAAGAGCAAACACAAATCAATTACGATATAAGAGATCGCGAAGTGCGTCTTATCGGCGCGGACGGAAGTCAACTCGGTATAGTGCCTGCGTCGGAAGCGTTAAGGCTTGCCGAAGAGCAGAATTTAGATCTCGTCAAGATTGCCGCGCAGGCAAATCCGCCCGTATGTAAAATAATGGATTACGGCAAATATCGTTTCGAGACGCTCAAAAAACAAAAAGAAGCCAGAAAGAACCAGAAAGTAGTCGAACTGAAAGAAATCTGGTTATCGATGACGATTGACGTCGGCGATCTTAACGTAAAAGCCCGTCAGGCGCAAAAGTTTCTGGCAGGCGGAAACAAAGTCAAGGTTTCAATCAGGATGAGAGGAAGACAAAACGCCCACTCCAATCTCGGTGTTGACGTTATGAACAGGTTTTACGCGCTCGTCGGCAGCGACGTCGTGATGGAAAAGAAACCTATGTTCGAGGGCAGAAATATTCTTATGATTTTAGCCCCTTCGAAGTCCAACTGATATACAAAAAAATAAGGAGAACAGCATTATGCCAAAAATGAAATCGCACAGCGGCGCAAAAAAGCGTTTCAAAATTACCGGAACGGGCAAAGTTAAGAGATACAGCCAGAATAAGAGCCATATCCTCAGCAAAAAGTCCACCAAGAGAAAGAGAAGATTAAGAACGGGTACTTACGTTTCTTCGACTCAGGAAAAGACCGTAAAGAATCTTATTCCTTACAAAGCGTAATTATAAAGGAGAAAGGATATGCGTATTAAAAGAGGAGTCAACGCCGTTAAAAAGCGTAGAAAAATAATGAGACTCTCCAAAGGTTACTTTGGAGCGAAGAGCAAACTTTACAGGGTTGCGAGACAAGCCGTAATGAAGTCGCAGGCGTACGCTTACGTCGGCAGAAAGGCTAAAAAAAGAGATTTCCGCAAACTTTGGATTGCGAGAATCAATGCGGGCTGCCGCGCAAACGGTATGTCTTACAGCACGTTTATGCACGGTCTTAAAGTTGCCGGCGTAAACCTTAACAGAAAGGTTCTTGCGGATATGGCTGTAAACGACGCAGTCGGTTTTACCGCTCTTACCGCCACGGCGAAAGCAAATCTCAATAAATAACTGCGGCGACGTTTGCGCAAGTAAGATCGATTATATCGTTTGGCGCGAACGGGCGCGGCGCAAGGTTGCGAACGGCGTAGCAAGCATATTATTGTACGCTCGCTTCGCGACCTTTTTAATTTTATGGTAATAACGTCAAAGTCAAATAAAATCGTAGCGTACGTTTCGTCGCTTAAAAATAAAAAAGCAAGGCGCGAATCGGGCGCGTACGTCGTTGAAGGCGTAAAAATGGTTTCCGAAGCAATCGCGGCGGGCAAAACGATAGAGACGATTATCGTGTCTGAAAGCGCGTCGCGCAAATTGCCTTTCGCCGCAGATAATGCGGTTATCGTCAGCGACGAGATTTTTAAGCGTATCAGCGATGAAATCACGCCGCAGGGCGTGCTGGCGGTTCTTAAAGTCGACGGCGATAAACTGCCGAAAAAGCAGAGCGGAATATGCGTATTGCTTGACGGAATATCGGATCCGGGTAATCTCGGCACTATTTTCAGAACATGCGCCGCAGTCGGATTGAAAGATATATATCTCGTCAATTGCTGCGATCCTTATTCGCCAAAGACCGTAAGGGCGTCGATGAGCGGAATTTTTCGCGTAAACGTCTACGAATGCGATTACAAGCAGGCGTTATCCGCAATCGGCGATATTCCGCTGCTCGTAACCGATATGGGCGGAGAAAACGTATTTTCGTTCGAGCCGCCGCAACGGTATTGCGTCGTCGTCGGCAACGAGGCTAATGGCGTAAGCAAGACGCTGAAAGATAAGGCGACGCGGAAGATAGGTGTACCTATGGCGAAGACTTCCGAAAGTCTGAACGCCGCCGTCGCTTTGTCGATAACTTTATACGCTCTTACGGAAGGTAGGGGCAAATCAATGACTAATTCGGGAGATTGAAATTATGTCCGGACACAGTAAATGGGCTAATATTAAAAATAAAAAGGCAAAAACCGACGCGGTAAAGGGCAGAGTTTTTACTAAAATAGGCAGGGAACTTGCCGTTGCGGCAAAGGGCAACCCCGATCCGTATACCAACAGCAAACTTGCCGACGTTATCGCAAAGGCAAAAGCGGCGAATATGCCGAACGACAATATCAAAAGAAGTATCGCCAAAGCGGCGGGCGAACTCGGTAACGTCAATTACGAGACTCTTACTTACGAAGGGTACGGCGTCGGCGGCAGCGCTGTAATAGTCTCTACGCTTACCGATAACAAGAACAGAACGGGCGGCGACGTAAGACATATTTTCGCTAAATACGGCGGCAATATGGGTACGACGGGTTCGGTCGGTTATATGTTTGACAATAAAGGCGTTATCGTCGTCGAACGAACCGTTAATATGACCGAAGACGGCGTTATGGAAGACGCTTTGGAAGCGGGCGCGGAAGACGTGATTACCTGCGACGATTCTTTTGAAATCAGAACCGCGCCGTCGGACTTTTCGTCCGTGAGAAAATATCTCGAAGAGAAGAACTATAACTTCCTTGAAGCGGAAGTTATGATGATACCCAACGATAAAGTCGCTCTGGACGAAAATCAACTCGATACTTTCCGTAAAATGCTTGACGCTTTCGAAGAAAACGACGACGTTCAGGACGTTTATCATAACGTAGACTTACCGGAAGACGACGAAGAAGAATAAATTTCTCGTCAGGTATGAATAATAATCGTCGGGCGAAGCATATTATTATCGTCAGCGACGAACTTTTAACCGTTTATTTAACGAGAGTTATCGTGAACGCTTAAAGATAGGGTTTTTCGCTGTATATATACGCTTTGCTTATTTCCGACAAAAGATTTTCGGCGAACCTTAACGGCTCTGCCGTTATAAGCAGAGCCTTGCGGAGTCGACGGCTTTCCGTCGACTCCGTTTTTCACTAATATATAACCGTACGTTCATATTCGTTTAATATTCGGCGGATATAATATAAATAAGGGAGACAGTTTATGAAGAGATTGTATAAAGTATTACTGAGCGCGCTCGTCGCGATTTCTTTAACGTTTTCGGTTGTAAGTTGTAATCTGATATTCGAGGGCGGTTCGGGATCTAACGCTTCCGGAATCGTACCTGCGACCAAAAACGTTACGATCGATATAAAAACGAGCAGCGTAGAACCCGAAGCGACAGATCTCGTTACGCTTATTAAGCGTATTCGTTCTTCGGTGGTTGAAATTTACGTTCCCGTTTCGACTTCCACTTCGAGCGGAAGCGGCGTTGTTATAGGCGTTGACGACGAAGGCAAAAGCGCGTTAATCATAACTTGTCATCACGTTATAGAAGGCGGAGACAGAAAGATAACCGTTAAAACCATCAACGGGTTTACTTTTTCCAACGTCGAACTCGTAGGCTCTGATCCCGTTTCCGATATAGGTGTATTAAGAGTGGTAGACGACGCCGTGGCGACCGAATTTCCGAACCCGGCAGTATTTCCGAAGTCGGGCGAACTTGCCGTCGGCACGTCCGTTCTCGCAATAGGAAATCCGCTCGGTTATCTCGGCGGTACGGTAACGCAGGGTATCGTAAGCGCGGTTGACAGAAACGTGAACGTCGAAGGCAGATCGATGAATCTTATCCAGACCGACGCGGCGATAAACAGCGGCAACTCCGGCGGTGGGCTTTTCAACGCCGCAACCGGCGAACTCGTCGGCATAGTAAACGCAGGTTATAAGCCGTCTACCGCGCAAGGTTTGAGTTTTGCGATTTCTTCCACTACCGTAAAAGACAAATTCGAAAAACTCGTCGAAACTGCCAACAAAACTAATTCTTACGGTTATATCGAAGGTTATTTCGATTTCGGCGTAGAATTTTCGTACGGCGTAGAGGCGGTCGGGCTTGAAAGAAAGTATTGCATAGTAGTCTCGTCTCTCGATCCTTACGGATTGTTTTATAAAAACGGCATATTTACCGGCGACGTAATTAAGTCGGTTACTGTAAGGGATAAAAACAAAAACAATCCCGTAACTTATAAAATCGGGGCTTTGAACGCGTCAAACGTCGCAAACGAAATATCCGCGCTCGAAGCGTGGCTTAAAACCAACGTGCGAATGGAAGACGAAGTTACGGTATCTTTCGTCAGGTACGGTTCGCAAACCGAACAGGAAAAACTTATATCTTTCTCCGTAAAGCAATACGTTTACGGCAAAAAAGATTAAAACTTCAAAGGTTGCCCCCGACTTTAATAGGGCAACCTTTTTTACTTGACTTAAAATTGCAAATATATTAAAATAAAACAATGATAGTTTTAGGTATCGATCCCGGTCTCGCGACCATGGGTTGGGGAGTGCTTAATAACGAACGCGGCAGATATCAAACCGTTGATTACGGGGTGGTTTTAACGCCTAAAGACGAGACTTTGCCCGTGCGGCTCGCTATGCTCGAAGAAGGCGTAAACAGACTTATCGATAAGTATAAGCCGGAAGAAATCGCGCTTGAAGAATTGTTTTTTAACAGTAACGTAACTACGGCGATAAACGTCGCGCAGGCAAGGGGAGTAATTTTACTTACTTGCGTTAAAAACTGCGGCAGATTATACGAGTATACGCCATTACAGATAAAACAGGCGTTGACGGGATACGGCAGGGCAGACAAAAAACAGATCCAGATAATGGTAAAAACTCTTCTGAAACTTGACGCAGTTCCCCGCCCTGACGACGCGGCGGACGCGCTTGCGGTTGCGTTGACGCATTGTCAGACGAGCAGATTCAGTTCGTCGTTCGGTATAAGGTAAATTTTATGATAGCGTACATTAAAGGAAAAGTCATTGACGAATTCGACGGCGGCGTCGTGCTTGAAAATAACGGAATAGGTTATGAAATTCTCTGTTCCGCATCTGCGGCTACGAAATTGTCGGCAAACAAAGAAGGCGCGGTATATACTTATTTTCAACTCCGCGACGACGGAATCGGTCTTTACGGGTTCGACAGCAAAGCCGAAAAGGCGATGTTCATAAAACTGATATCCGTTTCGGGCGTCGGACCTAAACTCGGCATAAGCGTTTTATCGGGAATGAGTTTAAGCGATCTTGCAACGGCAATCGCCACGTCGGACGTTAAATCTCTGTCGAGAATTAAAGGCTTGGGTAAAAAGACGGCGGAAAGGATAATTTTAGAATTACGCGAAAAAATCTCCGCCGCCGACGACGGTTCGATTTTTGCTTCCGACTCCGCCGTTTCTACGTTACCCGAAGACGAAGACGCGATCATTGCTCTTACGGGGCTCGGTTTCACGGCTGTTGACAGTAAAAAAGCCGTTAAAAAGGCAAGGGAAGCGGGCGCGCGCACCGTTCAGGAAGTCATAGCCGCCGCCTTGCGTTCAATGTAAATAGGGGTTTTAACGATGTTTGAAAACGACGAAAGTTTGATCGTCAGTACGAAAACCGAATACGACGAAGTTGAAAACTTACTTCGCCCCAAGTCTATGGAGGGGTATATCGGTCAGGAAAAGGCGAAAACCAACCTGTCCGTATTTATGCGCGCCGCGAAACTTCGCAACGAGCCGCTCGATCACGTTCTTTTATACGGTCCTCCGGGGTTGGGTAAAACGTCGCTTGCGCATATAATAGCCGCCGAAATGGGTGTTCAGATAAAAGTTACTTCCGGACCTTCTATCGAAAAATCAGGCGATCTTGCTGCGATTTTGACAAACCTTAACGAAGGCGACGTGTTGTTTATCGACGAGATACACAGGCTTAATCATAACGTCGAAGAGATTTTATATCCCGCAATGGAAGATTATTCTCTCGACATAATATTAGGTAAAGGTCCGTCGGCAAGATCCGTTCAGATACCGCTTAAAAAATTCACGCTCGTCGGCGCGACCACGCGTGCGGGTATGCTCAGTTCGCCGTTACGCGACCGTTTCGGCGTTATTTGCAGACTCGAAACGTATACGACGCGCGAACTTGCCGAGATAGTCTCGCGCAGCGCGAAAACTCTCGGTACGGATATAGGCGAAAGCGCGGCGGAAGAAATAGCGCGCAGAAGCAGGGGTACGCCGCGTATAGCGAACAGGCTACTCAAACGCGTCAGAGATTTTTCCGCCGTAGTCGAGCATAGCGAAATCACGCTCGGAGACGCAAAACACGCGCTCGATATGCTTGAAATCGACGAGTTGGGGCTTGACAATATCGACATCAGGCTTTTAACTTCGATGATCGATAAATTCGGCGGTGGTCCGGTCGGGCTCGACACCTTATCGGCGACGATTAACGAAGACGCTAATACGATCGAAGACGTTTACGAGCCTTATTTACTCCAACTCGGATTTATTTCACGCGGGCCGCGCGGCAGAATGGCAACCGACCTTGCGTACGCGCATTTAGGCAGATCGACGGCTAATCGAAACGGAATGCAGTCGTCGATATTCGATAAGGACAACGACATTGAAAACGAGTGATTTTTATTACGATTTACCGGAAGAACTTATCGCGCAAGTTCCCGTAGAACCGCGCGATTCTTCAAGGCTTTTAGTATACGACAAAGCGACCGATAAGGTCGAACATAAAACTTTCAATCGTATAGGCGATTATCTCAGAGACGGAGACTTGCTCGTGATAAACACGACGAAGGTTTATCCCGCAAGAATATTCGCGTATACCGCCTGCGGCGGAAAGGTTGAAATACTGCTTCTTAAAAGATTAAATCTTACCGAGTGGGAATGTCTCGTTAAACCCGGTAAAAAGTGCCGCGAAGGCACGGTTCTCGTCGTAAACGAAGAACTTTCGCTTGAAATAATTTCTAAAACCGAAGACGGCGGCAGGACAATTTCTTTCCGTTACGACGGAGTTTTCGAAGATATATTATCACGCGTCGGGGAAATGCCGTTACCGCCGTACATACACGAAAAACTGAAAGATAAAGACAGGTATCAGACGGTTTATTGCAAACAGGAAGGTTCTGCCGCCGCGCCGACGGCGGGCTTGCATTTTACGTTAAGGCTTATAGACGAGTTGAAAAAGAAAGGCGTGGAATTTGCCGAAGTCAATCTGCGCGTCGGGTTGGGTACGTTCCGCCCCGTAAAGGTCGAAAACGCCGAAGAACATAAGATGCACGTAGAATACTGCGAGATAACCGAAACCGAAGCCGCTAAGATAAATAAGGCGAAGCGTGAAGGAAGAAGGGTTATAGCAGTCGGAACGACGAGCGTCAGAACGCTTGAAAGTTTCGCGTCTTCCGACGGAACGGTAAAGGCGGGGGCGATGGATACAGATATTTTTATTTACCCGCCATATAAATTCAAGTGCGTCGACGCTATGATAACTAATTTTCATTTGCCGGAAAGCACGCTCGTTATGCTTGTGGGGGCATTCGTCGGTAAAGATAAAATACTCGAACTTTATAACCTTGCCGTAAAGGAAAGGTACAGATTTTTTTCTTTCGGCGACGCAATGTTTATTACCGACGGCAAATAACGCCCGAAAATACAAATTACAACGACAGACTTAACGAATCTTACGGAAATTATGGAAAAATTTTATTTTGAAACGATAAAACAAGACTCCGAAACCGGAGCGAGAGCGGGAATATTACACACTCCGCACGGCGATATAGAAACGCCCGTATATATGCCCGTAGGTACGCAGGCGACGGTTAAAGGGGTTTATCCGCGAGACTTAAAAGAAGCGGGTTCTCAAATCATACTTGCCAACACTTACCATTTATTTATGAGACCTGGCGACGAAATCGTAAAAAAAGCCGGCGGACTTCATAAATTCATGAACTGGGATAAGCCTATACTGACCGACAGCGGCGGTTTTCAGGTTTTCTCGCTTGCCAAACTCAACGACATTAAAGACGAAGGCGTAACGTTTTCAAGTAACGTTGACGGCAGTAAACACTTCGTCACGCCCGAAAAGGCGATCGACATCGAGAATAATCTCGGCGCGGATATAATAATGGCGTTCGATCAATGTTCCGAATACGGCGCGGATTACGAAAAGAGCAAAAAGGCTATGCATAGAACGCTTGGCTGGCTTGATAGATGCTATAATCATCATAAAAACGAAGATCAGGCGTTGTTTCCCATCGTTCAAGGGAACGTTTTCAAAGATTTAAGAGCGATTTCGCTTAAAGAAACCGTTCCGTACGCAAAATACGGTATAGGTATCGGCGGCTTGTCGGTAGGCGAGCCGAAAGAACTTATGTACGACGTGATGGATTCTATGCTGCCGAACTATCCGACGAATATACCGAGATACCTGATGGGCGTAGGCAGTCCGGACTGTCTCGTCGAAGGCGTAATGCGCGGAATCGATATGTTCGACTGCGTTCTTGCAACCCGCATCGCCAGAAACGGAACGGCAATGACTTCGCGCGGAAAAGTCGTCGTCAGAAACGGTAAATATAAAGAAGATTTTACGCCGCTCGATCCCGAATGCGATTGTTATTGCTGTAAAAATTACACGAAAGCATATCTGCGCCATATGATAAACGTAAACGAAATGATGGGCGGTATGCTGATAAGTCTGCATAATATAAGCTTTTTGCATAAATTGATGAAAGGAATAAGAAACTCGATTCTCGGCGGATACTTTAAGGATTTCCGCAAGGAATTTTATAAAAAATACGGCGAATAATCGCAATAATATATCCCGTTTGCGCCAAACTGACAAAATTTTTATAAAAATACTTAAATTGACTTGCAATTATCGGGAAAAACATATATTATATATTTACATAAACCAAAGGAGATAACAGATGTTTTTATTTAATTTACTTGAAGAGTCGGGCTCGACGACCACGAACGCAAAAACCCAGCCGAGTTGGTGGATATGGGTAATTCTCGGCGTATTTCTCGTCGGTTGGATAGTGATGAGTTATTTTACCAACAAAAAGAGAAAGGCCCAGGCGGACGCCGAAGCGGCTAAAAGAAACAATATCAAACCCGGTTTTACGGTTACCACGATCGGCGGAATCGTCGGCACGGTCGTTTCGGTTGATGAAGAAAGCAACACTTTCGTTTTGCAGACCGGCGACGAAGAACGTCCGTCGCTTCTTAAATTCGATAAACTCGCGATTTATAATTCCGTAGATCCCGACGAGAACAAAGAAGAACCCGTAAGCGAAGAGCAGGCGAGCGAAACTCCGTCGGACGAAGTTTTCAGCGAAGCCGAAGCCGAAAAACCCGCCGAAGAAGCCCCCGTTGAAGAAGTTGCTTCGGAAGAAAAGAAAGATAAAGAATAATAAGTCGAATAAGACGTTAAACCTCCGCATAAATTATCGTGCGGAGGTTTTATTTTGGAAAAAGATAATTTTTTCGACCGTTTTGCAGGTCAGATAATCAAGGGGGTTATCGTCGGCGTTGCGATTACGCTTGCGGGTACTTTGATTTTCGCGCTTCTAATATCCATAGCGTCGATAAGCGACGCGGCGATAAAACCGATTAACCAGTTCGTTAAATTGCTGGCGATTTTCGGCGGGTGCGCGTTATCGGTAAAAGGCGAAAAGGGATATCTTAAAGGCGCGATTATCGGCGGTTTGATAACGGTAGTCACCTATCTTTTATTCGGACTGATCGCGGGCGCGCTTTCGTCGTTCGTTTCTTTAATAATCGATCTTGCTTGCGGAATAATTATGGGGCTTATATCCGGCGCGATAAGCGTTAATATCCCGCGCCGCGCGTAAACCGCGCTTATTTAATCCGCCAAGCGAAAAATTGCCGAAAATTTAGTAAATATTTATCGATTTTATTTGACTTATTATGCACTTTGGTTATATAATATAAAAGTGTAAAATTATGCGACGGGCCGTTTATGCCCGACGCGTAGGACAAGACTAATTGACGGCGCGATTCAACTGCGTTTTATTAAAAAGCGCGGCGAGATTGCGTTCAGGAGGCAAGAATGAGTAAGGTCAAATCGATAATCATACTTATCGTTACGGCGATATTCGTTGGTTTCTTCGGCTTTGCAAGTTTCGTTTCGGGTCCCGTTCCGAATAGCGTGAAAAATTACAAATCGATTTTCGGCGCTATAAGTAAGGGTATCGACTTAGCGGGCGGATATTACGCCGTTCTCGAACCCAAAAGCGACGCCGATATTTCGGACAGCGAGATGAGCAGCATAATGGAAACTATCCGTAAAAGACTTACGGACAACGGCTTTACCGAAGCGTCGGTAGAGAAACAGAACTCGACTTCGATACGAGTCGAAATACCCGAAGTTAAAAATCCGGACGACGTTCTTAAATACGTCGGCAGTCAGGGCAAACTCGAATTCAGAGATTCTGCGGGTACGGTATGGCTTACGGGCGCGGATATTACCAAGGCGGCTGCCGGTTACGATTCGGACGGTAAACCTGCCGTAAATCTCGAATTTACCGCGCAAGGTCAGAAGAAGTTCAAAAACGCCACGGCTGCGGTTTCCGCTTCTTCGGATAAAAAATTGTATATCTATCTCGGAGACGAGCAGGTCTCCGCGCCTACCTGTAACGAAGAAATCAACAGCAAATCGGCGCAAATACAGTTGAACGGCGGCAGCGCGGAAGAAGCGAAATCCCTTGCTTCCGTAATTACCAGCGGCTCGCTCGAAGTCGATCTTAAGATGGTTGAATCGGGGGCTATGTCCGCTACGCTCGGCAAAAACGCGCTTAACAACGCGATGATTGCGGCGGGTATAGGTATGATAGTTATATTCGCTTTGCTTATTTGTTTCTACGGCGGAATGGGTATCGCGGCGTCTATCGCGCTTCTCGTATACGTTCTTTTATACGTCGGCGTACTTGCCGTTTTCCCCTTCGTACAATTGACTTTCCCCGGCATCGCGGGTATTATCCTTTCGATAGGTATGGCAGTCGACGCGAACGTAGTTATATTCGATCGCGTTAAGGAAGAATACGCGATGGGTAAGACGCGTAAAGCGGCGATTTCCGCAGGGTATAAACACGCCGTCGTTACGGTTGTAGACTCTAACGTTACCACGCTTCTTGCGGCGGGCGTCTTGTGGATACTTACGTCCGGCTCGCTTAAAGGTTTTGCAATCACGCTCTTTCTCGGTACTCTCGTTTCGATGTTTACCGCTATCGTAATCACGAGATGGTTTACCAAGGTACTCGAAGGCTTGGTCAGAGAAGACAGACGGGACAAGTTCCTTACTCTTAAAAGGGAGGCTGAATCGGTATGAGTTTATTTGCAAAAGCGAAAAACGCAAAATACGTTCAAAGATTTTTAATTACCCTTATTATCGGTCTTCTCGTTATTATCGCCGGCGTCGTAATGACGTGCGTTAAAGGAATGAATCTCGGTATCGAATTTACCGGTGGTCTTAAAGTTTCCGTCGACGCGCCCGAAATCGATAATTTCGACGGTAAAGATTTTGAAAATACGGTTACCAAGTGGCTTGAAGGCGACCGCGGCGAAGGCAACAATCCTACGGGTAAGAAGTTTACGGTCAAAGACGTTACGATAAACAACGGTAACTACGTTTTTATACTCGGTACGGAAATGATTGAAAACGGCAAGACGATCAATATGCTTACCGAACACGCTATTTTCGTTGTAGACGGTAAAAATAAGACGGGTTACGTTGCGGAAAGAGAAAACAACGAAATAACCGAAAAACTCGACGATTATCTTTCCGAATATTTTTCAGCAAAATACGGTCAGGAAGGAATAACCGATTCCGTTAAATCCAACTTCGTCGGGAACGAATCCACTAAATGGATAATAAAATCGGCTATCATAGCGGTTGCGGTTGCGGTTGCGGTTATCCTTGTATACATCGCGTTGCGCTTCACTCTGCTTTCCGGCGTTGCGTCTATTCTCGCGCTTATTCATAACGTTCTGGTAATGTTTGCGGCGACCGCTATTTTCCAGATAGCGATCAACCAGACGTTTATCGCGGCAATCGTTACCATAATCGGTTATTCGATCAACTCCACGATAGTCGTATTCGATAAAATAAGGGAACTTCTGAAAAGACCTTCTTATGCGGACGTTACCGACGTAGACATCGCGAACGAATCGATCGCGCTTACCTTAAAGAGAACCGTTTTAACGACTTTGACTACGCTCGTAATGATTTCGCTACTCGCGGTATTCGGAACGCAGGCAATCAGAGAATTTGCGTACCCGATAATCTTCGGACTTATCGCCGGCGCGTATTCGTCGATACTTCTCGCCGCTCCGACGTGGGTATATTTAAGAAAACTTTTCAAGCAGGCAAATAAAAAGCCCGTAACTAAAAAGAAAAAGGCAACCAAGCAGGAAACTGCCGTTGCCGAGAATGCTTAAAATAATTATTTTTCAAAGCGGGCGGAATTTTCCGTTCGCTTTTTGCTTTCACGAAGAATGATAATCGAAAGACAAGCCGAACACGGCGATGAAAACTTAATCAAAGAACTTGCGCGAAAATTCGGTTTGTCCGAGCGTTTTGCGACGATTTTATACGGTCGCGGAATAAAATCGGTTCAAGAAGCCAAAGAATTTTTATATCCGTCGCTTGACGATTTATCAGATCCGTTCCTGATGCGCGGTATGACGCAGGCGGTCGAGCGGATAAAGGCGGTTTCTCCCGACGAAACGGTCGTCGTTTACGGCGATTACGACGTGGACGGAATCTGCGCCGCAACATTGCTTACGAAAGGGTTGAGAGACGGCGGCGTAAACGCTTATGCAGTTATACCGGAACGCGCTAACGGTTACGGCTTATCCGAAGAAGTGATTGAACTCGCTATCGAAAACTATTGTCCGGATTTATTGATAACCGTCGACTGCGGTATAAGCGCCGCCGAGCAGGTTGAGTATCTTAAAGATCTCGGCGTAGACGTTATAGTAACGGATCATCACGAAATTCCCGACGCGTTGCCCGATTGTATTACCGTAAACTGTAAATTCAACGACGAATACGGGTTTAACGGCTTATGCGGCGCGGGCGTTGCGTTCAATCTTCTACGCGCTCTTTACGGCGACAGAGCGTATAAATATCTCGATCTCGCGGCGTTGGCAACGATTGCCGACAATATGCCGCTTACGGGAGAGAACAGAGTTATAGTAAAAGCCGGTATAAACGCGATTAAAAAAGGCGACTGTTCATATGCGATAAAGGCGATTTTATCTTCTGCAAAAGTAAAGGAAATAAACGCTTCGGCGCTTGCGTTTTCGGTTGCGCCGAGAATAAACGCCGCAGGCAGAATGGGCGACGCTTCGTCGGCGTTATCCGCCTTTATGTCCGACGACGACGCGGAAATCGATTCTCTCGTCGAAGAACTCGCAAAATATAACGCTCATCGTCAGGGCGATTGCGACGATTTATACAGAAGCGCGAAAGCAAAACTCGCAGATAAATCGCCGCTTCTCAAAGTGAACGTTTTACACGATAAAAATTGGAACACGGGGCTCGTGGGTATAGTTGCCGCTCGGCTTGCGGAAGAAACGGGCAAACCGACGATACTTTTTACCGAGCAGGACGGAATGTGGCACGGAAGCGCGCGTTCGGTTAATTCCGTAAACGTATACGAAGCGTTAAAATACGCGTCGGAATTTATAGAGAATTTCGGCGGACACGCGCAGGCAGCGGGCGTAACGATAACCGAAGATAATTTTTTGAATTTAGAAAATTCTCTGAACGAATACGTATCAACGCGCTGTAAAGTGTCGGATATGGTCTCGGACGTCGTCGTAGACGAAATAGTCGATAAACCGCTTACGACCAAATTCGTCGACGAGTTAAATTTGTTAGAGCCGTGCGGAACGGATAATCCAAAACCGATTTTCGTCGAATACGTACGCGCCGCTTACGCAACGCCGCTAAAATACGGCTCGCCGCACGTTTCGTTTAAGACCGCAAATTTCGATTATTTGTTTTTTAACGGGTACGACGCAATGAAAACGCTTAATTCTCCCGTAAAAAAGGCAATTCTATTCGAGCCGTCGTCATCGGTTTTTAACGGAAAAAAATACGCAAAAGGGTACGTTCGCTCAGTATTAACCGTCGCCGACTATGACGATATTACCGATTATGCGGCGTTCTCTAAACAACTCGATTCGATAGATATTAAAGACTGCGAATACGAAGACATTACCGATAACGACGCCGAAAAACTTATCGCTCGGGCAAAGGAAGAAATATTCGGAACGCTGTTTATAATCAACTCGTTAAAGACCGCCGAAAAATTCTCGTCCGAATTATCGGAATTTGACAAAACCGTTTTTACCACTTGTAAAAAAGGCAACCTGTCTACCGTTTGCTTTGCGCCCGACAAAGAGATAACCGCTCTATACGAGCGTATAGTTTATTTAGATAAGCCGTTAAGGGTTACCGTTTGCGCGCCTACGGCGAAGGTTTACGTCAATACCGAACGTAACGGACTGGACTGCGAAGGCGTATCTTGCGACAGGAAAACGCTTGGCGAAATCTATCTTGCATTGAAGCGATCGCAAAGAAAATTCGCGTCTGTAATCGACGCTAAAAAATATTTAGGCGAAAAGTATAGTCTGAAACAGGTTTGTTTCGCCGTTAAAGTTTTTTACGAACTCGGGCTGATAATAATTGCGGGCGGTCTCTTTTCCGCGACGGACGGTAAGGGAAAAGACCTGAACGATTCCAAAGTTTATCGCGAAGTATCAAAAATAATCGACGCTCAATAATTTTACGCCGAAAAATAACGATTGATCCGAAAAATCGATATAGCGTGTCTTTTCGTTTTTCGTCGTCGTTTTTCGGGCGTATAAAACGGGTTAATTATGTACGAAGAAATTTTAAGCCAAATTGAAAAAACGTATACGGGCGTAGAACGCGAAGTCGTGTTAAAGGCGTTTTACTTTGCCAAATCCGCGCACGCGGGGCAAAAGCGCGCTTCCGGCGAAGAGTATTTTACGCATCCTTGCGCCGTTGCCAAAATCCTTACCGATCTCGGTATGGATTATAATACCGTGGCGGCGTCTTTTTTGCACGACGTAATAGAAGACACGCCCGTATCCGAAAAAGATATCAAAGAAGAATTCGGCGAAGAAATACTCGAACTCGTATTAGGCGTAACAAAACTCGATAAAATTGAGTTTAAGTCTCGGGAAGAAGAGCAGGCGGAAAATTTCAAAAAGATATTCGTATCGATGGCGAAAGACATCCGCGTTATAATAATCAAACTTGCCGACAGACTTCATAATATGCGGTCGCTTAATTATTTATCGCAAGAACGTCAGTTGCGTATGGCGCACGAGACGCTCGATATTTACGCTCCGCTTGCAGGCAGGCTCGGTATATCTCAGATTAAATGCGAACTTGAAGATTTGTGCTTAAAATATATCGATCCGGAAGCTTATGAATATCTGTCGGTAAATATCAACAGTAAACTGACCGAGCGGCAGGAATTCGTAGAATCGGTCGTCGGCGAAATCAAAGATATTCTTAAAGAATCAAACGTCGAAGGCGAAGTTTTCGGCAGACCGAAACATTTTTACAGCATCTATAAAAAGATGAAAAAGCAAAATAAAACGCTCGATCAGATTTACGATCTTACTGCGGTAAGGGTAATCGTGAACACGGTTGACGAGTGTTACGAGTTGCTTGGTAAAATTCATAAAAAATGGAAACCCATTCCCGGGCGCATAAAAGATTATATCGCAATGCCGAAGGAGAATATGTACCAGAGTTTGCATACGACGGTAGTCACGGAATTCGGCAAGATTTTTGAAATTCAGATCAGAACGAAAGAGATGAACCGTACCGCCGAATTCGGTATAGCGGCGCATTGGAAATATAAAGAAAACAAAGAAAATTCAGATACGTTCGACAAACGACTTTCCTGGATAAGGGAAGTTATGGAATGGCAGGGCGGACTTAACAACTCCACCGAATTTATCGAAAGTCTTAAAGGCGACGTATATAACAGCGAAGTTCTCGTGTTTACGCCGAAAGGCGAAGTCATAAGCCTTGTAAAAGACGCAACCCCTATCGATTTTGCTTATAGAATTCATACCGAAGTCGGTAACAAGTGCGTCGGCGCAAAAGTAAACGGTAAAATCGTGCCGCTGAATTCAACCCTTTCAACGGGCGACGTAGTAGAAGTCATAACTTCCAAACTTTCCAAAGGTCCGTCGTGGGACTGGTTAAGGATTGCCAAATCGTCGGGCGCGAAAGCGAAAATCAAAGCCTTTTTCAAAAAAGCGATGCAGGTCGACAATGAGAAAAAAGGTAAAAGTATGCTTGAATTCGAGGCTAAAAACAGGGGTTATAACTTTTCCGACTTATTAACGCCGGTAAGCTTTGAAAGAATCAGTCAGAGACTTTCGTTTTCGACGGTTGAAGAAATGTACGCCGCGGTAGGTTGCGGGGCTGTCACGATCAATCAGGTACTTCTGAAACTTATCGACTTTTACAGAAGGGAAGTTAAGCAAATCGCGCCCGCGCAGGTAAGATCGGCGTCGGGTAAACGCGAAGGCGAATGTAACGTTAAAGTAAAAGGAATGGACGGTCTTCTCGTCCGTTTTGCGGGTTGTTGCAATCCCGTGCCGGGCGACGAGATAGTCGGTTTCGTTTCGCGCGGGCGCGGCGTTATGGTTCATAGAAAAGACTGCCCGAATATGCGTCACGAAGAACCCGAAAGGTTGCTCGAAGCAGAGTGGACGGGCGACGCGGGTAGTTACAGCGTGGCTGTCAGAGTAATCGGCGGCGAAAAAACCCCGATACTTATCGACGTGTCGAACGCCTGTACCGCGCTCGGTCTTACGATAACGTCCGTAAACGGAAGGCTCGACCCCAAAACAAGACAGTCGATAGTAGATTTTACTATTAAACTTAATAAAAAAAGCGATATCGACACGTTATTCGCAAGGGTTAAACAAAACCCCGACGTTGACGATATTTACAGGCTGGTAACGCAATGAAAATCTTAACTAAAATCGTTCCGCCGCTCGACGTAAACTGTTATACGATTATCGACGAAACTACCGATAATCGACTTATAATCGACGTTGGCGCGGGGTTTGACGAAATAATGAAAGACAATCCGCAAAAGGAGAAAATAGTCGGCGCGCTGTTTACGCACGGACACTTCGATCACGCCGTAGACGGTTATAAATTTCAAAATATCGGGGTTAAAACCTATATTACCGAAACCGACAACGAAATTCTTTCAAACTCGAAAAATCTCGGTAAATACTGCGGCGTAAAAACGACGCCTTACGTTGCGGACGTATTTTTGAAAGAAGGCGATTACGAAATAGGCGGCATAAAATTTTCGGTAATTTTTACACCCGGACACACCGCCGGTTCTTGCTGCTTTTTGTTCGGCGACGTTCTCATATCCGGCGATACTTTATTTTACGGCGGTTACGGCAGAACGGATTTTCCGACGGGTAGTTTCGACGATATAAAAAAATCGATTAATAATAAACTGTTTGCTTTGCCGCGCAGCACGAAAGTATATCCCGGTCACGGCGAGCCTACTACGATAGGCGAAGAGATAAGGAGTAACCCCGTAAATGAGCCTTAATACCGATCAGCCGTCTCTTCTTGCCGAACTTATCGAAGAATCCAAATTTTTCGTCGGGGCGGAAGACCTTGACGTAAATTGTATTCATATTGAAAACGGCGAATTTTTTATCGATAAAATCACTATCGGCGAAAAGGTTTACGAATATAAAAATTCTCACGGATTCCGCGACGAAACCGAACGGAAGCGATATGCGAAGAGATATACCAAACTCGCATTGTATTTATCCCTTTCGGATTATCTGAAAACCGATTTGCCTTGGGGCGCGCTTACGGGAATCAGACCTGTAAAATTCGCCTATAACGAAGGCGAAAACTGGCGGGACGTAATGAAAAATCAAATGCGCGTCTCGGATAAAAAACTCGATATCGTCGAAAAAATCATCGATAGTCAAAAGCCCGTATATACGGCGAATGCGGGCGGCAGCGATCTGTTCGTGGGCATACCGTTTTGCCCGACGAGATGTTCGTATTGTTCGTTCGTATCGAATCTGATTTCAAAAGAGAAACGGCTTGACGAATACGTCGACGCTTTATGCAAAGAAATTGCCGCGGCGAAACCATTGATAAATCGCCTTAACTCGGTATACGTCGGCGGTGGTACGCCCGTATCGTTGCCGCTGCCGTTGCTTGAAAAAATTCTTTCGGCGATAGGTTCGCCCGACTGCGAGTTTACGATAGAAGCGGGAAGACCGGATTGTATCGACGACGAAGTGTTGTCGTTATTGAAAAAGTACGGGGTTACACGCGTGTGCGTAAATCCGCAGACTTTCAACGATAAAACGCTGGAATTGATCGGCAGAAAGCATACGGCGGACGATATACGCGAAAAATACGCGCTTACCAAAAAGTACGGTTTCGACGTAAATACGGACCTTATCGCGGGGCTGCCGCAAGAGACTTTCGAAGATTTCAAATACAGCGTCGACCAAGCAATCGCGCTTTCGCCGGAAGACGTGACGGTGCATACGCTTTCCCTAAAAAGGGGGAGTAAGTTAAAAGAAGAAAACGACAGACTCTGCGCGGGCGAAATTGAAAAAATGGTCGATTACGCGTCCGACGCGCTTCTCGCGAACGGGTACGTTCCGTATTATACTTACCGTCAGAAATATATGGCGGGCAATCTTGAAAACACGGGTTATGCAAAGAACGGCAAAATCTGCGCGTATAATATCGACGTAATGGAAGAAATTTCGGATAACGTCGCCTGCGGGGCGAACGCCGTAAGTAAAAAACTTTTCGACGGCGGCGAACGGATAGAGAGATACGGCGCGCCGAAAGACATAGCGACGTACGTTGCTAAAATCGACAAGATAATAGACGAAAAAAATAAATTGTTTTCAAATAATCGATAAATCGTTTGCCATTTTGTATTATATATGGTAATATATAAACGTGCTTATTGCGAAGTTTTGCGAATACTCGACGCATTGCTACGTTTTAAGCGAATGTTTCCATATAGGAGGATAAACAAAATGGAAAAAGAAAGAAAAGCAGAAGTTATTAACGAGTACAAAAGACACGACGGAGATACCGGTTCGGCAGAAGTTCAGATTGCTCTTTTAACCGAGAGAATCAATCATCTTAACGAACATCTTAAAGTCAACAAAAACGACAAACACTCCCGTCGCGGTCTGCTTAAAATGGTAGGTCGCAGAAAGGGTATGCTCGATTATCTCAAGTCTATCGACATCGAAAAGTACAGAGATATCATCGCGCGTTTAGGTCTTCGTAAGTAATTTCAAAGGGGAGTATTGCTTATACTCCCCCTTTTGCTTTTGCTCTCGTTAGCCACGGGGATAACTCGATAACAGCGATTGACTGCCGTTGTTCGGCGAATGATTAAATTATGCTGAAATACGCCCGTTTCGGGCGTCGTTATATAGCGCGCGAAAGAAGCGTTGCGCAATAAATCAGAGAAAGGAGTAACGTATGTTAGAAAATCACAAAGTATTTACTACGACGATAGGCGGCAAAGAAATATCCGTAGACGTCGGTAAGTACGCTCAACAAGCAAACGGTTCTTGCGTAGTCAAGTGCGGCGAAACGATGGTTATGGTAAACGTAACTATGGCGCCCGCGCCGAGAGAAGGAATGGACTTTTTCCCGCTCTCCGTCGATTACGAAGAAAAAATGTATTCCGTAGGTAAAATACCCGGCGGGTTCAAGAAAAGAGAAGGCAGGGCGAGCGATAAGGCGATACTCGTATCCAGACTTATCGACAGACCTATCAGACCGCTCTTCCCCAAAGGGCTTTTTAACGACGTAACGGTGGTTGCGACCGCGCTTTCGGTAGATCCCGATATCGCGCCCGAACCGCTCGCTATGTTCGGTTCTTCCGTCGCGCTCAGCATATCCGATATTCCGTGGGCAGGTCCTACGGGTTCGGTTGTCGTAGGTATGGTTGACGGAAAGTACGTCATCAACCCCACGGTTGCCGAAAAAGCGAAGAGTACGCTTACTCTGAACCTTTCGGGTACTAAAGACGCGATAATGATGGTTGAAGCCGGCGCGAAAGAACTTTCCGACGACGATATGGTCGGCGCAATTCTTTTCGGTCACGAAGAGATTAAAAAACAATGCGCGTTCATAGAAGAAATCGTTTCCGTATGCGGAAAAGAAAAACAGCAAATCGAACTTTATCACGTTCCGGAAGATCTTGACGCCGAAGTCAGAAAATACGCGAGCGAAAAACTCGATTACGCGCTCGATACTTTCGATCGTTTCGAAAGACAAACGAGACAAGACGAAGTCGAAAAAGACGTTCTCGAACATTTCGCAGATATATTCCCCGCGATGCAGAGAGAACTTAAAGATTCGTTGTATTATATAACCAAAGAAAAGGTAAGGGCTAAAATTACCAATCTCGGCGTCAGACCCGACGGAAGAAGCCTTACTGAAATCAGACCTATCTGGTGTGAACACGGCGTGTTACCGAGAGTTCACGGCAGCGGCGTATTTACGCGCGGTATGACGCAGGTTATGACGACGTGTACGCTCGGCACTATCTCGGAAGTGCAGAAACTCGAAGGGCTCGATAACGAAGAATACAAAAGATATATTCATCACTACAATATGCCCGGTTACGCTTCCGGCGAAGCAAAGCCTTTAAGAAGCCCCGGCAGACGTGAAATCGGTCACGGCGCGCTTGCGGAAAGAGCGTTAGAACCCGTTATTCCGTCCGAAGACGAATTCCCGTACGCGATCAGACTCGTTTCCGAAGTCCTTTCTTCCAACGGCTCTACTTCTCAGGCGTCGGTCTGCGGCTCGACTCTCGCGCTTATGGACGCCGGCGTCCCGATTAAAGCGCCCGTTGCGGGAATCGCTATGGGGCTTATAAAAGACGTTGACAGCGGTAAGATTTCCGTACTTTCGGATATTCAGGGGCTTGAAGACTTCCTTGGCGATATGGACTTTAAGGTCGCAGGTACCGCGAAGGGTATAACCGCTATCCAGATGGATATTAAAATTAAGGGCATCAGCGAAGAAATACTTCGTAAAGCGATTAAGCAGGCGAATGAAGGAAGACATTTCATTCTCGGCAAAATGCTTGAATGTATCCCTGCGCCCGCGCCCGAACTTTCCAAATACGCTCCCAAGATTATTTCGTTTAACATCGATACCGACAAGATTAAAGACGTTATCGGCAGCGGCGGTAAGACTATCAATAAGATTATCGACGAAACCGGCGTTAAAATCGATATCGACGACGACGGAAAGGTTTGCATTGCCACCTACGGCGAAGATCTTTCTATGGCGGAAAAAGCGAAAGCAATGGTTCTTGCGATTGCGAGAGATCCCGAAGTCGGAGATATGTTCATTTCTACCGTTGTCAGAATTCTTCCGAAAGTCGGCGCGTTCTGCGAACTTGCGCCGGGTAAAGATGGTATGATTCACATTTCCAAAATGAGCGAAAAGAGAATCAACACCGTTGACGAAGTCCTTGCGATAGGCGACGTAGTTAAAGTCGAAGTGATTAAAATCGGAGAAAAGGGTATAGACCTTAAACTTCTCGAAAAAATCGAACAAGCATAATCACGGCGTAAATAACGTACCGTAATTAAGGGGGTGTAAGCAAGTCTTAACGAAGATATAATCTCGTTAGCCTTGTTTACGCTCCTTTTATATAGGTACTTAAATTGAAAATTTACGACGCGTTAAAAATAGTCGCGGTGGCGATAGTCGAAGGCGTAACGGAATGGTTGCCCGTATCGAGTACGGGGCATATTATCCTTTTTGAAAGATTTTTCCCGCTATCCGACGGGTTTTCAAAAGATTTTAAGAGTCTTTTCGATTATCTCGTTCAGGCGGGCGCGATAATTGCCGTTCTCGTTTATTTCAGAAAAACGTTATTCGGCGGATTTAAGCGCGATAATCGCAATAAACCCGCTTCTGCCGTTTCGCTGTGGCTGAAAGTCGCAACGGCGAGTATTCCTGCAATTTCGGCTGTTTTTATCGACCGTTTATTTGACGGGCTACGCCCTGCGGCGCAAACCGCGCTTATTTCCGCAGCGTTGATATTTTACGGTCTCGTATTCGTAATAATAGAAAAGTTAAAAATATGCAAAACTCCGAGTCGGTTTTGCGTGAGAGATTTAACGTATGCCGACGCGCTTAAAATAGGCGCGTATCAGGTTTTAGCGGCAATTCCCGGCACTTCGCGGTCGGGAATAACGATTATCGGCGGTATGGTTTCGGGTTGTTCGCGCGCGGCGGCGACAGAGTTTTCGTTTTATATGGCAATTCCGGCAATAACAGGCGCAAGCGTATATAAAACGATCGGATTCGCGCTAAGCGGCGCGAGTATAACTCCGCCTGAAATATCTGCTTTGCTGCTCGGTTGCGTCGTGGCGTTCGTAACGTCGCTCCTTACGATGCGGTTTTTAACCGAGTTCGTAAAGAAGCGATCGTTCGTTTCGTTCGGAATATACAGAATATTATTAGGCTCGATAATTTTAATACTTATATTTACAGGTTTGATATGAATAAAAAATACGGAAGAATTTTAACTGTACAGGATATCTCGTGCGTAGGGCAATGTTCGCTTACGGTAGCGTTGCCGATCATTTCCGCTTGCGGACACGAAACCGTTATTTTGCCGTCTGCGATTTTATCTACGCATACCGGCGGGTTTAAGGGTTGGACTTTCAGAGACCTTACCGACGATCTGCTAGGCATTCTCGATCATTGGGAAAGAGAAAACATCACTTTCGACGCGGTGTATACGGGTTATCTCGGCAGTAAACGCCAGATCGATATAATCAAAAGAATTTTCGCGCGTAATTTACGCGATGGCGGAGTTAAAATCGTTGACCCCGCAATGGCGGATAACGGCGCGTTATATCCCGGTTTCAACGATGAATACGTAGCCGAAATGAAAAATCTCGTCGCCGAAGCGGATATTACGATTCCCAACATAACGGAATGTTGTTTTTTAACCGATACAGAATATAAAACCGAGTACGACGAGAATTACGTTAAAAAGTTGATTGAAAAACTTAAAACGCTCGGCGCGAAAGCGGTCGTGGTAACCGGCGTTAAGTTCGACGATCATTCTACCGGCGTATACGTTTCGGATAAAGACGGTAATACGTATTATTACAGACATAAACTCATTCCGAAGAACAGTCACGGCACGGGCGACGTGTATGCGTCGGCGTTTACGGGTGCGCTCGTTAAAGGATTAAATATTAACGAAAGCGCGAAACTTGCCGCGGATTATACGGTTAAATGTATAGAGAACACTATTGACGACGAAAGCCATTGGTACGGCGTAAAATTTGAAACCGCTTTGGGGTATTTAACTAAAGAGTTGAATTAAAACTTTAAGATGAATAATAAATTTCAAGTGAATATGTGCGAAGGTCCGATTCTCAAAAAACTTTTGATTTTCGCGCTTCCGTTACTTGCGGCGAATATGCTGCAACTGTTATTCAACGCCGCCGATATTACGGTTCTCGGCATATTCATTACCGACGCGGCAAGGGCTAAATCCGCCGTGGCGGCAGTTGGCTCGACCAACTCGCTTATAAATCTTATAATAGGGCTGTTCGTGGGCTTATCCGTCGGCGCAAACGTTCTGGTGGCGAGATGCGTCGGGGAAGGTAACGAAGAAAAGTCGAAACGAGTAGTCGGAACGTCTATGACTATAAGTTTAATAGTCGGCGTATTTCTGGCGATTATCGGTTTTTTCTTTGCGAAGACCTTCCTCGAATGGATGGACTCGCCCGACGACGTTATCGATATGGCTGCGGCATATTTAAGAATTTATTTTTTAGGTATGCCGATTATGATGCTGTACAACTTTGCGTCGGCGATTTTAAGGGCAGTCGGAGATACCGTCAGACCGCTCATTTTCCTTTGTGTCGGCGGTGTGGCGAACGTCGGATTTAATATTTTCTTTATAACCGTCGTAAAACTCGACGTCGAAGGCGTTGCAATCGCTACGGTAATTTCGCAATTTATTGCCGCCGTATTGACCGTTATTACTTTAATGAAAAACGACGGTTATAGCAAGTTCGAACTCAACCGAATGAAAATTGCGGGTAAAGAACTGTCCGAGATAATTAAAATAGGCGTTCCCGCAGGTTTGCAGGGGTGCGTGTTTTCTATTTCCAACGTTTTGATACAAAGCACAATCAATTCGTTTAAGACCGACGCTATCACCGCTAATTCGATAGCGTGTCAGTTGGAAGGTTTCGTTTATTACGCAATGTATTCGATAACGCTTGCGGCGATGTCTTTCGTAAGTCAGAATTACGGCGCGGGCAATATAGCGCGAGTTAAAAATACGGTCTGGATTGCCTTGGGAATATCCGGCGTTGTCGGTATAATTATGGGGTGGGGAGTCGTTCTGCTTGATAAAGAACTGTGCTCGATCATCAACAGCGATCCGAACGTCATAAAATTAGCCAGCGAACGACTTTGGATAGTATCCACGACTTATTGTTTATGCGGGTTTATGGATACTTACGGCGACGCAATGCGCGGGTTGGGTAAATCTACGCTTTCTATGATAGTAAGTCTGTCGGGCAGTTGTCTGTTCAGAATTTTATGGCTTGCTACGGTGTTCAGGCTTAACCCCACGCTTAAATGCGTGTATATAGTGTATCCTATCAGTTGGACATTGACTACGCTGATATACGTCGCGTTGTATTATCCGATGATAAATAAAATCGAAAAAAGATTGAAGTCGGGGCAGTTCCGCAAATCGATTGCCGACGAAAACTGATATGAAAAGGCTCGCCCTAATCGCTTTTATTAAGCGATTAGGGCGAGCCTTTGATTTTATATTACGAAAACGCCGATTTCAATAAACAATAAAATGGAAATACCGTAAAAAATACAAACCGCAACCAGATCGTTTACCGTGGTAATCAGCGGACCGGACGCAACGGCAGGGTCTATTCCGATTTTTTTGAATAGCATAGGAATAAGCGTTCCGTCGAGACTTGCGACGATCATAGAACATAACAACGCGATTCCTACGCAGGCGGATATTTCAAAACCGAAGTAGGGAACGACGCCGCTTATCGGCGAAATCCAGGTATAAAATATTCCTAAGGTTAAAAATGCAAGAGAGCCTATAAGCAATCCGTTGAAAAAGCCGACTCGCAATTCCTTGAATGCGAATTTGAATTTACTTTTTCGGTCTAAATCTTCTTCGCTCAGAACCCTTATCGTTACGCCGAGCGACTGAGTACCCGTATTACCGCCCATATCGAGAATCAAACTCTGGAAAGAAAACAGGATAAAGAGTTGTTTAACCGTGATCAACGATTGAAACGAACCGATTACCGTCGATACGACCAAACCCAAACCGAGTAAGGCGAGCAGCCACGGTATACGCTTGCGCATACTTTTGAAAAGCGGCTCGTTCAGATCTTCCGCTTCGGTAAGACCTGCGAGTTTAGCGTAGTCGTCTCCGAATTCTTCGTGTACGACTTCGGTTATATCCGACTGCGTAATAACGCCGATAAGTTCGTTATTTCCGTTTAAGACGGGTATCGAATCTTCTTCGTAGTCTTTTAACTGATCGAGACATTGCTCAACGGTTTCTTTCGCATAAACGTAGGGGTAGGCGGTTGTGATAACGTTATCGAGCGGCGTGCCTTCCCGCGCACGGATAAGGTCTTTAAGATCTATCGCGCCGTAAAAGGTGTTGTCGTCGTTTACCGCGTAAAGCGTAGATATGTTATCGTTTTCGCCCGCTTCGGTAATAACCGCGCGCATGGCTTGTTTAATCGAAAGATTTTTGTTGATCGATATGAAGTTGGTAGTCATTTTGCTACCGATCATATCGTCGTCGTACGAATCTATCAACTTGATGTCTTCGACGGAGTCTTTTTGCATCAATTTGATAATTTCTTCTTTCTTTTCTTCTTCGAGTTCTTCGAGTACGTCGACCGCGTCGTCCGCGTCCATGTTCTCGATAATATCGGCAGCCTTTTCGTTCGGTAACTCGTCGATATACTCTTCTACGTCGTCAAGATACGGGAAAATCTCGGACACCTTTTCGACGCCGAGTATTTTATATAGTTTCGACCTTTCTTCCTGAGTGAGTTCGGGAAGAATGGCGGCTATATCGTTTTCGTGGTAGTCGCCAAGATCCTCTCGTAGTTTTTCGGGAGGCTCGTTGCTTTTTATCAGTTTAAGCAGTTCTTCTTCGTAATCGCGTTTTTCGGGGACTTGATTAACGGTTTCTTCTTCGTTAAGGATTTCGTTATCGTCCATCAGCGTAAACCTCCCTTTGAAAGATTATATTTGCATTGTACCATAAAAACGACTAACAGGCAAGAAAAATTTTGTAAAACGCTTTGCAATTTTCAAAATTATATGTTAAAATATTCTCGTATGATAAAACGATTGTTCGGTACAACTTCAAACGGGAAAGAAGTATACGCCTATACTCTCGATAACGGCGTGATTTCCGTTACGATTTTAAGTCTCGGCGCAACGGTTCAAAGTCTCGTATTTAACGGGCGCGACGTTACGCTCGGTTACGATACCGTAAAAGAGTACGAACAAAACGACGGATACGTCGGCGCGGTTCTCGGCAGATACGCCGGGATTATTTCCGACGCGTCTTTCAGAATCAACGGTAAAAAATACGGTTTTTACGCCAATTCCGGCAGAGATACGCTGAACGGCGGAAACAACGGGTTCGATAAGGCTATTTGGAATCTTAAATCCTATTCTGGTAATTCCGTGTCGCTTACCTATTATTCGCACGACGGGGAAGAAGGCTTTCCGTCAAATCTTCTCGTTACGATGACTTATTACGTCGACGGTGCGATTTTCGGAATGGAATGTTCGGCGGTTTCCGACGGCGATACGCCCGTAAATATCGTAAACAACGTATATCTTAATCTGTATCGCGAAGGCGTGATCGACGATCAGTTTTTAACGATTTACGCAGATAAATATAATCCGATTGCAAAAAATCTTGCGCCTACGGGCGAAATTGCTTTCGTAAAGGATACTCCGTTCGATTTTACGCTTGTCAAAAGGATAGGCAGGGATATCGACGTCGACGACGAGCAGATTTACCTTGCAAGCGGCTATAATCATAACTTTATAATAAACGGAAACGGGTATAGAAAATTTGCGGAAGTTTCTTCGCCTAAATCCGGAGTTAAAATGACGGGTTATACGGATAATTTCGGAGTCGGGTTTTATACCGGTAATCTTCTTACGTTGAGAAAAGGTAAGGGTAATAATGTAATCGACCGCAGGGGCGGCTTTTGCCTTGTTACTCAAAATTTCCCGAATGCGGTAAACCAGCGAAATTTTCCCGATCCGCTACTGAAAAACGGGCAGTTATACAGAACCATAACCGAATATAAATTTGAAAAATATTGATTTTTTTCGATATATAAAAACGACGAAACGCCGAGAACGGCGTTTCGTCGTTTTTTATCGTTAAATCAATCTTCGTTTGCGAGCAGTAATTTACCGCGGGTTATAAAAGGCGAAATTATAAGCCACACCGCGGAGATGGCGACGAGAGAATAAACGACGACCGCGCCCATCGATCTCGATCCCATAAATATCCAGCCTACGATATTGAACGCGGTAAAAGCGTATATTCCCCAGGCAAGCGCGCCTATTATTACGAGTATATAAGCAATTAAATTAGCAATTTTCATTCAAAAATCCTCCTTACTTATATTTTGCTCGCAAAAGTTGGTTTTATGCCGTTATGAAAGAAGAAATTTCTTCTTCGGTCATAAATCTCCACTCGCCGTCGGGTAGGTCGGATAAAGTTATCTTGCCGAACGCTACGCGTTTAAGAGCGGTTATTTTATTGCCGCGCGCGCCGAAAAGTCTTTTTATTTCGTGATATTTGCCTTCCGTCAGATAAATATATCCGTTTTTTTCATCGATTTTTTCGATTTTGCAAGGTTTTGTCGTGTATCCGTCTTTAAGCGTAATACCGGAAGTTATCGCTTTTACGTCTTCGGCGGTATATTCGTCCGCCACCGTAAACAGATACTTTTTTTCGACGTGTTTTTTAGGTGATAGCGCGTTATGCGCGGATTTACCGTCGTTTGTCAGAACGATTAACCCCGTAGTATCCTTATCTAATCTGCCGCAGGGGAAAAGATTTAAGGCTTTCATTTTCTCGGGCAGCAGATCGATTACGGTTTTCTGATTAAAATCGTCCGTCGCGCTTACTACGCCTTGCGGTTTATTCATAACGATATACGCGTATTCGCTGTAACGAATCGTCTCTCCGTTATACACGATTTCGTCCGTCTGCGGGTTAATTTTGCGATCGGCGTTTTTTATAATCTCGCCGTTTACGCTCACTTCTCCGTTTTTAATCGCTTTTTGCGCCCGACTTCTTGTTAAGGTTGCCGTTTGGGTAAAAAACTTATCAAGCCTTATCATAGAAAAGTCCTTTAATCGTTCCGGTTACGATTTTGCGCATAGCGGAGTAATTTATATATTCGTGATTATCGAAAACGTATTCGTGCGCAAAAGATTGAACGACGTTCATTGCAAGATGAACTCTTTCCGTGATATTGTCGCAGGTAAAGCCCGCGTTTTTCAGTAACTCCGAAATGTTTTTGGTAATATGATTTTCAAGCGAAATAAACGCGGCGTTTACCGCTTCGTCTGCCGGGGCGAGAGAGTGCAGGGTATTATGAAGCTTTGCGTTGTTCTCGTGTATATTGATGGTAACGTCGATTAATTCCGGCACAACTACGGATAAGTCTTCGACTTTGTTTAACTTTTTTAACGTATCCATCAACGGCTTCGAAACCGTTTCTATATATATTTTAAGTACGCATATCAGAATATCCCGTTTGTCCTTAAAATATCCGTAAACTATACCGGTTGACACGCCGGCGCGCTTCGCTATATCCTGCGTATTCGTTCCGTAATAGCCTATTTCGGAAAATAATTCGTATCCCGCCTGTATTATCCTATTCTTTTTTTCAATCGACCGCTCTTGCTGCGGCTCTCTTATCTGATTGCTCATACCTACATATTAACACTTTGCAAAAAATAAATCAATTAAAATTTTTAATTTAATATGAAAAAAGTTTCATATTTTGCTTGACAAGCGGCTTTCCAAGGCGTATACTGAATACGAAAATGAAATAAGTTTCACATTAGGAGACGCACAATGCCGGTAGTAATTGCTCCGCTCGATACCGAATTAAGGATCGTCAGAATCGCGGCGGACGAAAAGTTAAAGAAGCATCTTGAAAGTTTGGGGCTTACCTTAAACGGTAAGATAACCGTACTGTCGAACGATAGCGGGGCGGTCGTCTGTAAAATCAAAGACGGGCGCGTCGCGCTCGATCGCGATCTGTCTGCAAAAATTTTCGTTGCGTAAAAGAAAAATCTTAAAGGAGTTATATATGGAAAAAACACTCGACACATTTAACGTAGGCGAAGACGGAATAGTAAAGTCCGTGTTCGGCGAAAGCAAAATCAAACGCCGTCTGTTTGATATGGGTATTACGCCCGGCGCAGAAATTCATATGAGAAAGAGAGCGCCGCTCGGAGATCCTATCGAAGTAACGTTACGCGGGTATGAACTGACTTTGCGTAAAACCGAAGCGGCTTGCGTAAATATGGAGGTAAAAGGTAAATGAAAAGATTTGCTTTGGCGGGTAATCCGAATTGCGGTAAAACGACGTTGTTTAACAGTCTTACCGGCTCGACGGCGCACGTCGGCAACTGGCCGGGCGTAACCGTCGATAAGCGCGACGGCGTATATAAAAAATGTGCCGAACCTATCGCCGTGATAGATCTTCCGGGTATATATTCGCTTTCGCCGTATACGCCCGAAGAAGTAATAGCAAGAAATTACGTACTCGACGAAAAGCCCGATTGCGTTATAAACATAGTCGACGCGACTAATCTCGAACGAAATTTATATCTTACGACTCAACTTCTCGAAATCGACGTTCCGATGGTCGTCGCGCTCAATATGATGGACGCCGTAGAGAAAAACGGCGATAAAATAGACGAAAAAGAACTCGAATACAGGCTGGGCGTTCCCGTAGTTAAAATCTCGGCTTTGAAAGAGACCGGGCTTAAAGAACTTATGGAGAAGGCTTATAACGAGAGTAAGAAGACTCGTAAAGGCTCTTCGGTACTTGATAATACGGCGGTTTCTCATCTGATAGGCGACGTTAAAATCGCGCTTGAAGGTCAAGGGGTTAAAAACCCGTTGTTTCACGCGGTAAAACTCGTTGAAGAAGACGAGTTGGAAGTTAAGATGCATAAAGACACTCTGCCTATGGTTGAGGAGTTCAAAAAGACTTTTACCGACGACGTTTTCGGAACGGACTTCGAAGCGATAGTCGCCGACGGAAGATATAAATACATATCTAAAAATTTCGCGCCGGTGCTTAAAAGGAAAGATACCGTAAAATTCAGAACGACGAAATCGGATAAGGCAGATAAAACCTTGACTTCGAGAGTCTGGGGTATACCTATATTTCTCGTTATATTATTCGGAATATTCCATCTAACCTTTTCCGAAAACCTGTTCTTTCTGAACGGATTCGGAGAAGGGTGGATGCCGTCGCTTGAAGATTTGGGAATGGACGGAGATAAATTCGGCGTTAAACTTCTCGCCTGCTTGTACGACGGCACGGTTTTTTCGCCCGGAGTAATGGTAAATAATCTATGGAACGATATAATCGTCGAGTATTGTTTCGGTTGGCTCGTAAAACTGATAGACGGCAGCGGAATGTCGGCTTGGGCGATATGCCTTCTTAACGACGGCGTTATCGAAGGGCTTAAAGCGGTGCTTTCCTTCCTTCCGCCCATACTCGTACTCTTCCTGTTTTTCTCGTTGCTTGAAGATTCGGGATATATGGCGCGTATAGCGTTCATACTCGACAGGGCGTTCAGAAAATTCGGGTTATCCGGCAGGGCGTTTATGCCGATGATTATGGGCTTCGGTTGTTCCGTGCCCGCAATGATAAATACGCGTACGCTTGCGGACGATAAAGAAAGAACCGCTACCGTTCGAGTAATCCCGTTCTTTTCCTGCGGGGCAAAGTTACCTATATTGACCGCGATAGCGGGCGCGATTGCCGGTATGGCAAAAATAGGGAACGCGGATTTTATTACTTACGCGATGTACCTTCTCGGAATTATCGTAGCAATCTGTTCAGTACTTCTTATGCGGAATACCACTCTTAAAGGCGAAACCCCGCCGTTTATAATGGAGTTGCCGGCGTATCATCTTCCGCAACTGAAAAATTTAGCGGCGCATTTGTGGGATAAAACCAAACATTTCGTAAAGAAAGCGTTTACCATAATCCTTGCGTCAACTATCGTTATATGGGTGCTGTCGTCTTTCTCGACCAACTGGACGTTCCTTCTTCAGGACGCGGAAGAGTTGTTTGCTTCCGATCCTGTAAAATACGCCGCTCTCGAAGGCGTCGAAGGGCTTATAAACGTTCGTATGAACGAGTCTATTCTCGGTCAGGCGGGAATGTTGCTTCAACCTTTATTTACTCCGCTCGGTTTCGGCAGTCAACTTAATTCAAACGGTTGGGTATTCGTCGTTGCCGCGGTGGCTGGTTTGATCGCGAAAGAAAACGTTATAGCAACGTTCGGAACTCTCGCGTCGTGTCTCGTAGTTTCGATGCACGCAAGTCTCGGAGTACCCGTTGCTGAAATTCTTGCCGACGAAGAAGGCATACTTGCAACTACGGCTATGGTAAGCGCGACGGGAATAGGCATTCCCGGACTACTTGCGTTCATAGCGTTTAATATGACTACGATACCGTGTTTTGCGGCGGTTGCAACCGCGAAAGCCGAAATCGGTAACAGAAAAACTTATCATTATACGCTTTTATTCTGGCTTTTGACTTCCTATATCGTAGGAGCGATCGTTTACACTATAGGAGCGTGGTGGTGGACGGCGTTTATCTGGGCGGCGATAGTCGCAGTCGTAGTCGCGGCGGTCGTGTTATGGAACAGGGCGGACGCGAAAAAACAAAAAGCCGTCGTCTCAAATCTATAAAACGTATAAAGGAGTGTAGTTATGAAACCGTTGGATATAATTCTGATAATTGCGTGCGTAGCGATAGTTTTCGGCGTTGCGATAGCGGCGTTCATCAGAAAAAAGAAAGGTAAATGTTCTTGCGGCGATTGCTCGTGTTGCGATTGTTGTAAGACGGATAAAAAATGCGAACGCATTAAATAAATCAACCGCCCGACCGCAAAATCTGCGGTCGGGCGGTTGTTTATACAAGATAAATCGTGTAAATCAATGGGCTTGATTTTTATCTTTGAAAATCGGGTTGGAAGTAAGATTGATGCCGAGTTTACGATAAAATTTTACGTCGTTATGCGCAAGAAGAACCGTGGTGTGAACTTCGCAATTACGAAGTTTCGGTAACTCGTTTATCGCCTTTTTGGCGTTTTCGTCGTGTTCTGCCGACGACGAGAGCGCGATCAGCATTTCGTCTATGTGCAATCTCGGATTTTTGCTGCCGAGATACTTGATTTTAAGGTCTTGTATAGGAATAATCGAATTTTTACTTATTAAATCGACTTCTTTATCTATGCCTGCGATATGTTTAAGGGCGTTGAGTATCATACTTGATGAACAACCGAACAAATCGTTCGTTTTGCCCGTAACGATAGTTCCGTCTTCGAGTTCTATCGCCGCGGCGGGACAACCCTTTTCGTCCGACACTCTGTTGGCGGCAACGTAAACTTTTCTGTCGTTTACCGATATGCCGTTACCTTTCATTATCATATCGATTTTTGCCGACTCGCTCGGTTCAAGCCCGTTTCTTCTTTCGTCTGCAAGCGCTTTGAAATATCGTCTGATTATTTCCTGTTTCGACGCTTCTACGCAAACGGAATCGTCGCAAATGGCGTAGCCCGCCATATTAACGCCCATATCCGTCGGCGATTTATAGGGGGATTTGCCCATTATCTGTTCGAAAATAGTATTCAGAACGGGAAATATTTCAACGTCGCGATTATAGTTTACCGCCTGCTTGCCGTAAGCCGACAAATGCCACGGATCGATCATATTCACGTCGTTAAGGTCGGCGGTGGCGGCTTCGTATGCAAGGTTGACCATATGGTTAAGCGGAAGATTCCAGATAGGGAAGGTTTCGTATTTTGCGTAGCCGACTTTATTTCCGCGTTTATGTTCGTGATAGAGTTGGGAAAGGCACGTCGCCATTTTACCCGAACCCGGACCGGGCGCGGTAATTATTACGAGATCTCTCGACGTCTCTATATATTCGTTTTTTCCGTACCCTTCGTCGCTTACGATAAGCGGAATATTATTCGGGTAACCCTTTATGGTGTAGTGATGATATACGTTGACGTTTTCGTTTTTAAGCTTTTCTTCAAACGCCTTTGCCGAATCGTTTTCTTCGGTAAACTGCGCGAGAACGACGCTTGAAACGTATAATCCGTAACTGCGGAAAACGTCTATAAGTCTGATGACGTCCTGATCGTAGGTTATGCCGAGATCCGCCCTGACTTTGTTTTTCGCAATATCGTTACTGTTAATTACTATAACGATTTCGGCTCTGTCTTTAAGTTTGCAGAGCATTTTGATTTTATTATCGGGCGCAAATCCCGGTAAAACTCTCGACGCATGAAAATCGTCGAAAAGTTTACCGCCGAATTCTATATACAGTTTACCGCCGAATTCGTCGATTCGTTCGAGTATTTTTTCCGATTGAAGATTTAAGTATTTTTCGCTGTCGAAACCGATTTTTCTCATTACGATTTTCTCCTTTGTAAAGCCGCCGACGTAATCTTTAACATTAGTGATAACGAATGGAATCCCTACTCGGCTATTATATCAAATTGTAAAATCTTTTGCAAGTTTGTCGGGTATGAAAAAGAAATATATTTTATTGGATTTGGTTTGACGATAATTGACATTTACGGCAATTAGTCGTATAATTTGCCGTAAGGAGAATTCAATTATGATTTTTCAAAAAATTGATTTATACGATTATTTCGGGGTAAAAAGACCGGAAAACGGACAAGGTTATTTATATGCGTACGTTGTGGACAACTCGCGCGCGATCGACGCGGACAGAAAACATCCCGCTATGCTCGTAATTCCCGGTGGCGGATACGGTATGACGAGCGACAGAGAAGCCGAGCCCGTCGCGCTTGAATATCTGGCTAATAACTTTAACTCGTTCGTGCTTCGTTATTCCTGCGCGCCCGTCAGACACCCGTATCAACTCGCGGAAGCGATAATGGCTATGAATTATATCCGCCTTAACGCCGCAGAACTTAACTGCAACCCCGATATGGTTGCCGCGGTCGGTTTTTCCGCGGGCGGGCATCTTTGCGCAATGCTCGGCTCTATCTGGGACGATAGGTCGGCGAATAAAATATTCCGTTCGCGAATCAACGCGAAGCCAAACGCGATTATTCTTGCTTATCCCGTAATTACGAGTTCGGGCAGGACGCATATGGGTTCGTTTTTCAATCTCTGCGGCGAAGAAAATAAAAAATTACAGAAAAAATTGGATATTACCGCGCTCGTAAACGAGAAATCGTCTCCTGCGTTTATCTGGTCGACTTATACCGACGAAGCCGTTCCTTGCAGAAACGCGTTACTTGCGGCAACCGCTTACGAATCCGTCGGCGTACCGTTTTCTTTACATATCTGGGGAAGCGGGCAACACGGATTATCGCTTGCGAACGTCTGCGTTTACAAGGACGCTTCTATGCTCGACTCCGCTACGCCGTCCGTTTCGTCCTGGGTAGATTTATCTCTTGAATGGCTTAAAGAAAACGGAATTAAAATTTAATCTCGCAATGAAGCGAACAACGCTCGGCTTTCGTCGGGCGTTTTTTTAATAAAAATACTTGATTTATTGCTTAAATTTGGCGTTATTACTTTACAAAAGTAAGGTTTTATAGTAAAATATAAGCAGAACTTATACGGGAGAGTATAAAACTGTAATATGTTAGTAAGAGAATTGCTCGGCGTAAGATATAAAGAAACGCCGAAAGATTGTCAGATCGCCAGCCACGCGCTTATGATGAAAGGCGGTTATATGAAATACGTCGCGAACGGTATATATTCGCTGTTTGCGCCCACGAAAAGAATAACGAAAAAAATCGAGACGATAATAAGAGAAGAAATGGACAGAATCGGCGGGCAGGAAGTGTTATTCCCCGTCGTTATGCCTGCGTCGCTTTGGGAAGAGTCGGGCAGATATTCGAGTATCGGAAGCGAGTTGGCAAGATTTACGGACAGAAACAACAATAAAATGGTGCTCGGTATGACGCACGAAGAAGCGGCGGTGCAACTTGCGCGCGATACGGCGCAGTCTTATACCGATTTCCCGTTTATGATATATCAGATTCAGACTAAATTTCGCGACGAGCCGAGAGCGAGAGGCGGTCTTATCAGGGTAAGAGAGTTTACTATGAAAGACGCGTACTCGTTCCATACTTCGCAAAAAGATCTCGAAGCGTATTACGATCGTTGTCTCGAAGCGTATAACCGCATTTTCCGCCGTTGCGGAGCGAAGAACTTTATTGCGGTTAAAAGCGACAGCGGTATGATGGGCGGTAGCGTTTCTCACGAGTTTATGTTATTGACCGACGTCGGCGAAGACACGCTTGCCATTTGTACCGACGAAGGTTGCGGATATAAGGCGAACGTAGAAGTCGCGGAATGTATTACGCATAACGTCGAAAGCGAAGTTAAACCGCTCGTTAAAGTATCCACGCCCAACGTAAAGACGATCGAAGGGCTTACCCGCAAACTCGGCGTCGAGCCTGTTAAAACGTGTAAAGCGGTGGTCTATCAGATAAACGAAAACGACGAATACGTCGTCGTATTTATCAGGGGCGATCTCGAAGTGAACGAAACCAAACTTCGCAACTATCTGAAAAAGGAAGTTCATCCCGCAACCGACGTTTCGGCCGAAAGCGGCATAATTGCGGGCTTTATCGGTCCTGTAGGGTTTAACGGTAAAGCGAAAACGGTGTACGATAAGTCGCTTATGGGTATTGACGATTTCGTTTGCGGCGCGAACGAAGACGGTTATCATTATACCGGTATGAATATTCAAAGGGACGTGGGCAAAGTAGACTTTGCGGAAGTTGCAAAAGCGTACGACGGCGGAGTTTGTCCTTGTTGCGGAAAGCCTACGATTACGCTTAAAAAAGGCGTGGAAATAGGAAACATATTCCAACTCGGTCAAAAATATACCAAGTCGATGAATATGACGTACGTCGACAGCGACGGCGAAAGAAAATACCCGATTATGGGCTGTTACGGCATAGGCGTCGGCAGACTTGCGGCGACTATCTGCGAAGAACAGCACGATAAATTCGGTCCTATATGGCCGATTAGCATCGCGCCGTGGCAAGTTGAAATTTGTTGTTTGCAATCGGACGATTCCGATGTTAAGGGCGTTGCGGATAAACTTTACGAAGATTTACAAAATAACGGCGTGGAAGTATTGTACGACGACAGACCCGTAAGGGCAGGGTTTATGTTTGCCGACGCGGATCTGTTCGGTATACCGGTAAGAGCGGTCGTAAGCAAAAAAACGTGCGAAAATTCCGTGGTTGAAATCTCTTACAGAGACAAGTCGTTCAAGGGCGAAGCGCCCGTCGCAAACGCTGCCGAATTTATCTGCGGAAAAGTCAAAGAACTTCTTAATCAATATAAGGCGTAATTGGTATGATATACGATTATTTATATTCAATAGCGGTTTTTGCCGAAGGTCTGAACAGCGCGGGGTCCGGCGATATACGTCTGACCGCATACGGCTATCTTCTCTTTTTGGGCTTAATGCTTTTAAGGCAGTTGGCTTTTTATATCGCGTTTTACGTTCTCAGGGGCGTATCTCTCTATAAAATGGCAAAAAAACGCGGCGAAAAACAAGCGTATCTTGCTTTTATTCCGTTCGCTTCCTTTGCCTTAATAGGCAAATTACAGCCAAAGAGTAAATACGTTGCCAAATCGAAAAATTACTGGATAGTCGCGTTGGTATTTTGCGCGATATATACTTCGTTGTCTCTCGTTATCGATTTATGTTTCGCGATACAGCCGCTTAAAACTTTGATAGTCGACAAAACGGCGTTGACTGCAGAGTCGTTTAACAGAAATAATTTTTTACTCAATTCGCTGGATATGATCGGTTCGGTTGCTACCATCGTTTACGTTTTGTTCGCGCTTATGGCGTATTCTAATCTTTTCAAAGCTTACGCTCCGTCAAAAGTCTTTAAGTATAATTTGTTTTCGGTACTCGGGTACGTTTTGCTCAGCAGTTTCTTCGTTACGGGAATATTCCTGTTCGTTAATCGTAACGCCGAATACGTCGATTACGACGCGTACGTCGACGGCGAAAGACGCAAATATTACGGCGGATTTTATAACGCCAACCCTACGGGGAAAAGCAAAAACAAAAACGACGACGATCCGTTCTCGGAATTTTCCAAAAAGTCTAACGACGATCCGTTCTCGGATTTCGACGACGATAACAAGCGGTAATATATTATAATGCAGAACGCTATCAGCGCAATTTCGACCGCGCCCGGCGTAGGTGGGGTTGCCATAATCAGAATCAGCGGCAATAATTCTCTCGGTATCGCCGAAAAGATGTTCAAACCGATCGGTAAAACACCCGTCGGCGAATTCGAGCCGTATAAGATGTACGTCGGTAATATTCAAGCCGACGGGTTTGACGATTTCGGAATGTGCGTGTATTTTCGCGCGCCGAAAAGTTATACCGGCGAAGATATGGTCGAATTCCATTGCCACGGCGGAATAGCGATAACGCGCGGCATACTTAAGCGAACGTTCGAACTCGGCGCAAAGCCGGCGACGAAGGGCGAATTTACGAGAAGGGCTTTCGTAAACGGAAAGATGAGCCTTGCTTCGGCAGAAGGGCTTATCGATATGATTAACGGCGAAAGCGTCGGCGAAGCGAAAGCCGGATACTATTTATATCGCGAAAAACTGACCGAAAAAATAATCGCGTTGCAATCGAAATTGACTTACGCACTTGCTTATATCGACGCTGGATTAGATTATCCCGAAGAAGGAGTAACCGAAGACAATTACGACGAAATTATCGAGACGCTACGCTTCGTTAAAGACGAAATCGGCGCGATGATATCGCGATACGGCGCGGGCAGAAAGATAAAACACGGCGTTAAAGTGGCGATAGTCGGCAGACCTAACGTCGGTAAAAGTTCGTTGCTTAACAGACTGCTCGATTACGATAAAGCAATAGTTTCGCCGATCGCAGGCACTACAAGAGACGCCGTCGAAGGCGAAATCGATATTAACGGTATAAAATTCTGTTTTACCGATACCGCCGGAATAAGAGACTCCGACGACTTAGTCGAAAGCGTCGGGATAGACAGGGCGAGGCGGTTTTTACGCGACGCGGACGTTTGTCTGCTCGTTATCGACGGTTCTTCTGAATTTACCGAAGAAGACGAAAATCTGATTGAAGAAACGAAAGACCGTCAACGCGTTATAGTCGTGAATAAGTCGGATATCGCGCATAAGAACGTGACGGACGCGGACGTTACGGTATCTGCCGAAACGGGAGAAAATATCGACGAATTAAAAAGATTGTTGTATGAAAAGGCGTTTGACGGCAACATTGATCTTAACGCCGATTATCTTACGGAAGAAAGACATTTATACGCGCTTAAATCTGCCGAAAAAGCGATAGGCGAAGCGATATGCGGGTTTACGGCGAACACGGCGGATTTGTCCGCTATCGATATAAAAAACGCTTGGGATGCGCTCGGCGAAATTAGCGGAGAGACGGCAAGCGAAGCGATAATCGACGAGATTTTCAGTAAATTTTGCGTCGGGAAATAAAGGAGAACGAATATGGTAGACCTTGACTTGTACAGAGTGTTTTACACCGTTGCCAAGTGCGGCAGTCTGACGAAAGCGGCAGAAGAGTTGTATATTTCTCAACCCGCCGTTTCGCAAGCGGTCAAGCAACTCGAATCGCAACTCGGCGGAAAACTTTTCAACAGGGTAAGTCGCGGTATGGAGCTTACCGAAACGGGCGGTAAGCAGATGTTCGATATAGTCGAACAGGCGCTTAAAATGCTCGATTCTGCCGAAGACAGGTTCAGAGAACGCAGAAACATCGCCACGGGGCAAATACGCATAAGCGCGGCAGACACCGTAGTGATGCATTTCTTGATGCGTTATATAAAAAAATACCACGAATTATATCCCAACGTAAATATTATTTTCAAAAACAGCACCACCAAAGAAACCCTTGAACTGATTAAGTCCAACAAAGCCGATATAGGTATGGTCAATTTACCGATTTACGATAAAGACGTCATACTTACGGGGCAGACGGGCATTATTGAAGACATATTCGTGGCGTCCGATAAATACAGCGATTTGTTCGATAAAAAACTTTCGTTACGCGATTTGCCGAATTACCCCGTTTTATTACTCGATTCAAGCACTTCCACTACGAAGGAAATCAACGATTTTCTCGATACGATGGGAATTAAAATCGTTCCCGAATTCGAAGCCGGCAGTATCGAACTTTTAATAGAAATGGCGAAAAACGGGTTGGGTATCGCTTGCGTTCCACGCCGTTACGTCCTTGACGAGTTAGGGAAGGGCGAGTTACACGAAATACGCGTAAGCCCCGCATTGCCGCTTCGCGCGACGGGCGTCGTCATTAAGGGCGAAGTCGAAGAACATTCTTTCGCAGTCAAGGAATTTATTAAAATACTCGACGACGATCAATATAACGAAGAATAAACGTATTCAAGTAACAAAAAAAGGCTCGAATGAGCCTTTTTTTAATGCTGAAAAATATCTTTATTTGATATGACGCAAATCTTCGCCCTGAATTTGTAAAAACACTCCGCGTCTTTTATCGTTGATACGGGAAGTGACACGTTCGTTATAACGGTCGAAAAGTTGGTCTTGCGAAAGATTAGTCGTGATAACGGTAGGTGCGTTTTTGCTTGCCCTTTCGCATAAAACCATCAATAAATATTCCGTCGTGACGTTTTTGTATACGGGTTCGCTGCCCAAATCGTCGATTATGAGTAAATCGCAGTCTCCGAGTAACCTTAAATAATACGACTTTTCGTCAATCGGGGCGGTGTGGTATTTTATAAATACCGAGTTTAACTCGTTCGCGGTTAAAAACAGGGTAGAAAACCCCGACTTCTCGATTTCGTTCGCGATGCAGCCCGCCAAAAACGTTTTGCCCGTGCCTACTTTACCGGATATGATTAAATTTTTTGAATTTAAGCCGAATTTTGAGCAATAAACCTTTATTTTGGCGTACAATTTCGCTAAGCCGTTCTTATTTTCAAATTCAGATTGCGAAAAACTCGGCAACGGCTTTGCGCTTATTCCGAGAGACTCGGCAACGACTTCTTTAAGAATTTTGTTATAACAAACGCAACGATTGCCGTCGGGCGTAAACCCGCTGTCTTTACAAGCAGGGCAGGCGTAATCGGGTTTCAACGCGTCGGAATCAACCCCGAGTTTTTTTGCGATCGAGTTTAACTTTTCTTTAGAAGCGGCGATCTTTTCCGAGTATAATTTTTCTCCGACGGCGTCGTTATCGTATTTTGCTTTGCTAAATTCGAATTTATACGAATTAAGTTCGTTCAACGCTCTGACGTAATCTGCGTCCGAAAGTAAAACGGCTTTATAATACTCCGATTTTGCCGTTGCCTTTTTGCGTAGGGCGGAATATCTGTATTCTATTTCTTTTTTAAGTTGATTTTCCATAATTATCGTATCAGAATTCGATATCGTCGATATTGTCGATGAGCTCGTTTAATTCGTCTTCCGTATACTTTCTCGTTTCAAACGCAGACGATTTGTTCGTTTTTTCTTTCTTGTATTGCGGAATTTTATCCGCCGTCATTATTCCTTCGGATTTCCAGCCGGACAAAACCGCGTTTATGTATGAAATCGGGTTATTTTTTCCGTTGGAGTATTTTGCCGCTTCGGATATCATATCATCAGAAAAGTTCCAGCCGCGCCAGGTTCGCAGATTTTCTCTGTCCCAGTCGGTAGGTCTTCTCGTAAGCCCGCAAAGCGAAAGTATTTCTTTAACGAACGCGTCGTCCGCGCCGACGGTTCTGATATACTCCGCTATCGACACCGTGGTTACGAGTCCGTTTTTATACATTCTTTCCACGACGTCGTTCATATCTTCAAGCGAGCGTTTGTTTTTTCTGAAACAGTAATTCGCGATAAACAAAAGCGAGTCTTCGTCGTATCCTTTATTCTGCCATTGCGTGACGTAGTTATCAACGACGGGGTCGATAACTTCGACGTAAACGGACAACGCGCGGTCGATTTTATACGCGAGATCCACGGCTTTTTCGCGCTCTTTATAATAGTTTTTGATTTCGGATTGCGAAAATTTCTTATTGTTGAACAGAAGGGTTAATTCTCTGTCGAGTTTTTGCGTGGTTTTAGATTTGGTGCGCTTTGCCACGAATAATATCGCGTCTTTGTCAAAAGCGTACTTTTCCGTCCATTTTTTCAGAAGATTTACGTCTTCGATATCGGGTTTACCGCTCGGAACGATTACTTTAAGAATATCGCCGAGTTCGCCCGATCTCGCAGCGTAGTCCGAGAGTTCTTTTTCGATTTTCGCAACGGTCGTCAATCCTTTCTGCGCAAAATCATCGGCGACTTTAAGTATGTATTTGAAACCGATCGCGCCGCCCTTCATTTCCGCGCAATAACGAATTATCATAAGCATCGCTTCGGGTTTTATCGAATATTCTTCCATAAGCCCGAAATATGCTGCGTATTCGTTGGTGGTAATCATTCTGTCGGGTATAAGTACCTGAAGCGAACGGTTAAATTCCGTGTATTTTTCAAGGTTGTACTTTTTAGGTCTTGCGGCGGATATGGGTAAATATCTTACGAGAAAAGGATCGGTAGATAAAATGCTTACTACGCCGAGTTCGTCCCAGAATTTATAACAATCTTTTACGACTTCTTTATCGAGTTTGACGTCGGCGGCGAATTTGTCGAGAGAATATCCGTCGTCTGCGGCTTTGCACGCGTAAAGACCGTAAAGATACACCTTTACGGCGTCGCCCGTCGCTTCGGGCAAAAATCTGCTTAAAAACTTGTTATCGACGATCGTTTCCGAGCCGTTTAACATTTCTTGTGAAAAACCGCAAAAAGCCATTATACCACCTGTTGCCAAACGTTTATTTCGCGTTTGTAAGAGTCTAAACCAAAATATCACAAACCGAAAAAAAACGCAACATAATTGCGGAGAGTTTTTTCAAACTACAAAATGTAGTGTAACTTTTAGTTTTTTCGACTATTTTTATCCGTTGCCGCGCGCGGTAAACGATTAAACGTCAAAAAAAATAAAAAATTTTATAAAAAAGCCGTTTATCTCTCGCAAATTTTCGGAAAATAGTGTATAATGATTTTACGCTGGACGAGAATAATACGAACTTTGGGTTTATACTGCGTTTTTACCCGATAAGTCTTTTCGTCCGTGAAGTATACGTTTAGTATTTTCGCGTCGCTTGATAAGCGGACGCGCGGAGCGAAATGGAATTTAAGAACACTCTTTTAACACCTATATCTTTGTGGGAAGATTTCGACGACGGTCTGCCGCTGAAAAGCGCGTTCGTCAACGCTATTAAGGTTGACGGAATAGTTACGTCGGAAGTCTATTTTTCTGGAAGAGCCGTAGGCTCGGACAGGGTTAGAATTTACGGCTACTTTTCTCATCGCGAGCAAAACGACGCGAAGGGCGTGATTTTATATCTGCCCGCGGAAGACGAATTCGTCGGCGCGGATTCATTCAAAGAGTTTATAAGCGAAGGGTACTCCGTTCTTGCCGTCGATTTATACGGCAAGCGCGACGGTGCGACCAACTTTACGGAATATCCCCAAAGCGTAAATTACGCCAATTTATCAGAGTCGGGCAGTTATAAGAACAGCGTTCTTTTAAGCGCGAAAGAAACCAGTTGGTACGAATGGGTTGCCGTAGGCAGATACGCAGTTAAATTCCTTAAAGAACAAGGTTATTCTTCTATCTGCGTCGTCGGAAACAAAACCGGCGCAAACGTGGGCTGGCAACTCGTCGCTTTCGACGAAAACTCAGACTGTTTCGTCGCGTTGTTCGGTGCGGGCTGGACGGCGTATAAAGGCGTTTCCAAATTCAACGAAAACGAACCTATCGAAGCGGACGAAGCGTCGCGTAAATACGTTGCCGCCGTCGACGCTCACGCATACGCGCCATACGTCAAACGCCCCGTTTTATATCTAACGTCAACGAACGGCAGATTTTTTGATTTCGACAGGGCGGGCGACACTCTTACGAGAATAGATAAGAACACGCCTTGCTTTTATAATTGTTCCGTCGGATACGACGAAAGTCTCGACGTTGCCTCAAAAAACGATATCGTGGCTTTTTTAGCCGCGTATTGCGCGAAGTCGGGTTGCGTTATGCCGAAGAACGACGAATTGACTTGCGCGGAAAGCGACAATTTCGTTGAATTTAAGTTAAACGGCACAAGCGATATTAACCGCGTGACGTTTTACGTCGGAGAAGGGGAAACGGACGCGCGTTCGAGAAACTGGGTTGAATACGAAGTCGAGCCCGATAAAAACGGCGGATATTCCTTACGGTATAAACCCGACGGAAAGGGAATCGTATTCGCATTTGCTTCGATATCGTTTGAAAACGGAATTACGCTATGCACTAAAGAAACGTTTTGCAGAACGGAAAAGACAGCCGTAAAGCGCACTAATTCCAAACTGATATATTCGGGCAAGATCGGTCTTAACGGTTTGACTTTTATCGACGACGAAACGTCCGTCGGATTATTTGCCGACAAAAAGGTAGAAGAAATTGCCGGACCGGACGACATAATAGGTGCGTATTCCGCCGACGGGCTTAAAAGTTATAAACTCAGCGACGAAGAGTTTTCGCTGACCGGTGCTTCAATCCTGAAATTCGACGTATTCGCAAAGGAATATTGCCCGTTGACGTTGACGCTTTACGAAGACTGTAACGACGGCTCGGTTAAAAAGTATACCGAATCCATCGAATTTAAAGCCGAGAACATCTGGCAGAACGCTCTCGTAAAAATATCGGAATTCAAATCCGAACTCGGTCAACCCGTCCGTAACTACGATAAGATAACGGCGGTTTCGATACGCTCCGACGCGAGTTTTATAGTAAATAACGTGTTAATTATCTGAGGTAAAGGTATTTTAAGCAGAGACAATCTTCTTTCGAGAGAAGAAAAATCTAAAAATCGAATATCGGCAATAGACGTCGTTTTAATCGTTTTGATATTATTAGTCGCGGCGAGCGCGATCATTAAAACTTTCTGGATTTCGCCCGTACAGGTAGACGGACATTCGATGGAAAACACGATCAACGATAAAGAATGGCTGCTGATGAATAAAAAATCCACGCCGACTTACGGGGATATAATCGTTATCAGAATGGACGATAAAACGAATTATATCAAACGAGTGATCGCTCTTGGCGGAGATACGGTAAAAACGGTTAGCGGAAAGGTTTTTCTTAAAAAGAAAGACGAATGCGATTTTACCGAACTGTCCGAGCCGTACGCCCGTTACGACGGTAAAGAAGGCACTTTCGACGTGAACGGAAACGATTTCTCGGTTACCGTAAACGACGGATACGTCTTTTTTCTCGGCGATAATCGAAACAAGTCGACCGACAGTCGCGTACGCGGCGCAAGACCGATTTCGGATGTGATCGGCGTCGTATCGCAAAACGCGTTGAAATATCAAAAATATTACGGTTGGTATTACGAGTTCGTGTACCGCGTAAACACCAAATTTTTTAGGATAAGTTACGGAACGTGATTACGTTGCGCGGCAGAGAAGAAAGTGTCGCCGAAAACTCTGAACCGTCTTATACTTTTTCTATCGACGATCGAACGTAAAATAATAAAATCAGGTACGAGCCGAAAATAAATCGTCAAAGACGTTAAATCGGTTCGTCTGCGGTAAAATTATGGTTAATTTATATACGGACGGCGATTACGAAATCGCCAAGAAAAACAAAAAGAGACTGCTGACGATTTATTTTATCGTCATTGCGGTTTTATTTGCGGCTTGCGCGGCGATATTTATAATATTTTTGCAATTGCCGTTTCAGTCAACGCCTGCGCTCGTTGCGAAAAAGAACGTTTATCTTTTTTCCGTGTGCGCCATTTCGGTAATCGGCGTTATATTTTCAATAGTATATCTCGGCGTTCCGTATAAACGCGCCAAGTATTATTTCAAATTTCTCGACGACACCAAAATCGGCGACAAGCAAATAAACGTCAGTACGTTCGTAAAAAACGACGACGGAATAACCGAAGTAGGGTACGTCGATTATCATACCATGATAGTTCTCGAATGGTCGGATAAGACGCAGGAATATATGCGCAGACACGTTCTCGTAGATAAAGAAAAGCCGATGCCCGACCTTAAAAACGGCGATATTATAAAATACGTAACCCACGCCAACTGTCTTCTTTCTTACGGGCTGAAAAGCGACGAAGACGTGTTCGGCGATATAATAGAAAATTAAAAGGAGATATAAAATGCCTAAAATCAGAAACGAAGTACCTGCGAACCTTAAATGGGACTTAACGAAGATCTTAAAAGACGAAAAAGAATTTACCGCGATAGAAAAAGAAATATCCGATTCTCTCGATTTTTCGGAATTCGAAGGTAAACTCGGCGATGAAAACGTATTGCTTAAATGCTTACGCTATATGGATGAAATCGACTTGAAGTTGGAAAAAATCGCGGTTTACGCGATGATGTTCAGGGATATAGATACGCGTAATTCCGAAGCGAACGCGCTGAATGCGAGAATAGACAATCTCTTCGTAAAATACTCTTCAGCAATATCTTTCGTTACGCCCGAAATTACCGCTTTGCCCGAAGAAAAACTCCGCGCCATAATCGCGGACGAGCGTTTTAAGGATTACGATTATCAGTTATCGCAGTTGTTAAAATCGAAGCCGCACGTTTTATCGAAAGAATGCGAAAATCTTCTTTCGCTCGGCGGACAGGTTTTCGGCGGTTATCACGAAATTTTTACTATGATCAACAACGCCGATCTTCCGTTCCCCGAAATTGAAGTAAACGGGGAAAAGGTAACGGTAAGTCACGGTATGTTTTCCGTACTTATGGAGAACCCCGACAGAACCGTCAGAGAAAAAGCGTTCAAAGCGTTTTACAATGCGTTCCGTTCTTTATTGAATACCATAACCGCAACCTATACCGGCAACGTTAATACGGACGTGTTTATAACCCGCGCGAAAAAATACGGCAGTTGTCTCGAACGCGCGCTCGAAACGGAAGACGTTCCGTCCGCGGTATACGAAAACTTACTCGAATGCGTAAGAGCCGCCCAGCCCGTAATGCACAGATACGTTAAGGACAGAAAAGACATACTCGGTTACGACGAAATGCATATGTACGATATGTACGTTTCGTTAGTCGAAGACGCCGAACTCAAACTTTCCTACGAAGACGCTTTCGCGCTCGTTAAGAAAGGTCTTGCTCCGCTCGGAGAAGATTACGGCAACCTTTTACAAAAGGCGCACGACGAAGGCTGGATGGACGTTGAAGAAACCGAAGGCAAACGCAGCGGAGCGTACAGCGTAGACGTGTACGCGCTAGAACACCCTTACGTTCTGCTTAATCATCAACCTACTACTCATTCGGTATTTACCATCGCGCATGAACTCGGACATTCCATGCACTCCTATAAATCCGACGCGGCGCAACCGAAATCCAAAGCGGACTATAAGATTTTCGTTGCGGAAGTGGCGAGTACGGTAAACGAAGTTTTGTTACTTAAATACCTTATGAAAACGACTTCGGACGTTAAACTTAAAAAATATCTTTGCTCGTATTATCTCGAAATGATAAGAACGACTTTGTTCCGTCAGACGATGTTTGCCGAGTTCGAATATATAGCGCACGATTCCGCAGAAAAGGGCATACCCCTTACGAAAGATTACCTTAACGCCGAATATCTTAAACTCAACAAAAAATATTACGGCGACGCGGTGGTGTCCGACGACGAAATTTCCTACGAATGGGCAAGAATACCGCATTTCTACACTTCGTTCTACGTTTATAAATACGCTACGGGTATAATCAGCGCGATTTCCATAGCGGAAAGAATTTACGCGGAAGGCGAATCGGCGGTCAAGGATTATTTCAGATTCCTTTCTTCCGGCTCGTCGGACGGACCTGTCGAACTTCTTAAACTTGCGGGCGTCGATTTAACTAAAAAAGACGCGTACGTTTCCGCAATGAAGTCCTTTGAAGAAACTCTTAAAGAGTTTGAAAACCTATAAATAACGAATCGATAATCGGGCTGCAAGGCTCGATTATCGATAAACGGGGTAAATATGGCACAAGTCAACAATAACGCGTTACCTTATAATCTCGAAGCGGAGCAATCCGTACTCGGCGCGATACTGATAGATATGGAATGTCAGTTCGAGATCGTTTCAAAACTGAAAGAAAGCGATTTCTTTCTCGAATCTCATAAACTGATATTCGCGTCGATGTCTGCAATAAGCGCGGCAAATAAACCTATCGACGTAGTCACTTTGTCGGACGATATGGAAAAACGTGCGACGCTTGAAAAAGCGGGCGGAATCGAATACGTTACCGAACTTGCGAGAACGACGCCTTCGGCGGCAAACTATCAGTTTTATCTGGATATAATCAAACGTGACGGAACGCTGCGGAAACTTATTAAAAGCGCCCAGGAAATCATTAAAAACGCGCAGACGTCTTCCGACAGATTCAAATCCGTCGCTTTCGCCGAAAAGAGCGTATACGATATATCCGAAGAACTCGATACGTCTACGCTTTCAAATCTTACCGCCCAAGTACCGGACGTCCTTAAAAAATTTGAAAATATTCAAAAGGACAAGAATTATTTTCAAGGTCTTAAAACGGGCTTTACCGGTCTCGATAAACTTACTAACGGTTTACACGCGGGCAATCTCGTGATACTTGCAGCCCGTCCGTCCATCGGTAAAACCACCTTATCGATGAATATAGTAGAGAACGTCGCCGTCAGAGAAAACGCCGTTTGCGCCGTCTTTGCGCTTGAAATGACAAAGGAAGAACTTGCGCAGAGAATGGTGTGCGCCGTGTCGAACGTCTCTAATCAGGACGCCGTCAACGGAAAACTCGAAGACGATGACTGGCGTAAACTTTGGGAAGCCCAAAAAATTATTTCTAATACTAAAATTTACGTCGACGATACTTCTATGACCAACTGCGCGGAGATACTGTCTAAATGTCGCAGATTAAAAAGCCGAGAAGGAAGGCTCGATCTTATCGTCGTAGACCATATTCAACTTATGAATGCGGAAAAGTCAAGCGACAGCCGTCAGCAAGAAGTTACGGAAATTTCGCGCGGACTTAAAATGATAGCAAAAGAACTTAACGTTCCCGTTCTCGCCCTGTCGCAGTTGTCCCGTTCGATAACCGGCAGAAAAGGTCAGCGGCCGATGCTTTCCGATTTAAGGGAGTCGGGCGCGATAGAACAGGACGCCGACATTGTAATGTTCATTCACAGACCGGATCTTGCCGCGGAAGACAAAGAACTCGAATTGGGTAAAATTAAAAAGAACGTCGCTGAAATTATCGTCGCCAAGAACAGAGCGGGCGAGTGTAATTCCTTCGACTTGTTATTCAAAGGCGAAAAATCCAAATTCATAAATCCGCCTGCGGGATATATGGAAAATCAAGAGCCGCCGACCTATAAGAAAAAACCGTCGACCGACGATAACGACGAAACGGCAGACGAACCGAAAGAAGAAGGCGATGATATAAATGACTTTATGTAAAGAATATCAGACGCAAGTCTTAAAGGTTGACGACAAATCGCTTGAACTTGCAAAAAAATACATATTAAACGGCGAGTTGGTAGGATTTCCGACGGAAACGGTATACGGGCTCGGCGCGTTGGCGTATAGTGACGACGCGGTTAAAAAGATATTCGACGCAAAAGGCAGACCGTCAGATAATCCGCTTATCGTTCACGTTCATAAAGATTACGACGTTGAAAAACTCGTCAGCGTAAAGTACGATTACGTTTATAAACTACGCGAAACGTTTTTACCCGGACCGTTGACGATGGTATATCCGAGTAAGGGTATGATAAGCCCGATCGCAACCTGCGGCTTGGATACCGTAGGTATCAGGATTCCGTCCAACGAATCTGCGCAAGAATTTTTACGCGCGATAGACGTTCCCGTAGCGGCGCCGTCCGCAAACGTATCCAAGCACACCAGCCCCGTAACGGCTATGCACGTTTACGAAGACTTGAAAGGAAAAATTCCGCTTATACTCGACGGCGGGCAGTCAAGCGGCGGAATAGAAAGCACCGTCCTTGACGTAACGACCGAAACGCCGATAATTTTAAGAAGCGGGCTCGTAACTGCGGAAATGATAAAAAAAGTCGTCGGAAAGTGCGAATATTCGGCTAATACGGCTAACGATAAAGTACGCGCGCCGGGTATGAAATACCGCCATTACAGACCGAATTGCGAAACGTATCTTTTCAATCGCGACGAAACTGTTGATGCACAGCGCGTGTACGATGAGCAATCTAAACTCGGCAAAAGGGTATGCTTTATGTGCGACGACGAATTGGCGCGTAAATTAAACGGCGTTACTCTGAATATGGGTAAAACCGCAGAAGAGATTGCCGCGTCGTTGTATTTCGATTTGCATAAGGCGGAAGAGATTGCGGACGTTTTGATAGCGTTCGTCGTTAATACGGGCAGCGACGTTGACGTCGGTATAATGAACAGATTATCAAAGGCTTGCGGTTAAAGCCGATAAAAGGAGAAAGTAATGAAAATAGCAATAGGTAACGATCACGCCGGAATAAATCTTAAACCCGCGCTCATCGCGTATCTCGAAGAAAAAGGATACGAATATACCGATTTCGGAACGTATACGAAAGATTCCTGCAATTACGCGGAATACGGGGCAAAAGTAGCCGAAGCGGTTGCAAGCGGTGAATACGATCGCGGAATACTCATCTGCGGAACGGGCATCGGAATGAGTATAGTGGCAAACAAAGTGCCGGGCATCAGATGCGCGCATTGTCACGACTCGTTTTCGGCAAGAGCGACCAGAATGCATAACGACGCGAACGTAGTGGCGTTCGGCGAAAGATGTATAGGCGCGGGCGTGATGCTCGACATAGTCGACGCGTTTCTGACCACCGAATTCGAAGGCGGAAGACACGTCGCAAGAATAGCAAAAATCAACGAAATCGAAAAAAAATATTCAAAATAAAACCGTGGGAGAATATGAGACTATGCAAAAAGTAAGAAAAGCCGTTATACCAGTGGCGGGATACGGTACGAGATTTTTACCTTATACCAAAGCAGTTCCGAAGCCGTTATTACCGGTGCTGAACAAACCCGCCATTCAAATGATTGCGGAAGAAGTTGCCGACAGCGGAATAGAAGAGATTTTATTTATAGTCGGGTATAAAAAGGATATTATCGAAAGTCACTTCGATTCTGCGCCCGAACTTGAAAAAGTGCTTGAAGAAAAGGGTAAATTCGATTTTTTAACGGCGATAAAAAAGCCCCAGAATATGGCTGAATTTACTTATATTATTCAGGAAGTGCAGAACGGTACGGCAAGCGCGGTCGCGCTGGCTGAAAAATTCGTGAACGGAGAACCGTTCGCCGTTCTCTTCGGCGACGACGTTATGTATACCGATTCGGAAAGACCGGTTATCGGTCAACTCGTCGACGTGTATGAAAAATACGGTAAAACCGTTCTCGGCTGCAAAAGGGTAAGTTACGACGTTATATCGAAGTATGCATCCGTCGAATACGATAAAACGCTTGAAGACGGCGTATATAATATGGTTAAAGTAACCGAAAAGCCGAAGAAAGAAGAAGCAAAAAGCAATCTTGCCCCGCTTGGCAGATACGTTTGTTCTCCCGACATTTTCGATATAATCCGTTCGCTCAAACCTGGCGCGAATAACGAATATCAATTTACCGACGCTCTTGACGAAGAAGCGCGTAAAAACGGCGCGCTTGCCTACGTTTTTAACGGTACGCGTTACGATATGGGCGACAGGCTCGGCTATCTTAAAGCAAACGTGGAATACGGTTTACGAGACGAAGAACTCGGCGAAAAACTTAAAGCGTATCTTAAAGAATTAGTAAAGGATTTTTAATAGGTCTCTGACTCTATGAATAATTTTAAGTATACGGAAGGTTTAATACAAGCCTTCAAAAACTCACAAATTATTTCACAAAGGTGCAAACTCGGCTACGTCGGTACGGAAGAACTCTTATACGGATTATTGCTTTTGCCGTATTGCGAAGCCTGTAAATATCTCAATAAATTCGGAGTAAACAAAAGTAATTATTTCGCGTTATTGCAAGATACTTTTTCAAGGACGCGCGTTATTGCGGATTTCAATACTCCGAGAGTTAAAAGCGCGCTCGAAGACGCCGAAAAAATTTCCGAACGCGCGGAAGTGGGTTTCGTTTCGACGGAACACTTATTGCTTGCCATATTAAAAAAACGGGATTGCGCCGCGTCGAGCATATTAAGAAAAATGAACATCGACTTCGACGGGTTGCAGAACGCGCTCGAAGCAAAAGTGTTCGCGGTCGTCAAAACGCATTCGTCCAAAGAAGACGACGGAGAAGAAAACGTTAAAACCAACGATAATCCGCTTGCAAAATTCGGCTACGATTTAACCGAAAAGGCAAGGCAGGGGAAACTCGATCCCGTCATCGGCAGAAGTAAAGAGATTGAAAGAATTATTCAGACGCTTTCGAGAAGGACGAAGAACAGCCCCGTTTTAATCGGAGAGCCGGGCGTAGGTAAAAGCGCGGTGGTCGAAGGGCTTGCCCTTGAAATCGTCGAAGGGCACGTTCCGTCGTCTTTACGCGATAAAACGATTTTTTCACTTGATTTATCGGGTATTCTTGCCGGTACAAAATATCGCGGCGATTTTGAAGAGCGGTTTAAGCAGGCAATCGATTATATAGAAGCCCGCGGCGATATAATCGTATTTATCGACGAAATTCATAATATAATGGGCGCAGGGTCTACCGGCGACGGCGGAATGGGGCTTGACGAAATGCTTAAACCTATGCTTGCAAGGGGAGAAATCAAAACCATAGGCGCAACCACGATAGACGAATACCGGAAGTATATAGAACCCGATCCCGCAATGGAAAGAAGATTTCAGCCTATTATCGTTGAAGCGCCTAACGTGAACGACGCGATCGAAATCCTTAAAGGTTTAAGAAACAAATTCGAAGCGCATCATAACGTGCTTATAAGCGACGAAGCGATAGTTGCGGCGGTCAAACTTTCCGAACGATATATTACGGATAGAAATTTGCCCGACAAGGCAATCGATTTAATAGACGAAGCGGCTTCAAAAGCGCGGATCAAAGCGACTTATACTTCGCCCGTCATACAAGAAAAAAGACAGGAAATCGAGTCTTTATATTCGGACAGAGAGTATTACGAGAGTATCGGAAATTACGCTCAATCGGATACTATCAAAGCGAACATCGACAGATTAAAAGCCGAAATCCGAAGGCTCGAAGACGGCGAACTTGACGAACAAAGCACTACGGACGTCGTAGTCGGCGAAGACGAAATTGCGGACGTCGTTTCGGAATGGACGAAGATACCCTTAAAACGGCTTAACGAAAGCGAAAGCGAAAAACTTTCTACGCTCGAAGACGATTTGCGTGAAAGGGTAATCGGGCAGGACGGCGCGGTTAACGCCGTTTCGCGCGCAATCAAGCGCGCAAGGGCGAATATCAAAGATCCTAACAGACCCATAGGTTCGTTTATTTTCGTCGGCCCGACGGGCGTCGGAAAAACGGAATTGAGTAAAGCCCTGTCGGAAGTCGTTTTCGGAGATACCGACAGTCTGATACGAATCGATATGAGCGAATTTATGGATCAGAGTTCGGTTTCGAAACTCATCGGCGCGCCACCGGGTTACGTCGGTTACGAAGAAACGGGGGTTTTAAGCGATAAGGTTCGTAAAAAACCGTATTCCGTCGTTCTTTTCGACGAAATAGAAAAAGCCAACCCCGAAATCTTTAACCTTATGTTACAGATTCTTGACGAAGGCAGACTTACGGATAATAAGGGTAAACTTATAGATTTTAAGAATACTATAATTATTCTTACGTCAAACGTCGGCGCGTCGCTTGCGAACGTTAAAACTTCAGACGATTCCGACGAAGCGCGATACGAAGAATTGCGCGAAAATATCTATGACGCGTTAAAACGAAAGTTCAGCCCCGAGTTTTTGAACAGGTTAGACGATATAATAGTATTCAAGCCTTTATCGCGCGAAGATTGCGGACGCATTGCCGATATATTACTTAAAAAATTGCAAAACAGAATGTCCGAAAGCAATATTACGCTTAAAGTTGCGGCAAGCGCGACCGATTTGATTATCAATAAGGGTTATGACGAGAACTACGGCGCAAGACCGCTAAAAAGGGCAATTCAACGTAACGTTGAAGATATGTTGTCCGAAGAGATAATTTCGGGCAGAATCAATCGCGGCGATTCGATTACGATTTACGCAGAAGATAATAAAATCGGATACGTTAAAACCGACGGAGACAGATAAAATGGAAATAGGTGTTTCAACTGCAAGTTTATTTTTACGCGAGCATAACGAAGACGCGCTCGTAACTCTTGACGAAATCGACGCAAGAGTGGTAGAGATTTTTTTACAGAGTTTTTCGGAGTATAAAAGCGACTACGGCGAACTGTTAAAAGAACGGCTCGGTAATTTAAGAGTTCATTCCGTTCACGTTAATACTCTGACTTTCGAGACGGAGTTGTTTACGGTCAACGACCGCGCGTGGACCGACGTGTACCCCGTATTCACAGACGTACTTCACACGGCGCAACTGCTCGGCGCAAATTGCTATACGATGCACGGCAGAGCAAGAATTAAGCAAAACGGCACTTACGACGATTTCGTAAAAGTTGGCAAAAACCTTGATAAACTCTGCGATATTACAGATGATTACGGTGTGGATATTTGCCTTGAAAACGTGCCTTGGGCGCTTTACAACCGACCGGGATATTATCAGGCGGTTAAACGCTACGCGCCGAGACTTAAAGGGACGCTTGATATAAAGCAGGCGCGTTTAAGCGGTTTCGATTACGCCGATTATATCGCGGATATGGGTTCGGATATTAAAACGGTACATCTGTCCGACATAGACGCCGACGGGAAAATACGATTACCGGGGCAGGGTTCGTTTGATTTCGAAACGTTGTTTTTAAGGTTGAAAGACGCTGGCGTGAACGCCGATATGCTTATCGAAGTCTATAAAGACGATTACTCGCAATACGAAGACATAAAACGCAGTCTCGAATACCTGCGTGAATTACAATATAAAATTTTTTAAGGAGCGATTATATGGCAAAAAGATATCAGAACAGAGAATGGAAAAACTCGATGAAACTTCGTCTCGATTATAACAATATGATCGACGAATTCGTTGGCAAAGACGGAATTTCGAAAAGCGAATTAAACGCGCATAAAGCGATTGCGAAAGCGGCGCTTGAAAAAGTTGCGTCTTCCAAAGGGCAGGGTTGGCTCGGCTGGACGGATTTGCCGTTCAATCAGAAAGACGTGGTCGCCGATATAAACGCAACTGCTAAACAAATCAGAAAAACCGCTAAAAATTTCGTTGTTTTAGGTATAGGCGGAAGCGCGCTCGGTCCGATCGCGGTTTTTCAGGCGCTTTGTCATCTCCATTATAACGATTTGCCTAACAAGGTAAGAAAAGGTCCGAAATTTTACGTCGAAGACAACGTAGATCCCGAAAGAATGAAGGCGTTATTAGACGTTATCGACGTTGAAAACACGGTATTTAACGTGATTACGAAGAGCGGCGCGACGTCCGAAACCATGACTCAGTATCTTATCGTTTACGCTCTTCTTAAAGAAAAACTCGGCGACAAGGCGAAAGAGCATATCATCGCCACTACTTCGGCTAACGCAGGCAATCTTATAAAACTTGCAAAATCCGAAGGTTTTAAGACGTTTTACATTCCCGACGGTGTCGGCGGCAGATTTTCGGAATTATGCCCGGTCGGCTTGTTGCCCGCCGCCGTACTCGGCGTAGATATAGCCGAAATGCTTGCGGGCGCGGCGTATATGGATAAGATTTGTTCGTCGGACAAGTTTTCGAAAAACCCCGCGCTTATCAACGCCACGCTTCAGTATATCGCAATGAAACGCGGTAAGAACATATCCGTTATGATGCCGTATGCGGACGGACTTAAATATTTTGCGGACTGGTACTGCCAGATATGGGCAGAATCACTCGGTAAAGAAGTCGATAACGACGGCAATACGGTAAACGCGGGGCAAACGCCCGTTAAATCGCTCGGAGTTACCGATCAGCACAGTCAGGTACAACTTTATACGGAAGGTCCGTTCGATAAGGTCGTTACCTTCCTTGCGGTTGACAAATATCGCGACGAAGTTACGATCAGCGAAGGTTGCGGCGATATACCCGACGTTCATTTCCTTTGCGGGCATACGATGAACGAACTTATTAACGCGGAACGCAAAGCGACCGAATACGCGCTTACGGTAAAGGGGAGAATGAACCATACGATTTATCTGCCCGAAATCAACGCGTTCACTATCGGGGAACTCATTTATTATTTTGAAATGGAAACCGCTTTTGCGGGGGAAATGCTCGGCGTGAACACCTACAATCAACCGGGAGTCGAGAACGGCAAAAACGCAACGTACGCGTTGCTCGGAAGAAAGGGTTACGAACAAAAACGCGAAGAACTCGAAAACGCTCCCGCGAAAAAAAGCGAATATATTTGTTAAAAAATAACTTAAATTCGATAAAGCCTTGAAACGGCGCGAAATACGTGATATACTTATGATGAATATGAAGAACGATCTTGCCGATTATTTGTTTCACCAGGGAACGAACTATAAGACTTACGATTATCTTGGTGCGCATCTGACAAAATCCGACGGCGTTGACGGCGCGGTTTTCCGCGTCTGGGCGCCGTCTGCGGACAGCGTTTCGCTCGTAGGCGACTTTAATCGTTGGGAAGTCGGCGCAATGCCGATGAAAAAACTCGACGGCGGCGTATGGGAAGTGTTTTTACAAGGCGTTAAAGTATACGACGCTTATAAATACGCCGTTACGGCAAACGGAAAAACCGTTCTTAAAGCAGATCCTTACGCTTTTCACGCGGAAACCACGCCGGCGAACGCCTCAAAGGTATACGATTTGTCCGGGTACGAATGGGGAGACGAAGAATTTGTCAAAAACAGAGACGGCAAGCGTTATCGGCATAAACCGCTTAACATTTACGAAGTAAATCTGCTTTCTTTCAAACGTAAACCCGACGGTAATTATTATACCTATCGCGAACTTGCCGGCGTTCTCGTCGATTACGTCGCGGATATGGGGTATAATTGCGTTGAAATGATGCCGATAACCGAATATCCTTACGACGGATCGTGGGGGTATCAGGTTACGGGTTATTTTGCCGTTACTTCCCGTCTCGGAACGCCCAAAGATTTTATGTATCTCGTAGACGCGTTCCATAAAAAGGGCATAGCGGTAATTCTCGACTGGGTTCCCGCTCACTTCCCGAAAGACGAGTTCGGGCTTTACGAATTCGACGGCGGTCCTTTATACGAAAACCACGGTTGGGACAGGATTGAGCATAAAGGTTGGGGAACGCGGATTTTCGATTTGGGAAGAACGGAAGTTCAGTCGTTTTTGGTGTCGAGCGCGTGTTTTTTCTTTGAGCGGTATCACGTTGACGGTCTGAGAGTAGACGCGGTGGCGTCGATGCTTTATCTCGATTACGATAAAAAGCCCGGGGAATGGATTCCGAACGAATTCGGCGACAATAAAAATCTCGAAGCGATAGCCTTTATCAAAAAACTCAATTCCGCCGTAAAGGAAAGATTTCCTTACGCTATTATGATAGCCGAAGAATCTACGGCGTATCCTAAGGTTACCGCGCCTGTCGAAGACGGCGGGTTAGGATTCGATTATAAGTGGAATATGGGTTGGATGAACGACACCTTGTCGTACGTTTCGACCGATCCGCTTTTCAGACGGTACGAACATAATAAACTCACGTTTTCGCTGACGTACGCGTTCTCCGAACATTTCGTATTGCCGATTTCGCACGACGAAGTCGTACACGGCAAAAAGTCATTGCTCGATAAACAATTCGGCGAATACGACGATAAGTTCGCGGGCGTCAGGGCGCTTATGGGATATATGATGTCGCACCCCGGTAAAAAACTGATATTTATGGGTTGCGAATTCGGGCAGTATAAGGAATGGGATTATCGTGAAGGTCTGGAATTTTTCTTAAAAAAATATCCGTCGCACGCAAAACTTGCGAAGTTTTATAAAGATATCAATCATTTCTACCTTAATAATTCCGCAATACACGGCGACGACGACGGTTGGGACGGGTTTGAATGGATAGATCCCGACGATTGCAACGAAAACGTTATCGCGTATAAAAGAAAATATCGCGGACGCGAACTCGTCGTTGCGATAAATTTCAGCGGCGTGCCGGTAAACTATCGGCTCGGCGTGGAGAAGGGTAAATACTCGGTCGTGTTCAATTCGGATAAAAAACTTTACGGCGGAAAAGGATTGTCTGCCAAAAGGGTATACGCGTCGACCAAATCGCCGTGCAAAAATTATTCGGATTCGATCACGCTTAATCTTACGGACAGGTCGTTCGTATATCTTGAAAAAAAATAAAATTCGGAATTACGGTTCCGATCGGAGGGAATATGATACAAAACAAAAAGGAGTGCGTCGCTATGTTGCTTGCCGGCGGTCAGGGCAGCAGACTCTACGCGCTCACGAACAAAATCGCCAAACCCGCGGTTACTTTCGGCGGGAAGTACAGGATAATTGATTTTCCGCTTTCGAACTGCGTAAATTCGGGTATCGATACGGTCGGCGTTATGACGCAGTATCAGCCGCTCGTTCTGAACGAATATATCGGCAACGGAGAACCTTGGGATCTTGACCGTTCTTACGGCGGCGTACATATTCTTTCGCCGTATCAAGCCAAAACCGGTTCGGAATGGTACAAAGGAACGGCAAACGCTATTTATCAGAATATTTCGTTTATTAAACGCTACGCGCCCGACTACGTTCTTATTTTATCAGGCGATCACATTTATAAAATGGACTATTCCAAAATGATAGAACGCCATAAAAAAACCAACGCGGCTTGTACGATTGCGGCAATACAAGTACCGATAGAAGAAGCGTCGCGATTCGGCGTTCTTAACGTAAACGAAGACGGCGTTATATACGAATTCGAAGAAAAGCCGAAACGCCCCAAAAGCAATCTTGCGTCTATGGGCATTTACGTTTTTTCTGCGGACAAGTTGTATAAATATCTCGAAGAAGACGAAGCGGACGATAGTAGCAGTAAAGACTTCGGTAAAAACGTTCTGCCGAAAATGCTCGCTTCGGGCGAAAAAATGGTATCGTACATATTCGACGGGTACTGGAAAGACGTAGGAACGATTACGTCGCTGTTCGAGTCGAATATGGATTTGTTAGGGGATTCGCCTAAATTCGACGTGTCCGATTCGTCGTGGCGTATACGCTCCCGTTCGCCGATTGCTCCGCCTCAATACGTTTCCGAAACGGGCAGAGTGGTAAACTCGATCGTCGCTTCCGGTTGCGAAATAGAAGGTACGGTTGAAAACAGTATTCTTTCGCACGACGTTGAAATCAAAAAAGGCGCGATAGTCAGAAATTCCATAATCTTCAGCGAAAGCGTTATCGGCGAAAATTCGACCGTGGATTACAGTATCGTCGACGAGAAAGTTTCGGTAGGCAACGACGCCGTTATCGGCGAAAATAACGCGGACGAACTGAAAATCGCCGTGCTCGGCAGGGATATTTCCGTAGCCGACGGCGCAAAGGTTGCCGCCGGTAAAATAGTCGACGAAAACGTCGAAAGGAGTAAAGTATGAGTACTACTCTCGGTCTTGTTTTTTCAAATATTCACGACGGTAACATTCCCGAACTTACGACGAAGAGAACGGTCGCTTCCATTCCTTTCTTCGGTCGTTACAGACTGATAGACTTCGCTCTGTCTAATATGGTCAACTCCGATATAGTAAAAGTCGGGCTTATTACCAAAAGTAACTATCAATCGCTTATGGATCACGTCGGCAGCGGCAAAGACTGGGATCTTGCAAGACACTACGGCGGCTTATTTATACTTCCGCCGTTCGGGGCGACGGAAAACAACTCCCTTTACACCACGCGCTTCGAAGCATTGAAGAACGTAATCGGTTTTTTGAATAAGTCCGACGAAGAATACGTCGTTTTAAGCGATTCCGATATGGTCTGCAACATAGATTTCAGACCGGTGGTTAAAAAGCACAGCGAAAGTCACGCCGACGTAACCATGATCTACGTCGAAAAAGACAAAAAGCAAATCGATTACGGCGAAAACGAAATATTTTTGACGGTTGACAAAGACGATTGCGTAAAAGAAATTGCTTATGATTTCGTCGGCGAAACGGCAAACTTATATACGAACGTACTCGTAGTGTCTCGTCTTACGCTTATAAATTTGATAAACGACGGAATTTCGCACGGCAAGAAGCATTTCGTGTCGCAAATACTTAAACCGCTTGTAAAAACGGGCAAGGTTAAGGCGTTCAGGCACGAAGGATATTACGAAGAAATGACTTCGTTGCAAAAATATTACGACGAATCGATGAAACTTCTCAAACGCGAATATCGCGACGAGATTTTCAGAAAGGCGAACGTTTATACGAAAGTTAAAGACAGCGCGCCTACCAGATACGGCGATAACGCAATCGTTAAAAATTCGCTTATAGCAGACGGATGCAACGTCGAAGGCGAAGTTTATAACAGCATAATTTTCCGCGGCGTAAAAATCGGGCGCGGAACGGTGGTAAAAAATTGTATTCTGATGCAGAATACGCTTACGGGCGAAAGCGTGGATATGAACTGCATTATAGCCGATAAAAACGTCGTGATTAAAGATAAGCGCGTTTTATCGGGAAGCGAAAATCATCCGTTCTTTATTTCCAAAGGCACGGTCATTTAACTAAATTACGGAGGTACTTTTAATGGCGGAAAGCGAAAATAAGAAAGTCAAAAAAACACCCGACGATTCGGTAAAATCTAAAACCGTAAAAGCAACCGCGACAGCCGTCAAGGCGGTTTCTAAACCCGCTGCGGCAAAAAAAACTAACGGTGCGACTAAATCTTCTGCGGCTAAAAAATCCGCGTCGTCAACCGTAAAACCCGTAAAAAGCGTTACAAAAACGACAAAAACGACAAAAACGGCTATCCCGCAGAAAGAACTTAAAATCGAATACGAAGTAAAATTCAAGCAAAGCGTACTTTTCGTAGCGTCGGAAGCCAATCCGTTCGCAGGTACGGGCGGACTTGCCGACGTAATAGGCTCGCTTCCGAAATCATTGGCGCAAAGAGGCGAATACGATATAAGGGTGGCTATTCCGTTATACGGTGCGATATCGCCTGCGTACAGGGCAATGATGCGTTTTGAAGGTAACTTTAACGTTCCCGTCGCGTGGAGAAATCAATACTGCGGTTTATTCAGTCTGAAATACGAAAGCGTAACTTTTTATTTTATCGATAACGAATACTATTTCAAGCGCGACAATCTTTACGGGTATTTTGACGACGGCGAAAGATTTGCGTTCTTTTCCCGTGCCGTTCTCGAAGCGATGCGGTATCTCGATTATTATCCCGAAATTTTACATTGTCACGACTGGCAGACCGCTCTTTCGGTAATATATCTTAAAACGATTTACGCCGACAGTAAGGGGTTTGATTCCGTTCGCGCGTTGTTTACCATTCATAACATAGAATATCAAGGTAAATTCGGTCACGAACTTCTGCAAGACCTTTTCGGTTTACCCGAATTTTGCAGACAAATCGTCGATTATAACGGTTGCATAAATCTTATGAAAGGCGCGATTCAACTTGCCGAAAGGTTTTCTACCGTAAGCAGGACTTACGCCGACGAAATCAAAAACCCGTTTTTCGCGCACGGTCTCGAATATATGACGAACGCGAACGATTATAAACTTACGGGTATATTGAACGGTATCGACGAGACGTTGTACAATCCGAGTAACGACGATAAAATCTTTGCCAAATATTCCGTAAACGATTTATCGGGCAAAGCCGTCTGTAAAGAAGAATTGCAAAAAATGCTGGCGTTGCCCGTAAAGAAAGACGTTCCGCTTATCGCGATAATATCCCGTCTCGTTCCCGCAAAAGGTCTCGATCTCGTTAAATGCGTCTTTGAAGAGTTGCTTGCGGAAGACGTACAGGTCGTTATTCTCGGCAAAGGCGACGGCGAATACGAAGATTATTTCAGATACGTTGCCGAGCGGTATAGCGGCAAATGTCGCGCCATCATTGCATACAACAGGGATTTATCGAGCAAAATTTATTCCGGCGCGGATATCTTCCTTATGCCGAGTAAACAAGAGCCTTGCGGTCTTTCGCAGATGATAGCCTGCAAATACGGCGCGGTACCGGTCGTAAGATGTACGGGCGGACTTGCCGACAGTATCGTTCCGCACAACGAAGAAGGAAGAAAAGGCGGTAACGGATTCGTATTCAGGGCGTATAACGCGCACGAAATGCTTTACGTTCTTAAAGACGCGATATACACCTACGGCAATAAAGAAGAATGGCTCGGACTAATTAAAAATGCGATGAACTCCGATTTTTCTTGGAGTCGTTCCGCAGGGGAATATGAGAGATTATACGAAAATATGCTCGTTTAATCGTAAACGGGCTTAAAGGAGTACCAACTTTAGATGAACACCTTGGAAATAACTCCGAAAGAAATGAAAGACGCTTTAACAGGCAAACTTTCGAGATATTTCGGCGTGTCGCTTAAAGAAGCGACGCAAGAGCAACTGTATAAAGCGGCGGTAATGACGGTAAGAGACATCTTACTTGAAAAGCGTAACGCTTATCACTATAAAATGAAAGCGAAGCGCGCCAAAAGGGTATATTACCTTTGTATGGAGTTTCTGCTTGGCAGATCGCTTAAAAACAACGTTTACAATCTCGGTATCAAAGACCAACTCGAAAAGGCTTTGAAGGGTACGGGAACAACGCTTGACGATTTATACGAACTCGAACCCGACGCAGGGCTCGGCAACGGCGGTTTGGGCAGATTGGCGGCGTGTTTTATGGACGCGCTTGCGTCGCAGGATTATCCCGCAATGGGCTATTCTATACGCTACGAATACGGTCTGTTCAAGCAAAAAATAGTGGACGGGTGGCAAACCGAATTACCCGACGTCTGGCTTCCGGGCGGCGAAGTCTGGCTGACTCAGCGTTCCGACCTTATGGTTCGCGTTAAATTCGACGGTAAAGTCATCGAAGAATGGACGGACGGCGGGTTAAAGATAAAACAGGTCGATTGTCAGGAAGTCGAAGCGATGCCGTACGATATGATGATTTCCGGTAAAGATTCCGCGGCGGTTTCGGTGCTCAGATTATGGGCTGCGAAAAGCGTCAGAGACTTCGATATGCGTTCTTTCTCGGAAGGGGATTACGTTCGCTGTATGCAAGAAGATAACGAAGCGGAACTTATATCCAAAGTCTTATATCCGTCAGATAATCACAGCGAAGGAAAATCTCTCCGCTTAAAGCAGCAATATTTTCTCGTTTCCGCAACTTTGCAGAATATAATAAACGACCATATTCGCAGATACGGCGATTTGCGCACGTTGCCCGACCTTGCGGCAATCCATATAAACGACACGCACCCCGCGCTCTGTATTCCCGAATTGATGCGTATTCTTATGGACGAACACGGATTTTCGTGGGACGACGCATGGGATATAGTGCATAGAACCGTAGCGTACACAAACCACACGGTTATGAGCGAAGCGCTTGAAAAATGGAACGAAGATCTTATCGAAAGAAGATTACCGAGAATTTACTCGATAATTAAAGAGATAAATCAACGTTTTTGCGCCGATATGTGGAATTTGTTCCCCGGCAACTGGGATAAAATCGAAAGAATGTCGATTTTATCGCACGGACAGGTCAGAATGGCTAATATGTCGGTGGTCGCTTCTCATTGCGTAAACGGCGTATCTTCGCTCCATAGCGAAATTATTAAAAATTCTATATTCAAAGACTTTAACGACGCGTATCCCGACAGATTCACGAACGTAACCAACGGCATTGCGTACAGGCGTTGGCTTTGTCAGTCTAACCCCGAACTTTCTTCGCTTATTACCGAATGTATAGGCGGCGATTTCGTTTACGACGCGTCTAAACTTGCCGAATTCAAGAAGTTTGAAAACGATGCGTCCGTATTAAAACGTTTAGACGAAATCAAATTCAAAAACAAAAAGAGATTGTGCGATTTTGCTTACAAACGCGAAAACGTCGTCATTAACCCCGAATCGATTTTCGACGTTCAGGCAAAACGATTACACGAATACAAGCGTCAACTTCTTAACGCTATGTATATAATAAATCTCTATAACGAACTTAAAGACAATCCCGACAAAAACGTTCATCCCAAAACGTTTATTTTCGGCGCGAAGGCTGCTCCGGGTTACTATATGGCTAAGCGCATAATCAAGTTGTTGTGCTGTTTATCCGAAGATTTAAGAAAAAATCCCGATCAGAGAATACGCGAAAAATTATCCGTAGTTTATCTTGAAGATTATTGCGTTACGATGGCGGAAACGCTTATGCCCGCAACCGAGATTTCAGAACAGATTTCAACGGCGGGCAAAGAAGCAAGCGGCACGGGCAATATGAAGTTTATGATAAACGGCGCGCTTACTATCGGTACGCTTGACGGCGCGAACGTCGAAATGAAAGAAAAGGTCGGCGACGATAATATCTTCATTTTCGGAATGAACGCAAAGCAAGTAGAAGACCTTTGGAAGAACGGATACGACGCAACCGCGTTTTATAACAACAACGCGACGTTAAAGCGCGTAATTTCGGCGTTAAAAGACGGTTTCGACGGGGAAAAATTCGACGATATAGCAAATTACCTGCTCGTAAATTCGCCCATCGCCGACCCGTATATGTGTATGGCGGATTTCAGCGACTTCCTTGCAATTCATAAAAAGGCGGACGATTTATACGCCGACAGAACGGCTTGGAACAAGAAATCGCTTATGAATATTGCCTGCTCGGGATATTTCTCTGCCGACAGGGCGATCAAGGAATACGCCGAAAATATCTGGCAATTAAAACAAATCCGATGAGTTTATATTACGATTCGCTTGACTTAGCCTGTAAAAGTATACGCGGCGGAATATTCGAAAGCGAAAAACTGAAAATAACGGTAAAAACGAGCGGCATTGTTCAATGTCGCTTGGTTTTACGTTACGACGGAGAAGATACCGTTGAATACGATATGACGCCCTTAAAAGACGGCTTTTCAATCGTATTAAGCGGTTTGAAGTCGGGTTTAATCTGGTACGGGTTTTTAGCCGACGACGCTTTTTACGGCGATAACGGAAACTGCAAAGCCGAACAGGGCAGTCGAGACTTTTTTCAATTACTCGTATGCAAAAATCGTCGCGCGGTTAATTATTCCGATAAAATTATGTATCAGATAATGCCCGACAGGTTTTCAAGAGCCGAAGGCTGCGGCGACGCGACGGGCAAAAGAATCAGACCGTGGGGCGAAACGCCCGAATATCTGCCGAATAAATACGGTAAAATTACCAACGACGATTTTTTCGGCGGTAATTTTAAGGGGATAATCGATAAATTGCCGTATCTCAAAAGTATAGGCGTTTCGGCAATATATCTCAACCCGATTTTCAAAGCGAAAAGTAACCACAGATACGATACGGGCGACTATTTTCAAATTGACGGACTGTTGGGCAATATTGATGATTATGCTCAATTAGTTACACAATGTAGAAAACAAGACATATGTATTATTTTAGACGGCGTGTTCAATCATACCGGCGACGACAGTTTATACTTTAATAAGTACGGAAACTACGAAAGCGTGGGCGCGTATCAGTCTGAAAATTCTAAGTATTACTCCTGGTATTGTTTCAAAGACTTTCCGGACGATTATTTATCGTGGTGGGGAATAGATACGCTGCCGACGATAAATAAAAACAACAAAGAATTTGAAGATTTTATCGCCGGTAAAGACGGTGTGATTGAAAAATACGCGTCACTCGGAGCGGTAGGTTTCAGACTCGACGTCGTTGACGAAATTCCCGATGAATTCGTAAGAAAAATCTACGATAAAATTCACGATATAAATAACGACGGAATAGTGATAGGCGAAGTATGGGAAGACGCGACGAACAAAATCGCTTACGACGTCAGACGAACTTATTTTACCGAGCCCGAACTTGACGGAGTAATGAATTATCCGTTAAAAAGCGCGATAATAAATTACGTTATTACGGGCGAGAGCGGCAAACTCTTAAACGAAATAAGACGACAACTCGATCATTATCCCGAATTTGCATTAAACAATTTAATGAATATTCTCGGTACGCACGATACCCCGAGAATTTTAACCGTGTTAGGTAAGGGCGGGCGTCTGGCAACGCGAAGAACGGATATGGCAAACGAAGTTTTGACCGAAGAAGAAATCGCGATAGGAAAAAAGCGACTAAAATGCGCCACCCTTTTACAGTTCTTTTTATACGGATTTCCGTCCGTTTATTACGGGGACGAAACGGGTATGCAAGGCAATAAAGATCCGTTCAATCGAAAGTGTTTCGATTTAGGTAGAGCAAACGACGAAATTCTCAAATGGTATAAATTTATTGCCGCGCTACGAAACGGGCATAAGTGTTTATCGCAAAGCAAAATCGATAACGTATACGCGAAAAACGGATTGATTGCTTTTACAAAAACGGGCGATAAAGAAGTTGCTCTTATCGTCGTAAACGCAGGTGATGAACCAGCCGAAATTAAATTAAAAAATGCAACGTATGAATTTATGCGAGACATAAAAACCGACAAAATCACAGTAAACACCTACGAATATGCAATGTTTTACAAATCGCGAAACGACAGATAAAATTTTAGCGCACGTTACGTCGGCGTTACTATATATCAAATAACAGCAATAACTTCAAGGAAATCATTATGGATATTCAAAAACGTATTACCGAAGAATTCAAACTTAAAGACGACCACGCGAAAAACGTAATCGCGTTATTAGACGAAGGCAATACCATTCCGTTTATCGCCCGCTATCGAAAAGAGATGACGGGGCATATCGACGATCAGGTATTAAGGGAACTGTCGGACAGACTTAATTATCTCAGAAACGTCGAAAAACGCAAAAACGAAGTTTCGTCTTCGATTACCGAGCAGGGCAAAATGACGGATGAAATCGCCGCGGCTATTGCGTCGGCGGAAACTTTGACCGAAGTCGAAGATATTTACAGACCGTACAAACAAAAGCGTAAAACGCGTGCGACCGTTGCCGCCGCAAAAGGGCTTGAACCGCTTGCGGATATTCTTCTTGCGCAAAACGTTACGACGGGTACTGCCGAAAGCCTTGCAGAGCCGTTCGTAATCGCCGATAAAGGCGTAAACGACGTGAAAGACGCGTTAAGCGGCGCGGAAGATATTATTGCGGAAAGGGTTTCCGACGACGCCGAACTCCGTAAAAAGTTACGCAGAATTTACCTTAAAAACGCCGAAATAACGACGAGATTGACGAAAAGCGAAGACGACGCGGCAAAAACGTACGAAATGTACGCGGACTACGGCGAGAGCGTAGCGGATATTAAACCGCACAGGGTTCTCGCTATCAACCGCGGGGAGTCGGAAGGTTATCTGAAAGTTAAAATATCGGTTGACGAAGCGTTTGCGATAAGAGTGTGCGAGACGTTTTTCTTAAAAGAAGGAAGCGTTACGACGTCAAACGTGAAAACCGCCGTTGCCGACGCGTATAAAAGGCTTATTCAGCCTTCTATCGAAAGAGAAGTGAGAAGTTATCTTACCGAAAACGCGCAGGAACAGGCGATCAAAATGTTTGACGTGAATCTTCGCCCGCTTCTAATGCAGCCGCCGGTAAAGGATAAGGTTACTATGGGTTTCGACCCCGCGTACAGAACGGGGTGCAAAATCGCTGTTGTGGACGGAACGGGTAAAGTGCTTGCAACGACCGTAGTTTATCCCACTCCGCCGCAGAATAAAACGGAAGCGGCAAAGGCCGAACTTAAAGGTCTTATCGATAAATATTCGGTCGACGTTATCGCGATAGGCAACGGAACGGCGTCGAAAGAGTCCGAAATATTCGTCTCCGATCTCGTAAAAGATTACGGCGGAAAGGTCGTTTACGCCGTCGTAAGCGAAGCGGGGGCGTCGGTTTATTCCGGCTCTCCTTTAGCGGCGAAAGAATTTCCTAATTACGATCTGACTTTAAGATCGGCGATTTCAATCGCGAGAAGGCTTCAAGATCCGCTTGCGGAACTGATTAAAATAGACCCTAAGGCGATAGGGGTAGGTCAATATCAGCACGATATGCCCGAAGCGCGTCTCGACGCGGTATTAAACGGCGTTTTAGAAGATTGCGTAAACAGCGTCGGCGTAGACCTTAACACCGCAAGTTGCGCGCTTTTATCGAGAGTTTCGGGTTTGAACGGCTCGATTGCGGGAAATATCGTCGCTTACAGAGAAGAAAACGGAAAATTCCGCTCGCGCAGGGAACTCCTTAAAGTCAATAAACTCGGCGCGAAAGCCTACGAGCAATGCGCGGGATTCCTACGTATCCGCGACGGTAAAAAAATTCTCGACAATACCGCGGTGCACCCCGAATCGTACGAAGCAACCGAAAAACTGTTAAAACTTTTCGGATATGCCGACGCGGATGTCGAAAGCAGAAATTTATCCGATTTACCGCGACAGATAAAGAGTTACGGCGAAGTGAAAGCCGCCGCAGAGTGCGGGTTGGGCGTTCCGACAATGAACGATATCGTAACCGAACTGCTTAAACCCGGCAGAGACGTGAGAGACAGTCTCCCTAAGCCTGAGCTTCGTTCCGATATAATGAATATTAACGACCTTAAAGAAGGAATGATATTAAACGGCACGATCAGAAACGTCATCGATTTCGGCGTTTTCGTCGACATCGGCGTACATCAGGACGGGCTGGTGCATATTTCCGAACTTTCCGACGAGTACGTAAGACATCCGTCGGATAAATTCAAAGTCGGGCAGGCGGTTAAGGTAAGGGTTATCGGCGTAGACGTAAAGAAAAACAGAATAAGTTTGTCAATGAAGAAAAACCGTTGACAAATTTAATCGGGTTTGATAAAATAAGGGCATAATAATTGCTCTTTGAAGGAGATTTTATGGAAGACACGTTTAATAAGGTCGTTGACTTACTCAGCGAACAATTAGGTATAAACAAGGAGAAAATCACTCTTGAAAGCGACGTGATTAAAGATCTCGGCGCAGACTCGCTCGACGTAGTTCAGATGCTTATGTCGCTCGAAGAAGATTTCGGCATAACGGTAAGCGAAGACGACGCCGCTAATTTAAGAACCGTCGGCGATATCATTAAACTTATAGGCTGATTATCGTCTATCCCACCCGCCGCAGGCACATTGCCTGCGGCGGGTTTTATATTGCCAAAAATTGACCAAATAAGACAAAAGTATCGTTAATTTTATCCGACGGATATGCTATTATACTTTCGCGAGGTGAATTATGGAAATCAGATACAGGCTCGACAAGGATAACTTGTACATATATTCGTACGGAGAACTTGACGAATGCACCGCCGCGAACGCCAGAAAAGATATAGACAGAATAATCGACGAAAACGCTTTTTGCGAGAGCGTGGTTTTTGATTTTGCAAACCTATCTTTTATGGACAGTACGGGTATAGGCGTTTTAATCGGCAGATACAAAAAAATCAAAAAACGCGGCGGAAAGGCGTATATTGCGAGACCGAGTTTTACGGTGAATAAGATTTTACAAATTTCGGGGCTTTACGACGTGATGCCCAAAATTATATAACGGAGATTTTTATATGGAAAATAAAATGAACGTCAGTTTCAATTCTGTATCGGAAAACGAAAGTTTCGCAAGAAACGTAATAGCGTCCTTTTTAATGCCGCTCAATCCGAGCGTCAGCGAATTGTCAGACGTTAAAACCGCCGTCAGCGAAGCGGTTACGAACGCAATCGTGCATGGGTATCCCGACGCGGTGGGGGAAGTCAGAATGTCCGCCGAAATAGACGGCGACGAAATACATATTATCGTTTCCGATAAGGGAGTGGGCATAAGTAATCTCGAAGAAGCGTTAAAACCGTTTTTCACAAGCAAACCCGATGAAGAAAGGTCGGGAATGGGTTTTACCATTATTCGTACGTTTATGGACGAAGTTAAAGTTATATCCGAGCCGAATCGCGGTACAATCGTCGATATGAAAAAGTCGTTAAACGCGAACTGCGTTTAAGTATGCCCGAAAGGAGTGTTTATGCTTAACGCCGAAGAAACCGTTTTTTACTTACGAAAAGCCAAAGCGGGCGACGGGAACGCAAAAGAGACTCTGCTGAATAACAACGTTCTTTTAATAAAAAGCATAGTTAAACGTTTTACGAATAAAGGCGTAGAATACGACGATCTCTATCAACTCGGTTGTATGGGATTTCTTAAAGCGATTAAGAATTTCGACGAAAAGTTTGGAGTAGTCTTTTCAACTTACGCCGTCCCTATGATAATAGGCGAGATTAAACGATTTTTACGCGACGACGGAGCGATAAAAGTGTCGCGAATAATCAAATCTCAGGCGCAGACGATAAACCGATTTATACAGGCAAAAACCGCAAACGGCGACGACGCGCCTACGCTCGATGAAATTTGCGTCGCTCTGAATATGCAACGCGAAGACGTCGTACTCGCGCTTGACAGCGCAAAATTGCCGATTTCTATATTTGAAACGGTTGACGACGGCAGCGGAGATAAATCCGTTGAATTGATCGATAAAATCGCTTCCGACGAAAAAGAAGACGATATGGTGGATAAGATATTGCTCAAAAGCATGATCGAGCGTCTGCCCGAACGTGAAAGAAAAGTAATTATTATGAGATATTATCGGGATAATACCCAAAGCGAAATTGCGGAAGCGCTCGGCGTATCGCAGGTACAGGTTTCGAGAATAGAGAATAAAATAATAAAACAATTCAAAAGCCAGTTGTAATTCCGTTGACCTTACGCGCGAAAACGAGTATAATTTTTCGTATGAGAATGCGTAGAAAATCAAATCTGGAAGAAAGAATGAACGACCTTGACGAACACCTTCTTGCAAAAGAGCCGTCGGGGTTTTATTCGTTATCGGAAAACGAGAGATACCAACCGATCGATTTATCCGCCGCTTTCGTGCAAAATTCGCCGTTATGGCTCGAACTCGGTTCGGGGAAGGGTAAATTTGCCTTTGAAACCGCAAAATTACATCCCGAAATTAACCTAATAGCCGTTGAAAAAATGAGTAACGTCATAGTGGAAGCGTGTGAAAAAGCAAAGGCTGCTAAGCCTGCAAATCTTGCCTTTATCAACTGCGCGGTCGAAAATTTATTATATTATTTACCGCAGCGTTGCGCTATGCGTATTTTTCTTAACTTTTCTTGCCCGTATCCGAAATTTACTTACAGAAACCGCAGATTGACGTATTACCGATATCTCGATTTATACAAAAAACTTTTAACCGAAGACGGCGAAATTCACTTAAAAACCGATAATCGCGGATTTTTTGAATTTTCGATACAATCCTTGTCGGAAAACGGCTTTATCATAAGGAACGTCTCTCTCGACCTTCACGCCGACAATCCGAAAGAAAACGTTACCACGGAATACGAAGACTTGTTTTCTTCGCAGGGTAAGCCTATTTTGCGACTCGAAGCCGCCTTGAAATAAAACGCGAATTATTTTGCCGTCCGCATATCAGCGGACGGCGTTTTTCGTTCTTAAAAACTTTCTCGACGAATATATTTAAGTAGATATACCGGACAAAAATAATACGAACCGTTGTCCGGCGTGTAAGACAAGGGGTACGGACAAGTATGCTTGATTTTATTCCGCCTTTCTTAAAGGCGAAAATTTTATCCGAGCATCCCGACGTTTGCGAAGTGCGCGTAAGGGCGGATTTACCGGTATGCGTTTCGTATTTCGATTGCGGTAATCCGCGAAAAGAATTTCTTAATAACGTTTTAACCGCACCGCAAATAGAAGATTGCGTTATAAAATTATGCGATTATTCGCTGTATTCGGTCGAAAACGCCTTAAAACTCGGTTACGTCACTTCAAAAGACGGCGAAAGAGTCGGTATATGCGGAGAGTGCGTCAAAGACGGTACGGGGCGCGTACTCGGTATTAAAAACTTTACTTCGATATGCGTAAGATACCCGCGGGCGGTAATCGGCTGTTCGGATTCATTTTTTAATAAATACGTCGAAACGCCGTCTTCTTGTCTCGTATATTCAAAACCTTTTCAAGGTAAAACGACTTTTATTCGGGATCTTGCGCGTAATTTCGGTAAAAAGTTCGACGCAGACGTGCTTTTCGTAGACGAACGAAACGAATTTAACGTTTGCGGGGCGGATCTCGGAAGAACGGCTGACGTAATTAAGTTTGCGGATAAAAATTTCGGCTTTCGTTGCGGAATAAGGGCAATGAACCCAGGGGTCGTAGTCTGCGACGAAATGACGACGAACGAAGATTTTTCCGCGGCGGCGTACGCTGCGTTATCGGGAGTAAAAGTCATTGCGTCCACACATTCCGATAAAATTGAAAATATTAAAAAACTGCTTATAAACAGCGGTGTTTTTGAATGTTTTTCATTTGATTTTTATATTGAGTTAATCGGTTGCAAAGTAAATAAAGTATACGATTATGGAATGAATCTCGTATGAAAACCGTTTTGGGAATATTATTTATAGCGGTCGGCGCGTTTATAGGAAAAAGAGCGACGGACAAGTATAGCGTTAAATTAAAATATTTTCAATCTATGCTTGAATTTAACAGGGAGACTTTGAAAAATTTATCGTACCTGAAAGAAAGTTTGATCGAACTGTCAAAAACCGAATATCCGTCGGCGGAATTTGACGAAACGCTTAAAAGCGCGTTCGACACCGAAAAAGAAATTTTGTTGCCGGATTATCTCGACGAGTCCGAAAGCCGATTCGTCCGCAATTATTTTCAAAAGATTGGTAAAAACGTCGAATCCGCAGAATTTGCCTTTTTACGATATTCGGAGTGCGAAATAGAAAAACTCGTAGAAAAATACTCGCAGGAAAATAAAAAATACGGATCTCTCGGATTGAAGTTGGGGGTTGCCGCAGGGGCGGCGGCGTTTATCGTAATATTATGAATATTGAAATCATTTTTAAGTTGGCGGCGCTCGGAATTTTAATAACGGTAGTTTGTCAGATACTGAAAAAATCCGACAGAGATGACCTTGCGACTCTCGTATCGCTTGCGGGGCTTATAATCGCGCTCACGATGGTAATCGGTATGATAAGCGAATTGCTTGAATCGATTAAAAGCATTTTCAGCCTTTATTAAGAATGGAATTAGTTAAAATAGTCGCGCTTGGCGTAACCTGCGCGCTGATAATCGTTTACCTTAAAGGAATTAACGGCGAGTTGGCAATGATTGCTACGGTCTGTTCGGGGATATTGTTATTATCGCTTACGATAAGTTACGTTTCCGAATTTATATCGGCGTATACCGCGCTCGGCGAATATGCGGAAATCGGCGGCTCGACGATTAAAATAGTACTTAAAATAATAGGCATATCGTATCTGGTTGAATTTTCGTCAAATCTGATTGAAGACTTCGGACTAAAAAGTTTATCGGACAAGGTTGTTTTTGCGGGTAAGGCGATTATTTTAATAACTTCATATCCGATAATCGAAAATCTTATCAAAATCGTAACGGGGCTTATATGAGAAAAAAACTTATAAGTGTTTTGATTATAATTCTCGTCGCGGTTTTCGTTCAGGGATTTTTCACGGCAAAAGCAAACGACGATATAAACGACGAAAACGAATTAACGGATAAAATATCTGAAATTATCGGCGACGTCGATTTTAGCGAACTTGAAAAATATATTAACGAATGTTCGGCGATTATTTGTAAAGGCGGCAGCATAAAATCAATTTTGATTTCGCTTGCAAGCGGCAAGGGTATTGACGGGTACGAGAATATTTACAAGTACTTATTATCTATTACGTTTAACGGAATAAGTGATAAAATACCTGTATTTATCTCTATTTTTGTTTTACTCGTCATATGCTCGGTTTTTAACGGAGCGGCTTCGGATAAGGTTGGCGGAGTTGGCGAAATAATTAAATTTGTCGTGTATTCCACGGCGGTAAGCGTAATTGCGACGATTGCGGTTTCGATAATAGGTTCTGCAAAAACGGCGTGCGAACGCGTAGTAAAAATCATTCAGGCGACGTTTCCGCTCATTCTCGCGTTTTTAACCGCAAGCGGCGGCGCGGCTCAGGTTGCGACGTATTCTCCGTCCGCGTTGTTTATTCAGAATTTTACGTCCGTATTTATCTGTAAAACGATTTTCCCCGTAATATCGACGATGCTTGCTTTATCTATAGTGTCAAACCTTTCCAAAACGGTAAAACTGCAAGGGCTTATCGATTTTTTATCCGGATTTATAAAGTGGACGATCGGGCTTATAGGCTCGTTGTTTACGATTCTGTCGGCGATTAAAGGCGCAAATGCCGGGGCGTTTGACGGCGTTGGACTGCGCGCGCTCAAATACGCAGTCGGTACTTCCGTACCCATAATAGGCGGCGTAGCAAGCGGAAGCGCGGATTTCGTCATTTCGGCTATAATACTTACCAAAAACGCGCTCGGGGCGTTTACCGCGGTTATTTTGTTCGGTGCGATATTAACGCCTGTTTGCGATATAGTCGTTATGAATTTGTCATTGAAACTTCTCGGCGCGATTACGGAGCCGTTCGGGGACGGGGAGATTTATAAGTTTATCAAATCGTGCGTAGGCGTAATAAACCACGCTCTCGCGGCGATAGTCGTCGCGTCGCTTATGTTGATCATCACTATTTTGCTCGTTATAACGAGTTCGGTAATTTAAGGTATGTCCGCTTATCTTATCTGCGTAGCGTTATCAAGCGTTTTTCTATCTTTATCCGAATTGATTTTGCCGCGCGGTAAAACGAAAAATTGCGTAAAAATCGTATTGTCGGTTTGTTTTGCGTTGATTTTAATAAAACCTTTCGCAATTAAAACCGCAATCGGCGATTCAGGTTCGATCGCGGTAAGCGATACGCTTGAAATCAGCGTCGATGTTTCGGACGAAATCGATAAAATTTTGGCAAAAAGTTATGAAAACGACATAAAAGCCGAATTATTGCGTAACGATCTCGTCTGCGAAAGCGTAAACGTCGAAATATGTCGCGGAGAAATTAAAAAAATCAGGATATATTTAAGCAACTTTGTCATTATCGACGAACAAGCAGGCATAAATAATATCGTCGTAAGAAACTACATTGCGGAAAAATTAAAATTCAGCCCTGATAAAATCGAGATTTATGTCTGAAAAAAGATTTAGTCTGAAAGTAAAGAAAGAGTATTTACTGATAGCGGCGGCGATTGCCGCGATATCGATCGTCGCGCTGTCGTCGTCGCTAAAACCGAAAAATATTACGGTCGCAACGCCGCAAGCGGAGCAGTCGGATACGGAAAAATACGTCTTTTCGCTCGAAAGCAAGTTAAAAAACACGATTTCGGGAATTAAAGGCGCGGGTAACGTTTCGGTCGCAATATCGGTTACGGGAGACGTAAAACCGATTTACGCAACGGACGTTAAAACCGTGCAAGACGGCGAAAAAACGGTTACGACTTCCACGATTGCGACTTTCGGCGGAAAACCGCTCGTCATCGGTTCGGTTTATCCCGAAATAACGGGGGTTGCCATCGTTGCGGGCGGCGCAGACGACATCACGGTAAAAATGGCGATTCTCGACGCCGTAACGACCGTTTTGAATGTTCCGTGTAATAAAGTGCGGATATTGGCACGTTAAATAAAGGAGAACAACAATGTCAAAGAAAAAGAAAATCATCGTACTCAGTTGTATGATAGCCTTGCTCGTAACTACGGCGGTACTCAACTTCGTTTTATCGTCGAACGTGGTAGGGGCGAGTAACAACGCAACGCCCACGGCGAGTTATTTTACCGAAGTAAGAACCACGCGTAACACTTCGAGAAACAAGCAACTTGCCCAGATAGACGAAATAGTCGCAGACGCCAACGCCGACGCGGCAACCAAAAAAGAAGCGCTCGATATGAAACTTAAACTTTCAAGGATTGCCGAACACGAAAACCTGCTCGAGAGCCTTATAAAAAGCAAAGGATACGCCGAAGTCGCCGTTACGATAGGTTTGTCTTCGGATAACGTGAGCGTTATCGTAAAAGACTCCGAATTTACTCAGGACGACGCTATTATAATTTATACCGTTTGCCAGAACGAGTTAAACGCCGCGCCCGAAAACGTTTACATACAGGCGATTGACTGATTATCCGACGCTTATAAACACCGAAAGACCTATATAAGCGAGTATCGGACGAATAAAATTCAAAAATCAAGTCAGGTTTTGCATAAAATCACTTTTCAAATCGCTTTCCTTATGATATAATGTTATCATAAGGAGAGTTGATATGTATAAAGGAAGCGCCAACAATTCCGGAAAGGGTAAAATCGTCTACAATACGGGCATAGTCAAAGGCATAGTAAGGCTTGCCGTAGAAGACGTTGCCGGCGTGGCTATTAAAGATAAGAAATCGTCTAAAAAGAGTTCGGACTGCATTAAGGTAGAAGTTTTAAGCGGAAACATCAACGTCGGCGTGTCGGTAGACGTTTATTACGGATACAGCATTCCCGACGTCGTATACAACATTCAGAAGAACATAAAGCATAGCGTCGAAGCGATGTCGAAATATAAAATCGGCAACGTCGACGTAAAGGTCGACGGGGTGTTATTCCCCGAAGAAAACGCAATAGACTGATTCGTCGGACGAAGATTTTTAATCTTCGTCCGTTGTCGCGTGTCGCGATTTTTATGCGACGCGCAGAATTAAACGTTAAAAGGTAAATATGAGAAGAGATGCAAGAGAAGCGGCGTACAAAATATTATACGCCGAAAATTTTAACGACGAAACGGACGACGCTTTCAAACGCGAAACGTTTTCCGAGCAAAAGTTGTCGGAAGCCGACGTTAAGTTTGCCGAAGCATTGTTAAAAACGGTAACGGACCACAAATCGGAGATCAACGACGTAATATCCGAATTCGCAAAAGGTTATAAGATAGAAAGGCTGTACTCGACCGATAAGTGCGCGCTTATGCTTGCCGTTGCGGAAATTAAATATTTTGACGATATTCCGCCCGTAGTTTCGATCGACGAGGCGTTATACCTTGTAAGAAAATACTCGACGGACGAAAGCCTTAACTTCGTAAACGGCGTACTCGCGTCGTACAAAAAAAGTCTGGAGAACTGATATGGCGATAATAGACGGCAAACTCGTTTCTGCGTCGATAAGAGACGATTTGAAAAAGAAGATCGCAAAAGCTAACGAAAAGTACGGAAAAACTTTTAAGTTATGCGTTATTATCGCGGGCAGGGACGCGGCAAGCGAAATTTACGTCAATAACAAAGAAAAAGCGTGTTTATCGGTAGGGATAGAATCCGAAACGATAAGGCTACCGGAAACCGTTACCGACGAAGAGTTGCAAAATATAATCAAAGAAGTTTCCGCAAACGACAGCGTAGACGGATTGCTCGTGCAAGTTCCGTTACCGAAAGGGTTGAACGAAAAAGCCGCTCTTGCACTCATTCCGCCCGAAAAAGATGTCGACGGCTTTTCCGATCTGAACGTCGGCAAACTCGCGAAGTTTATAAAGGGGTATCCGAGATCCTGCACCCCTGCGGGAATGATGAAATTACTCGATTTTTACGGGGTTGAGTTAAGCGGAAAACACGCCGTGGTAGTCGGAAGAAGCAATACGGTCGGCAAACCGATGGCTTTGATGCTGCTTGAACGGGATTGTACCGTAACTATTTGTCACAGTAAAACGGAAAATCTTGCGAAGTACACGAAAGAAGCGGACGTTCTTATCTGCGCCGTCGGTAAAAAGGGGCTTATTACCGCCGATATGGTAAAAGACGGAGCGGTCGTTTTAGACGCCGGAATAACGAGGGGAGAAGGGAAGAAGATTTACGGCGACGTCGATTTTGACGAAGTTTATAAAAAAGCGTCGCTTATTTCGCCCGTACCCGGCGGAGTCGGTCCGATGACGATAACGACGCTTCTTGCAAATACCTACGAAGCGGGTATGCGTAAAATTAACACAAAATGAGCGAAAAAATAAATTATTCCGCAGAATATCGCAATTATCTTAACGTATTCGAGCAGTTTGCCGAAAAGTCGTTTGAAAAAGTGGTTTGCGACAGCAATCTTGCCGAAGCGATGAAATACAGTTTTTTCGTCGGCGGTAAAAGGCTGCGCCCCGTTCTTGCGCTGGCATCCGCAACGCATCTTGGCGGCGACGTAGGAAAAATTCTTCCTTACGCGCTTGCATTAGAGTGTCTACATACGTATTCGCTCGTTCACGACGATTTACCCGCGCTCGATAACGACGATTTACGCCGTGGTAAAAAAACCTGCCACGCAAAGTACGACGAAGCGACTGCGATTCTCGCCGGCGACGGGCTTCTTAACTTCGCTTTTGAATCGTTGCTTGCCAACGCCGAAAACGGTCGCGATATTACGGCGATGCGCTTTATCGCCGATTATTCGGGATACGACGGAATGCTCGGCGGGCAAAAAGCCGATATAGAGCACGAAAAATCTAAAAATGGCGATATTGACACGCTGAATTCGATATACGACAAAAAAACGGGGAAATTTCTTACGCTTCCGTTTTTAATTCCGACCGTGTTATTCGCGCCCGAAAAAGAAAGCGCAGCGATAGAATGCGGCGGCTTATTAGGAAGAATTTTTCAATATTGCGACGATTTGCTTGACGTTCTTGCCGAAAGCGAAGATATTGGAAAGACCGCGGGAAAGGACGAAAAATCTCATAAATTAACGTCGGTTAAACTACTCGGCGTAGACGGCGTAAGAGCGGAAATAAACGATATGAAAAAGCGTTTATACGCAAAATGCAAGGGCGTTATCGACGAAAATTTCTTAAAAGATTTTCTTGAGCGATTTACGCAAGCGGTATTATGAGACTCGATGTATATTTAGTCGCAAGCGGTAAGTTCAAATCCCGTAATAAAGCGGCGGAAGCAATTAAAAAAGGCGTTGTATCCGTTGACGGCAAAGTTGCCGATAAACCGTCGCTCGGCGTAGACGAAAATTCCGCCGTAACGGTCAACGAATACGACGCGTTCGTGTCAAACGGCGGATATAAACTCGAAAAAGCCTTGAACGACTTTAATTTAAGCGTTGAAAACACCGTTTGCGCGGACGTCGGCGCGAGTACGGGCGGATTTACCGAACGGCTTTTATGCGGCGGTGCAAAAAAGGTTTACGCTATCGACGTCGGCGAAAGTCAGCTTGACGAAAGTCTTTCGAAAGACGAAAGGGTAAAGGTTATAGATAATTTCAACGCCCGCGAGTTATCCGCGCAAGTTCTCGGCGAGCAGGTGGACGTAGTGACTGCCGACGTGAGTTTTATCTCGCTCACGCTCGTCCTAAAACCTATATCCGACGTGCTGAAAGTCGGCGGCATAGCGGTCGTTCTCGTAAAGCCGCAATTTGAATGCGGTAAAAAGTATCTGAATAAGAACGGCATAGTAACAGACGAAAAGGCTCGGAATCAAGCCGTAACGAACGTTTCTCGCTTTGCAGAGTCTGTCGGGCTTAAGCCCGTAAACGTAACTAACGCGCCGATCAGACAAGGAAAGAACGTAGAATATTTATTGCTGTTGAAAAAATCATAACGGTAAGACGTAAATCATCGCAATTAAACGCGGTTACGTCGTTAAAGTTTGCCGTTTATATAATAAATGGGGATACAATTGTGTTTATTGAGATAATTTCTCCGATTAACGCGACGAACGAAAGCAGGGCGGTAATCGACAACTTTATAAAACTTCTCGCGTCAAACGGTATAGAGTATTCCGTCGGCAACGCTCAACGAGCGCAATCCGCCGACTTTATAGCCGTGTTCGGCGGGGACGGAACGGTTCTTTCCGCCGCTTTGCGGGCGTGTGAAATCGACGCGCCCATACTTGCGATAAACACCGGCACTATAGGTTTTTTAAGCGGCGTAGAAAAAGAAGAATTGTCGCTTGCCGTAAACGCGATAAAAAGCGGAGAATACGCATTAACCGAAAGAACGATGCTTTCCGTTCGGGTAGGGGAAGATAACTATACCGCCCTGAACGACGCGGTAATCGAAAGAGACAAATACGTCTTCGGTTCGTCGGTAATCAGTAAACTTAAATTATCGATCGACGGCGCGGACGTTTATTCGTTACGGTCGGACGGGGTTATAATCGCCACGCCGACTGGGTCTACCGCGTATTCGCTTTCGGCAGGCGGCGTCGTTCTCACTCCGCAATTGAACGCATTTATCGCCACGCCCATCTGTTCGCATTCGCTTACCGCGAAACCGATAGTTTATCCCGACGATAAAACCGCGGTCGTAACCGTGCTTGAAAATTCTTCGCCGTGTCTTTTATGTATCGACGGCAGGTGCGTCAAATCCCTTTCATCGGGTGACGCCGTCATCGTGGGCAAGGATAAAAAAACCTTAAAAATCGTAGATATTAAAAAGAATTTTTTTGATAAAATAAGAAACAGACTCGGAGTATAAAATGAACAAGAAATTAAGACAAAAGATGATTCTTGAGATTGTTGACGAAGTCGAAACCGCAACTCAGGAAGATTTGGCAAACGAACTTCAAAAAAGGGGTATTCTCGTAACTCAGGCAACTCTTTCGCGAGACATCAGAGAACTTTCCCTTATCAAAACTTCCGGCAAGTATAAAAAGCACCGATATTCGACGGCAAGCATTGAAAATAACCATACCGATAAAAAATTCCTTAATCTGTTTTTGAATTGCGTTACCGATATAGAAAGAGCGCAAAACATCGTGGTAGTAAAAACTCTCGGCGGCAACGGTAACACCGCGGGCGTGGTTATCGACAGTATGAATATGGACGAAGTCGTAGGCAGCGTAGCGGGCGACGACACCTTGATCGTAATTACCAAGACTAACGAAGACGCCGAAAGGGTAACAAAAAGACTTAAAGAATATTTCGTAGAACACAAATGATAAAAACGTTAGAAATCAAAAACGTCGCTTTAATAGATCGCGCCGTCATAGAATTCGGAAGCGGGCTTAACGTTTTGTCCGGAGAAACGGGTTCCGGTAAATCCGTCATTCTCGACGCGATAAATTTCGTTCTCGGCGCAAAAGCGGATAAAACGATGATCCGTCACGGCGAAACCGACTGTTTGGTTTCCGCCGCGTTCGACGTTTCGGATAATTTAACGGTTAAAAACCTGATCGAAGAATACACCGGCGAGCAGGCTGAAGACGAATTGATTATAACGCGAAAACTTACCGCCGACGGTAAGTCGACTATAAGATTAAACGGCGCGCCGTTTTCCGCGGGAATGCTTCGCGGAATAACCGCCTACCTTATCGACGTACACGGGCAAAGCGAGCATTATTCGCTTACAAAGCCTGCCGAACAATTAAAAATACTCGATAAATTCTGCAAAAACGCGTTATCTCAGCCGCTTGACGAATGTCGCGGAACTATAAAAAGATTAAAAGAAACCGACGACGCGCTGAAAGGCTTCGGCGGTAGCGAAAGCGAACGCGCGATTAAAGCGGATATCTTAAAATTTCAGATAGACGAAATTACTTCCGCCGATTTACGGGCGGGAGAAGAAGACGCTCTTTTAGAAAAACGTAAAAAAATTCAAAACGCCGAAAAAATAGGCGAAGCCTTTTCCGAAGCAAAATCCGCTTTATCCGATGAAAATTGCGCTCTTGACGCTTTAAGAAGCGCGGTAAGGGCAATCGGGGCTATATCGTCGTTAGATAAGTCTTACGCCGAACTCGAAGATCGGCTTAACTCCGCATATTCCGAAATCGAAGACGTTGCCGAAACGATAGGCGACGCGTCCGACGATTTTGATTTTGACGAAGCGGAAGCGGACGAAGTCGAAAACAGACTTGAAATTTATAAAAACCTGAAAAAGAAATACGGCGCAAGTTTAGAATCGATTAACGATTTTCTATCCAAAGCGGAAGCCGAATACGAAAAACTTATAAATTTCGATGCGGAATACGCAAAATTCAGCAAACAAAAAAGCGTTTTACTTTCAGCCTTAAACGAAAGTTTACGCGCCGTATCAAAAATCAGACGTGAGTTTTCGGTAAATTTTTGTAAAAAGGTTACGGAACAATTAAAGGCGTTGGGAATGAAAAACGCTCGTTTCGATATATCTTTCAACGATTTTACCCCTATTGAAGACGCGCCGTACCCCGAAAACGGAAACGACGAAGTAACTTACGAATTTTCGGCAAATCTCGGCGAGCCGACGAAACCGCTTTCAAAAATAATAAGCGGCGGCGAAATGAGCAGATTTATGCTCGCGTTAAAAACGATAATAAGCGAATATCAGGATATATCGACGTACGTTTTCGACGAAATCGACGTCGGCATAAGCGGCGCGACGGCAGAAGTGGTTGCAAAAAAATTTGCCGATATAGCAAAAAGCACGCAGATAATAGCGGTTTCGCATTTGCCGATAGTCTGCGCAATGAGCGACGTAAATATAAAAATTTCTAAAATCGAAGATAACGGAAAGACCGTAACACAGATAAAAAACCTTTCAAAATCAGAGAAAGTATCTGAAATTATGCGAATTATGAGCGGCGAAAACGTGAGCGAAATCGCAAGAAAGCACGCGGAAGAAACCGTCGCTTCGTGCGAAGCGTATAAAGTAAACCGGAAATAAATATCTTCGAATAAAATCGAACTAATCAAGTAAATATAGCCGTAATTTGTAGTTTCCATAGGGAATTATTAAAATAAAATTTAAGAATTGCGCTTTCAAACGAGGATAAAAGGCTCACGAATATTTTTTCCGTGAGCCTTTTTCAATGCGTGCTGATTTATGGCAGACAAAAATAATAGTTTTAGCAACAAAAGAGTTTCTGAAAAAAAATGAATCGTCAAACTAAATACAACGCTTAGATTGACGATTCACTACGAAAAAAGTCTTGACGTCGCATAGAAAAAGCAAAAAATGACAAGAAAAAATCGGGTGCTTATGATATAATAAAAAAGAGGTAAAAAATGATTATACAAAAAATCGTCGAATACGTTGAAAAAAATCTTACGGGGAAAATCGACTACGACGAGCTTTCCCGCGATTGCACCACGAACAAATATAATATGATGAGAATTTTTTCGGCTTTAACTGATTATACCATAGCCGAATACGTAAGAGAAAGAAGACTTTCGGAAGCGGGAAAAGCTCTTTGCCAAACGACGGAGAGAATTATAGAAATAGGGTTAAAATTCGGGTATGCCACCCACGAAAGTTTTACGAAGGCGTTCAAGGCGTTCAACGGGTTTACGCCGAGCGTGTGCAGAAAAACAAAACGGTATAAAAACGTACCGCCGATAAGCTGCATCGAAGAGAAAACGATTTTTTCAAAAGGGGTAAAAGAAAAAGTGAAGAACGCGACAACGGCGCAAGGCGCAGTAAAGACGGTAAACGAATACGAAACGGTAACGATAGAGAAAAAACTTCTTGTGGGTTTCGGAAAAAGATTTCTCGGAAAGCCCGAAAGACGGAAAAAAGCCGACGAAAAATTTGTTACGACGACGCGAAGAAAACAGGAAGCTATGCGAGCAATAAGAAAAAAAGACGATTGCGACTGGTGGGAAATTCTTGACGACTTTGACGAAGTTGGCTTTTATTGCGCTTGTGCGGTCGAGCCGCGTTGCGGAATTTTTTCTGAAAACACGGACGGAACGTTCAGCCTTTGCAATGAGAAGAATGAAACGGTTGAAGCCGCCGCACCGCGCGAAGAAGGAAGCGGGAAAAGAGTGAAAGTCGATGAAAAATGGCGAGAACTTGCAGAAAAAACACATTGCAAAGAGTATGATTATTCTTTTGAAGAAACGGAGTTGAAAAATGTCGTCGGCAGACTTAAAAGATTTTCGGCGTACGGAAAATACGCTAAATTCGTTTCAGAAAACAAGGATTTTCCTATGGAGATTCTTGATTCTTTTACAAAAAACGTTTATGAAACCTTTGAAAGAGAGAGTCTTTTAAGAGATGAAACGAGAGCGGAGTTGCTTAAAATCCATTGGACGAAGCGTGACGAAATTAAAAAGAGACATTTAGAACTTTTTATTCCGATAAAATAGAGAGGTAAAGAAAACTTTTTGTCCGCGAGTGCGCTACAAACAAATATAATATGACAAAAACGGGGCGAAAAGGTGGCTTTTTGCGTATATTTTTATTCTTCGGTCGCATACTTCGATTAAATGCACCGTTTTAGCGATTCTAAAAAAAGATTATTCATATTATTGATATCCGCGCTTATTTTCGTTTTCCCGTTTTACGGAGTTACCGTTCGGGCAAGCGGGGAATTACTGTATATAGGCGGAATCCCCGCGGGGTTTACGGTAAGAACGAACGGAGCGACGGTAATAGGTCTTAACGAAGTAATAACCGCGGACGGAATATTCCGACCGGCAGAATCGGGCGATATACGCGTAGGCGACGTTATATTAACCGTAAATAAAACGCCCGTAAGCAACGTGCAATCCATTGCCGACGCGATAAAAAATTGCGGCGGCAATCCGATAGAGATAGTTATATCGAGAAAAAAGGATAAAATTACGAAGTTTATTTCGCCCCGTAAGGACGTGAACGGAAAATACAGGCTCGGTTTATTCCTGCGCGACGACCTGAACGGGATAGGCACGATAACTTATTTCAGAAACGACGGATCTTTTGCCGCGCTCGGACACCCCGTTCTGGACGAAAACGGCGATCAACTCGACATACTTGGCGGAAATTGTTATTTATGTTCCGTTATAGGTCTCGTCAAGGGCGAAAAGGGAAAGGCGGGCGAGTTGAAAGGAATTTTTATCGACAGCGATAAAATAGGTTCGGTTGAAAAGAACGGAGAAACGGGGTTATACGGCAACGCGGCGGAAAAATATCCGTATAAAAAATTAGCGAAAGCGGAAACTGGCGTCGGCGCGCCGGGCGCGGCGTCGATAATAACCTGCATAGATGGCGTTACGCCTAAGGAATACGCTATCAATATAGTAAAAACCGATTTTTACGACAAGGATAATAAAAATTTCGTAATTAAGATTTCGGACAGAGAATTGCTCGGTTCGGCAGGCGGCATTTTGCAGGGTATGAGCGGAAGTCCGATTATACAAAAAGGAAAAATAATCGGAGCTATAACTCACGTTTTTATTAACGATCCGACGCGTGGTTTCGGTATCGGCATATCGAAAATGCTCGAAAATCAGCATAATTGATAAAATTATCTCATATCATTTACCGATATGAGGTTTTTTTATGCCCGTATTGCTTAAAACGAGAGCGGCTGATCTTAAACGCAATTTTGCGGTTGCCGTCACTCTTTCGATCGCCTTCGTCGTCGGGTTGATTTTAGGGTTTATCTTTTACGGAAGGTGTTGCGAAACGAACGTCGTATACGTAAATGCGGTAGCGTATTATGAAAAAGTAACGCTCGGTTATGTCAACGTATTCAGTTTGCAAATAACATTTTTTCTGAAATCGTTTATATACGTCGCTCTTTTTTTAGCGTGTTCGCTTACGGTATACGCGCTTCCTGCGGCGTATTGCGCGTTGTTTATCCGCGGAGTCGTTATCGGCGGAGCAGGGTGCGTACTGTTGCGAGTTTTCGGGATAGACGGACTTTTCGTATTCCTGACCGTGTCGCTGGTTCAAGGTTTATTATTGTCTGCCGTATTGTCTGCGGAAATTGCCTGCAATCTCGATTTGTCGCGCCGCAAAAACCTTTGTTCTCCGGATAAAAAATATAAACTGATTACCGCCGCCATCGCTCTTGCGCTGTGTTTGGCTACTTCCGTTTACGGAATGCTTGCCGTCGGTCTGATCGTAAGACCTATTTACGCCGTATTTTAACGATTATACCGATAGATTTACGATAAATTCCGAAGCGGACGCCGATAACGGAATATTATTTATAAAACTGCAAACCATTATAATATGAAAAAGATATTAGCGATGGTTTTAACCGCTTTGTCGGTGGCAGTAAGCGCAGGTACGACAGCAAAAAATATCGTCTGCGCAAGCAATGATTTAACTATAAAATCCGAAGCGGCGTACCTGACGGATTATAACAGCGAGGAAGTAATATACTCCAAAAACGAAACTAAACGATTACCCATAGCGAGTATGACGAAGTTGATGCTGCTAAATTTATGCTTTGAAAAACTCGACGAAGGCGAATATTCTTTAAGCGACGAGATAGTCGTTAGCAAACGCGCAAGCGGAATGGGCGGCTCGCAAGTGTTTCTTGAAGCGAATAAGGCTTATAAAGCGGCGGAATTGATTAAAAGTATCGTCGTGGCATCTGCAAACGACGCTTCCGTCGCTATGGCGGAAAGGTTATACGGCAGCGAAGAAAACTGCGTTGACGAAATGAACGCAAAAGCGACTGAATGGAATTTAAGCGACACGTTATTTTCAAACTGCACGGGTTTACCGAAACCCACGCAGTATTCCTGCGCGAAAGACGTTGCGGTTATGCTTAAAAATCTCGTTAAACACGACGAATATTTTACTTTTTCACGGATATGGACGGACGAAATCGATCACGGCGACCGAAAAACGGAAATTACCAACACGAACAAACTCGTTAAGTTTTACGAAGGTTGCGACGGCGGTAAAACCGGATACACGTCCGAATCGGGGTTTTGCCTTGCCGGAACTGCGAAAAGGGGTAATATGCGACTGATCGCAGTCGTTATCAAGGGCGAAAACAGTAAATCACGCTTCGCGGACGTATCTTCCGCGTTCAATTACGGATTCGATAATTACGTCTGCAAAACCGCTCTCGACAATGAAAAAAATCTCGGTATAACGGTAAAAGCGGAAAAGGGCGTTAAAAGCAGCGTTAAAATGAGACCGAAAGAAGACGTTTTTGTATTTACCGCAAAAAACGATAAGTCGGATATAGTCATAGATTTCAAGCCTGCAAACAAAATAAAAGCGCCGATCCGTACGGGAGACGTTTTAGGCGAATTGATAGTCTATAAAAACGGTGTCGAAACGGGCAGAACGAAAGCCGTAGCCGCCGAAAGCGTAGAGAAGAAAACTTATTTCGATTACGTCCGCGACGTTGCCGCCGGGTGGTAGCCACAGGTAATTGCGTTTGGACCCGCCAAAACCCCGATATTTACGCGGTTTTTGCCAAATTCGACTTCGCCCGTACCATAAAGTACGAACAAAGCCGCCTTCGTCAAAAATCATCGAAAATAGCGGCGTTTTGGTTGCAAGCAAGTATTGCGTTGTGTTTTTAGGTTAAGACAAGGCGCGCGAGCGGCTTAATACACAAGTATAAGCCACGAGCGCAACACCGTATTAGCCAAAAACACAGCGCAAGACCGTGGTTCAAACGCAATTACCTGTGGCTAAAAAAAGGAAAACCGCTCCCGACGATTAAAAATCGTCGGGAGCGGTTTAACGATGCCTTAAATAACTAATTTTTCGTGAAGAGAGATAAGAACTTCAGAATCGTCGAATTTGTCGGCGGCAGTTACGTTGAGTTCGCGCGTCAATTCGTCGAAAGTTATTACTCGTTTAAGCCTTTTACTCGTCTTCTGCAATGCGGACAGTCTTAAATCTTCGGTGCTACTTTCTCCGCTTTTAACGTATACCGTAGCCACGTCCGCGTCGCGGGTAAACGAGTTGCCTTCGGCGTAGATAGCCTTGACTACGGTACGCAGTAAGTCAACGTCTTTGCGTTCGACGGAATACGAAAAACAATAGACGTCTCCTTTGCGTTTTTTAGGCAGGCGGGATATAAATTCTCCGTAAACGTAGTTTTTAAGTCTGTGACTTACCGTTAATCCTTTTTCGCCGCGAAATTCGGTTACGGAGTAGGGGGAATGGTGTCCTTTTAACGTATTCACACCGTAAACGATTTCATAATCTTTAATAAAATCGCAGTAATTAAGCCCATTTTCCGCTAATAACGCTTTAAGAACGTACAAAGATACGGCTGCGTCTTCATCTGAACGATGTTCGAGATATTTTATCCCGTATTTTTCGGATAAAGTTTTCAGCCCCAACGAGTTTTCGGCGGGGTTTAATAACTTATAGGCAAATTGCACGTCCATATATTCGTACTCGATTCTCGGCAAGTCGTACTTATCGCAAGCGTCGTTAAGATATTTAACGTCGTTAGCCAAGGCGAAACCGAGTACCGTTCTGTTTTTGAAAAGAGCGCAAAGGCGGTCGTATCTGTCCTTAAAAAGCGGAGCGCGGCGAAATTCGTCTACGTCGTAGGCAAACATAACGCCGGTGCGTTTAAGGTTTTTCTTGTTGCCGACGGAAAATCGTTTGGGCAACGGGTTTATAAGCAAGTCGTTTTTTTCGAGAATTTCAAAATTTTCGTCGGCCACGCAGTAGCCGACGCTGCAAAGACTTCCGTCGTCGCTTTTTCCCGTACAACTTTCGGTATCGATGATTAAATATTCCATTTCAGTATTTTCTCAGTAAGCCGGAAACCACGCCGAGAATGACGGCGTCATGAACGATAATGTCGCTCATAGCGTCGTTTTCGGGGTGGAGAATAATCTTGTCGTCTTTTTTATAAAATCTTTTTACGGTAGCCGAGTCGTCTATTAGCGCGACCACGATGTCTCCGTTTTCGGCGGAGTTTTGTTTTTTAACTATAATTTTATCCCCGTCGAGTATACCTGCGTTTATCATACTTTCGCCCCGTACGCGAAGTATAAATAACTCCGAATCGGCGGCAAACTCCTTGGGCAGGGGATAAAACTCTTCAAAATTTTCGTATGCGAAAACGGGCGTACCCGCGGTTACCGCGCCTATCAACGGCGCGCTTACGAAATCGCTTACGCCGTCTTTTTTCAGGCTCAACGTCCTGCTTTTAGACTCGTCCCGATTAAGTTCGCCGCTTTTTACGAGTTTATTCAGATAATATTGACAGGTGGCTGTGGATTTGATATTCAGCGCGGAGCATATTTCTCTTACCGACGGCGCGTAACCGTTTTCTTCGGAATATTTTTTAACGAACTCGAGAACGCCGTTTAATTTTTCGTTTACGGTCATATAGTTACGCCTCCGCAAAAAGTTAATTCATACTACCATATTTTTACTTAAAACGCAAACGTTTGTTCGTAATAATTTTTGTTGAATTTTTTGCTCGGGCGTGATATAATGAACGCGTTATGAAAAACGAAGACGAAAAAACTAAAAAATGCGTTTTATACGACAGAGACTGCATAGATTGCGGCGAATGTGAAATTTGCGATCTTAATCCGCTGAAAATTTGCGATAATTGCGGGGAATGCATTAAAATGCAGGACGTCGCGACGATTAAAATAGACGGAATAAAAAATAGCGAAGACTGATTGCGCGAAGAAAATATTACGGGCAAATACTTGCGTTTTTTTACGGTTTACGATATAATAATCGCGTAATGGACAGATTGATTTCTACGCTGATTGCGTATCTTGCGAATTTTCTCGTAATTTTAATAGTGCTTCCTTGTCACGAATTCGCTCACGCTTTCGCGGCGGTAAAATGCGGCGACGATACGCCTAAATACGCGGGCAGGTATACGCTGAACCCTTTTGCGCATTTCGATCCTATCGGGCTGATTATGATGATTCTGATAGGATTCGGCTGGGCAAAACCCGTACCGGTAAATCCCGATAATTTCCGTAACCGAAAAGCGGGTTGCGTATGGGTTTCCGTCGCGGGCGTTTTAACGAATATCGTTCTCGCGATATTGATTTGTCCGCTGACGATATTCGTAATGAAGCAACCTATATACGACGACAACTGGTCGAAATATCTGCTTTTGCTTGCTTACAAGTTACCGTATTCTTTCTTTTATATCAATATCTGTCTGTTCGTATTCAATTTATTACCGATTTATCCGCTGGACGGGTTCAGATTATACGATTCTCTCGCCAAGACGCGCGGTAAATTTTATTACTTCGTTCGTAACAACGGGTTTTATATCCTTTTGGCGATTTTCGCGCTCGGATACGTTGCGGAATGGGTAAATTTACCGTATCTCGACGTGATTTCGTATTTATCGAATCTCGTTGCGAAAGGAATTATCAAATTTTGGAGTTTTATTTTATAAATGATTGACGATATCAACGAAAACTTCGACGAAGAAACGAGTTCGCCGACTGCGGAATATTCCGTAAAGGCGCAGAATTTCGAAACCGTAGTCGATTATACGACCAAAATATCCAACTTCGAAGGTCCGCTCGATTTATTACTCTTTCTCGTAAACAGGGCAGAGATCGAAATTAAAGACATATTCGTATCGCAGGTAACCGAACAATTCCTCGATTACGTCAACCGCGCGGAAGATATGGATATCGAAAAGGAAAGCGAGTATCTCGCGATGGCGGCTACGTTGCTCGAAATCAAATCGAAAGCCTTGCTGCCGCAAATCGAATTCGACGACGATTTCGGGCTTGAAGACTACGAAGATCCCAAACGTTCCCTTATAAGACAACTCGAAGAATTCAGAATTTATAAAGAAGCGAGCGAGAGACTTAAAGAACAGGAAACAACGGATCGCTTTTACAAAGCGCCGGACGAATCCGCAAGCGAAGTACGCATAATTTATAACGATTTCAATCTGAGCGGGCTGGTCAAGGCGTTTACCGAACTTTTAGCGAAAAGCGACCTTGAAGAACGCGTAAAAAACGAGCGTAAAGAAATTCCTAAGGACTCTTTTACGGTCGCAAACCAGATAAATTACATCAAAAGCGTAATGCTTGAACGGGAGACTTGCAGTTTCTTCGAGTTGTTTACAAAACACGCGTCGAAACCCGAGATAATCACGACGTTTCAGGCGTTGCTCGAATTATTGAAGTTGCAATATCTTACCGTCGAACAAAACGAAACCTTCGACGATATAACCATTACTTTAAGAGAAGACAGGAGTGAAGAAGTTGGAGACCTTAGCGAGTATAATTGAATCGATACTTTTCGTATCGGGAAACGAAGTTGCAATAAACGATATTTCGGAAAAACTCGGCGTTTCGGACGACGAAGTGCTTAAAACCGCAAGAGAACTGCAAAAGAAGTACGACCTTGAAACGAGCGGCATAAATTTGTTGATTTTTAATAATAAATTACAGTTTTGCTCCAACCCGTCGAACGCTTTGAGCGTAGAGACCGTTCTTAACCCCATAAAAGAGCGCGAACTTTCTAAAAGTATGCTCGAAACGGCGGCAATCATCGCGTATAAGCAACCCGTTACGAGAGCCGAACTCGACCAGATCAGGGGCGTAAACAGCGACTATGCCTTGCAGAGCCTTCTTAAACTCGAAGTGGTGGAAGTCGTAGGCAGAAAAGACGCAATCGGTAAGCCGCTTTTATACGGAACGACGGATAAATTCCTTAAAAGATTCCAGATATCTTCGCTTGACGAGTTGCCCGATATTAACGAACTTATGCAGCAGATAAGGCTTATGAACGGCGGCGACGATAATTATCTTTTCAAAAAAGACGTTTACGACGAATCCGCCGATCCCGATTATTACGCCGAAAAAGAAACGTCGGATTCCGACGCTTCAGACGAAGACTTGCCCGAATTTTTGAAAGGCGAAAAAATCGAACAAATAAATATGTAAAACTATTTCGGTATCGGACGGCTCGTCCGATACTTTTTTATAGTCATTTACTTGAAAAATTACGAATTATTTAGTATAATATAACCGATTATGAACAAAAGATACCTGATTAAAACGTACGGTTGTCAGATGAACGTACACGAATCCGAAAAAATAGCGGGGCAACTTCGCGCCCTGGGATACGAAGAGTGTGAAAACGCCGAAGACGCAAGCGTGATCGTGTTCAATACCTGTTGCGTACGCGAAAATGCCGAACAGCACGCGTACGGGAATATCGGTATGTACAAAAAACTGAAAAAGAACAATCCCGAACTTATTCTGGCGGTTTGCGGTTGTATGACGCAACAGGGGCAATTCGCCGAAAAGTTATCGGCGACGTTTCCTTTCATAGACGTCGTTATCGGAACGTACAATATCGATAAATTCGGGGAAATTCTCCTTAAAACGATTAACACTAAAAAACGCGTTATCGAAATTTTGGATAAAAACGGCGACGTTTGCGAGAATATTACGCCGTTCAGATCGAGTTATCCGAACGCTTGGGTAAATATCGCCTACGGGTGTAATAATTTTTGTTCGTACTGTATCGTTCCTTACGTTCGCGGCAGGGAACGCAGCAGGTTAGCGGATAACGTCGTAAAAGAAGTCGAATCTCTCGTTAAAGAAGGCTATAAAGAAATAACTTTACTCGGTCAGAACGTCAACTCGTACGGGCACGATTTAAGCGACGGCTCGTCGTTCGCGGGGCTGCTTGACGAAATAGGCAAAATCGAAGGTAAATTCAGACTTCGTTTTATGTCAAATCACCCGAAAGATCTTACGAAAGACGTTGTAGAAGCGGTTAAAAGCAACCCACACGCCTGTAAAGCGATACACTTACCCGTACAGTCCGGTTCGGACAGAATACTTGCGCTTATGAACAGGCGTTACACGCGCGAGAAATATATCGCCGAAGTCAAAACGATAAGAAGCCTTATTCCCGATTGCGCGATAACCACCGATATTATAGTAGGCTTTCCTACGGAAACCGAAGCCGATTTTCTCGACACGGTCAATCTCGTTAAAACCGTAAAATTCGACGGAGCGTTTACTTTCGTTTATTCGAAACGGGAAGGCACGAAAGCAGCGGCTATGGATGGGCAGGTCGATCCCGAAATTCAAAAAGACAGAATTATGCGTCTTATAGAAATTCAGAACGACCTGAACCGCGAGCAATCGAAAACCTATATCGGTAAAACGGTTGAGATTCTCGTAGAAGATTACGACGAGAAAAAACGCGCGTATATGGGCAGAGACGAAAAGGGCAAAATGGCGTATTTTTCATACCCCGAAAACCTTATAGGTAAATTCGTAAACGTCAAAATCACTTCCGCCGGCGGAATGTCGCTGCTTAGCGAAGTTTTAGAAATACTTTGAAACGGATAAATCATAATGTACGATTTGGAAGAAATTAAAAAACGCTGTACGCCGATGATGGCTACATATATCGATACGAAACTGCAAAATCGGGATTGTATTTTATTTTACCGACTCGGCGATTTTTACGAGATGTTTTTCGACGACGCGGAAAAGGCGTCCAAATTACTCGATCTTACCCTTACGGGAAAGGATTGCGGGCTTGACTATCGCGCGCCTATGTGCGGTATTCCTTACCACGCCGCGGAGCAGTATATAGCCAAACTTGTATCCGCAGGCGAAAAAGTGGCGGTTTGCGAACAACTCGACGCTCCGCAAAAGGGTAAACTCGTCGATCGCGGAATAGTTCGCATAGTAACCGCAGGCACGGTTACCGAAGATTGTAATCTCGACAAGGATAAAAACAACTTTATCGCTTGCGTATACGTCGGTAAAAACAAAGGCGCGTTATGCTGGTGCGATATTACCACGGGGCAGTTTACCGTCAGAAATTGCGACGACGCCGATTATACGTCTGAAATTTTCGACGTACTCGTAAGAGTGTCTCCGTCGGAAATAATATCCGACGGCAAGTTCGCCGCAACCGCGGCAAATTCGCCGTTGGTTCAGCACGGAGCGATCCCGAAAATCAGCGCGTATAAAGACTCCGCTTTTACCCTTAAAAACGCCGAAAGGACTATTCTCGAACACTTCTCTGTAACGACTCTTAAACCCTTTGAATTAGACGACGAAGACGTTATATCCGCGTGCGGCGGGCTTTTGGCGTATTTACGCGAAACGCAAAAACACGCGCTGATTAACGTGAACAACGTAACGAGAGAACTTAAAGAAAACTGTATGACTCTCGATTATAACGCGTTAAGAAATCTCGAACTCGTCAAAAATATGCAGGACGGGAAGAGATACGGCTCGCTTCTGTGGCTTCTCGATAAAACCGACACGGCAATGGGATCGAGATTGTTGTTACAATGGATTTCTACGCCGCTGATTTCTGCCGATAAGATCAATTATCGTCTTGACGGCGTTCAGGAACTTTACGAATCCGCTATGCTACGCGGCGGGCTTGACGACAGACTGAAAGGCATATCCGATATGGAACGCCTTGCCGGCAGAATTTCAAACGGAAACGCTTCGCCCGCTGACCTATATTCGCTTTCGCAATCGATGCTCGCATTGCCGAACGTAAAAATACTTTTATTCGGCTCTACGGTCAAAATAATGCAGGATATATCGGCAAATATCGACGATTTTACAGACGTTGCGAAACTCATTCAGCAGGCGATAAACCCCGATCCCACGTCTTACAGCAAAGATCGCAATTATATAAACAAAGGCTTCGATAAGGAACTTGACCGTCTGCGCGATCTGCGTGAAAATTCCGGCGCATCGATTAAGGCGATAGAAACCCGCGAAAAAGAAGCGACGGGTATCCGAACGCTGAAAATTGCGTACAACAAAGTGTTCGGGTATTATATCGAAGTCAGTAATTCTTTCAAGGATAAAGTACCGTATAATTACGTTCGTAAGCAAACGACCGTGAACGGCGAAAGATATATAACGGAAGAACTTAAAAAACTCGAAGTCGAAATTCTTTCTGCGGACGAATCGATAAAACGAATCGAGTACGATATTTTTAATAAGATTAAAACGGTGCTTGCGAATAATATCAGAAGCATACAGCGTTCGGCAAAGTCGATAGCGTGTCTCGACGCGCTTTTATCGCTTGCGAAAGTCGCTAAAAAATTCAATTATTGCAGACCGGATATAGTAGAAGACGACGCCGCGTTCAACGTAGTCGGCGGGCGGCATCCCGTAGTCGAAGCGACGTCGGGCGAATCTTTCGTCGCCAACGACGCGTATATCGATAACGGCGACAGCAGGGTAATCATAATTACCGGACCCAATATGGCGGGCAAAAGCACTTATATGCGGCAAAACGCCTTAATATCCGTTATGGCGCAAATAGGCTCTTTCGTTCCCGCAAAGTCGGCGGAAATACCTATCGTAGACAGAATTTTTACTCGTATCGGCGCAAGCGACAACATTATCTACAACCAAAGCACTTTTATGGTAGAGATGACGGAAGTTGCGGCGATTTTGCTGCACGCAACCAAACGAAGCCTTCTGATTCTCGACGAAGTGGGCAGGGGTACGAGTACCTACGACGGATTGAGCATTGCGTGGGCGGTAGTCGAATACCTTGCCGAAAACGTCCGCGCAAAAACGCTGTTTGCGACGCATTATCACGAATTATCGGAACTCGAAGGCGTTATCGAAGGCGTTAAAAACTATAAAATCACGGTAAAAGAACTTAACGGAAAAATAGTTTTTTTAAGAAAGATAATGCGCGGCAGCGCAAACAAGAGTTTCGGTATAGAAGTGGCGTCGCTTGCGGGCGTGCCTAAATCCGTAACCGTAAGGGCTAAAACCATTCTGAAACAACTTGAAAGCAACGACCTTACCAAGGATACGGCTTATCTGAAAAACAAGGAAGAATTTGAAAGTATAGAAGAAAATACCGATAACGACAGGCAACTTTCCGACGTCGAAGAAATACTGCTTGCGACCGATATCAATTCGCTTACGCCTATCGCGGCGTTCAGACTTATAATGGAATTAAAGGATAAGGTACAAGAAGAACATGAGTAAAATAATACGATTAACGAAGGAAATTTATAACAGAATCGCCGCGGGCGAAGTCGTTGAGCGTCCTTTCTCGGTAGTTAAGGAACTCGTAGAGAATTCTATCGACGCGGGCGCGAAAGATATCACGATCAGGCTCGAAGACGGCGGCAAAAAACTTATTTCGGTAAAAGACGACGGTTGCGGTATAGAAAAAGACGATCTTGTAAACGCAACGATGCCCCACGCGACGAGCAAAATTCAATCCGCAGACGATCTGGACAAGATCGTAACGCTCGGATTCCGCGGCGAAGCGTTGGCGTCAATCGCTTCCGTTTCGGAAATGACTATAACGTCGAAAGTCAAGGGCGCGGAAATAGGATATTATATCGAATCTAAATTCGGGGTTTTAGGCGACGTAGAACCGTTCCCGACGGATAACGGTACGACAATCGAAGTTAAAAACCTTTTCCAAAACACCCCCGCAAGAGAAAAATTCTTAAAACCGTCCAAAACCGAAGAAACGGATATTATAAATATAATAACTCGGCTTATATTTTCGCACCCCGAAATTTCGTTCAAACTCTTTATCGACGGAACCGAACGCGTACATTATTCCGGCGGAAAAATCGAAGAAGCGATTATTACGACTTACGGATACGAGACGATTGCAGACTGTATTCATATCGAAACGGAGAAAAACGGCGTTAAAATCAGCGGTTTTATAGGCGCGGATTATTTCGTTAAGCCGAATCGTACTTATCAGACGATTATATTGAACGGCAGATACGTTCAGAACGTCACTTTGCAGACCGCTATTCATAACGCTTACGCTCCGTACCTGATGAAGCGTAAATATCCGTTTTACGTTCTTATGCTCGAAGTCGCGCCCGAATTTGTTGACGTAAACGTACACCCGAATAAAGCCGACGTAAGATTTATCGATAACCACGTCATTTACAGCGCGTTATATTCGACCGTATCAAAAGTTCTCGAAGGCAACGCCGACGCGGTAAATATCGTAAAGCGCGACAAAAATTTTAATCCCGATCTGAAATCGGGCTCGGCGTATCTTCCCGAGAAAAAAGAGCCGTCGGAAGGCAGCCTTATGCGTATCGTTCCGGATGGTATGGAATTACCGCAAGAAACGATCGATTATATTAAATTTGCCGATAAAGTATTAGCGGGCGAGTATTTTCCGAGTCTGGGTAAATCCGATTCGATGCACTTCAAAAAGAAATCCGCCAAATCTACGGAAGACGCGGTATCTATAGACGATATTTTTGCGGATAATAAAAAATATATAACCGAACTCGAAGAAAAGAAGAAAGAAGAAAACGTTGAGCAGACAAAAATCATCGTCAACTCCGGATTTACCGTTATAGGGCAGGTGTTAAAAACCTATCTTATTCTCGAAAGAGACGGCGATATTTATTTCGTCGATCAGCACGCCGCTCACGAAAGATGTCTGTACGATTGTCTTGTCGAAGATTATACGAACGATCAGGTAATCGTTCAGGAATTACTCGTTCCGTTTTATTACCCCGTAAACGTCAAGGAGACCGATTATATAAGATCCAGATATAAAGATTTTTATAAAATCGGTATCGATATTTCCGAGTATTACGAAGGTATGTTCGTAATATATACCATTCCGAATATGTTGATGGATATCGACCTTAAAGAGTTTATGGACGACTTCTTGTCGGATTCTTCTTTGCGTAAACCCGACCTTATGCCCGAAATAATAAGAGAAAAACTTGCGCGTAAAGCGTGCAAAGCGGCTGTAAAATCGGGGACTCCGCTAACTCACTTTGAAATTACGAAACTCCTTGACGATCTTAACGGCAATATCGGGTTGAAATGTCCGCACGGCAGACCGATAGCAATAAAAATAACCCGCACGGAAATCGACAAATGGTTCAAGAGAATCGTTTAAGCAAAATACTCGTGGTATGCGGACCGACGGCGTCGGGTAAAACGTCGCTCGCGATTGACCTTGCGTTAAGATATAACGGCGAAGTAATTTCCGCAGATTCGGTGTATATTTATAGAGACCTTAACGTCGGCTCGGCAAAACCCGATTCCGACGAAATGCGGGGCGTACGACACCATATGATAGACGTTATCGAAGCCGCCGACGAGTTTTCCGTATCGGATTACGAATCGCAGGCTCTGCCGATCGTCTACGACGTCATCTCGCGCGGCAAATTACCCGTAATATGCGGCGGAACGGGATTTTACGTCAATTCGTTACTTTATAAAATGAGTTACGGCAACGCAAAAGGCAACGAATCGTTACGCAACGAATATAAGTTAAAAGCCGAACGGGAAGGGAATATGTCGCTGTGGAAAGAACTCAACGCGATAGACCCCGTAACGGCTAAAAAATTGCATTATAACGATACGGTAAGGGTAATCCGCGCGCTTGAAATTTATTATTCAACGGGCGTAAAAAAATCCGACGTTAAAGACGAACTCGCTTTAAGATTCGATCCGTTCGTTATTCGCACCGATATAGACCGCGCCGAACTTTACGAAAGAATCGATACGCGCGTCGACGAAATGATAAAAAACGGACTTATCGACGAAGTGAAAAGGCTTATCGACAAAGGAATTACGCTTGAAAATCAATGTATGCAGGGTATAGGTTATAAAGAAACCTATTCCGCGCTTATTAACGGCGAACCTATCCCGACGGAAATAATTAAGCAAAATTCACGCAGGTACGCCAAACGCCAGATTACGTTTTTCAAACGAATGAACGCATACGATTTTAATCCTGCCGAACGTGAAAATTATCCCGAATTATACAGGAATATAGACGAATTTCTTAAAAACTGAAATAACCTGCGAAAGAACGAGTCTTTCGCAGGTTATTTTTCGTTATCGTCGTCGTTGCGTAATTTAACGTACTCGACGGCGTTTTTTCGCGAATCCTGACTGATGGCGGCGTAGTGTTTTCGGGTGGTATTGACGTCTTTATGACCTAAAAAGTCGGCTACAGCATAAATATCGCCCGTATTGCGGTAAAGGGCAGTACCGAACGTGCTTCTTAGTTTATGCGGAGTGATTTTTTTAAGCGGAGTTACTTCTTTTGCGTAGTTTTTAACGAGAATTTCAACGGCGCGTGGAGAAATACGCTTGTTTTTCATAGATATGAACAGGGCGGTTTCGGATTTATCGAGTTTAAGATCGTACCTGAAATCGAGCCACCTTAAAATCGCGTCTTTAACTTCGTCGTTAAAATAAAGTATCGTACGGCTTCCGCCTTTGCGCGTTACTACGAAACTGTTTTCGTTAAAATCAAAATCGTCGACGTTTAAGCCGATAAGTTCGCTTATACGGATTCCCGTACCTAAAAACAGCGATAATATAGCGTAATCTCTGATTTTAAGTTTCTCGTGATAAGTATTCTTTTTACCCGAAAAAGCGTCGTCGCTATCCGCGTAAGAAAGTAAATCTTCAACTTCGTTGCCTTCGAGACGAATTATCTCCTTTTCGTGAAGTTTAGGGGTAGGGACTTTTGCAGCCACGTTAGATTTTATCGCGTTTTTATTAAAAAAGTATCTGAAAAGGGCGCGAACGGTCGATAATTTACGCTTTTTGCCTTTCTCGTCGCAAGAAAGTTCTTTTCCGTTCATCGAATAATGATTCAAATAATTCAAAAACCGCTCGATATCGGTAGAAGTAACGGAATCGAGAATTTCGATTTTCATATCTTCTATCGACGTTTTTTTAATTTGTGACAGGTAATTAAAGAAAATTCTTAAATCGTAAGCGTAATTCAGTCTGGTAAGAGCGGACGTGTTATTACTCGTGCCGTAAAAAAATTCAGCGCAAAAATAGGGGAGTTCAATACACAAACTCTCGATTTTATCTTCGCAGGCAATATTACGTTGAGTATAATAATCGTTCTTCTTGTCGCTCATATTTTAATTTTAACATAAAAGCAGGTAAATGTACATCGTTTTTATCAAAAAGTGCAGAGTAATTTACTTAAATTTTATCAGCCCGTCACGGATTATTCATTGCGTAAAACACAAGTTTTACGCAATGAATGGCATAAAATAGAGCGGAATTGCAAAATAATAACTTATAAAATCGCTTATTAAATGCGGACTTTTCAAAATAATTACGAATTTTTGTAAAATTTGTCATACGCCTTGACATTATTCGCTATAACTTGTATAATATCTTTATAAAGCGTTTGGAGATAACTATGGATATTAACGGAGATATGATTCGCGGACATATCGATACGATAATTTTATTGTCGCTTGTCGACGGAGATAAAGATACGAACGAAATTCGTAAAAATATCGAAGACAGATCCGACAATAAATTCAGCGTAAAACAAGGCACGTTTTACAGCGCGATGCAGCGGCTCGTAAAACAAAATCTTATACGCGAATATCGTTCGAGCGCGACCGACGGTATACGTCGCAAATATTTCAGCCTTACCGAAAAAGGTAAAAAATCCGTCGAAACTAATAAGTCGGAATGGATAAAATCAAAAGAAGTAATCGATACGCTGGTAGATACCGTAGTTGAAAAACAACAAGAATCCCCGATTTTAAGCGCCGAAAACTTCCCGATTCCGCCAGTCGATCCGTATCTTAGCCGCAAAGAAGCCGAAAACGACGCAATTTACGACGAAAACACGGCAAACGACGAAGATTTGTTGAAAAATTTCAACGAAAAATTGACGGATATGCTCGGCGAAATCATCAAAGACAACGCATTAAACGACGAAGCGGACGAAGAAAAACCGACCGAAATTTTACCCGAAAATTTCGTTGCGTCCGACGAACAATCGCTTAAAACGCCCGAAATTACCGAAGAAGACGTAGAAAACGCTGTCAACGAATCGATAGCCGAAATCAAAAACGCCGTCGACGAAACGACAGAAAACTCGTCGGAATCAGTCGTCGGTCAAAGCGAAGTCCGCGATTATCCGTTTGAAATCAAAGATCGTTCGCTGTACACGAAAAAAGACGAAATTTTGTCAAATACTAACGAGCCCGTTCAAGAAGTTATCGATAAACCAAGCGAAGAAACAGATGAAAAACTTTCAAATATCGCCGATATTATCGATAAAAACGACGACGATATAACTAATACCGCGCAGAGCGACGAAAATACCGTTTCAAACAGATTTTTTGCCGACGACGAACAGGTTTCGCATAAAACCGAACCCGAAACCAATGAAAACGACGAAGCCGACGACTTGTTATCGGTAGAAGACGGAACGACTCTTAACAAGAGAGAATATAAATCGATATTAGCGTCGCTGTTCCCGAAAGAAAAACCCGAAGAACAGCCCGCCGCTTATATCGAAAAAGAGAATATCGATAAGTTTGCCGACGCAGAAGACGCGCCGCGCGCCGCCAGCCCCGCAGCGAGCGACGATTATCGTGAACACAATCCGATTGCTTACGACGAAGAAGTCGAGCCCGAAACGATATCTACAAGCATTGCCGAACGCAAACGCGATTATTCAAAAGATTATAGCGAAAGCGAAGGCTCGAACGATTTTTCGGATCTTTACGCAATGGCGCAACGCGAAGGGTTCAAAATCAGAACGTCGTTCAACACCAATAAAGCAAGCGGAGACCGTATTCTTTCTTCAAAACTCAATTTTCACGCGTCGCTTCTCTCGTATTTATTACTGTTTATCGAGATGATTATTCTGAATTTCACTCTCGGTCCGATAGTCGGCTGGTCGTCGGCGGTAAAACTGATAATCGTCTTCGCAACCGCCCTGTTCCCCGTAACGACTTGCGTAATTTACAACGTCAACAGAAAACGCGCGGTAAAATCGATTTCGCCGTTCAAAGACGTATTCGAAATTGCCCTTATAGTAACCTTCCAGATAACGATTATCATTCTTTGCGTCGCTTTGTTTGCTTCGGTAGATTTCGGCGACTTTAAGTCGGTATCTCAATTCGTTCTTATCCCGTTCGTATTTGCCCTGAATATCCCCTTATTCTTTGCGATTAAATACGCGTTATACGGAACAGGCAAATATTTTGCGGTTACGAAAAAGAAATAAATAATTGCATAATCCTTAAATCGAGCGTTATCGCTCGATTTTTTTTGCCTTGTCCTATATTCACATAAAAAGGCGTGAAATATCCATAATAATTCAAGGTTATGAAAGCATTATTAAAGGCGTTTGGCGTAATATGCGTAATTTTGATTATCGCATTCGGCGGATGTATCGGATATTATTTAATTAAAACGGCGTCTACCAAGTTAGACGTAAGTAAAATCGAAACTTTTACCCCCGCATATTACGTTTACGACGCCTTCGGCGACGCGATTAACGACGGAAATTCGTCATACGAAAGAATCGACGATATGCCAAAAACCTTAAAAAACGCGTTTATAGCAATTGAAGACCGTCGGTTTTATAAGCATCGCGGCGTAGATTACAAAGGGATTGCGAGAGCGATAAAAAACAACGTTTTCAGCGGAAAAATTAAAGAAGGCGCGTCGACGATAACTCAACAACTCGTTAAAAACGTATATTTATCGGGCGAAAAAACGGTAGAAAGAAAATTAAAAGAGATCAAACTCGCGAAAGAAATCGAAAAGATTTACACAAAGGACGAAATACTTGAAAAATATCTGAATAAAATCTACTTCGGCGCGGGAGCGTACGGAGTAAAACGCGCCGCCGAAACTTATTTCGGAAAGCGCACAAGTGAACTGACTACGGCAGAATGCGCTACGCTTGCCGCGCTCGTTAAAGCGCCGTCCGTATTCGATCCGTATAAAAACGCCGAAAAATGTAAAAAACGAAGAAATCTGGTATTAAAAGAAATGCTTTCGCAAAATATGATATCGAACAGCGAATACGAATCGTCAATCGGTCAAAAACTCGTTTTAAGCGAAAAAAGCGTCGAAAATGCATATAATTTTGCCGATGAAGCCGTCGACGAAGCATTAAAAATACTCAATAAAACGACGCAGGACGAACTTGTTGGTTATAAAATATATACTGCCATCAGCCCGGAATTTCAAGCGTGCATTCCGGAAAAACTCCGTACTAACACCGATTATTCGATATTGATTACCGAAAACGACAGCGGAGAAATCGTCGGTTATAAATCGTCTTCCGGACTACTTAAAAGGATTCCTGCGTCGGCGGCTAAACCGTGGCTCGTATACGCGCCCGCAATCGAAGAGCGGATTATTAACGAAGCGACTAAAATATTAGACGAAAAAACGAATTTCGGCGGATACAGCCCGTCAAACGCCGGCAATAAATATTACGGGTACGTTAGTGCGAAAGACGCGCTTGCAAAAAGCCTTAACACGCCCGCGCTAAAAATCGCAAATTCGCTCGGAATAGAAAAAATTAAGGAATATGCCGCAAAAATGAATATAAAATTCGATAATGAAGACTTATCGATTGCGCTCGGCAATTTATCGGGCGGATTGTCGCTCGACGAATTATCTTCCGCTTACTCTCCGTTCGTCAACGGCGGTAATTATAAAAAAAGCGGTTTTATAAGGAAAATCGTTTCGCCAAGCGGTAAAATCGTATATAATAAGCGTGCAGTAAAGGATACGTCCGTTTTTTCCGAAGGCGTTTCTTATATAATTAACGATATGCTTAAAGAGTCCGTAATTAGCGGCACGGCAAAAAAATTATCGCGTTTTAACGGATTATTAAGAGCAAAAACAGGTACGAACGGAAACGAAAACGGCAATTTGGACGCCTATTGCATAGCGTACACGCCTGAATATACGGTTTGCGTATGGTTGGGTAATGCCGACGGCTCTATAATGGCACCGTCTTATTACGGTGGCGGCAAACCCGCCGAAATAGTTGCCGAAATTTTTAATTCGTTATCGAAAATTGTAAATTTTACGGATTTTATTCCGCCGCGCGACGTTATAAACGTCGGTATCGACGGAGAAATTTATAGAACCAAACACAGGCAAACTCTGTCAAAGTTTACCACGAAGACAACCGAATATTTTTGGTATATTAAAGGAACAGAGCCGAAAATTGCGGTCGAAAATTTAATTATGCCTGTCATAAAAGATTATAAAATCACTTATAATAACGAGAATATTTTAATACAAGTAAATGCCGACGACAACGTTTTGTTCGACCTTAGAAACGAAGAAAACGAGATTGTCGCAACCGCTCGCGCAAATTCTTCGCTTATCGTCAAACGTGTCCCGACTAAACGAATTTATCACTTTACCCTTACGCCGTACGTTATCGAAAACGATAAAAAAATTTACGGCAAAATTGTAAAATTGCCGTCGATAAAAATCGACGGCAACCCTGTAACAAACTGGTGGCTCGATTAGCCGAGCCTATAACCTATGAGTATATTATAATCTGATAACTTCAACGGTGTTTAACGCTTCTTCAATAAGGGCGTCAACGTCAAGTTTGCTTTCTTCTTTCAAAACCTTATCCATTTTAGGTTTTATAACGGGATATTTAGGCAAAAACACCGTACAGCAATCTTCATAAGGAAGTATCGACGTTTCGTAAGTACCGATTTTTTGCGCAACTTCAATGGTTTCGAGTTTATCAAACGCTATCAACGGTCTGAAAACGGGCATTTTAACGACCGAATTTGACGAAGTAATGCTTTCCATCGTCTGAGACGCAACCTGACCTAAACTTTCGCCCGTAATTATCGCCTGCCCGCCGTATTTTAACGCCAGACGCTCGGTTATACGCATCATAAACCTTCTCATTAAGGTTATCATAAATTCTTCCGCGCATTTTTCGTGGATCTGCTCCTGAATATGCGTAAATTTTACGACGTATAAATCCATACCTGCGCAATAAGCGGAAATCGCCTTTCCGAGAGTTATAACCTTTTCTTTCGCCGCTTCGCCCGTATACGGATAACTATGAAAATGTACGGAAGACAATTTCATTCCGCGTTTACACATCATATATCCCGCTACGGGGCTGTCGATTCCGCCCGACAACATTAAAAAGCCTTTACCGGACGAGCCCGTCGGCATACCGCCTATTCCTTTTATATAATCGGTAAAAATCAAACTTTTTCCGTTCTCTCTCACGTCGACGTTGATTAAAAGTTGAGGCTTTTTTACGTCAACTTTCAAATCCTTTCCGTAAACCGACAGGACGTCGCCGCCGATAAGCGCGGAAAGTTCAACGGAATGGTAAGGAAAGGTTTTATCCGCTCTATTGGTTTCGATCTTAAAAGTACCCTTTTTACCCTTGCAAAGTCGTTTGACGCATTCGGCAATGTTTTCTCTCGAACTTTCGGTGGCAAGCGCGGGGCTGATGGTATGAATTCCGCTGACCTTTTTAAGACGTTCTATTATTTCGTCGTAGTCTGCTTCGTCAAAATTTTCTATCAGATAACGCATCTGCATTTTTTCGAAGTCGTATTTTATCCCTTCGAGCGATTTTTTAATATGATCTTCGAGTAGATTGATAAAATAAAATCTGTTCTTACCTTTCAAAAATATTTCGCAAACGCGGATTATGATTACTTTATTCATACTTTCATTACACCTTTTAATTTATTTACGCAGCAAATCAACTTCTGAGCGGCAAAAACGACTTCTTCTTCCGTATTTTCCGCGCAAAAACTTATCCTTAACGCCCCGTCGAGCGTGGCGTTATCGTAACCGCAAGCGGTTAAAACTCTGCTGTATCTGTTTCTCGACGAACAAGCCGAACCCGTACCAACGATTACCCCGAACTCTTCCAGCATATGTTCCACCACTTCCCCGCGCAGACCGATTGCGGATACGCTCACGACGTACGGCGAACAATTCTCGTTACTTATAAGTTTAATCGCTTTACAAGGCTCTATCTCGTCGAGAAATTTACGTTTAAGATCTTTGATTTTGATATAATTTTCACGCAGATTTTCACGCTTCTTTTCGGCGCAATCTCCGAAAACCGATATACCGAAGACGTTTTCCGTTCCGCTACGCAAGCCGTACTCCTGCCCACCGCCGTAAATCAGGGGTGTCAGAGTAAGTTTTTTGCGTTTTATAAGCGCGCCGACGCCTTTAACGCCGCCTATTTTATGCGCGCTGATTGAATATAAATCAACGAATCTGCCGAGCGAATACGGTATTTTGCCAAACGCCTGCACGCCGTCGCTATGAAATACGAGCGACGGATTTTTAGTTTTGACCGCTTCCGAAATCGCGTTCACGTCGTTTATCGCGCCCGTTTCGTTATTGACGTGTACCACCGACACGAACGACGTGTTGTCGTCGATTAACGATAAGAGACTTTCTTCGTTCACGCTGCCGTCGCAATTAAGATCGGCAAACCTTACGTCTGCCCCGCGGGCTTTAAGCGACTTGAAACTTTCGTACACCGCGCTATGCTCGCCTTTCGTAGTCACGAAATTCCCGCGTTTGCAATAAGAAAACACGGCGGTGTCGTCCGCTTCGCTCCCGCAAGAAGTGAAAACTACGTCCGTATCTTTCGGAAAATACGCAAGAATTTTTTGTCTTGCGTTTTCTATCCGCGCTTTCGCGTCTAATCCGCCGCGATACAGCGCGGACGGGTTGTAAAAATTATCTTCGTATAAATCTTTATTTTTAAGTAAAATTTCGCCGTCGGGACGAGTCGTGGCGGCATTATCGAGATATATCATTTATAATCCTTTTCTATAACCGCCTTGCCGGTATACCCGACCAGGTTTACGAGATAGGTCTCTTTACATTCGAGCATAACGAGATTTCTCACGCCGTTTTGTTTTACGCAGACGTAAAAGCCGTTCTCGATATATTTATTAGGCGTAGCGTAAACCTTTTTGATTCCTTGCGAATTATACAATTTTTCAAACGACTCGCTGCCTATTCTGCCGACCTGCTCGACTTCTTTGGCGTCAAACACAATTATCCTTTTTCGGCGTTTATAGTTTACGACCTTGATTATACGCGTCGAACCGCTTACGAATATACAGTCGACGCAATAGTATATTTTAGTTCTGATAAAGAAAAATGCGAAACTTGACGACGCGCAAAGCAAAATCGGAATCAACGCCGATAAAAAGTTGACCGCGAAAGAAAACATTAAGAATATAATCGTTGCGGCAAGCGCAAGCCAGCCGAACACGCTGTATATAACGTAAAAAACCTTTTGCGTTTTGAGATTTTTAGGCTCGGCGCATTCTTCATATAAAACTTCGTTCATTTTTACTCCTTATTCCTTGCCGACATTCGTTAGTAATTATAGCATTTACACAGCCAAAAAGCAACGAATTGCTACTTTAATTTTACAAAAGTAACGCCGTGTTCCCCTTCTCCGTATTTGCCGAACCTGTAACTTACGACCTGTTTATCTTTTCTTAGATAGTCGTGAATAGCGGAACTCAATATTTTCATTCCTTTACCGTGAATGATTTTAACTTCTTCAAGGTTGGCGAGAATTGCAGAGTCGAGAAACCTGCCGACTTCTTCGAGCGCGTCGGGAACGTTGTAGCCTATCACGTTGATTTCCACGGGAACGGAAGGCGTTATTTCGCGTTTTAGCGATACGCTCGTTTTTGCCGTCGGCTTTTTATCCGACACCAAAAACAATTCTTTTGCGGGAACTTTCATTCGTAACGCGCCCATATATATTTCCGTTTCTTTCTTTTGAACGTTTACGGAATGAACGGTACATACGCCGTCGATATTTTTATAATAAACCTTGTCGCCTTCTTTAAGTTTCGCTAAATCGACCGCGCCGTAATTGACTATTTTTTCTTCCGTTTCTTCAAGCGAATACTTTTTATCTTCGAGTTTGTTCCGAAGCGTTCTCGCCTTAATCAAATCCCCGCTCGTCAACTCTTCTTTATCGAAAAGAATTTTGATTTCGTTAATAATATCGTCGGCTTCTTCCAACTTTTCGTTGACGATTCTGCGCGATTCCGCTTTTGCCTGGGCGTAAAACCTGTCTTTATCTCGATTCAGTTTTTCGCGCGAATTTTCGATTTCGGCAAGAGTTTCGGTTTCCTTGCGCTTAATTTCTTCTATCTCCGATTTAAGAATTTTACATTCTTGTCTCGTTTTTTCGGCTTCTTTCAAAACGTTTTCAAAATCGGTTTTTTCTTCGCCGACGAGTTCTGTCGCGCGTTTCGTCAACGCTTCGTTTAAACCCAACATCCGCGATATTTCTATCGCGTTGGAAGTGCCCGGAAGACCTATATTTATTTTATAAAGCGGTCTGAACGTTTCGGGATCGAATTCCATACTTGCGTTGGATATTTTTTTCTCCGTATACGCGTATTCTTTTAACGCCGAATAGTGTGTAGTAACTATACCCTTACTCCCCTTTTCGATAAGCCGCTCGATTACCGCCCTTGCAAGCGCGCTTCCTTCGTCCGGGTCCGTACCCGCGCCGATTTCGTCGATCAGCACGAGTGATTTTTTGTCTACGTTTTCCGTAATATTTATGACGTTTTTCATATGCGACGAAAACGTGGAAAGGTTCTGTTCTATGCTTTGTTCGTCGCCGACGTCGCAAAAAATCTTATCGAAAACCGACACTTTCGTTCCGTGCGCCGCAGGTAAAAACAAACCGCATTCCGCCATCAGACAAAACAGCCCCGTCAGTTTCAGAGTAACCGTTTTACCGCCTGTATTAGGTCCGGTAACAAGCAGATACGAATACGTCTCGCCAAACGACAAACTAATCGGAACGACCTTATTTTTATCGATAAGCGGATGCCTGCCTTCTTTTATCACGACAGCCCCGTCGGACGTCAGAATCGGCTCGCTGCACTTGTTTTTATACGAATAAATCGCCCTTGCGTAAATCTCGTCTATCAGCGTAACGATACGGTCGTTTTCGGTCAATCTATCCGCAATCGTCGCTATTTTCGACGATAAATCCGCCAAAATTCTTTCGACTTCGGCTTGTTCTTCAAAGGTAGCCGTTCTGAGCGCGTTGTTAAGTTCAAAAACCGCCGTCGGTTCGATAAATACGGTAGAACCGCTTGCGGACTGGTCGTGAACGAAACCGCTTACCTGCCCCTTATACTCGCTTTTTACGGGTATAACGTACCTGTCGCCGCGCATCGTTATAACGTTATCCTGTAAAAACTTATTACTGCCCGCGCGTATATACGACTGCAATTTTTCCCTGATTTGTTCGTTCAGTCGTTTAAGATTTTTTCTGAGCGCGGAAAGTTTTTCCGACGCGTTATCGGACATATCGTCTTCGCTTAAAATTTTCGTCCTGACGTCGTTTTCAAGATATTGATCGACGTAAATTCCCGAACAGTACGTTTTAAGAATTTGCGCTTCCGAAGCCGCGCCATGAACGGAAGAATATAATATACGCGACGATTTCATTAAACGCGCCACGCGTAACAATTCGCCCATCCCGAGCGTAGAACCCTTTCGGGCGCGTTGTAAAATATCGCCTAAATCGTCGTAAAATTCGATTCCGCTTACGCCGTCGTTATAAAGCAATTCAAAGGCTTCTTTCGTTTCCGTCAACTTTAATCTGCTCTCGTCGTAACTGCCGGACGGGTTTACGGCTCGGAAATTTTCTTTAGCCTTGTTTAAAACGCAATATTCCGACGCGTTTTTTAATACTTTATCAAATTCCAACGCTTTAAGAGTTTTTTCTACCATCTTAATAAACTCCTTTCTTCAAATTGCCGTAATACCGCTCGGTTTCGCCTGTAAAACCGCGTTCCGAAATACGCTTTATCGCTTCGCCTTTTAACCCGACGAGATTGACTAATTCTCCGTACCCGTAATCGCTTAAAGGAAAGTCCAGAATTTTCTCGTTATAAACTTCAAAATGACATTTGCCGTCGATTTTATAACGCCTGACCGTAAATTTATGACCGAGTTCGTCTTTCAGTTCGTTCAGATTACCCCTGTCGCACATTTTACAATTCATTCCGTAGGGGCAATATTCGAGTTCCATAAGTCTGATATTACCGCGATTAAATACGAAGCCCGCGTCGGATATTCCGACGATTTCTTTAATCGATAACTCTTTCGAGTAGGCTACCGCTTCCGCGCCGAGTTCGTATAAGCCTTTTACCGCAAAAGAATTGAACGCGTTTAAGCCAACGCCCGCAATAAAGGGTTTGCCAAGTTCCGACGCGAGTTGTAATCCGCATAACCCGTCAACGTAAAAGCCATTAAATTTTAAGGATAAATCTTTAATTTTAGCAATTTCGACGTTTGACAGGAATGACGGAACGTATAAATACGCCGAAGTGAAGTCTCCCCTTAAATCGTCGTAATCGTTCGGGAAAATCACGAGCGCGGTATTCTCTTTCGTTTCAATCAATTTATCCGAAAGGATAATTTTATCGAATTCGTTTTTTATGTCGATTTTCGGTAAATCATAGGAATAATCGCAAATTTTATCTACGTTTACGTTGCCGTAAAAAAGTCTTTCGTATAATTTTGCCCTTACCGCGTTTAACGCCGATTTTACTATAAACGGTTTACCTTCGACCGTCGCTTTTACGTTCGGCAAAAAAGGATATACGTCTGTTTTTGAAAAATTATCTACCAGATCTTTAACTTCGATCGCTCTCGTTTTAGCCGTCTCGCAAACCGTTGCGCTCTCCGCTTCGATTCTACCGCAAGAAGCGCGCAGTTTTTCTCCTTCTTTGGCGTATACGGATATTTCTACGGGTTTTTTAGCGGCGGCGACGGCAAGTTTTACCGAAAGAGACTCGTCTTTCGTGATATTAACGTCGTCCCCCACCTGAACGTTTCCTTTATAAAACAGAATTTTCCCGTCCGAACGGCAAACGGCGTTGCCCGTCTCGCATTCGTTTCTGATTATCTTGAAACCGTCTCCGTTCAAAAAAACTCTTTCGGAAGTTACGAGTATGCGCTCTTTATCGAGTATTTTCGCTACCCGCCCCACTTTATACCCTTTATGATTTTGAATTTTATCGGAAATCAAATCCTTTTTAACGCCGAACGTATAGCCGCGCGTAAAATCGCCGCGGTTAAAGGTTTCGGATATTTCGCTCAGATCGTAAGAACAGCCGTTTATGGCTTGACGATACGCTTTTACGGTCGCGGCAACGTATTCGGAAGTTCTCATTCTTCCTTCGATTTTTACGCTCGATACGCCGAGTTTTTTTAATTCGTCAAGTTTTTCTATGAGACACAAATCGGATAACGATATGGCGTATTTGCCTTTCGTTTCGGAATTTTCAAGTTCGTAGGCTCGTCTGCACGGCTGTTTGCATAAGCCGCGATTACCGCTGTTTCCGCCGACGAAAGAACTCATATAACAATGGCCGGAAAACGACGAACATAACGCGCCGTGTACGAAAATCTCGGTTTCGACTATCTCCGCTATCCGTTTAACGTCTTCCGCAGCCGTTTCTCTTGCAAGAATAACTCGCGAAACCCCTTGCCGCAACGCAAATTTTGCGCCTTCGACATTATTGACGCCGCCCTGCGTGCTTAAATGCAAAACTATATCTGGAAATTTACTTTTCAGAAGTCCGCACAGAAAAACGTCCTGTAAAATAAACGCGTCCGCCCCTGCACCATACGCCGCGCCGACGGTCGCCAAAAAATCGCCCAACTCGGCGTTTTTAACGAGAGTATTTACCGCAACGTATACTTTTACCCCTAAGGTATGAGCGTACGCCACGAAATACGGCAGATTTTCCGCAGTAAAATTCGCCGCGTTCTTTCTTGCCGAAAAATTCGTCAATCCCATATAAACGGCATCGGCGCCGTTATTTACGGCGGCGAAAAAACATTCTTGGCTTCCCGCCGGAGCAAGCAACTCGAACATATCTCTATTTTAGCAAATATAACCGATTTTGAAAAGAAAAAACGGGATATTACTCCCGTTTTTATAAAATATTTTATTCTTTTATCCCTTACCGACTATCATAGGGCTAACGAGTACGGACGGAACTTTACCGACTATCAGATTATCGTATATAAGCAGCGCGACTTCGTTTACGACCGTTTCCGTTACGGGGCGAGCGACGAGCGAAGTTTCGCATCGTAAATTGAGCGTAAGCGTATGTCTCGTCTGATTTATTCCCGCCTGAGTGAACGACGACACGATTTCCGTCTTAACCGCGCTTACGGATAATAATTTCATACGCACTTTCTGACCGAACCCCGATAAAATCCTTATGCCCGTGAACGCGCCCAACGGTATTCCTACGCCTTCTTTCGTCTTTTCGTTCAATAAGTTTTGCGCCGCTTTGGATATTTCGCTTGCTATTTTGTTTACGCCGAAACTGTCCGTACCTATGTAAATTATTTCTCCGTCGGAATTTTTATCGATCTTAACAAGCGACGAAAAGTCTTTTAATCCGCCGTTTAACACCGAGTCGAACGCGTCGTAAGTAACGCTCGTTATTACCGCGTTATAGTTTTTTAAGGCGTATTCGCGCATAATTCTGCCCGACGACATAAAAAGCGAGCAAAAAACCACGGCGAATACAATAATATACGCCGCGATTTTTATAAACGTTGTTTTTTTCGGCTTTTTCATAAACGTTTACCCAAACTCATTATATGCCGAAAAATATATATTATTTTAGTTCTTTTTCGATTTTGCCCTGAAAATAAGCGCGTTAAAGTATCCGAATACGATAGCGGCGGTAACGCCTGCGGAAGCGGAAGCAAGCCCGCCCGTAAACGCGCCGAAAAGACTGCTTTTCGAGCCTTTTATCGCGCCGTTTGCCAATAAATAGCCAAAACCGCTTATAGGCACGGTCGCGCCCGCGCCGCCAAAGTCCACGAGAAACTCGTATAACCCGAACGCCTGCAATACAAGCCCCGACAACATAAAATATACGAGAATTTTTCCCGAAGTTATTTTAGTAAAATTTATGATCAACTGCGCCACGGCACATATTGCCCCGCCGACTAAAAACGCTTTGGCGTACGCCGCTAAAATTTCTGTCATATTCACTCCCTTAATCGTTTTCTATCGCGACCGCGTGCGCGACCGCCGGAATAGATTCGCCTTGCTGAGAAGAAGTCGTGGACAACAACGCCCCCGTAGCAAGAAACAGAACCCTGTTTATCTCTTTTTTCATCATTTTTTTATAAACGTAAGAATTAAATACCACCGCGCTGCACCCCGCGCCGCTGCCGCCCTGATATTCTTTTTCGTCGATATTATATATCAATTCGCCGCAATCCGCGTGATTATCGTCAATATTAAAGCCCTTCTCTCTTATCAGATGTTTCAAAATTCTGCTGCCGAGCGCGCCCAGATCGCCCGTCAGAATGAGATCGTAATAATCGGGAGCGCGACAAGTATCTGAAAAATGCGTCAACAAAGTCCTTCTTGCCGCAGGAGCCATTGCCGCGCCCATATTGTTAGCGTCCGTAACGCCGTAGTCGGTTACTTTACCGAACGTCGCGCAGGTGATTTTCGGAAATCCGCCTTTGATAGACGAAATTACCGCCCCGCCCGCGCCCGTAACCGTCCATTGCGATTGCGGTGGACGAATACACCCGAGTTCGAGCGGGTATCTGTATTGTCTTTCCGCCGTCGAAAAATGACTGCCCGTAGCGGCTACGACGTTGTCAAAATATCCCGCGTCAACGAACGCCGCGCCTACGGCGAACGCTTCGCTCATCGTAGAACAGGCGTTATATATCCCCAAAAACGGTATATCGAACTGCCTTGCCGAAAAACTCGACGATATTATCTGATTGAGTAAATCGCCGGAAATAAGCATATTGACGTCGCTTATCCTTATTCCGGAATTTTTTATGGCGTGCTGAATAACGTAAGTAAGCATCTTACATTCCGCCTTTTCAAAAGTCTTCTCGCCGAGCGTATCGTCAAAGACTTTCTTCTCGATATATCTGCCGAGATTACCCTGCGCTTCTTTCGGCCCGGCAATAGTAGAAGTTCCGATAATAGACGGCGCGTTGTTAAAAAATGCCGTAGACGTACTCACGCGAATAACCCCGCGACGTAATACGCGACGCCGACCGCCACGCTGCCTATAACCCCGAACACGATTATCGGTCCGGCAACGACGAACATTTTAGCAGCCAAGCCGTAGATATAACCTTCGGTTTTGAATTCCATCGCCGGCGAAACGACGGAATTTGCAAAACCCGTAATAGGAACGATAGAGCCACCGCCCGCATACTTACCTATTCTGTCGTACACACCGAGCCCCGTAAGTAACGCGCCTAAAAATATCATCACGACGGACGTTACGCCCGCAAGTTCGTCCCCGTATAAACCCAAAGCGTATTCAAGCATAAATCTTACGAATTGACCGATAAGACATATCGCTCCGCCAACCCAGAACGCGTGAAACAAACTTCTCGATTCGTTGGTTTTCGGCGAAACGCGCGATACGTAATCGAGATATTTTTGATTTAGCCCGTTTTCATTCATCTTTCTTCCGCTCCTTCGGCGGACGTAAAACGCAATTCTCTCTGTCGTTTATATTTTTCCAGTCCGCAACCGTTTTCATTCATTCGTAATATGAGCGTTTATCCGATAAAAATTCAGATATTATCGAGAAAGGTTGAAAGATTTTTATAGAATATTTTTTCGACGTCGGTTTTCAAATACCCGCGCGATATCAGTTCGTCGGCAAGAACGGATAACGACGAATAATCTTCCACTATGCCGTCGGGGAAAAAGTCGCAACCGTAAAAATCAGTACCGAGACACAGATTATCTATCGGAAATTTTTGGCAAAAATAATCGATTTGCCTGACGAAATCGGAGATTCTAAGCGTCTTTCCGCTCGTGGAAAAATACCCGCACAAAGTAACGCCGATAAGCGCGTTCTTTTCTACGAGTATTTTTATCTGCCAGTCTTCGATATTGCGTTTATGCTCGTAAACGCGAGAAAAACAAGTGTGAGAATTTACGATTTTTTCCGCATTTTCCGCAACGTCGATAAACCCGCCCTTTGATAAATGAGCGGTGTCCACCGTTACACCTTCGGCCGAAAGTCTTTTTACGAGATTTATACCTTCGTTTTTAAGTCCGTATTTATAATCGCACCCGTACCCGAATCTGTTCTCGCCGTTCCAGGTAAGCCCGACGTAGACAGGATTATACCCGACAACCGCGTCGTAATCGAAGTCGGAATATCCGACGTCTTCAAAAGCTATATAGGGCGATTTACTTTTATCGGCAATCTTTCTGATTTCTTTGAAACTTTTTTTACCGCGAAAAAGCGCCGTCACAACCTTAGGATTATCCCCGTAAGGCGCAACGACGCCGTTTAACGACGTTAAAATGTCGTTATGAAAATCTGCAACCAACATATTTTATTATATGAGAGCTAAAAAGTCAACGTTAATTTTTTAACGGATTATTGTTTTCGCTTTCAACGAATTTACGCTCGTCATCGTCAAGTTCTTTCGGGAATAACTCGATATGAATTTTCAATTCCCCCGCTTCAAACGGCACTTCTACGCCGCTTGATTTTACGCCGAATCTGCCGTTAATTTCGGAAAGTTCTCGGTTATATTCTTCAATGCCTTCGCTGACGATCGCATCTATCCCCGACAAAAACTCGTCGCGAAGTTTAACGAAAAACGAATCGTCGGATTCCGAAACGCCTTTCAATACGCCCATATCTGTCGAAAGTTTTTCTTTGGCGGGTTTAATTCTGTTGTTTATGGTCACGTTGAGAGTAGACACCCTGTCCATAGCGCGTGCCAAACGTTTTTCAACGTCTTTTTTCGATTGCCCGTCCGAAATCGTAAGTTCCTGTCTCAATCTTTTTAAGTCCGCCTGAGCGTCAACGTAATCCTTGCTTTTATAAAAATCGGTTTTTTGCTTTTTGATAACGTCTTTTAATTCCTGAATCTCTGCGAATAGGTTTTGGGATAATTGAGAAAAACAGCGCGATACGCTCTCATACGACTTGGCTTTAAGTTCGTCTACCCTGCGCAGAATTTCGTCGGAATACTTCTTTTTAAGTTCTCTGACGATCTCTTCGTAACTTGATTTAACGTCGTCGATAACGGTCGGTTTATTGTTTTCGTTCATATTTATACGTTTTTCAGATACTCTACTTCTTCCGCGGTAAGTTTTCTCACTTCGCCCCTGTCAAGCCCGCGCAACGGCAGATCGCCGATTTTGATACGTTTAAGAAAATCAACGTTTTTACCTACGCTTTCAAACATTTTTCTGATCTCTCTGTTTCTGCCTTCCGTTATCGTAACGTGCAACTTCGTATACGTTTTACAGGTTTCGATTACTTTTATATTGCACTTTTTGGTAAGTTTGCCGTCAACCATTACGCCGCCGCGCAATTTTTCTATTGCCTTATCGGCAATTTCGCCTTCGGTTTTTACAAGGTAAGTTTTAGGTATCTCGTTGCTCGGATGCGTAAGCCTGTTCGCAAAATCCCCGTCGTTCGTAAACAACAACATTCCTTCGGAATCGTAATCGAGTCTCCCCACGGGAAACAGTCTCGACGTGTTTTTAGGGAGCAAATCCATTACCGTTTTTCTGCCCTTATCGTCTTTAACGGTACAAACGTAGCCTTTCGGTTTATTCATAACGTAGTATTCGAATTTTTTTGCGGGAGAAACTTTCTTTCCGTCAACGCTGACGCTGTCTGAATATTCGTTTACGTCGTCGCCGCATTTTGCGATTCTGCCGTTGATTTTTACTCTGCCTTCGTTGATTATCTGATCGCAAGCCCTTCTGCTTGCAACCCCGCTTTCGGCAAGATACTTGTTAATTCTCATTAGTGATTTACCTTTCTGTTCGTTAGTTACAGTATATAGATATTCTCCGAAAAAATCAACTCATTTGAAAGGTAAATTTCAATTTTGCCTACCTTATCTCCGCTTTTCGGATCTTTTTCAGCATACGGCGGAATCTCGACCGTCGCTTTTATTTTATCGTTTTTGCAAAGCGGATAAATAAAACTTTCGCGTATAGACAGCCGATACGATTTCGTTTTGTCTTTTGAAAGCAGCAGGTAATCGAATTTGGTTTTATCGACTATCTTTACAAGATCGTACTCGCCGAATGCGTTTTCAAGCAGTTCTTTGGCTCTGTCGAACATCTGCGGACTGTTCAGAACGACGCAGACAATCCTTGCGCCCTTTCTCGTCGCGCTTCCCACGAAACACTTGCCCGCCGATTTTGTATAACCGGTTTTTACGCCGTCTGCCCCTTCAAACGAATTCAGTAATTTGTTTTTATTTAACCAGACGCGCTTTTCTCCCGAATTAAGTTCCGACGCAACGTATTTTTTAGTTGAAACGATTTCGGAAAATTCCTTGTTTTTTAAGCAATAACAAGCAATTTTACATAAATCGTACGCCGTGGTGTAATGATTGTTGCAAGGCAATCCGTGCGGGTTTGAAAACCGAGTGTTAAACGCTCCACACTTCTTTGCAACGGAATGCATCATTTCTAAAAACGTTTGCCCGTTACCGCCGCAATACGCCGCAAGTGCTTCCGCGCAATCGTTCCCCGAACGCAACAATAAACCGTATAAAAGATCTCTGACCGTAAATTTTTCGCCTTTCTTTAAGTAAACGCTGCTCCCTTCTATACCGGAAACATCTTCGCCGATCTCCACCACCGAATTCAGATCGCAATTTTCGATAACGGTCATTGCGGTAACGATTTTAGTCGTGCTTGCCATAGGTAATTTTTCGTTTTCATTGCGCCTAAATAACACTCTGCCGCTTTCGACTTCCATAACGGTTTCCGATTCCGATAAAGTAAAATTTGCGGCAGCGATAAACTTCGGAAAAATTCCGACTGTCATAAAACTTAATAAAATTGCAATTATTTTCTTCATTTTTTAATTTTATCAATGAACTGTTCGACGCTGTCAAATAATTTTTCATATACGGTCTTTTCGGCTGATATCAACTTAACGCCGCCTATACCGCTCGTTAAAAAACCTACGGGTTTCATAGATACGACCGCGCCGCTTCCGCCTGCAAACGGGTTTTGATTACCCGCCTTTATCGTTTTTGCGTCTCCGTATTCGCCGCCGCCCGTCATATACCCTACGGTTACCTTGCAAACGGGTATAACCGTCGTTCCGTCGGGAGTGGTTACGGGTTTACCTACGACGGCGTCGACGTTTGTCAGTCCGCTAAGATCTTCCATAGACGCCGCCATCAACTCTCTGATTTTGTTTTTCTTTTTATCGTCTTTAGCCATTGAATATTCCCCTTATAATTTTTATGATTAACGTCTCGATTAAAACGAACAGATTAAATACGACTACGAAGTTGCTCAAAAAACCTTTGATATATTCGTTTCCCGAAAAGGTAACGTTAAACGAAAATTCTGCGTTTACGCCTTTACTTTTTATAATCGAGCATATCGCCCTGCCCGCAATCAAAGCGGCATACGATGAATAAAGCCCCGCAAACGAAAAAGGTTCGGATAAAATCAAATTACTCTTTATCGTCTTAATTTTAATTTTTGATAATAAATTGGTGGCGTTTTCATCGGGTTTAAGCGATTTATATGCGATTGCGTAAGCCTTTTCGTCGCTGTAATGCGCAACTATACCGAATTTTGTCGGCACTATATATCCGCAATTTTTTACGCCGAACGGAAATCGTATTTTATAATAAACTTTCATTGCCGCAACGTCGGCAAATATCACGGTTTTTATGCTTAAAGGTAAAAAAAGCGCAGATACCGCCAGGATAATTACGATATACAATATCACAAGCAAAGTATCTGCGTAATATTAAATTTTATTCTACGAAATCTCAGTACTTTTCAGGCTCGTCGTACTCCGCGCCGTTTAAGTCTACCGTCACTTCTTCCATTACCTGATCTCTTAACGGTTTATCGGAATAGTCGGTGTTTACGGCGGCAATTTCATCTACAACGTCCATTCCGTCGATAACGGCACCGAAAGCCGCGTATTGCCCGTCAAGATGCGGAGCGTCGGCGTGCATAATAAAGAATTGCGAGCCCGCGCTGTTCGGCATCATAGAGCGCGCCATAGAAAGGACGCCCCTTTTGTGTTTCAACGGGTTTTTGAATCCGTTTTTGTCAAATTCGCCTCTTATCGAATAGCCCGGACCGCCCGTTCCGTTACCTTTCGGATCTCCGCCCTGAATCATAAAGCCTTCGATTACCCTATGAAAACAAAGCCCGTTATAAAAACCTTTATTTATAAGCGAAATAAAGTTATTGACGGTATTAGGCGCGTATTCGGGGTACAATTCGACGTAAAAAGTCTTTCCGCCTTTCATTTTGAACGTTACGATAGGATTGTTACTCATAATATATCTCCTTCAATCCGAAATCTGTTCGATCGTTATCCCCGCTTCATTGAAAAGTTGCAGAGAAAACTCGTCGGGGTAGCCGTAGCAGTAAACCACCCTTTTTATTCCGGAATTTATTATCATTTTACAACAGATAACGCACGGTTGATGCGTGCAATACAAAGTCGCGCCTTCAACCGAAACGCCAAGTTTCGCCGCTTGCGCAATGGCGTTTTGTTCCGCGTGAACGGCATAACATAATTCGAGTTTCGTTCCGCTTGCCACGCCGAGTTTACGACGCAGACATTCGTTTCTCGATTTACAGTTTTCTATTCCGCTCGGCGCGCCGTTATACCCCGTAGTCATTATGCGCTTATCTTTAACGATAACCGCGCCCACCTGTCTGTTTTCCTGAAAACAACTCGACCACGTCGAAACGAGTTTTGCCATTTCGATAAATCTTTTATCCCATTTATCCATCGCGACTTCTCCGATAGCGTTTTTTTTATTTTATCATAATTTTCTTTTTTTAGCAATATAATTTGTCGAACGCGCGCGAAGAAAAAAAGTTTTTTTGAAAATTTTAACTTAAATTACATTAAAACTATTGACAAATCCGCGTATTCGACTATAATAGTGTTAGCAGTCTCAGTTGGGGAGTGCTAACAAATGTAGGAGACGTTTTTATGAAAATTAAACCTTTATACGATTATATCGTTGTAGAAGTCAAAGACCAGCAAGAAACGACGAAGAGCGGATTTTTTCTTCCCTCTTCCGCAGAAAAATACGTTACCGCTAAAGCGCTTGAAGTAGGTTGCGGCGCGGACGGCAAAATGCTCGTAAAAGCGGGCGACGTGGTTTTATTCCCCGCAAACGCGGTAATTAAAGCGAAAGTAAACGGCGAAGACGTATCGCTGATCAGTCAGACGGACGTTCTTGGCATAGTAGAATAAATTATAAGGAGCGACAAATTTATGGCTAAACAAATTAAATACGGAGAAGACGCAAGAAAGGCTCTCGAAGCGGGCGTTAATACCCTTGCCGACACGGTTAAAATCACTTTAGGTCCGAAAGGCAGAAACGTTGTACTCGATAAAAAGTACGGCGCGCCGCTCATTACGAACGACGGCGTTACCATCGCGAAAGAAATAGAACTTAAAGATCCGTTTGAAAATATGGGCGCGCAACTCGTTAAAGAAGTTTCCACCAAGACTAACGACGTCGCGGGCGACGGAACTACTACGGCTGTCGTTCTCGCTCAGGCAATAATTAAAGAAGGATTGAAAAACCTTGCCGCCGGCGCAAACCCGATAGTTTTGAAAAAAGGTATTCAGAAAGCGGTGGACGTAGCGGTAGACGAACTTAAAAAGATAAGCAAACCCGTCGAATCTAAGAACGCAATCGCTCAGGTCGCGTCCATTTCCGCAGGCGATGAAAACATCGGCAATCTCATTTCCGAAGCGATGGAAAAAGTCGGTAAAGACGGCGTAATTACCATACAGGAAAGTAAAACGATGAAAACCGACCTCACCACCGTAGACGGTATGTCTTTCGATCGCGGATACGCTTCGGCGTATATGGTTACCGATACCGATAAAATGGTTGCGGTTTACGATAACCCCGTAATACTTATCACGGATAAAAAGATATCTTCCGTACAGGAGATACTTCCCGTCATCGAACCTATCGCTCAACAAGGTCAGAGACTTTTGATTATCGCGGAAGACGTTGAAGGCGACGCCCTTGCCGCGCTCGTAGTCAATAAACTTAAAGGCGTGTTCAACTGCGTGGCGGTCAAAGCGCCCGGCTTCGGCGACAGAAGAAAAGCAATGCTCGAAGATATCGCTATACTGACGGGCGGCAGCGTCGTCTCGTCCGAACTCGGCGTTGAATTTAAGGACGTAACCCCCGATATGCTCGGCAGAGCCGGACAAATCAAAGTCGATAAAGACAATACGGTAATTATCGACGGAGCGGGAGATCCCAAGGCTATTCAGGCAAGAATTCAGTCGATAAAGGCGCAGATAGCCGAAACGACTTCCGACTACGACAAGGAAAAATTACAGGAAAGACTTGCCAAACTCGCCGGCGGCGTAGCGGTAATCAACGTAGGCGCGGCGACCGAAGTCGAGATGAAAGAAAAGAAGATGCGTATAGAAGACGCTTTGGCGGCAACCCGCGCTGCCGTAGAAGAAGGAATCGTTCCCGGCGGCGGAACTGCCCTTTTAACGGCAATTCCCGCATTAAAGTCTTTACTCGCCAAACTTAGCGGCGACGAAAAGACCGGCACGCAAATCATTCTGACCGCCGTAGAAGAACCCGTAAGGCAGATTTCCAGAAACGCCGGACTTGACGGTTCGGTAATTCTGAACACTATTTTAAGAAGCAGAAAAGCCAACTACGGTTTCGACGCTTACAAGAACGAATACGTCGATATGGTCGAAGCGGGAATCATCGACCCGACGAAAGTTACGCGTTCCGCGCTTCAAAACGCGGCGTCTATCGCGGCGACCTTACTCACGACGGAAAGTATCGTAACCGATATTCCCGAACCCGTACCCCCGATGCCACAAGGAGCGCAAGGCGGAATGGGCGGAATGTATTAAAATCTACAAAACGATTATAAGTAAGGCGGTCGGCTCGAATTTCGAGCCGGCCGCCTTTAATATATTTATTACACTTGTCCTATGTAACGGGCAAAAATTTGCGTCGCTTTACTACGTCTGTTACAACTTGATTTTTTCGGCGTTTTTACCGACCAGCGAAAGCGAAAACCGATTAAAATCGACGGTCGCGATAAAATCGTTTACGCTTCTTGACGAAACCGAATTTATCCGCTCGATTTTTTTATCAAAATCAAAGATTTTATCGGTAAAAAGTAAATATTTTCCGAATAGCATCATCTGGGAAGCCGTACTCTCGCTGCCAAACTCGAACGACGATAATATCTGCGCTTTCGCCCTTGATAATTCGGTTTCGGACACCCCGTCGCGCTTAAAGCCTTTCAGCACTTCGAATACGGCGTCGTACGCCTTATTCACGCTTTGCTTATTTACGCCGGCGTAAACGGCAAGACTGCCCGTATTACGATAGCCCGACGGATACGAATATATCGTATAGCATAAGCCGAGTTTTTCGCGCACAGTCTGAAACAGGCGACTGCTCATACCCGAACCGAGCGCAACGTTGAACGCCGCCGACTCGTCGGCAGTTTCGGCGTCGTATTTAACGCCCGTAAAACCAAGCGCAAGATGCAACTGCTCTATTTCTTTATTTCTCGCAATTCTCCCGCCCAGATTACTTTCCTGATTTATTATTAAACTATTCGATTTTTCACGCGAAACGAACGGCTCGAAATATCTCTCGGTAAGCAACTCCGCTTCTTCAAGCGTAATATTCCCCGCAAACGATACTACGACGTTGTCTGCGTTGTAATACGCCTTTCTGAATTCTTCGACGTAGGTTTTATCGAACTTCTTTATATTTTCACGCGTACCGAGTATAGTTTGTCCCAACCCGTTTTTGCCGAAAAAAGATTCCGACAAAACGTCGAGACACACGTCTTCGGGCGTATCGTCGGACATATTTATTTCTTCGATAATTACGCCCTTTTCGCGATTTAACTCGTCTTCGTCGTAAACGGAGTTAAGAAACATATCCGAAAGTAAATCCACGCTTCTTTCAAGCGCGTGCTTGGTCGTCTTAACGTAATAACAAGTCATTTCTTTCGACGTAAACGCGTTTACCTGCGCGCCGACGTCGTCAAACGCTTCCGAAAGCCCGACGGAAGAAAAACGCTTCGTACCCTTAAACGTAGTATGCTCGATAAAATGAGAAATTCCGTTATTCTTTTCGGTTTCGAGACAACTGCCCGCCCCGACGAGAATACCGACGCTTACGGACAGCACAGACGGCATATTTTCGACTATGATTTTTAGTCCGCTATCGTATCTTTTAACTTTTGCCATAACCTATACAATCGCTTACCGTCGTAACGGTAAGACCTGCCTTTTCATAATAATCTAAAATTTTCGGCAGAACAGTCAACGTGTGCGGTTTCGGATGAGTAAGAATCAAATCTCCGCCCGAAACGTTTTTCGTTGCCCGCCCGAATATAACGCCGACGTCCTTATCCCGCCAGTCTATCGTATCTTTGCTCCACATTATAGTTTTATAACCCAACGCTTCGGCCGCTTTCAGCGTGGATACCGAAAACGAACCCGACGGCGGAGCGAACAGTTTTACGTCGTAACCCGTAAACCGCCTGATAAGACTCTCGACGGCAACCATTTCTTCTCTGTTCTGAGTCTCGTTCATTTTCGCGTGGTCGCGATGAAAATACCCGTGACTTCCGATTTCGTGTCCGTTTTCAAGTATTTTAACAAGCAATTCACGGTTTTTTTCCACCCAAAGCCCGCCCACGAAAAACGTAACCTTGACGTTTCGCTCGTTAAAAACGTCAAGCATCCGCTCAACGACGTCAGAGCCTTCGTAAACGTTAATCATTATAGCCACTTTGGACGAATTTCTTTCTCCGTTATATATGGGCGCGTAACTTTTTCCGTTCGTTTTAATCGCTGCGTCACCGCTTAAAAAACAAACGGATGCGATTACGGCGACTATACCGCTCAGTATAATCGCCGTAAAAGCGTTTACTTTTTTGCCGTTAAAATATCTCAATCGTCATTTCCTCTACACAATTATATGAGCGTGAACCCCTTTAATTGCCGAGAAACGACAATTTTATTAAGAAGGATCGGAAAGATTTATAGCGGCGCAACCGAGAGAGACCGCGTCCGCAATTGCGCAAAGCAGAATCGGCAACCATAAAAATTTCCCGGTAAACGCAAACAACGCCACGCCGCCGATTATAGCCGCCAACTTCAACCCTAAATTAAGCCGAGTGATAAACTTGCGTAATTTAACCGATCTTTTTGCTATTTTAACCGTTACGGGCACTTGTCTCACGTCGTTTCCGTCTATGGTTACGCCGTTTTCATACGACTTCGCGCCGGCTACGGTAACGCATTCGCCGTTGAGAGCGCGTATTACGCCCCTATCGTATTTTTCGTCGCCGACGTAGAGAGCAGCGGCATTTTTAACGTAGTCCGCTTTATACGCAATCGACGCGCCGGCTATCGCCTTATCCGCCCCGACGTTGCGTTTCAGCGCGTTTACGCTGCTTACCAAACCCGAACTTATTATAGTCGTCGCTACGCCGACGCCGTCGGACAACTCGGCAAATTCGCCCGAAACGTTTGCTTTTTCGATATGTTTATACGAAATTTTACCTACGCAACCTTTTTCTTCCGCAACGAAAATTACGGGGTTTTCTTCATTGCACTCAATTGAAAGCCCGAATTCGCTTTTAACGAGTTTTTTACTGCCGACGACGTATTTTTTAGCGTTATAACGCAGCGTTATGCCCGCCGATTCGATAAAATTCACGTCCGACAACTCGATTTTCGGCAAATCGATTTTAAGTTCTTTCGCGTAAAATGCCAAAGCGGAACGAAAACGTTCGTCCGTTTCGCTTTCGGCTTCAATTGCGATCGAAAGCGTTCCGGCAATATTTTGAGATTCTACCGACAGAATTTTAACGTCTTTTTCCGTAATAACGCCCGAACAATCGAAAACGACTTCGTTTTTATCCGCAACGCAATCGACGGCGTTAAAAGAGCCGAAAATTATTCCGCGCCCGTCCCCCGCAACCGTTGCAGACAAATAACACGCGAATCGCGATGCAAACAATGCAGAAAGTTGCCATAAAGCGATTAAAATCGCGCCGCACGCAAGCCACTTATCGGTAAGAAGCGTTCCGTAATCGCCTTTTATAAATATGGGCGGTACGAACGCGACCAGCAAACCGAGCGCGATACCTACGATGCCGCATACAATCTTAAACCTTTTTTCTTCGGGCTTCGAACAGTCTTGTTCGTCTGCGAATAATTTCAGATTTTCAGACCTTAATCTGAGATATTTCTTAATCTCTTCGTCGGTCTCGCAGTCTGCCGCGAAAGAAACGTTTTCCGATCTCGCTATCGCTATATACGCGAAAATCTTTTGATAAAGCGCGATTGCGGAATAGATAATAGCGATTATGCACGAACACTCTCCGTAACCGTCGTAAAGCAATACGAGCAATGACAGCACAACTGCAATTTCTTCGATAATTACTTCTTTTTTGGAAAGTTTTACGATTGCCGAATATAGAACTTCATAGCCTGCCGTCACAAAAGAAAACGTATACAGCCAGCGTTGCGCGGTTTCGTTTTTAAGCAGCGCGCCGACAAAAAACAATACTACGGATAACGCGAGAATTATAACGTGTTCGATTACTTCGCTTTTCTTTTCGGCTTTGTAATCCTTTTCTTCGCCGCCGTTTTCCATCAAACGTTCGTCGTCTTTTTTCATCAGATCACCCACTCTCCGTTTTCAAATATTTTTATCTCTTCCCCGCCCGAAGTTTCGGCGGTAATTTCAAGGTCTTTCGTTCCCACCATAAAATCAACGTGTTCGATAGACGTATTCAACCCGTGTTCGGCAAGTTCTTCATTCGTCATCTCGCCGCCGCCGACGAGACAGGTCGGATAGCAATCCCCTATCGCGAAGTGACAACTTGCGTTTTCGTCGAAAAGCGTTTCGTAAAACATTGTTTCAAGATTTCTGATAGGAGAATTATATCCGACGAGCGCGATTTCGCCTAAATATCTCGAACCTTCGTCGGTTTCGATAATCGTTTTAAGATTATCGTAGCCCTGTTCCGCTCCGAAGTTTACGATTTTACCGTCCTTGAATTCAAACCAGAACCCGTCAATAATCTGACCGTTTCTGCACAGCGGCATCGAAGCGACGATTTTACCGTTGACGGAATTTTTATCCAGACAGGAAAACACTTCTTCCGTCGGCATGTTAGCGGTAAAATACACGCCGTCAAGTTCGCCTTTCTCTGCCCCGCCGCAGAAAATATATCCTGCGGGCATACCTACCGTAACGTTCGTTCCGAGCGAGTTTTTATAAGTAAACGACTTGATTTCGGCTTTGTTCAACGCTTCGCACCTTTTAACTATGCGATTCTGATGTTCTTGCCACGCCTTCACGGCGTCGTCTTCGTCGAGCCTTACGGTTTTTGCTATATATTCCCATTGTTTTTCAAGAGCGGCGGAAGCCGAAAGTTCGGGGAACATCTTTTTAGCCCAAGCCTTATTCGGATATGCAATTATGCACCAGCGAAGTTTGTTAGAACCGGTATAATCTCTGAATCTTTCCAACGCCATTCCCCTTGCTCTGCGAAAGATCGCAACTTTTTCGGGATTAACGCCTTTCAACGCTTCGGGGTTTTCGGAAAAAACGTTAAGATAGGCTATTTTTTCGTCGATATAGTAGTCGCTGCGCCGTTTTATCCATTCAGGCACTTTACCGAGTTCTTTTTTGGAACGATATTTGAAACCGAGTTTGCTTATCGCTTCGTCGCCCCATTGAATCTCGACGTTCCTTGCGCCGCATTTATAAGCGCGTTTAGTTAAAATTTCAACGAATTTCGCCGCGGTTACCGGCGCGTTTATAACGAGCATTTCGCCCTTTTGCAGATTGACGCCGACCTTTATCGCAAGTTCGGCGTATTTTTCTAAAAATTTGTTATTCATAATCCTTCCTTTATTACCAAACCGGTCTCCGCTAAAACGACCGTCTAATATATGAAAAGTATACATTATATAGCCGAAAATGTCAATATAATACGCAATTTAATCGTGGCTTTTTGGCGAAAACGCATCCAAAGGGCTTCTGATAAAATTTTTAAGCGGTATAGCCTTTTATTATCTTGTAATAAAACGAATAATATGCTATAATCATTATTATAGGAGACGAATATATGCCCGAACAAAAACGAGACGCTTACGATCTCGATTCTAAAATAGACGAATTTCTCACGCCACACACGGTAAAGAAAGAAAAGAAGAAAAAAAACAACAAAAAACCGATAGAAGTATCGCCGGAAGACAGATTTAAGGTCTCGCCCGAGAAAGGTTTGACCACCGAGCAGGTTCTTAAACGTCAGGAACAGTTACAATGTAACTTTAAGGGCAAGCAATACTCGAAGTCGTTCGGTAAAATCATCTGCTCTAACCTGTTTACGTTTTTTAACCTTCTGTGCGTAATATGTCTCGCCGCTTTGTTATTTGTAAATTCTCAGGCGCAGACTCCGGAAGAAAAAGTAGGAATATTCAACTTCACTTTCATAATCATTTACGCTGCAAATCTCGGCATAGGGATAATTCAGGAAGTCAGGGCTAAAAAGACGATAGAAAAACTGTCGATACTGAACGAACCTATCGCGCACGTCGTGCGTAACGGTCAATCGGTCGACATTTCCGTAACCGATATAGTTTTAGACGACGTCGTCAAGTACTCGACGGGTAATCAGATTTCTATTGACGGAACTCTTCTTTCGGGCGCAATCGAAGTAAACGAGTCGATGCTGACCGGCGAAAGCGTACCCGTAAAAAAGAAAAAAGGCGATAAAATTCTTGCGGGAAGTTTCGTCGTAAGCGGCGCGGCAACCGCCGTAGCGGATAAGGTCGGAGAAGAACGGTATATACAAAGGCTCTCCGCAAGGGCAAAAAAATTCAAAAAACCCGCTTCCGAACTTATGACCACCCTGCAATGGATTATCCGTTGCATAGGCGTATTGATAGTACCTATAAGCATCGGCGTACTGCTTACCAACAGAGCCGTGTTAATCAACAGCGGCGATACCGCGTACGCTGTCGGCGGAAAACTTACCCAACTCGGCACGGTCGAAACGGTAAAGCGTACGACTTCGGTCGTTCTCGGTATGATTCCGGCCGGAATGTTTCTTTTAACCACCCTTGCATTGGCAGTCGGCGTAATCAGACTTTCCAAAAAGAACACGTCCGTACAGGATATGTACGCGCTCGAAATGCTGGCAAGAGTAGACGTTCTATGTCTCGACAAAACGGGAACTATTACCGACGGCAGAATGCGCGTTGCAAATTGCGTTCTGTTTAACGGGAATTACAAATATTCTATTAACGATATTATATCTTCTATGCAATACGCGCTCGACGACAACAACCAGACGTCAACCGCGCTGCGCGCGTATTTCGGCTCGGAAAGAAAACTCGTAGCGAGTAAAATCGTACCCTTTTCGTCGGCAAGAAAATATTCAGCCGTGTCGTTTACGGATAAATTAACGTCGATAGGAACGTTTGCGCTCGGCGCGCCGGAATTTATACTCGATAAAAGCGCGATACCGCGCGGCGTAGCCAATCAGATTAAACATTACGCTTCTATGGGACAACGCGTACTCTTACTCGCTCAATCGGATAAACCCATAATCGGCGATCAACTGCCCTTCGATATGCGACCTTTCGCGATTATAACCTTAACCGACAACATTCGTCGCGACGCGATAAGAACAATCGACTGGTTCAAAAAGAACGAAGTAAACGTTAAAGTTATTTCCGGCGACAACCCCGTAACCGTTTCCGAAGTTGCGAAACGCGCAGGCGTGGAAGGCGCGGAAAAATACGTCAGCCTTGAAGGAATGAACGAAGCGGACGTTATTGCCTGCGCCACAAAGTATAACGTATTCGGGCGAGTAACGCCCGAGCAGAAGGCAATACTCGTAAAAGCATTAAAAAATGCGGGGCATACGGTCGCTATGACCGGCGACGGCGTAAACGACATACTCGCAATGAAAGAGTCGGATTGTTCCATAACCGTTGCCGCCGGCAGCGACGCCACTAAAAACATTGCGCATATCGTTTTAATGGACAACAACTTCAACTCTATGCCGCACGTCGTAGCGGAAGGAAGACGAGTTATCAATAATATTGAAAAATCTTCTTCTCTCTTCCTGATGAAAACGTTGTTTACGATGGTTTTCGCGATAATTTCGATTATGCGAAAAGCAGTCTTCCCGTTCGACAGCCAGATGATGATGTTACTTGAAGTGATGGTAATAGGTATAGGCTCGTTCTTCTTATCGATGCAAGCAAACCATAACAAGGTCAACGGTAAATTCGTGGCGTACCTGTTCTCCCACGCAATACCGGGCGCGTGTATACTGATATTCAACGTAATGATCGTAGAACTTATCTGCACCTATTGTTACGGCAACGGACTGCCCGAAATAGGTAAAATGAAAGACACGCTCAACGTAGCCGCGCTTACGCTCGGCGGCATTGCAAACCTACACATAATCAGTAAGCCGTATAACTTATATCGTTCCGTGCTTGTATCCGTCATTACCGCCGTATCGCTGATATTTATGTGCAGCGCGTGGCTGATGAGTTTTATGAATATGCCGTCTTTACTATTCGATTTAAGGATTTACTGGGGCAATATCGCCGTTCTCGTCTCGCTCGTGTTCATTGACGTCTTACTCGGCAAAGGTCTTACCAAACTCATCGAATACACGACAAAACCCAAAAAGAAACGCCCTGTGGCAAATAATTGACCTTTTAACGGCTGTCGACGATTATCGTTCTAAACGAAAATCGCCGACAGCCGTAATTATTACTCAACGTTAAGGCGTTTACTCGCGCCTGTAAAAATCAAATCGCTATTATTTATTGCGCGAAAAAACCGACGGTATTAACCGTCGGTTTTTGTACGTTCAATCAGTTATTATTTATTGATAAGATCGCCGAGCGAAATGCCGTCTACGCCGCCTTCGGACCATTCTCTGGGTTCGTCGTCGTTCGCTTCGACTCTGTCTCTTCTGGGCTTTCTTTCTCTCTTATTTTCGCCTTCTGCGTCTTCTCTCTTCGGTCTTTCGGGAGCGGGAGTAAGAGCCTTGATAGAAAGCGTCATCTTTTCTTTATCAACGTCTATATCGAGTATTTTCGCTTCGACTTCGTCGCCGACTTTAAGAATGGAGGTGGGATTCTCAAGCCATTCGTGCGAAATCTGAGAAACGTGTACGAGACCGTCTATTCCCTTTTCAACTTCGACGAACGCGCCGAAACTTACGATTCTGACGACCTTACCTTTAACGACTTCGCCGATAGCGTATTTATCGCCGGCAAGTTGCCAGGGCTTGGGTTGAAGTTGCTTATATCCGAGCGAAACCTTCTTGGTTTCCTGATCGCATTTAAGAACTTTGAATTCGTAAGATTTGTTGAGTTCGAGAACGTCCGCAGGAGTCTTGGCGTTCGTCCAACTTAAATCGGAGATGTGAGCAAGGCAATCGAAACCGTTTACGTCTACGAACGCGCCGAAAGCGGCAAATCTTACGACCGTACCGGTTACCACGTCGCCTTCGTGAACGTTAGCGAAAAATTCGTCTTCTTTCGCCTTACGAGCGGCGTCTCTTTCTGCCCTTTCCGCTTCGAGTATAACTCTCTGCGAGCCGACTATCTGTTTCTTTCTGCCGGTATTCTCGATCTTTTCGGCTTTAAGTTTCAAGGTCTTGCCTACGAATTTTTCAAGATCTTTTACAAAGCCGATTCTGATTTGAGAAGACGGTACGAATATATCGTAAGAATGGAATTTTGCGGTAAGTCCGCCTTTATTGAAACCGGTACAAGTTACGGTGAAAACTTCGCCCGCCTGAATCTTGGCGATAAGTTCTTCTTCTTCCTTTTGCGCGGCTATAGCCTTCTGAGACAATGCAACGGGGTTAAGCCCTACGATCATCACTTCGATTTCATCGCCGACCTTTTGGGCGAATTCCGCTTTGTCGTAGTTCTCGCAATCTATTTCGTCCTTAGGAAGTAATATTTCCTTCTTCGTGTTGTTGATATACAACATAAGACCGTCGTCGGTCGCGGACGATATCGTAGCAACGACTTTCTGACCTTTTCTGAACTTTAACTGTTCGTCGCTCATAGCGGTCATTGCTTCTTCCATAGCATTCGAGTTTTTAACTTCTGTACTTTCCATCTTTAAGAAAACCTCCATTGATTGTTCGATCGGCGTAGACGCCCCCGCAACAATACCTACCTTTTTGAATTTTACCAAATTATTATAATCGAGTTCGTCGGGATTTGAAACGAAAAAAACCGTCTTGCAGTTTCTGCGACACACGCCCGCCAACTTCTTCGTGTTGCTGCTGCATTTGCCGCCTATAACGACCATTGCGTCGCAACTTCGCGATAACAGTTCAGCCTCTTCCTGACGCTCTCTCGTAGTATAGCAAATTGTTGAAAAAACTTCAAGCGTTTTAATGCGTTTTTTGCTAAAAAAGGCTAAAATTTTTTCAAATTTGTCGGTAGAATAGGTGGTTTGGGCAACGAGACATATTTTATCTTCGTCCGAGACGGATAACCGCTCGAAATCGTCGTCAACGACGTCCGCTTTGCCGCCCTTACACCAACCGACGAGACCTACGACTTCGGGATGTTTTTTTTCGCCCGCGATAATTATTCTGTAACCCTTTGAAGAATACTCTTCTACGATTTTCTGGGTTTTCATAACGAAGGGGCAAGTACGGTTTATAACCTTTATTCCGCGACGCTCGGCATCTTCGAATACCGTTTTACCAACGCCGTGAGAACGTATTATTAACGTATCCCCGCTAAATTCGTCTAAATTATCGACGGTCTTCGTACCCGACGCGCTTATTTCGGCAACGACCGTTTCGTTGTGAATAATCTCGCCGAGAATACCGACGTTTTCGCCGTAAATTTCTTTTGCGGTGTCTACGGCGCGTTTTACACCCGGACAAAACCCGCTGTTTTTAGCGATTATTACTTCCATTACGACTCCAAACCCTTACCTTGCGCCAAATCTACGACGCCTTGCAGCCGTTCGCGCATTCGCTCAGTTAAAACGGCGTCGAGCGACGAATTGTATTTTTCCCCGTAATAATCGGAGTAATCGAAGGGTTTACCGATATACAGTTCGTTTTTACGAAACGCTCTGAATTTCTTTTTCAGGGCGATAGGCAAAACGGGCACTTTTGCGGTAAACGCAAGCATTCCCGCGCCGCCTTTCAGGGGTTGAAGTTCGTCGTTTTTTCTGTTACGAGTGCCTTCCGGAAACACCGTAAGAATATCTCCCCGTCTCAAAACGGTAAGACACTTTTTTATCGAGTTGAAATCCGCCTTTTCTCTATCGACGGGTATCGCGCCCATTTCGGTAAAGAACGCCGATTTGATTTTGTTCGAAAACCATTCCTTTTTCGCAAGAAAATAGGTTTTCTGTTTATACATCGAAAGAATAACTATCGGATCTGCCTTTCCGAAATGGTTACATACGATTATATAGTTGCCATCCTTAGGAATATTCTCTTTGCCCTTGATTTTGGGCATATATAACAGTTTGAACCACGGCAATACGAGAAACCTGATTAGCCTGTACCACATATTTTACCCCTTGACCGCCTTTATAACGACGGATACGACGTCGCTTACGGACATATTCGAAGTATCTATTAAAACGGCGTCGTCCGCCTTTTTAAGCGGAGCGAATTCGCGGTGGCTGTCGTTATAATCACGCAGTTTTATTTCTTCGAGCAGCGCGTCGTAATCGACCTTCTCTCCCCTTGCGGTAAGTTCTTTATATCGTCTTTGAGCGCGAACTTCGGGCGTTGCGGTTAAAAAGAATTTATACTCGGCGCGCGGCAATACGAACGTGCCGATTTCTCTGCCGTCAAGCACGCAATCCGTTCCCGCAGCGATTTTTCTTTGCAGTTCGACCATTTTAAGTCGTACCGCTTTATGCGCGGAAACCGTAGAAGCAAGCATCGAAATTTCGGGTTTTCTTATCGCCAAAGACACGTCTTCGCCGTCAAGAACGGTAACCTGACCGCCGTTCAGATACCTGATTTCGAGATCTATATCGTCGATAATCGGCTTAACTCTGCTTTCGTCGTCGACCGGCACGCCGAGCCTTAAACATTTCAGCGCGCAAGCGCGATACATCGCGCCCGTATCGAGATAGAGAATATCGAGTTTTTTCGCAAGTTCTTTCGCTACCGTGCTTTTACCGCTGCCGGCAGGTCCGTCCAACGCAATGTTTATCATAGTTCTTCCTTTATTTTAGCGTTTCCCGCCGCGTAGCCCGTGGCAAGCGCGACCGTAATGTTAAATCCGCCCGTAAGCGCGTCGACGTCAAGCACTTCTCCGGCAAAATACACGCCTTTTATAAGTTTGCTTTCCATTGTCGACGGATTAACCGTTTTTACGTCCACCCCGCCGCTCGTAACGATAGATTCTTCGAGAGAACGAAGGCTCGACGGATAAAACTCAAAGTTTTTAATAATCTTAACGAGTTTTTGCCTGTCCGATTTTTTAAGTTCGGAAGTCTTAATGTCCCCTTTCAGCCCCGCGCTTTGCAAAACTTCCGGTATAAGCGAACGAAGTAATAAATCCGAAAGCGAATTTTCAAGAGATTTGCCTTTATACTTTGCAAAATCGCGAAGGATTCTGTCATCCAAGGTTTCGACGGAAAGCGCAGGCTTGAAATCGAGCGAAAACGTAACGTCGTTCAAATTTAATTTATTCAGATAACTCGACGCCGAAATAACTATCGGGCCGGAAATTCCGAAATGCGTAAAGAGACATTCGCCGAAATCTTCATAGACTGTTTTACAGCCGACTTTGGCTGTAAAACCTACGTTTTTTAACGATAATCCCTGTAATTTTTTATAAAAGTCGCCTTTCAGATTAAAGCCGCATAACGCAGATTTAGGGGTTATGATTTTATGCCCGAACGCCTTTGCAAAAACGTATCCGTCGCCCGTTGAGCCGGTCGAAGGATAACTCATACCGCCCGTGCAGATTATGACGTCGTCGCAAACGTATTCGTCGGCGTCCGTTTTTACGAGTTTTGCGTTATCGGCGCGGCACGCAATCGATATTACGCGTTCGTTAAACTTAAAAACCACGCCCGCCCCGATACAATAATTTTGCAAAGCGGCGGTTATATCGCTCGCTTTATCGCTTTCGGGAAACACCCTGTTTCCCCTTTCGGTTTTGAGCGGAGTTTTTTTACTTAGAAATTCGATGACGGCAGACGGCGGAAATTTATATATGGAACCGCGCATAAACCGCCCGTTCGTTACTACGTTTTCAAGAAAGGTGTTTTCGTCGCAATCGTTCGTAACGTTGCAACGCCCTTTACCCGTAATATATAGTTTTTTACCCGCTTTTTCGTTCTTTTCTATAAGGAAAACTTTTTCGCCCCTTACAGCCCGAAAATAAGCAGATATAAGCCCGGCAGGTCCCGCGCCCACGACTACCGTGCGTTTCACAACGTAATACCCTTAAATTTATTGATGGCGGCATAGTCCGTTCTGTCGTACGAAACGGGGGTTACGGTAACGAATCCCTTGCGCGACAATTCGACGTCGCAATCGCCGTTCTGATCGATAGCGGTAGGCTCGCCGACAAGTCTGTAAGTACCGTCGTCGTTCTTGACGTATGAATCGGAATATTTCTGAACGCCGATGGGGGCAAACCTTATGCCTTTCGGTTTATCGTTCGGCATATTTACGTTCAAAGCGTATTTGTCAGAAGAAATGTTTACGAGTTTATCGAAAACCGAAGCAATCACTTCGGCGTTTGCCGAAAAATTAAAGTTTTCCCTGCCCGTATTGGAGAACGCGATAGATCTCAAACCTAAAAAATTCGCTTCGACAGCCGCCGCAACCGTACCGGAATACATTATATCGCTGCCGAGATTATTACCCATATTTATGCCCGAGCATACCATGTCGAATTTTTCGTCGGCAAAATAATGCAGAGCGAATTTAACGCAATCTGCCGGCGTTCCGCTGACCGAATACGAATCGAACCTGTCGGAAATTCTGACTTCGCGAAAGGTAAGATTTCTGGAAATCGTCAACGAATGAGAAAATGCCGAACGGTTACCGTCCGGCGCAACTATCGTCACTTTATGATTCTCCGACAATACTTCGGCAAGGGTTTTAATTCCTTCGCTCTGTATCCCGTCGTCGTTAGCGACTAATATTCTCATACGGGATAAACCCCGTCTTTGTTCTCAGCCATATCTTTATCTACGGCGTGATTTTTTGCCGCGCGCCACTTAAAGAAGTTGACTGCGACTTCGGGGAACAAGGCGTAAGAAAGTACGTCTTCTTCCTGCGTATAATATTCCTGCATTTCGGCTTTGTATTTATCGTACTCGGGTTTAAGCAGGTCCGCAGGACGACAAGTGATGACTTCTTCGTCTCCGACGACCTTTTTAAGCACTTCTTTGTCGGGTTCGGCAGGTAATTTACCGTATTCGCCTTTAAGTAAATTCTTAAACTCCTTCGTGACCATTTTATATCTTTCGCCCGAAAGCACGTTGAGAACGGCTTGCGTTCCGACGATCTGGCTCGACGGAGTAACGAGCGGCGGATAACCGCAATCTTTTCTTACGTTCGGCACTTCGGCAAGAACTTCGTCGAGTTTGTCGAGTTTACCCTGCTTTTTAAGCTGATTCATCAGGTTTGAAAGCATACCGCCCGGAACTTGATAAATAAGCGTGTTCACGTTGATTTTTCTTACGTTGGGATTAAGCGCGCCGCTCTTTTCGAGTTCGTCGGCAACCTTCTTGAAGTGGTTGTTTATCGGTATAAGTTTTGAAAGGTCTAACCCCGTGTCGTATTCCGTTCCGCGAAGCGTCGCGACGAGCGGCTCGGTTGCAGGCTGAGAAGTACCGTTTCCGAGCGCGGAAAGCGCGGTGTCTACTATGTCGCAACCCGCTTCGATCGCTTTAAGGTTTATCATATCGCCCGTTCCCGTCGTATTATGGGTGTGTAAATGCACTTTCGTAGCGGGCTTCAATACCGATTTAATGCCCTTAACGAGATCGTATGCGGTATACGGAAGCAGTAAGTTCGCCATATCTTTGATACAGATATTGTCTGCGCCCATATCTTCGAGCGTTTTGGCAAGTTTTATAAAATATTCGTTGGTGTGTACGGGGCTGGTCGTATAGCAAATAGTCGCCTCGCATACTCCGCCGTATTTCTTAATCGCCTTCATAGCGGTTTCAAGGTTTCTTACGTCGTTAAGCGCGTCGAAAACCCTTATAACGGTAACGCCGTTATCGATGCACGCCTTTACGAACTTTTCTACCACGTCGTCGGGATAATGTTTATATCCGAGCAGGTTTTGTCCGCGTAAAAGCATTTGAATGGGCGTCTTTTTAAGATGGCTTTTAAGCACGCGCAATCTTTCCCAAGGATCTTCGTTCAAAAATCTCATACAGGAATCGAACGTCGCGCCGCCCCAAGCTTCTAACGAATAATACCCTATATCGTCAAGTTGATCGAGCGCGGGCAGCATCTGATCGAGAGTCATTCTCGTTGCCGCCTGCGACTGATGCGCGTCTCTTAAAATAGTATCGGTTATCATTACTTTTGACATATCGTTATCTCCTTAAAATCAGCCGAACAGGGCAAGTAAAACGCCCGCGGCTATCGCCGAGCCTATAACGCCTGCGACGTTCGGGCCCATTGCGTGCATAAGCAAGTGGTTATCGGGATCGGCTTCCCTGCCCACGTCTTGCGAAATTCTCGCCGCCATCGGAACGGCCGAAACACCTGCCGAGCCTATAAGCGGGTTGATTTGTCCGTGCGTTAATTTGCACATAAGTTTAGCGGCAAGCAATCCGCCGACCGTACCCATACAGAACGCTATCAATCCGAGACAGATTATGCCGAGAGTCTGTAAAGACAGGAACAGCGCGCCCGTTGCCTTAGAACCGACCATAACGCCAAGGAATATGGTAACGGTGTTCATAAGCCCGTTCTGAGCAGTATCCACAAGTCTTCCGCATACGCCCGACTCTTTAAGCAAGTTACCCAACATAAGCATACCGAGTAACGGCATCGCGTCGGGAAGCAATATTCCCACGATAAACGAAACGAGTATCGGAAACGCGATTTTCTCGAATTTGCTTACCTTGCGGAGTTGCTTCATTTTAATCTTGCGCTCTTCCTTAGTCGTCAACACTCTCATTATCGGTTTTTGGATAATGGGTATCAACGCCATATAAGAATAGGCGGAAATCGCTATCGCGGGCAAAAGATGCTCCGCAAGTTTTTTGGTAACGTAAATAGCGGTAGGACCGTCCGCGCCGCCGATAATCGCTATCGCGCCGGCTTCGGCTTCCGTAAAGCCCAACAGGCAAAGCGCGACGAAAAACGTTACGAATATACCTATTTGCGCCGCCGCGCCGATTATCATACTCTTCGGGTTCGCTATCAGCGGACCGAAGTCCGTCATCGCACCTATACCAAGGAATATGATCGGGGGGAATATTACCCAGTCTACGCCTTTATATATGTAGTAGAACAGCCCGAAATCTCTTATAACCTGCTCCGACGAAATCGTCATAGCGGTGTACGCCCTGCCGTTTACCAAACATCCATCTTTAACGAGTTCGGTAATTTTTTCCAACGCTTTCGCGTCCGACAAATCACGGAATAAGTCCGCGTCGAACAAAGCTTTCAACTCTTCGATGGTTCCGCGCGCGACTTCGTTATTCGTCGCCGTTTCGGTTATAACGTAACCTTTCATACCGAACAAAACGTGATATACGCCCGGAATATTTACTATAAACATGCCGAACGCTATCGGTAAAAGCAATAACGGCTCGAACTTCTTGACGATAGCAAGATAGAAAAGTATGCAGGCTATCAACACCATAACGAGATTTTGCCAACCGTAAGTGGTAAAATTCGCTACGAGATCGTGAATACCCGTACTTTCCCACAAGTTTTCAAGCGAGTTGAGAATGCTTTTACCCATTCCGTCGCAAAGTAAAGTCAAAACGTTCATTTTCTTTAACCTATTACCGCCATAAGTGCGCCGGTATCGACGTTTGCGCCCTTAGTTACCTTATAAGAAATACGCCCGTCGCAAGGCGCGGTAATATCGTTATCCATTTTCATCGCTTCGAGAACGAGTATAACGTCGCCCTTCTTAACGGACGCGCCTTCTTCGAGAGACAAAGCCTTTATAAGTCCGGGCATAGGCGCGTTTACCTTAGTTCCGTTAGCAACCGCCGCAGGGGCTGCCGCAGCCGCTTTAGGCGCGGGAGCAACGGGTTTGATTTCGCTTACTACCGGCGTGGCGGGCGCAGATACGCCCGCGCCGACTTCTTCAACGCCGACCTGATATTGTTTACCGTCAATGGTTACTACAAAATTACGCATAATATTTTATCTCCTTAAAATTTTAAGAAAAGGGATTCCCCTTATTTAATTCTTTTGATTTTTTTGACTACGAATTCGTTTGCAGACGCGGGTTTCGCGTCGTAATAAGCGGAAATCGCCGCAATAATGGCAACTTTTACGTCTTCCGGAATATCATCGTCGCCCGCGGTTACGACCGGACGTTCGTCGTCGACGAGCGGTATCGTAACGGGCGTTTTCGCCTTTTTCTCGTCTTTTACGGAAAGGATTTTACCTACGCCCGCAACGCATAATACGAGAAGCGTCATTCCTAAAAACGTAACTACTATGCCGAGCAAAAACGTAAAAAGCCCCGTCGGCAACTTACCCATACCGAGTTTACCGACTTCTTCCAACAAATTGTTCAGCATTCGTTTTACCTCACGACCGTCTGCAACGCGGATATAACGTAAGCGCGGACGAATTGCGGCTCGATAACGTTATCGATATAACCGTTTTTCGCAGCGTTTATCGGATCTGCGTTATCGTCGGAATATCTTTCTTCGAGTTCGGCAAGTTTGTCTTCTCTCACTTCTCCGAAAGCAACCGCCGAAGCCGCGCCGTCGAACAAGCCTATCTTCGCATCGGCAAAAGCGTAAGAATAACTGACGCCGAGCGACTTTGCGGCAAAAAGAGTATATCCGAGACCTATCGCCTTACCGTATATCACCGAAAGACGTTTCGCGCCGTTAAGTATTTCGGTAAGCAGATAAATCTTTTTAAGAACAGTAGTATTACTCGTCGCAAGATCGGTTTTAATTCCGAGCGTGTTGACGAAAGTTACGAGCGGAAGCCCGTTTCTGTTCGCGTACGCTACGAAATCGCTTATCTTGTCGACGTTTTCGCAAGTCAGTTCGACACCGTCTTCGCCGCCCATGAATACGAGTGCGGCAACGCTCATTCCGCCTATTCTGCCGATACCGGTGCATACTTCCGGGCAATAATCTTTGTTAAGTTCTATCATCTTGCCGCCGTCGAAAACCGCTTCGATAACGCATTTCGCGCAAGCGGACTCGTTAAGTTTTTCGCTAACGCGGTTAAAATCGTCGTCGGTATCCGTTACGTCGCCCGAATATTCGGGTAAAACCGATAATACGTCGCAAATGGTCGATTTAACTTCCGCAAGGTCTTTGACGACGAAGGTCGCCATAGAATTTTTGACCGACGCCTTTACCCCCGCAACGTCTGCATCGGATAAATTTTTACCCGCCTTTGCGGAAAGAACGAGCGGACTTGCGTATGCGACGCGCGACTCTTCAAGCATAAAGTTGTAATCCGCGCCTGCCGCAAGTACGGCAAACGAGCCGTAAAGTTTTCCGACAACGACGGAAAACTGCGGAACTACGCCTTTAAGGTCCGCCGAAGCGGAAAGCACTTCCGCAACGCCTTCGAGTACGTTCACGCCTTCGCCTACCCGTACGCCCAGAGAATCGAAAAGGTATACGACGGGAGATTCCGTCTCGTACGCCTTATCGAGACACTTTCTTATCTTACGGCAATTCGCGTTACTGATTCCGCCGGATAAGACTTTAACGTTCTGCGCGATTACGCACACCGACGTTCCGTCGATCGTCGCGTAACCCGTAACGACGCCCTCGCCCTGAGCGTCTTCGCCGTAAAAATCGTTGTGAGAAAAACTGTAAGCGTCCAACTCGACGAAACTGTTTTCGTCGGTTATAGCCGAGATTTTCTCTCTGATATCGCGACCGCAATCGAGCAAAGCCGACCTACGCGATTTAAGCAGTTCGATTTTATCCATAAACTCCTCCATAGTAGTAGTTTAATAATAATTGTCAATCAATATTATATACAAGAACGATTTTTTTTGCAAGAAAAAAGGCGTATATTTTTTACGCCTTTTATAAATAATTTATATTTTATTTCATTTAATCCCGACCGTACTTAAAAACCTGCGGAGAGCAAGCGAGCCCTGCTCGTCTTTTTTGAATACCGCCGTGTTTTCAAGTATCTTTACGCACGTTTCGTCTATATACCGTTTTACGATTTTTTCGGCTTCGGCTTTTTCCGTAACGTTAGGATTTTCTTCTTTCAGACGCTTTATCATATCCCTGTGAACGTAAAGAGAATCGCTCGGTTCTACGTCGTCGTACGAAAAATCTTTTTCACCCGTAAGAACGTACGATATTTCTTCGATTTGTCTTTTAAGTCTTCCGGGTAATATATACAGCCCTACCGCTTCGATGATACCGATCCCTTCTTTCTTTATATTATGATATTCGGGATGAGCGTGGAACACGCCGTCGGGATATTCGTCGGTAGTTACGTTATTGCGCAGTATGATTTCAAGGCAATACTTACCGTCGGGCAAAAGCCGCGCGAGCGGAGTACAGGTATTATGTCTCTCTTCTTCGGAATTGACGATACCGACCTTTTCGTCCGAATATTTCTTCCACCCTTCGACTATATCTCCGCCGAGTTCGCATATCGTGTTGCGGTTATACCCCGTCATTCTTATCGCCGTATTATACCAATCGATTACCGAAACTTCTATATCGGGATATTTTTCGGCGGTCAGTTTATACAACGACTTCGCTTTGTGCATAGGCATTTCGTGTTTTCCGCCCTGATAATGCTCGTGGTTGAGTATCGAGCCGCCGACTATCGGAAGATCCGAATTGCTGCCGATAAAATAATTCGGGAAAAGATCTATAAAATCAAGCAAATTGTTTATCGTACCGCGAGTCATACGCATGGGGACGTGTTTAGAATTAAAAACTATGCAATGCTCGTTAAAATACGCGTACGGCGAATACTGCATTTGCCAGGTTTCGCCGCCGAGCGTCAACGTGACGGTACGCAAATTTGCGCGCGGCGGATGATTGTAGTTTCCGAGATAACCTTCGTTTTCTTTACAGAGCGCGCACGCGGGATATTTATCGGTCTGCTTCGGCGCGTTAAGTAATTTCGCTATTTCCTTATTATCCTTTTCGGGCTTACTTAAATTTATCGTAATTTCAAGAACGTTATCCCCGTCTTTGTACGTCCAGCCGAGATTGCGGGATATGGCGGTTTTCTGAACGTAATAATTCATTACGCTGATTTTATAAAGATAATTGCACGCTTCCTGCGCGCCGAGTTTTTCGCGCGTATAATTGAAAGTCTGATTTACCGTCGACGGCTTCGGAGTAAGCAAGCCGAAAATATATCCGGCGAAAAGGTTCGCCTGCACTTCGTCTTCCGCGATGCCGTTTTCTAAGGCGTAGTCTTTAATTTCGTCAAAAAATACGTCGGGTACGGACATCTCTTTAACGTAATCGGTATCCGCTTCTCCGACGTATGCGGAGTCGAGATTAAATTCCGCCAAAAGCGTATTTCTGACGTAGATAACGTCAAGATCGTCAAGACTTAAGAAAGACTTGGCGTAAGCAATAAGTTTTTCAGTTAAGAGTCTTCCGTTTACCATTATGAATCTCCGCGTGAGTTTATAGTAAAATTTTAACACTTTACGACGAAATTCGCAAACGAATAGTCGTTAAAATTTTTCGCTAAAATACTATTTTCTTGCGAGCGGCAGACTTCCGCCGTGCCCCTCGCCTTCTTTGGTTAATTTTTCGTCTTTGAAAGATAATCCCCTGCGGACCGCGTCCGCGCCGTATTTTTCTCTGATTTTTCCCACGGTTTTCATAAGCGTCAGTCTTTTATCGTAGCGTTTGTCTCCGTCCGAAAACGAAGATTGATCGTCCGACGTAAAATCGAAGACGGCTACCGATATACTCCTTACGGGAACGGACAGATCGCTGACTTCTTTGAACAATTCGATTGCGGAAAGATAAAAGTCGTCCGAAAGCGCGGAAGGCTTGTCGAGCCGCGTTTGTTTTGCCACCCATTTCAGATCCGAATCCCTTACGCCGACCGAAATACTGCGCGCTTTACCCACGTCGTACTTCATCAGCCTTGCGGAAACGCTTTCGCACAGAGACGAAATCATAATTTCAACGTCTTCGTGCGTCGTTAAATCGCGATAACACGTCACGCTGTTGCCAACCGATTTTATCTCGTCGTCGTCATCGAGCGCTTTTACCGGCGAATCGTCTTGACCGTTGGCGTAAAACCATAAATTTTCTCCGATTTTTCCTAAATATTTGGATATATATCGAAAATCGCTCACGGCAAGGTCGCCTATGGTGGAAACCCCGACTCTGTTCAACTTTTCAAGCGTGGATTTCCCGACGAACAACAACTCCTGCGCCGGTAACTTCCATACGAGCCGCTTAAAATTATCGCGGGTAATAACCGTCGTTCCGTCGGGTTTTTTCATATCGCTGCCGAGTTTCGCGAATATCTTATTAAAACTTACGCCGATAGATACCGTAAGACCGAGTTCTTCTTTTACCCTTTCGCGGATTTCATCCGCAATCGTCTTGCCGTCTTTGTCGTTATCCGTCACGTCAACCCACGCTTCGTCTATACCGAAAGACTCGATTTTTTCAGAATATTCCCTGTATAACGCTTTGGCTTTTTTGCTCCAGTAAGAGTAGCGTTCGTGATTGGCTTCGACAAACGTAATACCCGGGCAAAGTTTTTCCGCTTCGCGTATCGGCATACCCGTTTTTACGCCCCTTTTCTTCGCCGCCTGATTTTTTGCCAGAACTATGCCGTGCCTGTCTTCCACGCTGCCTATTACAGCCATATATCCGACGAGCAATTCGGGATTGTATTTACATTCGACCGAAGCGAAAAAATTATTTAAGTCTATATGAAGTATCGTTCTTTCCATTCTTTCGTTTTCTTTTGAAAAAGTCTTTGATTTCAGATTCGATTTTATCGCCGTTTTTGTAGATGATAACGCATAAAACGCAAGTTATTACGAAAAAGAATATCCACAGCGTTACGCCCCACCAGGTGTTGAACGGAATTATCTTTCCGCCGAGAGAATACGACGAAAGTATTACGCCTATAACTCTCGTCAACGTTATCATTACGATATAGTATCCGACGCTCATGGACGATAGTCCCGCAACGAAACATAATACGTCGTCGGGGAAAAAGGGAAACAAAAACATAAACGTCAATGCTATTTTATCCTTTCCTTTAATAAGTTGCAAGCCTTTTTGCAAACTTTTTTCGCCTATCAGCCAACTTACCACCTTATACCCGAGATATTTGCCGATAAAATACGCCAGAATCGACGCGGATAAAATACCTATTATGCTATACAGCGAACCGTAAAACGCGCCGAACAATGCGACGCCTGCCCCGATCGTTATAAGCGACGGAATAGGAAGCGCAATTACCTGTAAAAATTGAATTATAATAAATATCGGAACGGTATATCTGCCGTAACTTGCGACGTACGCCCTTAAATCGTCCACGCTGTCGATATTATCCAGAAAACCCGTAACTTTAACGACGTACAAAACTATCAGCGAAAGCGAAATAATCGCAAGCGTCACTACGGTAATTTTATAAACGAGATATTTATCGTACGCCTGAAGGACAATGGCGACGACGGTTATCAACGCCGTTATAACCGTTAAAAGCGCGATAATCAAAGATTTATGTTCGTTTATAAACGCGACTTTGGTTACGTCCGCGTAAAGAACACCGAAAATCAGCGTAATTGCGCCAAGAATCGATAAAACGACCGACGATAATACTTTTTTAACGATATTAGCCACAGACTCGCCATCGGCAATCTTTTTACCCATATAAATAGTATATTCCGACTAAAAATATTTATTTTATACTTGAAAAATAAGGTTAAAACAGTTGATAATTTTTTTTTAATATTGTATAATACAAAGGCTGTTTCGAGGTGTAGCGCAGTTTGGTAGCGCGCTTGGTTCGGGACCAAGAGGTCGTGGGTTCAAGTCCCGTCACCTCGACCAAAAAAAACGACGCGACGATTTAATTCGTTGCGTCGTTTTTGCTATATGCGAATTATTACGGTACTTTGGCGGGTTTAACGATTTTAGACAAAATAAACGACGCGCCGTAAAAGGCGCGTCGTTTAAGCAGATTAAAAAAACCAACCGCTTGGCAGGGGAGACGCGATTCGAACACGCAACCTACGGTTTTGGAGACCGCTACTCTACCGTTGAGCCACTCCCCTACGAAATCAGCGTATTTATTCTACACTAATATTCGGTTTAAGTCAACAAAAAGCGACCGCATTTTAAGAATTTATCGACTATTTTTAATCGTAATTATATAAACGCGTAAACAATTGCGTTACGGCGCGTTCAAACGTAATTTCACCCGGCTAAAAATTTCATTTTTGAACATTCGCCGTTAAGTCGGCTTCTGACTTCTTTCCATTCTGGCAAATATTCGCTTAACGTCGCCTTGAACCCTTCGCCGTGATTTGCGTAACGGGTATGGCACAATTCGTGCAGAACGACGTACGATACGCACTCGACGGGCATATTTGCAAGGTATAGCGAAAAGTTTAATTTTTTTGTCGAACAGTTACAACTTCCCCATCTGCTCTCGCTTCGCCGTATCGCGTAACCGCTCGATTTTAACCCCGTTTTACTCTCCCAGAACGCAATCAGCCTGTTCAGCCGTTCCGATAATTTACGTTTGAGAAATGCCGATACGAGCGCGTCTAATTTTTTTCTGTCTTTCACGCTGCAACGCGCGACGACGCCGTCAACCGTTTCGATTACGGAATTATCTTTGCTTTCGCTTATGGTAAATCGCTTTTTCACACCGAAAACGTATAAATAGCCGTCGGCAAGATAGTCTCCGCCCGCTACGCTCTTTTTTTTCGCGATAGCGCGCCTGACGCCGTCGGCGTTTTCGATAAAGAACCTTTCAAGCGTTTGTTGCGATATTCCGTAAGGCGCGGAAATTACCGCAGAATAATCGTCCGCAATACGGATATAAGCGTTTTTTATTCTTTTTCTTACTATTTTTACAGTTATTCCGTCAATTATCATAATAAAACACGGCGTTGATAGATATCCGTAAAGGTGTTAGCCACAGGTGATTGCGTTTGAGCCCGCCAAAATCCCGATATTTACGCGCTTTTTGCCAAATTCGACTTCGCCCGTACCACAAAGTACGAACAAAGCCGTCTTCGTCAAAAATCATCGAAAATAGCGGCATTTTGGTTGCAAGCAAGTCTTGCGTTGTGTTTTTAGGTTAAGACAAGGCGCGCGAGCGGCTTAATACACAAGTATAAGCCACGAGCGCAACACCGTATTAGCCAAAAAACACAGCGCAAGACCGTGGTTCAAACGCAATTACCTGTGGCTAGGCAAAAAACACAATGCAAAACCGAGTAACAATACGCCGCGCAGACGAATCGTCGGCGCGGCGTAAGATAAAACAAATTATTTTGCGTAGTCAACGGCGCGATATTCTCTGATGACGTTGACCTTGATCTGACCGGGATATTCCATTTCGCTTTCAATCTTTTTAGCGATATCCTTCGCAAGGAACAACGCCTGACTGTCGTCGATCTGTTCGGGCTTTACGATTACACGGACTTCTCTGCCCGCCTGAATGGCGTAAGCCTTTTCGACGCCCTTGAACCCGGACGAAATGGTTTCGAGTTGTTCGAGACGTTTAACGTAATTCGTCGTGGTCTCGCGTCTCGCGCCAGGTCTCGCGCCGGAAATGGCGTCTGCCGCCTGAACGAGCACCGCTTCTATACACTTCGGTTCTACGTCGCCGTGATGCGCCTGTATGCAGTTTACGACGTTCTTGCTTTCTTTATATTTTTTGGCGAGATCCGTACCGATTTGAATATGAGTGCCTTCGACTTCAAAATCGACCGCTTTACCGATATCGTGCAACAATCCGCCGCGCTTGGCAAGATTTACGTCAACGCCGAGTTCGGACGCCATAAGCCCCGCAAGATGCGCGACTTCAAGCGAGTGCTGCAATACGTTCTGACCGTAACTCGTTCTGAATTTAAGCCTGCCGAGCAGTTTAATAAGTTCGGGATGAATACCGAACAAACCGACTTCGAACATAGCCGCTTCCCCGGCTTCTTTAATCTGAACGTCAAGATCCTTTTTGACTTTTTCAACGGTTTCTTCGATTCTTGCGGGATGAATTCTTCCGTCCGCGATAAGTTTTTCAAGCGCGATTCTCGCGACTTCTCTTCTTACCGGATCGAAACCCGAAACGATTACGACTTCGGGCGTATCGTCGACTACGAGTTCTATACCCGTCGCGTTTTCAAGCGCGCGGATATTTCTGCCCTCTCTGCCGATAATACGCGCCTTCATATCGTCGCTCGGTAACGGAACTACCGACACGGTAATTTCGGACGCGTGATCCGTACAACAACGCTGTATCGCAAGGCTTATAACGTCTTTCGCTTTTTTATCCGCGTCTTCTTTCGCTTCCTGCTCCATCGCCCTTACCTGAACGGCGACTTCTCTGCGGGTTTCGTCGAGAATACTTTCCGACAACTGCTGTTTTGCTTCTTCTTTCGTAAGCCCCGAAATTTCTTCGAGTTTAGCAACCACGCTCTCGAATTCCTTGTCGATTTTTTCTTGTTTTTGATTGATCGACGCGATTTTTTTATCGAGTTCGCGTTTTTGCTGTTCGAGTTCTTCGTTCTTTTTCAAAAGATTGCTGTCTTTTTTATTAAGTAACTCGTCTTTCTGGTTGAGTCTCTGTTCCATTTTTTGGAGTTCGACTCGCTTTTCCTTCGTATCGCGTTCAAAATCGTTACGAAGTTTGATATCCTGCTCTTTTGCCTCCAACGCCGCTTCTTTTCTCATTTTTTTACAATCGAGATCCGCGTCGGAATACATTTTTTGAATTTTATCGTTCAAAGTTTTGGCTTTCGCCTTTCTTACAACGAGAAAAATTACCGCCGCGACGATAACGCCGACAGCGAACCCGCCGACGGCGAGAAGAACGCTCGCAAGCGGCGACGACAACAAAAGCAGGGAGTTTAACGTATTTGCCATACATAGCCTCCCGTTTATAAAATATTCGTAGTAATCTATAAAATAAAAATTGCTTTTACAAATAGTTTAATACTTTATTATTGTAACCTATAAAAAATATAAAGTCAACCGAAAACCGAAAAAATCGTCTTATAGGAATAAAAATTTTGGGAGTTTTAGACAAAACCCCCGAAAAAATCGTCTTATAACGTCTTTACCTTAACGCGCTTGCTACGGTTTCGACGGTAATTCCCGCTTTTATAAACTGTTCTTCGACGGAAGCGTGCGCAACGTACTCGTCGCCGAACGCAAAATTTTTAACGTTGCAATCGATATTCGCGTTCGCCAAATATTCGTCGACAGCCGCGCCGAACCCTCCGGAAAGGACGTTTTCTTCTATCGTTATTACGTTTTTACCTTTTAGTTCGTCGAGAAACTTCTTATCGAGCGGCTTTACCGATCTCGCGTTTACGACGGATACCGGCTTTGCCGACTTCCCCTTGACGGAAAGGGCTATTCTCAACGCTCTCGGCCCGACGGCAAGAATAACGTTATCTAAAACGTCGCCTTCCCGTTCCCATAAAAATTCTTCGTCTATCGCCGTATGTTCGGCAAAATCGTCGTTTTTGCCGTTGGGATACCTTATCGCGCACGGTTTTTTTAATTTTAGCGCGTACTCGAATAACGTTCGCAATTCAATCGCGTCTTTCGGCGCGAAAACAGACATACCGGGCATCGACCGCAGATAAGTGAGATCGAAAAGTCCCTGATGAGTAACTCCGTCGTTACCGACCGCACCAGCCCTGTCTATCATAAATACAACGGGGAGATTTTGTACGCAAACGTCCTGCATTATCTGATCGTAAGCGCGCTGTAAAAACGTAGAATAAACGCACACGACCGGTCTTAATCCGCCCGCAGCCTGCCCTGCCGCAAACGTAACGGCGTGTTCTTCCGCTATCCCGACGTCGAAAAACCTGTCGGGATAACTTTCGGCAAACGCTCTAAGCCCCGTTCCTTCTTTCATTCCCGCGCAAATCGCGGTAACGTCCGCGCGCCTGGCGGCAACGTCGGTCAACATCCTGCCTGCGGATTCCGAAAAAGTATTTTTACCGAAATCGAGATTTTTACCTACTCCGTGATAGATTTCCGCGTTCTGCTCCGCTTCGGGCATTCCTTTACCCTTTCTCGTCCTTAAATGCAACAGTATCGGCTTTTCGGAATATTTGACGTTTTCGAGTATTTTAACGACTTCTTTCATATCGTTACCGTCGAATATACCGACGTACTTAAACCCGAGCGCTTCTATCGCCGTCACGCTGTTTATGCTGATTTTAATTGAATTTTTTACTCTTTTAAGCCATCTGCCGATAAACGAGCCGCCGATTGTTTTATTGACGAAACTCATAAACTTGCCGTAAGTTTTCCGCGTCCGCATTTTCGAGAAAAACTTATACATTCCGTTATTGTTTCTCGAAATCGACATTCCGTTGTCGTTGAGTATGATTATCATCTTGTCGGGTTTACGGTCGCTATAAGTCAACGCTTCGAGATTTTCTCCGTTGAACAGCGACGCGTCGCCGACGACGTCTACTACGGCGTAATTTTGTTTTTTCGCGTCTCTTGCGGCGCAGTATCCGAGACACGCCGAGACCGAATTGCCCGCGTGCCCCGATCCGAACGCGTCGTATACGCTTTCGGTAACGCTTGGAAAACCGCTCGCGCCGTCGGATTGTCTTATGCGGGAAATCTGCTCGCCGCGCCCGCTCAATATTTTATGGGCGTAGCATTGATGCCCGACGTCGAAAATAAGTTTGTCCGTCGGAAAATCAAAGACGTGATAAAGCGCGACCGTCAGATCGACCGCGCCTAAATTAGACGACAGGTGTCCGCCGTTCGCGTTTACCGTTTCGATTATTTTGGTTCTTATATCCGCCGACAATTCTTCAAGTTCGGGTATCGTCAAATTTTTTACGTCGGACGGGGTTTTTATTTTTTCAAGCAAAATTTTTCTCCGACCGTCATTCGGCGTAAATTTTAATTAAGTTCAGAATAACTTCGACCATTTTGTCGAGAGCGAACGACGGGATAAACTCTTTTCTGCCGTGAAAATTAAACCCGCCCGTAGAAAGGTTTGGGCACGGCAAACCTTCGTACGACAATCTTGCGCCGTCCGTACCGCCCCTTATCGGAACGACGAACGGTTTAACGCCCGACGCTTCGAACGCCTTTAAGGCGTTGTCTATAAGATGATAATTTTCGGCAATTATTTCAGCCATATTATAATAACTGTCTTTTATCTCCGCAACGAAAGTATTTTCGCCGTATTTGTCGTTCAAAAATCCGGAAATCTTCTTAAAATACCGCTTTTTATCTTCAAATTTCGATTTATCGTGGTCTCGTATGATATATTTTGCCACGACTTGTTCTACACCGCCCGATATTTCGTCTGCCATATAAAAACCCTCGTATTTTTCGGTGTGAGCGGGCCTTTCGTTTACGGGCAGAAGATTATGAAATTCGACGAAAAGGTCTATAGCGTTCTTCATTACGTTTTTAGCGCTGCCGGGATGAATACTCGCTCCGTTTATCGTCAAAGTCGCGCCTGCGGCGTTGAAATTTTCGTATTCTATCCCGCCCATATCTCCGCCGTCTACGGTATAGCCGAAATCCGCGCCGAACGACTTAACGTCGAACAAATCCGTTCCCCTGCCGATCTCTTCGTCGGGGGTAAACGCTATAAGCACGTCGCCGTGCGGAATCGTCTCGTCTTTCGCCAAAATCTCTGCCACCGCCATAATTTCGGCAACGCCCGCTTTGTCGTCCGCGCCGAGTAACGTTTCCCCGTCGGTAACTATTATCTCTTTACCGACGTAATCGGCAAGTTCGGGGTTTTCTTCCGGCGTGATTTTCAAACCGTTTTTCAGCGTAATATCCCCGCCGTTATAATCGACGAATTGCGGATTTACGTTCTTGCCGCTTACTGCGGGCGAAGTGTCGACGTGAGCGATAAAACAAATGCGTTTTAAGCCGTTTTTCGTAGCGGGAATGATTGCGGTAACGTAACCGTTATCGTCGATTTTAGCGCGAACGCCGAGTTCGGTAAGTTCCCGTTTCAGTTCTTCGAGTAAAACTCTCTGCCCCGCCGTACTCGGACACGACGGAGAGTTTTCATCGGAAGTCGTTTCAAATTTAACGTATTTAATAAATCTGTCTTTAACCGTCATAATAAATTCCACGCAATCGACCGCCGCGAGTTTTCGGGCGGTCGGAAAAGTCGCCGCGATAAAACGGCAACGGATTATGTTATTTTATAAAAGCGGAAAACGCTTCGTAAGTGCTGTAAAGATCGGCTTTGGATATCACTTCGTACGGCGAATGCATTGAAATTACAGGAACGCCTATATCGATGGTGTCGATATTGAGTTTTGCGATATATTTGGCAACCGTTCCGCCACCGCCCGCATCGACTTTGCCGAGTTCCGCCATCTGCCAGTTTACGCCCGCTTCGTTAAAAATTCTGCGGACTTCGCCGACGAGTTCCGCGCTCGCGTCGCTCGAACCGCTTTTGCCGCCCGCGCCGGTAAACTTACAAAGCGCCGTTCCGCAAGAAACGATGCTCGAATTTTTCTTTTCGAACACGCTCGCGAAATTAGGATCGTAACCCGCGGTAACGTCCGCCGAAAGACATTTACTTTTAAGCCTTACGAGAGACGACGGTTTGCCCTGCGACGCCGCAAGGAAATCGACCAGATCGGAGAAAATCTCGCATTGCATTCCGCTTACGCCTTCGCTGCCGATCTCTTCTTTATCCGCAAGAACCACGACCACCGTATGAAGGGTATCTTTACTTTCGCCGAGCGCGGTCATCGCGGGATACGAACAAACTCTGTCGTCATGCCCGTAACCGCCGACAAGCGCGCGATCGAAACCTACATCGCGAGCCTTAAACGCGGGAACGGCGCAAAGTTCCGCGCTGATAAAATCGCTTTCTTTCATTCCGTAACGCTCGTTAAGTTTTTGTAAAACTGTAAGTTTAACCTTTTCTTTTACGTCTTCGTCCTTAAAAGGATAGCCGCCAACGAGTACGTTTAAGGTTTCGCCGTCGATTGCCGAAGCAAGCGGTTTGGTAACCTGCTCTCTCGCAAGGTGCGGTAAAAGATCATTGATATAGAATACGGGATCGTTATCGTCTTCCCCGACGACTACGCTGACGGTCTTTCCGTCTTCAAGCGTAACCACACCGTGCAAAGCAAGCGGAATAGCCGTCCATTGATATTTTTTTATGCCGCCGTAATAATGGGTTTTAAGAAACGCCATTCCCGAATCTTCGTAAAGCGGAACTTGTTTAATGTCAAGACGCGGCGAATCGATATGCGACGCAAGCACCTTTATTCCGTACTGTGCCATATCTTCGCTTCCGACTTTGAACATAATAAAACTCTTTCCGCGATTCGAAAAGTATTTTTTATCCCCGGCTTTCAAAGTTTCGCCGAAAACGTAAGGCTTAAAACCTTTCGATTCCGCGTAGCGTTCCGCATATTTTACAGCCTCACGCTCGGTTTTCGCATTGTCGAGAAAATCAGCGTAGCCTACGGCATATTCGTAGGCTTTCGATATCTTTTCATCGGAAGAAGTTTCAAAAAAGTTTTCCTTCTTGTAAGCGAGCGACTCTTCTAATTTCGCGCCGACGCTTTTTTCTTTAACATCAGACATTACTAATCACTCCAAAATTTTATTTAGTAGATTATAACACTATTTTAAGATAATATCAAGGAATTTTCGGTTGAAATTTTTAACCACGCCTGAATTTATTAAACGAACACACGCCGCATGCCGGACAAATTCGCATAATAATAAGCACGTTGGACTAAAAAACAATTTTATGAAAATAATTTTTTGTTTTTACCCGATTTTTATTGACAAAAGAGAATAAATCATATAGAATAGACGTGCTTTGAGACGCTCGTAGCAAAACACGAATACGGAAAGATATCGAAGTGGTCATAACGGCCCTGACTCGAAATCAGGTATGCGGCAACGCATCGAGGGTTCGAATCCCTCTCTTTCCGCCAAAAAAAGAACGCGAATACTCGTTATTCGAGTTCTTTTTTTCTTTTTGCCGATTTAATAATTCGAACGGGTTGGCAGTCGGCGAGTAACGAAGGGTTAATATTTCCAAAACAACGAGCCGACCAAACAACCGATGAAACGGTTTTTGTTTACAATTAACTTCTCCCCTGAAAAAAAACGAATGCTATTACTGATTTTAGCATGCCGTTTGATATTATACATATTATTACTTTTTATACACTTGTATAGATTTTGAGTTTGTTTACTTATTCACACTTTTATGCACATTTGCACATAATTGCATAATAGTACATTTGTATAACTTTTTACAAAAGTATAATTTTGTAAAACAGTACAGCAAATGTAATATTGCACATATGTATTATTTTATATTTTTGTACGATTTCGCTTTTCAAATTTTTAATTATATCGTATAATAACATTCCAAACAAGAAAAAAACAAGGTTTATATTTTAAGGTGCGCAAATGAAGGAGTACAGAAGCGCGATAAGATCGCGGAATATGATTAAAAAAGCGTTTATCGAATTACTTGACGAAAAAGACGTTACGGAGATATCCGTCGTTGACGTAGTAAATCGCGCCGATATAAGCCGAAACACGTTTTACGCCCATTACGATGATATTTATGCGGTTTTAGAAGAACTTGAAAACGATTTCGTTGAGAAGTTACGCATTTATATAGGCGACGGTAAAGACGAAAACGATACGAAATCTCCCCTTTTGTTGCTTGAAAAAGTGTCAAGATTTATAGAAAAAGATTCGGATACTGACAGAGTTTTTATATCGAACCCGGCGGCAGACAGGTTTTACGATAAAATTAAAACCCTGATAATTGAAAAAATCAAACGGAACTTTGACGACGATGAAATCGGCGACGAAACCGGATTTTACGTTCTATCGGAGTGTCTGGCAAGCGGTTTTATAAGTTTATACCGCAAAAACCTTAAAGGAGAAACGTCGCTTACGACGGAACAGATAGCAAAATATTCGTCCGACGTATTTTTGAACTGTCTGGCAAATTCCGACGTAATAAATCACGAATAAATTAAACGCCCCGATTTGACCGAAATCAAATCGGGGCGTTTAATTAAATTGTGACTGTTTAATAAATTATACCACAACCGTATTCAGGCGTAAAATTTAATACTTCTTGCCAAGTCTTCTTGTTTTTAATACAATAGCGATATACTTCAAACGGATTGTTATCGAACTGTTCGCTCAATATTTTATTACCCATTACTTCATATAACGGAATAGGATCGCCTAAAAGAAGCTTATACGATTCGAATACTTCGTCGCTATCCATATAGTCTACCCTGCCGAGTATATCGGCAAGCCTGTCCAAAGATACGGCGGGTTTCATTTTAACTTCTCCTTTAATTCCGAGTATATCTTTTCATACTTTTGGTACGTTTCAGACAACATAAATAACCTTGCGGCAACTTTTTTCGGGCGGAGTTAATTTTAGCAAATAGTTTTAGTGTCAAACGATGATTTTACGAGTTCTTTTGCTTCGATTACGTCTTTAACCGCGCCGTCGTAAATCAACTGAGAAAGCGCGTTGCCGATAGCGGTCGCTTCAACGGGGCCCGCAACGACTTTTCTACCCGTGCGTTTTGCCGTTAATTCGTTAAGGTATTCGTTCTGGCAGCCACCGCCGACTATGTGTATGGTATCGAACGAGTAGCCCGTGACCTTTTCTACGGTTTCAACCGCCTTTTTATAGCAAACGGCAAGGCTGTCGTATACGCACAACGCGATTTCGCCGGGGGTTTCGGGTACTTTCTGCCCCGTTTTTCTGCAATACTCTTTTATCGCGTCTATCATAGACGCGGGCGCAAGGAAAGACGCGTCGTTTACGTCTACGATACTGTCAAAATCTTTTACTTCTTTAGCAAGAGTAACGAAATCGCCCCAACTGTATTTTTTATTATATTCGCGGCGTACGCATTGAATCATCCACAAACCCATTATGTTTTTCAAAAATCTTGTGGATCTGCCGTATCCGCCTTCGTTGGTAAAATTCTCTCTTAAAGCGTCCGCCGTCGATATTGCAACGGGGCTTTCGATGCCGAGAAGAGACCACGTTCCGCTCGAAATATAAAGCGGTTGACCGATTTCAGGTACAGCCATAACCGCGCTTGCCGTATCGTGCGTTGCGGGAAGTACGACTTTAAGGTCGTAACCAATTTCTTTTGCGATTTCGGGCTTGACCGAGCCGACGAGAGTTGCGGGATCGGAAAGTTCGGTAAATAATTTTTCGGGCAGACCAAGTTCTTTGACGGTCTGAATATCCCACTCGCGAGTTTTCGCGCTCATCAGCCCCGTAGTGGATGCGTTGGTAAACTCGTTTTTCATAACGCCCGTAAGCAAGTAATTGAAAAAGTCGGGCATCATCAAAAATCTTTCCGCTTTATCGAGTTTACCGCTGAGTTTATCTGCATAAAGTTGATAAATGGTATTATAAATCTGGAATTGAGAACCCGTTCTTTCGTAAAGAGTTTCAAACGGTATTTTTTCGTGTAATTTTTTAATAGGCTCTTCCGTTCTGCCGTCGCGGTACGCGTAAACGTCGCCTATAACCGCGCCGTTACCGTCGATAAGCGCGTAATCCACGCCCCAGGTATCTATACCTACCGATACGGGGATTTTATTTACTTTTTTACATTCCTTTAACCCGTCTACGATGTCGCGGAACAGTTTTTCATAATCCCAGACGAGATGCCCGTCTTTTTCGGTCATACCGTTTTCAAAACGATACACTTCTTCTAAAACGAGTTTGCCGTTTTGAATCGAAGAAAGAATATGCCTACCGCTGGACGCGCCGATATCAATCGATAAATAATATTTCATTGCCAAAACTCCTTATCTTCATAGTTATATCATATAACATTTTTACATTTATTGCAAGGAATTTAGCAATTAAAATTACAATTATTCCCGAAAGTCGTTCGGGTTCATATGTTCACGCAATTTACAAATAGCCTTCTTTTCTATGCGCGAAACGTAAGAACGCGAGATTCGCATAAGCGATGCGACTTCCCTTTGCGCAAGCGGTCTGCCGCCTTTAAGCCCAAACCGAAGACATACGATTTTATATTCTCTGTCGCCGAGTATTTTCTTCATTACGGCAAGAATATTATCCCTTAAAACCGAGTTTTCCACTTTGGAAAATACTCCGTCGCCCTTTTCGGCAAGCAAATCGATAACCGTGAGTTCGTTACCGTCTTTATCCGTTCCTACCCCGTCGTAAAGCGAAACGTTGTTCTTATGCTTTTTATTCGCCCTTAAAAGCATTAAAATTTCGTTTTCTATACACCTTGCGGTATACGTTGCAAGTTGCGTGCCTTTGCCCGATTCGTAGGTGTCTATCGCTTTGATAAGCCCCACCGAACCCGCCGATATCAACTCGTCTTGTTCGTCCGCGCCCTGATATTTTTTGGCAACGTGGGCAACGAGCCTTAAATTGTGTTTAATAAGCGTTTCGCGAGCGCGTAAATCGCCGTTTTCTTTATACAGACGCAGATACTTCGCTTCGTCTTCCGCCGAAAGCGGCTTGGGAAACCCGTCCCCGCCGATACTCGAACAAAAAAAGATTATTTTTGCGAATATAAGTCTTAAAAAATCAAAAAACATAAGCACGCCCCGTTCAAGGCTAACTTATGTTTTGATTTGTCGAATTATGACGATTACCTTACGTCGGGCGTGCCGTCGAATTTTTGACGACGCATCCAAATTTTCATAACGAGTTTATGCGGTAAAATTTTCGCCCCGAATTTTTGCAGACGATTAACCGTTCCGTACGCAGACAAATCTTTACCCTTGTACGCATCGCGTATCGCCTTTTTTACCACGTCTTCCGCTTTATACATTACTCCGTAATTGACGATTACGGGTTTTTCTTGCGTATTGATCGCTCTGTCGAAAAATTCGGTTTTTACCCAGTACGGACAAACCGCCGTCACGCCGATTTTTCTGTATTTCAACTCTACGTTCAACGCCCTTGAAAAACTTAAAACAAACGCCTTGGTTGCGGCATAAACGTTGACGTACGGTATCGGCTGAAAAGCCGCGCAAGACGCCACGTTGATGATTTTCGCGCCTTCGGACATATACGGCAACGCCGTCGTACACGCAGATACGACCGCTTTACAATTCAGGTCGACCATATTCAGATGCGCTTCGAGCGGAATTTTTTCAAAATGCCCGAACTTGCCGAACCCCGCGCAGTTTATCAACAGCCTGACGGACAGCTTTTCTTTTTCGAGAGCGGACTTTAATAAATCGAAACTCGCCCCGACTGACAAGTCGAGCGCAAAAATCTTCAAAGGCGTAGCGATTTCGGTTTTTAATTCTTCAAGCCTGTCTTCGCGTCTGGCGATTACCCATATCTCGTCAAACTTTTGCTTACGCTCGATTTGCTTTACGAATTCTCTTCCGATACCGCTCGACGCGCCGGTAACTATAACGACTTCTTTCATATTCGGCTTATCTCCTTAAAATATCGCCCTCACGCAATTTAAGCGCGCATTTGATTTTGATTTTTTGCTGAACTATCTTCGCGTCTTCTATCCTTTCTCCGTCTTCGTTATACATATCCCCAACGACGAAAGTCTCGTTAAATTCTTCGGACGGCGAAAGGACTTCGAGAACGTCGCCGACCTTGAATCTGTTACGCATTTCCGCTATGACGAATTGCCCGTCGGAAGAAATTACCGACGCGACGAATTGCCTTTCTCCGACCGACTGCGAATCTTTATAATTTACCGTATCGTCGTTATCGCCAAACCCGTACGCCGTCGTAAAAGCACGATGGTTAGTCTTTGACAGTTCGTCATAAAACATTGCATTATCTTTGTATCTATCGCCGATTTTATAATATTCGTCAATTGCCCTGCGATATGCGTTTACAACGGTTGCAAGATAATACTCGCTTTTCATACGACCTTCGATTTTAAGCGATGAAACCCCCGCCGACACCAAGTCGCCGATATAATTTATCATATTAAGGTCTTTGCTGTTGAGTATATACGCTCCTTTATCGTCTTCTTCGATCGGGTAAAACTCTCCGTCTTTCGACTTTTCCCTGATTTCGTAATTCCATCTGCACGCCTGAACGCACTCGCCGCGATTGGCGTCTCTGCCGTTAAGATAGTTGGACAAGAGACATCTTCCGCTGTAAGATATGCACATTGCGCCGTGCGCAAAGGTTTCGAGCTCGATTTCGGGATTAAATTCGTGAATCTCTTTTATCTCGCGGACGGATAATTCCCGCGCGAGAACGACGCGTTCCGCGCCGTAATTTTTCCACGCCCTTACGGCGTATTTATTCAAAGTGTTAGCCTGCGTAGACAAGTGAACTGGCAAGTCTGGCGCGACTTCTTTACACAAATCGATAAGCCCTATATCCGTAATCAAAACGGCGTCGACTTTTGCACGGGATAAAAATCTGAAATATTTTTCCGCTTTCTCAAAATCGGAATTTTTAGCAAAAATGTTGACGGTAACGTAAATTTTAACGTTACGCGCGTGGGCGTATTCAACCGCCGAAAGTATTTCGTCGTCGGTAAAATTATCCGATAGCGCACGCAAAGAAAAATCTTTACCGCCTATATATACAGCGTCCGCGCCAAAATAAATCGCGGTTTTCAGTTTTGAAAAATTACCCGCCGGCGCAAGTAATTCGACTCTGTTCATATTACACCCCGAATTAAATTTTATACGATATGCTTACGCCGTCGCCTATATCGGACACGGTGGTAATAAAGTCGGAGTCGTCCGTAATAAGCCGCAAAAACTCGCGCATATTGTTTTTTATCGTATTGTGTCTATGCGGAGTTTTAACTTCGCCCGTAACGTAACCGCGATAAAGCGTATTGTCGGCAAACAAAACCCCGCCCTTTTTCAGTCTCGATTTTATAATCGGCAAAAGGTCTTTATATTTTGATTTATTACAGTCTAAAAACACAAAATCAAAATCGTTCGTAAGGTCTTGCGCAGTCTCGACGGCGTTTCCGATTATTTGTTTTACCCTGCCTGAAACACCGAACCGCTCGAAATTCTTTGCGGCTTCGTCCGCCGATTTCTTAAATTTTTCAATCGTCGTAAGCCGCGCCTTAGGGCAGGCAAGCAAAAGCGCAATGCCCGAACAACCCGTTGCCGTACCGAATTCGAGAATATTCTTCGGATTTTTAATTTTGGCAATCAGAATCAACTCGTTCAGACTTTCCGTAAGCAAAGTCGGTACGCCTTTCGCGCGGTATTCGTCGCGCAGCCTTAAAAGCCCGTCGTCAAGCGTGTATTCGGCATTTTTCAAAAGCAGTTCGGTAACGTATTCGTGCATTATACTTCGGTAATCACAGGGATTATCATCGGATTTTTCTTCGTTTTTCTTAAAACGTAATTGCGCAGATTCTTTCTTATAGCGTTTTTAACTTCGCTGTTGTCGCCTATCGATTTAACGTCGAACGAAGTAACCGATTTATATACTATATATTTCGCTTCCTGAATTTGCGCGTCGGTTAAAAGCGAACCCTTAACGATAAGATCGGGATCTTGCAACACTTCGCCCGTATCTTCCGACACGCAGCACATAGCGACGATAAGCCCGTCTTCCGCCAGCCGCTTTCTGTCGCGAACGACCGTTTCGGTGTCGTCGATGGAAAGCCCGTCGATATACCGCGAACCCGACGGAATACGCTCGCCTTTTTTCATACTGCGCGGCGTAATTTCTATCGTGTCGCCTATTTCGGCAATCATCATATTACTCTCTTTCATACCGGTTTGCTTTGCAAGCGCGCAATGCTTTTTAAGATGTCTGTACTCGCCGTGTACCGGAATAAAGAATTTGGGATCGAGAAGATTATGAATGATTTTCAACTCTTCCTGACAGGCGTGCCCCGAAACGTGAATTTTGGTTATCGATTTATATACGACTTCCGCGCCCTTTCTGTAAAGATTGTTGATGACCTGATAAATGCTTCTTTCGTTTCCGGGAATGGGCGACGCGGATATGATAATGGTATCGTTATTGCCGACTTGTACCTGATTATAATCGCCCGACGCCATTCTCGTAAGCGCGCTCATAGGCTCGCCCTGACTGCCCGTCGACACGATAACGAGATCTTTATCGGCTACGTTTTTGATTTTTTCTATGTCAACAATCATATTTTCCGGAATGTTTATTTCGCCGACCTTAGAAGCCGCGTCGACGACGTTTAGCATACTTCTGCCCGAAAACGCGATTTTTCTCTTGTGTTTGATTGCAAGATTTACTATCTGTTGAAGTCTGTGAACGTTGGTGGCGAAAGTTGCCACGATAATTCTTCTTTTTACGTTGTCCGTAAAGAGTCTGTCAAGCGTTTCGCCGACGACTCTTTCACTCATAGTATACCCTTCCTGTTCGACGTTGGTAGACTCGCAAAGCAACAGAGTAACGCCCTTTTTGCCTATTTCGGATATTCTTGGAATATCTATCATAGAACCGTTGATCGGCGTTAAGTCAATTTTGAAGTCGCCCGTATGGAAGACTACGCCGACGGGCGTGGTTACGGACAGAGCGCAACTTCCGGGTATGGAATGGTTGACGTGAATAAACTCAACTGCAAAACAACCCGCTTTTACGACCGTTCCGGATTTTACGCAATTCAGAATATAATCGTTCACTCGCTGTTCTTTCAACTTATGTTCGCAAAGCATCAGCGTGAGTTTCGTTCCGTATACCGGCGCGTTGAGTTCTTTAAGAACGTAAGGAAGCCCGCCGATATGATCTTCGTGTCCGTGAGTTAAAAATATTCCGCGAACCCTATCCTTGTTCTGCAACAAATAAGTTATATCGGGAATAACCTGATCGATGCCCGGCATTTCCGCGCTCGGAAACGTCAATCCCGCGTCTATAACTATAATGTCTTTTCCGTATTCGAGAGCGGTCATATTTTTGCCGATCTCGCCTACTCCGCCCAAAAAGCGGACTTTTAACGAATTTTTTTCTTTCAAATTCTACTCCTGTTTATCTCAAACGGGGGAGATAAATCTTTATCTCCCCGATTTGAAAATTATTTTATTAGTTTTTTAATTCTTCGATACTCGCAAGTATCTTATCTTTAATTTCGGTGTATTTGGCGACTTTTGCCTTTTCGCCGTCGATAAGCGCTTTCGGCGCTTTGGCAACGAAGCCCGCGTTGGCAAGTTTACCGTTCGCCCTTGCAATCTCGTTTTCCGCTTTTTCAAGTTCGCCTTTAAGCCGCGCGAGTTCCTTGTCGTAGTCGACAAGTTCGCCGAGCGGAACGTACAACTCGAAGCCGGCAAGGATTTTGGAAACGGTTTTTTCGCCTATTTCGTCTTTGGACTCTACGAATATAACGTCTTTGACGTTTGCAAGACGATTGAAATAAATCTTTCCGCCTTCGATAAGGGCTTTCTTTTCGGTTACGAAGTAAACGTCGATCTTTGCAGACGGCGCAGCGCCCGTTTCGGATTTTATGTTTCTTATCGCTTTAACGATTTCCTTGATACTCTCGATTGCGTCGCGGTCTTTTCTGAACGCGAATTTAGGATTGTATTTGGGGAATTGCGCGCGGATAAGTTTGCCTTCGGCGGTCGGTATATGCGAATAAATCTCTTCGGTAACGAAAGGAATGAACGGATGCAGGAGTTTTAAGGTTTGCCCGAGCACGAAACAAAGCGCGCTCGCCTGATCGTTTTTCTTCTCTTCGTCGTCGCCGTACAACACGGGTTTGCAAAGTTCGATATACCAGTCGCAGAAATCCGACCAGACGAAGTCCTGCAAAGCGGCGCAGGCAAGACCGATTTCATACTTTTCCATATTGACCGTAACGTCGCGAACGACGGCGTTCAGTCTCGATAATATCCATTTATCGGCGGAATTAAGTTTTACGTCCGACACGTCGGATTTCAATTTTTTACCGTCACAGTTCATTATAACGAACCGCGAAGCGTTCCAGATTTTGTTTACGAAATTTCTGCAACCTTCTAACTTTTCCGGCGAGAAACGAATATCGTTGCCCGCGGAAATGCCGTTAAGCAGGCAATAACGGAGCGTATCCGCGCCGTATTCGTCGATGATCACGAGCGGATCTATACCGTTGCCGAGCGATTTGCTCATCTTTCTGCCCTGCGCGTCTCTGACTATTCCGTGAATGAGAACGTCCTTGAAAGGTATTCTGCCCATATGCTCTATGCCGCTGAAAATCATTCTCGCAACCCAGAAGAAAATTATATCATAACCCGTAACGAGTACGTCGGTCGGATAAAAATACTTAATATCTTCCGTTTCGTCGGGATAACCGAGCGTAGAAAACGGCCAGAGCGCGGAACTGAACCAGGTATCGAGTACGTCTTCGTCCTGACGGAATTTATTGCAACCGCATTTGGGGCAAACCGTAGGCGTTTCTTTCGCAACAACCTGCTCGCCGCACTCTTCGCAGTAATACGCGGGGATTCTATGCCCCCACCAGAGTTGACGCGAAATACACCAGTCCTTGATGTTTTCCATCCAGTTGTAATAAATTTTAGTAAAGCGCGACGGAGTAAACTTAATGCTCTTTCTTCTGACCGCGGTTATCGCAGGTTTCGCAAGCGTGTCCATCTTTACGAACCATTGTTTGGAAACTATAGGTTCGACGGTATCGTGACAGCGGTAGCAATGTCCCACGTTATGCGCGTGCGGCTCGATTTTTTCCATATTGCCGAGCGATTTAAGATCTTCAACAATAGCCTTTCTGCATTCGTAGCGATCGAGCCCTTCGTACTTCCCTGCACTTTCGTTCATCTTGCCGTCGTCGCCGATTACCTTGATAATCGGAAGGTTATGCCTTAACCCGACTTCGAAGTCGTTAGGATCGTGCGCAGGAGTAATTTTAACCGCGCCCGTACCGAATTTCAAATCGACGTAGTTGTCGGCAACGAGCGGAATTTCACGATTTACTATCGGCAGAATCAACGTTTTGCCGATAAGACCTTTATACCTTTCGTCTTTCGGATTTACCGCAACGGCAGTATCGCCGAGAAGCGTTTCGGGACGAGTGGTAGCCACGACGAGATATTCGTCGCTATCTTTGAAAAAGTATTTGATATGCCACAGGAAGGAAGGCTCTTCGCTATATTCGACTTCCGCGTCCGAAAGCGCGGTTTTGCACGTCGGACACCAGTTAATTATTCTCTTACCTTGGTAAATTAAACCTTTATCGTAAAGATTTACGAAAACTTCTTTGACGGCTTTGGAACATTTCTCGTCCATAGTGAACGCAAGGCGCGACCAGTCGCACGACGCGCCGAGTCTCTTTAATTGTTCAACTATTCTGCCGCCGTACTTTTCTTTCCATTCCCACGCGCGTTCGAGAAACTTTTCTCTGCCGATTTCTTCTTTGGTATGACCTTCGCCTTTCAGAAGTTCGACTACCTTCATTTCCGTAGCGATCGACGCGTGATCCGTTCCGGGCAGCCAAAGCGCTTCGTAACCCTGCATTCTCTTAAAACGGATAATACTATCCTGAATCGACTCGTCAAGCGCGTGACCTATATGTAACTGACCGGTAACGTTTGGCGGCGGAATAACGATAGTGAACGGGACTTTATCGGGGTCAGGTTCGGCTTTGAAATAACCGCCCCGCTCCCACTCTTCGTAAATTCGCTTTTCAAACTCTTTCGGATCGTAAGTTTTTGACATCTCCATAACAAATTACTCCATACTAACGGATAAAATATCTTAAATTCAAACAAGTGGTTAATATTATAATACCTTTGCCCGCCAATGTCAAACAAATGGCGGCAAACATATAATATTATTGTAATCGCCGACGTAATCGGCGCGCGTAGCGGGAATGATGCGAACGGACTCGTATTAGTTCCGTAAGCGTCGTTTCCGATTTTATCCGCGCGCGATTTCAAGGGAGAATTTTATGAAAAAAACAATATCCGCGTTGCTTGCGGTAACGATATTTTTATTTTCGGCGGCAACGTGCAAAAAAAACGACGACGGACTGAAAACCGTCCGGCTTAACGAAGTTACGCACTCTATTTTTTACGCGCCTTTATACGTTGCGATAGAGAACGGCTTTTTTGAAGAAGAAGGCTTAAAAATAGAACTCACGAATGGCGGCGGCGCAGATAAAACGATGACCGCCCTGCTTTCGGGCGGAGCAGACATAGGTTTAATGGGCGTGGAAGCGACGATGTACGTTTATCTCGAAGGAAAAAAAGACTGCCCGAAAGTTTTCGGACAACTAACCAAACGCGACGGCTCGTTTTTAGTATCGAGAAAACCCGAACCGAATTTCAAATGGGAAAATCTGAAAGGCAAAGAAGTGATAGCCGGTCGGACCGGCGGCGTTCCCGCAATGACGCTCGAATACGTTGTAAACAAACACGGTCTTAAAGACGGGGAAAACGTAACGCTTAATCACGATATAGCGTTCAATCTGATGGGGCCCGCGTTTGACGGCGGTACGGGCGATTATACTACTCTGTTCGAACCTACCGCAAGCGAATATCAGGCGCAAGGCAAAGGATATATAGTCGCAAGCGTAGGCGAAGAAAGCGGGGAAATACCCTACACCGCCTTTACCGCAATCGAAAGTTACGTTAAAAAGAACGAAACAACGATAAGAAAGTTTATCAGGGCGATATATAAAGCCATAGACTATATGCATAAGACTGCGGACGACGTGGTAGCCGAAAGTCTTACGAAACAATTCCCCGGCACGAAAAAAGAATCGATCGCCGTCTCGCTTGAAAGTTATAAAAAAATCGACGCGTGGACGACTAATCTCGCAATGAGCAAAACCGCGTTCGACAATCTGCAAAAGGTAATGGAAAACGCCGGCGAACTGAAAACGCGCGTAGACTACGACGCCGTTACGAATAATAAGTACGCCATCGAAGAGTACGAAAAATACCGCCCTGCTGTATAACGCCGCGGAGGAATACTTACGATGAACGAACTTGTGAAACTCGAAAGAATATCTCTGACGTATCAGACCGACGTCTCCGAAATAAAGGCTCTCGACAATATCTCGTTCTCCGTAAGAAAGGGGGAATTCGTATCCGTCATAGGACCTTCCGGATGCGGTAAAACGAGCATTTTGTCAATCATCGCAGGGCTGATAAAGCCCACGGGCGGGCGCGTGATTTTTAATAACGAAGAAGTAACGGGCGCGCGTTCGTCTATCGGTTATATGTTGCAGAAAGACGAGTTGTTCCCGTGGAGAACTATTGAGAAGAACGCTTATCTGCCACTTGAAATAAATCGTACGCAAGACGTAAAACATTATAAAATTGTTGATAAACTCTTAAAAAAATATAATCTATGGGAATTTAGAAAGTCATACCCGCACGAATTGTCGGGCGGAATGCGCCAGCGCGCCGCGCTTATCAGAACGCTCGCTTCGTCGCCCGAACTTTTGCTTCTCGACGAGCCTTTTTCGGCGCTTGACTATCAAACCCGCCTTTCGGTTTGCGACGACGTGTACGATATAATCAAAAGCGAAAACAAAACGGCAATACTCGTAACTCACGACATATCGGAAGCGATAGCGACTTCCGACAGAATAGTCGTTCTTTCAAAAAGACCGTCCAAGATAAAAAACGTTCACGATATAGATACGAATAAAAATCTTTCCCCCTTGAAAAGAAGAGAAGACAACGGGTTTTCAAAATGGTTTGAAAGATTATGGAGAGAACTTAACGATGAAAAATAAAGAAGAATTTTCAAGAGAACACGCGCTTTTCGTGCGAAAGAAAAAACTGAACGCTATTTTCGTTGCGGCAATGAGAATCGCAATACTCGTCGTGTTTTTGACCGCGTGGGAACTCGCGGCAAAATTCGGTATAATCGACGATTTTTTAATGAGTTCGCCGTCGCGCATAGCGATAACCGTAGGTCAACTGCTGAAAAGCGGAGATTTATGGCGACATATCGGCGCAACGCTTTACGAAACTTTTCTCGGTTTCGTCATAGCGACGATAATCGGCGGGCTTACCGCAGTTTTATTATGGTGGTCTGAAAATTTACGAAAAATATCAGAGCCGTATATTATCGTACTCAATTCCCTACCGAAAATCGCGCTCGGTCCGATTATTATCGTATGGTTCGGAAGCGGGATAAAATCGATAGTATTTATGGCGGTAATCATTACCGTCATAGTTACGACGATAACTATGCAAAACGGCTTTCTCGCGACGGATAACGGAAAAATAATGCTGATGAAGTCGCTGGGGGCAAAAAAAATTCAAATACTTACCAAACTCGTTCTGCCGTCTTCGCTCCCGACGTTCGTCTCGTGCCTTAAAATAAACGTCGGCATGGCGTGGATAGGCTCGATAATGGGCGAATATCTTACGTCAAAGCAAGGCATCGGATACCTGATCGTATACGGCGGGCAAGTCTTCAAACTCGATCTCGTAATGGCAAGTACGATCATACTATGCGTCCTTGCGGGAATGATGTACGCGCTTGTTGCGATTTTTGAGAAAATATTCGTAAAAAAAGAAGAATTGCGTTAATTATAACGCCCGTCGCGCCTATAATCGGATAAATTTTATCGATTATAAACGAAAACCCCGCTTCCGATACGGCTAACGCCGCCAGAATAAGAAGAAATTTTAACGGCTCGGAGTTTTCAAACAGTCTGAACGCCGACCGCGCCGTAGTCAACGAAGATATAAAACAGGCAACCAAAGCCGTAACGATAAGAATACCGTAAAACGCGCCGCTGCTTTCGACAAAAGAAAGCAGCGGCGTTCGATCCCGAATACCTACCGTCGACACGACGACTGCAAGCGCGCATACCGAAACGAGAAACGACGCGGCTACGTCCGCGCGAATTTTATCCAATCGTTTAAGCCCCCTTTTCGTATCTACGAAGTTTTGAAAATTAAGTAAAAAATTTATACCGGCGTAAAGCGCGGGATAGATTATGCCTTTTACCGACGACGGCGTAAGAGGCAGGGCTTTTACGTCAGCCCGCCGAGCAATAAGCAATAAAACGACCACTTCGTACGGCACTAAAAATATGACGAACCACTTTACGACGCGCAAATTCTTTCGAGAAATAATAAACGCAAAAATTGCAATTATTATCGAAAATAATTTCACTTTTTCCGTCAGGCGAAACAACTTCACGGCAATCACGTCGACAGCCGAGAATATGCAACCGAGAACTATGAGATTCAATATTGAAACCACAGTTTTTATAATTGCGTTAAATTTCGAATATTCTTCAATCGCGTCGGCGTTAATCATAAATAAGGCAAACGCGATAAAAAAAGAAAAGATGCCCGACAGTGAAGCGTCGAACGTAAAAAACGCACCGACTTCCCTTCCCGTAACAAACCCTACTCCGACAATTCCGCCGACCAACGTAAAAACGGACGATATAAAAAACAAGACGCGATTTCTCATACGATAACATATGAATAATCGCGTCGCTTTTTGCACGCCGAATAACGGCGCTCGTTTTTTAATGTAATTTTTTATATACGGGATCGTTCTTATAGTCTTTCAAATCTTCGACTTCCCCGCCGAGTTCTTCTATCGCAAGTTTAATTTCTTTATAATCGAGATACGGCAGATTCGGAATTTTTATCGCTTCGTACAACGCGCCAAGCGATTTTTCGTCTCCGTATTCACCGAGATATCCGGCGTTTATCGAATACTCGCCCGGATTGTCCTTAAAATAATTTATTAAAGCGTCCGTAACCGCTTCGTCGATTTTACACGCGGATAATATTTCTACAAGATATTTTTTGGCGCGACCGCACGCATTAAATGCCGCGAGCGCGTCTTCTTTAAGGCAGTCGGCGTCTTCTTTTAATACTTCGGTAATCGTTTCGGCAAGGCTATCGCCGCACTCTTCGTCGCAAAGCGCGTCGATAAAGGTCGGATACGCTTCTTTAATTCTCGGATTAAACCTTAACACGTTTACGCAATAGGTTGACAACTCGTCGTTCTTTTTGCCGAGTAAAGGTAAAAGCGCGTCGAACACCCCGTCCCTTTTGCAAAGTTCGTCGCATAAAAAATCGGATACGGCTATTTTACTTTCAACGCATTTTTTCAATTCTTCCGCCAATTCTTCGTCGCTCATTTCAGCGTAATAACTCTTAGGAGAAACTCCTCCGAGTTCTTTTAACGGTGTGCTGCCGAATTTGGCGTAAACTTCGCCAACCTTGTTTTCAAGTTCGTCTTCGCTAAACTTACCGCTGTTTTCGACGATAAAAGTTCTGAAATAATTTTCAAACAGCGCGTCTACGTCAATCATACTTTCTCCTTTGCTTTCGTATAAGCCAAAATTTCGTCGACGCTCTCCTTAGTCGCGCCGAAAAATTCGTATATTAACTGTTTCGTTCCCGACCGCATAACGATCGCCCGCGAATATAAGAACATTGCGCAGGCAAGCACGCGCGGGTCTTTGATTTTGTCGATCGCTCTTTTAGAAATCAGTTCGCGTTGAAGATCTTGCGATTTATAATAAAATTTTTCAAAATCACAATCAAACAACATGGCGCAAAACCCCACGGCGTACGCGTAAGCCGCGCTGAAAATTTCGAGACCGCGCTCGTCGAAATACGGCATATCGACGGCCACTCTCTTATAATAACCGTCAAATATAACGCCCACGTCGAAATTATAGTGTCGTTGACTGAGCATAGACAGGTATTTACGTTTTACGTCGTCGTCAAGAGTTAAAAGCGTCAGTTTTTTTGCGAGATATTTCCTGAACGGCTCGCCGGACGACATACAAGTCAATCCGACGGCAATTTGCAACGACTCGTTACCGGTAGATATTGCCCAGTCGAAATATTTTTTCGCAAGCGGCGCGCCGATATCGGCAATTTTCATTTCTTTACGATAAAGTTTTGCAATAACAGTCGTTCTTTCGGTAACCACGGAATCCGGTAACGAAAACGCCGCGCCTACTTTTTCGATCGCCGCGCCCCCTTCGCGTGCCTTAAAGGCTTCTTCTTTATAATAAAGCAATATCGGCGACTCGCTGTACGCGTACCCTTCGGAAAACGCCCTTTCAGCCGCGTCGTAATCTCCGCGATTGTATGCGGCTGCGCCTTTAAGAAAGAGCAATCCGTATTCGTAAGGAAACTCGTCTAAATAGCGTTTCAACAACTTATCCGCAGAAGCGTTGCGCCCAAATTCGTAAAATATGGCAACGTGTTTGCTTCTGCCGTCTTCGTCGTCGGCTTTAACGTTTTCAAGTTTGTCGAGAGCGCGATTTTTATTTTCTTCGTCCGAAACCGCGCCGTAAACCAACGCCGCAAGGGTAAACTCCTTTACGTCGGCTTTGTCGCACATACTTTCAAGCGCGATCGTCATATCTCTTGCCGCAGACGAAGCGTCGTTCGACGCAAACTCCGCAAAGGCTTTTTGAAAAAACGCCTCGCCCTTTAATCTGTCGTCTTTAGCCGCTTCGCTTGCGCGTTCGATCGCTTTCGGGTAATTCCCGACGGCGTTATAACCGCGCGCCTCTTCAATCAGTTCGTCGCACCTTACTTTTCCGTCGGAAGAATACGCCACCTTAAAACAGGATCTGAAATCGTCTTCTGCGGAACGATTTATTTCGGGGTTTTCCAAAAACTCGTCCACGACGTCGTTATATACGCAATCTTCCGCGCCCGGGTAAGCGAATTGCTTTTCGAAATAGTAATCCGCCCGCTCCCTATCTCCTTTGAAAAAATAGTTCGCGCCAAGCCCGTTATACCCGTCGGCATATCTGTCTTCATCGGACAACGCCAAAAATTCGCCCCATTTTTCTATCGCGCGGTCAAAAAGCCCTATTTCGGCGTAAATATCCGCCATTTGCGCGTATACATCGGGTAGAAAATTTCTTCTCGTAGTATAATAAAACAGCGCGTATAACGCTGCGGAATAATCGCCTTCGTCGCATTTGCGATTTGCGTAGGCCGAGATCTCGTCAAGAGTATTTTTGAATTTTATTATCTTACCGTTCGTTTCCTTCATCAGTCTCATTAAACAGTCTGTCTACGTCCGTTTCGCCGTAGACGTATTTACGATTACAAAATTCGCAAACGACTTCAACTTTTCCTTCTTTCGCTATCGTATCCCTTAATTCTTTTTCGCCGATAGATATCAGGACTTTATCGATATATTCGGGCGAACAGTTACAGGCATATCGCGTTTCGCTTTCGGTAAAAGTTGCATCGGAAAAATACTTTTCGCAAACGCCCTTACCGCCGTCGTCCGAAATTTTAAGACTTATATCGTCAAAACAGTTTATCAGACATTCGGCTTTGGCGAGATTTTCTTCGCTGCAATCCGGTAACGGCTGAATGATTACCGCTCCCGCGCCCGAACAAGTACCGTCAACGCCGATTAACACGCCTATCGCCATAGCGGTGGGCTGCTGTTCGCTGTATGCGTAATACGCCGTAAAATCTTCGGCGATTTCGCCGCTGACAAGCCTGCATCTTCCAACGTAAGGTTCTTTTAACCCCAAGTCTTTTACGACGGTTATATATCCGTTTTTGCCCACTGCGGCAGACACGTCGAGTTTACCGTTCGCTTTAAGCGGTATATCAAGGTCGGGATTATATACGCAACCGCGCACGTTGCCCTTTCCGTCCGCGGCGGTAACGATTTTACCGCACGGACCACCACCGTTTACCGTTACCGACAGTTTTGCGTTTTCGTCTTTTAGCGACGACGTCATAAACGCCGTGGCGGTAAGCGTTCTACCGAGCGCGGCGGCGCATACGGGAGATAATCCGTGAATTTTTATAGCCGTGTTTACGACGTCGGTGGTATCGAGCACCGCCAACGAAATCTGCCCGTCGAAAATTAACGTTTTGTAAATTTTACCCATTATTTCTCGTCTTTGTCTTTATCCGACTTTTTACTTTTCGGCGAGTCTTCCGAACGCATAAGTTCGTCGATGGTCGGAACGACGTCGGCGGCGTGCTCTTCGGCATATTTATCGCTGTCTTCACGCATAGCGCGTTTGGTTTCTTCGAGTTTTTCGAGATCGGCGCGCGTAAAACTTGTCGGAAGTTCGTATATTTCTATTTCGGTATCGGTTATGGGTTTTACCGGTCGTAAACTAAGTTTCGATCTTTCGATTACGGCGGATTCGTCGTCCGCGGGGCGTTCGGCGGTTACGGGTTTATATATACCCCTGTTCTTCTTCGCGCCCGGTACTTTGTCGTTTATATAGGTATCGAAAACCCAGTTGGAATAGTCCGTCCAGATAAGCATAAACAAGGAAATCCCCCAAACCACTATAAGCGCAAGGAAGATCATAAGCAGCAAAGGCACTCCCTTAAAAAGCCATGTGAGCAAGAAGAATAACGCCGCAAACGCAAGGAAAAATACGTTGGTGGGAATGAGCGCGATAGAAAGAATAAACGAATTTCTGATCAGTTTGCCGAACGAAAGTTTATACGTTACGCCAAGCGTTATCATATACGCCACCATCATAGTCGTTATCGCGATTATGACGTAAGTGACGACTTGCGCCGTTACGAGCAACCACCTGACGCCCGCACCGGTAGAGATCATCAGATTTGCCATATTTATCGAAAAAAGCGACAATAACAGTACGAGCGAATAAAATAAAAGCGAGAAGAATACCGTAAAGAAGTTTTGCTTTATGCCGTTACGGAAATCCGCGGTAATCATTACGCCTTCCGCCCATACCATATTGCGCATAACGTAAAACCCGCCCGATATTCCGACTGCAAGGAAAGGAATAGCAAGCAGAGAAAATTTGACAAATTCAACGTAAACGCCGTTGGTAACCGCCGCTTCGAGCCCGATAGACTGCGGGAATATCGGATAACCTATAAGATTCTGCGTAAACGGTTGCTGCGCCGCAAAAACCGTTCTGTACATATAGCACCAAACCAGAATCGCTATGAGCGGAAGAAAACAAAGTAAGGTCAGTAAATTCAGCCCGAGCAACTTACCTTTATTAGTTTTGAACACGTCCCACCCGAGACTCCAACGGTTTGTCGGAAGCGTTGAGCGCGCGTAAGTTTCGGACCTTTCCGGACCTTCTATCAATCTTGTAATAAAGCCTTTTTTTGCCATTTTTTACCTCGATTTTACGACATAAAAATTATTCGTGATTATATAATATACTATCTCGGAAATAATTACAATCGATTTAACGCGGGTTTGACTTAATTTTTCCGAAATTTTCATAAAAAGGATCGAGCGTATGAAGAAAAAAATATTCGAAGGCGTCGCGACTGCGCTGTATACTCCGTTTTATCCGCGAAGCAAAAAAATCGACTTTAACGCCTTTTCGAGACTTATCGAAAGACAGATAGCGAGCGGAATATCCGCGCTGGTAGCGTTAGGCACGACGGGCGAATCGGCAACGATAAACGAAAATGAACGCAAGGACATAATTTCTTTCGTGATTAAAAAGGTTGACGGGCGCATACCGGTAATCGTCGGTTGCGGAACTAACGACACCGAAACGACGATAAAAAATTCGTTGTCCGCACAAAGGCTCGGCGCGGACGCGTTACTGCTCGTTACGCCCTATTATAACAAATGCAACGCCGACGGACTTTTTCGCCACTATGCGAAAGTATCGTCGCGCGTATCGCTGCCGATAATCGTTTACAACGTACCGTCGAGAACGGGGCTGAACGTCTCGCCGACCGTATACGGAAAACTATCGAAAATCGATAACGTCGTGGCAATCAAAGAAACGGAGTGCGAAAACGCGCGGTTGAAAAAAGTTTTCGATGCGGCTAAAGATTTATCCGTATACTGCGGGGCGGACGAGAGTTTTTGCGACGTTTTGAGATTTGGCGGAGCAGGCGCAATATCGGTTACGTCAAACGTAATACCTTGCAAATTTCGTGATATTTACTTGAATTATGAAAAAGATTATAAAATCGACGACGACGTTGAGTTTTTAATTAAGGCGTTATTCGCCGACGTAAACCCGATACCCTTAAAATACGCGGTCAAGTTGCTTTTCGGCGAAGGCTACGGGTTAAGGTTGCCGCTAACGCCTGCAAATTCGGGCGTTAAAACGACGATAGAAACGGCTTTGAATAATATTAAGGAGATTCGTTAAATGGAAATCATCATCAACGGTATAAGCGGTAAAATGGGCAAGACTGTATTCGATTGCGCCAAGACGGAAGGGGTAACCGTAACTTGCGGAGTAGACCGCAATATCGTCTGCAACGTCGATTGTCCGGTATATAAATCGTTCGACGAAGTTACTTCGTTTTGCGAAGCGGTAATCGACTTTTCATCGCCGGATTCACTCGACGGTCTGCTTCGTTTTGCGATAAAATATAACCTGCCCGTCGTAATAGGAACGACGGGATATAGCGGATACGATGAAACGCAGATCAGAAACGCCGCAAAAGAAACGGCAATATTCAAAACCGATAACTTCTCGCTCGGAATATACGCCGTAATTAAAACCGCTCGACTTGCAACAGAAATACTGAGCGACTACGACGTTGAAATAATCGAATTGCACCACCGTTACAAATCCGACGCTCCGTCAGGCACGGCGAAATCGATAATAAACGCGATTAACGAAAAGTTGCCCGCGCCACGCGTTCCCGTTTGCGCCAGAACCGAAAAACGCGCTCGCAACGAACTCGGCGTACATTCCGTTCGCGGCGGAGACCTTACGGGAACTCACGAAATTCTGTTTATGGGCGACGGCGAAACGTTTTCGATTAAACATCAGGCAACGAACAAGGCGGTATTCGCAATCGGCGCGTTAAAAGCGGCAAAATTTTTAATCGGCAAGAAGGCGGGACTATACGGTATGGACGATTTAATCGCTTCGTTATAACTAATCGTCAATAAAATTTTATAAGGTCGCCGATTATTCTTCTCCGACGCGCCATGCCGGACAAGAATGATACAAACCTTGCAAAAACGCGCGTCGGACCACGGTTTGTATTATTTTTGTCCGGCATAAGTAAAACTCGCCGCTCTTGCGGCGAGTTTTTCGTTTAACTTATAACTTTAATAATTAGGCGTCCAGCTTGACGATATTTGCGCGTAAAGCGTTAATTCTCTGACCATAGGACAAACGAATTTGACGCTTTTATAAATATTTTTCTTTCCGTCCGAACCTATATAAGCGTAACTCGAAATATTGTTATCGTCGTCGACGTCAACGTAAAATTTCAGGTAATCGTTTAACACCGAACCGGTTTTAACCCTGAACTCCGTCTTAAAACCTTTGATTTTCACGCCTTCCGGCAGCACTATGGTTACTTTACAGTCGTATACGGCAACGAGTTTTAAGTCTCTTGCGTAATCGTAAGTAATTTCCGTACCGGTCAAATACGACGATTCGCCTTCTATCTCCCAATGATCGAAGCAATCTTCGTCTATTACGGGGAGTTTCAATTTTTCTTTATATACGACGGTTTCGGCTTTCGTTCCGTCCGCCGTCACGAAAGTTACGGTATATTTGTTCGGAACGTACTCCGCAACGAAAGCTGTATCGGAATATTCGTATCGTATTTCGCTGCCGCCGTTTATAACGAACGACGGCGTCTGCTCCGCTCTCCATTTAACGGAGTATCCGACTTTCTCTGTAACGGGAAACGTAAACTTATCGCCGTACTTTACCGATTTGACTTCGGTCTTATCTCCGTAATTAAAAGTCGCGGTGTAAGTTTTCGGGGTTTCTACGGCACGAACGACCAACGCTCCGTCGATTATCCGCGTCGATAAATCGTCATACTCCCATTTTGCGTCGTAATGTTCTTTGGGCTGCGGCTCGGGAATGGTAGTAAGCGTGTCGCCTTTATAAACTTCTATATAAACGTCGGCGCAACCGACCTGTACGAACGTAACTCCGTATTTTTCGTTTTCCGCATACGAAGCGGTCAGCGTTACGTCTCCGTCTATACCCCACGCCCCTTTGTCGGCAATCGTCTTGCCGTCTGCATCCTTCCAGGATATAAACGAATGATTTTCTTTCGTTACGACGGGTAAGGCGTATTCGGCGGCGTAGGTAACCGTTCTGATGACGGGAACGGTTTCTTCGGAATCGAACTTACCGCCGTTAGGATCGAGCGTAACCGAATATTCGTTCGCGGTTTTAATCGCGTAAACGGTCGTATCGCGTTCGATAGACGAAAAATCAGTAACGTTCCATACCACGGAATATCCTTTTTCGGGTATCGGCGCAGGAGTATCGATTTCTCCGTCACGCCATTTACGAACGACGTCTTCATACCCGTCTTGCACGAAAGTTACGGTATATTCTTTATCGATCGTAACAGGCGGTTCTTTACCGTTCTCACTCGGCTTATCAAGCCCGCCCTTCGCGCAACCGAACGCGCTAAGCCCTACGATTAACGCGAGCATATCCGCAATTATTACTTTCCCCGATTTTTTAATCATAATACTTACGATTATAATCGCAAGTCGCCGATTTGTCAAGTTTATATCAAATAAATATAACCTGACCTGCAAAAATATAGTCTATACGATTGTTTCGCTTTAATTCGGCAATTTTGTCGGCGTCGTAATTGCAAATCAATTCTAACGTATCGGTCGGTTTGACGACGTATTTATTTCCTTTAAGTCGCGTTATAACCGCGTATTGCCCGACGCGCGGACGTTCGACGAAACCGTTGATCGCGATCAACGCGACGGGCGTGGTGTGGAATTTCTCGCCGACGCTCGCAAGCGTGTCTCCGCGCGTAAATTTATAAACGAACGTCTCTGCTCCGCCGCTCGGATCGATTATTTTTACGTTTTCATTCATAGTAAATTTATATTTATAATAAACATTTAATATGACAATGCCAGACAAGGCACGAACAAGCGAGGCATCACTATTAAAAACATATTCAAAACGGTCGCGTATGTCACGGCTTTTTCTTTCGCGGAAAGATTTTTAGGTTTTTTATACAGAATTTTTCTTTCGCGGAAGTTAGGCGCGGAGGGGCTTGGCATTTATCAGATTTCGTTATCCGTGCTCGGATTGTTTATGACTATGACGTCGGCAGGGATTCCCGTAACGGTCTCACGGTTTATCACGAAGACAAGAGCCGAAACGGGAAAAAACATTACGTCGGAAGCGGTTACGGGCGGCATTCTTCTTACGCTTGCTATCAGCGTGCCTTTAACCCTTATTACCCTTTTTCACGGTAAGGCGCTGAATATCGTCTTTTCGGACGAACGCTGTAAAAAGATATTATGCATTATGATACCCGGCTTAATATTCACTTCCGTTTACGCCGTTCTGCGCGGCTCGTTTTGGGGGAACGCGCGTTTTTTAACTTACAGCGTTATCGAGTTTGCGGAAGAAGCGGTAATGACCGTCGTCGGAATCGTAGCGGTCAATTCCGTCGTAGACGTAATGAAAGGTGTGGAATACGCCGGCGTTGCGGTGCTTGTATCCTATATTTTCTCGTTTATAACCGCGTCCGTAGCGTTTTGGGCGCGCGGCGGAAGAATTAAATGCCCCAAAAAAGAATTGACGCCGCTATTGAAAGCGTCTGCGCCGGTAACCGCAATGCGTACGGCAACTTCGCTTTTTTCAACGCTCGTCGCCGTCGTTCTGCCTGCCCGACTTATCCGTTACGGAATGGAGTCGTCAGCCGCCATCGGCGAGTTCGGTAAAATTTTCGGTATGGCGTTACCTTTAATCTCTATGCCGTCTACGCTTATAGGCTCGCTCGCAGTCGTACTCGTACCGGAACTGTCATCAAATTTCTATTCTAAAAAATTCGTTACGCTGAAAAACAATCTTGAAAAGGCGATAAAATTCTCGGTTATGATCGCCTGTCTCGTAATACCGATATTTTTAAGTCTCGGCAAAGAAATCGGCGTTTTTCTTTACGCGGACGACGTGGCGGGTAATTACGTCGTTAAATCCGCGGTTATGATGCTGCCGTTGAGCGTAACGATAATAACCACGAGTATGCTTAACTCTTTGGGCAAAGAAAAGACGACGCTCCTGTATTATTTGACGGGAGCGTCGCTAATGCTGATATGTATTTATTTTTTACCGAAATTTATCGGGGTAAACGCTTTGATCGTCGGGATGTTTTTAAGTTATACGGTTACGGGCGCGCTTAACCTTGTTATGCTCGTTAAAATTGCGCCCGAAAAACCGAAAATCGTAAAATATACGGTTTGTTCGGCTTTATGCGTTATCCCGTCGGCAACGCTCGGCGTATGGGTTAAAAATTTAGCGTTCTTAAAACTCAATTCCGTCGTCGCGCTGTTTATTTGTCTGATTATCGTCGGCGCGTTTCAATTCGGCTTATTTTACGTCTTCGGAATGACCGACTTTTTCCGTAATAAAATCAAAGATACGGACGCAGCCCCTTTACGGCGCGCAAAGAAGGCAAAACCGCAAAAAGCAACGCGTAATTAAAAAGGCTGTTCAGTATTTGCAGTTTGAAAAACAACCTGTACGCGACGTAACCCCAAAACGTAACGTCTCCGCCGAATTTATCCGAAAAATAATTCAGAACGTTAGGAGAAAACCCTATCGACTTATTAAAAAGGTAAAAACCGCCGCTGTTGATACCTACCGTGCAAACCAAAAACGACGCCACGCAAAATACCGCGATTTTAAGCAAGACCTTCCAAATCTCGTCTTCCGCTATACCCCTAAGGATAAGCCCCGCCAAAAACGCGAAAACGCCCGTCGAAAGCCCTACCCACGGCATATACGTCATACCTTGAGAGTTTAACAAAAAGCCTATCGCGTCGCCGAGTATGCAAGATGAAAACCCGAGTACCGGACCTAAAAACACACCCGTTAAACTTGAAAAGAATATGGTAAACGAATACTGATTGTCAAGGAACTTAAATTCCAGAAACATATTCGCCACAATCGATAACGCCGTAAATACCGCGACGTAAGCGATTCTGAACGCTTCGTTAGACCGTCTGATAAGCGGAGAAAACATGATTTCCGCCACCCTTGAATTTTGCAACATAAAAAACCCTCCTGTAAAGAAGAGAGTTTCCAAGGTAGAATAAAAAAATTTTCTGCATTGGATGCGCCAAAAAACCGCAAGACCGCGTAGGCAATCTTTTCGTCCGTGTTCAACATCCCGTTACACGGCACTTAACGCTTTTTGTACTACTCTGCTTTTACTCGGACGATAATACCACCGCGACAACTTTTAGTCAAGCGATACGGCATAGTTTCCGAAAAAAAAGACATATTATTCGTATGGTAATAATATTTATCCGCTCGCTGGCTACTTTCGTCGTTTTACTGATAGTTATGAGATTGATGGGAAAGCGTCAGATCGGCGAAATGCAACCGTTTGAACTCGTTTTAACGCTTTTGATAGCCGAACTCGCCTGCATACCCATGGCGGATATATCCGTACCGCTCGTCTACGGAATAGCCGCGATACTCGCCGTATTTATACTACACCAGTTGCTGTCGGTAATCGAGCAGACGAGCCGCGCCGCAAAGCGGATTATAAGCGGCAAGCCGTCGCTCGTTCTCAATAAAAACGGGGTTGACTTTGCCGAACTGCGCAGAAACAATATGGATGTCGAAGACTTAATAGAATCGATGCGTTCGGCGGGGTACTACTCGCTTGACGATCTCGATTACGCGATATTCGAGTCTAACGGAAAACTTTCCGCAAAAGAAAAAATCGACTACGACCGAAAAAAGACCGCTCTGCCCGTATTGCTGATAGGCGAAGGAAAAATTATAAAGAAAAATCTCGCGCTTATCGGCAAAGACGAAAAATGGGTACGCGATCACGTCAAGGATAAAGGCGTAAATAAAATCAAGGACGTGGGCGTGATGACGATTGACGGAAGCGGAAAGGTCTATTTTCAGAAAGAAAACGAAAAGTACGATACGTTTTTCGTAAAATTAGAAGGAGAAGAAATTTGGTAAAATCGATAGTGACGCTGATAATCGCCGCGCTGATTTTTGCCGCGGGCGGCGTTTATGAGCAAGCGTATCTAAAAAATACTTTTTCGGACTTTTCGGAAAAACTCGAAAACGTTTACGAAAAAACCGAGAACGAGACCGTAACCGAAAGCGACGTTAAAGCCGTGCAGGACGTATGGATAAATTATAAAAAGTCGTTGCACGTTTTTATTTCGCACAACGACATTAAAGAATTCGATATGTGGATAGCCGAATCGCTCAACTACGTTAAACAAAAAAATTACGGCGAAGCGCTCGACAAACTCGAAGTCGCAATCGAACTTTCGCAACAGATACCGAAAGGATATATGATTAAATTCGAGAACATATTTTAAGAAAACGGTTTATATAAAATCCTATATAATTGCTTAAATTTTTTAACCTTTTTCAAATATTTGCCCGTCTCTGCAAACGGTACGTTTATGAATTTACCGTCCCTGAACACCGTTTCGTCGGTAAGCCATTTATCCACGTTGCCTTCGCCCGCGTTATACGCCGCGACGGCAACGTTTTCGTTTTCGTATTTATCCGTAAGGTAAGCAAAATACGCCGCTCCGCAATAAACGTTATCGTAAGGGTTGAATAAATCTATGTTTTCGGTTTTATTAAGCAATCCGAGCGTAAAAGCGGCGGTCGTCGGCATTATCTGCATTATCCCCGTCGCACCTTTAACCGAAACGGCGCGCGCGTCGAACCCGCTTTCCGTCTTCGCGATCGCGTACAGTAGATTCTCGTCCACGCCGAAAGTCTTCGCGGCGTTATCGAACGCCGACCTATACGGCTTCGGAAACACTATAAAAAATGCGGACAGAAAAATAAAAAACGTTGAAAAAATTATGATAACAAGCGAGATTTTAGATATTCGTTTCATTCGCGACGGCTTTTGCTTTTTCAAATAACTCTTCGACATTCCCGTTATTCTCCACGAATATAGTATGCCCGTCTTTTTTGAGTTTTGAATAGTCGAACTGCGATTTTATTATTTTACGAATCAAATTCTCGCTTTTGCCGTCGCGACCTATAACCGCGCTGATTCTGTCGTCGTCGTTGCGTATAACCACTACGACCTTATCGAAGGATTTATCGAAACCGCCTTCGTAAAGCAAAGGCACTTCAAAGAACACGTTACCGTCGGTCTTTCGCGCTTTATCGAACCCCGCGTTCATCACGGCGGCGTGCGTAATCGCTTCGAGTCTCGATTTGATTTCCGAATCGTCGAACACCTTTATTGCAACGGCGTTTCTGTCAAGCAGAAGTTTACCGTCGGATACGATCGGTTGAACGCCGACTGCGTCGGAAACTCTTTTAACGAATTCGGGGTTTTCAAGCAACTCGGCATAAATTTCATCCGCGCTGATAACGTTAAGCCCCAATCGTTTAAGGCAATTGCAAAAAGTCGTTTTGCCGCTGCCTATTCCGCCCGTTACGGCAATAATCTTATCCATACCGCTCCCCGCCTATTTCGCGTCGAACCAACGCGTTCCGCATTCCGTTTCTACCGTAAGCGGAACTTTTAATTTTACAGCCGATTCCATTTCTTCTCTCAACAGAGTTTTAACCTTTTCGACTTCGTCTTTTACGGTGTCGACCAGCAATTCGTCGTGTACCTGTAAAATCAACTTGGACTTCAAGCCTTCTGCGCGCATACGCCTATCCACTTTAATCATAGCGATTTTAATAACGTCTGCCGCCGTTCCCTGCAACGGCATATTCATAGCGGCGCGTTCGCCGAAACTTCTGACGTTAAAATTCGGCGAGTTGATTTCGGGAATATACCGCTTTCTGTTAAGCAGAGTGCTGACGTATCCGTTTTTACGCGCGAACTCTACGTTGGCGTTCATATACTCTTTAACGCGCGGATACGCTTCGAAATATCGCTTAATGTACTCGCCCGCCTTTTTAGGCGAGATTTTTAACTGTTCGGAAAGCCCGTAATCGGAAATTCCGTATATAATACCGAAGTTTACCGCTTTCGCGCTTCTTCTCATTTCGGGCGTAACGTCCTTTTCGTCGACTCCGAACACCTGCGACGCAGTTATTCTGTGAATATCTTTACCCGCAATAAACGAATCGATTAGCGGGCGACAATCGCTGAAATGCGCAAGCAGTCTGAGTTCTATTTGCGAATAGTCCGCCCCGACGATTTTACCGCCGTCAAACGACGAAACGAAGAGTTTTCGAATCTCTCTGCCTTCCTGCTCTCTTACGGGTATATTCTGCAAATTAGGCTCTTTGGAAGACAGTCTGCCCGTCGTCGTAAGCGTCTGATTGAAACAGGTGTGAATCAGCCCCGTTTTTTCGTCTATAAGCGGTTTGAAACCTTTGATATACGTCGAGTTAAGTTTTTGAAGTTGTCTGTATTTCAGAATCAGCGGAACGATAGGATGTTCGTTCTCGATTTTTTCAAGCACTTCCGCGCTCGTAGAATAATTCCCCTTTTTCTTTTTACCCGAATATAACCCTAACTTATCGAACAATATTTTACCGAGTTGTTTCGGGCTGTTCGGGTTTACCTGCTCGCCTGCGTATTCATTGATTTTTTCCGCGATAACGGCAAGTCTCGCATCGTATTCCGCAGCCATTTCGTCCAAAGCGGCGACGTCGACTTTGAAACCGGCGCGTTCCATAGAATACAGCACGTCGCAAAGCGGAAGTTCGACGTTTTCATAGAGATCGAGCATATTTTCGTCTTTCAACTTCGCTTGCAACCGCGTGTGAATTTTATAAAGCGACCAGCCGAGTTTATGCTCGTCAAGCCCGTAAGAAATAACGACTTCGTTAAGCCGCTCGTCTTTACCGCTGAAATCGGCAAGGTATTTTTCGATGCTCGCATCGTCGGCAAAAGCGTTAAAAGCGTACCCGAATTTATTGAGTTCGGTGCGCAGTTCTTTTTTCCCGAACACCACGACTTTTCGGCTTTTATCGGCAAGCAAATCCCCTACGAATTTAACCGCTTCGCCGTACATTACGCCTTCGTCGAATATAGTCTCGGTAATTTTAATAAGATATTCCGTAACGCCATCGTAAACGGACAAATGCTCGCCGAGATAAATCGATAAAACCCTGCCACTCGGAATATTCGGAAATTCGCCCCTTCCTTTAACCACGGTAACGCTCGGCGATTCGTCTTCCGTCGTTTCGACTTCGGCTTCGTTTACCGCCGTGCCGTCTTTAACGAACAACTCTTCACGGCGTACGATATTACGAAAATCGAGATCGACGAACAGTTTTTTTACGTCCGCCCCGAACGGATAATCGTACGACATATCGGCGTCGGCAATCGGAACGTCTACGTTCACGTTAATAGTCGCCAGAGTTTTAGAAAGATACGCCGACTCTTTGCCGTTTATAACCTTTTCTTTAAGTTTACCGCTCAAATCGTCTACGTTCGCATATAAATTTTCAAGCGAGCCGTATTTTTGCGTAAGCGACAGCGCGGTTTTCTCTCCCACTCCGGCTATTCCGGGGATATTGTCCGACGCGTCGCCCATCATACTTTTCAGATCTATAATCTGCAAAGGCTCTATCCCCGTCTTCTCCTTGAAATTTTCGGCGGAATACACGTCTACGTCGGAAATTCCCCTACGGGTAAAGTAGACGGAAGTAGTATCGTCCACGAGTTGAAAACTGTCTTTATCGCCCGTTACTATAACCGTCTCGCCCTTATACCGTTTAGCCATACTCCCGATAATATCGTCGGCTTCTACACCCGATTGTTCGTAACGCGAAATACGCATTGCGTCAAGCACCTTTTTCATAAGTTCGATTTGCGGCCGCAAGTCTTCGGGCATCGGTTTGCGCGTACCCTTATAATCGGGATAAATACCGTGCCTGAAAGTCGGTTCTTTTTTATCGAACGCCACGAGAATATACGTCGGTTTTACGTCTCCGATAAGTCTTACGAGCATATTGACGAACGCGTAAACGGCGTTGGTAGGTGTTCCGTCTTTGGCGGAAAGCGGCGGCGTAGCGTAATACGCCCTGTTAATTAAACTGTTACCGTCTATAAGAACGAGTTTATTCATAAAATTTCCTTAATACGGGTTATTTTTGTTGATTTTTTCAATCGGATATGATAATATTATTGTCGAGCCGAAAATAAATAAACTTTTCGGCGAATATAACGCCGCTGTGGTGGAATTGGCAGACGCGCGGGACTCAAAATCCCGTGGTAGCGATACCGTGTCGGTTCGACCCCGACCAGCGGCACCATTAAAACGGAGAATGCAACAGCATTCTTCGTTTTAATTTTGCGGTCGGGGGAGAACCGAAGGTTCGTCAATTTGCGAAGCAAATTTTTGCCGAAGGCTTCCGCTTGCGGAAAGCGGCAATCCCCAAAGGGTACCGACCAGCGGCACCATTAAAAACAAATTAAATCTTTTACGGTTTAATTTGTTTTTTTATTATCCGATGTCGGGGGAGAACCGAAGGTTCGTCAATTTGCGAAGCAAATTTTTGCCAACGGCTTCCGCTTGCGGAAAGCATACCGTTATCTACATTAACCGTTATCGATATTATATAATATAGGAACGGTTTTGTCAAACGAGCAAGAGTTTTTTATAGGGTTGAAAATACAAAACGCCGAACAGCCTTCACAAACGCGCGCCGGTAGCCGTCGATAAATTAAAATTCCAGAATAAATCCGCATATTTTTAATTAAATTCAAGATACTTTCCGTAAGGGAGTATACTAAAAATGAAATCTACCGGAATAGTAAGACGCGTCGACGTACTCGGCAGAGTCGTAATACCCAAAGAATTACGCAAAATGTTAAAAATAGCGGAAGGAGATCCGCTTGAAATCTACGTCGAGCGCGACGAAATTATACTGAAAAAATATTCGCCGTTATTCAACTCGGACGGCGTTGCGGACGAAATAGCGAATTGTCTTGCAACGCGCACGGGGCATACCGTATTCGTTTGCGACAGAGACGTGTTTATAAGCGGACGCGGCGCGGGAATTGAAGACGTTACGTCGAAAAACGTCTCGAAAGAACTATCGGATTTAATGCTTAACAACGGCGAACGCATAATCAATCACGTCGACGGCGGCGCGCCGTTCGAACTAACCGACGGCGAAACGTACGGCTACTATAACGAATTTTTTATTCCCGTTAAAACCAAAAATGAAGTAATAGGCGGAATAATCCTTGCCGAAAAGGATAAAGAGCAACTGATATCGTCAACGGACGTAAGCCTTACTTCCCTATCCGCCGACTTGTTAGCGGCTCGGTTCTGACTTGAACGCCGTTACTAAAAAACAAAATTCGTTCATAAAAGGCGCGATAATAGTGTCCGTCGGCGGGCTTATCGCGAAAATAATCGGAGCGTTCTACCGAATACCGCTTACGAATTTATTAAAATCGGAAGGGCTCGGGATATACCAGACGGTCTTCCCCGTATACGCCGTATTGCTTACGTTCTCTTCAAGCGGAGTACCTTCGGCAATAGCAAAACTCGTATCGGCGGGCGAAGACGGCGAAAAAATTTTAGCAAGGTCTCTGTCCGTTTTTTTACCGCTCGGACTTATAGGCACGACCTTTTTGTGCGGATTTTCCGTTCCGCTTGCGCGGTTACAAGGTAATCCCGACGCGAAATACGCGTACGTCGCGCTTTCACCGTCGGTATTTTTCGTCTCGGCGATCGCGTGTTTCAGGGGCTATTTTCAAGGCAAAAGCGACATGCGACCTACCGCCGCGTCACAAATCGTAGAACAAATCGTTAAACTTGCGTTCGGAATAGTTCTGTGCTATTTCTTGCGTAACGACTACGCTTACGCGGGCGCGGCGGCGTGTTTCGCGGTAACTTTAAGCGAACTTGCCGCCGTAATTTATTTATCCGAAAAATTAAAATCTTCGGGGGTATCCTGCAAACCCTTGCAAAAAGGATATTCGCTACGAAAAATTGCGGCAACCGTCGCGCCTATAACTTTATCGGCGATACTTCTTCCGCTTGCGAGAACGTTCGATAGTTTTACTGTGGTAAATTTAATCGGGAAATACTCCGACAGAGCCACCGCGCTTTACGGCGTATATACGGGCGGCGTAGAATCGGTAATCGGCGTACCTATCGCGCTTTGCTACGGCGCGGCGGCAGCCGCGTTGCCGCAAATTTCCGCCGCGGCGGCAAAATCCGATCGTTCCGAAAGTAAAGAAAAAACGGTGGAAGCGATTGCTTTAACCGCTATCTCCGCCGCGATTTTTTCGGCGTTTATCGCGTTTTTCGCGTCTACGATAACGAAAGTGCTGTTCGGCGGTTTAAGCGCGGAAGATTCGGACGTTTCCGTAAGACTTTTACGGCTTGCCAGCGTAAACGTTTTTTCGTTGTCCTTAATACAAACCTGCGCCGCAGTTCTGGTAGGATTCGGCAAACCGTACGCTTCGTGCGCGTTCTTGTTTCTCGGGCTGATCGCAAAAGCGATAAGCGAAATTATCTTACTGAAAATTCCCGAAATTAACGTGTTCGGCGCGCTTTATTCGGATATTTTATGTTATTTGATTGCGCTTTTCGGCGATTTGGTATATATTATTGTTATCAACGCGAAAACGAGAACGGACGATGAACGTAAAACCTATAAAAATAGGCAAATTCCAAACCGATAACAACGTCTTTTTAGCCCCGCTTGCGGGGTTTTCGGATTTTGCGATGCGCGAACTTTGTCTGCGCTACGGCGCGGGGCTTACGTTTACCGAAATGGTAAGTTGCAAGGGGCTTTTATACGATAACGAAAACACTAAAATTCTATTAAAAAAGGCAACAGGCGAGAAAATTACCTGCGCGCAGATATTCGGTAACGATCCCGAAACGATGCGCGCCGCGATAGAAAAACGACCGTTGAGCGATTTTGACGTTATCGACGTCAACTTCGGTTGCCCGATGCCTAAAATTTTTCAGAACGGCGAAGGCAGCGCGCTTCTTAAAACCCCTGCTCTTGCCGAAAAAATCATCGCGGAATGTAAAAAGACAGGAAAACCCGTAACCTGTAAAATGCGCATCGGTTTGAGCGCGGACAGTATAAACGGTCTCGACTTTGCAAAAGCCGTTGAAAACGGCGGCGCGGATATGATAACCGTTCACGGCAGAACGAAAGACAAGATTTACGCCGGCGAAATCAATTGCGAAGAAATAGCGAAAATTAAACGAGCGGTTAAAGTGCCGGTAATCGCGAACGGCGGTATTTTTTCAAAAGACGACGCCGAAAAAGTAATGCGCGAAACAGGCGCGGACGGAATAATGCTCGCGCGCGGCGCGCTCGAAAACCCGTATCTCTTTTCGGAAATTTTGTCTCTCCCCTATAAACCCGATAAATATTCTTTGATATGCGAGCATATAGACCTTCTTAAAACGGTTTACGAAGACAGAATCGTCGCGGTAAACTTCCGTAAACAACTGTGTCTGTATCTTAAAGGCGAAAAAAATTCCGCCGAACTTAAACAAAAGGTTTTAAGAATGACGGCAACGGACGATATTAAAAAAGAGTTAAAGGCATTTTTTGCGGTGTAACAAATCGCGGCTTACTTTCATAGCGTGAATATATAGGCGGAAATTATATTGAAGGTAAGAACGATAAACGGCAACGATTTTAATTACGACGACGTTGACGGAGATTATTTTGACTTACTTATAGTCGGTTTCAGCGACGGCGAACGCTTAAAATACGCCAAGGAATTGAGCGGCGAAACGAACGTGTTGAAAAATCTTGCGGCGACGACGCAGGATTGCCGATCTTTGATTTACGCTGTAGATACGGATAATTACGGCATAATCAAACACTCCGCGGCGGTGTTCGACAACGGCAAACTTCTCGGAATCAGCGATATGACTGCGGCGTATTCCGACACCCCGTATATGCCCGGCGCAAACGGAAAATTATACGATCTCGGTTGCGGAAAAATCGGGCTTGCCGTAGGCGACGACGTCTTATCCTACGATCTGATGAAGTCTTTTACGGTATGCGGCGCGGAATGCGTAATCGCCGTAACCGACGCAGACGTAAGAGAAATAAGTGCGATATTGATACGGGCTTATTCGTACCTGTTAGGCATACCGTTTCTGCTCGTCGGCAAAAACGACTGTATTTGCGCCGATTCTGACGGAAACCCTATAATTAAAGATAAAAACGGTAATTTTTCGCTTGAACCGCTAAGGGAATACGCGTTAAAAACCGTAAAAATACGATTTCAAAGGAAATAGATAAAATGTTTAACGTTGTTCTGGTCGAACCCGAAATACCGCAAAATACGGGTAATATATCGCGCACCTGCGCGGCTACGCATACCGTATTGCATCTCGTAAAACCGCTCGGTTTTGAAATTTCGGACCGAACTCTGAAACGAGCGGGGCTTGACTACTGGCAATATCTCGACGTAAGATATTACGACTCGTTTGAAGAACTCTACGCGAAATATTCCGCAAGCGCGAATTTTTATTTTTTCTCAACCAAAGGCGTTAAACGGTATTCGGACGTAAAATTCAAAGACGGAGATTTTTTAGTGTTCGGCAAAGAAACTCACGGTCTGCCCGAACCTTTACTCGAACGACATTACGACAATACGCTCAGAATACCTATGTGGGAAAATTTGCGTAGCCTTAACCTTTCCAACTCCGTCGCGCTCACCCTGTACGAAGCGTTACGTCAGAACGACTTTGCGGGGCTGAACAGCGAAGGTCACCTTACGGGGAGAAAGGACTGATGAATTACCACATAGGCACTATGCTTATAAAAGAAAACTTCGACGGCGGAAAAATTTGCCCCGTTTGCCGTATAAAACGCGCGGTAAACGTAAGGCTTACGGAACAGTATCTCGGCGAAGGAGTTATGGAAGATTCCACCCGCGCCGAAGTAAATAAACTCGGATTTTGCGGCGATCACTTCGCTCTGCTCTATTCTATGCGGTCAAAACTCGGTTTGGCGTTACAGGCTTCTACGCGTATGAATACGGTAATGAAAGACGTAACCCCGATAAAAACCGCGAAACAGGCGAAACGGCAGGCTCAGGCTATACTCGAAAAAGCAACGACTTGCGTGATATGTAAATATCTTGACGAGCATATGATCAGATATTACAAAACAATAGCCGAAGTGTTCGCGTCTCAGCCGTCATTCAAAGCGGACGTCGAAAAGACCGACGGATTTTGTCAGGAACATTACGCTAAACTTTTAGAGTACTCTTCGTACGCCGGCGGTAAACGAGAAGATTATCTTAATACTCTATACACCGTTCAACGCGCCCGACTTGAAAAATTAAAGGACAATCTTTTACGGTTTTGCGACAATTTCGATTATCGTAAAATCGGAGAACCCGCAGGCGAAGAAAAACGTTCGCTGAAAGATTATGCGGAAACGTTTTACGGACTAAAACAAGATTAAAACGGTTTTGCCGCCTGCCCGAAAGGGGCAGGCGGCAAAACCGTTTTTTTATGAAGGTTGTTATTCGTCTGTTTGTTCCCGTTCGGCGTCAATTTTACCTGCGCTGAAATTCGTTACGGACACGGCGTCGTTAAGGAATTTAATCGACAGTATGAAAGAAAACAGTATTACGAAGAAATAAATGAGTACGGTAAGCGGCGAATAAACGTATTTCAACTCAACGCCGACGTGCATTGCCACGATTAAAATAAGCGTACCGAATATATATACGTTTCCGTAGGCTTTAACCTTGACGGGGGCAAGCATAGCGCTGATTATCGTTCCGCAAACGACCGACCATATACCCATCAGAACGGTCATAATCAAGCCTTCGTTTATGAGTATCGGCACGAAATCGTTAAACGAACGATAAAAATACTTCGGCGCGCTGACCAACGCCTGACCGACGTCGTACGCAGGCAATTCTATAAACAGCCCTTTAATAAGGCTGGTAACGGTGTCCGAAACGGAAAATCCGCCGATAACGGTTACCACTATAAGAATCGTGCCGAACGCGCAGTCTTTTTTGAATATAAACGCACATAAATACGCCACACCGAACAATAAAAAGTCTGTTACCGCGGTATACAACGCCGAGCAGACGACTTCCGAATACCCCGATGGGAAAACGGTTTCGAGCGATCGCCTTATTAAAGAGATCAGGATATTGTAACTTACCCCTACGAGCGTTCCTATTACGAGTTCGAACACCCCTACGTTGCTCATATTATTCAATTCGTAAAAAAAGACGATAAGGCACAACGGCAACACGACCGCCGTAACGAAGCACGCCGAAATTAACGCCACGATCGAACAGACAATCGCCGCTATCGCGAACAAAACCACCGCAAACAACAGCGTGATTGTAAAAATCGAGACGAGCGAACGGGTTTTACCCTTATCCCAACCCAGAATTCTGGCTTCGTCCGGCTTGAAAAGCGAAAATATCGTAAGTCCTTTTTGCAAGTCGTCATCGTTGGCTTTCTTCGGTTTTTCCGCATTAAACTCTTCGACGGCAATACCGTCGTCGGCATCTTTGGAATTAAGCCTTAAATTATCGTTATTCATTATTTTTTACCCTGTTAAATTCAACGTAGAAGTTGCTTCCGCAGTCTTTCTTACTTCTTACTCCGAATTTTAATCCGTGACTGTCAAGTATCGCCTTGACGATAGACAGCCCGAGTCCCGTACCTTTGACGGGGCGAGAATTCGTTTCGGAAAATCTGTAATATCTTTCCCAGATAGTATTTAATTTTTCTGCGGATATACCTTTACCGGAATCTATTATTTCAAGTAAAATTTTATCGTTTGACGCGGTTAAAAACACTTTCACGGTCTTATCTTCGCCGGTATAATTGATAGAGTTGCTCAGTAAATTATACACTACCTGCTCTATCTTGTGTTCGTCCGCAACGGTAAGCAGATCGGGTGCGACGTTATTTTCGATTTTATAACCGCTGTTTTCTACGAAACCCGAAAATCTCGCGATGACGCGCTCGGTAAGTTGCGATAAGTTAAATTCTTTAAGTTCGAGTTCGTCTACGGACGATTGCAATTTAGACAAATTGAGAATATCGTTGACAAGCATCGTGAGCCTGTCGACTTCGTCGATAATTACGCTCGTATGCTTATCCCTTTTTTGCCTGTTGTCGCCTGAAATATCTTTTATCATCTCGGCGTACGCCTTAATCATCGTAAGCGGCGTACGCAAATCGTGTGAAACGTTGGCGACGAGATCGCGCTGTAAAACCTTGCTTTTGGATATTCCTTCTTTCGCGTAGTTCAGCGCGTCCGCAAGTTCGGTTATCTCGGCGTAATCGCTCTGCGGATTGAATATCGCGCCGTCGTCGCCGTTAGCCCATCTTTTTGCGGTTACGGACATTTCGGTAATCGGTCTTGACAGTTTGCCCGCAAGATACCACGCAAGGAAAAACCCCGCTATCAGAACGACTACGGTTATAATCACGAATTGCCAGCGTATGACGTACATCACTTCGGTAAGCATATCGTGCCTTGAAATCAGCACGACGTATTGATCGTTTCCGTGAGCCCCTTTCTCGTTCATTTTACCGACGTAATAAAAATAGTTTTCGGTTTTATCGTTAAAGGTTTTCAGTTTGCAGATCTCGTCTTTATCGGACGACTTACGGAAACTTTCCATCACTTCGTCGATTTTTTTAAGAGTTTCGGCGTCGTGCGTACCGCCAACCTTATTAGAAATTACCGCGCCTTGCAGGTTGACTATAAAGACCTTCAAACCGATTTCGTTACACGCAAACGTCTCGTTAGCGAACGCGTCGGAATCGCCGTCGAGAGCGCGAAGCGTCTTCCCGTGGGTTTTCATCTCGTTCATCTTGACGTTCTGATAATACCCTTCGATAAACAACATCTGAAAAATCCAGATCGAGCCGATAACTATCGCGGTAAAGAGTAAAAAGTACATCCACATACTGTACTTTATTTTTCTCGATTTGGTTTTCATGCTTCGAATTTATAACCCATTCCGCGTAGCGTTACGATAAATTTTCTGTATTCTTTAAGGTTGCCGCGCAACATTTTAATATGCGTATCTACGGTTCTATCGTCGCCGTAAAAATCATAACCCCATACGTCGGACAATAATTTTTCGCGCGAAAGGGCTATGCCGGCGTTCTTTACCATATAAAACAGAAGTTCGTATTCTTTGGGCGTAAGCACGGCCTTTTCGCCGTCGACGTAGACGTTTCTGCCGGACATATCGATTTCAAGCCCTTCGAATTTCATCGTCGGGCGCGTATTTTGCTGCGCGTGCGCGGCGGCGTTACGTTTCAATATCGCGTTGACTCTCGCCATGACTTCTTTGGGCGAAAACGGCTTTACGACGTAATCGTCCGCGCCTATTTCGAAACCGAACAGTTTATCGTATTCTTCTCCCCTTGCCGACAACATAATAACGGGCAGGTTTTTGAATTTTCTGATTTCTTTCACGGCGGAAAACCCGTCGAGTTTGGGCATCATTATATCCATAATGATAACGTCGTAATCGTTTTGTCTGCACATTGCAACGGCTTCCATTCCGTCCGCAGCCTGATCTGCGTCGTAGCCTTCGAATTCCGCGTATTCCGCAAGCACTTCTCTGATTTTTTCTTCATCGTCGACGATTAGTATTTTATACATTATTTTACCTCCTTGATTTTTTAACGTAAAATCTGCGTCGTAATCGGTTTTATCTCCGTCGTGTCGCCGCTTTTTTTAACCGTATACGCGCTTCCCCCGCAAGAAATACCACCGATCAAACTTTCGTTCTCAAAAACGATTGCCGAGCGATTTTCGATGCAATACCAGAGCGATTCCCCGACCGCGTCGCGTAGAGCGGCGTTAAAATCCACCGACCTGTCGTCGTAATGCGGACAGGCAGAGCCTTTAAGCAGACCGAGCGCGGGCGCAATTTCGTAGTTATCGGAAACGCCTTCGGTCAGATAGCCGTCGGTGTACATATTTTCAAACCAGCATATCGCGCCTGCCGATAGTCCGCAAAGAATCACGCCGCGTTTATACGCCGAAACGATCATCTCGCCAAGCCCCGTTTCTTTCCATTTTTTAAGCATATAAACGGTATCGCCGCCACCGACGTAAATCACGTCGGCTTTATCGAATTTGCCTTGCAATTTTTCTTTATCGGTTTCGACCGTAACGGTAAGCGCGCAATCGGTTTTTAAGCCGTACACGCCCGTATATACCTTGTGGAAGGTATTGTAATACGGCATACAGTCGCGGCTTGCAGTCCCTACGAACAGCGCGACCGCGCGTCTGCCGTCGGCGCGCCGCTTTGCAAGTTCGCATATATACCCGTCGATGGGTAACGTCTCTTTTAAGCGAAGTTCGCCCCCGCCGATTGCTATCAAAGTCCGATTCATCGGCATAATTATACACTATATCTCATATAAAATAAAGCAAAAACGACTATTTTCTGTATTTCGTTGACATTAAGGTCATATTTTTGTAAAATATATCGGCAGACGTTGCTTTTGCGTCGGACGAAAACGGTATGAATATTCGTCCGATAAAAGGAGAAATTTTATGCAGGTTAAAAACGAATATCTTAAATCGGTCATCGACTCGGTCAAGGCGAAAAACGCCGGCGAGCCTGAATTCGTACAGGCGGTTACCGAAGTTTTATCGTCTCTCGAACCGGCGGTAAATAAAAGCGAAGAACTTTATAAAAAGCATTGTATTCTCGAACGCATAGTCGAACCGGACAGAATTATATCGTTCAGAATCGTATGGGAAGACGCGCAAGGCGCGTATCGCGTAAACAGGGGTTACAGAGTCCAGTTTAACAACGCGATAGGTCCTTATAAAGGCGGGCTGAGATTTCATCCGTCGGTAAATCAAGGGATATTAAAATTTCTCGGTTTTGAGCAGACGTTCAAAAACAGCCTTACGAGTTTGCCGATGGGCGGCGCGAAAGGCGGCGCGGATTTTAACCCCGTAGGCAAAACCGACATAGAAATTATGCGTTTTTGTCAGGCGTTTATGGATGAACTTTATCGGCATATCGGTCCTAATCTCGACGTGCCTGCGGGCGATATAGGCGTAGGCGGAAGAGAAATAGGCTACCTTTTCGGGCAATACAAAAAAATACGCGGACATTACGAAAACGGCGTTTTAACGGGTAAAGGGCTTGCTTTCGGCGGAAGCCTTATACGCCCCGAAGCGACCGGCTACGGCGCGGTGTATTTTCTCGAAGAAGTGCTTAAAAAATTCGGCGAAGAAATCAAAGGTAAAACTTTCGCCCTTTCGGGGTACGGAAACGTTACCTGGGGCGCGTGTCTTAAACTTACGGAACTCGGCGCGAAAGTCGTTTCCATATCCGGCTCGCACGGTTACGTTTACGATCCGGACGGCGTAAGCGGCGAAAAAATAGATTATTTACTTAAAATGCGCGAAAGTACGACCGGTACGATTAAAGATTACGCCGAAAAGTACGGTCTGCCATTCCACGCAGGCGAAAAACCTTGGGGGAACGTTAAAGCCGATATTTATATGCCGTGCGCAACGCAGAACGAAATAACGCTCGAAGACGCTAAAAAGACGGTTGCGGCGGGCGTAAAAATAGTGAACGAAGTATCGAATATGTCCACCACGCTCGAAGCGATGGACTACTTAAAAGAACACGGCGTTATCGTTTGTCCGAGCAAGGCGGTAAACGCGGGAGGCGTTGCGACTTCGGGGCTTGAAATGACGCAAAACAGCGAAAGATTATCGTGGACGAAAGAAGAAGTAGACGCGAAACTTCGCGTAATTATGAAAAATATTTATAAGCAAATGACGGACGCGCTTGAAGAATACGGTTTGGGTTACGATCTCGTTGCGGGGGCAAACCTTGCGGGATTCAAAAAAGTTGCGGACGCAATGCTTGCGGAAGGCATTTATTAACCGTCGGAGATTGCGTCGGAACGCGCAGTTACGTTCCGACTTACAAAAACGCCTGCGGCGAAGTTAAACTTCGCCGCAGGCGTTTTTTATTATTGTTCCGATTTATAAAAATATTCCTTGCGATTCCTGCTCCGCCTTTCGTTTAAGCCAGCACTTTCTGCACATAGCCGTATAACGATTGTTGCCGCCGAGCACGACTTGTTCTCCCTTGTATAAAATATGCCCTTCATCGTCAAAACGCGCCGTAACCGTAGCCTTTGCGCCGCATCTGCACACCGATTTTATTTCAGCGACCGACTCGGCGATTTCAAACAATCTTTTACTGCCTTCAAACAGATGATTCGTAAAATCGCACGCAAGACCGAAGCACAATACAGGCACGTTAAAATCGATAACTATATCTCCGAGTCGATCGACTTGTTCCGTAGTTAAAAATTGACATTCGTCAACTATGATAACGTCGTTATCCTTATGTTTTTTAACGTAAAAATCGTAAAGATTTTCGTCAGCGGAAACGGCGTACGCTTCGGACGAAAGACCTATTCTCGATTTTACCACGTCTTTTCCGTCTCTTGTGTCTATCGCGGGTTTTATAAGAAGAACTTTCATTCCGCGCTCTTCGTAATTAAACTTTGTTATCAACGCCTGCGCAGACTTCGAACAGCCCATTACTCCGTATTTGAAGTATAATTTTGCCATAACTTATTTTATCCTTTCAAGTATGAGTTTTTCTTTTTTCGGTTTTTCGTCGCCTATTTCCGTAGACGCGGATAATCTTTCCGTCGCTTCGCCGAACTTACCTTTATCGTTAGAATACAACGTTGCGATTACGTCGCCCTTACTCACGAAATCGCCCGTCTTTTTACGCAATATAATCCCCGCCGAATAATCGATTTTTTCATCGGCTTTATTCCTGCCCGCGCCTAAAATCAGACTTGCCGCGCCGTAACCTTCGGTATTTATTTTGGTTATATAACCCGATTTGTCGGCGTGAACTTCGGCAGAATATTTTGCCGACGGGAACTTTGACGTGTCGTCTATAACCGATACGTCGCCGCCCTGAGCCGCAACCATTTCGCGGAACTTATCAAACGCTTTACCGCTTTCAATCGATTCTTTCACGAGTTTTAGACAATGCTCTTCGCTTCCGTAGTCGGCAAGATACAGCATATCGGCGGCAAGCGCATAGCACACTTCTGTCAGATCTGCAGGACCTTTACCTTTCAGGGTTTCGACCGCTTCTTTAACTTCGAGCGAGTTGCCTATCGCGTTGCCGAGCGGAACGTCCATATCGGTTATAAGCGCAAGTATTTTTTTACCCGCTCTCTTGCCTATATCAACCATAAGCCGAGCGAGTTTTTCGCTGTTTTCCTGCGTTTTCATAAACGAGCCGCTACCCGTCTTTACGTCGAGAACTATGCAATCGTCGTCTGCGGCAAGTTTTTTGCCCATTATACTCGCCGCTATAAGCGGCATACTGTCAACGGTCGCCGTAACGTCGCGAATGGCGTATAACTTTTTATCCGCAGGCGCAAGCGACGCGGTCTGACCGACTATTGCCACGCCGACTTCGTTGACGATTTTTTCAAACTCTTCCGTAGAAAGAGTTACACGGAAATCGGGAATCGATTCGAGTTTATCCACCGTTCCGCCCGTATGACCTAATCCCCTGCCGCTCATTTTAGCGACCTTTAAGCCGAGCGACGCAACCACAGGGGCAACTATAAGGCTCGTTTTATCGCCTACGCCGCCCGTAGAGTGTTTGTCCGCTCTGATGCCCTTGATTTTTGAAAAATCGAGTTTTTCGCCGGAATCACGAACCGCAAACGTCAAGGCGGTTGTCTCTTCCACCGTCATTCCGCGAAAATAAATCGCCATACAAAGCGCGGAAATCTGATAATCGGGAATACTACCGTCCGCCGCACCTTTTACGAAAAATGAAATCTCTTCGTCGGTAAGTTCTCCGCCGTCGCGTTTTTTCTTGATAACGTCGTACATTCTCATAAAAATTACCCCTCAACATTATACAACGTACGCCGCGAAAACGCAATGCTTTCGCGGCGTAAATTAAGTCGGAAATTTATCTCATACCTTTATCGTACGGTATCCCTTCCGCCTTAGGGCATCCGGATTTTTTAGCCGTCAGCCCAAGCACGACGAGAACGATAAAATACGGTATCATATTATAAAAGTACATCGGTAAATTCAGGTCTTTTAATACTTTAACCTGATCGGAAACGACGCCTAAACAGGTTAAGAACCCGAACAGCAACGCCCCGAAGGCAATTCCCGACGGTTTCCAGTTACCGAATATCATTATCGCAAGCGCAAGGAAGCCCATTCCGGCAACCGATCCTTCGGCAGTTCCGCCTGCAACCGTCGCGATATAAATATACCCGCCCATTCCCGCAAGCGCGCCGGATACGGTCGTGCCGAGATATCGCATTTTATAAACGTTTACGCCAACGCTTGCAGCCGCCTGCGGATGTTCGCCGCACGCGCGCATACGCAGCCCGGTTTTCGTTTTATACAGCCACAGCGACAAAACTATAAAGACGAATATGGCAATATAAGTCGAGATATACGCCTTATCGGCGAATATACGCAAAAATCCGTTCAGATCGCTGTTGACGATTGCGTAATGCGTGGATTTCGGCATTTCGATTTTTTCCTGCATAAACAACGCAAGCGCAAAAGTATTACACAGCGCGGGGGCAAGCATATTCAACGCAGTACCGCCGATCGTCTGATCGGCTTTCAGATTGATTGCCGAAAACGAAAGCAATAACGAGAACACCGCCCCTGCGGCGGCAGAAACCAACATCGCCAGAAGATACATAATTTGCGGATGCCCGTCAAGAGCGTTCGCTCTCTGCATAGCCGAAACGAAAATCGCGCCTATGAAAGAACCGAAAATCATCATACCGTCAAGCGCAATGTTGATAACGCCGCTTCTTTCCGCGAAAACGCCCGCAAGAGCCACTATCAAAAGGGGGATTGCGTATACTAACGTCTTCTGAATTAAAAATACCATTATTTAGCACCTCCCGATACGGTCTCCGTCGCGCTACCGCCTACGTCGTCGATCTTATTTTCTTTTTTACGCGGTTTTCTTTTTTTGTTGAGCAAATCGATTATCAGTTTGCTGAACCCCGCAAGATAAATAATAAGCGCGATTATAATATTCGCAACGTATCTGTTGAAGCCGTAAGTCGTAAGATTGTCTCCGCCGATAGACAAATATCTCATAAATATTCCCGAGAATATAACGCCTATGGGATTGCTTGACGCAAGCAACGCAACGGGGATTCCGTTAAAACCCTGATCCGGCAACGCGATATACGCCGACTTATAATTAAATTCGATGCCCGGATTAAGATAATATAACGCCCCGCCCGCGGCGGCAAGCCCGCCGGCTATAACCATACTCAATACAATGTTCCGTTTTTCGTTCATACCGGCATATTTCGATGCGTCTTTGTTATGCCCGCACGCTTTTAATTCGTAACCGAACACGGTCTTGTTAAGCACGATATAAACGACTATCGCAAAAAGTATCGCTATGAAAATGCCCATATCGATATACGAGCCGGGAAAGAGTTTGTCAAGCCCTAATTTAGGCGTACCCGCTCCGGTAGACGCGGTGGTTAAAAGATACGCGGTTTTACCGCCCGCCGTATTTATCAAGGCTTTCTTGGTCGAAAATACCCAACTGACGATGTTTGCGGCAATCCAGTTGGTCATAATGCATACGATTACTTCGTTGACGTTAAGAAACGCCTTGAACATACCCGTAACCGCGCCCCATAACGCGCCGCAGACGATACCTACGATCAACGCAAGAAACCATACCGCAAACATTCCGAATTTCGTGGACGGATGAATAGTGAGCGCAACCAGTAATGAGCCCATCGTTCCCATAAGATACTGACCGGGCGCGCCTATGTTAAATAAACCGGTTTTGAACGCTATCGCAACCGAAAGCCCCGTCATTATAATGGGTACGGAATAAAATATCATATCGCCCGTATTCGTCGCTATATATTTTGCCGAACCGCTTGAAAACGGACCTTCGAATATAGTAAGCAATCCGCCGATTGCGTCTGTATCTTCTTTCGTTACGATTGACAATATAATCATAACGATAAATCCGACCAATATTCCTGCCAGAATACAGATAACGCTTGCCAGCACGGACTTCGTCGCAGGTCTTTCGTATAACCTTACGAACGCGGGCTTTTTATCGTCGACCTTAACGAAAAGACCTTTGAAAAATTTTCCGATTTTTTTGAAAAACGCTTTAATTTTGTTCATCGGTATTCTCCTTTTCAACGTCTCGCTTCGCGCCCGCCATATATAGACCGAGTTCTTGTACGGTGGTCTTTTTAGGATCGAGTTCGCCGACTATTTCGCCTTCGTATAAAACCAATATTCTGTCGGACAAGTTCATAACTTCGTCGAGTTCGAGCGAAACGAGCAATACCGCAGAGCCTGCGTCGCGCGATTTTACTATCTGCTCGTGTATATACTCGATTGCGCCGACGTCCAGACCACGCGTGGGCTGAACGGCTATAAGTAATTCGTGTTTTCTGTCAAGTTCGCGCGCGACTATCGCTTTTTGCTGATTTCCGCCCGACATCGATCGTGCCGACGATTTCGCGCCGTTACTGCTTCTCACGTCGAATTTATCTATCAATTCGTCGGCGTAATCGTTTACCGCCTGAAAGTTTATAAATCCGTGTTTGGAAAATTGCGGTTCGAAATAACGCTGTAAAACGATATTCTGTTCAAGCGTGTAATCGAGTATCAACCCGTGTTTATGACGGTCTTCCGGAATATGACTCATTCCGTCAAGGCTTCTCTGTCTTATCGACTCTTTCGTAACGTCTTTACCGCACAAGAAAACCTTACCCGACTCTATTTTTTCAAGCCCCGTCAACCCGTATACGAGTTCGGTCTGCCCGTTTCCGTCTATACCCGCAATGCAGACTATTTCGCCCGCGCGGACCTTGAACGACACGTCGTGAACGGCGTCTTTTTTGTGTAATTTGCTTTTAACGCACAGATTTTTAACGTCAAGCACGACGTCTTTGGGTTGAGCGACGGTTTTATCTACGGCAAATTTGACGTTTCTGCCGACCATCATTTCCGAAAGTTCTTCTTTGGTCGTATCGCAGATATTTACCGTGCCTATACATTTACCCTTACGAAGAACGGTACACCTGTCGGCAACAGCCATAATCTCGTTCAGTTTATGCGTGATAAACAGAATGGATTTACCTTCCGCTTTAAGACCGCGCATTATTTCCATCAATTCTTCTATTTCCTGCGGGGTTAAAACGGCGGTAGGCTCGTCGAATATAAGTATCTCGTTATCGCGATACAACATTTTAAGTATTTCGACTCGCTGTTGCATTCCGACGGTAATATCTTCCACCTTCGCGTCAGGATCGACTTTCAACCCGTAAGTCTGCGATAACGCCAAAACCTTTTCGCGCGCTTTTTTCTTTAATAAAACGCCGAATTTAGAAGTTTCCGCGCCGAGAATGATATTATCGAGTACGGTATAACACTCAACCAACTTAAAATGCTGATGCACCATACCTATACCGAGCGCGGTAGCGTCGTTCGGGCTGTTTATAGTTACTTTTTCGCCGTTCTTTCTGATTTCTCCGCTTTCGGGCTGATACATTCCGAACAAAACGCTCATAAGCGTAGACTTACCCGCGCCGTTTTCTCCGAGCAGCGCGTGTATTTCGCCCCTTTTAAGTTGTAATGATATATCGTCGTTCGCCTTAAACCCGTTAAACTCTTTCGTTATATGAAGCATCTCTATTTCATACGGCGAATTTTCTAACGTACGGCTGATTTCCTTATCCATATTACCTCCGCTACCTTTCTTCATTTACGGGAAAAAACTCTTCCGCTTTTACCCGTAAATGAAGAAAGGGCGCAATCGTGCCCTTTCTGATAAAAATTCAAGTTACTTATCAGTCGAAACTTCGCTTTCGAATTCAATCGTAACTTTAGTTAAACCTTGCTGTAACCAAGCGGGGTTGTTGGCGTCTTCGGGTACGTCGGATTTAATCGTAACCGTACCGTTCTTTATTCCGTCAAACAAAGTTTTATATTCCGCAACGGTAAACGTTCTGAATCTCCACGAAGAAGCCGCCGTCGGCAAACCGGTCGCGTCTTCTTTTGCGCCGAGATTAGAAGTCTTACCGCCGAGCAAGTTCGCCCAGTTTTCTTCTTTTTCGTAATATTCTTTAAGAATAAGTTGTACGGACTCTTTAAGACCTTTGACCGCGCTGGTAATAACGTATTCGGACAGCGGAGCCTGATCGACGTCAACGCCGATTATTTTGGGGCTCTTTGACTTGTTTTCTTCAGCGGCAGCCTTTACGGAACTGAACATAGATCCGCCGCAGGCGAATACGACTTCGGTACCGCTACTGTACCAACCGCTTATCTGAGTTTGAAGAGCGGCAGACGCGGAGAAACCGCTTCCGTATTTATAACTGTATTTGATTTCGATTTTCTTGGATTTGTCGGCGGCGTATTTGACTTTCGCCGCGGCTTCCGCGCCCTGAACGAAACCGTAACCGAAACGGTTACAAGCGGGGTTACTTCCGCCACCGCCGAGAGTCGCGCCGAGTTTTTCAAAACCGTCCATAACCGCCGCGTAACCGGCAAGATAACCCGATTCCTGTTCCTTATAAACGACTGCGGTTACGTTGGGTAACGGATTGCCCGCTTCATCGGTAAGCGTCCAGCCGTCGATGAATACGAATTTAACGCTGGGGCTTTCGGTGGCTACTTTAGTCATAGCGTTAGCCTGTAAATAGCCGGGGGCAACGATTATTTTCGCACCGTTCTTAATCGCCTGACGCATAGCGGCTATGCGATCGTTATCCGTCGCGTCCGAACCGTTGGCAGGCTGATAATACTTATACGTTTTATTGTTAGCCTCCGCAAACGCCTGCGCGCCTTCGTAAGTGCCTTGGTTGAAGCCGCCGTCTTTTAATTGACCGACGTCGGTTACAACTGCGATTTCATAAGTCTTCGCTTCTTTTTTGCAGCCGGTAAAAACCGCGGCGCAACTAAAAACGAGCGCGAGACTTAAAATCATACCTAAAAGTTTTTTCATACTTCGCTCCTTTGGGGGTTACCCATTGTCCTTTATAAACACGCGATACGCGCGTATTCCGATGCTTTACGGTGACCGCGTCGCCTTTAACCCTTTAAGAAGATTTCTTCGGTAAAACCGAAGAAACGGGCATGCCCGTAAAATAATAAAAATTTTTAATACAAACTATTCGTTTTTCTTATAAGTCGATTATATACTGCCGCAACGAGTTTGTCAATCGATTATTAAATTTTGTTCAAATCTTTTTTCGTAAAAGAAAACGGTAAAATCTCGTTAATTCCGTAAGACGAAAAGTTTTCTTCGTTTCCGAGCAGAATTACGAACGTTTCGTCGCAAAATTCAGCCAGAACCTGCCTGCAAACGCCGCAAGGCGCGCAAAAATCGAGCGGTTTATCGCCCTTTCCGCCAACGACGGCGATTTTTACGAAACTTCTTTCCCCGTCGGATACCGCTTTGAAAACGGCAACCCTTTCGGCGCACACCGTAGGCGTATACGACGAATTTTCGATATTGCAACCCGTATATAATTTTCCGCTTTCGGTCAGCAAAGCCGCGCCGACCTTAAACAACGAATACGGCGCGTAGGCAAACTTTCTCGCTTCGTTTGCGGCGCGCATAAGTTCTTTATCGGTCATAATCACGCTATCGCAAGAGCGATTTCCATCATCTTGGTAAAAGACGTTTGTCTTTCTTCGGCGGTCGTGTTTTCTTCGGGATAGATAAACGAATCTGAAACCGTGCATATGCAGAGCGCGTTTTTACCGGCGCGCGCGGCGTTGCAATACAAAGCCGCCGATTCCATCTCTACACCGAGAACGCCCATCTTGCTCCAAACCATACCCGAATCCGAATCGTCGTAAAACGTATCCGAAGACAAAATATTCCCGACCTTAAACTTTACGCCCGTTTTTTCACATTCTTTTACCGCCTTTTCGACGAGCGAATAGGAAGCGATCGGACAAAACGTACCGGGCAGATTGTACTGCAATGCAAAATTGCCGTTCGTACAAGCGCCCATCGCGATTATCAGGTCGCGCGCGTGCAAATCTTTATCGAAACTTCCGCAAGAACCTATTCTGATGATATTTTCAACGCCGTAAAAGTTAAAAAGTTCGTAAGAATAAATACCTATGGACGGTTGCCCCATTCCGGAAGCCATAACCGAGACTCTTTTACCTTTATAGAACCCCGTATAGCCGTTTATTCCGCGTACGTTGTTGACGAGTTTTGCGTTTTCAAGATAAGTTTCGGCTATAAATTTCGCCCTGAGCGGATCGCCCGGCATAAGTACCGTCTGTGCAAAATCTCCGTATTCGGCGGAAATATGCGGCGTAGGAACGTTTTTATGTTCGTTACTCATTCGCTTCGTTCTCCTTGACTATTTTTACTATTTTGGAAGTGCCGAGACGCGTCGCGCCCAACTCTATAAAATCTTCAGCGTCTTTTACGGTTTTTATTCCGCCCGCCGCTTTAATCTTTACTTTATTATCGACGTTTTCTTTGAAAAGTTTAACGTCTTCTCTCGTCGCGCCCGCAGTGGAAAAGCCCGTAGACGTCTTGATAAAATCCGCGTCGGCGTTACTTACCAGCCGACAACAAACCTTTTTCTCGTCGTCGGTTAAAAGGCACGTTTCGATTATAACTTTAAGAATCTTATCGCCGCAAGCGGCTTTAATCGCCCTGATTTCGTTTTCTACGTATTCGTAATTACCCGCTTTCAGTTCGCCTATATTTATGACCATATCGATCTCGTCTGCGCCGTTCTCGATTGCGTTTCGAGTTTCAAAAACCTTTACTTCCGTAGTGTTGTAGCCGTTAGGAAACCCTATGACCGTACAAATTTTAAGTCTGTCGCCGACGTATTGCTTTGCCCTGCCGACGAAAGACGGCGGAATACACGCCGAAGCGGTTTTATATTTCATAGCGTCGTCGAGAGTCTGTTTAATATCCGACCACGTCGCGGTTTGCGACAACAGCGTATGATCGCAATAAGATAAAATCTTTTTAATATCCATAATAATCACTCCCTATGCCAGACAAAAATAATACGAACCTTGGTCTGACGGTGTGTTTTTGACTAATACCTCGTTGCACTCACGGGTTATACGGGCATACCGAACGAAAGGAATACCGCCTATTTGAAAGTATAACACATACGACGACTCATTTCAACTTAAACTAAAAAAAATTTTATTATTTTTTTTGAAAAAACAGTCGAAATAACTTGTCAATTCACGATTTATATGTTAGAATTATACTCGCTTTGACGCTGCTATGGCTCAGTAGGTAGAGCACGTCCTTGGTAAGGACGAGGTCACCGGTTCAAGTCCGGTTAGCAGCTCCATTCTAAACGACGCAACGACGCGTCGTTTTTTTATAAAAACGGCAATCGCCGACGTCTGTCAAAATATTGGTATAATCAAAGGTATTTTAACGCTATGAAAGATTTTAACGGAAAACTTAAAGCGGTTACGTTCAGTTTCGACGACGGCGTAACTCAGGACGAGAAACTTATAGAAATATTAAACGCCTACGGGCTTAAATCGACTTTTAACCTTAATTCGGCGTACTTAGGGTTAAGCGGCGAACTTGACAGGAACGACCATATCGTAAGGCACGATAAAATATCTCCTTCGCGGATTGCAGACGTATACCGCGGACACGAAGTCGCCGTACACACGCTTTCACACCCGAATCTGACCGGACTTGACGACGATTCGATAGTATGGCAGGTCGAAGAAGACCGTAAGATGCTCGAATCGCTGGTCGGCTATAAAATCAGGTGTATGGCGTACCCGTGCGGCGGCGTAAACAACGACGACAGAGTGGCAAACGTCATCAAAAACCGCTCTGCAATCGAATTTGCAAGGACGATAACGTCTTCGTACGGCTTCGACGCGTCTGAAAATTTGTTAAGATATAATCCGTCCGTCTATTATATCGAAAAGGACGAGTTGTTTTCGCTCGGCGAAAAATTTATCGACTTAAAGCCCGATAAACCGCAGATTTTCTACGTCTGGGGGCATTCTTACGAAATGGACGCCGAATATATCTCCTGGAAAGAATTCGAGCAATTCTGCAAAATGATTTCAGGACGAGACGATATTTTTTACGGCACGAACAGTCAGGTATTATTAAAATAAAAATTCGTTATTAAAAACAGCCGCGAAAACGCGGCTGTTTTTAATTATACCCTTTTAACAAGAGTGAAAATTTATCTGTCTTCTCTGAAATAATTAAGTCCGAGCGCGGCAGGCGGCTGAGCGTTCTTGCTGTCAAGCACGCTCGTAAGCACGAGAACTATAACCGTTACGACGTACGGCAAAAGATTAAGCAGTTTCATATCTTTGAACGATATGCCCTTAATATAGTTAGCCGCAATGTATAACGCGCCGAACAATATCGAACCGAGTATGCTTAAATTAGGACGCCATAAAGTAAATATTACGAGAGCAATGGCTAACCAGCCCATCGCTTCGATAGTGGCGGCGTTTTGCCAACTTCCGCCTATATAGTCCATAATATAAAACACTCCGCCAAAGCCCGCTATTACCGCCCCTACGAGAACCGCAACCAACTTATACGCGGTTACGTTTATTCCGGCGGCATCGGCAGTTGCGGGGTTTTCGCCGACAGCGCGCAAGTTTAATCCTATTCTCGTTCTTTTAAGAACTATCGCGGCAATTATTGCAAGTATAATGGCAAAATAAACCAAAAATCCGTGAGAAAGAAATATTTGCCCGAACCAACCGAGTTTATCGGCGAACGGTAACGGAGTTTTTATTAAAACGCTTGCTTTTGCAAAATTATCGCGTTTGACGACGTTATCCATAAAATATTGCGTAAAACCGTTTCCGAAAATCGTAAGCGATAAACCGGTAATATTTTGGTTTCCTTTCATTATTACGGTTAATAAAGCGTATACGCCGCCGGCAAGAACCGAAAATAACGCCGAAAAGAATAACATCGAAAGCGTTAATAAAAACGAGTTGGGATTCGCCGTGCTGCCCATATATAAATATACGCCGTAGCACCCGCCGGCCGTGCCGAGACACATAATGCCCGGAATACCGAGATTGAGTTGCCCCGATTTTTCGGTAATAATTTCGCCGATACAACCGTAAAGGAATACCGCGCCTATCGCTATCGCGCTGGTTAAAAATACGACGAACATATTACTTTTTCTCCTTATTCGATTTTTTAACGGATAATTTATAAGTTATAAAGAACTCGCAACCAATAACGAAGAAATATATAATAGCCACGACGACGCTCGTAAGCGCGTTGTTCGTAAACCCGAAATCCCTTCTTACCTGCGACATTCCGCGCGAAAGAAAACTTATGAAGAACGACGTCAATATCATTACGAACGGATCGAATTTGGCAAGCCACGCAACGATAATGGCGGTAAACCCTCTGTTATCTGCGGAATTCGCGCTGACCACGCCGTAATTTATCGAACCCGAAAGCAATAAGCCGATTATTCCGCATATTGCCCCCGACAAAATAAGCGTTCTCATAATTACTTTCTTTACGTTAATACCTATATATTTGGCGGTGTTTTCGCTTTCGCCTACGACGGATATTTCGTAGCCGTGCTTACTATACCTGAAATACACGAATATTAAACCCGTAATTAACGCCACGACTATAATGGGCAAAAGAAATTCGTTGCCGATTTGCGGCAGGTTACCGTGTTTCATAGGCGACATACTGCCCGAACCGCGCGGATACCATACCGAAATAAAAAACTCGATCAATCCCGCGGCGATATAGTTCATCATCAGCGTAAAGAGAGACTCGTTAGTTTTGAAATACGCTTTGAAAATAGCGGGGATAAGCGCCCATAACGCGCCCGCGACAACGCTTGCCACAATCATAATCGGATAAAGCAACGCGTCGGCTATTTCGCCGCCGAGATAATACATACAAGCCGTGGTTGCCAGCGCGCCGACAAGAATCTGCCCGTTTCCGCCGAGATTCCAGAATTTCATCTTGAACGCCGCAGAGAGAGCAATCCCGACGCCGAGCAATAACGCCGTATCCCTTACAAGCACCCACCTGTCTCTCGCCGTTCCGAACGCGCCTTTGAACATAGACTTGAAAAACAGTCCGAAGTTGCCGTCGGGAGAAGACGCGCCGATGAATATCGCGCTTATGAAAAACGCAATCAAAATCGCGCCGATTCTTATAAGCATCGATTGCCATATCGGCATAGCGTCTCGCCTTGAAACGTGAAAAAGCGGCTCGCGAACTTTTTTTACTGCGGAATCAGTTTTAATTTTTTCCATCTTCGCTCTCCGTTGCGCCGCCGATGCCGACGCGTTTTTCATTTTTAGTCATCAATAACCCGATTTCATTTTTTTCTGCGGTGCGGGCGTCTACAATACCTGATATTTTACCACCGCTTATAACGAGTATTTTATCGCAAAGCGCAAGCATTACGTCGAGATCTTCTCCTACGAAAATAACCGCAACGCCCGACTTTTTCTGCTCGTTAAGCAAATTGTAGATAAGATAAGACGAGTTGATATCGAGACCGCGTACGGGATACGCCGCCATAAGAACTTTCGGGGACGCCGCAATTTCTCTGCCGACGAGAACTTTCTGTACGTTACCGCCCGACAATCTTCGTACCGGAGTATGAGAGTTGGGTGTTACGACTTCGAGTTCCTTTATGATATCGTCCGCAAGATTACTCGGTTGCTTCCTGTCAAGGAAGATGGACTTGCCTTTACGATAACTGCGAAGCATCATATTATCAACTATATCCATATTCCCTACAAGCCCCATACCGAGCCTGTCTTCGGGTACGAACGATAAACGAACGCCGAGTTCGCGTATCTGAATAGGTGTTTTATCCCGTAAATTAACGGTTTCGCCTGTAGTCGGATCGTTATATAAAATTTCTCCGCTGTCTATCTTTTGTAATCCGGCTATCGCTTCGAGAAGTTCTTTCTGTCCGCTCCCCGCAATGCCGGCAACGCCTAAAATCTCTCCCGAATTCGCCACGAACGACACGTCGTCTAATATCTTGACGCCGTCGTGCGAAGTATAATTTATATCTTTAACGACAAGTCTTTCGCTCGGATCGACCGGAAGACTTCTGTCTATATTCAATTCTATTTTTTTACCGACCATCATCTCCGTGAGAGAATTTTCATCGGCTTCGCAGGTGTTGACCGTACCGACGTATTCGCCCTTTCTTAAAACCGCAACTCTGTCGGATATTGCCAGAACTTCGTTGAGTTTATGCGTTATGATGATAACGGATTTGCCGTCTTCTTTCATATTCCTTAAAACGGCGAAAAGTTTATCTATTTCCTGCGGGGTTAAAACCGCGGTAGGCTCGTCAAGAATAAGTATATCCGCGCCACGATATAATACCTTTATTATTTCAACGGTTTGCTTCTCGGAAACGGACATATCGTATATCTTTTTATCGGGATCGATATTAAATCCGTATTTAAGAGCCATTTCGTATACGCGCTTGCTGACGTTCTTCATTTTGAACGCGCCGTCGTTATACCCGAGAACGACGTTCTGCGCGGCGGTAAAAACGTCTACGAGTTTGAAGTGTTGATGGATCATACCGATTTTATGCTCGAAAGCGTCTTGCGGAGACCTGATAACTACTTCTTTACCGTCAACGAGAATCTGACCTTCGTCGGGATAGTAAATACCCGATATCATATTCATCAGCGTAGTCTTTCCGCTTCCGTTTTCACCGAGAAGCGCAAGTATTTCGCCTCGACGTAAATCTAAACTTACGTTTTTATTCGCTATGACGCGTCCGAAATACTTGGACACGTTTTTTATTTCAAGAATCGGTTGATCGTTCATCGTTTCCTCATTAAAAAACGACGATAAGGCGGAAATAATTCCGCCTTACGTCTATATTTTGACAATTGTTTATTGCTCAACGATTAAAACTTCGAATTAAGAAGGGTTATACCGTCGATCTTAAAGTCGAAAGTCGGCGCAGAACGGTAAATGGATTCGTTATAGCAACCGCCTACGATCGCTTCGGTGTCGGGAGTGAAGTTTTCGTCAACGTCTACGTCCGCACCCATAGAAGTAATTTTTTTGCCGTCTACGGTTATATAGTTGTCTTTCGTAACGTCAAATACTTTCAAAGTGCCGTCTTCAATCATCTTGGCGTACTTCGCGATTTGCGCTTCGGTCGAAGCCGCCGCAGCCTTACCGGGAGCAGTCAACACAACGGAACCGACTTTCATAGTACCGCACCAGTCGGCAACGATTTCTTCGCCTTTTATGCCTTGGTGGATTATATACTTGAAGTAAGGAGCCCAGTTAATTCTCGAAGAGATAATGAATGTTTTCGGGCATTCGCTTTCGGTGCTGCCGTTGTAGGATACGTTGGGAACGCCTTTGGTTTCGCAAGCCGAGGGAGCACCCATGGAGTCGGCGTGCTGAGAAATGAGAGCGCATCCGTCGGCGATAAGCGCGTTTGCGGCTTCTCTTTCGGCAGCTTCGTCATACCACGAGCCGGTAAATCTTACGCTCATGGCAACGCTCATATCAGTACCTTCGAGAGCGGTCTTAACGCCAAGGAACCAAGAAGTATAACCGGAAATAACTTCGGCGTAAGTAAACGCGCCTACGTAACCGATCTTAACGTTTCCGTCTTTATCTTTGTTGCTCGCGGTAATTTTACCTGCGGCGTTCATTTCTTTAAGTTTTTCGCCAGCGGCAATACCAGCAAGGAATCTTCCTTCGTAAATAGAAGCAAAAGCGTTGTGGAAATTCGCAAGACCGGCGGTGTGAGCCTGATTACCGGTAGCGTGGCAGAACTGAACTTTGGGGTATTTGCGCGCAGCCTGCATTATGAAACCTTCGTGACCGAAACTGTCGGCAAAAATAACTTTGCATCCGGCGCTGACAAGCGTTTCGGCAGCGTTAAGGCACTCTTCACTCTCGGGAACGTCGCTGGTAATAACGCGCTGATCCTTGCTTAAACCCATAGCGTCGCACGCTTCGTTGAACGCGTTGATGAAGTTAGCGTCGTAAGTCGAAGACGAGCCGTGAAGGGTTATAAGACCGATCTTAAAATCGGCGGGAACTTCAACCGTTAAATCGCCGAGACTGTCAACTCTGACGTTGTTCGTCTTGATTTCAAGTTTGACTTCGCCGCTTTCTTTCTTCTTGCAGCCGGCGAACGCGCAAAGCGCAAGCACGAAAGCAAGTACGAGGGTTAAAAGTTTCTTCATTTACTTTTCTCCTTCGCCCTATTGGGGCTGAAAAATATTTTTATATGTAATTAAAATTACACCCGAAAAAAATAAAAAATCCCGTTGCCCGACTTACGCCGTCTCGCGGAATTTTATCCCGAGCGGAGACATTTCGTCGATAATCGCAAGCGATTCGACTTTATACCCCGCCTCTCTTAAACCGTCGCCGCCGCGCTGAAAACCCTTTTCAATCGCGATGGCGCAACCTGCAACTTCGGCTTCTGCGTCTTCGACTATCTTAATAAGCCCTTTCAAAGCCGCTCCGTTGGCAAGAAAATCGTCGGCGATGAGAATTCTCTCCCCTTTGGAAAGATAATCCTTGCCGACTACCACTATATTACTCTTTTGATGCGTATAACTGTAAATTTCAGCCGAATATACGTCGCCCGATACGTTATGAGCCCCGCCCTTCTTTGCGTAAACGGCAGGAACGCCGAGTTTATGCGCGACGCATACCGCAAACGGAATACCCGACGCTTCGATAGTCAAAACTTTGTCTATTTTTTCGCCCGCGAAAAGACGAACGACTTCGTCGCCCATGCTCATAAGAAACTCAACGTCTAAACGCTGATTTAAGAAACTTCCGACTTTCAGAACGTTACCGTCCAAAATCTTTCCTTCCTTAATGATCTTTTCTTCAAGCGTCTTCATAGTAACTCCGTTCAGGCATCGTAAGTGAGAATTGAAAAACAAAAAAACAGGTTGTTAAACCTGCTTGCCAATAAAAACGGAAACGCACGCAAAACAAAGTTTTACGCTTTCCTCCAATAGTCGCAACTTTTACGGCGTTGCGGTAGAAACGTTTGTGCCGTCATATTCAAACCTATATTGGCAATCGCTATTCAATTTACGCCTTGATTATAACTCTTCCTTATATCTCTTGTCAACTGTTTTTATATACCGAAACGCAAAATCTTTTTTATTTTTTATTTCGGACACAATATCTTGTGTTTCATCCGAAGTATGATAAAAATATTTTTTATTTTGCGATACGCTTTACTCGCAGATTGACTTTACAAAGCCATAATGGTAATATATAAATAATGATAGCGATAATTGCGGAAAAACCGAGCCTTGCGCGCAACATTGCCGACGGCATCGGAAAAATGAATAAAAAGGTCGGATATTACGAAAATTCCGATTATATCGTCACCTACGCGTTCGGACATTTGTTTTCGCTGTGCGACGTAGAAGATTATTCCGAAAACGCGTCGGCAGAGCCGCCGCGCTGGTCGATGAACGGATTGCCCTGCTACCCCGACAAGTTCAGATTCAAACTTAAACCGGGCGACGACGGAAAACCTGACGCGGGCGTTAAAAAACAATTCGGTATAATTTCCGACATTATCAATCGCAGCGACGTTTCCGCAATCGTAAACGCAGGGGACTCCGACCGAGAAGGCGAAATAATTATTCGGCTTTGTATAGAGCACGCCTTGAAAACGCCTAAAAAACTGCTGAGATTATGGCTGCCCGATCAGACTCCGCAAACCGTAAGGAAGGCTCTTACGGAAATGAAAGACGAAAAGCATTACGACAATCTTGCGAACGAAGGGCTGTCGCGCACTTATATAGATTGGCTTTACGGAGTAAACCTTACCCGCTACGCATCGCTTAAATCGGGGCTTTTACTACGCGTCGGAAGGGTTATAGTACCCATCGTCAAAGCCGTGTACGACCGCGAGAAAGAAATCGAAAACTTTAAGCCCGAAACGTATTACTCGCTCGTATCGAAAGCGCAGACGGACGGCGAAACGATAGAATTGGTATCTAAATATAAATTCGGCAAAGACGAAAAATTAAAGGCAGAACGCTGTTGCGAGCGTATGAACGCTCTGAAAGCAATCGTTACCGATAAAAAATCGAAAAAAGAAATAGTTCCGCCGGGCAAACTCTACTCCTTGACGAAACTGCAAAACTTTCTCGGCAAAAAGTACAAAATGACGATGGAAACGAGCCTTGCGACGGCGCAAAAATTATACGAGCGCGGTTTTATAAGTTATCCGCGAACCAACTCCGAATATCTTGCCACGAACGAAAAAGATAAATTCAGAACGATCGTGGCGTCGGTTAAAAAACTCGGCTACGACGTAGTGTTCAAAGATAAAAAAACGATATTCGACGACTCGAAAATCGAAGCCCACTCCGCCCTTACCCCGACTTATAAAATCCCGCAAAAAAGCGACCTGTCGGAAACGGAAAGCATCGTATATACCGCAATTATGCGGCGTTTCGCCGCGGTATTCTGCGCGGAAGACTGCCTTACCGAGAAATCGGAATTAACCGTTTCGCTCGGCGGCAAGGAAGATTACTCGATAAAAGGCTCGATAATACTGACTAACGGTTGGACGAAATACGACGGCGGAGAACGCAAGGATAAAATCCTTCCCAAACTCGAAAAGGGCGACGAAGTCAATATTAACTTCCGCCCCGAAGAAAAGCAAACGACTCCGCCAAAGCGTTATACGATAGAAACGCTTAACAACTATCTTAAAAACCCCTTCCGCGACGAAAAAGCAAGTACCGACAACGACGACGAAGATTACAAAGCAATTTTCAAAGGGCTTGAACTCGGCACGGAAGCAACGCGAACGGGCATTATAGACAACGCTAAAAAAAGTAAGTATATATCGCTTAAAAAAGACGTTTACTACGTTGAAAACGGCGGCAGATTTTTAATCGAACAACTGACCGATATGCAAATATCTATGGATAAGTACAAAACGAGCCAACTCGGTCAGGCGCTGAAAAAGGTCTATCACGGAGAAATGACGGTGGACGACTGCGTAAAAGAAGCCGAGACCGAAATAACGGAAATTTTTTCGCATCGCGACGACGCAAACGGAAACGGATTTTACGGCGACGTCGTCGGTAAATGCCCCAAATGCGGTAAAAACCTTATCCGCGGACGATACAATTACTGTTGCGAAAACCGTGAAAATTGCGATTTCAAAATCAATTTTAACATTCTCGGTTGCCCGATAGGAAAAAATCAGGTTACCAAAATACTTTCGGACGGAATAAGCGACAAACTGAACTTTACGTCGAAAGGTGGCAAAAATTTTACAGCCGCGCTTAAACTTGCGCCCGACTACAAACTGAATTTCGAGTTTTGAAAAATCTCTCGCGATAACGCGAGAGATTTTGATTTTGCACGATAAAATATAAACGCCTTAACGAATTAACATAACTATAAACACGCTAAACGAAAAAAGTATCGCCACGCCGATTATTATCGCAATTATCGCGCTCGCTGTTTTGCATTTGCCGTTTTTCTTAAAATTGTTCCACAGTAAAATTTCTGCCGCCGCGGTAAACGCAATCTGCGCAACGTAGCATATTATCCCAAGCGGGATTAAAAATATTCCGCCAATGGCTTCCCCCGCAGATTCCGCCGTTATCAATTCGATTAAAAATACCGATCCGATCGCGCAAAGCGCGGCGGCGAAAGCGGCGCATATACAACCGATTACAAATTTTTGCATAGAATTTCTCCTTGTTTTTTCTCGCTTATATCATACACCAAACGGAAGAATTTTGCAACACAAAAGCCAAAAAAAAGTTAAAGCGGCGATTTTCGGATAAACCGAAAATCGCCGTTTGTTTACGCTTTATATACTACTTCTCCGCCGACGACGGTATACAGAACGTTATAATCTTTATCAAGCACCGTTAAATCGGCTCTCTTGCCGACTTCGATACTTCCGCGCTCGGAAAAAAGCCCTAAATTTTTCGCGGGGTTGGCAGAAGCGTAATCTACCGCCTGCGTAAACGGCACGCCTGCTTTTTCAACGAGATTTTTAACCGCAACGTTCATTTTTAACACGCTGCCCGCCAAAGTTCCGTCAGCAAGTCTCGCTTCGCCGTTTTTTACGAATACCTGTTGTCCGCCGAGTTCGGAAAGCCCGTCGGGCATTCCTTTCGCGCGCATAGCGTCCGTAATAAGCGTGAATTTGTCAAGGGGTTTATTCTTTATAAAAATCTTTATTGCGGGAACGCTGACGTGAATGGTATCGCAAATCATTTCGCAGTTGAGTTCGTTAAACAACATAGCCGCACCTACCACGCCCGCTTCTCTGTGGTGTAAACCCGTCTGCGCGTTATAAGTATGCGTAACGTTACTTGCGCCCGCTTTAACCGCGTTTTCTACGTCTGCATACGTCGCGCCGGTATGCCCGATAGAAGCGACTACGCCCGTTTTTTTAAGATGTTTTATAAGTTCGACTCCGCCGTCGACTTCCGGGGCGAGAGTTACGATTTTAACGTTTCCGCCCGAAAGCGCGTTATATTCGTCGAACGCGTCCGCGCTCGGTTTTGCAACGTATTCGAGCGGTTGCGCACCGACGTGCTTGGGAGATATAAACGGGCCTTCCAGATGAACGCCTAAAATTTCCGCGCCCTTGTATTCACCCTTTTCTTTTACCTTTCTGACGTTTGCCAGAGCGGCGGAAATAGTTTCCTTACTCTGCGTCATCGTCGTCGCCAGAAAACCGGTCGTACCTTCTCTGGCAACGTATTCGGAAATAGTCTGCAAGGCTTCTTCGGTGGCGTCCATCGTGTCCGCGCCGCCCGCGCCGTGTATATGCTCGTCGATAAAGCCCGGCAAAACGACTCCGTCGGTCTCGAATAAACTCTCTATTCCGCAATCGTCGTCGCCGATATACGCTATCTTTCCGCCGTCAAATCCGACGTTCGTTTTAATTACGCCCCTGCCTGCAACGTATACGGAGACGTTTTTCAAACCTTTCATATTTTGCCCCCTTACAGAAGAGACGCCGCCGCTTCGTCGCATACGAGCGTGCAGTCGGGGTGCAATTGTAAAACGCTTGCCGGCACGCGTTCGGTAACTTCGCCTTTTACAAGCCCGTATACCGCTTTCGCTTTATTAGCACCGTTTGCAAGAATAAGTATTTTCTTTGCGTTCATTATGTTTTTAAGCCCCATAGTAAACGCCTGACGCGGAACTTCGTCGATAGATGCGAACATCCGCGAATTGTCTTTAATTGTGCTTTCGGTAAGATCGACTATATGGGTTACGCTTCCGAACGGCGTTCCCGGCTCGTTAAACGCGATATGCCCGTTAGAACCTATGCCGAGTACCTGTATATCCTGCTGCATACCTTCTAAAAGTTTATTATATCTGTCGCATTCCGCCTGCCTGTCCGTCGCTTTTCCGTTTTCGATATTCGTGTTTTTAAGGTCGATATCGATATGATCGAAAAGATTGCTGCGCATAAAATATACGTAACTCTGATCGCTCGAATAATCGAGACCGGCATATTCGTCCAAATTAACCGTCTTGATTTTTTTATAACTCGTACCGTTTTCATTATGGTCTTTAATCATATTTTTGTACAGACCGATAGGAGTCGAGCCCGTAGCGAGACCTAAAACCGCTTCGGGATTGTTTTTGACGACGCTCTCCATAACTTCAAACGCTTTCGCGCTCATTTCGTCGTAATTTTCGGCGATAACAACTTTCATTTTCATTCTCCTTTATTTAATATTGGATATACTAATCGCGGCGACTTGCGCCGCCGCGTATTGTTACTTTCTCGATGCCGCAAGCGACGCCGCCGCTATACTCTGACCGACTCTTCTGTTTTTCTCGTCGGGCATTTCAAGTTCTAATTTAAGTTCGGGGAATTCCGCCGCAAGCACTTCTTTCGCTTTGGATATTACGATATTTCCGCCTTCTCCGCTCGTTACTCTGCCAAGCAAAAGAACGTGCTTTATATCGTAGAACATAGCGTAGTACGGAAGCGTATATCCGAGATAAATACCGATGTCTTCGTATATGGTTCTGGCAAGCGGATCGCCTTCGTTCATCAGTTTTTGAATAACTTTGAGTTTTTCGGCGGGGCTTAAACCTTCGTCAAACTTAAACCCGCCGTTTTCGGCAAGTTTTATAACGCTGTCCTGCGAGAAATATTTAACGCCGCAACCGTAATCGCCGCTCCACTCGTCAACCATCGAGTTTTCGTTGAAATCTACGGGTACGAACGCCAACTCGGACAACCAACCGTTAAGACCGCCGTCCTTATTGATGTATCCGACGGCCTCGCTCGTACCCATCGCGATACCGAGAACTTCGTTATCGTTCAGGTCTATCGCGCCCGCAAGCGCGGTAACGTCGCCGTCGTTTGCGACTTCGAGCGGAACGTCGCCCATCTCTTTCGCAATATCGATATACATCGTCTTGACGTGTTTTTCAAAGTCTTCGTCGTTTACTTTAAGAAAGAGCGACGCGACCATAATTTTATTGTTTACGTATACGCCCGCGCTCGAAACGCCGATAGCGTCGACTCTCGGCATTTTGCTCGCCGCGGTTTTCATTGCGGCTAAAATCTCGTCGTGATGATACTTGGGATCGGGATTGATTTTCGGGAACCATACGACTTCTTCGCTGTAAACGACTTTACCGTCCACCACCGCGCTTACCTTACGGTCGCTTCCGCCGGCGTCGAAGCCTATTCTGCAACCGTCAAGATGCCCGCCGACTTTGAGCGAACATTTCTTTTCTTTCGGGAACGATTCGTCGTCGGTTTCGATTACTTCGAACTTACTTTCGTAAACGCGTTCCATAAAGCCTTTATCGAAAGAACGAAGTCCGCCGTCGGTATACGCGTTTTTAATATATTCGTAAACGGCGCGGTCTCCGCAGACGTAAATTTTATATCCGCCGACAACCCATAAAATCGTTTTAATAATCCTTTCCGCCATTTTGCAATTCCTTTCGGAAAGGTTTTCGTCGCTGAAAACGTCGTAAGCGTAAACGTATTTATAACCGTCGTTTCTTTCAACGCAGATTTTCAACGGTTTATGCGCCTTGGTCGCGACTTCCGCTTTATACGCGGAAAATTCAACGAACATAGGCTTAAATTGTTTGTCAAGAGTGGGTATAAATTTCATTGTATGCGTCTCCCGTATGATTTGATACCATTATATACCCTTCTATCAAAAAGGTGTAGTTAAAATATTTACAATTTTTTATACTTTATTACAGTATACTGTTCTTGTACTCGCGCGGAGTCATCGTGGTTATCCGCTTAAAAGTTTTGGTAAAGTGCGGTAAGGAGTCGAAACCGAGCGCAGCCGAGATTTCCGAAAAACTTTTATTCTCACGGATAAGTTTTTTACTTTCTTCGATTTTCAATTCGAGATAATAACCTATTATCGTCTTGCCGGTGCGTTTTTTGAACGTTTTGCATATCGTGGTCTTACCGTAATGAAGCGCGTCGGATATTCCGTCGAGCGTAACGCTGCCGTATACGTTGTTTTCGAGTATTTTAACTATTTCGTCTTCGAGCGCGTCGGAGTCTTCTATCTTGGATATAAACACTTCTTTAGACGCTGGCTTGGAAGTTTCTACGCGTATAAGTTTTATAAACAGTTCTTCAAGATTGTTTTTTATTACCTGCCCGCCGCCTATGCTCGGCTCGGTTTTCAGCACCAACTGGTCGAGATTAGGATTAAAATCGGGCAACACGAACGTACTTTTCGCTTCCGTCATGATAGACGCCAGCAAGTATCTTAAATCTTCGGGCACTGTAAAGCGTTTACCCTGAAAGTAATTCATCGTTTTAGACTTACATTCAAAACTTACTATGAATATGTTCGGATCGTTTACCCCGTCGCATTCTACGGCGTGAGTTTCGTTCGGAGCAATAAATACTATTTCTCCTTTTTTCAGCAACCTTCTGTCGTTTTCTACGGTAACGTATACGGAATTTTTATCACAGTAAATAATTTCCCAAAAATTATGCTTTTCTTTCGGGAACGTATAATTTTTCACGAGTTTCTGATAGTGTACGGTAACTATCTTCGAAATATTGAGAACGCTGGATATTTTATACATATAAAAAGTCTTTTCTTCCATAGTACCCCCCTTTTTTTGTATTTTCGTTTATATTATAGCATCGCGCGAAATATATTGCAACTATTTAGCGAAAAAAAAGAGCAAGTCATTTTGACTTGCCCGTTTTTTACTTTAATTTAACGTGATTATAATGAACGAACGATAGGTCTCCTGCCTTGCAAGAACGCCTACGTTTTCCTTTTCCGAAATATCTTCGACTTTACCGTCCGGCGAAGGAAGATTTTCCCACGGCTCTATACAGACGTACGGCGCGTCGGTTTTCATAGCGTGCCAAAGCCCGACGAACGGCATATTCGGATACTTTACCGTTACCGATTTTGAAGTTTTGTCGCTTTTTAACGTGAGCGAACTTCCGCTGCCGCGTAATATAACCGCGTCGTGATCGAAAAGGTCGTGTTTTAATCTTAAAATCCGATCGTTTTCCAAAGGAAACCGCTCCGATTTTCCGCTCATAAGATAAGACTCGCTTAACGTAAGCCTTTCGGGGCGGACGGGCAACTCGGTTTCAAGATAGTAATCTTCGAATTTACCCCCGTCGAACGGTACGTTCAAGCCCGGATGACCGCCTAAACCGAAGTACATAACTTCGTCGCCGACGTTTTTGACCGAGTATTCTATCGATAATTCGTTGCCGCGAAGCGAATATCCGACCGTAAAGATAAATCTGAACGGATAGCGCGCGAAAGTTTCGTCGTTGGACGAATAGGCAAAAACCATTTTCTTACAGGTCTTTTCGATAAGCGTAAATTCCGCTTTTCTTAAAAAACCGTGCAAACCCATTTCGTATTCTTTGCCGTTATACGAGTACCTGCCGTTATAAAGTCTGCCTACGACGGGAAAGAGAACGGGGCTTCTGCTCGTCCAATACCGTTCGTCGCCCTGCCAGAGATGTTCGATACCACCGTCTTTTCTGAAAATACTTTTAAGTTCCGCGCCGAGACTGTCCGCCGAAACTTTCATACGGTCGTTTTGTATTTCGTAAACCATTATTTCCTCTCATTCTTCTTCGGCAACCATTTTACCGAAGAATTTGTTTTTTAACATAAACTCGTTAAGATCGTCCGAATCTACGTCGATTATTTTATTTATAAGTTCGCCGAAAGCGTCGTTCATAGACGCAACGGGCGCGTGCTCGGAAAACTTTTCGGCAAGCGCTCCGAGCGCGTTATATACGGGAATCGCCTTATCGTCGCTCGTTTCTATTCCGTCAAGCACGTCGTACAAATCAAGCGTCGCGTTGAAAGCCTTGACCGCCTCTCCGTTACCGAGCCTTATTCTCAAAGTAAGATAACCGCAAATTATAAGCGCGAAAGCGATAAGGGAAAGCGCGACTTGCTCCCCCATTAAGGCAAACACCGCAAGCCCTATACCCGCCGCAAAGAAAATCGGCGTCAATATCGTTAAAATGACCAGCGTCTTTTCCATCGACAAATACGTCGGAATGGAATTTTTAAGGGATTTTTCTACTTTTAACTTGACGTCTTTACGAGTTTCTTCAACGTATTTTTCCATTTCTTCATCGGAAAAATGCCGCTTTTCGTAATAGTTTTTATAAGCCGCCCTGACGTCGGCGCGTTCTTCTTTATCCGCCACCGCTATCGCTTTATCGAGATAGACTTTATGGGTTTCGTCTTTGAGATCGGTGTAATTCTTAGTCTTGACCGCAACCATCGCCATATAGGCGCGATAATCGGCTTCGGTAAGAGCCAGCGCCGCGTTAGCGCGCGCTTCGGCGTTCTCGTAGTCGCCTTTTTGTAAAAAACCATAGCACTCGTCGATTAAAAATCTTACCCTGTGATAATCTTCGCCGTGCGCTTCTTTTGCAATTTCCAAACTTTCGCCTACGGATTCGTAATACTTCTTTGCCTGAACGGCGGATACGCTTTGCCCGCAACTCGGGCAAGTAACGTCGCCGAAAGCCAAATCGGTATAAAAATCTTTTCCGCATTGCGGACAACGGGCGTTGACGCGTTCGTTATCGTTCATAATCGTTATTCCCACTCGATGGTTGCCGGCGGCTTGGACGTTATATCGTAAACTATACGGTTAATATCCTGTACTTCGTTTACTATTCTCGTGGAGATTTTTTCCATTACGTCGTAAGGAATGCGCGCCCAGTCGGCAGTCATTCCGTCTACGGACGTTACGGCGCGCAGCGCAAGCGTATACGAATACGTTCTACTGTCGCCCATTACGCCTACGGAACGGCAATTGGTAAGCACCGCAAAATATTGCCAGATTTCTTTATTTAAGCCCGCTTTTGCTATTTCTTCGCGATAAATATAATCCGCGTCTTGCAAAGTCTTGATTTTTTCGCGGGTAACGTCGCCGATAATTCTTATGGCAAGCCCGGGACCGGGGAACGGCTGACGCATAACGATTTCTTCGGGTAAACCGAGTTCGAAACCGACTTTTCTTACTTCGTCTTTGAAAAGGTCGCGAAGCGGCTCGATAATCTCCTTGAAATCGACCACACTCGGCAAACCGCCGACGTTGTGGTGCGACTTGATGACCGCGCTCTTACCCTTTCCGCTTTCGATTACGTCGGGGTATATCGTACCCTGTACGAGATAATCGACTTTACCGATTTTTTTCGCTTCGTCTTCGAATACTTTGATAAATTCTCCGCCGATTATCTTTCTTTTGGTTTCGGGATCGGATACGCCCGCAAGTTTACCCAAAAACCTGTCGGCTGCGTCCGCTTTGATAAGGTTCATTCCGCGTTCGGTCTTAAACGTTCTGTAAACGTCTTCGGCTTCGTTTTTACGCAATAAACCGTGATCGACGAATATACAGGTAAGATTATCCCCTACCGCTTTATGTATAAGCGTTGCCGCGACCGCGCTGTCCACACCGCCGCTCATCGCGCAAAGGACTTTCTTGTCTCCGCATTTTTCTTTGATTTTGGTAACCTGTTCTTTTACGAAGTTTGACATTGTCCAGTCGCCAGAAACTTTGCAGACGTTGTATAAGAAATTTCTTAAAATGCGTTCGCCCTGTCTGGTATGCATAACTTCCGGATGGAACTGCACCGCATAAAAACCCTTTTCGGCGTTTTCCATAGCGGCGACGGGGCAAGTCGCCGTAGTCGCGACGACTTTGAAGCCTGCGGGCGGAACGGAAATATAATCGGTATGGCTCATCCAGCAAACGTTTTCTTTATCGACGTCTTTGAAAATTTCGGACGAAACGTCGTAAACGACGTCGCTTTTACCGTATTCTCTCGTTTCGGCGTGTTCGACCTTGCCGCCGAGCGTATAAGCCGTAAGTTGCGCGCCGTAGCATATACCGAGTACGGGAACGCCGAGTTCGAATATCTCTTTATCGATATGCGGCGAAGATTCGTCGTAAACGCTGTTCGGTCCGCCCGTAAAGATAATTCCTTTCGGATTAAATTCCTTGATACGGTCGAGTGAAACGTCGCAAGGGAGCAATTCGCAATATACGTTCTGCTCTCTTACCCTTCTTGCGATCAGTTGATTATACTGTCCGCCAAAATCGAGCACCAATACTTTTTCGTGTTGCATAAGCAGTAATCCTTTATGTGAAAAAATTATTTACCTGAAAATTCGTCGAGAAACGCTTTATATTCCGCGTCGGACGAATACGCCGCGTTAACGTACGCGAGAGCCGTGCCGCCGACTTCGACGGCGAATTTCGCGCTGCCCCTTTTGTCGCCCGTTATATACAGCGATTCCGCAACGTAAGTCGTAAACGTTCCGTACTCGCCGGCAGGCAACGCGTTTTTGAATCTGATCACGTCGTCGCCCAAGCCCGAAACCGCGGAATAATCTTTCGAATCGTACGCCGCGTCGATATAATTCGAGAAATTATCGGGGTTCGCGTTCCGTTCGTAAGCGGTCTCGTAAAAATGAGTCGCCGCCGTTTTTATGCCTAAGGTTTTACAAACGCCGCCCGCAAACGACGGCGCGGCCAACGGCGTAATCAATAAAATTAAAGCGAAAACGCCTATAATCGCGCAAACGGTAATCAAAGCCGTCTTTACGATGAGACTATCTATCGCGTTTTGTTTTTTAACTTTTTTTTCGTCGCCCATTTTACTCCCGCGAAGCGCAATAAACTAAACCGTACGGCTATCGTCGTATATTCGGCAGGCGCGACGCGCCGTCGATCGACGTTACTGCGACGCTCCCGAATTCAATTACGCTTATCGCCATAAAGTATAACATACTAATTCGTAAAAATCAACTTCTTTTAACAACGAATATAAAACGCGAAAAAAGAATAATCGGAGCATTATGTGATATAATCGCTAATTATTAAGCATAAATATATCGTAAACGCGTCGGCGTATCGTATACAGACCGAAGTCGGCGTTATTCGTATAAAGCGGGAGAAAATTATTTATGAAAAAAGTCCTGTTTCTTTTTATAACTTTTATCGGGTTTTCGACTCTCGCCTTTTCGTCGGGATGTAAAAAAACCGACGGAACGGCGTCTAAAATCAGTCAGTTACGCGACGGAATATATATTGCCGAAGACGACGACATGAAAATAGAAGTGTTTTCCGAAATGCGCGAATCGCCGTTTATCGAAGACGGCAACCCGTCGGAGCTAAAACCGCTTATCGTTATACGGGTTACACCCGTCGGCGATTCCGAAGCGGAAAACGCCGATATGTTCGCCTGCGTGGAAACGGAAGACGAAAAATATTCCGCTCAATTCGTTTTTAAGCCGATATCGCCCAGACGGGAATGTTACATACGACCCAAAAGTAAATTACACGGAAATTTTACGCTGATTATTACGATAAACGGAGAAAAGAAAAAGTTTGTGCCGACCGCCGTCAATCTTGAAAATACGATAGGTTACGAACGCGCTATATCCGCTATCAAATCAAGCGACGGCGGCAAACTGAGCGAATATTTTTCAAACGAAGAATACGGAGAAATTATGATAAGACTTATAGAAAACGACGGCGCATTGTATTGGTACGTCGGGTTTACCGACGGTAACGAAACCACCGCTTATCTCGTAGACGGTAAAACGGCGGAAATTCTCGAATCGCGAACGTCGCCCGTCGAAAAAATAAATTAAAGCGTATAATTTAGCGAATTCTGCCGACAATAACAGCGAAGGAGGAAAATCGGGGACTACGATTTTAACGACGCCGCGATCGATGTTGAAATATGCGTTTGCCGTCAACGCGATTACGGAAAGTTAAAATCAACGCTCTGAGATGCGATTTATGAAAAAAGAAACCAAAAATTGTAAGTCGGTCAAGAAGGAAGCAACCAAGGGTTGCTCTCGAACCAAAAACAGCAAATAATGAAAAAGAAGAAAAAGACCGTTAAAGGTCTGAAAATTCCGATCGCGCCCGTCTCGCCGTTCGATCCTTTGGGAAGTTATACCGGTAATTTTCTTACCGAACCGCTCGAAGAACCCACGCAGGACGTAGACGATCTGTAAACGATAAAATCCGACGGGGTAAACAGACTTACCCCGTCGGATTTTTATAATTATTTTCTACAACGTTATTTTCTACAACCCGTGCAGGCGGAACAATCGCCTTGCGACGGGCAATCGCCGCCGCCGCAACAGCCGCGCGTAGTTATCGGCGCACCGTCGTCATCGTCGTCTTCTATTTCCTTAATAAAGCGTTCGTAAACTTCCGCCTGAACCTTATCGTCTAAAACGGGTTCTAAGTCTTCGCCTTGATCCCGCTCTACGATACGATAAATCAAAAGTTCGTCCGGATCGATACCGTCGAGTTCTTCAACCGGCTTGAAAAACGCATACCACTCGCCTTTATGCTCTATCGTGCCGACGTGATAAAACCTTACCACTTCGCCGACGTCGTCGGTAAGCGCAACCACGCCGTCGCCGTTATTTTCCGTTTCGCGACATTTTCCGTTCATTAACCGTTTCCTTTTTTAATATAATCTTCGAGTATATACGAAGCGGCTATACTGTCTATAACTTCTTTCCGCTTTTCCCTGCGCATATCCGCTTCGATTAAGACTCTGCGCGCCATAAGCGTAGTAAACCGCTCGTCTGCGGTAACTATCGGTATATCGACGTATTTTTTCAGCCCGTCGATAAATTCGCGCGTTTTAACCGTCTGTTCGCTTTCGCTTCCGTCAAAATTCAACGGCAAGCCGCAAACGATTTTTTCGGCGCACGACTCTTTTGCGATAAGGCTTAAAGCCTGTAAATCCTTTTCGTAGCCTTTACGCCAATACGTCTTTTGCGGTAACGCCATAATACCGAGCGGATCGCTTAACGCGACGCCCACTCTTTTATCGCCTATATCGAAAGCAATTATTCTACCCATATTATCCTTTTACTATATTTGCGCATTTTTGTCAATCGATTTATTATATTTGATTTTTTTACACATACTTATATCGGGCAAACGCAAGGAGAAAGTATGGAAAAAGGTTTCGTTTGCGGTATGATTGCCGGACTTCTTGCCGGTGCGGTTATAGTCGCAAACTCTTATAAGGCGAGAAAACTCGTCAAAGACGGTCAGGAACAGTTAAAACAAAAGGTTTCCGAAGTGACCGACAAGAAGAACAAGAAGTCGGATTCTTACGAAGAACTCGCCGACCGGTAACACCGTTATTCGGGCAAAACGACACGGCTGATCTATTGCCGAATATCGAAAATTAACGTCCTATAAATTCGCGGATAAGCGAGTTATAGGGCGTTTTTTCGGGATTTAACGGCTTAACGTTTTTCAAAAATTCGCAGAGAACTTTCGCGGTTTCGTAATTACCCGCAAGCGCGGACACGTCGCTTTCGACGACGCTTTTATACACCCCGACTTCGTAGCCGATAAAACTGTCTATCGAATAGTCTGCGTATCGTTTGAACGGAAGAACGTATTTGTCTTCGCCGCGCTTTACGTCGTCGTAAAATTTCAAGGTCTCTTCCGCGCTTCTGCCGCGAAAAAGTTTATCCCTTGCAATCCTTCTCATCAACCTGACGTATTCGGGCGGAAGGAGTTTGTCGCCGTAACTTACGCGCGTTCTTACGCTTATATAAATTTTCGACGTCGCGTCTTTCGGCGCGGTTATTACCGACGGATTAAGCGCGTGTATGCCTTCGAAAATAACGAGTTCGTCGGGTTTTCTTTTAAGTCGGACGGTTTTATCGCTACGCATAGTCGATACGAAATCGAAAATCGGAATCTCGACTTCTTCGCATCTTGCGATTTTTTCGATATGCTCGCTTAAAAGTTCCCCGTCCACTCTCGTCGGAGATTCGTAATCGACGTTTCCGCGTTCGGCTTCGGTTACCGTTCTGAAATAATTATCGATCGAAACGGTATGCGTGCTTACGCCTTCGCCGTCAAGCATACTTTCGAGCATTTCCGCCGTAGTGGTTTTGCCCGATCCGGACGGTCCGGATATGAGAATGATCGGCTTTTCCTTAAAATCGCGTTTTACGCTCTCTTTAACGGCGTTTACGACAGAGTAATATTCTTCGTCCGTTTTTTCAAACTGACCGGAAATCCCGTACCTTTTATTAAGTTCGTTTACGTTTACTGTTTTCATTATCCGAAATTACCGGTGGCGATCACGTTGACGCCGTCCGTAACGTTTTTAATTACTACGTCGCCGATTTTAATCGGCAACGCGCAGTCGGCGGCGTTTATTTTTTTCATTATCTCGAAAATCTCCGCCTTTTTGACGGGTTTATCGGTTTTGACCGAAACCATAGTTCCGTCTTGCGCCCTGACGGTGGAAGTTATCGTCCTGACGGGGCAAACGACTTCGCTTTCGGCGTAGGCTTTACCGCGCGGACAGGAATTGCCGCGCACCGCCGCCACCTTATTATCGTATTCGAGATCCACTTCGATATGACACCCTACGGGGCATTCGATACAAGTCAACTCTTTCGTTATCATCGATTAAACTCCAAACTGACGGTAATGTTTTTGCCGAGCGCGGATATTTTCGACGCGGAAAGCGTCAACTTCTCCATTTCGCCCGGAGCGACCACTCGCTTTTTAAGGCGCATGATTTCTTTTTCGCCGTCTTTAACGACAACGAAACAATCTTTATATTCTCCGTTTACGCGAAAATACAGTTTAACGTCGCCCGCGCGGCTCTTATCGATTTTTTGCGGCAAAACGTAAGTAACGCCGATGCCGTTCGCCACTTCGGTTGCGTTCCGCTCTTCTTTTGGTCGCGTTATCGATTCGGCGGCCGCTCTGCCCGCTATTTCGGCTTCTTCGGATACGAAATCGACGAGATCGTGGACCTGTAAAGCGTTGCCGCAGGCAAATATTCCGTCTACGGAAGTCTCCCTGTTCTGATATACTTCCGCGCCTTTGGTTCTGGGCGACAGTTTTATTCCCGCGCCTTCCGCAAGTTCGTTTTCGGGGATAAGCCCGACGGAGAACAGTACGGTATCGCAATCGAAATGCTTTTCCGTACCGGCGATCGGTTTTTTATTCGCGTCTACTTCGGCCACCGTAACGCCGCTAACCCTGTCTTTACCGTCGATACCGACGATCGTATGGCTTAAATAAAGCGGAATGCCGAAATCGTCGAGACATTGCGCGATGTTTCTTTTAAGACCGCTCGAATACGGCATCAGTTCAAACACGGCTTGCACTTTCGCGCCTTCGAGAGTCATTCTGCGCGCCATTATAAGCCCTATATCGCCCGAACCTAATATGACTACGTTTTTACCTACGAGATACCCCTTGATATTCGCGTATTTTTGCGCCGTACCCGCCGAATATATCCCCGCGGAGCGAGTCCCCGCTATATTCAACGCGCCGCGACTGCGTTCCCTGCAACCCGTTGCGAGAACGATTGCTTTCGCTTTAATCGTAAAAATGCCTTCGGCAGGAGATATTGCCGTCACGGTCTTATCCGCGCCGACAGACAAAACCGTAGTTTCGGTCATTACACGAATATTTCTTTTTTCGACTTCGGTTTGAAATCTTGCGGCGTATTCCGGTCCGGACAGACTTTCTTTGAATCGCGTAAGCCCGAATCCGTTATGAATACATTGATTGAGTATCCCGCCGGTTTTGACGTCTCTTTCAAGGATAACTACGTCTTTTACGCCCGCGTCGTAAGCCGCCGCCGCCGCGGCAAGCCCGGCAGGTCCGCCGCCGACGATTACTATATCGCAATTATTCATTTGGTTACCCCTTTGAAAAGTTTAGACTCTCTTCCGCTCTTCGTTATTTCGCCGAGCGGCACGCCCGTTTCGCGCGAGATGATTTCGGCTATCGACGGTTGACAAAAGCCGCCCTGACACCTACCCATTCCGGCGCGGGTTCTCCTTTTTACCGAATCGATCGTCGTCGCTTTGGGGTTTACGGTAATCGCGCGGATTATTTCGCCTTCCGTTATGCGTTCGCACCGACAAATTATTCTGCCGTAAGAAGGATCGCGTTTTATAAGTTCGTTTTGTTCTTCGCGCGTAAGGTTATGGAAAAAACAATCGGGTTCGCGAGTGGGGTTAAAGTTTGACGTCTTTTTAAGCGCGATTCGCTTTGCTACGAGTTTATCTACGACGTATTTGCCTATCGCGGGCGCGGACGTAAGACCGGGCGACTCTATCCCGACGAGATGAATAACGCCTTTGAAGTTATCTCTCTCTTTAATTATAAAATCGTGTTCGTCGCTATACGCCCTTACCCCCGCAAAAGAAGTTATGGAATCGTAAATCGGCGGATTTTTACACATTTTATTAGCCTTTTCGATAATTTCCGCAAGCCCGTCGCGAGTGGTTGACGTATCGTTATCCGTAATCTCTTCCGCGGTCGGACCGAGTAATACGTTGCCGTCTACCGTGTTGGTTACAAGTATGCCTTTCCCCTTTGCGGTGGGAGTAAAAAACAGCGTATGCCCGACGAATTGCCCGTCTTTTTTATCAAGCAATATATACTCGCCGCGTCTTCCGTGCGAAGGCAGATCGTCGCCGGTAAGCGCGGCGATTTTGCCGCTGCCTATTCCGGCGCAGTTGATTATAACCTTTGCGCGGACTTCGTTACCGTCTTGCGAATATACGGAATAAACGTTATCTTCTTCGTCGCGCGTGATCTTGACGACTTCGAAATTCCTTATCAGTTTCGCGCCGTTATCCATCGCGTTTCCGATCGCCGCTATGGTAAGTTCGTACGGACAGATTATGCCGCCGCCCTTTGCGTAAAGCGCGCCTTTCGCTTCGTCCGACACGTTAGGCTCTAATTTTTTAAGTTCTTCCGCGGATATGATTTCGAGTCTGTCTACCCCGTTGTTCTCTCCGCGCCTTTTAAGGTCTTCGAGCGTTTTTAATTCTTCTGAAGAAAAAGCCACTACGAGCGAGCCGTTATTTTTGTATTTAACCCCAAGTTCGCGCGCAACCGCGGGCATCATCGCCGCGCCTTCGACGTTGAATTTCGCTTTCAGCGAGCCTTCTTTCGCGTCGAAACCCGCGTGCACTATTCCGCTGTTGGCTTTACTTTGCCCCATACAGACGTCGCTCTCTTTTTCGAGCATTATTACGTTGAGTTTATATCGCGTAAGGTTACGGAGAACGAACGCCCCTATAACCCCGCCGCCTATTACCGCTACGTCGTAAGCAGACATATAAATACGCTCCTTATAAATATTCCTTGACGGAATTAAGACTATCTAAAACGAAATCGGGTTTTTTATCGGTTGCGGCAAGATCCGAAACCGTCGTTTCGCCGCTTAAAACCAAAAGAGTATCGAACCCGCAATTCAGACCGAACGCAATATCGGTATACAATCTGTCGCCGACCATTAAAAATTCGTCGGATTTTGCCTTAAATCTTGACTTTAACTCTTCGCCCATACCCTTTTCGGGTTTGCCGATAATTATTTCGGGTAACCTGCCCGTCGCGGTCTTTATCATCGAAATGAACGCGCCTGCGTCCGGAACGGGAAAGGGATCTGCCGGGCAGACCGCGTCGGGATGAGTGGCGATGTATTCCGCGCCCGCAAACAACCCGTCGGTAAAAATACGGAGTTTATCGTAAGTAAGTTCGCTGTCGTAAGCGAGCAGACACACGTCGGGGGCGGTATTCGTCAGCGTAATTCCGCTATCGGTCAAATCGTCTTTAAGAGTTTGTACACCGAGCAGGTTTACGGTTTTACCATTCCTTTCGCGAAGCAAAAACTCTATCGCCGCCATACCCGAAGTGTACACTTCGTCGCCGTCGCGGAATAAATCCATTCGAGTTAGTTTTTCAACGTATTCGTCGACGTTTTTAGACGAATTGTTCGTAAGATAAATTATCTTTTTACCGCTTTTACGAATCAGATCGAGCGTCTCGTTCATCTTGCCGATAAGTTTATCGCCGAGATATACCGTACCGTCCATATCGAGCAGAAAGTATTTGATTTTTTTAAGTTTTTCGGTTAAATTTTCGTTCATAACAACGCAATAAGGGATAAAAGCGCGGTTTTGCGTTTTTCATCGGCAACGCCTTCCGCGATAAGTAATTTTTCGCTTGCCGCGATCGTTTTTTTCAGCAGCCCCGCGCCGCGCTTTTTATCGGCGACGGCAAGGAGTTTTGCCGCCACGGGAAGCTTATACGAAGTTCCGCTTATTATCCCGCGTAAAAACGCAAGATAATCGTTTACGAACGGCGCAGCGGATTTACCTACGTCGGTAAACGACGACACGAGTTTATACGCGGCGACTATATACCCTTCGATTTCTTCCGTCAATCCGACCTTTACGCGCTCGGCTTCTTCCGACGACTTTTTGTCGTCGACAGCAATTCCGGTTATCGGTTTTTCAGCATCGACCGAAATTACGGTCGTCGGTTTTTCGCTCCGACGGGTATCCGCCGCCTGCCGACGCCCGTTAAAGATTTCGGCGTCTTTTTCCGCATCGGTCTCGCAAGAATTATTTTTTGTCGTTGAGACGAAAGGAACACACCCCTTTCGCGCGGAATATACCCAGACCTGCGACGGGTTTACCTTTCGTTGTTCTGCTTTCCACGACGAATTGCGAAGAATCGGCGTACATTACGTTTCCGTCGGTATCTTCTATCAGCAAGTATATTTTATCGCCTTTCGGCACGGGTTCGCCGAGCAACAGTTTATCGTCGCCGACGTCCGCTATCTTAACTCCCTTACGATTTCTCGGCAGTTTGTTTACCGTCGATAAGTATACGCGTTTGAACGTACCGAATTCGGTAGCGACGACGAGATCGTATTCTTTTTCTTTATCGATTTGCGTAACCGCCACGACCTGATCTCCGTCGTATAAATCAATGCCCTGTACGCCGCCCGAAACGCGTTTATATTCGCTGAAAGTATCCGAGCAGTTAAGCCCCATACCCGTTTGAGTTACGAACATAAAATCGGAATCGGGTATTTCCTGCTGAACGTCTATAACGGCGTCGCCGTCTTTCAGTTTCATAGCGACGAAAGAACTCTTCGCCACGGCGTATTCCGACCACGGACTTAACTTGACGACGCCGTCTTTCGTAAAGAAGTACAGCCTGCCTTCGGGAACGTTAAGCCCTTTGACGGCGAACATCGCCACGGGGACTTCTTTTGCCAACGCGTCTTTCGCTATCGCATCGAATTTAACGCCGCCGGAAGAACCGCCGCCGTCGGGAATACCTTCTGCGTCTATACGGTAACAATTACCCTTATCGGTAAACGTATAAATCAGCGTATCGTCGTCGGCTTCCACCTTAAACCGCATAAGTTCGGACTTTCTCGGATTGGTAGTCGCCGCCGAACGTTTATAAGACGAAAGTTTGACTTTTCTTACCGCCCCGTTATAATTGACGCCTACTACGTAAATTTCGCTCTTTTTGTTCTCGGCTTTCGCGGTAAGCGATATATCGTCTTCTACGGACACTATTTCGGTTTTACGATCGTCGCGGTATTTCTTTTTAATGGCAAGTATTTCTTTCTTGACGATAGATTTCTGTAATTTTTTACTGTCTACTATCGCCTGTAATTCCGCTATCAGTTTATGCAACGCGTCGAGTTCGTCTTTAAGGTTATTGACTTCGAGTTTGGTAATTCTCGCAAGCCTTAAATCGAGTATCGCCTGCGCCTGCTTGTCCGAAAGTTCGAACGCCGCTTTAAGATTTTGTTTGGCGGCAGGGGTATCGGGCGAAGTTTTGATGATTCTGATAACTTCGTCGATATTGTTGACGGCAATAATAAGCCCTTCTAAAATGTGCGCGCGCTCTTTTGCCTTATTGAAATCGTATTTCGTTCTGCGTAACACGACCTTAACCTGATAATCGACGTAATAACTTATAAGGTCGATAAGCCCCATAAGTTTAGGTTTACCGTCGGCTATCGCTACCATATTTATACCGAACGAGCATTGCAACTGAGTATATTTAAGCAGATATTTGATTATCGGCGCGGGATCGACGTCTTTTTTGAGTTTGATTACCGCGCGCATACCCGTTCTGTCCGACTCGTCCGCTATGGCGGCTATACCGCCGAGAACGTCTTTGTTCTCTTCTTGTAAATCGGCGATTTTACGCAAAAGTTGCGCCTTATTGACCTGATACGGTATTTCGGTAATGACTATGTTCTTTTTGCCGTTGTCGGCGTCTTCTACGTTTATTCTCGCCCGAAGTTGAATCTTGCCTTTACCCGTCGCGTACGCCGTTTTAAGTTCTTCGCCGGCAATGACGTAACCGCCCGTCGGAAAATCCGGTCCGGGTACGATTTTCATCATTTCGTCAAGCGAAATTTTAGGATTGTCCAGATACGCGACTACGCCGTCGATTACTTCCGCAAGATTGTGCGTGGGAATGTTGGTGGCAAGCCCGACCGCAATACCCGTCGCGCCGTTTACGAGCAGATTCGGAAACCTGCCCGGCAAGGTGTCGGGCTCTTTAAGCGAGTCGTCGAAGTTGAGTGACCAGTCGACCGTGTCTTTATCTATTCCGTCGAGCAATTCGAGCGCGAGCGGTTGCAATTTAACTTCGGTATATCTCATTGCCGCCGCGCTGTCGCCGTCGACCGAGCCGAAGTTTCCGTGCCCGTCAACGAGCGTCATTCGCATATTGAAAGGCTGCGCAAGCCTTACCATAGCGTCGTAAACCGAAGTGTCTCCGTGCGGATGATATTTCGCAAGGCAGTCGCCGACGACTCTCGCGGACTTTTTATAGCCCTTATCGGGGAGCATAGCCTGCTCGTACATCGAGTATAATATACGCCTTTGAACGGGTTTAAGACCGTCTTCCACTCTCGGCAACGCTCTGTCGAGAATGACGTATTCGGCGTACGGTATCATCGAGTTATGCAATACGTCTTCAAGGGGACTCGTAATAATATTGTTCTTATCTTCCATTTTTTAATCCCCCTTACACGTTTACTCTGTCGATAAACGCGTCTTCTTTATTGAAATCGGCGTGTTCGGATATATACGCTTTTCTGCTGTCGATATCGTCGCCCATCAGCGTGGTTATCAGTTTTTCCGCTTCGGCGGCGTCTTCGATCGTAACCTGCATCAGCATACGCTTTTTAGGATCCATAGTGGTATCCCACAACTGCTCGGGATTCATTTCGCCGAGACCTTTATAGCGTTGTAACTGATAGCCCCTGCCGACTTTATCTATCGCCTTTTGCAATTCGTTGTCGTCGTAAGCGTATTCGATTACGTCTTTCTTATAAACCTTATAAAGCGGCGGCATTCCGATATAGACGTGACCTTCCTGTACGAGTTCTTTCATATAACGGAAAAAGAACGTAAGAAGTATCGCCCTGATATGCGCGCCGTCCTGATCGGCGTCGGAAAGAATGATTACTTTGTCGTAATTGAGATTCTGTATATTGAAATCTTCGCCTATACCCGTTCCGAGCGCGCTGATTATCGTGCGGATTTCTTCGTTTTTAAGCACTTCTTCTATGCGCTTCTTTTCGGCGTTGAGCGGTTTGCCGCGCAGCGGCAATATCGCCTGATGCTGACGATCTCTGCCCTGCTTCGCGCTTCCGCCCGCGGAATCGCCTTCGACTATAAAGACTTCGTTGAGTTCGGCTTTGCGCGAAGTACAATCGGAAAGTTTACCGATAAGTTTCGCGGTATCCGCGCCCTTTGCCGCCCTTGCAAGTTCTTTCGCGTGTCTCGCCGCGGTTCTCGCTTTAAGCGCACCGAGAGCCTTTTTCATCATCGCGTCGAAAATCGCTTTGTTTTTCTTGTTTTTTACAAGTTTATCGAGTTCTTCCGTCGTCGCCGCTTCTACCGCGGTTTTTGCTTCGGGGTTGCCGAGTTTGGTCTTGGTCTGACCTTCGAACTCAACGTTTTTCATTTTAATCGATAACAGCGCGGTAAGCCCTTCGCGGAAATCTTCGCCGATAAGCGGCGGATCTTTTTCCTTGACGTAGTTATTGGTTTTCGCGTAATCGTTCAGTACTTTGGTCAAAGCGGTTTTGAAACCGACTTCGTGCGTTCCGCCTTCGGGGGTGGGAATGTTATTGACGAACGAAAATACGCTTTCGGCGTAGCCGTCGGTATGCTGCATCGCAAACTCCACGACTATCCCGTCTTTTTCCGCTTTGCCGTAAACGGGCAAATCGTACATTTTGGCTTTACTTTCGTTAAGATATAAAACGTAATCGATTATGCCGCCGTCGTATTTGAAAGTTTTGGAGTAAAATTTATCGTCGTCGCGCAGATCGGTCAGTTTTATGGTTAAACCCCTGTTAAGAAACGCAAGTTCGCGCAGTCTTTTCGCTATAGTTTCGAGACTGAATTCAACGGTTTCAAAAACTCTTTTATCGGGCTTAAAGCGTACCAGAGTTCCCGTTTTGTTCGTCTTAACGCCCGTGTTTTTAAGCGGCGCGACGGGATCGCCGGATATTATCTTCTTCTTGGACGCGTCGTAGTGGCTCGTAAATTCCATAGAGTATACGGTCTTGTTATAAACTTCTACTTTAAGCCATTCCGAAAGAGCGTTGGTAACCGACGCGCCTACGCCGTGCAAACCGCCCGAAAAACTATAATTTTCGTTATTGAATTTACCGCCGGCGTGCAACTGCGTAAATACTACCTGCACGCCCGAAACGCCCGCCTGTTTATGGATGTCTACGGGTATACCGCGCCCGTTATCTTCGACGGAAACGCTTCCGTCTTTATACAAAACGACTTCGATTGCGTTTGCGAAACCGTTAGCCGCCTCGTCGACGGCGTTATCGACTATTTCCCATAAAATATGATGCAACCCGCGCGAGCCGGTAGAGCCGATATACATACCCGGTCTTACGCGAACCGCTTCGAGACCTTCGAGAATCTTTATATCCTGCGAATTATAATCCTTGGACATGTCCCCTCCACAATTAGTTATACTACCGAACTATTATACCACATATTGCGGTTTTTTTCAACTGTTTGGCAATAATGCCCGACAAAAAATAATGTTGCGGACGCGTTTTATCAAAAAAAACGGAAGCCCGACCGTTAATCGGACTTCCGTTTTTACGTTTAAGTTCTTATATTCGATTATCTGAGTTTTTCGATCTCGGATAAAAGTATTTCTTTCGCAAACGAGATCGCGTCGCGCACCGCGCCAGCCTTAAACGGACTCGTAAGGTTGGCGTACGACAAGGTTTCAAGATAACTTCTGCTTCCGCCGACCTTGCAAAGGTTCATATAATCGTTCCACGCAGCGGCTTTATCCAAATGCATTTTCTTCTTGAATTCCATCGCGCCCATCGTCGTAAGCGTATAGTTGATATAGTAGAACGGATAAAGGAAGATATGTATCTTGTGATACCACCAGCCGCCTTTACCGAAAAATTCCATTCCGTCGTAATCTCTGCAAGGCATATACTTCTCTTCGAGTTTCTTCCATTCCGCAGTTCTCTCTGCGGGGGTGAGTTCGGGGCGAGAGTATACGATATGTTGATATTCGTCTACGGCAACGCCGAAAGGAACGAAAGTTATCGCTTCCTGCAAGTGCTGAAAACGGAATTTATCCGCCTTGTCGCCGAAGAATTTTTCCGCGTAAGGATAAGCGAATTGCTCCATACTCATAGAGTGTATTTCCGCAATATCCGTAGATTCGGAATAGTATGCGACGACGGGTTGATTACGCATCGCTTCATACCCCGCGAAAGCGTGACCGAGTTCGTGCGTCAAAACCTGAATATCGCCGATAGTTCCGTTAAAGCACGAGAAAACGAACGGGGCTTTGTACTTCAATATCTCGGTCATATAGCCCGTGGACGCCTTGCCCTGTTTGTTTTTGAGATCGAGCAGGTCGTGGTCTATCATAAAATCGATAAATTCGCCCGTCTCCTTGCTCATATCTCTGTACATATCGCGCGCTATTTCCACAAGTTCGTCGTCGTTCCCGACGGGAACGGCGTTACCGCCCTTAAACACGCAGTTTTCGTCGTATACGCGGACTTTATCGTAACCGAGCCTTTCCGCTTGAGCCTTATAAAGTTTTTCGCAAAGCGGTACGATTTCGTCTTTGACCTGAGCCCTGAACGCAGCGACGTCCTTATCGTCGTAGTCGGTTCTGCCTTGCTGCATATAGCCCAGCGGTATGAAATTTTCAAAGCCTAAATTTCTGCCCTGCTCGTTTCTGATTTTAACGAGTTCGTCCCAGATCTCTTCAAAACGCTTTTCATGGCTTGCAAAGAAACTTTCGTACGCCTTCCACGCGGCTTTTCTCACTTCGCGGTCTTCGTCTTCAAAGTATTTCATAACGCCGTAAAGATTGCGTTTTTCGCCGTCGAATTCGATACTCGCAGAAGCGATGATATTCTCGTATTCGTTGCAAAGTTTCGCTTCCTGTTGTTGTAACGGAATATTCTTTTCGCAAAACGATCTGCGTTCGAGTTCGATCATTTTCATCAGTTGCGCGCCGAATTCTTTTTCGAAGTCGGCTTTGAACGCCCCGTCGTAAAGCGCGCTTGAAAAAGCGACGGTATACGGCGAAAGTTCTGGGAACGCCTGCGATAAGAATTCGTTTTCGTCGTCGTAAAACTTATCGCGGGTATCGACGGTATGGCGTATCATAACGAGCGTATACGCGTCGCGTATATCGCTCGTAACCGCTTCGTATTCGCGATAGGCGGCTTTCGCTTCGGCGTAAGAAGCCGCGTTTTTCATTTTTTCGGTTATTTCGCCGAGTTCGACTTTGATTTTGTCGAAATCGGGGCGAACGTACGGTAAATCGTTGAACTTGAAATTCTCTTGCATATTTGTCTCTCCCGCTTTAAGCCTGAAATATGACGGAACGGACGCATAACGCGCCCGCAACGCCGAAAAAAATCAGAATTTTAATAAATCGATATATTTGCTCTTATCTATCGCCGAAAGGAAAAGATAGAGTCTCGGACCTTTATCCGTTCCGAACAAAAGATTATAAAATACTGCGAAAAATCTCTGCTGGCGCGCGGTGTTTTCCTTTTTGGTAAGGTTGGGATCGTTGATTATCGAATACAGATACTGCTGTACTTCTTGTTCGCCGATCGTTTCGTTGGTCTCTACGAATTCGCAAAGAGCCTTTACCGCCGTTTTTTCTTCGCCCGTAAGCCCGCCGTAATATTCGTCGTTACGCGCGTCGAGAAGTCTATACATTTTAGACGGCTGATGTTTGGTTATCCAGTTTTTAACCCTTAAAAGCCGTTCTTCGTCGCGTTTTTCAAAATCCACGCCGACTTTTGCGAGAATTTCTTTGACGGACTGCGGATTAAAATCGACTATCGTAGCGACGGAAGCAAGCACGCCGAACGGAACTTTTGCGGGCGTATCGAGACCGTTTAACATACTAAGTTTATAAACCGCCGTAGTGTATTCGTCCGCTTCGCCGCGCTTCGCCGCTTCGAGACCTTTATCGAATTCGCTGTAATGCCTTATAATCGTATCGTCGAAATTAAACGCGAAACCGTCGGTGGGCGCGTATTTGGCGAAAAGCCATCTTACCATATCGGGCTCGTATACTTCGAGAACGGTCGCGGGCGTGATATTATTACCCGTAGACGAGTGCATATCGCCGAGCCCCGCTATCGAAAGCCAGCCGTAGGGTTGAAATTTAGGCGCTTTTACGCCGAAAATCTTTTCCGCTATCTCTTTTGCTACGACGTACGAACCCGACGCCGCCGCGTGATCTATACCGCCCGGCTCGAAGTCTACGCCTTCGACGCCCCAACGCATAGGCCAGTCTATCTTCCACATAAGTTTGACGAGATGATAATCTCTCAGATTGACGGTTTCGGTTTTGCCGCAGACTTTACATCTGTACGTTATATCTTCCGTCTCTTCGTCGTAAGAGAGTATTTCGGTAAAATCTTTTACGCACGAAGAACAGTAAACGCTTAACGGATAATAGTTTTCTCTCTCGCCTTCGTCGCTGTCCTGCGTTTTGTATTTCATCAATACGTCGTAAATTTCTTTACGGGCGTGCATCGCTTTGATGATGCCGTCAACGTATCTGCCCGAACGATATTCTTTGCCTTGATAGCGATATTCTATATCTATACCGAGTTCTTCAAGCGATTTTTCGTATTCCTTTTCGTAATAATCGGCAAAAGACTCTCTTTCGCCGTTGGGATCGGGAATCATAGAATACGGCATACCGAGATATTTACCGAAATCGGGATCTATCGCGGCAATGTTTTTAGGAACTTTACGCAGACGATCGAAATCGTCCCACGAGAGCATAAGACGCGCCTTTTTACCCCTTGCCCTTAACGCTTTTACGACGAAAAAAGGAGTGGCAACGTCTCTGAAATTGCCTATGTGTACCGAGCCCGACGGACTGGTGCCGGCGGCGCATAAAAACTCTTCCTTATTCGGATTTTCGGAGATAAGTTCGTCCGCTATCCTTTCAGCCCAATGCATAATGATTACCTTCTTTTATTTATTAGTGTAAGCCGCAACAATCGCTTCGGCAACCTGTTCGGGGGTTTTGTCCGTCGTATCGACGACGAGATCGTAGTTAGACATATCGGTTATATCCACGCCGTAAAAATCGAAGTAACGCTTCTTTTCACGCTCGCGGCGAAGTTTCAGTTTTTCCATCGCTTCCGCATCGCAGGAATACGATTCGTCTCTTCTGCGCGCGGTATTTACGCGCCTTGCCGCTTCTTTGATATCGCATTTAAGATAAACGCTGTACGCGCTGGGGGCAAAGTGCCACGCCATACGCGAATCGAAAATAAAATTACCGTCTTTTTTCTCGTATTCGGCAAGTTTACCGTCTAAAATTTTATCGAATTCGGGATGCGTTTCCTGATAACGATTAAACTCACAGGTATCCATACCGAGTTCCGCAGCCATTTTGCGTTGTAATTTGCCTATCGACACGACTTCGGCAGCGAATTGTTCTTTAAGTATCGCGCCTACGGTGCTTTTACCGCTGCCGAGATCTCCGGCAAGCGAGATTCTGAATTCCGACATACCCTACCCGAAAATAGTTATTTTTTTTATTATAATTAAAAACCCGTCTTTTGTCAACGATTTCTCGCCGACAAAAGACGGACGTTTGATATTTTAATGAAGTAAATCGGTTACTTTTTCATTGCGAGAGCCGCCGCGCCGAGTACGCCGGCGTCGTTGCCGAGCGTCGCAATCTTAATGGGACATTTAGGACCGTGTATCGTACCGAAAATCTGCGCGTCGACTATTTTCTGTACGGGCGCGACGAGATTATCGCCCTGCGCGCACACGCCGCCGCCGAGCATTATGGCGTGCGGACGAAATATATTCGCCACGTTGGCAAGGCCGCAGGCAAGTTTTTCGATATAATTATCCACTACGGCTTTTGCGTATTCGTCGGTGTCTTTATAGTCGAACGCCGTCTTGCCGCTTACCTTTTCGATATCGCCTATCTCCCACATTTTACTGTCTTTGTGTGCAAGCATAGCGCGTTTGGTATCGCGGATAAGCGCGGTAGCCGAGCAATACGCTTCGAAGCACCCTTTTCTGCCGCAGGAACATTGTTCGCCGCCGTCGCATATGACCATATGACCGAGTTCCGCGCCCGCGGACTTATTACCTTCTACGATCTTATTACCGAGAATTATTCCGCCGCCGACGCCCGTTCCGATGGTTATCAGAATACTGTCTTCGTACGCGCTGCCCGCGCCGTATATCGCTTCGCCGAGCGCGGCGCTGTTAGCGTCGTTGGTAATCGAAAAATCAAAGCCCGTACGCCGTTTAAGTCCGTCGACTATATCGAGATTGAGCCAGCCGAGATTATTACTGACCACGACTATCCCGTCTTTACCGTTAATCATACCCGGCACGCCCATACCCGCGCCGCTTATATCGCTATTTTTCATAGCAGCGGAATCGAGCAAAGACGAACAGAGACGAGCAATATTATCCATAACGCCTTCCGCGCCTTTCTCTTTTTCGGTAGGACGTTTATCGATAACGATTATTTTCCCGTTCTCGTCAACGATGCCGCCTTTTATAAAAGTTCCGCCTAAATCTATACCTAAATAATACTTCATTGCGTTTACCTTCCGCCAAAAACTTTTGACAATAAAATTATATTATTTTACGGGCGATTTGTCAATATAAAATAATTGATTGTTTTTATTCTTTATGGTACAATTCAATTATGATATACGATACTCTTTTATTCGACGCCGACGATACGCTTTTCGATTTCTATTCGTCGGGCAAACGTTGTTTTACGGAAACCGCGAGAGAATACGGCTTCCCCGAAGAAAAAATCGACTACGACGTTTATTCCGAAATCAACCAGAAGTTATGGGACGCTTATTCGCGCGGGGAACTCGATAAGCGGTCGGTACTGCTCGGCAGATACGTCGAGTATAACCGCGTAACCGGTACGGCTTGCAACCCCGAAAAATTTCAGGAAGTTTACGAAGGTAAACTCGCGAACAGTTGTATTTTATTCCCCGAAACGCGAAGCGTTATCGAAGAATTGAAAAAACGCGGATACAGGATTTACGTCATCACGAACGGAGTAACCGTCGTACAGAATACCCGTCTCGACGCGTCGGGCTTGCGCCCGTTCATCTCCGGAACGTTCATATCCGACGAAATCGGCTACGCGAAACCTTCGCGGGAATATTTTAACGCCGTCAGAACCGCAATACCCGATTTTAACCCCGACAAAACACTTATCATCGGCGATTCGCTCGTTTCGGATATTCCGCTCGGTCTGAATAACGGTATTAAAACTTGCAGAGCGAATTATCGCAAAGACGGCAACGATCGCGGCGTTCGTTACGACTACGAAATTTTTAACCTGAAAGACTTATTTAACGTATTAGGAGAAAAATTATGATAAAACACGTCGTCACTTGGAAATTCAGAGAAAACACCGAAGAACGCGCAAAAGAGTTTCTTGAAAAACTCAACGGTCTCATCGGGCAGATAGACGTAATACGCTCGCTCGAAACGGGAATAAATATCAATCCCGCCGCCGACCAAAGCGCGGTTTTAATCGCCACGTTCGATAATCTGTCCGACCTTGAAAAATACAAAAACGACGCAAGACACAAAGCGGTTGCGGAGATATGCAAAAGTATTCGCGTCGAGCGGCACGCGGTCGATTTTGAGTTTTAATTTTTAATCCGACAACAAAAAAGCAGGGGCTTAAAAATCCCCTGCTTTTTTGTTTTTTATAATATTGCCCTTTTTATTGTTGTAAATCGTGAAAAATGCCGAACCAGTATACCTGATTTACCGTTACGGACGTGGCTTCTTTGGAAACGGAAAAACCCCGATCACGCCGATCGTTCAAAAGCATCATCTTTTCAAAATTGTTTTTATCCAACTTACGCCTTTGCGTAATTTTAGACGAATTGCTATGATTTTTCGCGTTTTCAATATAAATATCGCCGTTTTCGGCATATACAAAAAACCAAAGCGGAGTTCGATTTGTTTTGGGCGTCGTTTTGACGTCTCGTGGATTGTTCAAAAAAGATTCGTAAACGGTTTGCCAGTTCATATGTTTTTTCTCCTTATAAAAAATATTTAATTTTTACCGTAGTTGAGTATTTGCTCGGCGGGGCAGACAAAATTTCGTCGCCGTCGGACATGCAGGCATACATTGCATCGCACACGGAAGGCGCTCTGTTCGATACGCCGAAATGTTTTTGAATATCGTTGCAAATACATATCAACTCTTTTTCTCCGCGCTCAGACGCTTGTCTTTTCATTTCGCCGATATACTCTTTTACTTCATCGGTAAATTTAGTTCTTTTCCTTTCTTGTCTGACGCCATAGTTAATTTTATCTTTTTCCAAAACGTCAACCCTACATTCAAGGGTTTTAATACGATCTAAAAGTTCAATTATGATTTTATCGTAATTCATTATGTTTTCTCCTTATGTTTTATTTGAGTATAACATAATTGTTTTTCATAGTCAAGTGTTTTTACATAACTTTTTATAAAAAATACAGCCGAGCAACGTCGACTGCATTTTAATGGTTTTATTAAACGAAAAATATTGCCGTAAGATTACTCTTCCGTAAAAGTGTCTTTACCAAGACCGCATACGGGGCAAACCCAGTCTTCGGGGACGTCTTCCCACTTAGTGCCGGGAGCGACGCCATTTTCGGGATCGCCGAGAGTTTCGTCGTAAACGTATCCGCAAGGACAAACGTATTTCATATCGCGTTCTCCTTATTTTCCGAAATATCTGTCGAGAAGTCCTTTGAACGCTTTGCCATGGCGCGCTTCGTCGCGAGCCATTTCGTGTACGGTATCGTGAATAGCGTCAAGGTTTTGCTGCTTCGCAAGTTTTGCAAGTTCTACCTTACCCGCAGTCGCGCCGTTTTCGGCGGCAACGCGAAGTTCGAGATTTTTCTTGGTGGACGGAGTGACGACTTCGCCGAGTAATTCTGCAAATTTGGCGGCGTGCTCAGCTTCTTCCCAAGCGGCTTTTTCGTAATACGAACCGACTTCGGGATAGCCTTCTCTATAAGCGACTCTCGCCATGGCAAGATACATACCTACTTCGCTGCACTCGCCTTCAAAATTCATTCTTAAACCTTTTTTAATCTCTTCGTCTACATCTTTGGCAACGCCTAAAACGTGTTCCGCAGCCCAAGTAAGACCTTCTTCCTGTACGGTAAATTTAGAACCGGGGCATTTACATACGGGACAAAATTCGGGCGCGGTTTCGCCTTCGTGAACGTATCCGCAGATAGGACATACAAACTTTTTCATAAAGAGTTACCTCCGTACTTTTATTTACGATTATATTTTAACACATCAAAATCGGCGTGTCAAGCATTTTAGGAATTATTCTCAATTTTATTTTTTTCTCTTCGTTGTTTAATCAACTCGATGGGATCGATTTCGCTGACGATCTGTGAAAGAAAAATAAACACGAAGCCTATCCATATGAAGACGGAAGGCGCGCTTGCGCCGGAAATAAGTTCAAAAACCACCCCGAACACGCCTTCAAGCGATAATAATAATGCAACGGAAAGCGGCGCGACGTATTTTTGCGCGATCATCTGAGTAAATTGCGAAAAACAGGTCGCAAAGACGGCAAGATAAAGAATCTTCCAGACGATTTCAAAATTAAACGAAATTTCGGCGTGGTGTTTGGAAAATTCAAAAGTAAACGTAGTTAAAAAACAGAATACGGCAACCGTCGCTATCTCGAAAAACAGTAAAATCATAGCGTCGTCGGATTCGGCGTACTTCGATATGAATATTATCTGCAAGGCGTAAAAAAGCCCGCTTACGGCAGACAACAGGTCGCCTATCCATTCGTTGCTGCCATGCGCTTCGTTTTTACCAAGCACCGCAACGAACGCAATGCCCGTAATACACAGCGCGCCCGCGACGTAATGACTGAGTTTGGGTTTCTTTTTTAGTATAAGCCAAGATAAAAACGGAACGAGAACGCAGTATATTACCGTTAAAAACGCGTTTTTGGACGCCGTGGTGTATTTTAAGCCTACGGTCTGTATTCCGTATGCGCCGAACAGAATCGCGCCGAGAATTACGCCGTGAAGAACGACGCCTTTGTCGATATATCTGAGTTTTTTGATTATGCTGAAAAACAGTATCAGAGACGCTATACCGAAACGGAGCGCAAGCACCAAAAACGTGAAATGCCCGTTCCCGAAGTCGGTAAGCGCGTTTTTAAGCACGATAAAAGAACTGCCCCATACGACAGCCGTGAGCAGAAGCGCTATTTTGCCTATAATTTCTAACTTCTTCTCTCTTTTCATCGCGCGATTACCGCCGTTTTTAATACCTTACGAAAATAAGGCGAATAGCAATGCTATCCGCCCCGACATCTGTAAAAACAATTAGTCAGCCTTCTTTTCTTGTTTATCGACAACGAGTTTACCGTCATAATATCCGCACTTAGGGCATACCTGATGCGAAGCCTTAAGTTCGTGACAATTCGGGCATTCGACAAGCGTGGGGGCTTTAGCCTTGTAATTGCTTGCGAATCTCTTATTTCCTCTCTGTTTGGAAACCTTATGTTTAGGAACTGCCATCTTTATATACCTCTCTTTTTAAGTTAAGTTTTACATTTACATTCTTCGCGGTTGAGATTAACGCCGCAACCCGCGCAGATACCTTTACAGTCGTCTCTGCACAACACCGAATACGGGAATGAGAGTAAAAGTTTTTCGTTTACCATTTCCGTTAAATCGACCAGACCTTTGGAATAAAGGTAAGCGTCTTCGTCGGTTTTATCTTCCGAAAACGTCTCGCCAAACCCGACTATATTATGGAAAATGACGTCGTCGAGACAACGCGAACATTTCGCGTTCAGAACGTATTCTATCTCGCCTTCGACGAATACCGCGTTACCGCCAAGCGTAAGCGTACCCGTGACCGATACGGGAGATGAATATGATGCGTCAGGTAATGTTATAGCCGAATTATCCGCGTCGAAGTCGAAATGAAACGAACACTCGTCTTTTCCGCTGTATTTAAGTTTCTTTACGTCAATAACCATAAAGCCTTTCTATTCTACATTATTTTTTGACCGATGTCAATATTTTTACAGTATATAAACGATTTTTGTACTGCAATTTACGATTATTTAGCAAGTCTTTCGGTGTCGCGAGCGATAACGAGTTCTTCGTTGGTCGGAATAACGAGCACTTTTACGGAAGCACCTTCCGCGGTTATATCGCAAATTCCGTCGCCGATACGGCTATTCTTTTCTTCATCGATCTTAACGCCCATATATTCCATATCTTTGCAGATATGTTCGCGGATTAAATGGTCGTGCTCGCCGATACCCGCCGTAAAGACTACGCAGTCCGCCCCGCCGAGAGCGGCGGCGTACGCACCGAGATATTTTTTACAACTGTACTCGAACACTTCGAGCGCGAGCGCGGCTCTGTGATTGCCGTCGTTCGCCGCCGCGGTCAGGTCTCTGAAATCCGACGAAACTCCGCTTAAACCCATAACGCCCGATTTTTTGTTGAGATAATTCATCGTTTCGGACAAAGTCATTCCGTATTTATCCGCAAGGAATTCTACGATTGCGGGATCGAGATCGCCGGAACGCGTACCCATCGGCACTCCGCCGAGCGGAGTAAAACTCATAGACGTATCGACGCTCTTTCCGCCCTTTATAGCCGAAATGGACGAGCCGTTGCCGAGATGCATAGTGATGACCTTGAAGTCGGGATCGTTCTCTCTGCCGAGATATTTCGCCGCTTCCGCAGACACGAATCTGTGGCTCGTCCCGTGGAAGCCGTATCTTCTGATCTTATAATCGGTATACGCTTCGTAAGGAATTCCGTAAATATACGCCTTTTCGGGCATAGTGTGATGAAACGCCGTATCGAATACGCCTACCATAGGAACGCCCGGCATAATCGCCTGACAAGCCCTTACGCCGATTATGTTGGCGGGCTGATGAAGCGGCGCGAGTTCGGAAAGACTTTCGATGGTTTTCATAACGTCTTCGGTTAAAAGTACGGAATCGTTGAAAACTTCTCCGCTATGGACTATTCTATGCCCTACCGCGTCTATCTCTTTCATCGAGTTGATCGCCCCGTATTCTTTATTCACGAGCGCGTCCAAAACGACCTGAATCGCTTCTTTATGGGTGGGCATAGCGGCGGTTATAACCGTCTCTTTACCGTTTGCCTTATGCTTACAGAACGAAGCGTCGAGACCTATTCTTTCGCAACCGCCTTTGGCTATCGCCTTTTCGGTTTCCATATCGATAAGTTGATATTTGAGCGAAGAACTGCCTGCGTTGATGACGAGAATTTTCATAATCTGATCTCCCTTATTTTTATATTTGAGTCTGAAGCGCGGTAATCGCGACCGCCGCAACGATATCTTCCGTATGACAACCTCTCGAAAGGTCGTTGATCGGTTTGGCAAGCCCCTGACAAAGCGGACCTACCGCCTGAAAACCGCCGAGCCTTTCCGTGTTTTTGTAGTTAGTGTTACCCGCGTCGAGATCGGGGAATATAAGTACGTTGGCGTGCCCCGCGACCTTGCTGCCGGGTGCTTTGCTTGCGGCGACTTCGGGTACTATGGCGGCGTCGAATTGCAGTTCGCCGTCGGCAAGCGCGTCGGGTTCTATCTCGTGGAATTTCGCTACCGCGGCTACGACCTTGTCTACGTCGGCGTGCTTTGCCGAGCCTTTGGTCGAGTGCGACAGGAACGCGATTCTCGGCTCGATACCCGCAATCGCTTTCGCGCTCTTGGCAGAAGACTGAGCGATATACGCAAGTTGTTCAAAAGTCGGGTTCTGGTTTAACCCTGCGTCGGCGTAAATATAACAACCGTCTTCGCAATACTTATTGCCGCCTTCGGGGGCGATCATCAAAAAGTAAGCCGATACGATAGGCGTGCCTTTGGCGGTTTTAATGACCTGAAGACCGGGGCGAAGCGTGTTCGCGGTCGAATGGCACGCGCCCGACACCATACCGTCGACGTCGCCCGATTTAAGCATAAGCGCGCCGAACATAGTGTAATCTTTCTTTATCGTCTCGCGGGCGAGTTCGGGAGTCATACCCTTTTCTTTACGAAGTTCGTAAAGCAAATTCGCGTAATCTTCCGCTTTATCGCAGTTGAGCGGATCTACTATCTTTACCATAGAAAGATCGACTTCGGGATTGGCGGATTTAATCTCTTTCTCGTTGCCGAGAAGAACGATTTTCGCCACGCCTTCTTTGACAGATTCGGCGGCGGCTTTAACGACTCTCGCGTCTTCGCCTTCGGGCAGAACGATGGTCTTGCAGAGCGCGGACGCTCTTTTTTTAATGTCGTCTAAAACTTTTGACATAATACTCTCCTTTAACGCAAACGAATACGTCGAAAACGCTTGTAATTTCCGATTCGTTGGTATAAAATATAGTTATATCGACGGGCTTGATCCGTCGACGCGCTTTCATTCTTAATCATTATACACCAAAATATCCGAAATATCAATCGAAAGGACCGATTAAATGAAAATTTGTTTTGCCGTTTGCGAATATAACCCGCTTCACAACGGGCATATAAAACATATATCGTATATCAAAAAAAATATCGCGCCCGACTGCATCGCGATTATAATGAGCGGCAACTTCACGCAACGCGGCGAAATCGCCGTACTCGATAAGTACGCGCGCGCCGTACACGCGATAAAAGCCGGCGCGGATATAGTTATAGAACTGCCGACCGCGTTTTCGGTCGCGCCGGCGGAAATATTCGCAAAAGGCGGAATAAAACTCGCAAGCGCGGTCGGGGGCGAAAAGGTATTGTGTTTCGGAACGGAAAGCGCGGAAAAAGAAAAACTTATATCCACCGCAAAAGCGTTACTTGACGAAAGTAAAGAATTCAAAAAATTATATAAGGCAGAACTGAAAACGGGGGTTACGCCGATAAGGGCGAAGACTGCCGCACTGTCTAAAATGAACATAGCGAATCTCGACCTTGAATTGTTGAAATCTCCGAACAACGTACTCGGCGTAGAGTACGCGAAAGCGGTGATCGCGTCGGGCGCGGACGTAGATCTTTGCCCTATAATACGCGACGGGGCGGGATACAACGACGATTCGCTTACGGGCGAACGCCCGTCCGCGCTCGCTATCAGAACGGCGATTGCCGACGGAAAACTTAAAAAGGTTAAGCCGTTCGTTCCTTCATTCGTTTACGACGATTTACCCGAAGTTTTGCCCGGCGTCGACGATCTGATATTTTATTCGGCGTTGAAAACGCCCAAAACCGATATGGCTAAAATACTCGACTGCGGAGAAGGGCTTGAAAACCGCATAAAGGCGTTGGCGAGAAATTGCGGTTCTCTCGAAGAGTTGAAAGACAAACTGAAAACGAAACGCTATACTTACGCAAGGCTGTCGAGAATACTCACGTCGTGTATGCTCGGCATAACCGAAAAACTCGTAAGAAAAAGCCTTGCGCAGGATTCTTATCTGAAAATTCTCGCAATAAACGAAAATAAAATAGATCTTTTGTCCGAATTTACAAAAAATTGCAAATACCCGCTTATAACGCGGAAAAGCGACGTGATAAAACTTGACGGCGCGGCTTACGAATGTTTCACGAAGGACGTGTTCGCCAACGATTTATATAATTTTATAACCAAAACTCACGCAAACGAATACGATATGAAAATCGTCGGCAAAAACTGAATAAAGACCATAAAAAAACGGCTTTACGGCCGTTTAATTATTAGTTAAAGATACTACGGGATCTGCGATTTCGGGTATCTTTTTTATTTCCAGAAGTTCGAACACGAGTTGGGGTTCGTCTTCTCCGACGTCAAGATAATGCGCTCTCGCCTTAATATGCGCCCAGCCCTTATCCACGACGTCTTTTGCCTGATCTTCGCGATACGAACACAAATGACCTATAAGTTGTATGTCGTTGGCACAACAGGTCATCGCAAGTCTGCCCGCAACGAACGTGTTTTTCGGCAATTGTTTAGACAGCATAGTCATACAATTGAATTCCACGACCTTTCCGTCGTAACGCGGAATATTCTCGAACGTATCGATATAAAATATCCCGAAGTCCGCGTCGCTTATCGTCATCTCGTCGCCGACCTTATACGGCAGTTCTTCGACGAAACTGATCGGATTGCCGTTTTTATCGCGGACGATGATATACGCGTCTTTATTTATTAAGCGCAGGTTACGCTTGAAACCCGCCATTTCGGACGTCTCTTCGGCGCGGTTCATAATAACTATCGTGGACTTTTGAAGCATATCCGAAAACTTTTGCCGCATATTGTTAAAATACACCTTAAAAGTCGTGGCGTCGATTATCGTAAACGCCTGCTCGACTATAATATACGGCGGAAGTTTTACGGCGGACCAATCCCACATAGCGTTTTCTTCGATAAACAGACAATGCGGTTTATTGATCTTGATAAGTTCGTTTATCTTTTCGACCGTAAAGTCTTCGGGATTTTCAAAGTTATAGAATACGGCGTTATGTTTTGCCAGAAACGCAGAGTCGTAAGCGACTTCGCCTTCTTCGGTAGAGAGAATAAGCACCCTGCCCAAATCGCCGAAATCGCCGTTTTCGAGCGACTCGTTTATAAACGTCGTTTTTCCGCTTTCAATTATACCGCTTACGGTAACCGCGGGAAAAGTTTTAGCCATTTTACTCCTTAAAGAAAAGTTCGTTTATCTTGTTTTCGTCGATTTTCGAGCCGATTACGCATATTCTGCCGATAACGTCCGGTGCGCCCGTTCTGATTTCGTAATCGCCCGTAACGAGATCGAAATAATACCATTTTTCGTCGTCTTTCGCCCTGACGAAACCTTTTGCCCTTAAAATCACGCCGAGACCTGCGTTTTCGTCGCATAACGTTTTAAGAATACCGTCAAGTTCGTCTTTAGAATACGCAACGGCGGTTTCCCTGCCCCAACTCGTAAACACTTCGTCGGCGTGATGATGATGTTCTTCGCCGTGATGGTGGCAACAATGGTGTCCGTGCTCTTCTTCGTCATCGTCGCCTTCGTCGTGATGATGGTGGCAACAATGGTGCTCGTGCTCTTCTTCGTCATCGTCGTCTTCGTCGTGATGATGGCAACAATGGTGTTCGTGCTCTTCTTCGTCATCGTCGTCTTCGTCGTGATGATGACGGTGTTCGAGTTCTTCTTCCATCAGGCTTTTCAGAAGTTCGTCGTAACCGCTCTTTTCCGATTGCAGCGTCGCAAGGACTTTTTCGGGATCGAGTTCGTCTACGGGGGTGGCTATTACGGTAACGTCGGGGTTGAGTTCGCGGATTACGCCGATCGCTTCGCCGATTTTATTCTCGCCGAGTTTTTCGGTTTTCGAGATTATTACGGTTTTAGCCTGCGTTATCTGGTCGTTATAGAATTCGCCGAAGTTCTTGTGATACATTTTGCACTTGCCGCCGTCGACGACCGTCGCGACGATATTGATTTTCAGATCTTCTTCGACTTTTTCGACCGCCCTTATAATATCGGACAATCTTCCTACGCCCGACGGCTCGATTATAATTCTATCGGGATTGAATTTGTCTACGACTTCTTTCATAGACGCGGAAAAATCGCCGACGAGAGAACAGCAGATACAGCCGGAGTTGATTTCCTTTATCTCCACGCCGCTTTCTTTGAGAAACGTTCCGTCAACGCCTATTTCGCCGAATTCGTTTTCAATCAAGACTACCTTTTCGTTCTTTATCGAACTTTTGAATAATTTTTTGATGAGCGTGGTTTTACCCGCGCCTAAAAAACCCGAAATTATATCTACTTTTACCATATTTATCTCCTAAAAAACACGCGCGTTTTACCGCGCGTGCATGCCAGACAAGAATAATACGAACCTTGGTCTGACGGTATGTTTTTGACTAAAGCGCAACGGATAATTTTACTTTCTCTTCGAAAGGACTTCCGCTTCGTATTTTTTGACTTCGTCAAGCCACTCTCTGCCGACGCCTGCGTTTTTCTTTTCGCAGTAATAGTCCCAGATTGCGCCGACGGGAGCGGTTTTATATAATTCGGAAACGGCGAGACGAGAAGAGTTATCGCCTTCCGCTTCGTATTTTTTAAGTTCGTCTACGGGCGTAAGCAAGGAAGCAAGCAACGCCTTTCTCGCGTTACGCAAGCCGGTAAGCCAAGCCACTATACGGTTGATGGACGCGTCGAAATAGTCGGTGGCGATATAAGTCGCGTCGAGTTTGCCGAGCCTTACGAGTTCGTCCATAATCGCCTTTAATTCGTCGTCGTAACGCACGACGTGATCGCTATCCCATCTGACGGGGCGGGAAACGTGAAGAAGACAATGATCCGCAAACGCATAAACCGAGCCGAGTTTTGCAGAAACGACTTCGGTAGGATGATAATGCCCGCAGTCGAGCGTAAGCATTATATGGTCGCTTTGCTTGCTCATAACGTATCCCATACAGAATTCGTGAGAGCCTACCGTATAACTTTCGAGACCGATACCGAACACCTTGGATTCGATACCGTCCATAACGCCCTGAACGTCCTTAGTCGCTTCGAATATTTTATCGTAAGAGTCTTTAAGACGAAGTCTCGGCGAAAGAGTGTCTATCGGGAATTCTTTATCCCCGTCGGGCGTCCAATGGTTGATTACGCAGGTCTTGCCCGTGCGTTTATAAAAATACTCGCCTATTCTTCTCGAAGCGATTCCGTGACGAATCCAGAAACTTCTTACGGATTCGTCTCTTGCGGAAAGCGTTCCGTTTTCGGAAAGCGGATGCGAAAAATAAGTGGGGTTAAAGTCTAACCCGACGCCCCTTTCCACAGCCCAGTCCGCCCATTTTTCAAAATGTTCGGGTTTAATCGCGTCGCGATCGACGAACGAGTCGGATTCGGCGTAGTTGGCGTGTATATTGATCTTCTTTTCGCCGGGGAAAAATTTAAGCACCATATCGAGATCGGCGCGGAGTTCTTCGGGATTGCGCGCGCTGCCGGGATAGTTACCCGTAGTCTGTATGCCGCCCGAAAGCCCGCCGTTGCGTTTTTCAAAACCCCTTACGTCGTCGCCTTGCCAGCAATGTACCGAAATGGGCGTTTTGTCGCATATTTCGATTGCTTTGTCAACGTCGACGCCGAGTTTGGCGTAATATTCCTTAGCGTATTCGTAACCTTTTTTAATAGCGTTCATAAATAACTCCTGTCTTCGTTAGTTCTAACGTCTCTTTAATTATAACCGACTTTATAAAATATTTCAACCGTTTTGCGCGATTTTACGCAAAACGGCCGACAATATTTTTATTCGAGTTCAAAAGCGCCCGTATAAAGTTGGTAATAAACCCCTTTTTCGGCGATAAGTTTGTCGTGACTGCCGCGTTCTATTATTCTGCCGTGATCGAGCACCATTATAACGTCGGAATTTCTGACCGTGGAAAGTCTGTGAGCGATAACGAAAACCGTTCTGCCTTCCATCAGTTTATCCATTCCGCGCTGTACGATCGCTTCCGTACGGGTATCGATGGAAGACGTCGCTTCGTCGAGTATCATTACCGGCGGATCTGCGACCGCTGCCCTGGCGATAGAGATAAGTTGTCTCTGACCTTGCGACAGATTCGCGCCGTTGCCGGAAAGTTGCGTTGCGTAGCCTTCGGGAAGGCGCGTGATAAAGTCGTCCGCGCCGGAAAGTTTAGCCGCCGCTATACATTCTTCGTCGGTAGCGTCGAGTTTGCCGTAACGGATATTATCCATAACGCTGCCCGTAAACAGGTTCGTATCCTGCAACACGACGCCGAGCGAACGACGCAGGTCGCCTTTTTTAATTTTATTGATATTTATGCCGTCGTAACGAATTTTTCCGTCGGCAATATCGTAAAACCGATTCAGCAGATTCGTAATCGTGGTTTTGCCCGCGCCCGTCGCGCCGACGAACGCCACTTTCTGCCCCGGCTTTGCGTAAAGCGTAACGTTATGAAGAACGATTTTATCGGGATCGTAACCGAAATCGACGTCGTCCATCACGATGTCGCCGCGCAACGGCGTATACGTTACGCTGCCGTCGGCGGAATGGGGATGTTTCCACGCCCATAAGCCGGTACGTTTATCGCTTTCGGTAAGGTTTCCGTTTTCGTCGTACTCCGCGTTTACAAGCGTGACGTAACCGTTATCTTCTTCGGGTTTTTCGTCTATAAGCGCGAACACCCTGCCCGCACCCGCCATAGCCATTATGACGGAGTTGATCTGGTTGGATATCTGCCCCATCTGGTTGGCGAACTGGCGCGCGATACCGAGAAACGCGACTACTACGGATATGGTAAGCGGATAAACGAACGTTCCGGACGTTATAAGACCGCTGAAACCGAAATTGATACCCGTTCCTTCGGAAAAGATATATATTCCGCAACCGATAAACGCGATGATGACGTACATTATGTTGCCGATATTGTGTATAATCGGCATAAGCATATTCGAAAATCCGTTAGCCTTATCCGACATTCTGTAAAGTTCGCCGTTCACTTCGTCGAACTTTTCTATCGCTTTTTCTTCGTGGCAAAAGACTTTAACGACTTTCTGACCGTTCATCATCTCTTCGATATAACCTTCGACCTGACCTACGGAACGCTGTTGCGCGACAAAATATTTCGCGCTCTTTCCGCCGATGGTTTTAGTTATGAAGAGTATGGCTACGACGCCTATAACGACGATCGCCCACAAAAGCACGCTGTAATACAGCATTACGACGGTAAGCGTTACGAGCGTAACCATCGTGGTGCAAAGTTGCGGTAAACTTTGCGAAACGAGTTGTCTGAGAGAGTCTATATCGTTGGTATAAACGCTCATTATATCGCCGTGCGCGTTGCGGTCGAAGTACCTTATCGGCAATCTTTCCATCTTGTCGAAGACTTCGTTTCTTAAATCCCTTAAAAATCTTTGGGTTATAACCGCGCCTACCTGACCTAAAACCGTAGTCGCTACCCAGCCGATCGCGTAAATGACGATCATAGTGACGACTATTTTAACGACGTTGGTCATAGCGTCCGCAGCAACCATACTGCCCTGAGCCACGGCGGTAATCTGATCGTATATGTTTTTAAGGAAAACGCCCGCTATAGAACCCGTTATCGCGCTGATAACGAGCGAAACCATAACCGTCAGCAGCATGAATTTATAGTTTTTGAAAAGCATCTTAACGATGCGCGCTATAGATTTGAAACCGCCCGTCGGCTTTACGCCCCTGCCCATAGGCTTTCCGCGCATATTCATAACTCGCCTCCTTCCACGGAAGTCGCTTTGTTCTGCGAAGTATAGACTTCTTTGTAAATCTCGTTTCTCGCAAGCAACTCTTCGTGAGTTCCGACGTCGTCGATCTTTCCGTTATTCATTATTATAATCTTATCCGCGTCGGCAACGGACGCAACGCGTTGCGCTATTATGATTTTCGTGGTTTCGGGTATCGCCTTTTTGAAAGCGTCGCGTAAAAGCGCGTCGGTTTTCATATCGACCGCGCTCGTCGAATCGTCGAGAATGATTACCTTGGGGTTGGTAAGCAAAGCGCGCGCTATACAAAGCCTTTGCTTCTGCCCGCCCGACACGTTCGCGCCGCCCTGATCGATCATAGTATCGTAACCGTCGGGGAATTGCCTGATAAATTCGTCGGCTTGCGCAAGTTTGCAGGCGTTTATCAGTTCTTCGTCGGTGGCGTCTTCTTTGCCCCAGCGCAGATTTTCTTTTATCGTACCCTTGAACAGCATATTTTTTTGAAGCACGACGGCTACCGATTTACGGAGAACTTCCATATCGTAATCTCTTACGTCCGCGTCGCCAACCCTGACGCTGCCTTCGGTTACGTCGTACAACCGCGAAATAAGGTTGACGAGCGTGGTTTTACTCGAACCCGTTCCGCCGAGTATACCTACCGTCTGCCCCGACTCGATTTTGATATTTACGTTTTCCAAAGCGTACTTTTCGGCGTTTTGGGCATATTTGAATGAAACTCCGTCAAACTCCACGTCGCCGTTCTTGACTTCGGTTATCGGATTTTCGGGGTTGGTAAGATCGCTTTTTTCGTTCAGGACTTCGACTATACGGCGTGCGGATTCGAGCGACATAACGATCATTACGAAAACCATCGACAACATCATCAACGCCATAAGTATCTGGAACGAATACGTCGTAAGACTCTGTAAACTGAACGCGTCTATCGTACCCTTGTAAATGCCCCTGTATGCGCCGAAATAGCACAGAGCGAGAAGTCCGCCCTGAATACATATCTGCATTATCGGGGAGTTGAAAGCGAGTATTCTTTCCGCTTTCGTAAACTCTTTGGCAAGATCGCTTGAAACGGCGGAGAATTTTTCGGATTCGTAATCTTCTCTGACGTACGCCTTTACGACGCGCATTCCCTTAATATTCTCCTGAACGGATTCGTTCATCGCGTCGTAACGCTTGAAGAGTTTTTTGAATATCGGCATCGCGCAAGACGAAATAATCAGAAGTCCGCCGATAAGGAACGGCACGGTTACGAAAAAGATTATCGGAAGCGTCGTGTCGATAGAAAAACTCATCACGATGGAGAATATCAGCATAAGCGGGCTTCTTATCGCCATTCTGATAAGCATCATAAACGCCATCTGAACGTTCGTTATATCCGTAGTCATACGGGTAACGAGCGACGACGACGAAAATTTATCTATGTTGGAAAAGGAAAAACCCTGTACGTTGACGTACATATCGCGACGCAAATTTTTCGCAAAACCCGAGGACGCGCTGGCGCAAAACTTTCCGCCGAGCATACCCGCAAGCAGCGAAATTACCGCCGCGCCGACCATAATACAGCCGACTTGTATCATCTTGCCCGTCTGCGGCTCGCCGCCGCCCTTAGGCGACACGCACTCGCCGAATCGCGATATAAGAAACGGAATAAGCACTTCCATCGCCGCTTCGACCGTCATACAGAGTATCGTCAAAACGGTATCCCGCTTATATTCGCGTAAACATTTTGCTAATCTCTTAAACATACTTCTCCCGATTAGATTTCGTCATTTTTGCGGTTATTGTAACCCCGCCGAAAATTTTAGTCAACGAAAATGTGATGAATTTAGTGAAAATAATAAGTTAAAATAATGAAAAATATATCTTTTTCATCTCTGCGGCGTCTTCCGCCTGAGTACCCGCCGACTCGCAAACCACTATCGGTTCGAGTTTAAGGTCTTTAAGCGCGATCGCAAGCGGCTCGAATTCGGGCCCGTACTCTTTATCCGCAAAAGTCAGGTGTCTGATTTCGCCCTTAGCAGAATACTGAATTTTCGAAAAGTGCGCGTGAAAGCAGCGCATCTTTTCGTACCCGAGTTCGCCTATCATGTATTCGAGTCGGGACTTATAGTCGTTTACGGTTTTCAGGCTTCCGCCTTCGCGCGCGTTGACGTGTCCGAAATCGACGGTCGGTATATATACGGCGTCGATTTTGCAAAACTCGGTTATCTCTTCTATCGTACCTATCTGCCCGAGTTTGCCCATAGTCTCCGGACAGAATTTAAGACCGTCGAGCGAACGCTCGTAAATAAGGTCGCGAAGAATTTTCAATCTGTCCGCCGTAAGCGCGACGGCATTTGCACGCGAAAGTTTGCCTTGCGACGCGGCGTGAAACACTACGCGCTCGCCCTGCATTTTCATCGCCTTTTGCCCGCTCGATAAAACGTACTCGTAAGAGTTGGCGGCTTTTCCTTCGTCTTCGTTGGCGAAGTTTATAAAGTACGGGGCGTGCACGCTTAACCCCATACCGACGCGCTTAAACGCCGCGCCGATCTGCTCGGCTTTTTCATCGCTTACGGTAACACCCCTGCCGAACGAGTATTCGTACCAGTCGAGATCTCTATCCCTGCACCACTCGGCGGCTTCGACGGTGGACTTATGTTTTTCGGCAATAAAACTTTCGGAGTTGCCACTCGGTCCGAACTTAATCATTTAACGCCTCCATATCTTTCGTAAGTTGTTTTTTCAATTCGTCAATATCGTAAAACTTAACAATATCCCTGATATAATCGTCGAAAATAACTGTTATATCTTTACCGTAAAGATCGCCGTCGAAATCTTTAAGATGACATTCCACAACGACTTCGTCGGAAGAAAAAGTCGGCTGCGCGCCGAAGTTGGTTATGGCTTTATACTCCCTTCCTTCCGCTATAACGCGCGTTTTATACACCCCGTAACCTATTCTGAATTTATCGCTCGGCAGAGCGACGTTTGCCGTAGGAAAGCCTATCTTTCTGCCGTTTTGTTTGCCTTTTACGACCTTACCCGTTAAAAAGTAAGGCGTTGACAGCAAAACGTTGGCTTTTTTTATCTCTTTTTGCGACAGGTATTTTTTTATAAGCGTGGTGGAAACGCGTTCGCCGCCGTACACGACCGGCGATTCGACGAATACGGGAACGCCGCGTTTATCCGTGAACGCGCGCAAGTCTTCGACTTTGCTTTTCGCGCCGTTGCCGAACGAATAATCGTAGCCGCAGACTATACCTTTAATCGAAAAATCCGAAAACAAAATATTCAGAAATTCGTCGCCGCCTAATAAAACGTAATTTTCGTCAAAATTGCAGGTAATTACAGCGTTTATACCAAGTTTTTCAAGTTTTTTCAGGCGTTCGCCACAGGTTAAAACCTGCCCCGACTTATCGCCGAGAACGGCGTTCATATCGTTTGAATAAGTGAAGACGACGGGAACGGCGTTTAGTTTTTCGGCGACCGCCGCGCCCTTTTTAACGAGCGCGATATGTCCGAGATGAAGACAGTCGAAAAAGCCGAGTATGACGACGACGTCGCCGTCGTGTTTATCAAAAAAATTATAGGCGTTCATTATTCCGACGCGTTGTCTCTTAAATACGCTTTGATTTTTATTTTACCGTTCTTAACTTCCCCGACGCCGTAAAACGCGGTCGGAGAATACACCTTATAAATCCCGTCGGGGTAATCGTATACGTCGTACAAACCGTTATATAACCGTTCGGTCTGACGTTCGTCAAGGCGGATAATCGGATAATCGATTACTTCGTCCGGCGGAACGAGCAACGCCGATTTATACGCGGCGGACGTAAATTCTTCCGCGGTGACGCTGTTCTCTATTCTGAATATGCCCGAAGCGGTTCTCGTCAGCGAAGTCATCGTGGCGACAGTTCCGCAAAGCAGACCGAGATCGCGCGCGATTGCGCGTATGTAAGTTCCCCCGCCGCATACAATTTTGATTTTGTATTCGCTTTCGGAAATTTTATCGAGTACCCGTATCGATTTCACGGTTACTTTTTTCGGCGGTAATTCGACCGCCACGCCCTTTCGGGCAAGTTCGTAACTTCTTTTACCGTTTACGCACTTTGCGGAATATATCGGCGGAATCTGCATTATATCGCCCGTCAGTTTTTTGCAGGCGGCTTCGAGTTCCGCGTCGCTCGGAAGTACGTCGCTTCTCTGCGTTATTTCGCCTTCGAGATCGTAACTGTCGGTCGAAAACCCGAAAGCGACGGTCGCGACGTATTCTTTGTCTTTATCGAGAAGATAATCGAACAGTCTGGTAGACTTGCCTATCGCAACGGGTAACACTCCGTCCGCAAGCGGATCGAGCGTTCCCATATGCCCAACCGTCTCGCCTTTTAACGAGCGTTTTACGGCGTTGAGCATGCGCGCGGAACTTACGCCTTTAGGTTTGTATAAATTAAGAAATCCGTTCATTTATAATTGAAAATTTATAACCCTTAACAGTTTGTCTTTGACGTCTTCGTAAAAACCCGAAATCATACAACCGCTTGCAAGGATATGCCCGCCGCCGCCGAATTGAGACGCGACTTCGTTTACGTTTACCTTGCCCTTGCTTCTTAAACTGATTTTATAGCAGTTTTCTTTGCTTTCGAGTACGGAAACGGCGACTTCGACGCCGCGCACGGAAAGCGGAAAATCTATAAACCCTTCGGTCAGATCCTGCGTGGCGTTAAATTCCGCCAGGTCATTTTTAGTAATCGTGATAAGAGCAATGCGACCGTCGGAGAAAAATCTCATACCGGATATTACCTTCGCGAAAAGTTCCGCTCTGGCACGAGTCTGGTTCTTGAACATCTCGCACGCGATCGTATGCAGGTCGCCGCCGAGCGATACGAGTTCCGAAGCGGTTCTTAACGTGTCCGCCGTTACGTTGGCGTGCATAAAATTACCCGTATCGGTACTTATGCCGAGAAGCAGTCGGTCGGCAATCTCTTTATCTATTTCTATTCCCGACCGCCCGATTACGTTATACATATTTTCCGCGTTGGCAGCGGAATCGACGACGAGATTATACGCCGCGTAACGTTCGTTTGAAACGTGATGATCGATATTGAACGTATTTTTTGATTTTTTGAACAGCGGATACGCGTCGCCTATCATATTTTCGGTAGAACAATCCACCGCGACGTGGGCGGAATATTCGCCCGTTACCTTATCTACGGATAAAATTTCGGACGCTTCTCGAAACAATCCGAATTTGGCGGGTACGGGCGACGCGCACACGACGTCTGCACGTTTGCCCATACGTTCGAAAGTCTTTTTAAGCGCGAGCGCAGAGCCTATCGTGTCGCCGTCGGGGCGACAATGACAGAAAATCAGATACGAATCGTAAGAATACAATTTTTTACATATTTCGTCAATCGTCATCTTCGTTCTCCGTATTGTACGTTATTCCGCTTAATATCGATTCGATTTTATTTCCGTATTCTTCCGAAGCGTCCGTTATAAATCTGAGTTCGGGAACGGCGCGTATACGCATAGTTTTACCGAGTTCGGCTCGGACGAATTTTGCGGAATCGCAAATAGCCTTAAACGTCGCCTTTTTCTTTTCTTCGTCGGCAGAAAAAACCGAAACGAATACTTTTGCGTATTTAAGGTCGTTGGTAACTTCCACTTCGGATATACTGAACATTTCGGTAAGGTCGGGATTTTTGACCTTATATTTTAATATAGAATAAATTTCGCGCTGAAATTCGCTGTTTAATCTTTTTTCTCTTTTTATATTCATATAATCAGTCTCCTTGATCGGACGATGGTTTAAGCCGTCGTTTTGCCCGAACAAAAATCAATTTACCGAAACGGGGTACGCCGCAAACAAATCTTTCGCAGCGCGCCCCGTATCACTATCGTGTAACAAAGATATATTAAACTACGGGTTTGACTTCGATAAGATAACTTTCAATAAAATCTCCGATTTGAATATCGTTGAAATTCTCTATCGAAATACCGCACTCGAACCCTTGAGAAACTTCTTTTACGTCGTCTTTGAAACGCTTTAACTGGTTGACGTTACCTTCGCAGATCATAACGTCGTCGCGATAGATACGAAGTTTGCCGTTTCTGATAATCTTGCCGTCGGTAACGTAGCAACCCGCAACCATTCCGACGCCGGTAATTCTGAACGTCTGACGAACTTCGGCTTTGCCCATATAGATCTCTTGTACCTTGGGCGCGATAAGACCTTTCATTGCGTTCTTTACGTCTTCAATCGCTTCGTAAATTATTCTGTAAAGCCTTACGTCTACTTTCGATCTTTCGGCAAGCGTCTTCGCGTTGGAATCCGGTCGAACGTTAAAGCCGATTATGATCGCGTTGGAAGAATCCGCGAGAATAACGTCGGATTCGTTTATCGCGCCGACGGCGGCGTGGAGAACGCTTACTTTTACTTCTTCGTTAGACAGTTCTTCAAGCGACTGCTTTACCGCTTCGACCGAGCCTTGTACGTCGGCTTTTATGATGACGTTAAGCGATTTGAGATTGCCGTCGGAAATCTTGGAGAAGAGATCGTCGAGCGTGATCTTCTGCGATTGCTTGATCATATCTTCGCGCTCTTTGTTCCGTCTTTCCTGCGCGACGAGTTTGGAAAGTTTATCCTGCTCGACCGCGAAAAGAAGATCGCCCGCGTTCGGCACTTCTTCGAGACCTAGTATCGAAACCGGCGTAGACGGACCTGCTTCTTTGACCGTTCTGCCCTTATCGTCGATCATAGCCCTTACTCTGCCGGTAATAGTACCCGCGACGAGATTGTCGCCCGTACGGAGAGTACCGTTCTGAATAAGCACCGTCGCGACGGGACCTTTACCCTTATCGAGTTTGGCTTCGATAATCGCGCCTTTCGCCATTCTGTCGGGGTTGGCTTTGAGTTCTTTAACGTCCGCCGTGAGCAGTATGGTTTCGAGAAGGTTATCTATGCCTTCGCCGGTCTTTGCCGAAACGGGAACGAGCGCGACGTCTCCGCCCCATTCTTCCACGAGTACGGACTGATCGGCAAGTTGCTGCTTAACCCTTTCGATATTCGATTGCGGCTTATCCATCTTGTTCGCCGCGACTATAATCGAAACGCCTGCCGCCTGTGCGTGGTGGATAGCCTCGATCGTCTGCGGCATTATACCGTCGTCTGCCGCGATAACTATAACGGCGATGTCGGTAATCTGCGCGCCCCTTGCGCGCATCGCGGTAAACGCAGCGTGTCCCGGCGTATCGAGAAACGTGATTTTTTCTCCGTTCACGGTAACCGTATACGCGCCGATATGCTGGGTTATACCGCCCGCTTCGCTCGCCGTGACGTTCGTGCTGCGGATGCGGTCGAGCAAGGACGTTTTGCCGTGATCGACGTGCCCCATAACGGTAACGACAGGCGGTCTTTTGACGAGCTTTTCGGCGTCGTCTTTAACGTCGAACGCTTCGTTAAGCACGTCTTCTGCGGTCTTATCGAGTTTAAGTTCGAGTTCTATGCCGAGATCTGCCGCGATAACGCCTGCGGTATCGTAGTCCACAGAGTCGTTTATCGTCTTCATTATGCCTTCCTTGAAAAGTTTTTTGGTTATTTCTATCGCGGAAATACCTATCTTCTCAGAAAGTTCTTTGATGGGTATCAACTCTTTGTTGATAACCGCTTTTTCAATCTTGATCGTCTGCGAAGACGCGTCTTGTTTTTTATCTTTTTTAGTACGGAGTTTTCTGTAACCGCTCTTGTTTTCGTCAAAGTCTTCTACGCTGACCTGCGTTTTGATAAGCGATTTTTTGTTGATAGTCTTCTTATCGTCGTAACTTCTTTCTCCGCCCTTCTTCTTGTTACCGAACGATTTACCCGCGTCTTTCGGAATGAACGTAACTTCGACGGGCTTTTTACCCGTCGCGCCGCCTGCGCCGAAAGGTCTCTGCGGTCTGCTGCCCGTCGCGCCGTTCGCGCCGTTAGGTCTCGCGCCGGCAGGTCTTCTCTGATCGCCGCCGGGAACGTACTCTCTGCGCGCGGGTTTACGGTCGTTTTTAGGCTCGTAAACTCTCGGTTGCTGACTCGGCAGTTTGACGAGATTGGGATCTTCGCCCCTTGCTATCGCTTCTTTTCTCTTTTGTTCGAGTATTTTGGCGCGAGCCTCCGCCAACGCCCTTGCCTGCGCTTCTTCTACCGCTTTAAGGCGTTTTTCCTTTTCTAAACGAGCGGCTTCGGCAGGATCTATCGGCTTTACGTCTTCTTTCGGTTTCTCTTCCGTCGTCTGCTCGGAAGAAGGTTCGTTTTCGGCGGGTTTGACTTCCGCTTTCTCTTCTACCTTAACTTCTTCGACCTTAGGCTCTTCGACGGGTTCTTTCGCTTCAACCTTTTTGGGTTTTTTAGCGGGTTTGACTTCTTCCGCGGGCTCAACGACTTCCGTCGAGACTTCTTTCCGTTCTTCGACGGCGATTTCTTCGGTCGGCGTTTCTACGGCAAGCGATTCTTCGTCGCGAAGTTTTTCGAGTTTTTCTCTCTCTTCGTTTTCTCTGTCGAGTTTTATCTGCTTTTCTTTGGCGTTCGCCCTTTTGTTGATAGCGGATATACCCGACTTCAACTCGTCGACCTTGGCTTTAAGGTCGCGCAACGAGCCGTCGAGCGAATTTATTTTTTTGAGATTTTTTAAGATGTCTTTCTTTTCTTCCATACTAATCGTTCTTGCCTCCCGATAAAAGTTTAAGCCCGTATTCGTCGGCCACGGAAATTATTGCTTCGGCAAGGCTCGGATCGGTTACCGCCGCAGTCTTGCAATCGTCTTTAAGCAAAAGTTCTTCAAGCGTATAGTCGCCGCTGTCGTACAACGGACAGCCTGCCGATTTGGCAAATTTTTCGGCTTCTTTTCTCGCGTTTTCGCTCGACGTTTTACACGATAAAGCGAGATACGCGCGTTTTTTCAACGTCGATAACGAGTTAGCCCCGACGCAGAGTTTACCGCTCTTTTTCGCAAAGCCGAGATAAGCGAATATTTTAGTCTTTTTCGCTTCCAAGCAATTCACCCCTTAATTCGTCGTAAACGTCTTGCGGCACCGCGCAGGAAAACACTCTGCCGAGAAGTTTCTTGTTGAGAAGTTTATCCGCGCACGCCGCGCTTTTACAGACGTACGCGCCTCTGCCGTCGGCTTTGCCGCCGCGATCGAAAAATATTTTGCCGTCGCCGGACCGAACGATCCGCAACAGTTCTTTTTTAGGAAATTCCTTCCTGCAACATACGCAGGTTCTTATGGGGAGTCTTTTTTCTGCCATACTTCCTTTACTCAATCACGCCGACGGGCGCAAAATGATTTAGTCGGTTATTTCTTCGCCGTCAAGTACGGCGTCTTCCGCGGCGTAATTATCCGTTTCGGATTCGGCGGCGAGCAACGCTTCTTCTTTTAAGGCTTTGCTCTCGCTCTTTACGTCAACCTTCCAGCCGGTAAGTCTCGCGGCAAGACGCGCGTTCTGACCGTCTTTGCCGATCGCAAGCGATAATTTATCGTCGGGAACGACGACTCTCGCCGCCTTTTCGCCTTCGTTCGCGCTGACTTTAAGTACCTTTGCGGGGGAAAGGGCTTTGGCAATAAATTCAAGCGGATCTTCGCTCCACGCGATGACGTCTATCTTTTCGCCGTTGAGTTCCCTTACGACTTCGTTTACGCGCGAGCCTTTATTGCCCACGCACGCGCCGACCGCGTCGACGTTGGGATCGTTACTGTAAATGGCGATTTTGGTTCTTTGACCGGGTTCGCGCGCAACGCCCTTGATTTCGACTATGCCCGCTTCGATTTCGGGAACGACGTTTTCGAAAAGCCGCCTTACGAGTCCGGTAGAAGTTCTCGAAACGAGAATCTGTGCGTTTCTGCCCGCGCTTCTTACCTTCTTGACGTAAACCATAAGTTTATCGTTTACCTTATAGGTTTCGGTGGGGACTTGGTCTTGCGGAAGCATTACCGCTTCGATTTCGCCCGCGCCGATTTCGACGTAAACGTTCTTATCTTCCACGCGCCTTACGGTGCATACCTTTACTTCGTTTTCTTTATCTTCAAATTCGGCAAGCGTAATATCCCTTTCGGTTTCGCGGAGTTTCTGCAATACGACCTGTTTTGCCGTTTGCGCGGCTATTCTGCCGAATTCCTTGGGAACGAACTCGATTCTTACTTCGTCGCCGGTTTTATAACTCTTTTTGATCGTTTTTGCGTCTTCGAGCGAAATCTCTTTTTCGGGATCGGTAACTTCGTCTACGACGCGCTTGACCGCGAAAAATTTAACCGTTTTCTTTTCGGGATTGATCTCGAGTTTTACGTCGCCCGAATCGCCCGTGTGCTTTTTATATGCGAAAACGAGAGCGTTTTCGAGCGTTTCTATCAACACTTCGGGTTTAATGCCTTTTTCGGTTTCCAGATCTTCTATCGCCTGAAAGAAATCTTTGTTGATCATTTAAGTTCTCCTTGTAATTTTGAAGCGTCGCGCAGACGCAGATTTAATCGAAATTTATAAGCGAGTTGATTTTTGCGATTTTAGTGAGCGGAATAGTCTGTTTGATTCCGTCTATAACCAAAACGACGTTTTTACCGTCGTAGCCGTCAAGCACGCACTCGAAATACTTTTTACCGCGCATCGGAGCAAAGAGTTTGACTTCAACTTCTTTGCCGACGTTCTTCTGAAAGTCGCGATCGGTTTTGAACGGACGGTCGAGACCGGGGCTGGAAACGTTAAGCGTATAAGCCGCGCCGTCGGAAGGATCGAATTCGTCGAGTAACGGATCGATAACGTTGTGGAATTTTTCGAGAGTGTCGAGATCTACGCCCGTTTCGGTGTCGATATACACCGTAAGAGACGGGTTTTTGCTGATTTTAACTTCGACGTCAACGAGTTCTACTCCGTTTTCTTCCGCTATCGGAAGCAAAAATTCGTAAATGGCGGACGCGTCTTTGAATTTCATAAAGTCTCCCCATAAAAATTTGAGAGTGGCCAGCCACTCTCAAATCAAGTAAGTCTATTAAGCGTATATATAATACCATATTTTTACCGCAAACGCAAGCGTTTTATTCTCCGTCGGGCAAACTTTTTTGCATTTCGGCAAGTTTAATCAGCATTTTCGCGGTGGCGTGAGCGTCGTCGTACGCGCGGTGGTGTCTGAACTCTATACCGAAGCGTTCGCAAACCGTATTGAGTTTATGATTTTTCAGTCTCGGCAACGCCGACTTTGACAACGCGTAAGTATCTATGCCCTTGTTCTTGAAAATATAGCCTTCTTTGGACGCAAGATATTTTATGAATTTATAGTCGAATTCTATATTGTGCGCAACGAACGTGTACCCGTCGCAATACTTATAAAAATCGGGTATGATCGTCTTAAACAGCGGCGCGTCGGCAACCATATCGTCGTCTATGCCCGTAAGGTCGGTTATCTCCGCGCTTATCTTCTGTTCGGGGTTGACGAAAGTCTTGAATTTATCTACGATTTTACCGTCTACGATTCTTACCGCGCCTATCTCGGTTATTCTGTCTCCGCCGATATAACTGAGCCCCGTGGTCTCTATATCCACGACGACGAATTTTCTGCCTATAAGACAGGGCTCGACAGACTTTTCGACTGCGAAAAGATCGCCCTGACTTAAATCTTCTATATCCGACGGGAAAACGGTCGAGTATTCCGCCGGAACGGGTTTGCCTTCCCTTTCTACGGGCTTAAAATCTTTCGGGAACTCGCAAAACGACAGATCGCGAATTATGTAACTCGGACTGCCGTTGAACGAAGCAAGGTCTCCGCGCGTTAAAATATTCGTCCCCACGTTTATCTTTCCAATCTTCTTTTCCTTTTCTTTCGTAAGGAATATTTTACCCTGAATTTTCGCCGTGGTGTCTCCGAATTCGCAAACGTAAAACGTTTTGCCTTTTTTCGACTCTTTTTGCGTGAGCGAAGTGACTACGCCCGCAAACGTGACGTCGCCCGATATGATTTCCGCATCCGCCATATAAACCGCTCTCGGCTGTATGTCGTCGCCCCACAGTTTTGCAGGCTCGGAAACGTCGAACGACCTTATTTTTATGGCGGCGAAATCGTCTGCGTCGGTTTTTACTTTGAGTATGTCGAGATTTACTTCCGCCCTGCCCGTCGTTTTGACTTCGCCGACGAATTTTCCGCAATACGCTTCGGACAAATATGCGTTAAGCGCGTCTATTACGCCGTTGTTTATAAAATAATCGTACGCGTCGTCGTGCACGGCGAGAACGTACCTGCAAACTTCGCCGTCGTTTTCGGCGGTTACGTCGGATTTTTGCAGCGAGTACGCGGCGGACTTATACTCCGCGGATAAAAATTCCAGAACGGAATCGGCGATAAGTTCGGCGTCCGCCATAATTTTCGACACGGTTACGCTCCCGAGCGTAAACCCGCTCGGGAGCGTCTTGGATACCGTTGCCGCTATTTCGTTTTTAACGTCTTCGGACACGGCTTTGTCGCAGATTACGTCGACGTCTACCGTTCTCGACGAACGACTGACGGACAGTTGTTTAATTTTCGCGTGGCGCAGACTTTCGTCTATCGCGCGTATTTCATCTGTAAGATTCGGCAAGTAATTCTATTTCCTTTATAAATTCTTTTTCGGCGTCTGCGAAGGGTACTTTTTTATACACTTCGCCCTTTTTGAAAAACGCGCAATAACCGCTTCCGCCGGCTATGCCTATATCACAGTCTTTCGCTTCGCCCGGACCGTTCACGACGCAACCCATAACCGCTATTTTCAAGGGCTTTTTTACGTTCGCCGTAAGCGTCTCGACTTTGTTGGCGAGAGTTATGCTGTCGTATTCGGTTCTTCCGCAGGTCGGACAGGATATGACTTCGACGTAATCGGTTTCGAGATTGACGCTTCTTAAAATGCGGCGCGCCGCGTATATTTCTTCTTTCGGATCGGCAGTAAGCGAAACCCTTATCGTGTCGCCTATGCCTTCGAGTAGCAGCGAGCCTATGCCTATCGCGCTTTTTATCGTTCCGCTCGCAAGCGTACCCGCTTCCGTTACGCCGACGTGCAAAGGATAATCCGTCTTTTTACTCAGGTACTCGTACGTCTTTTTGGTAAGAACGACGTTCGACGCTTTCGCCGAGACGACTATATTTTCGACGCCGTATTTTTCGAGTACGGCTACGTTTTTAAGCGCGCTTTCGGCAAGGGATATTTCGGATTTGCCGTACCGCGCGAGCAACGTCTTTTCGACGCTGCCGCTGTTTGAGCCCACCCTTACGGCAACGCCCGAAGATTTTAACGCCGCGGCGACTTCCGCAACGTTGTTTTCTCCGCCGATATTGCCCGGATTTATCCTTATTTTATCTACGCCCGCGTCTATCGCTTTCAGGGCGTAGCGATAATTGAAATGAATATCCGCAACGAGCGGTATTCTTATATTTTTTTTAATCGTTTTAAGGGCGTTTATATCGTCTTCGTCTTTAACGGAAACCCTGATTACGTCGCATCCGACGTCTTCGAGTTCGCGTATCTGACCGATCACCCGTTCTGCGTCGGACGTTTTGATATTGCACATCGACTGAACGGCGACCTTATTGCCGCCGCCGATCGAAACGTTGCCTATTTTTACGATTTTGCTCATTTTTTCAACCCCGAATTCATCTCGTATATGATACGAAGCCCGTTGAGAGTTAAAGTCGCGTCGAACACGTCTATGCACTCGGTTTCGGGGTATATGAATTTACCGAGCCCGCCCGTCGCGATGACTTTTACGTCGTTGCGGTTTAATTCCGCTTTGATTTTCGACACGATATTGCCTACGAGCCCCGAAAACCCGTACAGCATACCAGCCTGCATACAGTTTACGGTATTCTTCGCTATTATTGACGGCGGCTTTTCGAGTTCTATGTTAGGCAAGTTAGCCGTTCCGCCGACGAGAGAATCGAGCGAGCCTTTTATACCCGGCGCGATTACCACGCCTATAAGTTCGCCCTTTTCGGAAATAATATCGAAAGTCGTAGCCGTACCGAAATCTATACAGATTATAGGCGCGCCGAGCCCGTAACGGTTTATCGCGCTTACGCTGTCTACGATTATATCCGCGCCGACTTCGCGCGAATTGTCCGCTTTGACGTTAAGCCCCGTTTTAACGCCCGGCCCGACCACGAGCGGCGAACAGCCGAGATAATCGCGGCACATATGCTCCATAGTGTAATTGAGCGACGGAATGACGGACGACATAACCACGCCGGTTATATCGTCTTTTTCTATACCCGCCGACTTTAACAAATCGCGGACTATGACGCCGTATTCGTCGCTCGTCGCGTTTCTTTGCGACGTGACGCGGAAAGTCGCTTTTAATTCCTTTCCGTCGAAAATGGCGTATTTTACGTTGGAATTACCTATATCGATACAAAAAATCATACTCTTTTTACAACCTTAACGACTCTGCAAACGGCAGGCGCAAGCACCATATTCAGCGCAAATTCTATCAGAAAGTTTACGCCCGCGCAGAGTATAAACAAGAAGTAGACCGCGCTTACGTTAGCCGCCGAAGCCATAGAATTTATCGAATCGTACATACAGAACGCGCCGAGTATAAACAAGGCGGTATTGAGTATCGGCGCGAGCGCGGAAGCAAGAAATACCGCGCCGAGTTCGCTTTGATTTTTAAGAAGTTTATAAGCGACGCCGGATATCAACCCCGCCGCAGTCGCTTTTACGAAACAGGTGAGCGCGGTTAAAAACGGATGCGCGGTAAAAAGCACGTTGGTAAACGCGTCCGTGCCGACGACGCCCATAATAAACGTAACCGTGCCGAAAACAAAACCGAGAAACGCTCCGCCGAGCGGGCCTAAAACTATAGCCCCGACCACTATCGGTATCAGCACGAAAGACAGACGCACCGCGCCTATCGTAAAATAACTGCCGAAGACCTGTAAAACGACCACGAGAGCGGTCAGCATTGCGAGCGCGGCTAAATTTTTAGCCGAGTAGAACTTGTCGTTTTCCATTTTTAACTCCTATCGGACTTCATTTCGAATGCCCGTAAAAAATAACATGTAATTACTCGGTCAGACTCAAAAAAGATGTCTGCCTTTTCTTATTATATAGCAATTTAACTTTTTTTACAAGTAAAAAACCGTTCATTCACAAATTTCGGATTTATAAACTATAATGATACTGATAGCGATAGTTAATGCGCGCTATCCCATTTTAACGAGGAGGAATGTTTTTATGACAAATTGTTTCGGCTTCGGCGATAACTGCTGTCTTTGGATGCTTATCATAATGCTCATACTTTGCATTTGCAAAAACGGCTGTTTGAACGGCATACTCGACAAGATATGCAACTGCGGATGTTTAATTCCGTTACTGCTCGTTCTTTGCTGCTGCAAAGGCGGGGATCGCGGTTGTCCCGAATTCGGGTTCGGCGGCGGCTGCAAATAAACTATTACATAAAAACGGCGGGCGAAAGATTTTCGCCCGCCGTTTTATTTTTATTGATTTTTATTATCTCTGAACTCTGCCCGAAGCGTCTCCGCCGGCAAGTTTTTCGACTTCGTCTACGGAAACCATATTGTAATCGCCTTCTACGGAATGTTTAAGGCAACTTGCCGCAACCGCAAACTCGATAGCCTTTTGCGCGTCGTAACCGTTAAGCAGCGAATAGATAAGCCCGCCGCCGAAACTGTCGCCGCCGCCGACTCTGTCGACTATGTGCATAGAATATTTCTTTGAAAAATACGCGTTGCCGCCGGTATACAGCATACCCGACCAGTTATTGTCGTTGGCAGACAAACTTTCGCGCAGGGTTATCGCCACGCCTTTGAACGCAAATCTGTCGGTAAGTTTTTTCGCGACGGAAATATAACCTTCGCGATTGAGTTTTCCGCTGTAAATATCCGTATCGTCGGCTTCAATGCCGAAAACGTCTTTCGCGTCTTCTTCGTTGGCGATGCAGTAATCTATATAACCGCACAATTCGCCCATAACCTTACCCGCCTTTTCCTTGCTCCACAACTTCTTTCTGAAATTAAGGTCGCAGGAAACGGTTATTCCGCGTTTTTTCGCTTCTTTTACCGCCGCAAGACATATATCGGCGACTTCGTCGGACAGCGCGGGGGTTATGCCCGTAAAGTGAAACCAATTAACGCCGTCGAAAATCTTCGCCCAGTCGAAATCGGATTTTTCAGCGGTCGCTATCGCAGAACCCGCTCTGTCGTAAATGACTTTGCTCGGTCTTTGACTCGCACCCTTTTCGCAGTAGTAAATGCCCACCCTGTCGCCGCCGCGGACGATTTCGGAAGTGTCCACGCCGAATTTGCGAAGCGAGTTTACAGCCGCCTGACCTATTTCGTGCGTCGGAAGTTTGGTAACGAACGCAACGTCCGTTCCGTAATTCGCAAGCGAAACCGCAACGTTCGCTTCCGCGCCGCCGTAAGTCGCTTCGAATTTATCGCTCTGCACGAATCTAAGATAATTTTCGGGGGCGAGCCTTAACATCAACTCGCCGAAAGTAACTACTTTTTTCATTTATTCAACGCCTCCTCAACGAAGAAACTGCCGCCGACGGCAGCCACTTTATCGAACGCCAAAAATTCGTCCAGATTATCCCTGTTCACCCCGCCCGTGGGAATGAATTTTACCTGCGGGAACGGCGCGGAAAGGGCTTTAAGCGCCTTTAAGCCGCCGTAAACGTTGGCAGGGAAAAATTTGACCGTGGTAATGCCGAGATCGAGCGCCTGCATAATCTCGGTAGGGGTTACGCAACCCGGATAGTACGGAACGTCGTTCGCTCTGCAAATTTCGGCAACTTCTGCCGAAAGACCGGGCGATACGATGAACTTTGCGCCGGCGTTTAACGCGTCGAGACATTGCTGACCGTTTATTACCGTGCCCGCGCCTACGTTCATATCGGGGAACTTATCGCACGCGAGAGCAATCGCCTCTTTCGCGCAAGCCGTTCTGAAAGTGATTTCGGCGCAATTTATTCCGTCGTTTTTAAGCGCGGAAAGAATTTTTTCTGTGTCGTCGAGATTTTTGATGACGACGACGGGTATGAGTTTATCCATATTCGTTCTCCTTTGCCAAACAAAAATAATACGAACCTTGCAAAAACGTCGCTATTTACGCGCTTTTTTGCAAATTCTCGTACGATGTACGTTCAGTACTACCGTTCTCGCCTTTGCAACAAATCATCGAAAATATCGGCGTTTTTGTTGCCGGCAAGTCTGACGGCGTGTTTTTAGGCTAAGACAAGGCGCGCGAAGGGGTTAATACTGCCCGTATAACCCGTGAGCGCAACGCAGTATTAGTCAAAAACACACCGTCAGACCACGGTTCGTATTATTCTTGTCTGGCAAGCAAGCCGTCCGACCGCCGAAAGCGACGGCGAAAACGCCTTGAAACGCTTTCGTTTAACGCGGCGGACGCGCTTGCCGTTATTTGATTTTTTTGAAGTTGCCGATAGTCTCGTTGACCGTTTCGACGAGCGCGAAAGTATCGTCGTATTTTTTAAGAATGTTCTGAAAATCCACTATCTGATGCTTGTTGATAACGCAGATTATAACATCTTTTTCGGTATTGCTGTACACGCCCGTACCGATGATTTTGGTCGCGCTGTGTTTGAGCGTTTCGACTATTTCTTTATCGATTTCTTCCGCGTGGGAAGTTATAATCATAAACTTATACGCAGACTTGCCGCCTTTTATAAGCGCGTTGCCGAGAAAACTCGACATAAAGCAATATAACAGGCAGAGACAGAACGGTTCGTAACTGTAATTCCCCGCCCCGTCGACGTATACGAATATCGACGCGAACGCAACTACCGCGTTGAGCATAAAATTGATCCAGAAAAAGTTAAGTTCCGGTCTTTTTTTGCTGACGAATTTAGAGATTATATCCGTTCCGCCGGTAGAAGAGTTGAGCCTGAAACAGCCCGCGTATACTATTCCGCCGAGAGTACCCGCCAACAAAACCGCGAGAACGGTATTGTCTTCGGCAACGTATTTGAATCTGGTAAGATCGTAAGCCTTATCGAGCGTCTGAAACAACAGATACGCCGCCGAATAAGCCACGCAAAAAGCAAAGGTCTTTAAGGCAAATTCTCTGTCCGTGGTAAAAAAGGAAAAGACGCAGAGCGGAATATTGACGAGCAGCGACATATAACCTATGCTGAAACCGCATTTATACTGTATCATCGTCGCGATGCCGTTTATACCCGCAGGCGCGAAACTGTTCGGTATTATAAATAAGGCGTACCCGATCGCGTAAATTATCGCCATCGACACCGTACCGGCGTACGCCGTAAATTCTTTCGTTAAATCCTTACGCATACACCGATATTGTACAACAATTATAAAGTTTTGTAAACAGATAAAAGGTCATTTTTCAAAAAAACGCGAATTAAAAACGACTTCGTCCGCTTCGGGATAATTTTTCAGACACAAGTCGTGAAAAACGGCGGCGGTTTTCTTGTCGCCGCTACCGTAATACGCGGATACGAGCCTTAACAACGGCTCGATATAATAAAATTTACTCTCGTAAAATCCGCTTTCGGGCGAAGGCTTATCGACGCACAACGCGCATTTATAATACGCCGTCGCACAAGTAAAATCGCCGCGCCGCAGGCGCGCGTCGCCGAGATAACAAAATATTTCGGAATCCGCCCCGCACGCCGCCAAAGCGTCGGTTAAATTTTTTTCGTCTGCCGACAAGCAGCGCAACGCGTCGCATTTATAAATCGTCTTATACGCGTCTTTTACGTCGGGCAAAAAACCCGCTCCGCCTAACAGATATTTTTGAAGCTCGCGCTTGGCGTCGGCGTATCTGCGGTTATAAAACAATTCTTTGGCGTAGTAATATTCGCCGCGCGCGTCGAGCGTTTTGCCGCTTGCGATATATTCTTCGTACATACGCAGATTTCTCGTCGGATCGCCCGATTTAAGTTTGCGATGCTCTATCGTTATATCGTCGCGGTAAACGATTTTGCCGAACGGCGCGACCGCTTCGTGAACGAACCCCTTAAACCTTGCCGCCGCGCAGTTTTTCATAAGTCGCTCGCGATAATATTCAAAAGTCGGCAAACCGTTTTTATCGAAGGCAACCGCGTAACGGAACATATAAGTGTCGTAAATATTTTTTTCGGTTTTCAACGCGGCTATTTTCAACGCGTTTTCGGTAGCGATAACGTCGTCTGCGTCAAGCCAGAACAAGTAATCGGACGTCGCTTTTTCAAACGCGTGATTCCTTGCCGCCGAAAAGTCGTTTATCCACTTAAAATCGTATATTTTATCGGTAAATTTTCTCGCTTTAGCCTTCGTATCGTCAACGCTGCCCGTATCCGCGACGATTATCTCGTCGGCGAAAGGCTTTACGCTTTCGAGACACCTTTCCACGGTCTCGCTTTCGTTTTTTACTATAATACAAACGGATATTTTCATAACAATCCCCTTTAATATATTACGGAATAACGATATTAGCCGTGAAAATCAAACGGGCATATAATGAAATAGCGCGTAGATTTATTTTACGCGCCGTAAAGGAGAATTATCTGATGTTTGAAGATTTATGCAGAATGTTTTTCTGTTGCGGACAACGCCCCGAACCGCCCCGCGAGCCGAGACGGTGTTGCGGCAACCGCAACGGCTTCGTAATCAAAGGTCCTACGGGAGCGACCGGTCCAACAGGTCCGACAGGTCCTACGGGCGCGACCGGAGCAACGGGCGCGGCAGGCGGTCCTACCGGTCCAACAGGTCCTACGGGCGCGACGGGCGCAACAGGCGCGACCGGCGCAACAGGTGCGGCAGGTCTTGACGGCGCGGTCGGTCCTACAGGTCCTACGGGAGCAACCGGCGCAACGGGCGCGGCAGGCGCGGCTGGTCTTGACGGCGCGGTCGGTCCAACAGGTCCGACAGGTCCTACGGGAGCAACGGGCGCGACGGGCGCGACGGGCGCGGCAGGATTGAACGGCGCGGTCGGTCCTACCGGTCCGACAGGTCCTACGGGGGCAACGGGCGCAGCAGGTCTTGATGGTGCGGTCGGTCCTACCGGTCCGACAGGTCCTACGGGAGCAACGGGCGCAACCGGCGCGGCTGGTCTTGACGGTGCGGTCGGTCCTACCGGTCCGACAGGTCCTACGGGAGCAACGGGCGCAACGGGCGCGGCTGGTCTTGACGGCGCGGTCGGTCCTACCGGTCCGACAGGTCCTACGGGGGCAACCGGCGCGACGGGCGCAACGGGCGCGGCTGGTCTGGACGGCGCGGTCGGTCCCACAGGTCCGACAGGTCCTACGGGAGCAACGGGCGCGACGGGTGCGGCTGGTCTGGACGGCGCGGTCGGTCCCACAGGTCCGACAGGTCCGACAGGTCCTACGGGCGCAACGGGTGCGGCTGGTCTTGACGGTGCAGTCGGTCCTACAGGTCCGACAGGTCCGACAGGTCCTACGGGGGCAACCGGCGCAACGGGCGCAAGCGCGACTCTGACCGTAGGTCAGTTTTATAACGCAACGCAAAACGCCGCGCCGAATACTCCCCTTACCGTAGCCGAAACTTTCAATAACACCGACGGAGCGATTGCTCTTGACGGCGCGGGTACGGGATTGACGCTTTCGCAAGGGAATTATATAGTCGAGTACCACGCGAACGCAACGGGAATAACCGACAGAGCGACGCTTGCGGCGTATCTCGGCGGAACGGAGATTCCGCAGACGCTTTCCGTTGCCACCGCGGGCGCGACGACAGACGTCGTTCCGCTTTCGGGCAAAGCAGTTATAACCGTACCGGCGGGCGGTTCTACGCTTGACGTAAGAAACGGCGGAGCGAACGCTTTTACCGCCGATAATCTGTCAGTTACCGTAACTCCGCTATAACGCGGAAGGGGTTGCCGCTATAACGCGGCAACCCCGATCATACGGATAACTATAAATCAGTTTACGCTTTTTACTTTCGCCTTGACGGGTTTTTGCATACAGCCGATCGCTACGAAAAGTATTCCGAAAACGAGAAGCGCGCAGACGAACACCCAGAGAATGGCAACGTCTTGTATAAACGGCTTGGCAAAGCAATACGTTCCGAACGATACCATAGCGATCGCAAGGAACAGCCACGCGGAAGAGTATTTATAGGTTGCGAGTCTGGAAAGGTAGTATGCCCTGAAAAGTTCGACTACGCCCCTGCACCAAAGCACGAGACCGAAGATTTTGCACGCTCCGCTAACGGGTATTACGTTGAACTGCGAGAACAGACAGCCGAGCGCGATGATCGCGAGCGAACAAAATTCCAGGATCGTAAGGACTTGTACGACGCCTTTCGCGGAGATCATTCTCTTCCACAAATAGCCGAAGAGATATGCGACGATAAGCACGGCGATAAGCACGTCGATAATTTTCATACCCCAGTCCTTAAAGAAGACGTCGGTACTTTCCCATATCGGCGCGAAAACGACGGCGAGCAGTATGCACAAAACGCCGAGTACGATTTCAAGCCAGAACAGTTTGCTTTTTTCGGTTTTGAATAAATTGGTCATATTTTATTCTCCTTTTTATCAGAATAATCCGTATATAACTCCGTTTTCGTCAACGTCGATTTTTTCCGCCGACGGAATTTTCGGAAGCCCCGGCATCGTCATAACGTCGCCCGTATAAACGACGATAAATCCCGCCCCGCTCGCGATTTTTATATCTTTAACGGAGACGGTAAAACCTTTCGGCGCGCCGAGCAGACTCGGATCGTCGGAAAAAGAGTATTGAGTTTTTGCGATACATATCGGCAGATTGCCGTAGCCGCTTTTTTCCGCCGCGGCTATTTTCTTTTCGGCAGACGCGGTGTACGAGACCGACGCGCCGCCGTATATATTTTTTACAACGGATTCGATTTTATTCTTTACGCCGTCGTTTAAGTCGTAGCAATACGAAAAATCGGTCTTTTTTTCGCAGAGTTTAACTACTTCTTCGGCAAGTTCTATACCGCCCTTGCCGCCGTTTGCCCATACGGACGATAACGCGACGTTGACTCCGTAACGTTTACACTCGTCTCTAACGAGCGCGATTTCGGATTGAGTGTCGGTAGGAAATTCGTTTATCGCAACGACTACGGGTAATTTGTATACTTCGGTAATATTAGAAACGTGCCTTAAAAGATTCGGAATACCTTTTTTAAGAGCGTCGAGATTTTCTTCCGACAAATTTTCTTTTTTAACGCCGCCGTGGAACTTTAACGCCCTGACGGTTGCGACAAGCACTACCGCCGACGGGGTTAAGCCGGCCTTGCGACACTTCACGTCGAAGAATTTTTCCGCGCCGAGATCCGCGCCGAATCCCGCTTCAGTTATGCAATAATCGCCGAGTTTAAGCGCGGTTTTCGTTGCTATTACCGAATTGCAACCGTGAGCGATGTTGGCAAACGGTCCGCCGTGTACGATTGCGGGCGTACCGCCCATAGTCTGTACGAGATTAGGTTTTAACGCGTCTTTAAGGAGCGCGGTCATCGCGCCCTGCGCTTTAAGATCGCCCGCGGTTACGGGCTTTTGGTCAAACGTGTACGCGACCGTTATCGCGGCAAGCCGCTTTTTCAGATCGGCAAGCGACTCGGCAAGGCAGAACACCGCCATAACTTCGCTTGCAACCGTTATTTCGAACCCGTCTTCGCGGGGAAATCCGTTAGTTTTTCCGCCAAGCCCGTCGGTAATTCTGCGCAGTTGGCGATCGTTCATATCGACGCACCGTTTAAGCGTTACCGTTCGCGGATCGATATTGAGCGGATTGCCCTGATACACGGAATTATCGAGCATAGCGCAAAGAAGATTGTTCGCCGCGCCTATCGCGTGGAAATCGCCCGTAAAATGCAGGTTTATATCTTCCATCGGAACGACCTGCGCGTATCCGCCGCCCGTCGCGCCGCCTTTAACGCCGAATACCGGACCGAGCGACGGCTCTCTGAGCGCGACAACCGTCTTTCTGCCCGTCAGATTGAGCGCGTCGGCAAGACCTATCGTCGTGGTGGTTTTACCTTCGCCCGCAGGCGTAGGGTTTATAGCCGTCACGAGTATAAGTTTACCGTCTTTAACGCCGTCGGCGTTCAGATACGAAACGTCGATTTTCGCCTTATACTTACCGTACGGTTCGAGCCTGTCTTGCGGAATACCGACCTTTGCGGCGATTTCGCCGACGGGTTTCATATTATACGCTCTCGCGATCTCTATATCCGTAGCCATAGTTCGCCCCCCTTTCAGGATTTTCGGGAATATACCCGTAAAAATTAAAGTTTGGTGTTGCCGCCTTTAAGAATTACGTCGTGATAACCGCCTTCGACGATACTCGTCGGGGATACCAGCGTAAGTTTTGCGTTCTTTTGCAGAGACGGAATATCCGTAACGCCGCAGTTGCACATAGTAGATTTGACTTTGTAAAGAGTTTTTTCTACGTTGTCGTGTAAAGGTCCGGCATAGGTAACGTACGAGTCAACGCCTTCTTCAAAAGCGAGTTTGTTTTTGCCGCCGAGATCGTAACGCTGCCAGTTTCTCGCCCTGTTACTGCCTTCGCCCCAGTATTCTTTTACGATAGTGCCGTTGATGTTGAGTTTGGGCGTCGGGCTTTCGTCGAAACGAGCGAAATATCTGCCGAGCATTACGAAGTCCGCACCCATAGCGAGCGCAAGGGTTATGTGATGATCGTGAACGATTCCGCCGTCGGAACAGATCGGAACGTACACGCCCGTCTTTTTATAGTATTCGTCTCTCGCTTTCGCGACTTCTATTACAGCCGTGGCTTGCCCCCTGCCGATTCCTTTCGTTTCGCGGGTAATACATATCGAGCCGCCGCCGATACCGATTTTTATAAAGTCCGCGCCGGCGTCCGCCAAAAAGTCGAATCCGTCTTTATCGACGACGTTGCCCGCGCCTATTTTTACCTTGTCGCCGTACTTGCTTCTTACGAAATCGATTACGCGCTTCTGCCAGCAGGTGTAACCTTCGGAAGAGTCTATGCAAAGCACGTCCGCGCCCGCTTCTACCAGGGCGGGGATACGCTTTTCGTAATCGAACGAGTTTACGCCCGCGCCTACCATATAACGCTTTTCTTCGTCAAGCACTTCGCGCGGGTTGGTCTTATGTTCGGCGTAGTCTTTTCTGAAAACGAAGTACATAAGTCTGCCGTCCGCGTCGACGATAGGCAGAGAGTTGAGTTTATGCGCCCATATAACGTCGTTGGCGTCTTTTAACGTCGTACCCGACGGAGCGGTTACGAGTTTTTCGAGCGGAGTCATAAACGACGATACCTTTTCGGTTAAAGACATTCTGCTTACGCGGTAATCCCTGCTGGTTACTATGCCTAAAAGTTTACCGTTGCACTTTCCGTCGTCGGTAACGGCGATGGTGGAAAAGCCGTTGCGTTCTTTGAGTTCGAGTACGTCCGCCAGAGTCGCGTCGGGCGTAAGGTTGGACGCGCTTACGACGAAGCCAGCCTTATAACTCTTTACTCTTCTTACCATTTCGGCTTCGTCTTCTATGGACTGCGAGCAGTAGATGAAACTCATTCCGCCTTCTTTGGCAAGAGCGATCGCAAGCGTGTCGTTGGACACGGACTGCATTATGGCAGAGATCATCGGAATATTGATTTTGAACGGGGTTTCGCCTTTCTTATACCTTAAAAGCGGAGTAGATAAATCGACGTTTGCCGGAATACAATTCTCACCGGTATACCCCGGAACGAGCAGATACTCGTTGAACGTATGACACGCTTCTTCGTAGTAATGAGCCATAACATATCTCCTGAATTTTTTAGTATTATATACGATTTATTTTTAATTTGCAAGCAAATTACCGAGTTTATGCGGATAAATATTCCCTTATCGCTTCGGCGGCTTTTTTACCCGCCTGCATAGCGAGAATCACGGTCGCCGCGCCCGTTACCGCGTCGCCGCCGGCAAACACGCCCTTACGCGACGTTACTCCGCGTTCGTCGGCAATAATTCTCTTTCTTTTATCCGCGTCAAGCCCGTCGGTAGAAGAAACTATCAACGGGTTGGGAGACGTACCCAGCGACATTATTACCGAGTCGCACTCTATATCGTATTCGCTGTCGGGAATTTCAACGGGGCTTCTTCTGCCCGACGCGTCGGGTTCGCCGAGTCTCATTCTGATAAGCCTTACGCCCTTTACGCTTCCGTCGTCGCCGACCAGAATGCGCGTGGGGTTGGTAAGCAGTTCGAATTTCACGCCTTCTTCTTCGGCGTGCCGCACTTCTTCTTTTCTTGCGGGTAATTCGTCCGCGCCGCGCCTGTAAGTTATTATCGTTTCCGCGCCCGTTCTGATTGCGGTGCGAGCCGCGTCCATAGCGACGTTTCCGCCGCCCACGACGACTACTTTTTTGCCGAGTTTTATCGGAGTGTCGTAAGAATCGTCGTAAGCGCGCATAAGATTATTGCGCGTTAAAATCTCGTTGGCGGAAAAAACGCCGTTCGCGTTTTCGCCGTCGATACCCATAAATCGGGGTAAGCCCGCGCCCGTTCCGATAAAAACGGCAGAAAAACCTTCTTCGCTCAGCAGTTGATCTACGGTTACGGATTTACCCACGACCACGTTCGTTTCAAACTTGACGCCGCTATCCTTTAATCGCTCTATTTCCGGCTTTACGACTTTATCTTTGGGAAGTCGGAATTCGGGAATACCGTATACGAGTACGCCGCCGAGTTCGTGCAAAGCCTCGAATACGGTAACGCCGTAGCCGTATTTTATAAGTTCGCCGGCGCAGGATAACCCGGACGGGCCCGACCCGATTACGGCGACGTTCTTTCCGTTGTACTGTGTTCTGCGCGCGCCGACAAGCCCGTCTTCTCTCGCCTTATCGGCGACGAATCTTTCGAGTTTACCTATCGCTATCGCTTCGCCTTTTATTCCGCGTACGCACCTGCCTTCGCATTGCTTTTCCTGCGGGCAGACTCTGCCGCATACGGCGGGCAACGCCGAACTTTCGGAAACTATTTCGTACGCCGTCGCAAAGTCGCCGCTTTTTATCCGCGATATAAACGCGGGGATATTTATATTTACCGGGCAACCGTCTACGCAACGCGGATTTTTACATTCGAGACACCTTTTCGCTTCCGCAACCGCTTCCGCGTCGTTATAACCGCACGAAACTTCGTCGTAATCGGTCGCCCTTATTTTACCGTCGCGTTCCCGAACGGGAACTCTTTTCAACGAATCGTTCATTCTTTATCTCCGCACATTCCGCAACCGCCGTGATGAGTATCGCCTTCTTTCGCTTTAAGATACGCCCTGCCTTCTTCGGTTTTGTAAAGGCGTTGCCGTATCATCGCTTCGTCGTAATCGACGGCGTGTCCGTCGAATTCGGGACCGTCTACGCAGGCGAATTTTACTTCGCCACCGACGATAACCCTGCACGCGCCGCACATACCCGTGCCGTCAACCATAATAGGGTTCATACTTACCACGGTTTTTATGCCGAGTTTTTCGGTTGCTTTCGCAACGAATTTCATCATTATAACCGGACCTATCGCCACGCACAAGTCGTATTTTTCGCCGCCCGCGACGAGACTTTGCAGTTTATCGGTTACAAGCCCCTTATCTCCGCAAGAACCGTCGTCCGTCGTAACGAAAACTCTGTCCGCCGCTTTTTCGAGTTCGGTTCGGAGTATAAGCAAGTCTTTGTTTTTCGCACCGATTATAACGTCGGCTTTAACTCCGTTTTCGTGTAAAAATTTAACCTGCGGATATACGGGTGCTGCGCCGACGCCGCCGGCGACGAATATTATCTTTTTATTCTTCAACTCGCCGACGGGAGTTTCGGTAAGTTCCGACGGGTTGCCGAGCGGACCTACGAAGTCGGCGATAAAATCTCCTTTACGGAGTTTGCCGAGTTTATAGGTGGACGCGCCGATTTCCTGCGCGACTATCGTAACCGTTTGAGCGACGCGATCGAAGTCGCATACGGTAAGCGGTATACGCTCGCCGTTTTCGTCGACGCGGACTATGACGAATTGCCCCGCTTTGCAATTTTTCGCAACGCGCGGAGCGTAAACGTCCGCTAAAAATATGTTATCGGTAAGTCTTTCGTATCTTTTTATCTCGTACATATCGCACCTTAATTTTATTATACGGTATTTACGCGCGATTGTCAATTTGAATAACGGATTCGGCGGGCAATATTTAAGGCAATATTTAACCGAAAAAATAACGGAGACGGAAGTCGTATTCTTCCGTCCCCGTAGTCGCAGGCGATTGCGTCAGCCCGTTATTACCGTTATCTCGGCGGTTTTTGCGTCCGACGAAACGCACCCGTTTCTGATAACGGCGTTCTTGACTTTGATTTCCTTTACGCGATTGCCCGCTTTCGCGCTATTGTCGATGTTTATCGTATAGTCCGTTCCGCGGAATCTGCGTTTTACGGTTACCTTCTCCCACTCGTCGGGTATGCACGGCTGAATTTTTAAGCCGTCGTATTCGGGTTTTATTCCGAAAATATACTGCATTACCGCAACGACCATCCACGCAGCCGTTCCCGACAGCCACGACACACCCGCCTGCCCCGCGTCGAAAGCCTGCGGACCGCGTATGTTGGAAGCGTAAACGTACGGTTCGGCGTTATACAGTTCCACCCCGAATTTTTTGATTATTTCGTCGGGAATCAACTCTTTATAGAGCGCGAAAGCCCGCTCGTTATCGCCGAGCATACATTCCGCGATGATCGCCCAGGCGTTTGCGTGGCAGAATACGCCGCCGTTTTCGCCGATGCCCGGCTGGGCGAAAGTGAGTTCGTTTTCTTTACTCGGATAGTTACGCCTGAGCGGCGGAGCGAGTTTCAATAGCCCGTAACCGCAATCGAGTTTTTTGAAAACGCTGTTCATCGCCTTTTTGCCCTTTTCTTTGTCGGCAATACCCGACATAACCGCCCAACTCTGCGAGTTTATCCATATTTCGGCACATTCGTCGCCGGATTTGCCGAGTTTCAGTCCTTCGTCGGTAACGGCGCGGACATACCATTCCTTATCGAAAAATTTATCGTTTACGAGCGCGGTCTGCGTTTTGATTATTTCGTCGTATTTATCGTAATCTCTGCCCGTAATCTTACAAAGTTCTTTCATTTGTTTACAGGCGAGAACGAGCATTTGGGCGACGAAAACGCTTTCGCCTTCGCCTTTTTTGCAGACGTTGGACAGCATATCGTTCCAGTCCGAGCCGAGCATTAACGGAATACCGTCTTTGCCGAGATGATTCATCGTGTACTCGATCGATTTTTCAAGATGCTCGAAAACCGTTCCGCAACCGCCGTCGTAATATTCGACCGCGTCGTTCAATATATCCGTTTTACCTTCTTCCATACAAATAGCGTAAACGGTGTATATCATCCACAAATGATTATCGCTTCTGTCGCTTACTATCGGCTCGCGTTTTTCGACGGGATAAAAATAATGATTGGTCTTTCCGCAGGCGTACTGCTGAGTCATTATGAGTTTTATCTTGTCTTTGGCAAGGTTTATATCGCTATGAACGATACCGAGCGCGTCCTGCGACGCATCGCGAACGCCTACGCCCCTTACCGTACCCGTCGCGTAAAAGGAAATTTCTCTGCAAACGTAAAAGTTTACGAGCGCTTGCAGTTTGTTCCATACGTTTATCATTCTCGCGGCTTGCGCGTCGGGAATATCCACCTTAAACGCGGCGAGACGCTCGTTCCATTCGTCGTTAAGGGCGGCGAACGCTTTTTCGGCGTAGCCTTCGGCGCGGAGTTTATCCGTTACGATTTTAATATCTTCTTGCGGCTTCAACACGCCGAGATACAGATCGAGAGTTTTCGTTTCGCCCCTTTTAAGCGATAGTTCGTAGGAAGACGAAAACATCGCTTCGCCGCCTTTAAGTTCGTCGCAAGGAAGTTTGCCGTTTTCGATCGCTATCGGATTTTTTAAGTCGCGATAATTGCCGACGAAACTCTTTCTTACCCCGCTATAAGACGAAAAACCGATATTAGAACAAAAATACACGAACGGGGTTTCGTCGGGGCGCGCCTGCATATCGGCAAAATATTCGTAGACGAGCGCGTCGCATTTTTCGTCGTACAGCACGTTGTTGCTGTTTTTGCAATAACATTGCCATTGCACTTCGCGAAGGTACTCCATAAGCCCCATTTCGTGGCACGCGAAAACCGTAATATCCCTGTCGCGGTCGGACAGGAATTCTACGTCGTACACGAGCGCGTTGTCTTTGCTTATGAAGCATTTTACCGACACTTTAAGTCCGTCTTTTTCGGCGGAAAATTTAGTATAACCGAGACCGTGTCTCGACTCCCATTTATCGGGCTTGACGTCGCGGGGGATAATCGTTGGATTCCACACTTCGCCCGTCGACTTATCGGCAACGTATACGAAAAGCCCGTTTACGTCTACTGGCAGATTATAAAAATTATACCTGCCTATACGCCATATTTCGGGGGACTTATACCAACTGAGATTGCCGCCCGAATGTGACATCATCGTAAACGTTTCGCCGTTGAAAAGATAATTTATCCACGGCGACGGCATATCGTGACGGGTAAATACGACTTCTTTGTTTTCGTCGTCAAAGTAATAATAATCGTTTTTCTTAATCTCTTTCATATTTTTCTCACAGTTTGTCAAAAAGCTTTACGCCCTTCGTTACGAAAAGGCGGAAAAGAATAAACGCGGCGATCGCCGACAGCGCGGCGCACGCCCACACGAACGCCGTAACCGAAACGAATTTACGAAGCGCGAAGTACGCTCCGCCGAGTACAGCCGTCAGTACCATACCCGAAGTCAAGGATAAAAACACGGGCATACCCTGCTTTATCGCAACCGTTTCGTTGGTCCATTTGAAATTAGGCATTTTCAGATTGAGCAACAACCCGAACTCCGCCGCGAAAACGACGGCGAACGCGGTCAAACAAATTACGCATATCGTATCCGCCGCGCCGAGCCCCGTTACTACGGACAAGGTAATCGTCAGAAATTCCAGCGCGGGCAACGTGACGATAAGATGCAAAGCAAGTTTCGCTAAAATTATCGTTATGGGTTTTACGGGCAATGACCGCAAAATCCATAAATTCTTACCTTCGAGCGAAACCGACGACGCGGTAAGAGTGTTGATCGACGACGAGAGCATAGCCGCGGCGGCGACTATCGGCAAAGCGTACTCTCCGTACCCGATTTCGGGGGAATTGAACAGCCGATAAATATCCTGATTTTTAATAATCGCCGCAATCGCAGCCGCGCACGCCAGAGCCGTACCCATTCCGCTGTTGAGCATATACGACGCGCTCGAAACGAACCGTTTCAGTTCCTTATGCAGCAGCGTTCCGAAAGAAGTACGGACTTTGATTTTACGCTTTTTACGTACGTTCGCCCCGCCCAACGATACGTTGGTTATTATTTTAATAAAACTATGCGAGAGCGCGGCGAAAATCGCGACGCACAGAGCGCATATGACCGCCGTAACGCAAAGCAGGTAAAGCGGAGAGCCTACGCAAGCCTTTCCGAACGAGTACACGGGATATGCGTATACTTTAATCGCCGCCGCAACCGCTTCGCCGTTTTCGATAAGCGAAGTTATGGCGTCGTTCATCTTGAAATACACGAAGTAATAAACGCCTATTACTACGAGCGAAATTATTACCGTTATCAGGCTTTTATTTTTGAGTTTTACGCTGATTTTAGCCACGACGTAGCCGAGAAGACAAGAGAGGATCGCGACTGCGAGCGTTATCAGCACGCAGGAAAAAAGCGAAGCGAATACTTCCGCCGCGGTAGGCGACGCGAAAACGTAATACGCGACGCACGCGGGAACGGAAACGATTACCGAATAAGCCGCGCCCAAAATATATACGCTTATAAGTCTTGACGCCAGAATGGATTTCGGCGGCAGGGGCAACGACAACAGAAAATCGTTATCTTTGGAAAGATAGAGCGTGGAAAACGTATTGAAAACGCTGCCGAACGCGCCTATAAAAACAGCAAGACCGCCCGTCAACGCAAAATACAGCCAGTTAAGCCCCGCTTGCGCAAGCGGAGAAACGAACGAAGAGAACAGGAAAAAGAACGCGACGGCAAGGAAAAGCATAAGCGCGATAAATCCCGCAATCGCAAAAAATACGGCTTTTTTACTCCGCCTTTCGCCCGTTTTGCCGCTGACGAACAAGCAGCGATTGATTTCTAAAAGTTGTTTCTTTACGAGAATTTTAAGCATCGGCTTCTTCGAGTTCGAGAAAGACGGATTCGAGCGACGCGTCGCCCTTCACTTCTTCCACCGTACCGCTCCTTACGAGTTTGCCGCCCTTGATTATCGCTATTTTATCGCACAACTTTTCAGCCACTTCGAGAACGTGCGTAGAAAAGAAAATCGCGCCGCCGTTATCGCAAAGTTCGCGCATCATCTCTTTTATCGCGTGCGAGGCGACGGGATCGAGCCCTACGAACGGTTCGTCCATTACGACGAGTTCGGGATCGTGTATCCACGCCGATATTACGGCGAGTTTTTGCTTCATTCCGTGCGAATACGTACCTATCGCCGAGCCTAAATCTTTGGTTAAAGCGAATTTCTCGCCGTAGTATTCGATTTTTTTAAGCCGTTCTTCTTTACCGACGCCGAACACGTCCGCAACGAAGTCGAGATACTGCATACCCGTCATAAACTCGTACAACGACGGATCGTCGGGTATATAGGCGAATTTTCTTTTACAGGCTAAGGGATTGCGTTTTATAGACTCGCCGCCTATTAAAATATCGCCGCCGTCAAAGTCGATCAGCCCGCACACGGCTTTGAGCGTCGTCGTTTTACCCGCGCCGTTATGACCGATAAACCCGTAAATTTCGCCGCCGCGTATGGTAAGCGACAAATCGTCGACCGCCGTCTTTTCGCCGTAGCGTTTGGTTAAGTTTCTGATTTCAAGCATACTCGTTTCTCCTTTTCGGGATCGGTTCGCCCATTGAGATGACACGCCCGTTATTTCAGCGTTTGTTTTTTATTCTGTCCACCAAATTTTTGATAACGCCCGTCAAAAAGCAAAACGCGCTTGCCGAGCAAAGCAGAATAAACACGGCGTTCCAGCCGTAAGCGTCGGATAACGCGCCCAGCCCGTACGAACTTATCGTACTGCCGATATAGCAAAAACCGTTAAGCACGCCCGCGCACATTCCCGAATTGACTTCGTCTTTATAGTACAGCGGAAACATACTCGTGATGACGTTATTTATCGCCGACGTCATAAGCGACACGACGGACAGCGACACGAGCATTATCGCCGCGCTGACTTCTATCGTAGACAGCACTACGCCTATAAGCGACGTTATGCCCGCAAATAATATCCAGCAGATGGTAATAAGATCTTTAATCCCTTTGTTCATCGCCACAGCAAGCGCCGTTCCGAACAGCGCGAAAATCGGCAGCGCAAGGGTTAAAAGTATGCTTAAATAATCGGGCGTGTTATATACGTCGGACAGAATTTTAGGTATCCAGGTAGTAAACCCGTCCTTGACAAGGTTGGTAATTACCGCGAAAACGGCAAGAACGGATATGGTAACCGTCATCGCCGCGCCGAGACCTTTACGCTCGGGTTCGGGCGGTTTATACGCCGCGACTTCTTGACCGTCGTCTTTTGCCGCGCGGGCAAGTTTGTTATACGAAACGAGCCATACCGCGGCAAGCACCGGCATTACCGCCACCGCGACGAGAAAGGAATATTTATAACAAGTTCCGTCTTTTACGACGGCGTTGAACAGCGCGGATATTCCGTACGCGAGAAACGTGCCTACCGCAACGGTAGTACCCATTACTATAACCGCGCGCGGAGAATATTCGTCGTCGATGGATTCCGACAGTAGTCTGATAAGCGTGGGCCAGAGTACGGATAAAGCCGCTCCGTTTATAAACCAGACGTACTTAAACGCCGAAAAGTTCTCGCTGAAAGCCATAAACGCGTTGCACGCCGCAGAAGCGATAAGCGACGCGAACACGACGAGACGCATATCGTATTTTTTACAAAAAACGCCGTTTATTACCTGCCCCGCGCCATACGCGAAGAAAAAGCACGTTCCGACCAGACCGACGGACGCATTGTTGACCGAAAAACGCCTTCCGATACTTTCGATGTTGGCGTTAAAGCAGTATTTGCCGAGATAACTCGCCGTATATACCGCCCAGCAAAGCGCGACGAGCAGTAATTGTCTTTTATCGCGAATTTTACAAGTTTTGTTTTTTTCTGACATTTCCGTCGTATTCCGTTATCTGCCGAAAAACGCTTTTCTGAAATTTTCGGCGGGTTCTTCGATTTTTGCCATAGCCGAGCCGTCGCGCTTTTTGATGATCTCTTCAACCTTGCCCGCGACGCCCTTTCTTATCTCTGCCATTCCGCTTTCGAAATTATCGGTTAAAAATCTCGCGTAGCGCACGAGTCTGAACGGACCGTACACCCTGTATTCGTTGCCGATTCTTTCCACCGCGACGGACTTGAAATCTTTAACGGCGTTCTTTACGTCGCCGACGTCCTTTGCGAACGCATAAGTGAAAAATTTATCGAAAAGTTCGGACACGACGTTATGACAGTCCGACGCGCCGACTATGGGTATTTTAACGCCGTCGGCGCGCAGTTCGTTATACATAGCGACCTGCAAATTTACGCCGTTGCCCGTTTTATCGTCGTCGTCGACCACTTCAAACGCGTCGTAAACGCCGTTTTTCAAAAGCGTTTCGAGCATAGGCGTCTGCATATTATACTCGCCGTACGCGTCCCAGTAAGGGTGGCACAGCACGCTGACACCGCCGAATTCGCGGATTTTATCCGAAACCCATTTACGGAACGCAAACTCTTTCGCGTCTACATAGTCGGGTAAAGAGTATTCTTTTTTAAGCCGTTCCGCATCGGCGGTAACCGAAGCGAAAACGCCGTCGGTATCGGCAAGAATGATCTCGTTGACGCTGTCCGAGCCGCCGAAATTGATTATGTGGAAATAACCCATTCCGCGATTATGTACTTCTTCGCCCGGATATACCTTAAACCGCTTGGCGATTTTATCGACGGTCTTCGCGATCTTCTCCGAACCGCGATATTTATGATGATCGGTTATGGCGATATAGTCGTAACCGCGTTCGTAATACGCCGCGACGACTTCGGCGGGCGTGAACAACCCGTCCGATTCGGTAGAGTGCATATGGGTATCGCCCTTATACGGATTTAATTCGTAAAGGTCTTGTTCAAGCGAGAAGACTTCGAAAGTGATCCGTCTCGAACCCGTATCGACGTAGATTCTGTGTTTCTGCTCGCCTACGGGGGTAAATTCGAATTCGGCTTTGCCGCCCTTTACCGCCACGGCGGAAAATTTATAGCGTTTGTCTTCGTCTATAAAATACTTTTCGCAATGCGGCACGTTATAAATCTCGGTAGATTGCGCCGCAACGTATATTTTACGTTTGCCTTTAAGCTCGTCGCCGCTTATGACGAGCGCGGTCTTTTTACCGGCAGGTATTACTCTCGGAAATAACTGTAACATATATATGGTCTCCTGATCGCCTACATTATAACACGCGCGCCGTGAAAAATCAAGGCGCGCTTTTCTTTTTTTTACCGATTTTGTAACCGATTTTAATCGTCTTTTAATTCCATATCAATACTTATCGACTATTTTAAGCATTTCGTCGTAACGCGATTCCATATCGGAGACGAGTTTGAATTGAGAACGGGTTCTGTCGATATTCTGACCTTCGCGGGTTTTTCTGAAATATACGTCCCCGTCGAGATAGTCGGTAAGGAATCTGATACCGCATTCGTAAGTCATAAGTATTGCGCCCATAGGCAGGTTTTCGCGTTCGAGTTTGGTTATGGTGTCGCCGAAAACGCTTAAATAACCCTGCGTATAGGTCTCAAACAGCGGCATATCGAACACGACTTTGTCGGTTTCGGGCGTGTCTTCGAGACATGGGTTACAGCCGAAACGAATGGAATCGCCGTAATCGTAACATACGCTGCCCGACATCATAGTGTCGAGATCGATTACGCAAATCGCCTTATCTGTTCTCGTATCGATAAGAACGTTATTGAGTTTGGTGTCGTTATGAGTAACTCTCGAAGGCATTTTTCCGCTTGCGAGAAGATCGACTATTTTATGAGTTATATTCTCGTGCGCGAGCGCGAATTCGATTTCTTTTTTCACGTCTTTCGCGCGGTTGAATTTATCCGCTTCGAGCGATTTTCTGAAATTCGCAAATCTTTTTACGGTGTTATGAAAATCGGGCAACACTTCAAAAAGTTTACTGCTGTCGAATCTGTCGAGAAGCATTGCGAATTTACCGAAAGCGACCGCACTCTCGTAAAAATGCTCGGGTTTTTCGACGACGTCGTAACCCTTCGCGTCTTCGATGAAAACGTAAACGCGATAACAGTCTCCGTTTTCCGCGCGGTAATACGGCTTACCGTCTTTGGTAAAGACGAGCGTTAAACTTTCACGGTCGGGATCGCCGTTGCGTTTTTCGATTTCGGCGCGGTTGAACTCGGTAACGAGACGTATGTTATTCATCAGCCCGTCGACGTTTTTGAAAAGGACGGTGTTTATACGCTGAACGATATATCTCTTTCTCTTCCCGCCTTCGTTGAATACCGCGGCGTAAGTTCTGTTTATAAGCCCGCTGCCGTAAGGCTCGCAAGAGACGAATTCGCCGCCGATCTCAAAATTACTCAAAAGTTTTGCAAAATCCATAACAATTCTCCTTTCGAAAGTATTTTAGCCGCCGCAGCGTTTTAAGTCAAGACTTAAAACGGGTTTTTCGTATTTTGCTAATTTTATATAAAATTTACATAATTATCAAAGGTTTAGCGATACTCTTCGTATGAATATCGGAAAATCGCTATCTTCCACGCAAAAAATTCTTAAAGCGTTGCTGCCGAGCGACGACGTCGTGTTTTTTCGCTTTACTGCGGGAAATTCCGACGCGCTCGCGGTGTACGTCGACTCGATAACCGACAGAGAAATGCTCGGTCTCGAAGTGATAGTTCCGCTTAAAAATTCCGAAATTAAGGGCGGTATGAAAACCGCGGCGAAAAAAATCGCGGCGGCAAACGTTAAACCCGTAACCGAAATGCGCGCCGCCGTCGACGAAATATTACACGGCTCGACGCTGATATTTATCGACGGAAAATGCGGCGGGATTGCCGTCGACCTTAAAAAATTCGCAGTGCGTTCTATCGAAGAACCGCCGACCGAACTTGCTATACGCGGACCGAGAAACGGGTTTATCGAATCGATTAAAACGAATCTCAGTCTGGTAAGAAGATACCTTAAAACCCCCGCGCTGAAAATCGAAACGATGAGAATAGGCAAATATACTTCGACGGACGTCGCGCTGTTATCGATTGACGGAATAACCGACGAAACACTCGTAAACAAGGTACGCAAAAAATTGAAAAGCATAGATATAGACGGCGTGCCCGACACTTCGTACGTCGCGAAAATGCTGAACGAGCGGAAAAACTCGCTTTTCAAACAGGTCGGAACGACCGAGCGCCCCGACGTACTGATAGAAAAAATGCTCGAAGGCAGGATAGGCGTACTGGTGGACGGCTCGCCTTTCGCGATAACGTTGCCGTACCTGCTTATAGAAGACTTCCAGACGGCGGAAGATTATTATATCTCGCATTACAGGGCTAATCTCGTGCGATTTTTAAGGTTGTTCGCCATATTCTTTTCGGTGTTTCTGCCCGGTCTGTTCGTCGCCGCGGAACTATTCCACCTGCAACTTATCCCGCTGAATTTTTTGCTTACGATAGTAAACAGCATTAAAGGTATTCCGTTTTCGCCGAGCCTTGAAATGTTTTTCCTTCTGCTGATATTCGAAATACTGAACGAGACGAGTATACGAATGCCCAAATACGTCGGTATGGCTATCGCGATCGTAGGCGCGCTCGTTCTCGGCGAAACCGCCGTCAACGCAGGGCTTGTTTCCACGCCCGCGCTTCTTATTATGGCTATGTCGGGTATAAGCATTTATACCGTGCCGGAACTTACCGAAACCACGTCGCTGCTGCGGTTTATAGTGCTGCTCGCCGCGGGCTCGATAGGCGGTTACGGCATCGTGCTTATCGAAGCGTTTATAGTATGCTATCTATGCACCACCGAAAATTACGGGGTGCCTTACGTCGCGCCGTATTCCCCGCTTATCCCGAACGATTTACAGGACGGAATTTATATGTCGGACGTCACTTCGATGCCGTTCAGACCGTTCGCCTTTAACCCTAAAAACAAAAGGAGACAAAATGCAACGACAAAATAATATCTGCGTCAGACAAATTTGTTTTATGCTCGTTTCGGGTTGCGCTATGGGAAAAATGATAGTCGCGCCGGCGTTGAGCGCGAAGTACGCCGACGAAGCGTTATGGATTTCGTCGCTGATAAACTTTTTGGCGGACGGTGCGTTTTTATTATTCGCGTTATGGCTGTCGGAAAAATTCGACGGGCTGACTTTTTACGAAATTCTTTACGGCGCATTCGGTAAAATATTCGCAAAAATCGTATATTTTATCTTCTTTTTATTCTTTTTGCTAAAGGGGTTCATTCCGCTCGTCGAACAGAAAAACTATATAGAAATTGCCCTTTACGAAACCGCGCCGTCGGTGTTTACGTTTCTCGGATTTTTCTTGTTTTCTTCGTTTTTCTGCTACAAAGGGATAAAGTCCGTGGCGCGTTGCGCGGACGTAACCGTATGGGCGGCGGCGTTCGGGATAGTTACCCTGCTCGCGCTCGCCGTTCCCCTTACCGATCTGACGGAATTGTTGCCCGTGGTCGGCGTGCCGATAGGTAAAATACTGCGCGGCGCTAAAAACACTTTCGTATGGTATTTCGACGGGGTATATATACTGTTTTTAATCGGAAGATTCAAAAAAGAAAAGGCGTACAAGCGAAAAATTTTATGCTCGTACGCGGTTATGGCTCTGATTACGATAGTTTACTCGATTATTCTTTACGGAGAGTTCGGCGCGATAACCGAAAGGCAGTTCTTTTCGCCTATTCAGATAGGGAAAAGCAACGTTGCGTTATCGAATATAGGTCGCATCGACTACGTTGCGGGGTTCGTGTTCGCGTTCGTATGCGCGTTTAACGTGGCGACACCCTTCGTATTTGCTTCATACGCGCTGGAAGTTACTTTCGATATTAAAAACAAACTCATACCCGTGTTCGTCGTCAACGGAACGATGTTGCTGTCGTTGCTCGTCGCGCACGATTATTTCATCGAAGTGTTCCGCTTTTTAAGCGCTAAAGCAATATGGGGCTACTTCGTCGCGGCGTACGCGATTCCGCTTATATGCGTTTTTGCGAAAAGGAGTAAAATCCGTGAAAAAATTTCTAAGGTCTAAATTTTTACCCATTCTCATAATACTTGCGCTCGCGCTTTTTTTAACGAGCGATTTCGGCGTTATCGACGTGGAGAAAACCGCTATCATAGTCGCGCTCGGCGTTGATAAAAACGAAAAGGAATACGAAGTAACGGCGCAAATAGCCATTCCGCAAGCGACGGACTCGTCTACAAGCAATTCCGGCGCGACGGTAACGGGTAAAGGCAAGACGCTTGCCGACGCCGTAGACGATATAGGCGTTACGACGGGGTGGTATCCCCTGCTCGCCTTCTGCAATCTGATAGTCATCGGCAACGACGCGCTTGAAGGCGACGTGATGACCTTTATAGATTACTTTAACCGAACGGACAAAATACCCGACTCGTCGCTGCTCGTCGCGAGCGACGGCAAGGCGAAAGACGTGCTTGCCGCAACGACTCCGCTCGACTCCGTACCCGCGTTCGCGATCGAGAAAATTCTCGTAAAAGATCTTGCCAAACTCGACCGCATTTCTTTTACGAACGTTAAAGATTTCAGTAAAGGTTACTTCTCGAAATCGCGCAGTTCGTATATGCCGCTTATAAAAGAAGTAAACGCGAACGCGGACAACCCGGGCGCGGGGCAAGGCGGCGGCGAAAAAAGTAACGGCGAAAGCGGCGGCGGTTCGCAAGGCGGCGGTTCGGAAAACGGCGGCGGTTCGCAAGGCGGCGGACAAAAAATATTCGACTGTACCGAAACGCTGATTTTTCAAAACGGAATAAAGGTCGGAAAACTCGACGAAGAACAGGCGTTATTTTTCAATATAACCAGGCATAGGACGAAAGACACCTATTTCGACCTTGAAAACGCAATGATCGACGGCAAGCCTTACGCGATGACGCTCGGCATTGACGAAGAGAAGAAAAAGTTCAGGCTGAGAATGGACGGAACGCCCGTGTACCAGATCGATCTGGTTCTTAAATGCCACGTCGAAGACCTGAATAAAAGCGAAGAAGTAAGTAAACTTTTTACCACGGAAGAGATTTCGCGCCAAGTGCTTAAACAAGCCGAAGACAAGATTAAAGGCATATACGAAAAGACTTTCAGTCAACTGAAAAAAACGGGTTGCGACCTGTTCGGATTAAGGAATGATTTATATAAATTCCACCATAACCGATACGCCGAATTCAAGGACGATATTTTACAAAAAGCGGTTATTAAAACCAACGTAAAATGCAAGGTGGAACGCAACACTCGGGCGTAAAAAAAACGCGGCTTTTACAAGCCGCGTTTACGATTTTTATTCAAAAATTCCGTCTACGAACGAGTCGACGTCGAAGTCTTCTATATCGTCCAACTTCTCGCCCACGCCGACGAACGCGACGGGTACTTGAAGTTCGTTGCATAAACTTACGATAAACCCGCCTTTCGCCGTTCCGTCGAGTTTGGTAAGGATTACGCCGTCGATACCGACCGCGTCGTTAAACACTTCAACCTGCGATAAAGCGTTCTGACCGGTCGTGGCGTCAAGCGCGATGAGTTTTCTGAAATCGGCTTCGGGAAACTCGCGTTCGACGACTCTCGACATTTTTTTGAGTTCTTCCATCAAGTTGGACTTGGTATGAAGTCTGCCCGCCGTGTCGATGATCAGCACGTCCGTTCCGCGAGCCTTTACCGAACTTAAAGCGTCGTACACCACCGCGGAAGGATCGCTGCCTTCTTCGCTTTTTACTATCTTTACTTTGGCGCGTTTCGCCCAGATTTCGAGTTGGTCGCTCGCCGCCGCGCGGAAAGTGTCCGCCGCGGCAATGGTCACGCTTTTGCCTTCTTCTACGAATTTATGAGCGAGTTTTCCGATAGAAGTGGTCTTACCCACTCCGTTTACGCCTATTATCATAAATACGGCGGGGACGGAGAATTCGAATTCGTCGGCGTTGTTAAGACAGTCTTTTACGGCGTTTTTCAACGCTTCTACGGCGACTGCTTTATCGCTGACCTTTTCGTCCATCATACGCTCTCTTACGCTTTCGACGATTTCGTCGGCAGTCGCAACGGATATATCGGACGAGATCAGCACGTCGAGCAGATCGTCGTAAAAATCGTCGCCTAACTTATCCTTTGCGAAAAGAACGCGGAGTTTCGCGCCGAGACCGTCTTTGGTCTTTTTAAGCGCGTCTTTGATTTTTCCGAAAAATCCCATATCACGCACCTAACTCGTCCGCGACTTCCGCAAGTTTGACGGATACTATCTTGGAAACGCCTTTTTCCTGCATCGTTACGCCGTAAAGCGCGTCGGCGTGTTCCATAGTAACCTTTTTATGGGTAATTACTATGAATTGCGTATCCTGCGCGAAGTTGTTGATATAGTTTGCGAATCTTTCGACGTTGGCGTCGTCGAGAGCCGCTTCTATTTCGTCAAGCACTACGAACGGCATAGGACGAAGTTTGAGTATCGCGAAAAGTATCGCGATAGCCGTAAGAGCCATTTCTCCGCCCGAAAGAAGGGATATTTTCTGCAATTTCTTCCCCGGCGGCTCGGCGACGATTTCGACACCCTGTTCGAGCGGATCGTCCGTATCGGACTCGTCGAGAATAAGATCCGCGCTTCCGCCGCCGAAAAGTTCTTTGAATATACGGGTAAAATTCGTGCGGATTTTAGCAAACCCGACAGCGAATTTGGTACTCATTTCGGTGGTGAGTTGGGTTATGACTTCTTTTAAGTCGTCTTCGGCTTTGATAAGGTCGTCGCGCTGGGTAGCCATTTCGGTATACCTGTCGTTGACCGCTTCGAAATCTTCGATGGCGTTCGGGTTTACCGCGCCGAGAACGGATATTCTGCGTTTAAGGCGTTTGATCTCTTCTTCACCTTCGTGATTGTCGTAATTATCGGCTTTGAGCGGTAATGCGGAGTCGTAGTCGAGTTCGTACGCTTCCTTTACTCTCTGACCTAAAAATTCGAGTTCGGCGTCGATTTTCGTCAAGCCGTTCTCTTCGCCGTAACGTTTGCCGTTGAGTTTATTGATTTCGGCGGAAAGCATATCGCGTTGAAGATTGTCCTGCTTGACCTGCTCGCCGAGCGCGGTCTTTTTCTCTTCGATGGACGCGCGTTTGTTGCGGAGCGAGTTGAGTTGTTCCTGTTGAGTTTCCGTCAACGCGACCTTTTCCATCTCTTCGATGAATTTATTGATAAACTCGCCGTCGGTTGCGATACTTTCTTCGTTTTTGTTTACGAGAGTTTCGAGTTCGGTCTTTTCGTTCAACGCTTCCTGCATAGCCGCTTCCGCCGCCGCGATTTCGTTTTCGATAAACGAGAGACGAGTGCGGACTTCGGCGTTTTCGGCGGTTAGAGCCTCGCGTTTTTTCCTATATTCGTCGAAGATTTCGCGATGTTTCTCTTCGTCGTAACTCGCGGTCGTTTTCTTTTCTTCCGCAGCCTTGTTGCCTTCTTCGACGGCGGTAAATTTCTCGCCGATTTCGTTTATGCGGGCGCGGATGATCGTAACGCTGTTATTGAGCGCGTTTATTTCGAAGTCTATGTCCGCAACGATAGATTCGTTGGACGCGACCTGTTCTTTGAGCGCGACCGCCTGCTGACGAAGGTCCTGCAACGCGGCGTTGAGTTCGACGAGTTGTTCTTTTTGTTCGGCGACCTGACTTTCGAGTTGCTTTTTATCGTTCTCGTACATAGTCATACGCTCTTTTTTGAGTTCGACTTCCTTGCCGATGTCGTCCATTTTTCTGTCCATTGACAAGAAACCCGAAGTCGTCTGCCGACGCGAGCCACCCGTCATAGAGCCGTTGGACGCAAGAACGTCGCCGTCGAGCGTTACTATCTTAAACGCGAAACCGTAACGTTGCGCTATCGTCTTGGCGTTGTCGAGTTCGTCGACTATAAGCGTGTTGCCGAGCAGGAACGAGACGATTTTATCGTAATACGGTTCAAATCTGACGAGTTCTCTCGCCAGACCGAGCGCGCCTTTATCGCTCATCGCTCTGCGGATTTCGGAGACTTCGCCGCGCGGCTTGATCGACGTTACCGGTAAGAACGTCGCCCTGCCGAGTTCGTTCCTTTTAAGGTACGTCATAAGGTATTGCGCGTCGTCGGGGTTGGCGGTAATGACGTTTTGTGCCGCGCCGCCGAGCGCGGTCTCGATAGCGACTTCGTACTTGGCGTCGGTATGCACTACGCCCGCGACTACGCCCTTACTGCGTTTGGCAAGTTCGGGGTTTTGTCTGCACGCCTGCATAAGACGCTTGACGGAATCGGAATATCCGCCGTAACTTTCTTTAAGGTTCTGATAAACTTTTTTGTTGGATTCGAGCGAAGAGATCTGCGCGTTTAACGAATAGAGTTTGGAGTTGATGTCGGATATAACCTGATTGGTGGTAGTTATATCGTTTTCGACGTCCTTTATCTCGTCTTTCGTTCTCTGCGCCTGCTTTTCTGCGCGGACGAGTTGATCGGCTTTCGCTTTGCCGTCTTCTTCGAGAACGCGCTTACGCTCTTCCGACGCCCTGATTTTCGCCAAAGTTTCGGCTTCCTTTTCGGAAAGCACGTCCTTTTCGGCGGAAAGCGAGCCTATGTTCTGCTTTATGTCCGCAAGCGATTCGACGCTTTCCATAAGCGTTCTTCGCGCCGTTTCGGCTTTCAGTTCGCCTTCGGTAATGACCGCGACCACTTCGGCAAGCGACGCGCTGATTTTAGCCGCGCGCGCCGTAAGTTCAACGTTTTCGCGTTTGAGCGAGTCGGCGTATTCGCCGCGTTCTTTCGCCCTGCCGTCAAGTTCGGTTATACGCGCTTTGGACGCGGCTATTTCGTTTTTCAACCTTTCGGTTTCGCTCTTGAAATAACCGATTTTTTCGTTGTACAGTTTGGCTTCGCCCGACTGACGCTCGAAGTCTTTGGTACGCTCTATGAGTTCTTCGTTTATCGCGCGGATATACTCGTCCGCCTGCGCGATATGAAGTTGATGTTCTTCGTAATCTCTGCCCGCCTGTTCGAGTTCCGCGTTGCGCCGACCTATCTCTTCGTCGAGCGCGGCGATACGACCGTTTATTCTTTCCTTTTCTTCGGACGCGTGTTCGCTCTTATACAGGAAGTTGTTTACTTCGTGGAATTTGAGTTGCTCGCTGAGCGCGTTGTACGTTCTCGCCTTTTCGGCTTGTTTGGACAAAGGCTCGATCTGGCGTTCGAGTTCGGTGGTAATATCGACTATACGGCTGATATTATCGCGCGTTCTGTCTAATTTACGCATCGTTTCAAGGCGTTTGGCTTTGGTTTTGGCAATGCCGACCGCTTCTTCGAATATAGCCCTTCTGTCTTCGGGTTTGGACGAAAGTATTTCAGATACCTTGCCCTGCCCGATTATCGTATAGCCTTCTTTACTTACGCCGCATTCGTGCAACGCGTCGACGATGTCGCGAAGTCTTGCGGGGGCTTTGTTTATATAGTATTCGCTTTCGCCCGAACGGAAAAGTTTACGCGTAAACACGACTTCGTCTACGTCGATGTTTTTGAATATCCTGCCGGTGTTGTCGAAGGTCAGCGAAACTTCGCAGTACGAAAGCGATTTTCTGTTCTGCGTTCCGTTGAAAATAACGTCCTGCATACTCGTGCCGCGCATCGTTTTGGCGGACATTTCGCCTAAAACCCAGCGTATGGCGTCGGCAACGTTACTCTTACCGCAACCGTTAGGCCCGACTATACAGGTTACTCCGTTATCGAATTTTATTTCTTGTTTATCGGCGAATGATTTGAAACCGATAAGTTCGACTTTTTTGAAATCCACTTGTTATTCCTCGTTTTTGATAGGTTTGCTTTTCGCTACGGGGTTACGCTTGCCGCGCGATTCCGAAGCCTGTTGTTTATTCAGCGTTTTCAGCCCTTTTTCGGCTGCCTTTTTCTCCGCTTCTTTCTTGCTCGCGCCGTCACAACGCGATATTTCTTTACCGTCTACGGTAAGCGCGACTACGAACGTCGGCGAATGATCCGGACCTTTTCTGCCCTTTACTTCGTAAACGATTTTGCCCAGACGGTATTTCTGAACGTACTCCTGCAAAAGGCTTTTGGCGTCTTTTACGGGTTCGGCTTTTATCGGTTTCGCCTTGCCTTGCTTTTTGGGCGCGGCGGCGGCTTTTATATCGGTTACGTTAAGCAGTTTGTCGGCGATGAATTTACGCGCGCAGTCAAGCCCGCCGTCTTCGTCGAGATATATCCCCGCGACTATCGCTTCGAACAGATTTTCGCATACCGCCGAACGGTTCTTAAAATTATGCTTTTCGCCTTCGCCGTACAAAACGAATTCGCCGAGCCCTAACCGTTCGATCGCTTCGGACAGCGGCTTATGCGAAACGAGATTCTGTTTCATTTCGGTAAGTTCGCCTTCGTTTGCGGACGGGTATTTTTTATAAAGGTATTCCGCCACGCAATAGCCGAGTATCGAATCTCCGAAAAATTCGAGACGCTCGTTATTGCCGAACGACTTATGCTCGTGCGAAAAGGACGAGTGCGTGAAGCATTGCCTGAGCAGCGATTTGTCCTTAAAGGAAAAACCTATAATTTCTTCGCAATTTCCGACGTCGAATATCATACGGTCTCCCCGATTAAAGCAAGTTCTCTGCCGATTTTTTCGGATATGTCGAGCGCGGAACATTCGTAAGCCTGCAATACGGCGTTCTTAATCGCCTCCGCTTTCGAGCCGCCGTGAGCCTTGACGACCGTCTTTTGCATACCGAGTAGCAACGCCCCGCCCTTTTTGTTGTAGTCGAGTTTGTCTTTGATTTTTTTGAAAGACTTTTTCAGCAACGCGCCGCCGATCTTGGTCGAAAACGACGAGTAAATCGCCGCTTTAAGTTCGGAAAAAATACAGCCTATCGCGCCTTCCATAGATTTTAACGCGACGTTTCCGCTGAAACCGTCGGTAACGATAACGTCGTAATCGCCCGAAAGAATATCGCGCGCTTCCATATTGCCGACGAAGTTGATATTCTCTTTCGCCTTTAAGAGCGAGAACGCTTCTTTCGTAAGAGCGTTGCCTTTCGCGTCTTCCGTACCGTTGCAAAGCAACGCGACGCGCGGATTTTTAACGCCCTTGACTTCACGCATATACACGCTGCCCATTACCGCGAACTGTACGAGATTGACTGCCTTGCAGTCAACGTTCGCGCCGCAGTCGAGAAACAGCGTTTCGCCGCCCTGCATATTCGGGAACGTGGGCGCAAGCGCAGGTCTTACCACGCCTTTTATTCTCGGCGACAGCAATACCGCCGCCGTAAGCGTCGCGCCCGTAGAGCCTGCCGAGACGAACGCCTTTGCGTTTTCGTCTTCTTTAAGCAGTTTTACGCCCCTTACTATCGACGAGTCGGGTTTTTTGCGTATCGCTTCCGTAGGCGACTCGTCGCAGGAAATGACTTCGGCGGCGTTCGCAATCGACACGCGCAGTTTATCGTAAGTTTCGGCGGCAAGCGCGTTTTTAATACCGTCTTCCTTACCGACGAACACTATATCGAAGTCGTCTTTTTCTTTAAGCGCGGCGAGCGCGCCTTTGATTATTTCGGACGGAGCGTAATCTCCGCCGTATGCGTCAATTATTATCTTCAATTCCGTAATCCTTATGAGTTAATATTCGAGATTCCCGACCGTTCTCGGGAAAGGTATTACGTCGCGAATGTTGGCTATGCCCGTAAGGTACATTATCATACGCTCAAAACCGAGACCGAAGCCCGAATGAGTGACTCCGCCGTATTTACGAAGGTTGAGATACCAGTCGTAGTCTTCGGGATTCATACCCATTTCTTCGATACGGTTTAATAAAACGTCGTAACGCTCTTCTCTCTGACTGCCGCCGACGAGTTCGCCTATGCCCGGTACGAGCAGATCCGCCGCCGCAACGGTCTTTCCGTCGTCGTTAAGACGCATATAAAACGCCTTGATCTCCTTCGGATAGTCCGTAAGGAAAACCGGTTTGCCGTAAACCTGCTCGGTAAGATACCGTTCGTGTTCGCTTTGAAGGTCGCAACCCCAGTACACGGGGAATTCGAATTTATCCTTGACGGGTTCGAGAATTTTGATCGCTTCGGTATACGTCAGTCTTACGAATTCGTTGCTCTCTACGTTTTTCAGTCTGTCGAGCAGACCTTTATCGACGAAGTTGTTGAGAAACGCAAGTTCGTCTTTACAGGTTTCGCAGACGTGACGGATAATATATTTTACCATCGCTTCGGCAACGTCCATATTCCCCGCAAGGTCGGTAAACGCCATCTCCGGCTCGATCATCCAGAATTCCGCCGCGTGACGCGCGGTGTTGGACTTTTCCGCCCTGAAAGTAGGGCCGAACGTATACACGTTGCCGAACGCCATAGCGTAGGATTCGGCGGAAAGTTGCCCCGATACGGTAAGCGACGCCTGTTTACCGAAAAAGTCTTGCGAATAGTCTACCTTTCCGTCCTTTTTCGGAACGTCCGAAAGGGGCAGAGTGGTTACCTGGAACATCGCGCCCGCGCCTTCGCAATCGCTGCCCGTGATGAGCGGCGTATGAACGTAGACGAAACCGTTAAGATGGAAAAATTCGTGTATGGCGAACGCCGCTTCGCTTCTTACGCGGAATACCGCGCCGAAAGTGTTGGTTCTCGGACGAAGATAGGCTATCTCGCGCAGATATTCGAGCGAGTGCCGCTTTTTCTGCAACGGGTATTCGGGCGAAGACGTGCCTTCCACCCTGATTTCGCTCGCCTTGATTTCAAACGGCTGTTTCGCTTCGGGCGTGAGTACGAGTACGCCTTTTACCGAAAGCGACGCGCCTACGTTCTGCGCGGCTATCTCGTCGTAATTGGCAAGATTGGCGCGCTCGAAAACCACCTGCACGCTTCTGAACGCGCTTCCGTCGTTAAGTTCGATAAAGCCGAATTCTTTGCCGTCGCGAATCGTCCTTGCCCAGCCGTTTACGGAAACTTCTTTTCCGCCGTACGCCTGCGCGTTCGCGTATAACGCCTTTACACCGATTTTGTTTGTCATAAATTTCGCTCCGCAGCGGAATTATATCCGCTATATTGTATATACGCGATTATTTTAACACAATTTTTTGAAAATTTCAATTATTTTTATATATAAATATATAAAACACCGCGCGGAGAATAAAAAAAACGCGGTCGTTACGACCGCGAAGCGTTTTATCCGATAGTTGACAGATAGGTTTGTCTGCGCTTGATGATTTCGTTGGGAATGTTTTTCCATTGCGCGAGTATTTTTACGTTGGTAAGAAGCATAGGATTCGCAACGACTTCTTTGATTCCGTTTTTAAGAACGTTCTTCCACATTCTGTCTACTATCATCGCCGTTACGCCCGAATTGCGATATTCCGGCGCGACGCCGATGAGCGTGAGTTCAAGCGCGACGGGTTTGGAAATCGCTTTTATCATTCCCGGTAAACTTCTTAGAACGCTGCCCCTGTGTTTATTGATGACGTGACCGACGGACGGTATGGCAACGCCGAAAGCCGCGACTTTATCGGTTTTTTCGTCGATTATTATAGAAAAATAATCGTCGTTTATAACCGAAGCGAATTGTTTTAAGACGTTCTTTTTCGCCGCGCCCTTTATCTCGATATAACAGTCGAGATCTTTATACGCCGCGTTATAGCAGTCGAAAAACCTGTCGCCGTATTTTTTAACTATTCTTGCGACGGACATTTTGCCAGCGATTTCCTTAAAGCCCGAACGCTTCGCGACGGCAGCGCCCAACTTACCGTAACGCTCGTCGTAATTGTTGACGTCGAATTTAAGTTCTACCCACTCGCTCTCTTTCTCGTAGCCGAGTTTTTTCATAATTTCGGGATAATACTCGTAATTATAGTTGGTAGCGTAAGTCGAAAGCCTGTCGAAGCCGTGCGTGAGCATACCTTCGCGATCCGCATCGTTAAAACCCCACGGACCGTGTATCTCGGTCATACCTTCGAATCTGCCGAATTCTTTTACCGCGTCGAGAAGCGCGGACGCGACTTCGATATCGTCGATAAAATCGAAGCGTGAAAACCTTATGCGTTTCTGATTGAATTTTTCATTGCTCGCCCTGACGATGATGCCCGCAATTCTGCCGACGAGTTCCCCGTCTTTATAGGCGAGAAAGCACTTTACGTCGCAACCTTCCGCCGCAAAATTGACTTTGACGTTCTTGACGTTCTTCTCGTCCGCCGTAAAAGACGGAACGTAATAAGGGTTGCCCTTATACAAGGCGAGCGGAAACGTCGCGAATTTTTTCATCTGCGATTTTGTGGTTGCTTCAACGATTTCGATCATATAACTCTCCGCAATACGGCGTCGGGAACGCGCCCCGTTACCTTCTACGCGGGAATTATACCATATTTTGTCGAAACAAGCAATCATTTACGCCGATTTTATTATCATTTTTTAGGAATAATCGCCTTTAACGGCTTTTCGTCTTTTAAGGACATAACGTAATTTTCGTAATCCTGCTCGGTCATTTTTCTGACCGGATGTTTCTTTTTTCTGCTCATACGATAAACACCCCCGTAAGTATTTTGCGCCTTACGGGGGTGTTTTATACGATTATTGTAATTCTTCCACGCTGTGGGCGATAAAGGTTATATGGTCGCCTACACGTTCGAGATTAGATACGAGATTGATGAAAATCGCGCTCGATTCGGGCGAACAATTACCTTCGTTCAACCGCCTTATATGCCCGTCTATCAACGAACGACGCATTGCGTCGACCGCGTCTTCCATACTTTCGAGCAAAGGGAAACGAGTTTTGTCGAAAGAGTCGAAAATCTCTATCGCCAACTTATACATATCCGAAAGTTTATCGTACATCGCCCTTAAATCGGAGAATACGCTCTCTGAAAATTTAAGACCTTTTTCGACGTAAGAACGGGTGTATTTTACGAAGTTATCGGATATTTCGGATATACGCAACATATCGCCTATCGCGTGATACATAATGGATATTTTCTGATCGTCGTGAACGGAGACGTTCGCGCCCGAAACCTTGATAAGGTAGTCGGTTATCTGTTTGGATATAAGCGTTATATCTTCGTTTTCGGCGTTGATTTCTTCCGCAACCGACGTGTCGCGCGACATAAACGCTTCGAAAGACTTTCCGAGCGCTGCCATACACTTGTTGCCCATCGAAACGGTCTCTTTCTGAAGTTGCGCGATCGCTACGGTGGGGGTGCTTAAAATACGCTCGTCCATATAAGTGATCTGCATCACTTCTTTCTGTTTTTTATCTTTTATAAGGAATTCGGTGGTCCTGACGATTAACTTGGTAAGCGGCAGGAATATCAGCGTGCAAAGGCTGTTGAACGCAAGGTGGAACAGCGCGAGTTGCATACGCGCGGACATCTTCGCGTCGCTGAAACGGATAAGCGGAATCCAGAATCCGTCCATAAAACCCGACCAGCAGGCAAGCACGATAAGGAAGAGTATCGAGCCGCACACGTTGAAAAGGAAGTGTATCAGCGCGGCGCGCTTGGCGTTGGTTGTCGCGCCCATAGAACTGATAAGCGCGGTTACGCAAGTACCTATGTTCGTGCCGAGTACTATATAAAGTATGGCGTTTCCGCCGCTGCCGATCTGTATACCCGCGGTAAGCATAGAAAGCAGTATGGCGTTGACCGCCGTCGACGACTGCATTATCGCCGTTATAAGCGCGCCGATAAGCAGCAGAGCGACCGGTTCTAAAAACGCGGGTTTGATTTCCATTCTGAGTATCGCCTGCAAGGTCTCGTTTTCTTTAAGCGCGCCGCTGCAAGCCGATATTATCGTCAAGCCGAAGAACACCAGCCCGAAGCCCGCGGCGGTCAGTCCCCAACTCTTGATTTTTCCGTTTTTGCATATCATCGACGTGAATATGCCGACGAACGCGAGAAGCATAAAGTAAACGCCGACGTCCGCCATACCTACGGCAAGCAGAATCGTCGTGACGGTAGTGCCGATGTTCGCGCCCATTATAATCGCGGTTGCCTGAGCAAGCGTCATCATGCCCGCGTTTACGAAACCGATTACCATAACCGTGGTCGCGCCGCTCGACTGCATAAGTATCGTCGCACCCGCGCCTATCCCGACGCCCGCAATTTTACTCTTCGACGTTCTGTCGAAAAGTTTTCTCAGCCCCTTGTTCGCTACCCTTTGCAGGTTTTCGGAAAGCAACTTAAAGCCTATCAAAAACGCACCGAGAGCCGCCAGCATATAGAAAATCACGACGTGTGTCGGATCGAATACTACTTTCATTTGTAATCCTTATAACGTTATAATCGGAAACGAACGCAACGCTCCGTCAACTATAATAACCGATTTTCAATAAAATAGCAAACGATAAAAGCAACCTTTCCGTAATTTTCTTATTTTTTACCGTTTTTGCGATAAATCGGTTGACAAAAAATCGATAATCGTTTATTATATCGACGACGCGCGGATATGGCGGAACCGGCAGACGCGTTAGATTCAGGTTCTAATTCTCGCAAGGGAGTGTAAGTTCAAATCTTATTATCCGCACCAAAGGCGACGACGTAAAAAATACGCCGTCGCCGTTTTATTTTTTATATGCGACGATAATAATTGCGATTTTTTAGCCACCATCTCTTTTCAGAGCAAGTTTTAACTATAAAAAATCGAATATAGTCTTAAATCGCTTGTAAAATATTTTATTTTGACATATAATGATGTTAATGCCGAGCGTCGCTATCGCGGCGGTCGGCAAAAATAACCGAAAAAGCACCGTCGGATCGCGTTCGTATTATCTTTGTCCGATGTACGACGGAAAGGAGACGATTTTATGATAAATATTCAGGAAATCATGGTTGCCAACTCTACGGGCGCGGCATTGCTTATCGTCTCCATGATCGCTTCGGCAAGTCACGCGAGAAAAAAGTTGTTCAACGAACGTATTTTCGACGCGATTATCTGGATTACGCTGATAAGTCTCGCAACGGAAACGGTTTCGTTTCTGATAGACGGCGTACCCGGCGGATTCGTACGCTTTCTGCAATACGCAACCAACGCGTATCTGTTCATAGCCGCGGTAACGATCGCGGGGCTATGGGTGCTATACGTCGATCTGAGAATTTTCCACAGTATCAAACGGCTACGCAAGTGGCTTTACTGGCTGATACCGTCCATCGCGTTCGTTTCGGCGATGCTTATCTGCGACGTATGCGGCGCGGGAATGATATTTTCCATAAACGACAAAAACGAGTATTCGCGCGGTTCGTGCGTGCTGGTAACGTACCTTTTCGTTTTCTTCGACTACATACTGACGCTCGTTCTCGCGCTGACGGCGGTATTAAAACACAATCACGTTAAATTTTTCCCCGTACACTATTTCGTTATTCCCTGCCTGGTCGGCACGATAGCGCAAAACAGATTTTACGGCATTACCGTGGGCTGGCTGAGCGTGGCGGTGGCGATACAGTTCGTGCTTATGTATGCGTCTAATCACAACGCGTTCATCGACGGGCTTTCGGGGCTGTACAACCGCAACTATTTCAACGGCGTTTACGACAAACTCGGTAAAGCCGCGAAAAAGCGTTCGGTCGGCGGAATAATGCTGGATATCGACCGCTTTAAGGCGATTAACGACGTATACGGGCATTCCGCAGGCGATAAAGCAATACGGTGCGTAGGCGGTATTTTAGCGGAAATTTCGACTGAAAACGTACACTCGTTCAGAATCGGCGGCGACGAATTCGTAGTGCTTTGCATAGGCAAAGAAGAAGATTTTATCAAGCGAACGACGCTCGAAATTGAAAGCAGGCTGGCGCAATTCAACGCGTCGGGCATCGCGGAGTTCGAGTTATCGCTTTCTATGGGACAGGCGATGTACGATCCGACAGAATCCGACCCCGACAAATTTTTACGCGTACTCGACCTTAAAATGTACGAACAGAAAGCCTTGCGCGCCGACGACGCGGCGGTATAACTGCCCCGTTTTAGCGACGACGCGGCATATGACCGCCCCGTTTTTACGGACGCGGCGATATAACTACTCGGTTTTAATCACTTATATATAAACGATACGCCCCGACGGCTCTCTGCCGTCGGGGCGTTTTACGCGTTAAAAATCCTTTTGGTTATCTATGACTTTATTATTTATCGTAGTTTACGATAGTTGCGAAATCCTGCGCCTTTAAGGACGCGCCGCCGATAAGTCCGCCGTCGATTTCGTTTTTAGCCATAAGTTCCTTACAGTTCTTGACGTTCATCGAGCCGCCGTACTGTATTCTCGTCTTTTCCGCGATCGATTTATGGAATTTTTTAGCAAGCACTTTGCGGATAAAACCGATGGTTTCGTCGGCGTCTTCGGCGGTTGCCGTTTTGCCCGTTCCGATAGCCCATACGGGTTCGTAAGCGATTACGATTTTATCGAAGTCTTTGGACTTGAAGCCTTTGAGACCTTCGACTATCTGCTTTTCAAGCACCTTTTCGGTAAGACCGCAGATTCTTTCGGCTTCGGTTTCGCCGACGCACACGATGGGTTTAAGTCTGGCGTTCAAAGCAGCCTGAACGCGTTTGTTCACGGTTTCGTCGGTTTCGCCGAAATATTGTCTTCTTTCGCTGTGACCGATTATAACGTAGTCGACTTTGAGTTCTTTGAGCATTTCCGCCGAGATCTCGCCCGTAAACGCGCCTTTCTCCGCCCAATGCACGTTCTCCGCGCCGATTTTGATATTAGTTCCGCGCGCCGCTCTTTTAGCCGTCTGTATGTCGGTAAAGGGAACGCAAAGCACGACGTCGCAAGCGGCGTCTTTTACAAGGGGCGCGAGTTCGGTTATCATGGCTTTGGTTTCAGCCATAGTCTTATTCATTTTCCAGTTTCCGGCAATTATCGCTTTTCTCATTTTGTATATCCCCCTATCAATTTTTATCGTTAAGACATTCGATGCCGGGCAATTTCTTGCCTTCGAAGAGTTCGAGAGACGCTCCGCCGCCGGTAGAAATATGCGTCATCTTATCGGCGTAGCCGAGTTGAGCGACAGCCGCAGCGGAATCTCCGCCGCCGATAATCGTGGTCGCGCCTTTGCACTCCGCCATAGCCTTGGCGATAGCCATAGTGCCTGCCGCGAGAATGGGGTTTTCGAATACGCCCATAGGTCCGTTCCAGATAATGGTCTTGGCGTCTTTGAGCGCGTCGGCGTAAAGTTTTCTCGTTTCCGGACCGATATCGGCAGATTCCATATCTTTATCGAAATCGCCGACTTTTCTTACGAAAATCTCGACGGGCGCGTCGATGGGATCGGGAAATTCTCTGATCTGAACGCCGTCTACGGGAAGAAGAAGTTTCTTGCCTTCTTTCTTTGCCTTTTCCATCATTTCTTTGCAATAGTCGATCTTACTGTCGTCGACGAGTGATTTACCGACTTCGTAACCCTGCGCTTTAAGGAAGGTATAAGCCATTCCGCCGCCGATTATAAGAGTGTCGCATTTATCGAGAAGGTTGGATATTACGTTGAGTTTGTCCGCAACCTTCGCTCCGCCGAGAATGGCGACGAACGGTCTTACGGGGTGTTCGAGCGCGTCGGCCATAACCGAAAGTTCTTTTTCGATAAGGAATCCGCATACCGCCGTCTTTACGAAACCGTATTCGACGATAGCCGCCGTGGACGCGTGCGAACGGTGAGCCGTACCGAAAGCATCGTTGACGTAAATATCGCAGAAAGACGCGAGTTTACGGCAGAATTCTTCGTCTCTGCCCTCTTCGCCGGCGTCGAAACGCAGGTTTTCGAGAAGCACGCATTCGCCGTCTTTGAGCGCGGCGACTTTGGCTTGCGCGTCCGCGCCGACGATATCGGTAGCGAAAGTAACCTTGCCGCCGAGAAGTTCGTTAAGTCTTGCGGCAACGGGCGCGAGCGTGAATTTTTTAAGATCGCCCTTCTTCGCCTTTTCGATATACTCGGCTTTGGCAGCCGCTCTCTCGTTTTCGGGCAGAGCCTCTACCGCTTTCTTTTCTTTCTTGTTTAAGCCGAAACCTTCGGTAAATATATTATGGGGTTTGCCCATATGCGAACAAAGAATAACTTTCGCGCCGTGTTCCATTAAGTATTTAATGGTCGGAAGCGCGCCGTTTATTCTGTTTTCGTCGGTTATAACGCCGTCTTTCATAGGTACGTTGAAATCGCACCTTACCAAACATCTTTTGCCCTTGACGTCTACGTCTTTTACGGACTTTTTGTTCATAAAGTAACTCCTTAAAAAATTTTAATATTATCCGCGACGATCGTATAATTTATCGCCGGAACTCTCGGTAATTATTCACGCCCCGCGCGCGCCGCCTCGAAGTCGAGTTTTTTGTTCCTGAAAAATATCGCTATCCCCGCGATAACCATCGACAGGTTCACGATATAGAACACGAACGCCACTATCTTGATTGCTTCAGCCGCGCCGTCGTCAAGATAGGTAAAAACCATTTTACAAATACCCGCAACGTAACCTAACGCTATAAAGAACATAAACTGAATGCTCGTACCCTTTGCGGTACGCGCTTTATACGCCCTTATGATGTTGAAAGGCCACGACGCCCCGAAACAAATCAGAAAGATAATCTCGAAAACCGTTGCAATCGTCTCGTACATTTTATCTGCCTATATACCTTTACGCGTCTATATCCGCCGACAGCACGGCGAGCGACGCAGCCATATTCTCGTTTTTGATTTTGATACCCGACGGCGTTTTCAGCCTTACGGGCGCAAAATTCCACACCGCGGAAACACCGCATTCGATAAGCAGGGCAAGAGCCTGTTCCGCCGCCCGTTCGGGTACGGTAATAACGCCTATCTTAATATCGTTCGCCGCGCAGAAGTTTTTCGCTTCCGATACGGGATATACCCGTTTATCTTCGTGGACAACGCCGACTTTACTCTCGTCGCTGTCGAAAGCGGCGAGTATGTCAAGCCCGAATTCGTCAAACCCGTCGTAACACAAAAGCGCTTTGCCGAGTTTGCCCGCCCCGATTATTATCGCATTGGTTACGGAATTGCTGCCCAACGCTTCTTCGAGATGCCCCGAAAGTTCGGAGATCGAATAGCCTATCTTCGGCCTGCCCGCCCCGCTTACCAGGGCAAGGTCTTTTCTGACCTGAACGTCGCCCAAACCGAGAGCCTTGGCAATCGCCGCCGACGAAATGGTCGACTTCTCGCCGCCAGGCAAAGATTTCAGATAATGAAGATATATCGGCAGTCTCGCTTTAATCGATTTGGGTATTCTCTTTTCGCTCATAACCGTACAGACAATCTCGCTTTGCTTTCTTACCCCGAACGAAAATCCGCAAAAGCGCACGCGCGGCGGTTTTACGAAGTTCGTATTATTTCGTTCGGCATCGATACAAGTATATCATTATATAAAAAATATTGCAACGCAATTTAACGATAATTCGTATATTTTTAACCTATTATACTTATCGTTATATCGTTTTTACCGCTTTTCGGGGCTGACAGACGCAAGATCGGCAAGCCAGAGTTCGGCGTTCGCGTCGCTCGGCATTCTCCAGTCGCCGCGCGGCGACAACGATACGCTGCCCACCTTAACCCCGTCGGGCATACAGGAGCGTTTGAATTGCTGCGAGAAAAACCGTCTTATGAATTTATCGAGCCACTTATATATTACCGCGGCGGAATACGCTCCGTCGAAAGTTCTTGTCGCTATCTCGTATATCTTGGACGGCGCGAAACCCGTTCTTACGAAGTAGTACAGGAAAAAGTCGTGCAATTCGTAAGGTCCGACGATGTCTTCCGTTTTCTGACTGATTTCGCCGTCTACGGCGGGGATAAGTTCGGGACTGACGGGGGTGGCAAGCACGTCTTTGAGAACGGCGGAAGTCGCTTCGTCCGACTCTTCCGCAACCCTGCCGACGACGTACCTTACGAGCGTTTTCGGCACGGACGCGTTTACGCCGTACATCGACATATGATCGCCGTTATACGTCGCCCAGCCGAGCGCGAGTTCGCTTAAATCGCCCGTACCCACGACTATTCCGCCCGTCTTGTTGGCTATATCCATAAGCACCTGCGTACGCTCGCGCGCCTGCGAGTTCTCGTAGGTTACGTCGGTTACGGTCTCGCTCTGACCTATGTCGCGGAAGTGACTTCTGACCGATTCGGTAATATCCACTTCTTCAAGGGTTACGCCGAGCGATTCCGCAAGCGCGACGGCGTTGCTTTTAGTGCGCTTAGTCGTGCCGAAACACGGCATCGTAACCGCTATAATATCTTTTCTCGACCGTTTCAGCGCGTCTATCGCCCTTACGGCAACGAGTATCGCAAGCGTACTGTCAAGCCCGCCCGACAAACCCACGACGAGCGTTTTGCAGTTGATTTTTTCAACCCGCGTCTTTAACCCTTGCGACTGCAAAGCGAGTATCAGATCCGCCCTGCTGCGGATTTCGGATTTGCTATCGGGCACGAAAGGCGTTCTGCCGTAACGGCGTTCAAAGCCTTCGTAAACGAGCGCGCCGTTAAACTTTACAACGCGATAATCGCCGTATTCGCGGACGTAGTTAAAAAGCCTTTCGCGTTCGTAAGAGATAAAACTCAAATCTGCGTCGGCAAAAACAAGCCCGTTGTCGAAGAGTTTGCTCTCGGCTAAAATTTTACCGTTTTCACATACGAGATTATGCCCCGCGAAAACGGTATCGGTAGAAGACTCGCCGTCGCCAGCGTCACAGTAAACGTACGCGGACACCGTCTTTGCGGAATGCGACGAAACGAGCGCGCGCCGATATTCCGCCTTGCCGATAAGTTCGTCGCTGACGGAAAGATTGAATATCAAAGTCGCGCCGCGAACGGCGTGTTTTACGGACGGAGACTCTGCCGCCCACAGATCTTCGCAAATTTCCACGGCTATCTTTTCGTCGGAAAAATTCTCGTTTTCAAACAACAAGTCCGTTCCGAACGGAACGACCGCTCCGTTCAATTCGATTTCTCCGCCGCGTTCGGGCGCGGGCGAAAACCATCTCCGCTCGTAAAACTCGTTATAGTCGGGAAGATAGGTTTTAGGCACTACGCCGAGAATTTTTCCGCCGCAAAAAACAACGGCGCAGTTATAAAGTTTTCCGTCCTTTCTTACGGGCGCACCGACGGCGAAAATTGCGGTTACGGAACGAGAAAATTCGCGCAGACGCTCTATCGCGCCGTTTACCGCGTCAAGCAGAACGGGCTGATAAAACAGATCGCCGCAAGTATACCCCGTCAGAAAAAGTTCGGGAAAGACTATCGCGCCGACGCCCTTTTTGACGGCTTTCACAATTTCTCGAATAACCGATTCGGTATTCTTAGCCACGTCGCCCACGAACACGCGCGGAGTTACCGCGCCCACCCTTACGAATCCGTAATTTTTCTTTGAGCGGTTTACCGGAACTTCGGCGGTTTCGGACACGTCGGACAACTTAACGCCGAGCGCGGCGCAGATCGCCGCGAGTTTTTCGGCGTTCACTCTTTCGTTTTTGCCGTAAAGCATACGGTTGAGAGTGGCGACGGGGATTCCGCACTTTTCCGAAAGTTCGCGCGCGGTTACCTTACGCTGTTTTTTTATCGCTTGTAATTTTATCGAAATATCGTCCATAAATAGCACCTGTTTGCTTATCGCGGCTTTATTTTATCCCTTTTGATAAACTTTGTAAAGCGTTTCGATAAATTTTCTAAAATTTATTTAATCGTGGCGTTTGAAAACGATTAAATTTATCGCGACGGCGAGCCACTCTGCGCCGACGCGGAACGACGCGAGCTCACGCGTCCGCGGAAAGGCTTATCAACGCTTGAGACGGAAGATAAAACACCCAACTTAAAAGCACGAATTTTTCCGCCACGAACGGCGGCACCACGTCGCCTACGAAACTGCCTAGATTATAAATTCCGACGCATACGTCGCAACACGCCAACAGACACAGCCCGACGGCAAAAGCAACGAATTTTTTATTTTTAGGTACGAGCGAAAAACTCTCGACGGCGTTGGCAACGAGCATACACGCGTAAAAGCATACCGCTATCGTCAACGGTTCGGCAAGCCCGAAAATAAGCAACGCGACGGAAAGAGAGCAAAAACAGGCTGAACGCGCGCATACCGAAACGAGCGGAAATTTCCCTTTTTCATAATATATTCTTAAAAAATACGCCGCCTGCGCAACGCAGAACGCCGACACCCCAGCAAGATAATCGGCATTTTTGACGAGCAGAAAATAATCGGCGATAAGCGTGAACAGCAAAGCGAATACGACGAACGCCGACTTCTGTGCGCCTTTAATAAACGCGTAAACCGAATAGAGAAAGCAAAGCAGTATTCCGACGTATTTTATTACCGTCGTATCGCGCGAAAATGCGAAATCGAAAATCGTTATCGTCGCCCATAACGCCGCGGTTGCCGTCGCGAAAAGAACGGATATTATTTTTTCAAGCGTTCGTCTGTTCATATATCGAAGTATAACAATTTTTCTTAAACTTGTCCACAGTTTGTTTTATAATTAATTTTGCGGCGGTTTGTTTACGATTTTAGCAAAACCGCCCGCCTTTCGCTTTATGAATAATTTTGCGACGGTTTGTTTACGATTTTAGCAAAACCGCCCGCCTTTCGCTTTATGAATAATTTTGCGGCGGTTTGTTTACGATTTTAGCAAAACCGCCCGCCTTTCGCTTTACAAATAATTTTTCGCAAGGTATAATCGTTTTATGCAGAAACTCGTAATCGCTTCCGCGAATAAAGGTAAACTTAAAGAGATTAAAGAAATACTCGGCGATAAATACGACGTCGTGTCTATGGCGGACGTCGGGTTTGACGCGGACATAGAAGAGAACGGCTCTTCGTTTGAAGAAAACGCGCTGATTAAAGCCAAAGCGGTTTCAGACCGACTCGGAGTCGCCGCGCTTGCGGACGACAGCGGGCTTTGCGTGGACGCGCTCGACGGCGCGCCGGGCATTTATTCGGCAAGGTATTCCGGCAAGCACGGCGACGATAAAGCAAACCGCCGCGCGCTGCTTGAAAAACTTGACGGAATAACCGACAGATCGGCAAAATTCCGCTGCGCGGTATGTCTGTACTTCCCCGACGGTTCGTACCTGTTCGGCAACGGCGAAACCTGCGGAAGTATACTCGAAGAAGAACGCGGAAACAACGGTTTCGGGTACGACTGCCTGTTTTTTTCACGCGACTTGAACAAGCCGTTCGGCGAAGCCTCCGACGCGGAAAAAAATTCGGTCAGCCACCGTTACCGCGCGCTTTGCGATTTGTTGCGTAAATTATAAAATTTCCATAGCCACAGGTGATTGCGTTTGAACCCGCCAAAATCCTGATATTTACGCGCTTTTTGCCAAATTCGACTTCGCCCGTACCACAAAGTACGAACAAAGCCGCCTTCGTCAAAAATCATCGAAAATAGCGGCATTTTGGTTGCAGGCAAGTCTTGCGTTGTGTTTTTAGGTTAAGACAAGGCGCGCGAGCGGCTTAATACACAAGTATAAGCCACGAGCGCAACACCGTATTAGCCAAAAACACAGCGCAAGACCGTGGTTCAAACGCAATTACCTGTGGCTAAACGACTAAAATTTTCAGATTTTTTCGATAAAAAGAAAGCCTTAACGCGATTTTTGACCGCACAAACACCCCGACCGAAAAAATGTTGTATTTTTTTTCAAAATACGATATAAAACGATTGACAAGCGCGGTAAATTTTGATAGAATATGCAGGCATTGTGAATGGTGTGCGGGTGTAGTTCAATGGTAGAACACCAGCCTTCCAAGCTGGTTGCGTGGGTCCGATTCCCATCACCCGCTCCAACTAACGCTTACACGTTACGGCGAAGGTTGAATGCGAGCAAATGCGCTTGTAGCTCAGCAGGATAGAGCACCGCCCTTCTAAGGCGGGTGTCAGGGGTTCGAATCCCTTCAGGCGCACCACCCTATGGCGGGAGTAGCGCAGTTGGTTAGAGCGTCAGATTGTGGTCCTGAAGGTCGTGGGTTCGATTCCCATCTCCCGCCCCATTAAAACATTGGGGTATCGCCAAGCGGTAAGGCACCGGATTTTGATTCCGGGATTCGTAGGTTCAAATCCTGCTACCCCAGCCAAAAAAATTTAATACGGTTCATTAGCTCAGGTGGTAGAGCACATGACTTTTAATCATGTTGTCCGGGGTTCGAGTCCCCGATGAATCACCAGCACCTTTAGCTCAGTTGGTAGAGCAAATGACTCTTAATCATTGGGTCCGGGGTTCGAGTCCCCGAAGGTGCACCACGAATAGCGTAAATTAAACCGATATGGTTTGGTTTACGTTATTTTTTTATCGTTAATTTATGCCAGACAAAAATAATACGAACCTTGCAAAAACGTCGCTATTTACGCGCTTTTTTGCAAATTCTCGTACGATGTACGTTCAGTACTACCGTACTCGCCTTTGCAACAAATCATCGAAAATATCGGCGTTTTTGTTGCCGGCAAGTCTGACGGCGTGTTTTTAGGATAGCCACAGGTAATTGCGTTAGAACCCGCCAAAACGTCGCAATTTTCGCGCTTTTTGTCAAATTCTCGCTTGAAGTATTGATATACACCTGCGCTCGCCTTTACCAAAAATCATCGAAAATATCGGCGTTTTGGTTGCCTGCAAGTCTTGCCTTGCGTTTTTAGGTTAAGACAAGGCGCGTGAGCGCGTTAATACTGTATGTATAACACGCGAGCGCAACGCAGTATTAGCCAAAAACACAATGCAAGACCGAGTTCGAACGCAATTACCTGTGGCTATGACAAGGCGCGTAAGCGGGTTAATACTGCCCGTATAACCCGTGAGCGCAACGCAGTATTAGTCAAAAACGCACCATCAGACCACGGTTCGTATTATTCTTGTCTGGCATACGATTCTTTGCTTATTATACCGAGTTTTTGCATCGCGGTTATGTATGGTTCTATAATAAATGTTGGGGTGTGAAGAAAAACGCTCCGACATTTTTGATTTTCAAGCAAAAAGAGAGCATTAAATTTAAAAATCCGATATAATTAGTTTACGGAATGGAAGAACAACAAGATAAAAGTGCTGAAACGGAACGCCTTTGGCTTTAGATAACTGTCGAAAACGTATTCTTTTAGCTGCATAAAAAAGCAAATTAACACACAAAAACGGCGGCAACTTAAAAAAGTTGCCGCCGCCGTTAAACTATTTTATATTGGTTACACCACATAATTTGACATAGAGCCGCAAATTAAAAAAATCGCTCCGAAAGGAACGATTTGCAGCAACGTCGATAACGCTGAAAATGCGCGATAATCAACATATAGCCGAACTTTTTATTTTTTGTTTACTATTAAAAACAAACCCTTGCCGCCACCTAACTTAACTTTGTTAATGACGGTTTGCTCATTTTGAAAACGCTCTATATGCGGTGCATAAAAACTATACTCGCCCGAGTTAAATGCATCTCCTTTGATATAAATATCGCTTTTTTGTTCGTCGGATGAAAAATTTGCTATCGCGATATACTTTTTATCACAGAACCTGTACTCCGTTGCACGGACGGCGGCGTTTGACAATATGACGTCGTTACGATCATCCCACCACCCTATAAGCTCGGCTTTATCAAGGTTATAGTCGTCGAAAACCCGCCACACATTCAGCGGATCGCTTTCGTTGGTTTCCCAACCTAAACGGTTAGTCATACCGAACAATAGTCCGCGGTACTGATTACCGCTATCCATCATTTCGCTCATTACGCCGAAAGGAATACCGCTGATTTCGGTCAGCCAGAATTCGGGCGATTCGTCGTAATCGAACCCTTCGCCTATCCAGCATTTATCCACATACGGATACAGTTCGGCATACAGATTGGCACAATTACTTTTGCCCGCGATGTCGACATAATGGTTCCACTGATGAAAATCTATTAACGCATTCGGCTTTTTATCAAGAATTTTGCGCACGCGCTTCATCGTGTTACGGTCATATGCCACGTCGTCGATATAAATGCCGTCTATATCGGTTTTTTCCACAAGCTCGTTAAGCCCCTCGCCATAAAAATTGCAAAGGCGCGACTGCCCCTCTGTAATGACCGCGGCGTCGTAAAACCCTTTGTATTTTTTGCCCTTAAGCGGTTGCCGCCACGCGGGAATTACGTCGCTGCCTACGTTTTCGTCTATCCACTTTTTCGTCTCTTCCTGCCACGAAAGCACTTCGGCATTTTTATTTCTTTCGGCTATAAGTTCGTAACCGAAATCTCTGAAGGCGGCGAACTCCGGCATATTGACGGTCTGTTCACGTATTGTATAATAAACTTTTACCGCGATGCCGCTTTCGTGCGCGGTTTTAACAAAATTTTTAAGCGCGTTTTCTTCCGCAAACGGATAGTTTATAAACGGATTAAGGTCGTTGCCGTGGTGAACGTTTATTATGTTTGCACCGCCTTTTTTTGCACGGCAAAGCCACGTTTCCGAATCGAACATGGTATGAAAAAACCGCATTGAAAATTGTTTTTTAAGATCAATTTCCTTAAACGGAGTAAACAAAAGTTCAAAGTCGAAAAGCAACGTTTCCCCTTTTTCAACGTGCCTTTTGCCCGAATACGCAACAAAACCGTCGTTTGTAAAACGTATGCCGCCGTTGCCCGAATTGCCCCAGCTTCCCGGTACTTTCAGCTTTCGGTGATTGTAATATATGTTTACAAACGGCTTTACATAGTTTTCGCCTTTCAATTTGATTTTTAAGCCTCCGTTCGTATCGCCCGCCCAAAAGCCGTCCTGATTATAGTTTTCGTTCCATTTCCAATCGATTTTTCCGTCGAACAAGCCGCCTTTTTTACCAAGCCCGATAAAATATTTCAAACTTTCACGCTTTATCGGCAAACTAAGAAATATATCGTTTATATCGATATTTCTTTTGCTTGTCAGCCGAACTTTGTAGCCGATAAAACCGTCGCAACAAACGTTTACGCCGACACACATTGTAAAATTCTCGCTGTCGTTCACGAAGGAAAAATTCGCTTCGTCATCAAAAATTTCCGTTTTTTCCGATACGTTCGTAAACTTTTCGTCGTTCACGCAAAAACGCATGGCATCGCTTAAAATCTGCGTGGGGTTGCCGCAAATCTTTGCACTTTTATTAAAATAACTCGCCAGTTCAAGCGGAAAACCAAGTTCGTCAAGCGTTATTTTTCTACCTAAGATTTTTACGGTTTTGCCGCAACAATCGACAGGCAAAAACGGTTTCGGCACGGAATGATCTATTCCGATTGTCGAATTAAGCCACGCAAGCCTTTGCAAATTACCGCCGTTTTGCGCGATATCTTCGGCGTTTTCCGATATTTCAGCTCTGATTTCGTCCTTAAAAAGCTCGGTGTTTTTATCGCCCAAAACCGTGATATAACCCTTACCCGCAGAACTTATACCGCACCAGAGTTTATGCGGCACGCTCTTTTTCAAGCTTACCGTTTTATTGAATTTTTCGCCGAGATAGTCGATTCCGCTGCAGTTATAGCACACGGCGTTTATATCTTCGAACCGTAAAAAAACGTTCATATCTTCGGTCGAAGTAATTTCAACCCAAAACACTTTTTCGCCCTGCGGCGGCATTTTTATTTGTTTATCGTAAACGACCTGAATGCCCATGTTTTTCTCCGTTTTTAATTTAAGGCGTTAACAAAAAAAAGTCAACGCCTTGAATTACAGTTTTATAGTTGTTTTATTATTGTACAACGCCATTTTTAGCCACAGGTGATTGCGTTTGAACCCGCCAAAACCCCGATATTTACGCCGCTTCATATAACCTTTATATAAGCGCGTTATTGCCTTTTTTAAGTTCGTAAGTTTTGCCGTTTATAGTAGCCGTGCGCACCGACGGCGATTTTACGTTTAGTTTTACTACCGCGCCGTTTTTAAACGTTGCCGAAATCAGGATACCGCCTTGCGAGCGCAGATTTTTAAACGATATCGTTCCCGTTTGCCACTCGGTCGGAATCGCAGGGAAAAGTTCTATAAAACCCTGATGATCCTGCAACAACATTTCGTGGAGCGCGTCGCAAAAACCGAACGAACTTTCAAGCGTGAACGGGCGATAATGCCACTGCGTATAGCCGTAATATTTGTAATCGCCGTTAAGATGAAAACCGTTTTCGCAAATAAAACCTTTGCAAAACTGATAAATCTTTTCGTACGCCGAGTTGCCGCGCTTTGCCATAGCGTAAATCTGCGCTGCCATTGCAAACGAAAAACCTACCCACATGCCGCTTCCGAGCGTTTCAAGATCTTGCAACGTAGCGTTATATATGCGCTTGTGCGCTTCGGTATCGTAATTTATCAGATGCAAGGGGTACAAGCACATAAGATGCGAAAAATGCCTGTGCGTTTCTGGCAGTTTTTGCGTTTTATCAAGCATTACAACGCCGCTTTCGTCGATCGCAATATCGTCGAGCTTACCTAATATCTCGTCGTACTCGTCAACCTTTTCGCCGAGTATTCTACTATACTTTTTAAGCGTTGTAAACAAATAAATCAAAAGTGCAAGATCGAAATTCGAGTTCGGTTCGAGATAAGCTCTCGGCTCGTTATCGAAAATTTCGGGCGATGACGAAAGCGGAAGATGATACTTACCGTCATTCTCACGCAAGAGCGATTTTATCGCCGTGCCCACAGCCTTAAAAAACGGATAAGCACGGTTTTTTAAGAACTTTTTATCGTCCGTGTAAAGATAATATTCGTCGAAACTCTGCGCCGCCCAGACGGTCATCGTAGGCGATAAAGAATACTGCGCCCAACCGCCCATCGGCTTGCCGTCAAGCGTGGAGCAGGACGGTACAAGCAAGCCGTTCACGCCGAAAAACTCTTTTGCGAATTTCTCATACGCAGGTTTTAATCTCCATAAATAATCGATAAACGCCTCGCCCTCTTTAAGTCTGTTCGCCTTTAAATACGACTGATAGGAAAGTTCGGTGTTCGTGTCGTGATGATAGTCGCCTTTCCACGGCGGCAGGCAGTCGTTATCCGCCGTCCATACGCCCTGAAGCGGCATGGGATACCCGCCTTTAGCCGAACAACTTTTAAAAAGATACCAGCTCTTTTTGTAGGTTTCGTCTATGAGTTTGTCGCCCGTTTTTACCTGCGATTTATTCCAATAGGCTTTCCAGTCCTTTTTATGTCCGACAAAAAGATTTTCAAAGCCCGCTTCAGCGGCTTTCTTAAGTCTCTCTTTTGCAAAAACGATATAATCTTCGTTATCGTCCGTGGTAGAAAGCACGTAATACAATTCGTCGCCCGATTTATACGTTACAATACCAAACGCATAGTCTGTAAAGGTGTTTTGCCTGTACCAACCGAAGTTACCGTCACGTTCAAAGACCGCAGCAGGATACCCGAGCGACATTTTATCCGCGCCGTCGCCGATTGCCGATTTACCATCCGGCGTGCCGGATAAATAAGCGGGAACGTGAATCGACGCCTTAAAGTTCGCAAACGTTTTAATCACGCCGACTCCTGCCGCTCCCGTACTTATAAAAAGTCGGGCTATAAGGCAATTATCAGCATAAACATCAACAAAAGCGTTCTCGCAATCGAGCGAATACGCAAGGTCTTTCGCCCCGTCGAAAGTAAGTTCCAACCGCCCCGCCGTAATCTTTGAAGGATACGGCTTTGCCATAAAAATATTTTCAAACAGCCTTGCACGCTCCCGCCAATCATCTTCTTTACCGCTTAACGACAGTTTTACGAGATTTTTGTAATTAAACGACTTTTCAAGCGTGGTTTCGTTAGGGCGCAAGTCCCATAAATCGGTTCGGTCAACCGTGATTTTAAGCGGTTTACCGCCTATGCCGCCATATACTATACTGCCCGTAAAGCCATTGCCGAGCGGTAGTCCTTCATCCCAGTTTTCGGTTCTCGTTATTCTTTTATCCATTTAATTTCCATAGATTTCAGTTCGATAATCGATTTATTGCCAGACTTATCGTAGAATTCCGTCGTCTGTTTTTCGTTACTGTTGTTAACCAATGCATACTTTCCGCTTGACTCATAATAGTTACATTCTACGCTGACGTTAGTCGCAAAACACACGTTAAGCGGTTTATTCGCCGCCCAGCACATTGCCTTATAAAGAAGTCTTGAATTATCAAAACTGTAAGGAATACCGGTTATATAAAAACTTCTGCCCTTGCCGTATTCGTTTACAGCCATTTTTACTTCGCCGACGTTTACGTTACGTTTGAAACGATCGGAGAACGTAATATCAAGCACTTTCGTGCCGTCGAGCGCGTAAATATTCTTTTTGTCTTCGCCGTAATCTATGCCGCTAAGTCCGTCGGTAAGTTCATGCGCGACTTTCGTTATATTATATTTGTCGTTGGAAAGAGTAAAACCGATCTCTTCGTCTACGCCCAAAACGTCGGCAAGTTGAAAATATCTTCCGTTTCCTTCGCAAGCGGTGGGTTCGCCGACGCCGATAAAACCGCCGCCGTTATATACGAATTTTCTTATTGCGGTTTGCAATTTTTCATCGAGCCATTCAGTTCCGCCCGAGAACGACGTGTATGCGTCGCCCGCGTTGATAAGTACGTCTACAGGTTGAGTAACGCCGTTTTTAACGTCGTCGAAACTTAAGAATTCTATATCGACAGGCAAGCCGGAAATAGCCTCTAATATGCCCTGGTAGGAGTAAATTTGCTGATACCAAAGCTCGTGCGCGACCATATGGCTCATCCAACTGCGCTTTTTACCCCACGAGTTCAAAAGTCCCACTTTAAGACGGCAGTAAGGCTTTTTATTGTCTACCGCGTCGTAAATACTTCTGAATTCGTCGGCGATTTCTGCAACTCTGTCAACGAATTTCGGGAATTTTGCGGCAAGACTTAAATAGCCGCCGAAACCCATTCTGTCGATAGGTTTACGCATTATCGCGCGGCGGGCGGTAAGCCAGTTTTTATTAAGTTCGTCCAAAGCACCTTGTTCGTTGCCGTCAAAAAACGTATCCGGGAAAAAGTATGGTAAAAACCTACCTTCGTGATATTTTACATGCGGAATTTCCGATAACATTCTTACCGTTACGCCGCCGCCGACCGAACCGACAACAGCGTCCAAATGCATATCCTTGAAATGCTCGCCGTAAGGTTCCGACCCGATCCAGTCGTCGCCTAAAAACATCATCGCCTCTTTGCCGTAACTGTGGCAAATATCGACAAGTTCGCCAATCGTTTTGCTTACGAAACGCTCGACGAAATCCATATATTTTTTGAATTTATCGGTGGGGTTTCTGAAACAGTTATTATAATATCCGCTGTCTACAAAATCTTCGGCGGTGAGTTTTATGCCGCTTTCCTTTTCAAAATCGGAAATAAGCACAGGGTTAGCCGTCTGCGCATAGCCGAACCATTCGACCTGCCTTTCCTTGCCGAGATTATTGAAAATAAGCGTGAACTGATATAAAAACGTGGTAAAGCGAACGACGCTCGTTTCAGGGTTTTCATCGCACCACTTTTTCATGTGTTCGACTATATATTTTTTAGTTGCGGGGAAAGCGGGATCGTACGTCAGTTGTTTTTCGCAAGTCCATTCGTTGGTAAGGTAGTTGTAAATCTGCACGGGGTGCCAGGTTACGCGCGCCAGAAACGTTACCGTATATTCGTGGAACGGCGTTGCGTTTTCTATCGTAACAATGCCGTTAACTGACTTATAGCCCCACTTTTCGTGTTTTTTGCCCGTCGTTCTGTCGTACACTTCCCAAAGGCTTATATAGGTTTCGTCGGGATCGAACTCGTCCCTTAAAAAGCCCTGCATTATATCGATCTCAAGCGTATCGGTGGTGGCTAAATTGCGGTTTGAAAGCAAAAAAATACGCTGCGCTTCCTCGGGGTGTTTTCTCGCCCACTCGTTATCGCCGCGAACAACGAAATATGTGTTATACACTTTACCGAACTGCCCGGGGTTTTCGGGAAGTTTTGTTCCGTCGCAATCGCGGACGGCGTCCGCACCCCATTTTTCGGCTATAATCTTAGTGCCATCAACGAAACTTTCGTCCGTAGGAATAGTAAATCTGCCTTTGTTCATTGTTTTTTCTCCTTGGAAACCGATATGATTTTACCTTTTCCGAACGGCAAAGCGGACGGATAGAGATTATCGAATTCAACTTGTTTTATAAACGGCGATAAATCATCGATTTCCTCGCCGTTTATGAATATTTTATCGTAAGTAACGTTTTCCGCAGTCGCACAAACATACGGATCGAACAGTTCGAGATGCTTTTCTTTTATAAACTGTGACTTAGGTCCGACGGTTATGAGATACGAGCATGGATATTTTTGCTTATCGAGTTTAACCGAAACGTTGCAAAGCCGCATGTTTTTAAGATTCGAACCGATTTCAAAAGTTGCAAAATTGCCCGCCACCCTGTCTCCGTTTAAGTAGTTCGGCTGTTTATCGAGCGGCGAAGTGGTATCCGCCGTAACGTTTTCAAAGCAAACGTTCTCTATCCGCCCTACTCCGACGTTTTTTTCGGGTAGTTCGGTATACGCGGGCGTTTGAAGATACATTTTGAACGTTGTTACGCCCGAAACGTTTCTAACGGCGAGATTTTTAATGTAACAATCTTCCTTTTCGCCGTTTTTATACGGATAAACGCCCGGCTGAATTCTGAAAGATTTATGCGCGCTCGCCCCGTTTATACTTTTTACACCGTCAACTACGACGTTTTCTATGCACCCGAAATTTATGCTCGAGTTATCCCAATCGTATGCGTTAAGCGCGATAAGATCGTCTTCGGTATACCCCGAAAGATTTTTGATAACGCCGTTTCTGACGCCGCCGTTTACGTGCAAACCGTCGGCAAAACAATTCTCGAAGGCGATATTTTCTATTAAAAAACCGTTAATTCTGCCGATCTGGCAGGCAAAACCCGCGGTGTTTCTGAAAACGATATTTTTAAGCGTAAGATTATTTACGCCGCTGAATAAAAAGCAAGTGGAAACGCCTTTACACGAATCGTTTTCGTCAAAACAACCCGATGCGCCGTAGCCGAGCCTTTCCACGTTCTCTTCCGCCCATACGCCGCCACAAACGGTTATATCATCGTCAACGGGTGCGTCGTCGGCAATTTTAATATCCGAGCCGATTATAACGTTTTTGTTTCTTAAAAGCAAAGTTTTCACTCCCTTTATAAGGATTATCTCGGCTTTTTCGTCGGCAACGATGCTCGTACCCGATTTTAATATAAGCGGCTTGTCTATATAATAAATGCCTTTCGGAATACGTATTTCGCCGCCGCAACTTAACGCCGCATTGAAAGCTTCGCTCCATATAAATCCGTTTTTGTAACTCGTCTTTAAGAGATATGAATAATCGATTATGTTTTTCATCGAAAATAAAACCCGTTCCGATAGTTAGAAATTGCCCCGCCCGATGACAGCCGAACGGGGCTTTTATCCTTTTAGTTTTTAGTTCCAGAGTATAGGCATGCCGCCTTCGTCATAATGCCAGCAGCCGGATACTTCGGTTTCGCTGTAGTAATAAACTTTACCGGAACAAAGATTGTTAGCGTCCGCCGTTTCGTAATCGAGCGACGGCGCGCCGCTTGAGCCGACCACGTAAAAATCAAGTATTTTTTTGTTGCCGGGATCAGTTGGCGCGCAACCGAACTGACCTACGTCGGAATACAAAGCGTTGCTTACAATAACGGTTTTGAGTTTAAAGCAGTTTCTGAAATTGTTGTTTCTTTCTCCGCCGTACGGACTTGCATATTTAAGGTTAGTGACGCCCGTCATCGAAACGTACTCGAGATTTTCGCACCCCCAGAAGACTCTGCCTTCCAAACTGTCTACGCTTTCGGGAAGAATAACTTTTGTTATGGTTTTATTTCTGAATGCTTCGAATCCTACGAATTTAACAGGCTTTTCGTCGTTTTTGCCGTCGTTCCAGGTATCGAACACATTGACGATTGAACTTGTTCCGGTATAACCGGCAACGTAATACACCTTTTTGGTATCGTTATATTTGTATATAACGCCCATGGCGTCTTTTTCGCCGCACTCGGAGCAAATGCCGTCTACGAAAATGTGACTGCTTGCACCTTTTACGATTTCGCCGTCTGCTCCATACTTCCACTGCAAGCATTTTACGGTCGCGGTATCGTCTACCCTATGGTAAATATTGCCCGTAAGTAAGTTTGTATTCGCTCCGCCGAAATTCGGAGTTCCGCTCGCGGCATTGACGTAAATATCGAGTATCGCTTTTTCGGGGTTGCCTCCGTTTAAGAAGAACTGTTGACAATTCGTCGTAAACGCAGGGCTTAGGATAACGTACTTCAATGCGGTACAGTTCATAAAGTTGTTACCTCTGTCCGTACCGTACCCTAACTCGCTTCCGTTATAATCAAGGTTTTCAATCCCCGTCATAGAAACGTATTCAAGATTACTACACCCTTGGAACACGCCGCCGTCTAAACTCTTGACACTATCGGGCAATATTACTTTCGTTATTACGCGGTTATCGATGAAAGCCGAATTTTTGACATAGGTTACGTCTTTTTCGCCGTGCATTCCGTCGTTGTATTTCGCAAGTATTTTAACTACCGAGACGTTGAGCGACTTATTATCGCCTACATAATAACACTCTTTCGCTTCGTCGTAAAGATAAGATACGCCGTGGGTTTCGTAATCTCCGCAGTTGACGCATTTATTATCAACGTAATTATGCGACTTCGCGGAAGTCGAAATAGTTCCGTCGGCATTGAACTTCCATTCCTGACAGCGGCTTAAATCGCCCTGATAGTACACAACGCCCGAAAGGTGCTCGTTTCTGTCCGCAGGATTGTAAATAAACTCACATTCGGCTTTTGTGCCGCTCATATAAATATCCGCAAGTCCTGCGGCAAGGCTTTCGTCATGCCTTATGAAGTGATTATCCGTTATCTTGAACTTTTTGCCTACTATAACTACTTTGAGTTTTTCGCAGTTAAGGAAGTTGTTCGTCGAAAATACTTCGCTGCCGTAAATTCCGCTGTTCGAAAGGTTTTCGGATGTGAGTTCTTCGACTCCCGTCATCGAGACGTATTCGAGATTCAAACAGCCTTGGAATACGCTGCCATCAAGTCTCTTTACGCTTTCGGGGAATACGACTTTCGTTATTACGCGGTTATCGATGAAAGCCGAATTTTTAACGAACGTTACAGGCTTTCCGTTATATTCGCTCAATACGTAAACTTCTTTGTCGTGTCCCGTATAACCCGCCACATAATATACGCCTGCATTTTCAAGGTATTGAACACCTACCGTTTGCAATTTGTTGCAGTTTACGCACCTTCCGTCCGTATATACGTGAGCGTCTCCGTCGCACACCTCTCTCGTACCTGCCGGCAGAGCGTATCCGTCATTGAGCGTTGCTCCGCTTCTGTCTACAGATTTGCCGATTTCGATAATCTTAGCAGAAAAATCTCTTTCCGCGTTTATTTTTCCAACGAGCGAATTATACTGATCGGCGGTCTCTACCTTTATGGGAAACTCCTCCGTGCCGAGCCAGTTGTAACTTTTAAGTCCGAGCATTTTTTCGGAATAGTCTTCGCCCGAATAAAGTATCGACTTGTTCGCAACGTTATAGAAATTGTTTACCGAATTCGTATTGATTGCCGTCTGTTTTAAAACCGTATCGCCGCTCTTTATATAAGCCGCCGCAGTGTAATCGTATTTGCGGTTTACGTCGTTCATTTTTACAACGCAACCGTTGAAATACCAGTCGGTATCGGCCGTTCCCGTGTCCTGATAGCCTTTCGCAATATCAATCGGAATAAGTATTTTCTGAGCCATTCCGTAATAATCGCCGTCCGTCGCCTTATCCATAAGGGCTTTCGGCGCGATTACAAAACCCATTTCTACGCCGTTCGTATCTTTAACGTAGTTATACACGTTATCGCTTACCCTTAAAATCCAACGCATACCGCCGTCTTCGTTGAGTTTCAGCGAGACTTTATCTGCTATTTCAAAGGTTTCGCCGTCAAGTATAATATCAGCCGCTTTCGCTTTCGTTGTAAAGCCCGTTGCCGCAACGGTTAATAAAGAAGCAAAAACAGCGAGTATAACTATAGCTAATCTTTTCCCTAATTTACCCATCTTTCTTTCTCCTCTTAAAAATCCCAAATCCGGTCGTCCCCGTCGTTATCTTTACCGAGCAGGCTTGCAGTTACGACGTCTTCGCTGAAATATATCAGTTCGACGTCGGGTTTGTTGTAATTTCTCATAAAATCCTCCTAATTCATCTAAAATCCAACGGTGAAATCACCTGTTAGTTCCCATTTTGCCGTAAGGGTAATATCACCCGTTACGATTTCGTTTTTAAAATCCCACTTCGAGTCTCCTATATACCAGCCCTTAAAAACGTATTGTTGCTTTGTATTCGACTTTTTCGGCTCGGGCGGTTCGGGTATTTTTTCACCCGATTTGACCGTTACCGATTCAACTTTCGTACCGCCCGCCGAATCGAATATAACCATAAAAACGATTTCGCTTTCGGTTTCGCCGTCGCCCCAGAAGCAACCCCCGAGAGAAACAACGAATATTACCGAAATAATCACAGTTATCAAAGCGATTGCTCTTTTGAATAACATTATCGATCTTACCACTTTGTAACTACCCCGTTTACGTAATGCCAACAGCCCGCCTTTTCGTTTTCGCTGTAGTAATAAACTTTACCGGAACAAAGATTGTTAGCGTCCGCCGTTTCGTAATCGAGCGACGGCGCGCCGCTTGAGCCGACCACGTAAAAATCAAGTATTTTTTTGTTGCCGGGATCAGTTGGCGCGCAACCGAACTGACCTACGTCGGAATACAAAGCGTTGCTTACAATAACGGTTTTGAGTTTAAAGCAGTTTCTGAAATTGTTGTTTCTTTCTCCGCCGTACGGACTTGCATATTTAAGGTTAGTGACGCCCGCCATCGAAACGTACTCGAGATTTTCGCACCCCCAGAAGACTCTGCCTTCCAAACTGTCTACGCTTTCGGGAAAAACTACTTTTGTTATGGTTTTATTTTCGCTGAATGCTTTGAATTCAACGTATTTCACCGGTTTTTCGGGGTTTATTCCGTCACTGTATGCGGAAAGAACGATTATCTCGGTAACGTTTGCATCGCAACCCGTCACATAATAAACCTGTTTTTCGCTGTTATACGCGTATTTAACGCCGGCGGTATCGTATATTCCGCAGTTTGAGCACTTACCGTTTACAAAGTCGTGAGATGTGGAAACGATTTCGCCGTCGGCGTTATAATTCCACTTGCCGCACTCGGATGAATTGCCTTTATAGAAGATATTACCCGTCCACAACGCGTTATTGCCGGCGAGATTTACAGCTCCGTCAGCACCGTCAACGTACAAACAGAGCGTAAGCACGGCGGGAAGTTTTTCTGTGTTGAATTGTCCGCAGTTCGCGCTCAACTCGCTGCCGATTACAACGTATTTCAGTTTGTTACAATTACGGAAGTTGTTGTCGCCGTCTTTATTGTTATAAACCGAAGCCCAGTTCATTGTTTTAACGCCCGTCATTGAAACGTATTCGAGATTAGTACAGCCGAGGAACGCACTGCCCTCCAAGCTGTCTATGCTTTCGGGAAGAACTACTTTTGTTATGGTTTTATTTTCGCTGAATGCTTTGAATTCAACGTATTTAACCGCTTTTTCGCCGTTTTTGCCGTCGTTCCAGGTATCGAACACATTGACGATTGAACTTGTTCCGGTATAACCGGCAACGTAATACACCTTTTTGATATCGTTATATTTGTATATAACGCCCATTGCGTTTTTTTCGCCGCAAATCGAACAAACGCCGTCTACGAAGTCGTGTTCTCTTGCAGAGACTTCAATCATGCCGTCATCTTCGGTCCATCTTCTGCATGTATCGAGCGCGCCTTTATAGAATACAACGCCCGTTAAAAGATTGTTCTGACCGTTAGGCGCAGCGTTTATACTGCTTGTTTCAATAGAACCAATGGAATAAATATCTATTTTGGGGATTACGCCGCTACCCCTGCCTAAGAACTGCTGTGCATCCGGTTTTTCGTAAAGATTGAACTTTTCGTTTACGATAAGCGTTTTAAGGTTGTAACAATCGAGGAAGTTATTGCCCGTGTTTACGCCGTCGCCGTAAAACATCTTATTGCTGACGTTTATAAAATGCATGTTTGTAATGCCTGTCATCGAAACGTATTCGAGATTCGGGCAATTCAGGAACACGCCGCCGTCGAGCCTTGTTACGTTTTCGGAAAGCGTAACGCGCTTTATCGACGGATTACCCGCGAAGGCTTCGTTTTTAACAAACGTTACGGGCAAAGTTCCGTGAACGCCGTCGGTATATTCGTCTAAAATAACTATCTCTGCCTGATTAAGCGTTCTGTTATCGGCAACGTAATAGGTTTTAATATCGGTTACGCCGTCTATATCTTTACCCTCGTAATAGCCGTAGTTGACGCCGAAGTCGTTCATCGCGCCGCACTTTTTGCATTTGTGCTTATTATTGAAAACGTGCTTGCCGCCGCTTACAACGGTTTTTCCGTCATCGGCGTAATGCCATTTATAGCAATCGGCAGAGTTTTCGTCGTAATAGAACACGTCGCCCGTAAGCAAGGTGTTGTTACCGAAACCTAAGTCGTAACCTATCGGGTAACTGTCGTTGCAAAGTTTGGTTACCTTCTCGCCGAAAACGTAAATGTCCGTCTGATTTTCGGCGTTGTCGGGCGTGTTTACCCAACGCATAAAGGTTGCGCCGTAGTTATCGAACCCGTTTGCGACTACGACTTGTTTAAGGTTATAACAATCCCTGAAATTCCAATGTGCGTACGCAACGTCGGCAACGTCGCGCAAAACGGTTATGCCGGGCATCGAAACAAATTCGAGATTACTGCAATTATCGAAAACGGTGCCTCTTAACGGACTGCTTACCATTTTGCCGTCCTTTTTCGTTTTGTTAAAGCTGTTGTCTTTATCGGTAAATTCGGTCATGCTTTCGGGCAGGTAAACGCGTTTAATCGTTTTGTTTGCGGCAAACGCTCCGTAACCGATATATTTTACAGGTCTTTCGCCGTTCTTGCCGTCGTTATATTTAGCAAGAATATAAAGATTCTCGCTGTCATAACCCGCGTCCGCTCCGGCAACGAAATAACAATCGTTCTTTTCGTCGTAACGGTAAATAACCTTTTGGGTTTGTTGTAAACCGCAAACGGTGCACGCGCCGTCTACCATGTTATGGTCTGCAAGGAATGCGTTATCCGTATATTCCTTATTGCATACCGAACATTTAACGCTGACCTTGCCTGCTTTTGCGCAAGTATATTCTTCAATAACCGTGATAGCGTATTCGTGCGAAAATTCGATCGAGGCGGGTAAACCGTCGATATAGTCAAAATCGCTTTCGCCCGACGTTGCCTTTACGGCAAAAATCGCTTCGTCGTTATATTTCAATCCGTCGGTTATGCTTGCGGCGTCAAACGAAGTGTTTGTGATTTTAACCCATTCTCCACCGTTTACGCTATACGTATATGCGCTTGCGTTTGCGACCGCGTTCCATTTAACCGTCTTGCAGTTTTCAACCGAAATTTCCGGCTTTGCAAGCGTTTTTGCGTTAAGGGCGACCGCCTTTATAACGCATTGCGCTTTCAAATCGCCCCACGTTGCGGTTACGACGTAGTTGCCCGTTTTAGCAACCGAAACGGTTACGGAATTTTTGCCGTTTTGTTTAAGCGTAATATCTTCGCCGTTTTTAGCGAACGTAACTTCATCGCCTTTTACTTTGCCGTTGATTATTAACTCGGCGGTAAGGGTTACGTCGCCGCCCGCGGCAACGGTAACGCCCTCTGTGTTAAGACGGATATAGTTTTCGGCTTTGATAACGTTGACTTTGCACGTTACCGCCTTTTCGCCCGCGGATACGTCTATAAACGCAGTACCGTCGGCTACGCCGGTAACCACGCCGTTGTTTGTAACTTTCGCCACTTTTTCGTTTGAAGAAGAGTAACCGAAACTCTCTGCGCCCGTAGGTGCGAACGTGTACGTTTCGCCGACGCAGACGGTTATTTCTCTGTCAACGAGAATAACGTTGCTCTCCGCTTTGAGTTTATCTTCGCCGCCTGACGTAAAGCACGCCGCCAGCGATAAACAGCATATGAGCGACAATAAAACAATACAGATCTTTTTCATCATTTTCGCCCCCACTTATGCGACGCTGTTTACGACTTTTACCGTTACGGTTGCGGTTTTTCCCGCATATTCCGCTTTAACCGTATATTCGCCTGTCGCAGAGAAAGTAACTCTTGCGGTGTTACCGCCGACAACAAGGTTTGCGCCATCGGGATTTACCGTAAAGTTTACGATAAGATCGGATTTTTCGTCGTTTTTGTATACGATAGCGACAAAATCGAGCGTAACCGCTTTGTCCTTTATTACCGCCGTAATGCTTTCTTCGCGGTTGATTTTAACCGAATATTCATACTCGACAACGGTAACTTTACACATTTTTTCCGCTCCGTCAACGCCGTCGGCTTTAGCGGTGATATACGCTACGCCCGCGGAAACCGCATTGACGGTTCCGTTGTCGGAAACGGTTGCGATTTTATCGTCGGAACTTGAAAAAATTATCTTTTTGTCGCCATAGCGACATTCCAGTTTTTCGCTCTGCCCCGCTTCGAGCGTGACCGCCGTTTTGCTTATCGCAAAGCTATAGGTGATTTTGCCGTCAGCTTTGCCGCCGTCGCCGGTCGCGGTATTGCAAGCGGTTAAAAAACATACGCCGAGCGCCGCGATTACGGCAATTAACAAACTTATTATTCTTTTCGATTTAACCATTGTTTGTTTTCTCCGTGCTCAAATAAGCATTATATTTTTCTCGTCCGTACATTACGAGGCGTTCGAGTTCGTCGTATTCTTCCCGGTTGAGATACCCCGAATATTTCATATATTCGCAATCTTTAAGCAGGAAATACTCTCTGAAAACACGTTCTTTATAAACGTCTTTCCGATTGGAACTGCCCACGTCAATTTTATAATCGGCTTTTTCGAGATAGCTTTGAAGTTCTTTTACGAGCAAACGCGTCCAACTTTCGTTGTTAGTAATCTTGCTGTAATAAATGTCATGATCTTCCGTGCCGTCGATAGTGTAAATTCTTTCAAAGTTTTCCATAACCGCGCCGAAATACTGTTTTACGCTTTCCGCGCCGTCGCCATAGTAGTGTTCGATAAATTCGTCGATAAGATCCTGCGTGTTATATGCCGAGTTCCAAGCGAGTTTTGAACGGACGTAAGCACGCATTGACGACATAGGCGATATATCGTTTTGAGCGCACGTCTGTTCAAAATAATACTTAAGACCGCACTTTTCGTAAAATCTTATGGAATCGCCGATATGCGACCAGTTGTTGAAATGATACTTATACGCCTGGAAGTTCGTTCCGTAAGAGTACATCATAAGATAGTCCGTAATAGAAGCCCATGCTTTCATTTCTTCGGCGATCTGCGCGTTTTTGTCACACGTTTCGACTTCGTCGCTTATGGGGTGCGTATAGCACGCTTCGATAGGCGTATACATAACGCCCACTCTTACCTTTCCGTCCTTTTTGGGAATAACGCTTTCGTCTACCGCGACGTATTTGCCGTTAACGAGTTTTACGGGCGGTTGACGGTATGAATAGTACGCGAACGCTACGAGATAAACGGTTTTATTTATTCCGTTTTCATCCATGTACGCTTCAACGTTGCGGGCAACGGCGTTCATAAAGCGCATCTGCACGCCCGCCGCGCCGCCGTATAAAGTTTCGTTTTCCTTACATTCGTCGCAATCGCACGAACCGATGCCGTCGGTTACGCCGAGCATAAGATACGGACCGCTTGCGGTGTTTATATAATTGTTTATAAGCTTGTCAGACGCAAGGTCGATAGCTTCCTGCTTGGAATAACAAACTTGATTATTATTCCAAAGTCTTATACTTTTAACTTTTCTTTGCCATTCGTCGCCGATATGGTAATTTCCTTTTTCGTATGCGGCGTTCCAGCCCTTTTCGTATGCGATAAAACCGGCTACGTCCGAAACGGGTTTACCGCTCTCGTCGGTTTTTAAGATAGGATTGCCGTCCGCGTCGGTTTCGTAAACGTAGTTGCCGTTTTCTATTACGTCTACGGTTATGCCTTTATCGTTTACGGTCGTCTTACGAACGTACTCCGGAACGATATTTCTCTTTCTGTCGTAAATGTAGTGGTAAAGATTAAGAACTTCGATATTTATGCTTTCCTGATACGTTAACGTCGACGAGAAAAGCGTTGAAACGGCTTTATCAAAACCTTTCATAAAGTTTGAATACCCCGCTTCGTCTGCGTTTTCATCGGGGACGAGTTCGCCGTTTTCTTCTTTGTAATTATAAGTTTCGCAAAGAGCTGCTTTTAACTCGCTGAGTTTAACGGCTTTTTCTTCGGACTCGGCGGCTTTTACGCGATCGGCATCGAGCGTTGTCGTTACGATATACGGCGTGGTATGGCACCAGAGTCCGTTATACAAATTGCCGTAAAAATCGTAACCGCCGTTTTTCGACGCATAGACGTACATACGCATAGCCTTGGAAACCTTGTCTTCGCCCGAAAGCTCTCCGTCTTCCGCGGTAGTAAGACCGAGCGACGGAACGTGCTTATAACTTATATTCTTAAGTTTTAACGTTTTATAATAATCGACTTCTACGCAGTCGTAAGCATAGGCGTTATAACCTACCTGATAATGCAAAAATCTGTAAGCCGCGAAAAGCGTGCCGTTTTCGGTTGCGCCTGACAGATATACGCAGTTGCCCTTGGTGTTTACGGTAACGCCGTTCTCGCCAAGTTCTTCGTAATCGACCGTTATATCTTTTTGTGCGGCAAGCAGCTTGTTCTCGCCGACGGAAATGTATTTGCCGTCGTTGTTATAAGAAACTTCTGCGTCGGTCGCTATCGGCAGGCTTACCGCCGTAGATTTTTCAATGAAATATTTAAGTTCTTCGGCGGCGTATTTTCCCACCTTGCCCGCGTCCGAACTCACAACTATTTTGTAAGAACTTGCGCCGTCTTTAACAAGATATTCGTCTGTATCGCCGAACGAAACTGGCTCTTCGCCGATAACCGTGGGTTTTTCTTCGACCGCGTCGTCGGACGGAGTATTATTACCTTTACAACCCGCCGAAAAAACCGAGCCGAAAACCGTCATGGCGCATAAAGCGAAAATCAATATTTTTTTCATTCTATTAACCCCTTATTTGCAGATTACCGTGAATTCGACAACGGTGTAGTTCTGATTATTATCGTACGCGACGTAGCGGATTATATATTTGCCCGCTTCATCGAACCTGTAAGATCCGCTTACGAGTTTTTTCTCGTTATTGCCCCTTAAAACATAAATGTAACTTGTAATTCTTTCGGTTGCCGTATTATTATCGCTGATTTCCGCTTCGGGCAAAACGATCTCTTCGCCTACGTTTACTCTTGCCTTGATACCCGACACTTTAATTACGGGCGAAACCTGATCTCCTACCGTTATGCTTACGTCCTGTCTCTTTCTGTTGCCGTAAGAATCGATAGCTTCATATCGGCAGGAATACTCTCCGCTCTTCGTTATATTGAACGTATAGCCGCCTTTACCTTGGTAAATAGTACCGGTTTCATCGAAAATAGTAAGCGTTACCCCGATATTATCTTCGAGAAGGTCGAACGCTTTAAGTTCGGGCAGATATACCGAATGGCCGATATACGAAACGTATGCCGAACGAAAATCGTTATCTGCAAAAAATACGGGCGGAGCATAGTCGAGAGAATCGGCGGTTATGACGGTTGAAGCAACTTTCGTCAACGTGAATTCGGCTTGTTTCTTAACGCCTTTAACTTCAAAAGAAATATACGCCTTGCCGCTCTTAAAACCTTCGAACGTTCTTCCGTCGGCGTAAGATTTTATCTGTCCGAGTACGGATTTATCGCTTGAATTGACCAGAGAACGAGTTTTGTCGTCGTAAGAAATGCTAAGCACGTTGTACGACGAAAGACGTTTTATTCTTACTTTTGCGCAATCGTCTGCATTTTTACTGTCGGTTATGACCATGTAAATCTCGCCGTATGCAGCCAAACCGTCTTTCGTGCTTATATCGAAATTGATGAATTCTAACGGAATCATGCGAGAGAAAGCAAAAGACGCATTACCCGAACCGACGCGTACTCCGTATGCGTTGTCTGCGGTCGTGAACGGTTCGCAATTATTAAAATCAAAATAATTATCGAAAAGGCGCGAGCCCAACGCTTGCTTTTTATCTTTTACCGTAAGATTGAAAGTATATTCGATCTTTTTGTTTGAATCCAGCGGATTTACACATTCGTATTTAACGGTGTGTTCGCCTGCTTTAAGGTCTTTGACATGCATATCGGAACCGACTTCGACTCCGTCGTAATAAACGCTTACGGGCAGATAATATTTTGCGCCGTTACGGTATAAAACGCCGTCGGGAAGCGGCAATTCGAGCGTTTCGCCCGCAATAGCCAAGGAAGTTACAGACGGCTTTTGCATTACGGGAATATCGCTGTCGGTAACGGTTATGGTTTTTTCTGCCGATTTTTTATCGGCAAGGAAATCGTACGCCGAATAAACGAGAGAATACTCTCCGCTCTTTTCCGGTATAAAAGAAATACCTTTTTCGGTTTCGGTAAAATCGACGTCTTTCCCGCCGAATTTTAAGACGGTTTCAAACGAAAGATCGCCTACCCCTCCCGAGAAACTGCCGAAGTTCGCCAAAATAACGTTGCCCGTGTTACCGCTTGTCGGAATATTTTCGTTAGTGGCGTTATAACTCATTGTATCGGTATATTTTTCAACGTTGATTTTAATTGTTTTTTCCGCACTTACAATTCCGCTTATCGCAACATAGGAAACCGTATATTCGCCCATTATCGCGGTTTCGAATCTACCGTTTTTTTGCGGAACGATCTCGCCGTTCGGGTTTTTAACGGTAACGCGCACGTCCGATACGGGATTGCCCGCGTTATCTACGGCATCGTACGCAAATACGGGATACGACTTGCCGACCGTGCCGCTTGGCAGATCTTTACCGTCGTAATCGCCGTAATCAATCGTTATCGTTACGGACTTGATTTGTTTTTTTTCGGCGCGCGCATTAAGCACTAACCCCGCCGAGCAGAAAACCAACGCGCAACTCAGAAAGATCAGCGCGCACGCTTTTATCAACGATATTTTTTTCTTCATCATTTAATTCTCCTATCGGTAATCAACCTTTAATTCCGCCCATCGTTACGTTGCCCATGATTTTATCTTTGAACACAACGAAAAGAACGAGAATCGGTAAACAAGTCAACAGACAAGCCGCAAGTTGAATCGGAACGCTTGCCCCGTTATCTGTCTGGAATACAAACAAACCGTAAGACATCGTGGGGGCTTGAGGCAGGAATATCATCGGAGTGTAATAATCGTTCCAATATTCTATAAACAACAATATAAACACCGCGAAAGCCGTACTCTTTATAAGCGGAAGCATGATTTGTATAAAGATTTTAAAATGCCCCGCGCCGTCAATCTGAGCGGCTTCGGCGTACGTCCAGGAAACACTCCTGAACGTTGCATAAAACACCAGAAAATACAGCCCCGCATATTTACATTTCATAAGGCAAATACCAAGCAGGTTATTCGTAAATTTGAAAGTATTCGCCATCTGTACTTCGGACGCAAGAGATCCGATTATGGGAAGCAGCATAACTATTACGGCAACGCCGTAAAGCACGGGTTTCAATTTAAAATCGTATTTCGCCGTAGCGTACGCCACCATTATCTGAGTAGCCATATTAAACAGCGCCATGCAAACGGCATACAGCAGCGAATTCAAGAACATCTGCCAAAGACCTATTTCGTTGCCGCCCATACTCATGCTCGAAACCTTAAACTCGCTCAGAACGTTGATATAGTTTTTGAACTGCCAGCCGCCCGCCTCCGAATGCGGAAACCCGAAAGGATTGAGCCACTGGTAATCCGTAGAAGATTTAAGCGAATTTATAAGCCCGAAAAACAACACGTACACCATCGACAAGCAATAAAAAGCCACGATGACGTAAAGCACTATCTGGAACGCGTCCATTTTGCGAGCAATTTTTTTTCTTCTTCCGATACTCATAATTTTAATCCTCGCTCGGTCCGTATTTTTCAAGCAAATGCTTGGTTAAGAAAGTTATGGGCGCTACGATTGCCGTGAACAGTATACCCGAAGCGGAAACTATAGGATATTCCGAACGAAGCGCGCTCATCGGCGTGTTTAACCCGCCCGCTACTTTTTTGAAGAAGTACAAGCCGAGCGTCATATAAACCTGCATACCGCTGCCTTCTCCGCCGTAGAACGAGTAAAAATGCCCGTAGTTGGTAAAGAATGCGGCAATGGCGACGATTATATAAGTTACGATGGTCGGGAATATGGACGGAAGAACGACGTACCGGAACTCTTTGAAAGATGACATGTTCTCAAGCTGACCGTATTCCATAATATCTTTGGATATGCTGCACATAGCCGAAAGATAAATGATAAGACCGCCCGCAAAATTCATCCACATTCCGAAAATCAGAACCGTATAAAAACTTGACGAATTATACGGGTTGAGAAGCCGCAATCCTTCATCGTGCATTAAAACCGGTAAGCCTTTTTGCACCAATACTTTTGCGCACATAACGAAAACAAGGCTTGAAATAATGTTCGGCATGAACAACATTACCTTAAATACGTTTGAAAGCGGTACCTGTTTGAACACGACGTACGCAACCATAATTTGGATCGGCATGCCTATAAATAAACCCGCCGCGAATTGTATCGCCGAGTTTTTTATAAGCAGCGACATCTCGCCCGTAACGAAAAACTCGTTGAACGCACGCTCGAACGTCGAAAACGAAAAGAAATACGTCTGAGTGTCGGCATCCCATACCTGAAACGCAAGTTTTAACGTGTTGGCGGCAACGCCTACGTAAAACACAAGGAATTGTGCTATCGGAAAAAGCAAAAAGAAAAACAAAAATACGTTTTGCCCTAATTTTTTGTTGTATGCTTTAGGCTTTCTGTTTTTTTCAAACCGCCCGAGTAATTTAACTTTAACGTCGTAAAAAAACCACTTGACGTTTCTTAATAACGAAGGTTTATCTCTCATAACTTTGCCTGTCTTTTATTGTGTATGCCGCAGTACGGTCAAACGTAGTATACGTCTTATTTAGCCATATTACCGCGACGATTTTTTCGTCGCGGTAATATACTGTTTTTCGGTTTAATCAGCTGATTGCGCCTGCCCGCTTTAAGAAGTCCGTTATGGTCGTCGTCATATCGGTAACCGCATTGTCTACGGTTTTATTCTTATTCTGATAGAAATAAGTGAACGGATCCATATAGGTCGAATTACCTACTCTTGCACGGAAAGCAAAACCGTTATCGGTTTCGTGGAAACCGATTTCGCCGTTATATGCGCGGCGTTTTGTTGCCGAAAGAAGGTTGGGCGCAAGTCTTGCGCCTTCTTCGATAAAGGTAAGAAGGCTCTGCGTGTACGGAGTGCACAACGCTTTTTCTTCAGCGGTAACGGCGTAGTTGTAAGGTCTGATGCAGCCGGTATTTTTTGTGTATTTTACAAGCTGAGATCTTTGCTGCATGAATTTAATGAAGAGTTTGGCGATTTTTACCTGAACGTCTGCATTCTTATTTTTGTTTTTTGCGCTTAAGCATACGTAACTTTCCGCAAACTGAGCGGGAAGAATACGTTCGGTATTGGTCTGATCGGTAATGCCGTCAACGCCGACAAATTCAGGAACAGGCATATACTTGAAATTACGTTTGCCGTATCCGTTGATAGCCTGCGACGGTTCGCTTTCGAATACTTCGCGGGTTTCCTGTTCCCAATAACTGTTTTCTACCGTCATGGCAATTCTTTTGCCGAAACGTTTACTCTGAACGTATTCGCTCAGCGCACCCTTATGCGTGTTGCCGCCGCCGGGTACAGCCTGAGCTGAATAGTTGCCCGAATTCTTCGTTATATCGTAGAAGGCTTTTATAGCGGCTCTTCTGCCTTCCTGATCGAGAAGCTGAATGAAATTGTTTTCGTCAATATCATCGAACTGACTATCTTTTCCGTTGAACGTATAGTTCAGCATATAATCGTCATATCCTTCGTAATTTGCCCAAAAAGCGTTAAAAAGACGAGAAAGCTGATACGTCGTGGGGGATTCTGCCCAAGTAAACGGAATATATCCCTTATTTCTGATCATATCGAGAAGTTTAAGGAACTCGCCCCACGTTGCGGGAAGACCGTCATCGGAAGTACCCGCCTCGCCGTCGGGACCGACCGAAGCCGTACCCGCCTTGACGTCCGCTGCGGTCGCACCGAGCGTGCCGTCGTTTTTGAAGAAGAGTTTAGCTTCGTCGAACAAATCGGCGTCATAAATTATACCCGTTGTGGAAAGCATATAGGGAACGGCATAATAGCGTCCGTTCTTCTTGTAAACGTCCGAATAACCGTCGTACATAGTTTCTTCAATGGACTTAGTTGCGGTTTCACCCGTATCGGCGGCAATATTGCCGTCTTTGTCGAGATATTTCTCGGTCATAACGTCGGTTACGTCCAGGAACATGTTCTTTTTGGTAAACTCTTCGTAATCTCCGTGGTCGAGAACGTACATAACCGGTTCATAGTTCTGCATAGAACCGATAAGGTTTGCGGGGTTAAACTCCGTGCTTTTTTTAAGCGCCCGGACAACTACGCCTTTTTTGCCTTCTTCAAACGGAGTTTCGGCATAATATGCTTCAAAATCTTTTTTCAATTCATCGAAATAAGTCGTACCTAAACCTGCGTCGAAAACGCCGACGTCAAGATACGTCTTAGTGGGATCTTCTTTCGCGGAATTGTTGCCGCCACCGCCGCACGCGCTCATAGTTAAAGCCGAGACCGCGGCGAGCATGGTAGCAACGATTGTTTTGAGTTTTTTCATCATTTTTGTTAAGCTCCTTCTATATAATGTTGCTTAAATATTTTTTATTTTTTGCATTATAAGTCCCGCTGCTTGACAAAGTTGCTTTGTCAAGCAAAAGGCATGCCTTTTACGATTTTTGTGTATTCGTCCGCCCGCATTACGTTTGATCGATTACGTTTTTTATGTATTTTCGGGTAAGCCGCGCGCCCTTTTGTCATCAGGATAAAAACGCAAGATTGCCACTACTTCTATCGTCACCAAAATATTAGCATGCGTTACGCTGCATTTTCAATCATACATTTATCGCTATTCGCTGTTTTTTTATTTTTTTTGCCTGTCGGCTATTCTTGCCGTTCTTCTTCGCCTTTCTTGGATTTGTTTTCACTTTCTTTGCTATTTTTACGTTTTTACGCGCGTTTTTTGGTTAAAAAGTTGACAATCGACAATAATTACGCTATGATAACAATATGAAAGACGATTACGTTAAGAAGATAATTTCAAAACTTGCACCAAACGAACTTAACACTTTTTTGTGGACCGACAACAGCGTCGTTCACAAACACAGCGATTGGGAATTTACTTCTACTACGGATGGTAAAGGCGTAAATATAGTGAACGGCACGGAATATCCGCTTATGCCGGGCGATTTTTTATTACTCGGCCCACAACATATTCATCAATTCGTTTCCGATACACCCATAAAACGTAGGGACATTTGTATTTCGATTGAAAAAATGCAGCAGATTGCCGACACTTTGCAACCGAATCTGTACGAAACGCTTTCGCACAGACAAAAGCCGGTAGTGGTTAAACTCAATCTGGAAACGTTCAACGAGATTCACTCGCGCTTAAACAAGCTCGATCCGCTTGGGCAAAACAACAAAGATCTAAGCCCTATTCTCGCATCGATCGTATATTATCTTCTCGGATTTTATATCGAGCATAAGTTTGAAAAAACACTGCCCGAAAACATTTTGTCTTTCTTGCAACAAATTTCCGATCCCGACGTTTTTTCGATGAGAATAAACGACGTTATCAAACTGAGTTCTTATTCGCACTCGCACTTTATAAAGTTGTTCAAAACCTATGTGGGCAAAACGCTCATCGAATACATCACGGAACTCAGAATTTCCTATGCCGCGCGACTTTTGTCATCTACCGACATTAACGTAATTACCGTTTCAACCAAAGTCGGTTACGACAATCAGTCGTTCTTCGCGCGCAAATTCAAGGAAAAATATCACGTTTCGCCCGTGGAATATCGCAATTCTTTCAGAAATAATCAATAACCCGGTTTAACGCAGTGCTTTATTTGCCTGCAAAACGGTATCGATGCCCGATGAATTTTCATTCTTCGGGTTTTTTAATTTCAATTACAGCCGTCGTTTCGTTGCCGTTTTTCTCGCAGGATATAACTCGGTAAGCCGAACAGTCGATTTCGTAATTTACTCCTTCATCCGCCGTGACTTTAAGTTCTGCGGCGGAATTTTTTATTTCCCAGTAAACCTGCAGATTGCCGTCTTTAACGCGGGTACACCCTTTTGCATAGGTAAGTTTTTCGCAAAATGCGGGCGATATTACGACTTTTTCGGTATACGGCGAGAGTTTTATGCCCAAAACGTAAGAATAAAGCCATTCTACGCACGAACCCAGACTGTAATGATTGAACGAGTTCATTTCGGGATCTTCAAATCCGTTTTCTTTAGTGTAACCGTTCCAACGTTCCCATACGGTGGTTGCGCCGTTTTTGAGCATATATCCCAAAGACGGATATTCCGTACGAGCCATAGTTTCGTACGCAAGTTCGGTTTCGCCGATATCGCAAAGCACGGGAAGAATGAACCTGCTGCCTATAAAGCCCGTAGTAAGCCCGCCGCCGTTTTTACGTATCAGGTCTACAAGCCGTTTTCTTGTTTCTTCTTTACTTATATAGCCTGTCGCATAAGCAAATGCGTATGCCGTCTGCGTATCGCCCTTTATAATTCCGTTTACAAAATAGTTTTTGCGAAAAGCGTTTTTGCAGTTTTCGTAAACTTTCGTATATTCTTCGTTTTTATCGTCAAGCCCGATAATTTTGCACATTTTTGCCACTAACAACGCGGAATAGCCGAAAAAACATTGATTTATAACGTCTACGTCGGTATTGCCGTCCACCGACAGCCAATCCCCGAAATTATTCACTATTTTAGTCAGATAATCGTCGCTTTTTGCAAGGTAGTACCCCACCCATTTTTCGGCGACAGGCAAATTATCCTTTATTATCGTTTTATCGCGGTAATGCAGATAATGAAAATACGGCATGACCGCAATGCAATCGCCCCACCCGGGCACTCCTGCCGTGTTATCGGCAACCGCCATATACAACGGAACTATGGACGGTATTCTGCCGTTTTCCAAAGTATCCGTTCTTAACATTTTAAGGTAATTTTTAAAAAATTTATTACAATCGGCGTTGAACATTGCGGAATTGCAGAAAACCTCGGCGTCGCCGCTCCAGCCCAAACGTTCGTCGCGCTGAGGACAATCTGTGGGAATAGCGATAAAATTGCTCTTTTGCCCGTTCAAAGCCATAGCGTAAACGCCGTTTATCGTATCGTCAGAACATTCAAAACTGCCGTAATAATCTATGTCCTGTGAAATAACAAGCCCTTTTACGCCGATAATTATCTCGTCCGCTTCTTTTTTCAGCTCTGCATATCTGAAGCCGTGAAACGTAAACAGCGGTTCGAACAGATCTTCATTTCCCGAAAGTACAAACGCGTCGGTACATTTCGCACGCCTCAGATTTGCGGTATACAGTTCGCCGTTTTTATCCAGCATTTCGGCATATTTCGCAATTAAAACGCTACCCTTTCTGCCCTTTGCCCGCACTCTGACGACACCTGCAAAATTTGCGCCAAAATCGTAACGAACGGTTGTTTCGTCGGAATAAATTATTTGCGGTTCGATCACATTAACGACGCGCACCGGTTCGCGATCGTAAATCGAAAACGGAACGTCAAAATCGCAATCAATCGACTTATAGACGGCTTTTTCTTTTTTATAACGCCGCGTGGCATCAATTATTTCTCCGTCGAAAAAGTCTGCGGAAACGACGTCGGAAACGGAATATTCCCAACTTTCGTCCGTCTCGATTTTCTCTTTTTTCCCGTCAGCGTAAGAAAGATCGATCTCTGCGAAGAGTCTTTTCATATCGCCGAAAACGTTCGTTCTGTTTCCGTAACCGAGTTTTCCCGAGTACCAACCGTTCGCGACGGTAACGCTTATCGTATTTTCTTTAACGATATATTCCGTAATATCATACTCGCACACGTCGATATACTTAACGTAATTACTCCAACCCGGCATGAACAGATCGGGAATAACGTGTCCGTTGATTTTAATCTCGAAAATTCCGGTTGCCGTTATTTTGAGTTTACAACGGACGAGATCGCCGTTTAAAGTAAACTTTTTCTGAAATATCGGCAAGCCTTCGATATCTACATCTTTTCTGATCGTAATCCACATACAAGTCCCCGGTGCTCCGTCAAAAACTTAAAAATAGGCAAAAGAGAACCGCTCATGGTTCTCATTCTGTTTAACATTATAAAGCAGATCGCCGGCAAAATAAATCATTTTTTTATTTTTATATAGCACTTTTTATCGATTTATCGAGTACTCATCCGCAATTAACGCATCGGCTCAACTTACGTTATTCGTAGTGCCCCAAACAAGAATAAAACGAACCCGAGAAACATTCTTGAGTTCGTTTTGTTTTTTCAAGCAAGCCGAGAGGGCCCCCTTGGGAGTTTCGGCTTATTTTTTACAAGAGATTGCTATCCTTTTCAATGGTGTAATATTTGTTCTTCATTATAAGCTCCTATAAAGATAATATGGCGCAATGCTATATATCTATATTATATCATTTATTATGAAACAAATCAACACAACCACCGCTTATCTTAGATTCCGATTTATTCAAAACACCTCGTCTAACAATTTCCATCTGTCGGAAGTTATATCGTCGCTGTAGTTATCCGTACAAATACAGAGTTCGTCGCTGTTTTTGTCAAAACGGACAAAACCGCCTTTCAGACCGTATTTTTCAAGATATGCTTTTAGCACTTCAAACTTCTTCGACGAGAAAATATCAATATCTTCGCTGTTGCCGGCTTTATCAAATCCGCCTTTGGTTTCTATTATCCACGTTTCGCCGTTCACGGATACGATATAGTCGGGATAAAACAGTTTTTGTCGATT